>CAVQCW010000005.1:0-635064 GCA_963711075.1 uncultured Pseudomonadota bacterium | reverse complement strand
CGACTGCAGGCAGATACAAGCGGATTGTCGTTCCATAGCCGAGTTGGCTCTTCAAGGTAAGCTGGCCGCCGGATTGCTTGACGAAACCGTAGACCATGCTCAAACCCAGCCCGCTGCCCTTGCCGCTTTCCTTGGTCGTGAAAAATGGTTCGAATACGCGGTCGCGACACTTCCGGCGTCATGCCCGATCCGGTGTCGCGAACTTCGAACACGACATAGTCGCCGGATTCCAATCCATCGGCCCTGTCGGGTTCGCCGACATGTTCGTTGAACACGCGGATGCTCAGTTCGCCGCCGCGAGGCATCGCATCGCGAGAGTTCAGCGCGAGATTGACCAGGGCGCTGTCCAGTTGTCCGGGATCGGCGAAGACGCGCGCGACGTCGGCAGCGCACGTGATTTCCAGATTGATCGCTTCTCCGAGCGTGCGTTGCAGCATGACGCCGAGATCGCCGATCAATTTCGCCGGATCGCTGGCGCGAGGCGATAGTCGCTGACGCCGGGCAAACACCAGCAGATTGCGTGTCAGTTCGGCGCCGCGGTCCACCGCGCGCAACGCGCTGCCTATCACTTCGCGCGCACCGGGGCGGTCGGTCAGCTCGTCCTCGAGGATTTGCAGGTTGCCGGAAATCACGGTCAACAGATTGTTGAAGTCGTGGGCGACCCCTCCGGTGAGTTGGCCGATCGCCTCCAGGCGTTGTCCGTGCGATAGCTGTTCCTCGATTCGACTGCGTTGCACCGCCGTGGCCAGGATGTTTGCAATGGACTGCAGAAAGTGCGTCGGCGTCGTGATCGTAATTTCGAAATTCGTGCGACAGCACGAGCAACGCGCCCATCGGCTCATTCGTGTCGAAGAGCGGAAAGACGGCTGTGCTATCGAAGCCTTCGACCAGTAATGGATCTGTGGCCTGCGCGCCGGGTTCTGCGACTTTGTCCGATATCAGCGACCAGGACAGGCCGTTGATCCGTTCCGGATTGATTCCCAGCGCGACCCGCACCTGCATCTGTCGCAATCGCGCGTGCCTGAAGACGATCGCCACGGCTTGCACCCCCAACACGGTCAACAATCGGTTCGAGCGCTTTTTGCATTGCCGCGTCGAGGCTCGCTTCCGACAATGCCAGTTGTCCCACCTGAGCCAGAACCGCATCGAACCTGGACCGCACCAACGCCTTGCGGGCCAGTTGGGTTTCGGAGACATCGCGAACGGCAGCGAGAAACAACTGACCCTGCGGGCTATTCAGTGGACTGAGCGCAATTTCCACGGGAAACGTCTCGCCGCTGCGTTTGAGCCCGGTCAGTTCCTGGCCGGTTCCCATGAGACGAACGCGCGGGTTCGCCACATAGCCGGCGCGATGGGAGGCATGACTGTGGCGTGCGCTTTCAGGCATGAGCATTTCGATCGGCTGGCCGGTCATCGCGCTTGCATCAAATCCGAACAGAGCCTCGGCCTGCGGATTGGCGCGCACGATCCGCCCGCTGGTGTCGACGACGATCATCGCGTCGGGTGCGACATTGAAAAGTTCCCTGAACATGGCAGTTACATGCCCCGATACGTCTATTGGCGCTGCACGCGTGCGGCGAACATGTAACCGGCCCCGCGCACCGATTTGATCAGACTCGGTCTGGCTGGATCGGCTTCGATTTTACGCCGCAGACGGCCGATTTGAACGTCGATGGCGCGGTCGTATGGGCCGGCGTCGCGATTGTGCATGGCATTCATGATCTGATCCCGGGACAATACGCGGTTGGGATGTTGCAGAAACACCATGAGCAGATCGAATTCGCCGGTAGTCAGTGCGATTTCGCCGCCGGAGCCGGACAGCTTCCGGGCGCCGGCGTCGACGCGCAGTCCTGCGAACTCGATGCAGCCGGCCACAGCCGGCGTCGACGCCGGCGAGGGCGCGGACGTGCGACGGCATACGCTGCGTACGCGCGCCAACAGTTCGCGCAGATCGAACGGCTTGGTGACGTAGTCGTCGGCACCCAGCTCCAGGCCGACGATACGATCGACCGATTCGCCGCGCCCGGTCAGGATGATGATTGCGCCGCGCCAGTTTTCGTGCAGCCAGCGCGTCAGATCAAGGCCGTTTTCACCGGGCAGTCCCAGGTCAAGCAGCACGATGTCGATTGATTCGGCTTCTATCGTCGTGCGTAATGCGGCTCCATCGGCCGCCTGGCTGACGCGGAACCCCTGATTGCCGAAATAGCGATCGACGAGTGTGCGTATCTCTTCGTCGTCGTCGACAATCAGAAGATGCGGTGCGAGCGCGGGCGACGGGTCTGTGCGAGTAGTCGATTCCATGAAGCCGATTCGATGGCGACGGGCGTTGCGGGAAGTCTAGCAAACCAGGCTGGCAACGATCATGTCGCTGGATCCTTCGTGGCTCGTTGACCCGGTCGCTCTCGACCAGGCTCCTGCTCACATGGGAATCCATTCGCCTCAAGCGTTGCGCCCGATTCGACGGGTATTTGTAGTTGCATTTGTGCTAATATATAACCATTGCACAATCGATATCAACGATTTCGAATCGATTGAAGGCAGGTTTTGAGTTGGCAAGGTTGCAATCGTTCGATCCGGACAGGTATCAGATCCCATGAGTTCCCCATCGCAGCGCGGCACTGTCGCCATCGGTGCCATCGATATTGACGCAATGCGTGCCAGTGCCGACGATGCAGCGCAAATGCTGAAAATGCTTGCCAACGGCCAGCGCCTGCGTGTCCTGTGCCTGCTCGTGGGTGGCGAATTGTCGGTCGGCCAGATCAACGCGCGAGTCGAACTGAGTCAATCGGCCTTGTCGCAGCATCTGGCCAAATTGCGCGATGAAGGTTTGGTGACGACGCGGCGCGAAGCGCAGACGATTTACTACACGCTTGCCAGTGGGCCGGCCCAGCGCATCATTGCGGCATTGCACGATGTTTATTGTGGCGACCAGCTCAAAAGAGCCCATGCGAGGCGGCGCAAAGCCGCTCGGCGATAATATCGTCGCTGCCGGAAAACGCACGTCGCGCACGGCAGCGCGTTCGCGGCTGCATGGCGATCGCACCGATCGCCAAACAAGCAGGGCGGTAAGACGCACACGCAGCACGAGGCCATTTCACGACGTTCGCCCCGACCGGATATTCAGGAAATAGCGGCCGGCGATGCGCGCGATTTCCCTGAATCTGAAATTGAATACGTGCCGCTGCCAGAACAGTTCGCGTTTGTCGCAGACCGTCGAAATGCTGAAACGCGAGATCTCGCCCTTCAGTCGCGCCAATGCATCGGCATCCCCGCTGCTTGCATCGGCATTATCGAGTCGCTCGCGCAGCGCCCGCGCCGCGCGAATGCCGCTTGCCACCGCCGCTGAACGTCGCAGTGAGATCCGCCCGTATTTCATTTTCAGTTCATTGAGTTTTTCGGCCGCGTCGTAAGTGGCGTCGACCAACTGCTTGCGCGTCATCCATTTCGATTCGTAATTGAGAATGCGTTCCCAGGTCGGTTGCACCAGGAGCTGGCGGTGTTCCTCGAGGGTGCGGGCGAACAACCGGTAACCGAACTTGTCCGGATCCTCGAAACCGCGGCTGCCCGGATCGATGAACGGACCCATCGGCGAAATGAAGCACGACAGACGCCGATCGCCGATCTGGAACAGATGTTCGCAGTAGTCGATGGTACGCATGACCGACTCCCTGGTTTGCAGCGGCAGGCCGATCATGAAGAAAACGTCCAGGCGCGTGCAGCGCAACTTCAATGCCTGCTTGAGGATCGCCTCCATGTCTTCATTGGAGTAGGCCGGCTCGCCATCCTGTGCGCGTCGCACCGCGTGATCGTGGCTGTCGGGGCTGATCTCCATGCTCCAGTGGCGAACGCAACGGTCGATTTCCTGGAGAAATTCCGCTGGTGGCACGGTGAAGAATTCAAAAACGATTTCATTGGGCAGTCGCGCTTCGCGCAGTCGATCAAGTACCGCCTGGGCATGCTCTCGACTGGCCTGGAGCAGATCGCCGACCAGCAGAATCGGCGCGCGTGTGAGACGGCAGATCGCCTTCATGTTGGCGACCAGACTGGCAGGCGAGCGAAAAACCGGCCGCGTGCGCCGGGTCAAATGTGTGCAGGTCGTTTGCGAACTGCCGCAGGTGATGCATTCATGCGCGCAGCCTTTAACGGTGAACACGGTGGTGATCGGATTGTTCCACCAGCCGTTGAACGGCAACGTGCTTTGCAGATCCCGATAACGCATCACCATCTCGACCATGAGGTCGGGCCGCAAATCGACGTAGTCGAGCGAAGGCGGAATGAATATCAGCGGATTGATCCGGATTTCGCCCTCGCGCTTCCAGGTGAGGTTCGGAATGTTGTCGATCGGCTCGCCTTCCTGCAGAGCGACAAGCAATCGATGCAGCGGCGGTTCGGTGCTGTCGCCGCGAAAGACATAGTCCACTTGCGGGTAGGCGATGAGTTCCTTGTGGAAATACGTCGAGGAAAGGCCGCCCATGATCACCGGAACATCGGGATGTATTTCCTTGACGATCCGCGCCACTTCCAGCGCGCCATGCGCGTGCGGCAACCAATGCAGATCGATTCCGACTGCCTTCGGCTTGAGACGCGCGAGAAACCGCGGCACGTCGAAGCGACGACTGTTCATCATGCGCAGCGCCAGATTGACGATCCGCACATTCAGTCCCTGATCGCGCAGATAGCTGGCGATCGTGAGGAAGCCGAGTGGATACATTTCGAAGACGGTGGACGACGGAATCATGTCGCTCACCGGTCCATAAAGTATGGCGTGTTTGCGGAAGTCGTAGACGCTGGGTGCGTGAAGGAGCAGCAAATCGATACGGTTTTTCGATCCTGACCGGGCTTCAGAAGACATACTGGAACGTCGCCCGGAATAGGTTGACGCGGTAACGGGGACTGTTGATTCCCAGGGCGAGCACATTCGATACCGTATCCGGTTCGACGCCATCGAGCGCCCAGTCGGCGGTGCTCAATCGTTCGAACGCATAGTCGAAGCGCACGCTGGTGCGCGTATTGATCCGGTAGCGCGACCATAACTTTGCCGCACCGTAATTGACGGTATTTTTCGGAAATGGAACGGTCGCCGTGCCGGTCGCGACGGCGATCGCGTCGCGCGAATACGAAAAGCTGTAGCTCGCTCCGGCATCGACGTGCGCGAACAGATCGCGCCATTGGCTGCTGAATCCGAACGTGTCGACAATCGCACGGCTGCTGCCGTACCAGTCGGGAACGGAAAAGCTCTGGCTTCCGGCCTGGTTGTAGCGGATGAACTCGCGGGTGGCGAAAGCATCCAGACGGATTTTTTCGCGGGGCCGCCAATTCGCGTCCAGCGTCGCATTGTGGTCGCTGTCGCCGGTCAGTCCGATCGGCGAATCGGTGTATGTATCCCGGTTGTGCTGGAGCACCAGATCCAGACCGAAATTGGCCAATGGCGTGTACGAAATCGAGGCACGCCATTGATCGCGCGTGCGATTGGCGACATCAAAGTCGCGAAGCAGCGGATTGTCGGACAGCGCGATGTCGGAGACTGGCTGATAACTGTTCAGGCGACGCCGGGCCTGCGAATACTTTGCCGAAAAATCGAAGTAGGTCGCGAACGACGAATTGAGTTCCAGCCAGGCGGAGTCGGTGCGCGTACGCAGCGATGCATCGAAGGTACGATCGTAGTTTTCCCGCTGCGCACCGCTTTGCAGCTTGATTTGTGGGGTGATCCGGTACGCGACGCGCAGTTTGGCCAGCCTGCGTTCAAAGCTGTAGGGCAGATTGATCCGGTCGCCTGCCACGAATGCGTCGGTATTGACCTGCTGATACGCATTTTGCGGCGTCTTGTTGTCGCGCCGATCGATCAGGTATTCGCCGGCAATGGACAGGTGGCGCAATGGCGAGGACGACAGGCGGACCATATAGTTGCCCGTGTCGACGCGGCCATGCAGGCTGGCGGAAGGCAGCGCAGTTGTCGTCAGGGCGGGATTGATGGTCGCGGAAATGAAATCCGCATTCTGTCGCTCCTGTCCATACGCAAGGCTGGACATCAATCGGGTGTTTGGCAGGATCTGCCAACCGCCAACCAGGGAAAACTGATTGAATGCGTTGTCGGGTGCGGTGCTCATTGAGCCGGTATTGGCGCCCGGCGCAATCGCGCCGAACGGGTTGGTCCATTGCAACGCGGAATTTCCGTCGCTGAAGAACGACCCATAGTATCCCCCGCGCACTTGCCAGGTGCGCATCGAATAGCCGACGGATGCCTCGATGCGATTGGTTCGATAGTCTATCGGCTGCACCAGTTGCGTTGCGGTTGTGAGGAAGTTGGCTCCGGTGATCTGGTTGCCGCTGCGTTCATCGTGGCGGACGTCGAATGCGAAATCCCAATGAGATTTACTCGGGGTAATATCGGCTCCGAGATCGAAACTGCGACGCTGCGTGCTGGTGTCGACGGGTCGCAACGTACCGGCCAGCGAGTTCATCTGCGCCGTGCTGCCGCCGTATACCCAGTTTGAAGGCAGGGTTTGCTGGCTCGTGCCGGCGCCGGCGAATGGCGTTTGCCCGCTGTCGAATCCGAATTGGGGAATCTGGCGGAATTCGCCGTGGAGTTCGAACGCGCCCTGGCGTCCGCCCTGCAGATCGATCCAGCGCGAGTCCAGACCCAGGTTGTCGCTACTGGCGTCGAAATAGTAACCATCCTTGCTGCGGTAGCGGGCGTTGCCGCCGACGTCGGCGTATACGCCGCTATCGTAATAGCCGGAGTGGTTGCCAAATGAATAGTTGCCGCCGGAGATGCCCGTCACGCCGAAGTCGGCATCGCCGCTCCAGCCGTAGCCGAATGGGCAGAACGCGCACGCCCACTTCGACATGTCAGGCGCAGCCGTTGGAGTGTCGTCCGATGCATGACTCAATGACATAGACAGCACGCAGCACAAGACCAGCCAGATGCCTACGGCGATCCCGGTTATCGACTTGTCTGGACTCATGCGTCGTATGGCGTTCATGCGTTCACCTAACGGCTCAGATCGGCGCCAGACGGGGCGTTGGATCCGTGCACGTGCGAATGACAGTTCGTGCAACTGCCGCCGAGTAGAAATGACGAAGGGACCCGATCAGCCAGGCCCGTACCCGTAAAGGCAACGCTGGGATGGTCGTCCGCGGCGTGGCACTGCTGGCACAACAACGGTGGCCGATTCGTCAACAGCGCGGGATTGACGGAACCATGCGGGAGGTGACAATTGCTGCAGTCTTCGGCGACTGGAGCGTGCTCCCACAGGAACGGACCGCGCTTTTCCGCGTGGCAGCTGTAGCAGGTCTGATTCAGGGTCGGTCGTTTCAACAGTGCCGGATACAGCGAATCGTGCGGCGCGTGACAGGCGCTGCAGGCCATGTCGCCTTCATGCAGTGGGTGGGCGGAGAATTTCTCGAAATCCGAGCGCACGCGCTTGTGACATTGATAACACACCGCAGGTTGCTCGGCCACGACCGTGACCGGATCGTGCGTGGCATGAATGCGGTGACAGCTCACACAGGCCACATCTTCGCGCTGGTGCACGCTGCCTTGCCAGTCGAGCAAATGTCTTTGCTGCGTGTGACAGCCGAGACAGACCTGATTCTGCTGCATCACGCTTGCCGTCGAGCCCGTGGCGAACAACGGCATCGGTGTACGTTTTTCGCCGGGATGCAGACGCTTTGCGTGATCGCCGCCAGGGCCGTGACACGACTCGCATTGGCGCTGGCCGAAAGGCGTGCGCTGGTCCGCGGCGACCGCATGCCGGGTGCCGAAAATCGCCGCGACGTTGGCGTCGTCGTGACATTTGAGGCAGGTATCGGCGCCTTTCGCCGAGTAGTCGGGCGCGACTGCGCCTGCGGTGGTTGGGGCGGCGGGAAAGCAGATTCGAACTGCACCGAATACGAGAAGCACGCTCAGCAACAAACGCCACGGCACGACCGGGCCCATGGCTGCTCCTGCGACCGGGCGCAGCTCAGGGGACTCCGTGGGCGACGGTGACATCTTCGATCCTTCCGCTGCCGTGACAAATTTCGCAGGTCTCGGTGGTTGGCGCAGTGCTTCCGATCATGGCCTGGGTGATCCCAAACGAGCCGCCATTTTGTTGCATGTGCGCCTGGCTCGTCGCATCACTGTGGCAGGCAGAGCATGCCGCGGCAGTCGGCGAAATACGCCGGTACAGGCCAGGGTTCATGATGGTGTCGGCGGGCGCGAATGTCCGCGTTCCCGCGCTCGCCACGATCGTCGTGTTCGTGTCGATCGTCGTGCCCAGATCCGATGCGGCCAACGGTGGCACGTAAGTAGTCCGCGCATGGCACTGACTGCAATCGGCGAGCACGCCCGGATAACGCACATCGCCGAAATCGTTCGGTGAGCCGCCAAAACCGTAGATCACGTAATCGCCCGTGCGGTAGTCCGCGCTGTGAATGGCGTGGATCATGTATTTGAAATCGATCGGGCGCTGTTCCAGTTTGTCGACGGCGGCGGTGTTGACTCCGTTGGCGACGACATCCGGATCGGACGGACGCTGCGAAAGGTCTGTTGCATCGGGATCGTGGCAAACCACGCAGACCTGGGTATTGTCCGTGCGGTTGTTGCCGTGGAACGACAGCCCGTCGTTGTGTCCGTGGCAATTCTGGCAACGGCTGGTTTCGACAATGGTGCGTCGCGCGACCGGCTGAGCGTCGGTGATGGCAAAATACTTGACGACGCTGGTCACGGGGATCCTCACGACAGGATTGACGGTCGTGTCGGCGGGATGACCCTCCAATACGGCGGCGCCGGAACCCGTGGTGCCATTCGGGATGGCAACCGGCGAAGTCGCCGTGTACGTACCATCGCCATTGCTGGTTGCGCTCAGTGCATTGATTGAAACCGGCTGGCCGGGATAACTGCCGCTGCCGATGTTTTCGTAGTCGGAATTGCTCCATGCCAGATCGATGCCGAGCCTGGAATTACCGCCGCTGGCTGTGAATGCCGGGTCCGTCTGGATGTCGTATGGCGCATCGTTGTTTTTCGGATTGGTCACGGAAAACGTGACGGACGGTTTCTCGCCCGGCAACGTATTGGTGATGCTGATGATGTGGTAGGCGAACTTCGCCGCATCCACCTGGCCGATAATCGCATGCGATTGCTCGACACTGCCGGCAATGCGGTCGGCAGCATGACATACCGTGCACTGAGCATTGTCGGTCACGACTCCTCCGACATGGCCGCCGCTCTGGCCCTTGGCGAAGTCGATGTTGTCGTGGCAGGAACCGCAAGCCTGGATCGTCGGTGCCGATGCATACCTGCCGGCGTCGGGCGTATCGGCGTCGCCGGGGTTGTGGCAGGTCGTGCAATTGCGCACATCCTGTGGAAACACGACATCGGAATAATCGTTTTTCGAGTTGCCATGGCCGTAAATCACGTACGGCGTGCCGGCCATGACGCTGGGCAGTTTCGCGCCATCGTGAATCTTGTGGATCATGACCTTGAAATCGAGCGTGTTGCCGCTGTTCGGTTCGACACTGCCAGGGTTGTGGCAGGTAACGCACAAACGAGGATCCTGACGCGGGCCGCCATGCACGCTCAGGTGGCCGTGACATGCATTGCAGGTTTGGTTATCCACCATGTCTTGCGTCAGGATGCCGTTGCTGGTGCCGCTTGACGGCTGCCACGTGTAAACCGCGTTGTTGGCGGGGGGAAGTGAGCTGGAACGGATCGCGATGGCGACACGGTGCGTCAGCGTTGGATCGAACGGTACGGAAATCGGCGTGGCAACGTTGGCGACATTGGTGCCGAAGGTGTAGGTATAGGTACCATCGCCATTGTTGACCAGCGAACCGCCCTTGTCGGTCGTCGCCTGGATCGCCGGTTGCGTTCCGGACCCAAGCCCTGCGGTCGGCATGACCTGGGCGTTGATATAGCTCTGCCAGGCGTTGTTGTCGCCGTTGCTGCCTGGAATCAGTTTTGCCAGCGTGACCTCGAGCGCGCTTGCGGGAATCCCGATGAAGCCGTTTCCGCTTTGGTCCACAGCGCTGAAATTCACCGTCGAAGTCGTTCCGAGAGTGGCGGAGGTGATCTTCAAAGTCAGCGCAGTTACGCTGCCGCCGGTGGTGGTTCCGGGTGGGCCGGGCGGGCCGGCGGGTCCTGGCTCACCCTGTGCTCCCGGGCTGCCGGAACTGCCGGAGCATCCGCCGAGCACCACTGCAAAGGCCAGAATCACGAGATTCAACCCTGAAGCGCGACACGCCTTGAAGGAAAGCACGTATCCCTCCTTACTCCGAATTCCGGACGACGCAACCCAATAACATCAATTAGAACAGAGCCGGCGACCATCCGTATTGACGTTCGTCAAGTTTCTCTCGCCGCGAACCCGGGCCACGCATCCAATGCGTCGCTGCCGGAGCGCTCCACACGCCTCAGCCGCCTTGCGGGAACAGGATCGTTGCGAAGACGGCAATGATCAGTGCCACGCCAATGATCACCACGATGCTTCCGAATATCGTGGATACGACCACCAGTCGCCGCGATGGCGGACCCACCAGCGCAGCATCCAGCAGGCCTTCCCGCATCAACCGTGCGTACTGCTCAGGCCGCTCTTCGCGGAACCGTTCTATCGGCAGACGCCCGGTGAAGATGGTGACATCCATCGGGAAATTTTCCGGCCGCAGATGGTTGTGGAAGTAATGGAAAACGAAGATGAAGCCCACGGCCAGCAACGCTTCTTCACCATGCACGACCGCCGCTACGTTAAGCAATTGTCCTGGCAGCATGTGCGCGGCGAGTTCCGGACTGGCGAGCATCAGTCCGGAGGCGCCGATCATGGCTACGCCCCAGAACACTGCCCAATAGTCGAACTTCTCCCAGTACGTCCAGCGATCCAGATGCGGCCTCGGCCCGAGATACAGGAACCAGGCAAAATTGCGCACCATGTCGACGATATCCTTGCCGCGCGGAACCATCGAGTTGGCGCCGTAGAACAGATGGATGTCGCGTGTTCGCACGAACCGGTAGGCAACAGCACCAAGATGAACGATGAAGTAGCCGAACGTTATCGCGCCGCAGACAAGGTGGATGGCGCGCATCGCCGGTTCGCCGCCGAGCAGCCGTGACAACAGCTGGGCCCATGACGCGGAGGCGTATTTCAGGGGCAGTCCGGTCATGGCCAGCAGGATGAACGTGACGATCACGACAACATGCATCCAGCTATAGAACGAACTGAAACGCCGCACGTATTGGCCGCTGGCGGGCGCCGCGGGCGGCAACTCGTGACGTACGTGGGCGACAAGGGATCGTTGCAGCCACAGCAGCGTGTGCAAACCGAAAAAGCCGAACACGCCGATCAGCAGCCACTTCATGAACAGGCTTGAGAAGTACACGAGGGCCGAATGCGCCCGGTTCGACGGCTGCGGATGCGGGTCGAAGTGGGTGAAGTTCTCGTTCGCGTCCTTGTGGCAGGCCCCGCAGGTCGTCACCAGATTCGCCGGCGCGACGCGCGACTTGGGATCACTTGCAGGCAGCGGCCGGTGCGGGTTGTGGCAATCAGAGCAACGCGGCGCCTTGGTCATGCCCAGCGCAGCGGCTTGGCCGTGGAACCGGTCCATGTAACCCTTGTAGCGTTCTTCATGACAAACCGCGCATCGACCTGGAATGGCATCGCGAAACGTCGAGCTGTCGACTTTTGCCACGTCATGGAAACCATGGCAGTCCACGCAGCTCGGCGCCTGCGATTTGGTACCGTTTGCAGCCGGCGCGTGGCTGCCTCGTGCAAGCTGATTGACGATGCGTCGATGGCACGAGCCGCAGTCGACGGGTTGCATTTTCGGCGACAGCGTCGTGTCGCCAATATCCGAATGACAATCCGTGCATCCGAGCTTCGCGTGCACCGAGTGCGCCAGCGCCTGCGAGTCGATCGTGGGAATGCTGCGCGGCGCATGACAGCTTTCGCACTTCTGACCCGCCACTGCGGGATGTGCCGGCGCGATGGCCGTGGGATTGTTTGGCGGTTTGTTTGCAGGCTGTGGCTGGGCCGAAGCGATAGTGCACAGACCGGAGAAATTGACGCCCGCGGCAAACAGCAGGCACATCACAATCCGTTTGGTTTCGGCGGTCATCGCAGGCTCCAGTCAGATTAACCACGGCGCAGTGGTCGCGCAATCGGCTGCATGGCGACCGCGGACGCGCGCCTTGCATGATGTTGTTGACGAATAGCATGAGCGTCGATGTGAATGCCGCTGCCCACGATGGATTTTTGCGCGAGGGACGCGCCGTCTGCCCCGGCTACAATCTCTGCGGCAATTCATGGGCGACACCCTTGTGGCAGTCGATGCAGGTCTTGCCGGTTTTGGCAATGTACTCGGGCGAGTGGTGCTTGGCCGCCGAGTGGCTCTGCTTGTCCAGCGCCATTGCGGCAAAGCTGTGGCACTTGCGGCACGAGGCGGAATTGCTCTCCTTCAATTCCTTCCACACAACTTGCGCCATGCGCAGTTTGTCCGCCTCGAACTTGGCCGGCGTGTCGATCACGCCGGTCAAGTGCCCCCAGACATCGACCCGGGCGTTGAAGTGTGCCAGCAGGCTGGCACCGAGCGTCGGCGGAAGATGGCAGTCCGCGCAGGTGACACGGATACCGAATTCATTGGAATAATGGAAGCTGTGCTTGAGCTGTTCGTACGGAACCTGCATTTCATGGCAGGAAGTGCAAAAGTTCTGCGATTCAGTGAACCGCAATTGCGGACGCAGTACGCCTACCGTAAAGCCGATGCCAAGCAAGAACGTCAGGATGGCACCAACAGGCAGCCCAAGCAGGAACCAGCGCCCGGACGGTTGCCACAGCCAATGCCAGATGCCTCTCCGCGGCTGGCCGGCAGAACCTGCGCTCCGATTCTTCTCGTCCATTCAGCCTCCCTTTGCGACCGCGACCCGCTTGGCACTGTCGGATTGCGCTACTTGCCTTCACTCGCGTAGTACTGGATCAGTGCATTGATCTTTTCCGGGGTCAGGTTCACAAATTTTGGCTTCATCTTTTCCGGCATGATGCGTTTGCCGGACTGATAATCCTCGAACGACGCTTTGAGGTAGGGAATCCATTGCCCGGCGATGATACCGGCATCGTCATCGGCGACGCTGCCGCCTTCGGTGTGACAAAGCTCGCACTCCGCGTCATGAATCTGCTTGCCCAAGGCCGCGGCCTTGGCATCGGTGGACTGTGTTGCCGACACGAATTTCTGTGCGGCAAAATATTTGTCGACTGCCGCCGAATCTGACGCGGAAAGCTTCTTCGCAATCGCGCACATGTCGGTCGCCGGTTTGGCAGGGTCGTCGGGGAATTTCGTCGATGGGCAGGAGCGCTGGCCTTTTTGGTATGCCTGTATCTGGCCATCCAGATAAAATGCGGACATGCCCGCAATCGTGGGTATGTCTTTGTGTTTGCTCACGCCGCCAGTGCCGTGGCACGCCTCGCACTCATTCGCTGCAGCAGGTGCTGCTGCCGATGCGGGATCTGAAAAACCGAAATAAAACAAACCGGCGAGGACTGGAATCAGGTAATACCTCACAACTCACCTCCAAATGCGCCGCATACAGGATTCAGTCTACCGCGTTGTTCGGATTGCAAAGCAATCGAGCGAGGCCGAAAACCAGCGGTCCGAAAACTTCCTTGCGGTGCGGCCATTATGGCGCGATTTTCGCGATGGTTCTTGATTGAGGTCAATGTTTGGAGGCCGCAAATTGACACCATGCGTGTTTCGGCAATCAAGCGCAGGCAGCGGCAGATGCGTCCGGCCACGGCTCGCCAAGGCGAGCAGGACAGCGCATACCTCTGCGTACGCTCGTCGAGGGTCACCCGCGCATACGAGTGCGATAGCTCATGAACCTTGTTCAACTGATGCTTGTAACTGCGACGGGCGAGGCGAGGCATTGTTTGTCGCAAGAACAGCTATCCCACGATTCCGTGCATGCTGCGCGCAAGGCACTCAACAAGGCCCGCGCAGCCCTTAGATTGCTGCGCTCGACGTTTAGCGATGACGACTACAGAAGGTACGATATTGCTTTGCGCGATGCGGGCCGGTCGCTGTCGCCTCTGCGCGATGCATACATCATGTTGAATACGCTCGAGTCATTTTTCGACGTCGGTAAAGATGCAGTGCTGCGTGATGCGGAAGCCACAAGACTAAGGTCAGCGATCGAAACGCACTTGGCGAACATGCGCACCAAGATACTTCATCCGCACGCCCTCGCGCACTGCATCGAATTGATCGACGCGAGTCGCGCGCGGGGGACAAGGCAAGAGATTGAAGAAGCCAGCACTGAGGTAATGCAAGCGGGACTGCGCCGCGTCTACAGATCCGCGCGCAAGGCTTTCATGGCAGCACGCGAGGAGCGAACGGATCAATCGCTCCACACGTGGCGCAAAAAGGCGAAATACTTGCGCACGGCTGCAGCGGTACTGCGCACGGGACAATCGCGCAGACTTCACGAAACCGAGAAGGCAGCGGATGACATCGCGAATTGGCTCGGAAAGGATCACGATCTTGTCGCATTGCGCGAGTTCGTGATCGATAGCGGGCTCTTGGGCGCCGGTGCGCCACATCCATTGTTCAAACGCATCGAACAACGGCGCCAAAAGTTTCAGCGCAAGGCGCTGGCTGCAGGGGAAAAGCTCTTCAGACACAAGCCGAACCGATTCGTCGCCGACGCGACATGAGTTGCGTATGCGCTCATTTCGCGCGCAACATGGGATTCGACTTCAATTCATGACAGGTCGCAGGAGATTTGCAAATGCTCGACCTGCGGCCTTGCCAGGTTGCTTTGATCAGGGCATGGCTTCGGTCAACGTGCCGTCCTTGTCTCGCTGTATTGCCAGCGGAAGAATATTGATCGTAGTCAATATGCCGATTGAGCGGACCCGCGACCATGTTTGCTGTGCATTCGGTCGCAGATATCGCTTGCCGATATCGGCCGGAAAACCGCTGTCAGCTGCTGCCATACGAGGAGCAATGTGGAATTTCCCTTTTGGTGTCATTGCAAATCCGAAACTTTCAGCGGGCATGCGTGCGTCATCTGGCGCGACTCACGTCCCTCTCGTTCGCGCCATCGCCAGCAGACCGTCGCCCCGCTGTGGACACGCGAAACCGGCGGCAGCGCACGTCGCCCCCAATGCCGGTACATTCGCGTGACAAGAATTCAGTCCATTTCATCGGCCGGAGGCCGCCATCATGCATGATTTGACCGTCGTCGACCTTTCCCGCTGGCAATTCGCGCTTACCGCGCTGTATCACTTTTTGTTCGTCCCGCTGACGCTGGGTCTTTCCTTCATGCTCGCCGCGATGGAGACCGTCTACGTCACCACCGGCAAGGAGATCTACAAGCAGATCACCCAGTTCTGGGGCAAGCTGTTCCTGATCAACTTCGCCATCGGAGTGGCTACAGGCCTCACCATGGAGTTCGAGTTCGGCACGAATTGGTCGTTCTATTCCAGCTTCGTCGGCGACATTTTCGGTGCACCGCTGGCGATCGAAGGCCTGATGGCATTTTTCCTGGAAGCCACGTTCATCGGCATCATGGTATTCGGCTGGGATCGACTGCGCCGCGGCCAACATCTGGCAGTCACCTACCTGGTGGCGTTCGGGTCGAATCTGTCGGCATTGTGGATACTGATCGCCAACAGCTTCATGCAGGCGCCGGAGGGCGCATCCTTCAATCCGACCACGATGCGCATGGAATTGCACAGCCTGGCCGATCTGATCTTCAGCCACGATGCGCAAGACAAGTTCGTGCATACGAGCATTGCCGGTTACGTGACCGGTGCGATCTTCGTGGCCGGCATCAGCGCGTGGTACATGCTGAAGAATCGTCATGTGGAACTGGCGCGGCGTTCATTCCGGATGGCGGTTTTGTTCGGCGTACTTGCCACGGCCGGCGTGATTACGCTGGGCGATGCGCTGGGCTTCGTCGGTGGACAGGCGCAACCGACCAAGCTGGCGGCGATGGAAGCCCTGTGGAAGAGCGAACCGGCGCCGATGCCGTTCAATCTGGTGGCGTTTCCGTCGCAGCGCGAGCAGGTGAACCACGGACAGATTCAGGTGCCCGGTGCATTGTCGCTGCTGGTGACCCATTCGCTGGACGGAACGGTGCCCGGAGTGGACACCCTCGAGCAGGTCGCGGCGAAGCGGGTACGAAACGGAATTCCCGCGGTCGAAGCCTTGCAGACATTGTCATCCAAACCGGGCGATGCACAGGCGTTGGCGCAATTCGATGCGCACAAACAGGATTTGGGCTACGGCTTCCTGGTGCAGCGATACGCCGCGGATGTCGGCACCGCCACGGACGCGCAGATCGATGCCGCAGCGAAGGACTCGATTCCGCAGGTCGCACCGATATTCTGGTCGTTCCGCTTGATGGTGGCGCTGGGCCTGGCGATGCTGGCGTTCTTCGTGCTTGCGGTGATCTACAGCCTGCGCAACGACGTCGAACGTCAGCGCTGGTTCCTGAAGATCGCGGTGTGGATGATTCCGGTGCCGTTCCTGGCCTGCGAGTTCGGCTGGTTGGTTGCGGAACTCGGGCGCCAGCCATGGACCGTCTATGGCGTACTGCCGACCTGGATGTCCGCATCCACGCACAGTGTCGGTTACATGATCTTTTCGCTGATCGGATTTGTCGGGCTCTACACGGTATTCATCGTCATCGAGATGTATCTGATGCTGCGAGCGATCCGCAAGGGTCCGGACGACCATGGCGACAACGAAAACCAATTGCACAATGACGCCGCGCACCGCTCGAATGACGACCGGTTGGCCGGCTACGCGGAGGCTTGATCGATGGATACCTATGCCGTATTTCAAATCATCTGGTGGCTGCTGCTGGGTGTGCTGCTGATGGGACTGGCCGTGATGGTCGGCATGGACATGGGCGTCGGCACCATCCTGCGCTATGTCGGTCGCACCGATATGGAGCGGCGCGTGGCACTCAACATCATCGGGCCGCATTGGGAAGGCAACCAGGTGTGGTTCGTGCTCGGTGGCGGTGCCGTGTTTGCCGCTTTCCCGTTGATTTATGCCACCGCATTTTCCGGTTTCTACGTGGTCATGCTGTTGCTGCTGTGGAGCATGATCATGCGCCCGCTCGGCTTCGAGTACCGCAGCAAGTTGCCATCGGCGCGCTGGCGCGGAATGTGGGACTGGGCACTGTTCATCAGTGGTCTGGTGCCGATGGTGGTGTTCGGCGCCGCGTTCGGCAATCTGTTCGAGGGAGCGCCATTCCATTTCAGTTGGAATCTCACCTCCACGTATAGCGGCTCGTTCCTGGCATTGCTCAACCCATTCGCGGTCCTTTGCGGCCTGCTGTCTGCATCACTTTCGGTGTTCATGGGCTCGATTACGGTGATGAACGGTGCCGACGGTGTCGTCTACGAGCGTGGTCGCACGCTGGCGCGGGTCGCGTCGGTGCTGGCCATCGTGCTGTTCGCAATCGGTGGTTTCTGGGTTCACGCAATGCAAGGCTATGTGTTGGACGCAAGCCCCGGTGCCGGCGTGCCGCAGACGCCCCTGCAACAGACGGTGACACTGGTCGATGGAGCGTGGTTCGCGAACTTTCACGCCCATGGAATTCTCTGGCTGCTGCCGGTGCTGGGGTTTGTCGGCATGGGGCTCGGGCTGCTTGCTGCGACTGCTCGTCGTTCACATCTGGCCTGGTGGTCGGGCGCTGCGGCGTGGATCGGGGTGATCGGCACCGCTGGCGTCGCGCTGTTTCCTTTCCTGTTGCCCTCCAGCAGCATTCCGGCGCAGAGTCTCACGGTGTGGAACTCGAGCTCCAGCCAACTCACGCTGACCTGGATGGTCGGCTTTGCCGTGGTCTTCGTGCCGCTGGTTCTCTGGTACACCAGTTGGGCTTTTTATGTCATGCGCGGCAAGGTTCGCGCCGAGCATGTCGCCGCCGACGAGCACAGCTACTGAGGACTTCCCATGAAAACATTTCTTCTGTTTGTTCTGTTCATGCTGATCGCCGTGGTCGTGATCGTGCTGGCCGTGGTGCTCGGTGATTCCGGAGCGTGGTACTTCGCCTGGCTGGTTGGCACGGGCATGATCGTGCTGGTCACCGCCGCCGGTGGCGCGATGCTCGACACCCAGGAAGAGCATGCTGCCAGTGAGGCAGAGGCGCGTGCGCGCGCAAGGCGTGCTTGAACCGTCGCCGGGACTGAGGCAATGTGAATGGGGCCGGCCTTGCGCCGGCCTCGACTTTTGGATGCCCCGATGACCGTGTCAACTTCTTCCTGGCTACGAGAGCAGGCGCGCCCGGTACGGAGCTTGCTGGCCTCCGGAGTGGCCGCAGGCGTGATGCAGGCGCTGCTGGTTTGCGTCGGCGCCTGGCTGGTGGCGCACGCGCTGGCGCAAGCGGTGCTGGGCGGGCAGGGACTGGCACAGTTGTGGCCGGGCGTGGCCGCACTGCTGCCGCTTGTGCTGTGCCGCTTCGGGTTGAGTCTGTGGCAGCGCCGCGCCACCTTCGATGCGGGTGCGCAGGTGAGCGACAACGTGCGTGATGCTCTGGAACAGCGTCTGCGACAGCTCGGTGCGCAGTGGGCCGCCCGGCAGTCCAGCGGCGATGTCGTCACGCGCTGCGTCGATGGCGTGCAGGCGCTGATTCCGTACTATGCAGGCTACCTGCCGCAAGTGGCGCTAACCGCGGCAATACCGGCCGTGATTCTGTTGGCGGTGCTGCCCGCCGATCCGTGGTCCACCCTGATCCTGTTGCTGACAGCACCGCTGATTCCACTGTTCATGGTGCTGGTCGGCGGTGCGGCCCGAGCGGGCCAGCCAACAGCGCTGGTCGCGGCTGCGTCGCCTGGGCACCCGATTCATGGATGCGCTGTCCGGGCTGACTACATTGCGGCTGTGTCGCGCCGCGCGGCGGGAGCAGGCATTGCTGGCCGCCAGTGGTGAAGCCTACCGGCAGGAAACCATGGCCGTGCTGCGCATTGCCTTCCTCTCTGCGCTGGTGCTGGAGTTCTTCGCCACGGTCAGCATTGCGGTGCTCGCCGTGCTGATCGGCTTTCGCCTGATGTGGGGAACATTGGCGTTCGAGCAGGGGCTGTTTGTGCTTCTGTTGGCACCTGAGGTGTTTCTGCCACTGCGCGCCCTCGGCAGCGAGCGGCACAAACGCATGGAAGCAGCGGCAGCCGCCGAGGATCTGCTCACGCTGCTGGCGACGCCTGCTGCAGCCGCAGAGCCCCACGAGGGGCCGGCACCGTCGGCAAACGTCGCGGCGGAGTCGATCGCGCTGGCGTTCGAGCAGGTGGAGTTCGGTTACGAACCGGGTCGGCCCGTATTGCAGGATCTCGACCCTGACGGTGGATGCGGGCACGATGCTCACCCTGGTCGGAGCCAGCGGCGGTGGCAAAAGCACGCTGTTCACGTTGCTGATGGGTTTTGCCCCACCGCAACGCGGACGCATCCTGGTCAACGGGCAGGATCTGGGCACGCTCGAAATGGCTTCCTGGCGTCGGCACATCGGGTGGGTTTCGCAACGCGCACATGTGTTTCAGGGAAGCATGCGCGACAACCTGCTGATCGCTGCTCCGGCGGCTGACGAGACCCGCATCCATCGCGCGCTCAAGGCATCATCGCTGCAATCCGTGGTCGCGCGCCTGCCGCAGGGCCTGGATACGCCATTGGGCGAACACGGTCACGGTCTTTCCGGTGGCGAGCGCCAGCGTCTGGCGCTGGCACGCGCATGGTTGCGCGATGCGCCGCTGCTGCTGCTGGACGAGCCCACCCAGCACCTGGACAACACGACCGCTGCCGCGATCGATCGGGCCATCGACGCGCTCGCAGCGGATCGGACGGTGATTCGCATCGCGCATCGACTCGACAACTTGGCCGATGACACGCGCGTGGCGGTACTGGCGCACGGGCGCGTCGTGGAAACCGGTTCGGTCGCCAACCTGCGCAATGCGCACGGAGCGTTTGCCCGCCTTCTCGCGTCGGATCGCGCCGCATGAATCGCCCTGCCGAAACTGTCGGAGACACGTTTGCGCTGACGCGCCGGCTGTTTGGCCTGATGGGCCCGCAGCGCGGCTGGATGGCGCTGGGTCTCGCGCTGGCCCTGCTCAGCAGTCTGTCCGGTATCGGGCTGCTCGCGATCTCCGGCCATTTCATCACCCGCATGGCCCTGGTCGGTGCCGGTGGCGCTGCGATCAACTACTACACCCCTGCAGCCTTGATCCGCCTGCTGGCGATCCTGCGTACCGGTGGCCGTTATGCCGAACGACTGGTAACGCACGAGGCCACGCTGCGCGCGCTCGCGCACATGCGTGTGTGGCTGTTCGGACGACTGGTGCCGCTGGCGCCGGCCGCGCTGGGCGAACTGCGCAGCGCAGAGCTCTTCTCGCGCCTGCGCGCGGATGTCGACGCGCTCGAACATGCGTATCTCGGCGTATTGATTCCGTTGCTGGTGGCGATCGTGGTGACGGTGGTCGCGGTCATCGCGAGCGTGCATTACCTTCCGGCACTGAGCCTGCCGCTGCTGTTTCTTTTCGTGCTCGGCGGCGCCGTGTTGCCGGCTTGGACGTTACGCCAGGGCAGGGCGCCGGGTGCCATCGTGCTGGAATGCAACGAGCGCCTTCGGGCGCTGGCAGCCGATGGCGTGCGAGGTCGCGCCGAACTGGCACTTTTCGGCGCCGAACAGGTGCATGCCGAACGAATTGCGCAAGTGGCCGCACGCCGGCGTCAGGCACAACGCCGGCTGGATCGGCTGCAGGCAACAGGTGGCGCCGGAGTCATGCTTGCGGCCCAGCTTGCTGCGGTTTGTACCTTGTCGTTCGGAATTTCCGCGTCGCATGGTGGCGCCCTGCTTGCCGGGCCGGATCTGGTCATGCTGGCGTTGCTGGTGCCGGCGGCATTCGAGGTGATCGCGCCATTGCCTGAAGCGTGGGCGCAGTTGGGAGCAACGTTGCTATCGGCGCGCCGTGTGTTCGCACTGGCCGACACACCGGTACCAGTGGTCGAACCCGATCAGCCATCGCCATCGATCAAGAATCACGACCTGTGCCTGCGCAACGTGCACTTGCGTTACGCGCGACAGGGGCAGTGGGTGCTCAACGGCGTCGACTTCAATCTTCCACAGGGTCGCCGCGTCGCCCTGGTGGGTGCGTCCGGTGCGGGCAAGAGCAGCCTGGTGGCGGCATTGACGCGACTGTATCCGTGTACCGGTTCGATCACGCTGGGTGGAACGCCGCTCTACGCGTGGCATGGCGACGACCTGCGCGCACAGATCGCCGTGGTCGAACAACGGCCGTATCTTTTCGATGCCAGCCTGCGCGACAACCTGCGGCTGGCGTGTCCCGAGGCGACCGCGGCGCAGCTCGAAAGCGCCATCGAGCAGGCGCAACTTCGCGACTACGTGGCGAGTCTGCCGCAGGGTCTGCGCACCTGGGTCGGGGAAGACGGCGTGCGCGTGTCTGGCGGCGAGTCACGCCGCATCGCGATTGCCCGCGCGCTCCTGGCCGACCCACCCGTGCTGGTGCTGGACGAACCCGCGGAAGGACTGGATGCAGCCACGACGGCCGACCTCTATAACGCTCTTGCCGCGGCGATGCAGGGACGCAGCGTTCTGCTCGTGACTCATCGCCTCGGCGCACTGGCCACCCTTGTCGACGAGGTGGCAACCATGAGACAGGGCAGGATCGTGGAGTGCGTTCCGGTCGACGTCTATCTTGCCAGGTTCGCATCACCGGCTCGCGGGTATCCCTCGCGGCGGCTCATGCCGGGATGATCGCGTCCGCACTCAGGGTGTCTCGATAGCCCGGTCTGGAAACCGGGCCGGAGCCGGATAGCTCAGCGATAGTCACGGAATGTGACCGTCAGTCGAATCAACGCTCATTTGGTGAAGCCTGCGCACAACTTGCCGACGTGCCTGGGTCGGGCTGCGATTGATATTTCAGGATCAGGGTTTCTCTATGGATTCAGCTCGTCGCGGTTGGGGTCTTGACGTCGGGGAGCGAACGCACATGTCGTCGCTCCGCTTTGGGCGCTGGAAGCAAGTTCCGGTTCCAGACGCTCAAGTGCTACTGCGATGTATCCGGTGTGAAATTGCTGAATTTCGATGCCGTCACTCGACCAGGCGCTTGCGCAAATCTGAGGCGCTGCCGAAGCGTGGGCGCGCTCACGATTGTTTTTGCGTCGATCTCCTTCATTGCCCCGATTGCCAGGTTGCGCTCAGCCAGCGGCTTGTTCAGGCGCGCGTTCGCGTACCGCAGCATGCGCGATTTCTTCACGTTGTCTGGTTCCAGTTTTCGGTACCGATTGCGCTACACGTGCAGCATCTGCCCGCTGATCCCATGTTGTCCGGCGACGTGTACAACTGGCGTCTTGTAAGCTTCGCCCAGGATATTGACTATCCGGTTCTCGGCGAATCGTGCCTTGCGCATATGCTCCTGGCCAAGTTGGCGGGAGCCGTCTTCGCAACTTTCGGCCGGCCCGGGAATTGCCGGGCGGGTCGGGCCGGTTGCGCCGAGCATATCAAGCCGCGTACAACATCACCCGGTCGCGCCCGGCAGTCTTGGCGGCATAGACGGCACGGTCTGCCGCGTCAATGAGTTCTTCCAGCCGCGGCGGTTTCTGCAATTGCGAAAGCATGGCGATGCCGATACTGATGGTTGCTCGTGTTCGGGATTCTGCGACGAATTTGGTCAGGTCATCGGCGACATGGACGCGCAAACGCTCGGCAAGCGCACTTACGCTCGTTGCATCCTGATCCTGAACCACGATGAGGAATTCTTCGCCGCCAAAGCGGCCGAAGATTGCGCCGGGCTCAAGCCATTGGCGAATCGTCTGTACGCCGGCAACGAGGACGCGATCGCCGAAGACATGGCCGCGCGTATCGTTGATGCGCTTGAAGTGATCGAAGTCGATCATCAGCAAGGCAAGTTCCCGGCCTTCGCGCACGCAGTTGGCGATGCGGCGATCCAGATCGCGCAACAGATATCCGCGATTGAACGTACCGGTGAGCGAATCGGTGATGGCAGCGTGATAGAGCTCGTCGGATTGGCGTTCCAGGCGCATATTGGCATCGGTCAATGCGCGGCGTTGTTCCTCGATCTGGACATTGCGTGTATTCAACGCGCGATTCAGACGACCCATGTCCAGCCAGCGCCAGATCACGACCGCCAACAGCAGCACCAACCCGCCGATGATCGCTATACCGAACCTGCGCTGTAGACGTTGCTGCTGGATTCGAGCGGCCTGCAAGGCGTTTTCCTCGTTGGCGAGAACCAGTTTCTGTTCGGCGTCCGCGCGCGCATGCCGGACCGCGAGCGCGGCGAGTCGGCGACTCGCCGCAGTGCCGAGCAATTCCTCGCGCAATGCGCCGTATTTGTGCGCGTAAACGAGCGCCGTGGCTGCATCGCCCTGGGCGCTGGCGAGCTGGTCGCGCAGGGCATAGGCATGTGCCAATTGTGGCTTCAGACGTGTCGTATTCAGGCGCCGCAGCGCTTCATCGAGCAAAGTGGCGGCGCGCACTCGATCGCCGCGCGCCAGCGCGAGTTCGGCCAGCGCCAACTGGCTGCGCGCCACGATTTCGTGTTGTTTGAGCAGGCGACCTTCTGCAAGCGCGCTTTCAAGACTGGCGCGAGCTTCATCGAATCGTTTCAGGCCGAACAGTGCACGACCGCTTTCGAGTTCTTCAAAAGCCGTCGCCGGTCGATCGTTCAGCACAAGATCCAGCGACAGCGTTTCGCGAGCCGCGTCCAGTGCGCGCGAATAGTCGCCGGTGTCGTTGAGAAGATTCGAATAGCTTCCGTATGCCGATGCATAGTGGCTTGGATCGCCATGGCGAATTGCGGCGGCGATTGCTTTCTCGAAATAGCCTTTGCTCGTCGTATCGTCGCCCAATTCGTTGTATAGCAAGGCGAGATTGCGGTAGACCAGCTCGGTACGATCGTCGATCTTCTCGGCGATGACGAGCGCTTGTGTCTGATAGTCCAGCGCCTGGGCAAAATCGCCGCGATCCCGATAGATCGTGCCCAAGTGTGCCAGGGTGCGCGCGCGCGTGGATTTATCGTCCAGCGCGCTGGCCAGTTCAAGCGCGTTGCGCTGATGCTCGATGGCTTCGTCGAGATTGCCGTGGCGTCTGGCGAGTACGCCTCTGAATACTTCCGATTGCATGCGCAATCTCTTGCTTGCGCTGTCCTGCGCCAGGTTCGCAAGCTGTTGGGCGAGGTTTGCGCATTGTGCATAGTCGCCGATCGTGAGCGCATTTTCGGCACGGGCGACGATTGCCTTGGCGGCAGACAACGTGTCGCCGAATTCCAACGCCAACCGCTGGGCCACGGCGTCATGCGCGTCGGCCAGAGCGTACGCGGTCAGCGCCGTGTCGGCCAATGCGAGGTCATGCTCGACGCTGAACCGGATCGGCTTGGACAAACCCGCATTCAGGAAGGGACTGATGACGGCGTAGCCGCGATCGAGCGCGCCGGCAAAGCGTTGCATCGTCTCCACGGCTTGCGCGCGGGGGCTGAGTTCTTCGGCATGCGCCGGTATGACGCAATGTGCTGCGCAAACGAACGCCAGCGCTGCGGACAGGCAGCATTGGCGAAAAATGTTCCCGGATCTGATCATTCCGGCCGCTTTCCGGACCTTTGCCGCAGGATCCGGAAATTCCGTCCGCGAGTCCGCTCGGCGCGCAGTGTAACCCATCGTGTCGATTCCGGATTGGCACGATCGAGACATCAGCGAGCCGGAGATCGCGCGAGGGCGCCTGGCGCAGGACCGTTTGCCGCGTGGGCTGCATGAAGGCCGATCGCGACCATGTTCGATGCGGCCTTGCGGGCGTCCGGTTCGTCGCCTTGATGCGGCCACAATGAGGGCGCCGTGACTTCCGCCATATCGATCAATTGTCGCATCGGTGTAAGCTCGGCGGCGTACATCCCGGGATGTGGATGGTCGAAACGAGGCTTGCCCATGCGTATTCAAACATTGCTGGTTCTCGCGGGCTGGTTGCTGGTTGCCGGCGCCGCGCGAGCGATCGGGGTCGATGAGTTGGTCGCAAAGAATGCTGCGGCGCGCGGCGGCCTCGACAAGATCGAGGCAATCAAGACGTTGAAGCTCGAAGGCAAGCTGCGTTTCACAGGCGGCTTCGGTTCGATCGACCTGGACCTTGTGCAGTACCAGAAAGCGCCGGATTTTGTGCGCACCGAAGCGACTGTGCAAGGGCTGACGCAGATCCAGGCATGGAATGGCAAGGAGGCCTGGCAGATTTCCCCGTTCCAGGGACGCCGTGACCCGGAGCGCCAGTCGCCCGATGACGCCAAGGCGCTTGCCGACCAGGCAAGCATCAGCGGCCTGTTGATCGACTATCGCGCCAAAGGCAGCCGGATCGAATACCTCGGCAGCGAAGACGTCGATGGGACGAATGCGTACAAGCTCAAAGTGACGCTCAAGAACGGCGATGTCGCGTACGTCTATCTCGATCCGGATCATTACCTGGAAATCCGCACGGTTTCGCAGCGCGAAGTGCGCGGCACGCAATCCGAAGACATCACCGACTACGGCGATTACGAACAGGTCGCCGGCGTGTATTTCCCGTTCTCGATGAAAACTCACAGCAAGGACGGTGGCGGCGATCAGCAGATCAGTATCGAGAACGGGCAAGCCAACGTACCGCTCGACGATGCGCTGTTCGCATTCCCGTCAACTCCCAAGTCCGCCCAGTGAGATCGAGGACGCACATCATGAACAACTATCGTCAATATCTGTGTTTGTCCGCCCTGGCAGGTGCCTGCTGTGCATTCATCTCGACCGCTTGTGCGGCGGATGCAGGCGCAACCGGCATGGCGCGTTTCGATTCCGGTGCCATTTCCGGACTGGGCATTCGCAACATCGGCTCGGCTGCGATGAGCGGACGAATCGCCGCACTCGATGCCGCGGCACAGAAGGACGGCAAGACGCTGGTTTTTGTCGGGTCGGCATCCGGCGGCGTGTGGAAGTCCACCGACAGCGGCACCACGTTCAAGCCGGTATTCGACAAGCAGCCGGTGCAGTCAATCGGCGCGATCGCCATCGATCCGTCGAATCACAAAACGGTCTGGGTCGGCACAGGCGAATCGTGGACGCGCAATACCGTCTCGATCGGCGATGGTATCTACAAGTCGACCGATGAAGGCGAAACCTGGACGAATATGGGCTTGCCCAATTCCGAGCGAATCGTGAAAATCGTCGTCGACCCGAAAGACGGCAACACCGTGTTCGCCTGTGTGCCCGGCAAACTCTGGAGCGATTCGGCAGAGCGAGGTTTGTACAAGACCAGCGATGGCGGAAAACACTGGAGCCTGATTCTGAAGGGCGGCAATTTGTCGACCGGTTGCGCATCGATCAGCATGGATGCGCAGAATCCGAATGTGCTCTTCGCCGCCATGTGGGATTTCCGTCGCAAGGGCTGGACGTTCCGGTCCGGAGGTGCGTCGCCGACTGCGAAATCCGATAGCGCCCTGTATCGCTCGGCTGATGGCGGCAATACCTGGACGCAAATCACGCCGGCGACCAACAAGGGATTCCCGGCAAAGCCCTATGGCCGTATCGCCGTGGCGATCGCGCCGTCGAAATCCAGCGTGGTTTATGCACTGGTCGAATCCACCGATTCGGCGCTGTACCGGTCCGACGATGGCGGCAAAACCTGGAGCAAACGCGACAAGAGCCAGCTGATGGTATGGAGGCCGTTCTATTTCGCCAACCTGATCGTCGATCCGCACAATCCGGAGCGCCTGTTCAAGCCGGACCTGGTACTCATCCAAAGCCTCGATGGCGGCAAGAGTTTTTCGCCTACAGGCGGCGGCTCGCATGGCGATTCGCATGTCGTGTGGATCGATCCGACCGACACCAAGCACGTGTTCGTCGGCGACGACGGCGGTTTGTGGCAAAGTTACGATGGCGGCAACAAGTGGTGGAAACAGAACAACCTGCCGGTCTCGCAGTTTTATCACGTCAGCGTCGATGATACCGATCCATTCCACGTCTACGGCGGTTTGCAGGACAACGCCTGCTGGGTTGGCGACAGTGCCTATCCGGGCGGCATTGGCAACTCGGAATGGGAAAACATGTGTGGTGGCGACGGTTTCTGGATGTTTTCGGATCCGGCCGATCCGAACTATCTGTATGCCGAAACCCAGGGCGGCTACGTAATTCGGGTCGACAAGCATACGCATGAAAGCCGCCTGATCCAGCCGTTCGCCGGCTACAACGAAAAGCTGCGCTGGAACTGGAATACGCCGCTGGTCGCCTCGCCGAATGAAACGGGCACGATCTACATCGGCGCGCAATTCCTGTTCCGCTCGCGCGATCATGGCCAGAGTTGGGATCGCATTTCGCCGGATTTGACGACGAACGATCCAAACAAGCAGAAGCAGGAAGAATCCGGCGGCGTGACCGTCGACAATTCGGCGGCGGAAGCCTATACGACGATTTTCGCCATTGCCGAATCTCCGAAGCAAGCCGGCCTGATCTGGGTCGGCACCGACGACGGCAACGTGCAGGTCACGCGCGATGATGGCAAGCACTGGACCAACGTGGTCAGCAACATCAAGGGATTGCCGAAAGGCGAATGGGTATCGTGGATCCACGCCGGCAGTTTCGATGCAGGCACCGCGTTCGTCGCGTTCGATCGGCACAGCTTTGGCGACATGGCGCCATACATTTACAAGACCACCGACTACGGTAAATCCTGGCAAGCCCTGGTAACGCCGAAGCAAAGCAAGGGCTTGAACGGATACGTTCATGTTATCAAGCAGGATACGGTCAAGCCCGACCTGCTATATGCCGGCACCGAGTTCGGTCTTTGGATTTCAATTGATGGAGGCGACCACTGGGCGCAGTTCAAGGGTGGCGATTTCCCCGCCGTCGCAGTTCGCGATATCGCGTTCCAGAAGCGCGATGCCTCGATGGTGCTGGCCACGCACGGGCGCGGTATCTGGGTCATCGACGACATCACTCCGCTACGCGCGTTGGATGCGAAGCTGCTGACAAGCGAGGCGGCGTTCCTGCCGGTGAAGCCTATTCAACAAAGGATCAGCGCATTTGGCGGTTGGGTCGAAGGTGACGCGAGTTTTACCGGCCCCAACCCGCACAGTGGTGCCGACATCGTGTACTACCAGAAATCGCGACATCTGTTCGGCAAGCTCAAGATCGATGTGCTCGATCCGAAAGGCGAGGTCATCGACACCATTCCGGCCAGCGTGCGGCGCGGCATCAATCATGTCTACTGGCCGATGACCGCGAAACCGCCGCGCGTTCCGCCGGCGGCGCAGATTGCGTTCAATTCGACGCAGGGCCCGCGCGTGCCGCCCGGTACGTACACCGTGCGCATGACCAAGGGCAAGAGCGTGTATGAAACGAAGATCGACGTTGGCCTGGATCGTCGCGCCACGTTTTCGATTGCCGATCGGCAGGCCCAATACGATGCGGCGATGCGCGTCAGCGCGCTGTTCGGACGCATGAGCGATCTCGTCTACAAGATCAACGCCGTGCGCGCGCAGGCTGATGCGACGTCCGCCAAGTTCGGCGAGCACGAATCAATGCATAAGCAGCTTGCCGGCTTGAGTGCAAAAGCCGACGATATCCGCAAGAAGATCGTCGCCACCAAACAAGGCGGCGCGATCACCGGCGAAGAGCGCTTGCGCGAACACATGGATGAACTGTACGGCGCGATCATGTCCTACGACGGCAAACCGGCTGACTACCAGCTCGCCCGCATCGATACGATGCAACGCGAGCTGGACGATGTGGCCAAACAATTCGACGCGTTCGAGAAATCCGATCTGCCGAAAGTCAACGCTGCACTGAAGGCCCATCAACTCAAGGCCATTGCAGTGCCGGCTGCCGCACCGGCGCATGCGTCAACGGGCGGGGCTGAAGCAGCAAAGGCGTACTTCAGCCATTTACAGCGCGACTGAGAAGCAGCGTCGCGCGCGACAGTTCAGCAACCTGTCAGGAGGCAGGTTGCTGCTCTTTGCCAACGGCCTTCAATCGCGAAAAACATACAGCGCCAGACACAGAGCGCAACCGATCACGTATAGCAGCCAGGTTCGATCAACGAACCACGGATAGAACATCAAGGCCACTGCGATCAGCGCCGTGCGCAGCGCGGCGACTTTCCTGGCGTAAAGAAATGCCGCCAGGCCGATCGTGCCGAAGATGATCAAGGCGAACAAATTGGCGGGTGTTGGCATGAGTTGCATTCCGGCAGCCGACAGTTCGATGCTGCTCTGCGATCAAGTGGCAGGTCATGACGCACTCTACGCCACGGCGTATGGCGAAAAATACCACCGCATTTACATTGCGGGCCCATTTTGCCTGTCCGTAATCCTGCGTTGCACAGTCTTGACAGGCAACCAGCCTGCCTGCGCCAGCGTGCCTTGTCTTGCGAACAGGCAGAATGAGTCACGCCTGCGTAGCGGTTGAATCAGGGTTCCCCAAGCCGATTGAAATTGACAATGGCGTTGAACACCAGTGCATAACTGCCGATGGTTTCGCCCCGCCAGACCGGGTTGATCGCGAACAACAAGGTGTGACCTTTGCCATAGCGCGCGTCCACGACGGCGGCATGCTCGGCCAAATCGCCGCCGTCTTTCAACAAACCCGAAATCAACAGATCGTCCGAATCGGCGAAACGCACCACGGTATGCGGACGTTGATTGACCGGAATTACGAGTGGGTTGTTGCGTGTCTGTTCGGCGTTGAGTGGCAGTGCCTGCCACGTCTTGGCATGTGGCAGTGCCGGCGCAGCCTGATTCACGCGCCCTTCGGGTGCGTCGAAATCGTCCGGACCGCCGCGACCGGTCGGACGCTTGTAGTCCTTGGCGTTGGGCAGATGATCGTCGCCGCTGACGAGATTGCTGAGCGTGAACGACATGCCGTTTGAGCTGTACACTCCGAACGGCTTGCTATATCCGCGGGTGATCGGATCATGTGCATCGACTGCCTGGGCCTGCAGGACGCTGCCGACGACTCTCAGATCTTTTTTCGGCGCAACGAATACGCCTGGTGCCAGACCCTCGTCGATCGCGAACTGCGCGGTATCCTCGCTGGTCACCAGCAGTCCACCATCGGCAACGAAACGCTTGAGATTGGCCAAGCCGTGTTCACCCAATCCGGGACGAATATCTTCGGTGGAGTCGATGCGGCCGATATTCGGTGTCAACCTGGTGGTTTTCCACGGCAGCGGGTTGCCCCACATCGGCAGGCCATCGACGATCGCTTGCGAGTCGTTGATGCCGATCGGCGCGAACAGGATCACGTCATACTTGCGGCGCAGATTTCTCTCGCGTGCTACGGATTGCGTGCTGATGTAGGAGTACTTGACGCCGAGCTTGTCCAGCGCCATGCGCCACCACCCTTCGGTCTGGGTATCCAGCCAGGTGTGCATCAGCGCGATGCGCGGCAGTTTGCCGTGCATGCCAAGACCTGGCAGATCGAATGCAGGTTTCCCGGGCGCTTTTGCAGGTTGCATGGGCACGTCAAGGATGGTCTTGTCGGTGACGCGCACAACATCCGCATCAAACATCGCGCCCATGGTCCAGCCGGTATCGTCGTACGGATGCTTTTGCGGATCGTCCGGCGACCAGTACTGGCGATCAAGCAGCGTATCGACTATGCGCGAATACGGTTGATCCATCCGCAGCACATAGCTGCCTGCCGGAAATGTATGGGCGACGGTTTTCTGCTGCGTCTGCGTGCTGTCATCTGCTTTGTCGTCGTCGCCTTTTGATTTCTTCGGTGGCGCAGGAATCTGTACGGTAAACGCCGACGACGCGCGACTGATTTCCGCGTGTTGCAGTTGCAGTACGCGCAGCAGCTCTGCCTGCGCGCCGGGGTGGGTATCGTCGGCAGGAAGCACGTACGCCGCCGGGCCGCTGAGCACAGGCTTTTCAATGGAGCGCCTGGATTTCAGATAGAAGTTGTGCAGGAACAATTTTTCGTTGTCGGCGAAATAATTTAGCGCGGTCAGCAAGCCGGCCTGTTCGTAATTGTTGTTATCGCGCAGCGACCACAAAACCTTCGGCAGCGGCGGGTTGGGTTTGTACCAGGTACGCGCGTATTCGTCAGGCGACAGGATGCGTTGCTGTGTATCGGATACCTCATTGCCAAAGGTCTCGTAGAGACGACTGATGCCGTTGTGCATGGCCGCCATGAACATCAGGTAGCCCGGGCTCCAGGTATCGAACTCGCCATGCGTGAATACGCCGGGCATGCCGAGTTTGGTCAGTTGTTGCACGTTGTCCCAGCCGAGCATTTGCCATTCATTGACCAGGATCGGGTCGACCCAGGCGTTGTAGGGGCCGTCGCCCACGGTGTTGTCGTATAGAAACGGCACCGACTCGTGCAGGTCATGCAGCACCTGCGCATGCCAGCCCAGATACGTATCGAGCACGTTCCTTGAAAGGTTCAGGGTCAATCCCATCGCATCGCGGTTGTTGTCGTGGGCGACGTAATGTCCCCAGTACATCAGCGGGGGAAAGTTCCGATCCGGGTGCGCGTGATGCCAGCGGTCGATATCGACCATGCGGTCGCGGCCATCGACTTCCACGATCGGCGTGATGAGGGTGATGACGTGCGAACGAATCTTGCGGATGTACGCTGCATTGTCGACCGCCAGGCGATAGGCCAGTTCCATCAGCGCCGTCGGCGCGCCGGTTTCGACCGAATGGATCGTGCCGGTGATGTAGTAGACGGGAGTGGTTTGCGCGACGAGAGAATCAGCCCTGGCATCGTCCATCTTGATCGTGCGCGGATCGGCGAGTTGCGCCAGGCGCGCGTCGTTGGCTTTCAGTCCGGCAATAAGGCTCTCATCCGCGATGGCCACGGCGATCATCTCGCGGCCTTCCTCGGTCTTGCCGATGCGGAATACCTTGACGCGAGGACTTGCAGCAGCAAGCCGATCAAAATAACGGTAAACGTCACTGGAGTAGGGCAGCCAGTCCGCTGCGCCAGCGATATGTCCGAGCACCTTTTCCGGGGAGGGCACGCTGGATGACGCAGGCAAGTAGTCGGTTAGCGGCGAATTGAATTGCTTGTCGGTCGTGTACCTGGCGATCAGTGCCGTGTAAGCCTGATCGACGGGTTGCTGTGGATCGCGCGCATATGGGCTGCCTGCAAACGCGGTATCGGCAAATGTCAGCGTCGACAGGACGGTCAGGCAAAGAAACATTCGATTTTGCATGCGCTACCCCGGTGGCCAAGGTTGTTGAAACGAAGCGGCGAGCATAGTGCCGACGATTGGATGTGCCAACTGGCGGAAAGTCATGGCCTCAGGCGGATTGCATGCAGCCGCTCGTAGGTTGCCTGGCATGTCTTCAGGACATCGTGGTGCGACTCTGGCATCGCTTGCGTGTGCGCATGCCATGGTTCGAATCCGGTCGATCGGAGTACGGCGTCGTACCAATACGGTGCCCAGACGCCATCGCTGGAGCGTGGTCCGGCCGGCCAGCGCAGCATGCGTTCGCTGAAGGGGATTTGCAGCAGATCACAAAGCGCGCGCAAGTGCGCTTCGGGCGCCTTCAAAAAGTCGTCGGCATCGATCACCGGTGGCATATTGCCGGTACGTGCCGCGATTTCATCATGCAAATCCGCTTCCTGGAGAATGCCGATATCCGCCGCCGTTGCCTGTGCCCGGCTCTTCAGATACGACGCCAGAACTTCACGCGGTTCGCGAATCAGAAATACGTGGCGCACCTCATCGAACCAACCATGATCCATTCCCGGCAGCAAGTGATGGGTCATGTGCTTTTGATAGAACACCGGTTTGTTGTCGGGTACCGGACCGAGCAACATCTCGATGACTCGTAGCCAATCGGTTTCACCGTGAGCAACGACTTCTTCGCGGCCGGGGTGGTCCAGCCCTGTCGCGGCGAGGTAATGGGCGTAAAAGGGTTCATCGACGACGGCACAATCTTCGCGATTCTCGAATGCGCGCATCATTGCCGTGGAGATGTTGCGCGGGCCCGACCACATGGCGATGCGAACCGGTTGGCTCATGGGACGTCAGCCTGGTCGAACGCGTGCGGCAACATCGCGCGCGATCAAATCGCGATACAGGATTTGCAGACGTTCGACCATTGGACCGCGGGCAGCACTGATTTTGCGCCCATCGATTTCGGTTACCGGCGCGACGCCCGCGAACGTGCCGGTCACGAATGCCTCTTCAGCGCCGTACACGTCGGTCAGGCTGAAATTCTTCTCGAATGCCGCAATGTCGTTCTCGCGACAGATGCGCAATATATTTGCGCGGGTGATGCCACCCAGGCAGTACATACCGGTTGATGTCCAAATTTCGCCCTTGCGCACGATGAAGAAATGCGTCGAATTGCAGGTGGCGACAAAACCGTGCGGATCGAGCATCAATGCCTCGTCGGCACCGGCCTTGGTCGCCTGGATGCAGGCAGTAATGCAATTGAGCTTGCTGTGGCTGTTGAGTTTCGGATCGAGCACGTCAGGAGCGCCGCGGCGCACATGCACGGTAAATAGCCGAATTCCGCGTTCGAGCGTTTCAGGCTTGGGATTCTTGTATTCGGGAATGATGACGATCGTCGCCGCACCGACCGTCATGCGCGGATCCTGGTATGGCGTGTGTTTCACGCCACGCGTGACCATCAGCCGGATATGCGCGTGATCGCTCATCGCGTTGGCATCGAGCGTGCGGTAAATCGCACGGACCATTTCCTCGCGAGACAGGCCGATGTCCATGTCGATGGCCTTGGCGCCTTCGTAGAGCCGATCCAGATGTTGATCCAGAAACGCGAGGCGTCCCGCCGCGACCCGCAAGCCTTCCCACACGCCGTCGCCGAGGATGAACCCGGAATCGAAAACCGACACGGTCGCCTCCGCGCGCGGTTTCAATTTGCCATTGACGTAGATGATGATGTCGCGATTTCGCGGATCGTCGGCGAATTCGTGTGTGCCCTGGGACATGCGGCCGCTACTCGGTTGAACTGCGGCGATGGTAGCGATTTATTGCCTGATCGTCGCGTTGCGATTGAAAGCCGCCGGTGCGCGTGCGAAAATCCGCGCCTGTCAACGAAGGTGGCCGCGTCAAGCGCGGGTCGAGTGTGCGACATGTCAACGCGAAGGATTCAAATTCCCTGACTGAAGAACCGGCGGTTTGGCCGGATGCTTCGTGAGCGCGTTGCCGACATCAATCGTCGATTTTTGCAAAGGGCGCCCGGCGCCCTTTTTTTATTGGAACCAAATCGCAATTGCGAGAATTGTCATGATCGAGATCACCCTCCCCGACGGCAGCAAGCGGCCGTTCGACAGTCCCGTGTCCGTGCAGGATGTGGCCGCCTCCATCGGCGCCGGCCTGGCCAAGGCCACGCTGGCCGGCAAGGTGGACGGCCAGCTGGTCGATGCCAGTTTCACGATCGACCACGACGCCAGCCGCAGATCGTGACCGACAAGAGCCCCGAGGCGCTGGAGATCCTGCGTCACTCGACCGCGCACCTGATGGCGCAGGCGGTGCAGCGGCTGTTTCCGGGTACCCAGGTGACCATCGGTCCGGTGATCGACAACGGTTTCTACTACGACTTCGCCTACGAGACGGCCCTTTCACGCCGGACGATCTGGAGAAGATCGAGGCGGAGATGCACAAGATCGTCGCCGAGCAGATTGCCGGTGACCGCGCAGTGTGAAGTCGCGCGACGAGGCGGTGAATTTCTTCCGCGACATGGGCGAGGAGTACAAGGCGCGAGATCATCGAATCGATTCCGGCCGACGAGGATCTTTCGCTGTACTCGCAGGGCGAGTTCACCGACCTGTGCCGCGGCCCGCATGTGCCCAACACCGGCAAGCTGCGCGCGTTCAAGCTGATGAAGGTGGCCGGCGCCTACTGGCGCGGCGATTCGGACAACGAGATGCTCACGCGCATCTACGGCACGGCGTGGCTCAACGACAAGGATCTGAAGGCCTATCTGTATCCAGCTGGAGGAAGCCGAAAAGCGCGACCACCGCAAGATCGGCAAGGCGCTGGACCTGTTCCACCAGCAGGAAGAAGGCCCCGGCATGGTGTTCTGGCATCCGAATGGCTGGGCGATCTGGCAGCAGGTCGAGCAGTACATGCGCGGCGTGTACCGGAGCAGCGGCTACCAGGAAGTGCGCTGCCCGCAGGTGCTCGACGTGTCGCTGTGGAAGAAATCCGGCCACTGGGACAACTACAAGGAGAACATGTTCTTCACCGAGTCGGAGAAGCACACCTACGCGCTCAAGCCGATGAACTGCCCGGGCCACGTGCAGATCTTCAACACCGGCCTGCACAGCTATCGCGAACTGCCGATCCGCTACGGCGAGTTCGGCGGCTGCCATCGCAACGAGCCCTCCGGCGCGCTGCACGGCATCATGCGCGTGCGCGCGTTCACCCAGGACGACGGCCATATCTTCTGCACGCCGGAGCAGATCGAGTCGGAGGTCACCGCCTTCCACCGCCAGGCGATGAAGGTCTACGCGCGACTTCGGTTTCGACGACATCGAGCTGAAGATCGCGCTGCGCCCGGAAAAGCGCATCGGTTCGGACGAGGTCTGGGATCGGGCCGAGGAGGCGCTGCGCGCGGCGCTGCGCGCGGCCGGCGTCGAGTGGGAGGAATTGCCCGGCGAGGGCGCCTTCTACGGCCCGAAGATCGAATACCACATGCAGGATTCGATCGGCCGCGACTGGCAGGTCGGCACCATGCAGGTGGATTTCATGATGCCCGAGCGCCTGGGCGCCGAATATGTCGACGAACACAGCCAGCGCCAGCATCCGGTCATGCTGCATCGGGCCATCGTCGGTTCGATGGAGCGCTTCATCGGCATCCTGATCGAGCATCACGCCGGCTTGTTCCCGGCCTGGCTGGCGCCGGTGCAGGCGGTGGTGCTGAATATCACCGATGCGCAGGCCGATTATGTCGGAGAAGTGACGCAAGCCCTTGTCGACAAAGGTTTCCGGGTGCAATCGGATTTGCGCAACGAGAAAGTCGGCTATAAAATCCGCGAGCATACGATGCAGAAAGTGCCGTATCTGCTGGTGGTCGGTGACCGCGAGAAGGAAAACGGGCTCGTTTCTGTGCGTACGCGTTCCGGTGAGGATCTGGGCAATGATCCTGCCGTGTTCGCGGAGCGCCTGCGAAGCGAATCTGAAGACCGATAGCGTCGGCTGCATGGAGAGCGCGCACACGGATGCGCGCTTCGTTATTTCGTCATCAGGCGATGGCAAAATTACTCGCACGCACGGATGCGTGCTTGTGACTTCGCCATCCGGACCGGCAAAAGCAACCCGAGGATTGCGATATCGCTACGCACAAGATTAACCGGAAGAACTCGGAGATCCGTGTGCCGCAGGTTCGTGTGATCGGCGCCGACTGGAGAGCAGGCTCGGCATCCTTTCGCGCGACGAAGCGTTGAGCCTGGCGCAGGAAGCCGGCCTGGATCTGGTCGAGATCCAGCCCAACGCCGAACCACCGGTTTGCCGGATCATGGATTTCGGCAAGTTCAAGTTCGATCAGCAGAAGAAGGCGCATGCGGCCAAGCGCAAGAAGCAAGCAGGTCGAGATCAAGGAATTGAAATTCCGTCCGGTCGACCGAAGACGGCGACTATCCGTCAAGATGCGCAACATTCGGCGCTTCCTCGACAGATGGCGACAAGGTCAAGGTCACCATCCGTTTCCATGGTCGCGAGATGGCGCACAGGAACTGGGTCAGAGGCGATGGTCAAGCGCATCCAGGCCGACATCGGCGATGACGCGGTGATCGAAAGCTTTCCGCGTTTCGAAGGCCGGCAATGGTCATGATGATCGGCCCGAAAAAGAAATGACATCGTGCGCGAGGCGCACGAAACCGTATTTGACGGGTGCACCGGAATTTAGCGCGTCGCAGTTTGACTCGCCGCCCTCATCCGCCCTTGCGGGCACCTTCTCTCGCCGGCGGGAGAAGGAAAAAGCTGGACCCGCCCGCGTTCGCGCGAGCCTAACAAGCTGAGTTTGAGCAGGATGGAAAGCGTGGCGGATGCCACCGCTCAGACAGTACAAAAACGAACTAAAGGAGTTGGGTCATGCCCAAGATCAAGACCAACCGGGCCGCTGCGAAGCGTTTTCGCAAGACCGCGTCCGGCAAATTCAAGTCCGGTCACGCATTCAAGTGCCATATCCTGACCAAGAAGACGACCAAGCGGAAGCGCGGCCTTCGTGGTCCCAACATCGTGCGCAAGGAAGACTCCGGTCGCATCGCGCGCATGCTGCCGTACCTCTAAGGAGACAGAGCCATGGCACGAGTAAAGCGTGGCGTTACCGCCCGTCGTCGTCACAAGAAAATCATTGCCCGCGCGAAGGGCTACTACAACGCCCGTCGCAAGGTCTTCCGCGTCGCCAAGCAGGCCGTCATCAAGGCCGGCTCAGTACGCGTATATCGGCCGCAAGCAGAACAAGCGCCAGTTCCGTAGCCTGTGGATCGTGCGCATCAACGCCGCGGCGCGCATGTTCGGTCTGTCCTACAGCCGCCTGATCAATGGCCTGAACAAGGCCGGCATCACGGTCGACCGCAAGGTGCTGGCCGACATCGCCGTGCACGACATCAAGGCGTTTGGAGTGATCGCCGAGAAAGCGAAGGCCAGTCTGGCTGCTTGATCGTCAGAGCGCATCGCGCATCAGACACTGATCCACTGATGTAAAGCCGAGCGGGGAGAAGGCCATGTCCTTCTCCCCGTTTTGTTGCGTCTGCCGAGCAGCGGCAAGTCGCGTCCAGCTCTCCGACGTCGATGCAATACCGGAATCGCATCGATGGACGATCTGGATAACACGCACCGCACAGGCGCTGGCCGATATCGAACGGCGGCCACGCTGGATGCGCTCGAAGGCTTGCGCGTCGGCTTGCTGGGCAAGAGCGGCATCGTCACCGCGCGCTCAAGCAGCTCGGGCAAGCTGCCGCCGGACGAGCGCAAGGCGCGCGGCGCCGAGGTCAACCGGCCAAGGAGCGCTTGCACAGGCGCTGGCGGCGCGCAAGCAGGTGCTGGAGCAGGCGGAGCTGGATCGCCGCCTTGCCTCCGAGACGCATCGACATCACCCTGCCCGGTCGCGATGGCGAGCGTGGCGGCATCCATCCGATCACCCGCGCGCTGGAGCGCATCGTCGATCTTCGCGCGCTGGGCTATCAGCGCGCCGACGGCCCGGAAATCGAGGACGACTGGCACAACTTCGAGGCGCTGAATTTCCCGCCGCATCATCCGGCGCGGGCGATGCACGACACCTTCTATTTTGGCGATGGCCGGCTGCTGCGCACGCATACCTCGCCGGTGCAGATCCGCGAGATGGAGGGCGCCAGCCGCCGATCCGCGATCATCGCGCCGGGCAAGGTCTACCGCAGCGATTCGGACCAGACCCACTCGCCGATGTTCCATCAGATCGAAGGCCTGCTGGTCGACGAGACCTCCAGCTTCGCCGATCTCAAGGGCACGCTGGCCGAGTTCGTGCGTGCATTCTTCGAGCGCGATTTCGAGATGCGCTTCCGTCCGAGCTATTTCCCGTTTACCGAGCCGTCGGCCGAAGTGGATATCCGCTGGGATGCCGACGACGGCAGCGAGCGCTGGCTGGAGGTGCTGGGTTGCGGCATGGTCCATCCGAACGTGCTCGAAAATGCGGCATCGATCCGGAACGCTATACCGGCTTTGCCTTCGGCACTGGGCGTGGAGCGCTTCGCGATGCTGCGCTACGGCGTCACCGACCTGCGGGCGTTCTTCGAGAACGACCTGCGCTTCCTGAAGCAGTTTGGGTGAGTCTGTGACGATCGAAACGAGCATTCCAGAATCCAGAATCGAGATGCTGTTTCGTACGTACTGCAATCCCGGATCCCAAATCCCGAATCCCGACCTGACTCCATGAAATTCTCCGAAAACTGGCTGCGCGAACTCGTCAGATCCACCGGCGGATCGTGCCGAGTTGTGCCGGCGCCTGACCATGGCTGGGCTGGAAGTGGAAGAACTCGAGCCGCTGGGCGAAGGCCTGGATGGCGTGGTGGTGGCGCGAGATCGTCGCCGGCGAAAAGCATCCGGATGCCGACCGCTTGCAGGTCTGCAGGTGTCGGTCGGGCGGGTGAACCGCTGCAGATCGTCTGCGGCGCACCGAATGCGCGCGCGGGCATCAAGGTGCCGCTGGCCATGGTCGGCGCGAAGCTGCCCGGTGGCATGCACAATCAAGGCGGCCAAGCTGCGCGGCGTGGAGTCGTTCGGCATGCTGTGCTCGGCCAGGGAGCTGGGCGTGGATGCCGATGCCTCCGGCCTGCTGGAATTGCCTGCGGATGCGCCGGTCGGTGAGTCGCTGGCCGATTATCTGGGTCTGCCCGATGCGCAGCATCGAACTGAAGCTCACCCCGAATCGGCCGGATTGCCTAGGCACTGCTCGGTCTGGCCCATGACGTCGCCGCGCTGTTCGGCGGCCGGTACACGCACCGAAAGTCGAGCCTGTCGTTGCGACCAGTGTCGGCGCAGCGCGAGATTCGCCTGGAGGCCGGGCAAGGATGCCCGCGCTATCTGTGGCGCATCATCGAGGGCATCGATGCGCATGCGCCAAACCCCGTTCTGGCTGGCCGAACGCCTGCGCCGCGCCGGCCTGCGACCGATCAGCGCTGCTGGTCGACGTGACCAACTACGTGATGCTGGAACTCGGCCAGCCGCTGCATGCGTTCGACAACGACCACGCTCGAGCGGCGACATCGTCGTGCGCCATGCGCGCGCCGGCGAAAAGTTGAAGCTGCTCGACGAGCGCGAAGTGACGCTGGACCCGGAATTCCTGCTGATCGCCGACGACGACAAGGCGGTCTCGCTGGCCGGCGTGATGGGCGGGTACGACTCGCGCGTCACCGACTGACACGCATGATCTTTTCTCGAATCCGCACACTTGCGCCGGCCGCGATCATGGGCCGCTCGCGCAAGCTCGGCCTGCATACCGATGCGTCGCATCGCTTTGAGCGCGGTGTCGATCCCGAACTGCCGCGCAGTGCGATCGAGCGCGCTACGCGCTTGATCCTGGACGCTCGCCGGCGGCAACGCCGGTCCCGTTGACCGAGACCGTGCGTGCAGACGATTTGCCGCGGCACGGCGCAGTGACATTGCGTCGCGCAGCGATTGAAGCGGGTGCTGGGGGTGAAGGTGCCGGATGCCGAGGTCGCACGCATCCTCGACGCGCTGGGCATGCAGGTTGAATCGCGGACCGATGGCTGGCAGGTTACGGCGCCGTGCGGCCGCTTCGACATCGAGCATCGAGGAAGACCTGATCGAGGAAGTGGCTCGCATGCATGGCTACGAGCGATATGCCCACGCGTGCGCCGAGCGGAGCGATTGCGCCTGGCACTTGAGTCCAGAAGCTCAGGTGGCGCCCACGCGGGTGCGGCGCGCAATTGGCGGCGCGCGGTTATCGCGAGGCGATCTACTACAGCTTTGTTGCGCGCGACCTGCTGTCGAAATGGGGCTTGAGCGACGGCTCCGTGGCGTTGGCCAATCCGCTCTCAGCGCCGATCTGGGCGTCATGCGCACGTCGCTGCTGCCCGGGCTGGTCGAGGCACTGAGACACAATCGCAACCGACAGCAGGAGCGGGTGCGATTGTTCGAGACTGGCCTTGTGTTTGCCGCACGATGCGGAAGGCCGGTTGCAACAGGATGCCCGTTTGGCGGCCGTGGCTTGCGGGAGCGCCGGTGCCGAGCAGTGGGCCGGAGACAACACGAACGGTCGATTTTTACGACCTCAAAGGCGATCTGCAAACGGTTTTGGCGTTGGGTGGCAGCCATCGTCAGGTAACATACAGTCCGACCGATGTCGCATGGCTGCATCCGGGGCACAGCGCGCAGATCGTGATCGGCGGCAGACGGCGGGGTTCGTAGGCGCACTTCACCCGCGACTGCTTAAAATGCTTGATATTGACATTGACATTGCCGTATTCGAACTGGCGTTTGGCCGTCGTGGCTGACGGTCAGGTGCCCCAGGCACGGCAGATTTCCCGATTTCCGTCCGTGCGCCGGGATATTGCTGTAGTAGTGCCTGAATCGACGGCCTACGCCGCGATTGAGGACAGCTTGCGTGCGGCATTGGGCAAATTCCTGTCGGAACTGGTTGTTTTCGATCGTTACTCGGGGAAAATCTCGGTTCTGGAGGAAAAAGTCTCGCTATGGGCTTGATTTTGCAGGATGATTCACGCACTCTTACGGACGAGGATGCGGACCATTGTGTGACACGAGGCGGTCGCCGCCTTGGAATCCGACATGCCAGGCAAGGTTGCGGGGGTAAGATGGCATTGACCAAGGCGGAAATGGCCGAGCGGCTGTTCATCGATGTCGGACTTAACAAACGCGAGGCCAAGGAATTCGTCGATGCCTTCTTCGATGTGGTTCGTGAGGCACTGGAAAAGGGGGAGCAGGTGAAACTGTCGGGTTTCGGCAATTTCGACCTGCGCCAGAAGAATCAACGCCCGGGGCGAAACCCGAAAACCGGCGAAGAGATTCCGATCTCCGCGCGCCGAGTGGTGACGTTTCGTCCGGGGCAAAAGTTGAAGATCCGAGTCGAAGCCTATGCTGGATCAGGGCAACAATAGCGAACTCCCGGTCATCCCGGCCAAACGCTACTTCACCATTGGTGAAGTCAGCGAATTGTGTGCGGTCAAACCGCATGTACTGCGCTATTGGGAGCAGGAATTCCCGAACCTCAAACCGGTCAAGCGGCGCGGAAACCGGCGCTACTATCAACGCCATGACGTATTGATGATCCGCCAGATTCGTTCGCTGCTTTACGACCAGGGCTTCACCATCACCGGTGCACGCCAGCGACTGGATGGCGAACAGGCGCGAATGGAAGTGAGTATATCCAACCAGATCGTGCGCCAGGTGCGCATGGAACTGGAAGAAGTACTGCAAATCCTGCGGCGCTGAACGTATCGCCGACTGTCTGCTAGAATGCGACCAGGTTGGCCAACATCTTCATCGAGGCGACCTGCAGATTTGACGGAAAAGTGTTTGACCAGTGCGGCCAGGATGGCCGCTTCTTGATTTTCGCAATCATGGATGATTGCAAAAGCCAACAGTCGGGGCGTAGCGCAGCCTGGTAGCGCATCTGCCTGGGGGGCAGGGGGTCGTGGGTTCGAATCCCGCCGCCCCGACCAATAGTGTGTCCACGGGTCCATCCTCGGAGGGCGGAGAGCAAAACGGCCATGCCTGGCCGGATGTCTCGACTGTTCACGGGTCCATCCGTGGAAAATGAACAGCAGAATCGCCATCCTTGGCCGGACTTTTCGATCATTGAGATCAGGATCGGCGTCACGTCCGGTCGCGTAGTTCAGGGACAGATACACCTCATGGCCGACGCATTGCGCACGCTTTACCCGGATATCGAGCCATTCGAGAGCGGTCGGATGCAGGTATCGCCGCTGCACTCGATCTATTACGAACAATGCGGCAATCCGGAAGGCAAACCGGTGGTATTCCTGCATGGAGGGCCGGGCGCCGGCTGCAACGCCAAGTGCAGACGTTTTTTCGATCCCGGGCGTTATCGCATCGTGCTATTCGATCAACGCGGATCGGGACGTTCGACGCCACATGCCGAGTTGACGGAAAACACCACGTGGGATCTGGTCGCCGACATCGAACGGTTGCGAGATCGCCTTGGCATTGATCGCTGGCAAGTATTCGGCGGTTCGTGGGGTTCGACACTTGCGCTGGCTTACGCCCAGACACATCCGGGTCGTGTGACGGAACTGGTATTGCGCGGCATTTTCATGCTGCGTCGCTCGGAAGTGCAATGGTTCTATCAGAAAGGCTGCGATGCGATTTTCCCGGATGCGTGGGAACCCTATCTGGCCGCGATCCCTGAAGCCGAACGTGACGACCTAGTCGCCGCCTATCATCGCCGCTTGACCAGCGACGACGTGGCGGTTCGGTTGGCTGCGGCCAAGGCATGGTCTGTGTGGGAAGGCAGTACCAGTTTCCTGCGTCAGAATCCCGATTACATCGACTCGACCGGTTCCGACGAATTCGCGCTGGCGTTTGCGCGCATCGAGTGCCACTACTTCATCAATCGCGGGTTCCTTGAATGCGACGACCAATTGCTGCGTGGCGCACACAAACTCAAGAAAATTCGCGCGGTGATCGTGCAAGGTCGCTACGATGTGGTTTGCCCGCTGCGCAGTGCATGGGATTTGCATCGTGCCTGGCCCGAAGCGGACCTGCGCATCGTCGGCGAGGCCGGTCATTCGGCGCTGGAACCGGGAATCACTCATGAATTGATCGAAGCCACGGATCGGTTTTGCAGCCAGCAGGACTGATGTGCACGGTACGAAAAAACCCGGGCCTCGCGACCCGGGTTTTTCATCTCGTGCTCAACCCCGGTATTTCATCGGGAAGCGGGAGTTGCCTCTCCCTTGAGGCAAGTGCTCATGAACGACTTGCGCGCCGCGCCTTTCAATGATTTGCTTTTGGCCTCGGCGTTGCAGCTTTTCATCTTTTCCTGCTGGGCAGTCTTGCCCGATTTTGCCGATGCAGCCGGCGCAGCGGATGCGTGGCTTTCCCCTTTCAGGCATGAACTCATGAAGGACTTTCTTGCCGCACCTTTCAGCGCCTTGGCCTTGGCCTCGGCATTGCAAGTCTTCATCCTTTCCTGTTGCGCGGTGGCCTTGCTCGTTGTGACGGGAGCGGCTGGTGCGGCGGCGCTGCCACCCTTCAGGCAGGTGCTCATGTAGGATTTGTACTCCGCTCCCTTCAGGCTCTTGGCGTGCGCCTGCTTGGAGCAAATTCCCATCTTTTGTTGTTGCGGAGTCAGCGTCTTCGCCCCTGCTGTGCCAGCGGCGAAAAGCAGTGCGACGGCCAGTGCTGCGGGGACTGCGAATTTCATTGTTATCTCCTTGTGCTGGGTGTTCCCGTGTTCGGGGACGACGAGTCTACGCTGGCGATACCTCGGTGCGTAGCTGCGACGCACAATGCTACCTGATAGCTGAATAGTCGCGATACTCCGGCGAAAAGGCATTGCGCCAACGGCTGCCCGACGCGGACCCGGCGTCAGGCAGCCGCAGCGGCTTTTGCCGTCTCAGCCACAGCCATGCGGGGCCCATTCAGCAGCGCCAGCTTCACCGTTTCGACGATCAGGTCGACTTCGGCCGTCGTTACGGCGAAATGAGGCGTAAATCGCAGCGAATTCACGCCGCCGTGGATGACACCCAGACCACGTTCGCGTAGCCATTCCTCGGTACTGCCGGCACCGTAGCATTTGAATTGCGGAGCAAGTTCGCACGAAAACAGCAGGCCGGTTCCTTGCACCTTCGTGATCAGGCCGGGCAGTTCGTTCTTGAGGCGGTTGAGTTTTTGCAGGAATTCGGCGCCGCGGTTGCGGATGTTGGCTTGCAATTCCGGCGTGAACTGTCCGAGCACGGCACATGCCACGTCCAACGCGCGCGGGTTTGCGGTCATCGTGTTGCCGTAAATTCCTTTTTTGTACATGGCTGCGGTCTGCGCAGTCACGGCCAGTACGGATAGCGGAAACTGGCCTGCGTTGAGGGCCTTGGAGAATGTTTCCATGTCGGGTGGATCGAGCTTTTCAAAGCCCGGGTAGTCGACAATCGACAAAACGCCGTGGGCGCGCAGGCCGGCCTGAATCGAATCGACCAGGAACAGGGAGCCGTGTCCGCGGGTAAGTTCGCGTGCGGCCGCATAGAATTCAGGCGTTGCCGCACGACCCGGATCGCCTTCTCCCATGACCGGTTCCAGAAACATCGCTTCGATGAACCAGCCGTGGCGGTCGGCTTCGGCGAATGCTTCGCGCAATTGTTCAACATTGTAGGGCTCGACCGTGATCAGGCTGTGTTCGTCGCGAAAACTGGCCAGATTCTGCACATAGGCCTTGCGCGAAGAGTCAGAATAGATGGCCGGGCGTTCGGTGCGGCCGTGGAATGCGCCCTTGACGGCCAGGCGCTTGATTTTTCGTCCGGCATACCTGGCGCCGGGTTCGGTTTGCAGCTTTGCATTGACGTCGGTGATGCGTCCGGCAAGCGTAACCGCTTCGGAGCCGGAATTCAGGCACATGAAACGCGTGTACGGGCTGCCACCGCGGGCTTTTCCAATATTGGCTTTCAGCGCCTGCGTGAAGCGCATCTGGCTCAGGTTTGGCGTCATCACATTCGCCATTGCCTGGGGACGTGCCATGGCATCGAGCACCGCCGCTGGCGTATGTCCGAAGCCGAGCATGCCGTAGCCGCCCGAATCGTGAATGACTGCACCCTTTGCCGTGACAAGCCAGGGCCCGCGCGCAGCCAATGCAATGTACGGATTTACCGCGTCTTCGGGGTAAAAGTTGACGAAATCGGCCTGCACCCGCTTGAGTTGCTCGTGTTCGTCGAGCTTGAGCAGTTCGGGAAACTCGGCGCGCAGCTGGCGATGGGCCGCAACGGCATCGTCAATTGCTTGATTCAATTCCGGATACTCCGCGGCAAGCCGCTCGATTGTCTCGTCGGCCAGGCCGCGAGTGCGTATTTGGCCGCCATAACGACGCAATTCTTCGAGTTTCTTGATTGCTGACATCGGGTATTCCTCCACAACACGAGCGACGCGAACCGAGTGGCTTGCATCGGCGGAAAACATTGATTGAACGAGTATTTTAGCATGCCATGGACCGCAGCGATGGAGCCGCCTGCGTTGAAGCGAATGGAGCCGATACGCGACTGACAGATGTCATGCCCAAGTCGTGATGGGCGCGACTGTCGACAAAGCGGTCCCGGACGCAAACTGGCCGCGCCAATCAGGAGACTCGAACATGAACAATGCGGAGCCGGTAATCGCGCGGCTGCATGGTGCCAGCAAGCGTTATGGCAAGGTGCTCGCGCTGGATGGCGTGAATCTCGAAGTGCGCCGCGGCGAGGTGCTTGCCGTGTTGGGTCCAAACGGGGCGGGCAAGACGACGGCAATTTCGTTGTTGCTGGGTCTGCTGAAACCCGACAGCGGCAGCGCGACCTTGTTCAATGCTTCGCCGCATGCCCTGAGTTCAAGGCGACGCATCGGAGCGATGCTGCAAACCAGCGGGGTACCGGAAACGATCACGGTGGGGGAACTGATTGCGCTGTTTTGCAGCTATTACCCGAAGCCGCGCAGCGTCGCCGATATCGTTGCACTGGCCGGTGTTGGCGAGTTGCTGAAGCTGCGTTACGGAAAGCTTTCCGGGGGGCAGCAACGCCGCGCGCAGTTTGCCCTGGCTCTGGCTGGTCGTGCTGAAGTGCTGTTCCTGGACGAACCCACAACCGGACTGGATATCCAGGCGCGTGAGGCTTTGTGGAAAACCATCCGGCAACTCGTGGGCGACGGCTGCGCCATCGTGTTGACCACGCATTATCTGGAGGAAGCCGAAGCGTTGGCCGACCGGGTCAGCATGCTTGCCCAGGGCCGCATCGTGGCCGAAGGCAGCGTGAGCGATATGCGTGCCCGTGTGGCGCAACGGCGTATCCGTTGTCTTACCACGCTTGATCCGGCGGCGATCGAACGGTGGCCGGATGTGCGCGGCGCAGTGCGACTTGGCGATCATCTGGAAATCACCAGCGAGGCAGCCGAAGACGTGGTGCGAAAGCTGCTTGAGGCCGATTCGAACCTCTCGGAATTGGAAGTGCGTCGCGCCGGACTGGCCGAAGCATTTGTCGAAATCACGAAGGAGGCGGCATGAACGCTGTCGTAGAACACTATTCAAACCACGGGTCATCGAAGAATCAATACCGCGCCTATGCGCTGGAAGCGAAATACGAATTTCTGCGCGTTCTGCGCACGCCGGCGTTTGCGTTTCCCACGCTGATGTTCCCACCGTTGTTCTATCTGTTGTTTGGCCTGTTGCTCAATCACGGCAATGCGGGCGCCGCGCATTACCTGTTCGCCACGTACAGCGTGTTCGGGGTAATGGGACCGAGCCTGTTCGGCTTCGGCGTAGGCTTGGCGATCGAGCGCGAAAAAGGCTGGCTCGCGCTCAAACGCGTCGCGCCAATGCCGCCCGGCGGGTATCTGCTGGCGAAGATGGCCATGGCGATGTTGTTTGCTTTGCTGATTTACCTGGTTTTGGCGACGATGGCCTACACCATGGGTGGCGTGCGTCTTGCGCTTGGCGAGTGGATGCTGATCGGCGTAGTCGCGGTTTGCGGGGTATTGCCGTTTTGTGCGCTGGGCTTGATGATCGGCGCGCGTGCCAATGCCTCGGCGGCACCGGCCTTCGTCAATCTGATTTACTTGCCGATGGCGTTTCTTTCCGGATTGTGGATGCCGTTGTCGATGTTGCCGCACGTCGTCTCGCAGATCGCACCGTTGTGGCCGGCATGGCATCTGGCCCAGTTGGCGCTTATGACAGTCGGTCAGGTGCCGGCAACCGGCATAGCCATGCATTTGTTGTGGCTGGGCGGATTCAGTGCGGTTTGCTTCTTCATTGCCCGGCGCTGGTTGGCCCGGTCGCACTGAAGTTGCGGTAGTCTGCGCGGACTTGTTCAAAGCATCCCTGGCGTTACGGAGCCCGACATGCTCGCTCGAATCTTCACGCCGACCGACGATTCGATACTGATTCAATACTCGCACCGCAGCACCAGTTGCGAAAAGCCCGCGCACTGGCTGGCAGTGCTGATGCTGGTATGGACGGTCTGGATATTCTTCGTGCCGATGTACCAGAGCGGCGATGAGTTCCGGCATTGGATGTTGCCGACCGCGGTCAGTTTTGGAATGTTCCTGTGGCTTTACTGGCACATTTATTACCGCAGCCGCGCCCATGTGATCTGGTGTGCCTGGACGATGGCTGCAATGGGGCTGGCGCTGACGCCACTCAATCCCGGAGCGCAGTGCTACATCATCTATGCCTGCGCCTATTTCCCGTCGACCGGCAATACGCAGCGGGCGTTGCGCAGTATTTTCGTTGCCCTGGTGCTGTACAGCGTTGAATGGCTTTTCGTGCTGCACTTCGACTGGGTGTACCTCATCAATGGGGTGCTGGTCAGTTTGGCGATCGGATTCATGAACCTGAATTTCGTGCGCAAGCAGCAGCGCGAAGCCGAACTGCGCCTGAGCAACGAAGAAGTCAGGCGCCTGGCCGCCCTGGCCGAACGCGAACGCATCGGCCGTGACCTGCACGATCTTCTTGGACATACGCTGTCACTGATTACCCTGAAATCCGAACTCGCAAACCGCCTGTTTGAACGGGATCCGCAAGGCGCACGTCGCGAAATCGCCGATGTCGAACGTGTCGCACGGGATTCGCTGGCGCAGGTGCGTCGCGCCGTGACCGGAATTCGCGCAGCGGGTTTTGCCGCCGAGCTGGCGTCGGCCAAGTTGCTGCTGGAATCCAATGGCATCCATTTCGACTACGCGCTTGCCGATGTCGCCTTGCCGGCGGAAATCGAAACTGCACTGGCGATGACTTTGCGCGAGGCTGTGACCAACGCACAGCGCCATGCGCGCGCCACACTCGTCAATGCCACACTCGATGTTGAAGGCCAGCGTATGCTATTGAATATTGTAGACAATGGCCGTGGTGGCGCGATCGTCCCCGGCAACGGTTTGTGCGGCATGCGTGAACGACTGGCCGCCATCGGTGCCGATTTGCGCATCGAATCCCAGCGTGGCCAAGGTACGCGCCTGCGCGTGAGCATGGCGCTGCCGCAATCGGCCGCATCCGAACCGGTGCAGACGTCGGTGCTGCTGCGCCACGCGTGACTCGCGCCAGTTCACGTTGAGTCGCGCGTCGGCAATTGCTACCGTGCGCGCATGATGCCAGCGCCGAAAATTCCAACATGATCCGCGTCCTGCTTGCCGAAGACCAGGCAATGGTGCGCGGCGCGTTGTCTGCGCTGCTGGAGCTTGAATCCGATATCAATGTGGTCGGCAATGCAGCCGACGGTGAGGAAGCCTGGAAGCAGATCGAACTCGATTGTCCCGACGTCGTGCTGACCGACATCGAAATGCCGCGGATGACGGGTCTGGAGCTGGCGCAGCGCATACGCGAGCAAGGCCGGGAGTGCAAAGTCGTCATCCTGACCACTTTCGCGCGCCCCGGATTCCTGCGGCGTGCGCTGGATGCCGGCGTCAGCGGTTATCTGCTCAAGGATGCGCCTGCCGAACAATTGGCTGAAGCGATCCGCAAGGTCCATCGGGGCGGGCGCGCGATCGATCCGCAACTCGCGCTTGAAGCCTGGTCGGGCGACGATCCCCTCAACGATCGCGAGCGCCAGGTGCTGCGCCTGGCCGGTGAAGGCCAATCCGCCGGCGATATCGCAGGGCAGCTGCACCTATCACAAGGCACGGTGCGCAATTACCTTTCCGAGGCGATCGGCAAACTCGGTGTCAGCAACCGGATCGAGGCGTATCGGTTGGCGCGGCAGAAGGGCTGGTTATGAACAGCCGGAAACGAGGGCCAGGGAATCGGGAACCGAACATCACAAGCGGCGACTGAAGGTGAACATGCTGCGCAGTGTGAGCAGAATCTTTACTATTCTCTACTCCCGACTTCCCAAGCCCGGCCTTTGAAAAAATCCGATTTCACTTATGAACTGCCACCCGAACTCATCGCGCAGGCACCGTTGCCCGAGCGTTCGGCGAGTCGCTTGCTCGTCGTGGATGCATCGGCGCGATGCTTCGACGACCGTCGCTTCACCGATCTCGTCGATTATTTTAACCCTGGTGATTTATTGGTGTTCAATGACACGCGCGTGTTGCCGGCCCGCCTGTTTGGCCACAAGGCGACCGGCGGAGCGGTGGAAATCCTGATCGAGCGGGTCACCGGCGCACACGAGGCGCTGGCGCAATTGGGAGTGAGCAAGAAGCCGAAACCGGGCAGCGAGATTGTGCTCGACGGTGGCGAAACGCTGACCGTCCTGGGTCGGGACGGCGAATTCTTTTCCTTGCGCTATGAAGGCGGCGAACAACTGGAAAAGCTGTTGCTGCGCTGCGGACGCATGCCTTTGCCGCCGTATATTTCGCGCGAGGCCAGCGCGGACGACAGCGAACGCTACCAGACCGTGTTCGCGCGCGAGTTGGGTGCCGTCGCCGCGCCAACGGCCGGACTGCATTTCGACGACAAAGTGTTGAACCGTCTGCGCGAGAAGAACATCGAATTCGGTTACGTGACTTTGCACGTGGGCGCAGGAACGTTTCAGCCGATGCGCAGCGAAAAGCTGGAAGACCACAGCATGCATCGCGAATGGCTCAATGTCGGCGCCGAACTGGTTGAGAAGATCCAGCGTACACGCTCGAATGGTGGCCGCGTGGTGGCCGTTGGCACCACGGTCGTGCGTGCACTCGAATCCGCACTGCGCGACGGCAAGGTGCGGCCATTTGCCGGGGAAACACAGATATTCATCTTCCCCGGCTACCGGATTGCCAGCGTCGATGCGCTGGTCACGAATTTTCATCTGCCGGAGTCGACCTTGCTGATGCTGGTATCGGCATTCGCGGGTCGCGAGTTGATGCTCGAAGCGTATCGTCATGCCGTCGAACAACGCTATCGCTTTTTTTCCTATGGAGACGCCATGTTGATTTTGCCGGGCGCCAGCCGCGCATGAGTTCGATGAGGTTTTCGCTGATGGTAAGCGACGGCGCGGCACGCCGTGGCCGCATCGAGTTTCCGCGTGGATCGATCGATACGCCGGCTTTCATGCCGGTCGGCACCTATGGGTCGGTCAAGGCAATGACGCCGCAATCAATTCGCGACACCGGCGCGCAGATTATCCTCGGAAACACGTTTCACTTGTTTCTGCGTCCGGGGCTGGACGTAATCGGCGATTTTGGTGGTTTGCACAAGTTTATCGGTTGGGACAAACCCATTCTCACCGATTCGGGCGGCTTTCAGGTTTTCTCACTGGCGCAGCGACGCAAGATCAGCGAAGAAGGCGTGCGCTTCGCGTCACCGGTCAATGGGTCGATGGTATTCCTGTCGCCGGAAGAATCGATGCGCATTCAGCATGTGCTGGATTCGGACATCGCGATGATTTTCGACGAATGCACGCCGTATCCGGCAACCGAAAAGCAGGCGCGCGATTCGATGGAACTGAGTTTGCGCTGGGCGCAACGCTCGCGTCGCGCCTTCGACGATTTGAAGAATTCCAATTCGCTGTTCGGAATTGTTCAGGGCGGCACATTTGCGCCGTTGCGTAGACAGTCTGCCGAACAGTTGCTTCAAATCGGTTTCGATGGCTACGCTGTTGGCGGGCTGGCGGTCGGTGAACCGGAGGCCGAGCGCAATCGCACGCTGGAAGAAACCGTTCCCTTGTTGCCGCCGGATCGGCCGCGCTATCTGATGGGAGTCGGTCGACCTGAAGATATTGTCGAGGCGGTCGTTCGCGGCATCGACATGTTCGATTGCGTGATGCCGACGCGCAACGCGCGCAACGCGCATATATTCACGCGGCACGGGATCTTGCGTATCCGCAATGCGCAATACGAACGCGACACGCGACCGCTTGACGAGGCGTGTCCGTGCTACACCTGCCGCTCGGGTTTCAGCCGTGCATATTTGCGCCATCTGGACAAGTGCGGAGAAATGCTCGGCCCGATGCTCGCGACGATACACAACCTGCATTACTACCAGGGGTTGATGCGCGGTTTGCGTGAGGCGATGGAAGCTCAACGCCTGCAAGACTTTGTCGCCGAGTTTTATGCATTGCGCCGGTCGGCGAGCGTAGAGTGAAGAAATTCCGCGTATGCGGTTTGGCGGTCAGCACGGCAACTCCACATACGGCAATTTTTGGAACTGCCAATGTCGGGTATCGCTGCGCTCAACCCGTGCCACCTGCGCCGACGGCTTGCGATCAAGGGTTTTGAAACGCGCGAATGAACTCACGCACTTCCGGATATACCACGTTGCGCCAGCGGCGTCCGCTGAAGATGCCGTAATGACCGGCGCCCTTCACGGTCAGGTGGCGTTTGCGCGAAGCAGGGATGCCGGAGCAAAGCTTTTCGGCAGCCTGTGTCTGCCCGGGTCCGGAAATATCGTCGAGTTCGCCTTCGATGGTGAAAAGTGCGGTGCGTCTTATGGCCGCCGGTTTGACACGCTGCCCGGCCACGTCCCAGGCGCCGCGCGGCAAAGCGTGTTCCTGGAATACGGTGCGGATCGTATCCAGGTAGTATGCCGCAGGCATGTCGAGCACGGCGTTGTAGTCGTCATAGAAGCGACGATGCGCTTCGGCATCTTCGAGATCGCCGCGGCGCAGGTTTTCGTAGAAGTCCCAATGCGACATGAAATGCCGGCTCGGATTCATGCTGATGAATCCTGCGTGTTGCAGGAATCCCGGATAAACCCGGCGGCCATGACCCGGATAGTTCTGCGGCACCTCCTGGATCAGGGTATTCTCGAACCACGACAGTGGCTTGGTCGTGGCGAGATCGTTAACCTGGGTCGGGCTGCAGCGCGTGTCGATGGGCCCGCCCATCAAGGTCATGGTCAACGGCGTTGCTTCCTTGTTTGCGGCCATCAGCGAAATCGCGGCGAGTACCGGGACCGTCGGTTGGCACACGCTGATCACATGCAGGTTTTCCGCGCCGATATGACGCATGAATTCCTGCATGTAAGCCACATAGTCGTCCAGCGTGAACGTTCCTACCTCGGCCGGAACCATGCGCGCGTCGATCCAGTCGGTGATGTAAACCTTGTGATCGCGCAGCAGCGTGCGCACGGTGTCGCGAAGCAAGGTGGCGTGATGGCCCGACAACGGCGCAACGACAAGCACGGTCGGTTCGCGCTTGAGCCGGGTCAGAGTTCTGGCGTCGTCGCTGTAGCGCTTGAAACGCAGCAAATTGCAGAACGGACGCGAAAGCGCGACCTTCTCGACAATCGGGATATCGATGCCATTGGTTTCGACGTTGTGGATGTCGAACGCGGGCTTCTCGTAATCCTTGCCCAGGCGATACACAAGCTCGTAGTTGGCGGCGATGCGAGGTGCGCCAGGCAGTTGGGAAAGCCAGCTGTCCGGCGAGGAGAACATCCTTGCCCCGGTCTGCGACCAGGCTACAAGCGGGTTGAATGCGGCGCGGTTGAATTCGTGGAGTTGATACAGCATTGACCTTCTGCAATTCGCGGTGCGCGGTGGCGCCCGATCGGTCATTGTCGCGGATTTTTGCCTCTGGCGCGACTGTGACAAAGCGACCTTCTCATGGATGGATTCCGCGAGTAGACTCGCGCGAGAAGCTCCGGCCCTTGTCGGCCGACGTTCAGCGGAGGATTGGGTGAAGCCAACCGATATTCGTAACCCCGACTATTTTCACAAAGTGGTCGATTGCCAGTGGGCTTGCCCGGCGCACACTCCCGTTCCCGAATACATCCGCATGATCTCGGCCGGACGCTATTCCGATGCCTATATGGTCAACTGGACGTCGAATGTGTTCCCCGGAATCCTCGGACGCACCTGCGACCGACCCTGCGAACCGGCCTGCCGGCGTGGTCGGGTTGAGGAGAACAACGGGCAGAAACCCGAACCGGTCGCCATTTGCCGCCTGAAACGCGTCGCCGCGGATTTCAAGGACAACGATGCGATTCGCGCTCGAATGCCAAAGCCGGCGACCCGCAAGAATGGCAAGCGCATCGCCTGTATCGGTGCCGGGCCGGCGTCGCTGACAGTGGCTCGCGATCTGGCGCCGCTGGGATATCACGTTGTCGTGTTCGAAGCCGATGCCAAGGGCGGCGGTTTCATGCGTACCCAGGTGCCGCGCTTTCGCCTGCCCGAGGAAGTGATCGACGAGGAAGTTGGCTACATCCTTGATCTGGGCGTCGAATTGCGGGGTGGCCAGCGCATCGATTCGATGAAATCGGTGCTGACGCAGGACTTCGATGCGATTTTCGTCGGCAGTGGTGCGCCGCGGGGTCGTGATCTGCGGATCCCGGGACGTGATGAAGCGTCGGCAAACATCCACATCGGCCTCGATTGGCTGGCCTCGGTGTATTTCGAGCACATCAAGAAGATCGGTCGCCGCGTGATCGTGCTCGGCGGCGGCAATACGGCAATGGATTGTTGCCGCTCATCGCGCCGCCTCGGCGGCGAAGAAGTCAAAGTGATCGTGCGTTCCGGTTTCGACGAGATGAAGGCATCGCCGTGGGAAAAGGAGGATGCCATGCACGAAGGCATTCCGATTCTCGATTTTCTGGTTCCGAAAGCATTCGTGCACAAAAACGGCAAGCTGACCGGCATGACCTTCGAGAAGGTGCGCGCCGAATACAGCGCCGAGGGGCGACGCAAGCTCATTGCAACCGGCGAAGCCGAGCAGTTTCACGAATGCGACGATGTCCTGATCGCGATCGGCCAGGAAAATGCGTTCCCGTGGATCGAGCGTGACGTTGGCATCGAATTCGACGAATGGGATATGCCCGTGGTCGACAAGATCACGCTGCAATCGTCGAATCCGAAGGTATATTTTGGCGGAGATGCCGCATTCGGCCCAAAGAACATCATCTGGGCGGTTGCCCACGGTCACGACGCGGCGGTTTCGATCGACAAGCAGCTCAGCGGCGAAGATATCCGCGAACGTCCTGCGCCGGGAGTGAGCCTGGCATCGCAAAAGATGGGCATTCACGAGTGGAGTTACGACAACGACATCTCCGGCGACGAACGGTTCACCGTGCCGTGGCGGGACAAATCGCAGACGCTGAAAAGCATCAAGGTTGAAGTGGAGTTGGGCTTCGATGCGCAAACCGCATTCAACGAAGCGCAACGCTGCCTGAACTGCGATGTGCAAACCGTATTCACGGAGAACATCTGCATCGAATGCGACGCCTGCGTCGACATCTGCCCGATGGATTGCATCAGCTTCACCGGCAACGACGACGAAGCAGCTTTGCGCACGCATCTGAGTGCGCCGGCGTTGAACCTGACCCAGGATTTGTACGTATCCGAATTGCTGAGGACGGGCAGGGTCATGGTCAAGGATGAAGACGTCTGCCTGCATTGCGGCCTGTGTGCAGAACGCTGCCCGACGGGGGCGTGGGACATGCGCAAGTTCCTGTTCGAAGTCACCCACGCGGGCGCTGGTTGTCGCAACAAGTCCGGCAAGCGGGAGGCCGCATGAAGGCAATGCACGCCGCCAACGACCTCGTGATCACGTTCGTCGCGCCTGCTCTGTCTGCCCCATCGCTTGCAATGAGTGAGACGGCAGGGATGAGCGGACGGGCGCACGGATTTGCCACAGCGTTTCGAAAGCCCCGGGCGTTGCCCGCTGATCCATCCGTCGGCCCCGAGCGTGCTTCGAGGAGCAGGCTTGAAGCGCGTGCGTCGCTGGGAGTTTTCGCATGATGGCGATGCAAGCGACGAATGATTTTGTCATCAAGTTCGCGAACGTGAACGGATCAGGTTCGGCGTCGGCCAACGAACTGTTTGCCAAGGCGATCCTGCGCATGGGCGTGCCGGTCAGTCCGCGCAATATTTTTCCCTCCAATATCCAGGGCCTGCCGACGTGGTACGAGGTGAGGGTCAGCGAGCGCGGCTGGCTGGGTCGGCGCGGCGGCATCGACATGATGGTGGCAATGAATCCGCAGACCTGGGATGTCGACCTGGCCGAGATCGAGCCGGGCGGATATCTGTTCTACGACAATACAAAATCACTGCCGAAGTCGAAGTTTCGCGATGACATTACTGTTATCGGCATGCCGCTGACTGCGATCTGCAACGCCACGTACAGCGATGCGCGCCAGCGTCAGCTGTTCAAGAACATCATGTATGTCGGTGCGTTGTCGGTGCTGTTGGGCATCGATCGCGAAGTTATCGTGGCGCTCATCGGCGAGCAATACAAAAGCAAGCCAAAACTGCTGGAACCCAACATAGAAGCGCTGGATCTTGGGCGTGATCATGCGACAAAGAATCTTGACGCTACCGGTCTTCGCGTGGAGCGGCGCGACGCGGTAGGCGACAAGATTTTCGTCGATGGAAATGCAGCGGCTGCGCTGGGTCTTGTCTATGGAGGCGCAACGGTATGCGCGTGGTATCCGATCACGCCATCGTCCTCTCTGGCTGAGGCATTCCAGAAATATTGCTCGAAGTACCGCGTCGATCCGGAAACCGGATCGAACAAGTATGCGGTTGTTCAAGCCGAGGACGAAATCGCGTCGATCGGCATGGTGGTGGGCGCCGGCTGGAATGGCGCGCGCGCGTTCACTTCGACTTCCGGCCCCGGCATTTCGCTGATGAACGAGTTCATCGGCCTTGCGTATTTCGCCGAGATTCCGGTCACCATCGTTGATGTGCAGCGTGGCGGCCCGTCTACGGGCATGCCTACGCGCACGCAGCAATCAGATGTGCTGGCGTGTGCGCATGCGTCGCATGGGGACACGACGCATGTACTGCTGTTTCCGGAGGACCCGTACGAATGTTTCGAATTCGCTGCAACTGCATTGGACCTGGCCGATCGCTTGCAGACGCCGATCTTCGTGATGAGCGATCTCGACATCGGCATGAACCAGCGCTTGTGCGCGCCGTTCGAGTGGGATGATGCGCGGCGCTATGACCGCGGCAAAGTGTTGTCTGCCGAACAGCTTGAAGCAGGTGTCGCGTTTGGCCGTTACCGGGACGTCGACGGCGACGGCATTCCGGTGCGAACGCTTCCCGGCGCGCACCCGCGACGCGGCAGCTTTTTCACCCGCGGCACCAGCAAGAACGCCGACGCGCGTTACTCCGAGCGGGGCGAAGACTACGTAGAAAACATGCAACGCCTGCAGAAGAAGTTCGAGACCGCCAAGACCCTGTTGCCGCAACCGGTTGTGCACAAGGCATCAAACGCGACGCGATGCGGTGCAATTTACTTTGGCTCGACCGCAGCGGCGATGTCGGAAGCTTTCGAGATGCTCGATCACGCTGGTGCAAACATCGACACATTGCGAGTGCGTGGCTATCCGTTCGCAGATTCGGTAAGCGCCTTCATCGACGCCCACGATGTCGTATTCGTCGTCGAACAGAATCGTGACGCGCAATTGCGGACCTTGCTGATCGAACAGTTCAACATTGATCCGGCACGCCTGCGCGCGATCCTGCACTTCGACGGCACCCCGATCACCGCACGATTCATCTCTCACTCAATTGGCGAAGGTATGCGCAGCAACAACGTCCATGCCCTTCGCGACAACAAGGTTGCCTGATGACCTACATCACCAAACCCAAACTCCATCATCCTTCCCTGCAGCGCAATCGTGCGGGACACACTCGGCGTGACTACGAAGGGGCGGTCTCGACGTTGTGCGCGGGATGCGGCCACGATTCCATTTCTGCGGCGATCATTCAGGCTTGTTGGGAACTGGATATCGAACCACATCGCGTTGCCAAACTTTCGGGGATCGGTTGCAGCTCAAAAACGCCAACGTATTTTCTCGGTCAGTCGCATGGCTTCAACACTGTGCATGGGCGCATGCCATCGGTATTGACCGGCGCAAATCTCGCCAACCAGGAATTGTTGTATCTGGGTGTTTCAGGCGACGGCGATTCCGCATCGATCGGCATCGGGCAGTTTGTGCATTCGATGCGACGCAGCGTGAACATGGTTTACATCGTCGAGAACAACGGCGTGTACGGCTTGACCAAGGGTCAATTTTCCGCGACCGCCGATCAAGGCAGCAAATCCAAGCGCGGGGCGGTAAACAGCGATAGCCCGATCGACATGGTCGGACTGGCTCTGCAACTCGGTGCGACGTTCGTTGCGCGCGGATTTTCCGGAGACAAGGCGCAACTCGTGCCTTTGCTCAAGGCTGCGATGACGCACAAGGGCGCGGCATTCATCGACGTGATCAGTCCCTGCGTCGCCTTCAACAACCACGCCGGCAGCACCAAGAGTTACGAATACGTGCGCGAACACAATCACGCCTTGAATCGTCTGGACTTCATTCCCGCCTGCGCCGAAATCACCACCGATTACGAACCTGGCGATACGGTTGACGTGGTCCAGCACGATGGCAGTATCCTGCGCCTGCGCAAGCTGCCGCACAGCCACGACTCGAGCGATCGTGTCGGCGCGATGAATTTCCTGCACGAACGCCAGGCTCAAGGTGAAGTAGTGACCGGGCTGCTTTACGTGGAGGCGGAAGCCGAGGATCTGCACGCCCATTTGAATACGTTGCCGGTCGCGTTCAATCAACTCGGCGAAACGCAACTGTGTCCTGGCGCGAAAGCGCTGGACAAGATCAATGCCGCGCTGCGCTGAGGATTCGAAGACGCGTGCAAAAAGTATATGATCGCGCGTATTTCGACCGCTGGTATCGAGATCCGCGTCGAGCTCCGTCGTCGCCGGGCGAACTTGCACGCAAAGCCGCGTTGGCTGTGGCAGTGGCCGAATACTATCTCGGTCGCCGGGTACGCAACGTGCTCGATGTCGGCTGCGGCGAAGGCGCCTGGCGAGGACCGCTGAAAAGGTTGCGCCCGAACATCGAATATCTTGGTTTGGACAGCAGCGAATACGCCGTGGCGCGCTACGGACGTTCGCGAAACCTGAAACTGGTCGAATTCGGCCAACTCGGCGAATTGCGCTTCGATTGCGAATTCGATTTGATTGTGTGCAGCGATGTGGCGCACTACGTTCCAAGTGGGCAATTCCGGCGTGGATTGACCGGTCTTGCAGACATGCTTGCCGGCGTTGCGTTCATCGAACTGTTCACTTCGCGCGATGCGCCCGAAGGCGACAAGCACGGATTCATCGCGCGCTCGCCGCATTGGTATTTGAAGACCTTTTTCAAAGCCGGATTGAGCGCGTGCGGGTCGCATTGCTATATCGGGCCGAAACTGCACGGGTGCGTAGCTGCGCTGGAAACGCTGCCACGAGAACGATAAGTCATTTGTATATGCCTTCGCGCAGCGCGACGGGCAATGACAGACAACGGGAGATCGATATGCCGGAAAAAATTCTTGGGGGTCGCATTGCGCTGATTACCGGCGCTTCGTCAGGTATCGGTGCGGCGACCGCACGTGTGCTGGCCGGTGCCGGGGCGAAAGTGGCGATAACGGCGCGCAGGAAGGATCGGCTCGACAAAATCGTTGACGAATTGAAGCAGTCCGGAGCGCAGGTTCTCGCCATTCCCGCCGATCTTCTACGCGAGGACGAAAATCGGCGCATCGTCGCTGAGACAGAAGGGCACTTCGGGCGATTGGATATCCTGGTCAACAACGCTGGCGTCATGCATCTGTCTCCCATCGATTCCGCAGAACCCGACGATTGGCGACGCATGCTGGAATTGAACGTGCTCGGGTTGATGGTTTCTTCGCAGGCTGCGTTACCGGGAATGCGCAAGCGTGGCGGCGGGCATATCGTCAATATCTCTTCGACCGCAGGACGCATCGCCAACCCGAACGCAGCGGGATATGCGGCATCGAAGTTCGGTGTCGTCGCGTTTTCCGAAGCGCTACGGCGTGAAGTTTACAAGGATCAGATTCGTGTCAGTGTGATCGAGCCGGGCGTGGTGGAAACGGAATTGCGTGAACATATTTCGCACGTGCAAACACGCGAGGCGATCGATGCATGGGCTGCATCAATGCGACAGTTGCAGTCCGTGGATATCGCCAACGCCGTGTTGTATTGCGTGAGCCAGCCGGCCCACGTCAACGTCAACGAAATCCTGATTCGGCCGACGGATCAGGAGCGGTGATATAAGGTCCGGCATCGGGAATTGCGATTCAGGAGTCCGGAGTCGGGAAAGTCCAAGTCACAGGATGCCCGCCAGGAGCACGCGGGAAAGGCAGACCGTAGCCTTTCACGGCTACGGGCTACGGGCTACGGGCTACGGGCTGCGGGGGCTACGGGCTACCGGCGCTGGATCATGCGGTGCGCGCATCCCGACTGCCACGCCATGGCCGATGTTGCTTGTTGGCGGTGGCATGCGGTTTGTTCGGGGCATGCGGATGCGGACGACGTGCATGAGACTGCTTGCGAGGATTCGGGCGCGGTGGCGGTGATTCCAGGTTCAATGGCCGGGAAGGAGCGAAGCCTTCCACAGACTCGATGGCAATCTCTTGCTTGAGCATGCGACGGATGTCGCGCAGCAAACGCGCTTCGTCGTGTGCAACCAGAGACACTGCCAGACCTTCGGCGCCGGCACGGCCGGTGCGACCGATGCGGTGGATGTAGTCCTCGGCAACCATCGGCAGGTCGTAGTTGACGACAATCGGCAACTGGTCGATATCCAGACCGCGCGCGGCGATATCGGTGGCGACGAGAATGGTGATCTTGCCTTGCTTGAAGTCCTTTAGCGCACGGGTGCGCGCGTTCTGGCTCTTGTTGCCATGGATTGCGGCAGAACGCAGACCGGAAGCTTCGAGAAATTTGCATAACTTGTCCGCGCCGTGTTTGGTGCGACTGAACACCAGGCTTTGGCGGCGGCTATCGGCGGCGAGCAAGTGCAACAGCAGATCGCGCTTGCGCTCGGCTTCGACCGGATGCACGCGATGGGTGACCGTGGCGGCGACGCTGTTGCGCGCGGCGACCTGGATTTCCTCCGGCTCGCGCATGAACTGGCTGGCCAGTTGCTTGATCTGCTCGGCGAACGTTGCGGAGAAGAGCAACGTCTGACGACGCTTCGGAATACTGCCGAGAATGCGCTTGATCGCGGGCAGGAAGCCCATGTCGAGCATGCGGTCGGCTTCATCAAGAACGAGGATTTCGATGCCGGACAGGTCTGCGGTGCGCCGCTCCATGTGGTCCATCAGGCGACCTGGCGTTGCCACCAGAATGTCGACGCCGCGCTTCAGCGCCAGCATTTGCGGACCCATCGAGACGCCGCCGAAGATCGTCGTGCTGTTTACGCGAAGATACTTTGCATAGTCACGCAGGTTGTCGTGGACCTGCGCGGCCAACTCGCGGGTGGGAGTCAGGATCAGCGCGCGCGGCTTGCGCGACGTCGCCGGCGGACGCTGTCCGTTCGGATACAGGCGCTCGAGTAGAGGCAACGCGAATGCGGCAGTTTTGCCCGTACCGGTTTGTGCGCCGGCAAGCAGGTCGCATCCGCTCAATGCGACAGGAATCGCGGCAGCCTGAATCGGCGTAGGCTCAGTGTAGCCTTGTTCGGCAAGCGCGCGCAGCAACGCGGGCGAAAGCCCGAGGGAATCGAAAGACATTTTGGAAAACTCCAGTAATCGAGAGAATCAGGTTCTCTCTGGCACAGGGACATGCCGGCGCATCGACGCTGGTTACGTCAATGCGACTTGCGTTACGCGTGGGTTTGCGCGACCGCCTGCCTGCAAGCCATGGCACACGCCCGACCTTGCAAACATCCCAAGTGAACCCGGAGCGTTCCCTGAAACCGCGCCGCAGGCGAAAAGTGGAATCCGGGCCGCGGTGAACTGCAGGGATTCCGGTGGCGTCGTTTCCGAGTGGTGCGGGGCGAGGCGCACGAACTGGCGTTCGCGTGTGATCGGCCGGAAGGGAAAAACGAAAGGCGACGCGGTGTAGCCGGCGCATTGTAACAGGCTTGCTTCAGATAGTCACTGCCCGCAAGGGATGGCGGCTGTCGGGACCTGCGCGTTCAATCAATCGGCGCCCGACAGGTTCAAGCCGGTTCTGATACATCTTCCTGCCGCGTATGCTACTTTTCCCGCGGTTTCGGGCAATCCTCGAAACCATCGACAAATTGGGGAAAAACCGACACGCCATGCGCATCACCATCGAGCTGGACCAAGCCGACGTCGAGCGATTCGTTTCCACTCTGGAGCGATCGCGCCGGTTGGCACGCAGCATGGATGAAACCGACGTGATCGATGCGGCCAAGCAAAGCCTGGATACATTGTTGCTGGGCTCGGCGCCGGAGTATGTGCGCAAGCGCATCGTCGGTGTACAGCGCCTGATTCTCATGCTGGAGGACGATGCCTGGGCATTGCCAAACCCCGAGCGTGAAGAAGTATTGACGACGCTGGTCTATTTCAGCGATCCCGATGACCTGATTCCCGACGACGTTGAAGTGATTGGACTGTTCGACGATGCGGTTGTGTTGGAACTGGTGTTGCGCCGGCTACGGCATGTACTCAAGGCGTACGACGAATTTTGCGTGTTCCGAGAGCGACTGGAAGGCGATGATGGCTCACCGCAATCGCGCTTGCACCGCGCGGGGGAGCTTGCGCGTCGCCGCGACACTCTGCGCGGACGCATGCAGCGCCACACACAGCGCAGACTGGAAAAAGCACAGAGGAGATCGTGATGGCTTTTTTTTCGGTATTGCGCGAGCTCACGCGCGAACAGCGTCACGTGGTTTTCGCCAGCTTCCTCGGCTGGACCCTGGATGCGTTCGATTATTTCCTGCTGGTCTTTGTGATTCCGGAAATAGCCCAGGATTTCCATGTCGGTCTGACCGAGGTTTCGGTTTCGTTGATGCTTACGCTGGCCATGCGTCCGGTCGGCGCATTGCTTTTCGGACGATTGGCCGACCGTTTCGGGCGTCGCCCGATCCTGATGATCGACATCGCGCTTTTCGCCGTGCTCGAAGCTGCCTCCGCACTGGCACCGTCGCTGACGGTACTGCTGGTCGTGCGCGCCTTGTTCGGCATCGCCATGGGTGGCGAATGGGGCATCGGAGCTTCGCTCGCGCTGGAATCGATTCCCGAAAAAGCACGTGGGCTGGTCTCGGGAATCCTGCAGGAAGGCTACGCGGCCGGTTATCTGCTCGGCGCCGTGGCTTACTGGATTGCTTTCGATACGATCGGTTGGCGCGGCATGTTTGCGCTGGGCATCTTGCCGGCCTTGTTGATTTTTTATATCCGACGCTTGGTCCCTGAATCGCCTGCCTGGCAGAACGCACGAGAGCGCAGTGCGCCGGGGCTATGGGAAGCAGTTCGTGGCCGCTGGCCTTTATTGATCTACCTGGTCGTGCTGATGATGGCGTTCAACATGTTCAGTCACGGCTCACAGGATCTGTACCCCACGTTCCTGAAGCAACAGATGCATCTGGGAACTGCGGCCGTAAGCAAGTTGACGATCGCACTGAATCTTGGCGCGATACTCGGCGGCCTTGTTTTCGGCGCGTGGTCACAACGCATCGGTCGTCGCCGCGCGATTGCGGCTGCGGCATTGCTGGCATTGCCGATGATTCCGCTGTGGGCCTACGGCGGCTCGATCATGCTGCTGGGTATCGGCGTGTTTGGTTTGCAGGTGATGGTGCAGGGTGCATGGGGTATCGTTCCGGTGCATTTGAATGAATTGTGCCCGCCCGGCGCGCGTGCGACGCTGCCTGGGTTCGTCTACCAGATCGGCAATCTGTTGGCGTCGGGTACGTCGACTTTGTTGACGTGGTACGCCGCGCAGCGAGGTGGCGACTTCGCATTCGCCATGGCGAGTTTTATCGCCGTGGTTGCGATCTTGCTGGCGCTGCTGAGCATTTTCGGGCCCGAGGCCAGGGGCACATCGCTGGATTGACGATACTGAATTGAATTCGAAAGAGGGTTGACGCTGATGGATGCCACTTCGCTGTTGCGCTCAATACCCATGTTCTTTGGCTTGTCCGATGAGGATCTTGACGCCCTGTCGCAAGCGCTGGAAATGCGGGTTTTCAAAGCGGGCACGCTGATTTTTGCCCAGGGCGACAGCGGCAGCGCGATGTACATCGTGGAGAGCGGCGATGTGAACATCTTTTTGCCCGGCGAAGCGTCGCGCCGGATCTCGGTCAATGACATCGGTCGCGGCGAGTTTTTTGGCGAGCTGGCCCTGTTCGACGAAAAGGCGCGCAGCGCAAGCGCGCTGGCCACCAGCGATTGCGTGTTGCTGGAACTCAAGCACTCGACGTTGGCGGATTACCTGGAACACCGCCCACGCGCAGCCATGGCGATTCTGCGCACGATGAGCGGTCGCCTGCGTGAGACCAATACGCTACTGACCATGCGCGCCGCGAGAAATGTCGACGAGGAATTCGACAAGCGCCTTTCATGGAGCGATCGCCTCGCCGACAGCGTGGCGGAGCTCAACGGCAGTTGGCGATTCATCGTCTTTTTGATTGTATTGACGGCGCTATGGTGCCTGGGCAATACGCAGCTGGTGGGCACACCGCCGGATCCGTATCCGTATCAGTTCTTCAATCTGGCCCTGGGAATTCTCGTGAGTCTGCAGGGGCCGCTGATCGTGATGAGTCAGAATCGTCAATCGCGCAAGGACCGTGCGCGCGCGGATACGGATTTCAATGTGAACCTCAAAAATGAAGTGAACATCGAAACGTTGCTGCGTGAACTGAGCGAATTCCGCGCCGAGATGAATGCCGGGAATGATCGCGGTGCTGTTCGGCAGGGCGCACGACGTGACGCAAGCGACGGCTGATCCGTCACAATTTGATCTGACGTGTACAATCGCGCTTCTCGATTCGCCGTGATGGCGCGATCCTTTCCTGGTGCTCGCCGCATCGCGTGTGCCTGAAGTCGATCGACGCGAAGCGCTTGCGGGACCTCCTCTTTTTCTGGAGTACGGCGAACTGGCGACGCGTGAGACGAGACCGATCCTGCGCGTATCTGGTAGCGGGAAAGGCGCAGCATTGCGGCTGCATTGCGGCCAGGTACAGCCATTACCCAAAGTTTGCGAGGCGATCCATGAAAAAGACCGGAATGTCCATACTCATCAGTTGCGCGGTGCTCGCGTTTTTCGGTGCAACCATCGTTGTACAGGCCGCAGACACCGGCGACAGAGCTGAAATCGCCGCGCTCAAAAAGCAGTTGGCCGAGCTTCAAAAATCCGCTTACCATCCGGAGCTGGGTCATCAAATGCTCGAAATCCAGATCCGCCATGCCCGGTTGTGGTTTGCCGGCCAGGCACAAAACTGGATTCTTGCCGCTTTCGAGTTGCAGGAACTCAAGGAAACGTTTGAAGCGATCGTTGAGCAGAATCCTGACGACGCCATTTTTCAGCCGCAGCGTCTTGCCGACATTCTGCCTGCGATGACCAAGGCGCCGATACGCCATCTGCGCGACGCTATCGATCACGCGAACAGGGCGGAATTCGACAAGGCGTACGACGGTTTGTCGGCCGCATGCACCGGTTGTCATCGCGTTGCCGGCAACACGTTTCTCGTGATTCAGCGCCCGAAAACGCCGCTGCTGGACAACCTGCGCACAAAACCGGTGCCGAACCAGCCCGGCAAATAGCCGGCTTCGCCATGCTTGTGCGCTTGGCTCTGAATGGGCCAAATAGAGTGAAGCACTACACTAGTTCAACACTCGCCGCGCGCCACTGTAGTGTTCACTCCAGTAGGGCGAGTCGAGAAAGTCCAGGCGCACGGTGCCGCCGGTATTCGGCGCGTGCACGAAGCGTCCCTTGCCAACATAAATGCCGACGTGGCTCACGCGTCGACCGCTGGTGTGAAAGAGCACAATATCGCCGGATTCGAGCTGGTTGCGCCGAATCCGCTGCGCGCGCATACGACTGATTTTATCCGCGGTTCGCGGTAGCGCGATGCCGGCGACCGTACGAAACACGTAATCGACAAGCCCGCTGCAGTCGAATCCGCCATCGGGTGTATTGCCGCCGTAACGATAGGGCGTGCCAACCAGGCCGATCGCGCGAAATAGAATGTCATTCGGATTGGCCTGGACGCCAGGAGCATATTGCGGCGCCGGCGATTGCACATTGTTTCGGCCGCAGGCAGCAAACTGCATCACCACGAAAGTGATGCAAAGGCACAGGCCGAATTCACGAATCAAGCGCATCCATGTCACGTTCGGGTATTGGCCATGCCTTGTCAACGCCTCGCCACGGGCGCGGCGGGGGAAAAGCAGATAAAATTTGCGATTGCCCTTGATGGATATCGACATGCAGGCAGAGAAAGACAAAGTCGTCAGTTTTCATTATCGCCTCAGCGACACCGATGGCGTGGAAATCGAAACTTCGCACGAGCGCGAACCCATGGCGGTACTTTGCGGGCATGGCGGCATCATCCCTGGGCTGGAGCAGGCGATGACTGGCCGCAATGCAGGCGATCGTTTCGATGTCGTGGTGACGCCGGAACTGGGATATGGCGAACGCAGAGAGGATTTCGTACAGCGCGTGGCGAAGAAATACTTTCGCGATCCTGCGCGTCTGAAGCCGGGCATGGCGACCGTACTGCAAACCAAGGATGGCCCACGTTCAGTGAGCGTGCTCAAGGTTGGGTCCAGCGTGGTCGATGTGGACTTGAATCACCCGATGGCTGGCAAGACTCTGAAGTTCGCGATCGAAGTCACCGACGTTCGCGATGCCACTCCGGAAGAATTGGCGCACGGTCATGCACATGGATCCGGTGGGCACGCGCATTGACCCCTTTCAAAGACGCAAAAAAAGAAAGGCCCGGTTTGCACCGGGCCTTTCGGGACACCCCCTTGCGATTCGGTATCAGGCAGCGGCGCTGCCCACCAGCGTCAGTTTTGGACGCTGTGTTTTCGGTGCCGCCTGCGCTTCGGCGAGTGCGCTGAACAAATGTTGCTGCTCGTCGACCACGGATTGCTCGAAATGAACCATTCGTGTTTCGGCAGCGGCGGCCACGCTCGACGGAATTTTATTGTAATCAAGTATTTGGCGAACCAGCTCACGCTGATGGTCACTGAAATTCGGGTCCTGCAGCGCTTCATCCAGCGCACAGATCATCGTCGCAAGCCATCCGGAGGTCGGCGAGCGCAGCGCAAGCAGCAGTTCATTGGTCGACGGTTTCATGGGCTATCCGAAGTTGCAGTCCGGGTTTTTCCGGCGCTGGATCAACATGCAGATTCGATGCCAACAATTGCAAGAACGAATTTTCGGCTCGGCTCCCTCCCATTCAGCAGGCTGGGGAAATGAACGATCGCCAGGCGGACGTGGTGATCCTTGGCGGCGGAGCGATCGGCCTGGCCTGCGCGTTGTACCTGTTACGTGGCGGACGCAGCGTGTGTGTGTTGGAGCAGGCCACGATTGGTGCTGCGGCTTCGCATGGCAACTGCGGCACAATCACACCCAGTCATTGTACGCCGCTGGCGATGCCCGGCCAGATCTCCCAGGCGCTGCGCTGGTTGTTGAAACCTGACGCGCCGTTTCGCATCGCGCCACGTCTGGATTTTGCCCTGCTCGAATGGTTGCTTCAGTTCGCACATCGCTGCAATGAATCGGATTTCAAACGCATTACCTCGGTCAAGACACCCTTGCTGCGACTTTCGCGCGACGCGCTGGAGGACTTGATAGGCTCGCAGTCGCTGGATTGCGCGTTCGAGTCGCTGGGCACGATGAATGTGTATCGTGACGCGAAAGCGTTCGAGCATGCGCAGCAGCTCCAGAAATTGGTGGAGGAATTCCACATGCCGGCGGAAACGCTCGACGGCGATGCCTGCCGCGCGCGCGAACCGGCGTTGAATGAACACGTCGTCGGAGGATTTTTCAATCCGTTCGACGCGCACCTGCGTCCGCATCGCTACAGCGCAGAACTGGCGCGCAAGGTCAAGGTTCTTGGCGGCACCATTCTCGAATCCAGTGAAGTCACCGGATTTGAGTTGAGCGGCGATCGCATAGAAAAAGTGCTCACCAATCGAGGCGAATTCGGCGGGCGCGATGTGATCCTGGCGCTCGGCGCGTGGTCGCCCCTTCTCGCGCGCCAATTGGACCTGCGTATCCCGATCCAGCCGGGCAAGGGTTATTCGATCACCTACACGCGTCCGCAAATTTGTCCGCGTATTCCGTTGACGCTGAAGGAGTGTGCCGTCTGCGTCACCGGATGGTCGGACGGTTATCGCCTCGGCAGCACCATGGAGTTCTGCGGATACGACACGAGCCTGAATCGCAAGCGCCTGGACGCACTCAGGCGCGGCGCGGCGCAATACATGCGCGAAGCCGAAGGTCCGCAAGTCGTGGAAGAATGGTTCGGCTGGCGACCGATGACCTACGATGATCTGCCCATCCTGGGGCGCGCGAAAAAACCGTGCAATCTGGTCCTGGCTACCGGCCACGGCATGCTCGGCATCACCATGTCCGCGGCAACCGGCATGTTGATCAGCGAATTGATCCTGGGCAAGGAGACGACGTTGGACATGGCCCCGTTTTCACCAATGCGATTCGGACTTTGAGGCCGCCCATGAGTGAACAAGCCGAAACGTACACACTTTATCCGGGTAGCGCCCCGTTGCTGGTTTCCGTGCCGCACGACGGCACGGTGCTACCCGGCGACATCGCAACGCGAATGACGCCCTCGGCGCGCCGCGTACCCGATACCGATTGGCACGTTGCGCGCCTGTACGCCTTCGCACGCGAACTGGGTGCCTCGATGATCGTGCCGAAGTTTTCGCGCTACGTCGTCGACCTGAATCGTCCACCGGATGATGTTTCACTGTATCCCGGCCAGAATACGACCGGGCTGTGCCCGCTGGTGCAGTTTTCCAATCAACCGGTTTATCTGCCGAACCAGGAACCGTCAGCCGATGAAATCGCGGCGCGCGTTGCGCGTTACTGGCATCCGTATCACGACGCGTTGGCGGCCGAACTCGCGCGCATAAAGCAAGTGCACAGCCGCGTCGTATTGTGGGAAGGTCATTCAATTCGAAGCCGGGTGCCGTTTCTGTTCGACGGACGCCTGCCTGACTTCAACCTCGGCACGGCGAACGGCTCGAGCTGTTCATCGGCATTGCAACAGCGTCTGACCGACGTGCTCGAATCGCAGTCCAATTATTCCGTTGTCGTGAACGGCCGCTTCCAGGGTGGCTACATTACCCGCCACTACGGGAACCCGGCCGCGGGTATCGACGCCGTGCAACTGGAACTGGCACAGTGCAACTATATGGACGAAGACTCGTTCGAATTCCTGAGCGAACGAGCCGTCGCGATGCAAAGATTGATTGCAGCACTTTTGCAAGCGTCGCTTGTACGGGGAGACGAAAACGGCTGTTGATCTCGATTGGCACAGTGCGGTCGTTCCCAGCACACGGGTCTGGCCATCGATAACACCGTGCGGCGACACGGCGTCAAAAATCCTTCGCCAACCGTTTGGCATGGCCTGGACGCCAAAACCTGCGCCGGCTCTGCGTTTGGTGATGCCGGGTGGACGCCATTGCAGCGTCCACCCGCATCGCGAGCCGAGAGCCGTTACTCGAAACCGTTCTGGAATATCTCGTCGCCGAGCACGGTGGTCAGGGTGAAGCTGGTCGAGACTTTGTCCGCCGGGTTGTTCTGGTCGGTCACTGTCACGGTGACCACGGTGCTGCCAACGAAGCCGGTTTCCGGAATCAGGTCGATGGTGGCGCCGATCGGGCTGTCGTGGACGACCGACGTGAAATGATCGCCACTCACGCTGATGGTGTTCGGCACCGGGTCGTTGTCGTGGTACACGACAGGAATACCGGTGAGCGGGGTGTTGACGGCCGTCGTCCAGTCACCCATGGGCGCAATCGCCAGATTGCCGTTGACGTGAATGACTGCGTCGACGTTGCGATCGATCATGCCTTCCACATGACTGTTCCAGCTCAAGGTCTGGTCGGTGCCGGCCGCGGTTTCGGCGACGCGCACCTGCATGCTCAAATCGAATTGTGTCGATTCCGGGCCGCGATAGTCGTAGCAGACGAGCATGTTGTCGTGCAGCTTGGTCTGCAGGTCGTTGTAGGCGTAGCTGACGGCAAGATCGCCGTCGAGCGGGCCGAACGAGGTCAGCGGACCGTGGTAGCCCTGCACGCCGATCGAGCCGAGCCCGCCCTGGGTGCCGAAGTCCAGGTTGTCGTAAGCCATGATCATCTCGTATTGGCCATCGCCGTAGCGATAGTCGCGGTTGATGAGCAGTTCGAAGTCATATTTGTCGTCCAGCGTTGTGGTTTCCCCCGTGTCGAAATCGGTGTGTTCAGTGCGCGCGCCATCCCATTCCATGATCAGGTCATGGCTGGAGGAGCCATAGGCGACGGTGATGCCACTGGTCTGGCCTGGATCCAGAGGATCAACGTTCAGCGGCGTGGCCAGTGCGTCGATTGCGCTCGGGCCGAACCAGCCAGCACCCGTGCCTATGCCCTTCCAGAGCACGCCGATCATCGGCGTGTACGGGAAGGTGTAGTAGGGGAACTGCTGCGACAGGTACATCGTGTCGCCGAAGTATGGCTCCATGATTACCCAGCCTTGCGGTGACACCTGCAGTTCCGGGTAGCTCCAGAAATCGTTGTTGTTGTACAGCGAATAGCCGCCGTCCCAGAAATTCGACAGCGGTACGGTGACGGAGTCCGTCGCATAGGCATCAGGGTGCCCGCCGAAATCCGGGGTCAGTCCGAATCGTTTGACCAGGCCGACGAAACCGCCGTCGCTGACCTGGCCGTTGGCGGAAAATATCGGCGTGCGACACAGCGCATCGGTATCGCTGGTGGTGACGTTGTACTCGTGCGGCCAGTTTTCCGAGTCGAGCTGGGTCCCGGCGATCGTCAAAGTTTCGCCATCGATGCTGAGATTGGATTGTTCGACCGCGGTGTTGATCCTGGCCGATCCCGGCACCAGCGTGAGCCCGGACGGCAGCATCGACTGCAGGTTGAACGAGCGATCCGCGCCACTGTCGTTTTCGCGCACATGCAGGTTGACGTCGATCACGTCGCCCGGTTTCGCGCTCGTCTGACTGACCGTCATGCTGACGTCATCCAGGCCACGCGTGATTTTCACGGGAACGAAACCGACGCTACCCGGTGCGGCGCCATCGCCGACATCGAACGCGCCGTACATCACATCGCCGGTCGCCATCGGCGGCAACGACCAGTTGACGTCGAGGTCCGCCGGTGCGCCGGTGGTACTGGCCGGCCCGGTGACCTGCAGGCTGGAACTGGATGTTCCCGGTACGACGGCGGTTGCGATGCGATAGGTATCGAGGATGATCTGGGGATCGTAATCGGCCAGGCCGGTGCGCACATTGTTGATGAATATCCAGTAGGTGCCGGCGTCCGGATGGCTGATGCTGCAGTAGTTCAGTTCGACTTCGGTGTTGGAAATACACAGCGTTTCGTCGTCGAAATCCGGCACGCCGTTGTGGTTGCTGTCGATGCCGATGTACACGGTGGCCCAACCCTGCTTGTAGCGCGCGTCGGCCGTCGAGGCGACGTTCTTGAGAACGTCCACGATCAGGCGTGCGCTGTCGGCAGGAACATCGATCAGCGTCGTATACGTATTGTTGTGGCTGTAATCGCCGTCGTAGGGCGGCGGAATATGGTCAATGTCCTGGTTGAGCGACAGCTGTTGCACATCAGCCGCAGCCAATCCGTAATCGCGATACGTCACGCTCGTCATGGCCGGCAGATTCACGCCGTTCAGGCGGTATGAACCCTGGTCTCGATGCGCATTGAGTTCGAGTGTCTTCGGCAATACGCCATGATCGAAGTTCACCGAGACCGGCCAGTGTGCCGACGGGATCGTGTTGTCGGATGGCGTGAGGACGACGTTGCTCCACAACTCGATCTCCTCGGAGCCGTCGACATTGAGAGTGCCGTCGTGACGGAACTGCGCATCGGTCAGGTCGGCTCTGAGAAGGATCGACTTGCTTTCGCCGGCGCGCAGTGTGAACGTCGACGGATACGCCGCGAACTTGATGCCGTTCTGCGCGATCTCGCCCTCGCCGGTGGTCCAGCGGTCGAATGTCCATGGACCGGCACTGACGGACCAGGTGCCATCGCGCGTGGCGGTCACGGTGCGAATCCATGAACACACGTCGCGGCAATGGCTGTCCACGAGTTGCGGCAGATTCAATTGTTTTACATCACCACCATTGTCCGGATTCGCCCAGGCAAAGTCCGCTGCGGTTTCGTCCATCACCAAGCCGGCATTGACGGCGGCGAGTGCGTCGACGCGGCCGGCACCGGCGCGGTAGGTTCCGGCCGGCTTGCCGGGGGCCCAATCCGTTGCACCATAAGTGACTGTCTGCGATGCGGTCATTTGCAACGCCGATTGCACTTCGGCGGCGGTCCAGTCCGGGTGCGCCTGGCGGATCAGCGCCATGGTTCCGGCGACATGCGGGCTGGCCATGGAAGTACCGCTTTCCAGGGCCCAATCGCTGGACAGTGCAGAATCCGGGTCGAACGGATGCTCGTCGGCAAATGCCGCGAAGATGTCCACTCCCGGAGCACTGATGCCGGGCGACAGACTGCCTTCGTAGGTGCTGCTCGGACCGCGCGAAGAGAAATCCGCAAGCACGTCGCCGATGCCTGGATCGAGCGTGCGCGTGATCGTTGTCGCCGAGATCGTTGCGCTATGCGTCGCTCCGCCATCGGCCATCCATGCCAGCAACGCCTGCCCATCCCAGGAATGCAGCTGGATGGCCGGCAATGGATAGACGTCATTGGACAGGTCGTCCTGGTCATCCGGATATCCGGCATTGACCAACACAAAGCCGCCGGCACCGCCCGCCATAACGTTGGCAGCTTTGGCCAGGCGCGCCACGGTACCGCGCTTGCACACGACGATCTGGGTCGCGTCGAATGTGGCGGGCGGAAATGGGCTGGCGCAAAGCTCGTCGCCGAAATCGGCGGCGTTGACGAGTTCGCCAGTGATGCCGGCGGCGGAGATGCCGCCGAACTCCGACCATGAATCTGTTGGAAAAGTTGGCGGTTCGGTCGCACCGCCGCTCAGGGCGAATTGCTTTTGCGGAATATCGAGTTTGCGATCGTCGGTGGACGCAGCGACGGCCAGGTACCACGGTGCCGAGTGCGACAATGTATAAAAATCCGGTCCGGCGTTGCCGGCGGCCGCGGCGATCGAGATTCCGGCGTCGCGCGCGGAGAGAAATGCCAGCGCAAGCGGGTCGTTCCACGGAAAACGCTCGCTGCCGCCGATCGAGAAGTTGATCACGTCCACGCCATCGGCAATGGCCTGGTCGACGGCGAGCAGGATCGCTTCGTCCGGGCAACCGTCGGTCGGAAAGCAAACCTGGTAAGCGATGATGTTCGCGTGCGGGGCGACGCCGGACACTTTGTCGAAGGTAAAACCGGTTGGCGTTCCATGACCGTCGCCGAGCGACGCACCTACCAGCGGTGCGTTGAGGACGACGTCGCCAGCCGCGGTGCTCGCGGTGTGGCTGCCGTGGCCGTTGTAGTCTTCGCCGCTGGGCGGCCGCACGCCCTGGTAGGTGTCAGTGATGACCGGCCAGCTCCACACGCCGATCAGTTTGCTGTTGCAGGTCGCATGTCCCGTGGCGCAGTCGCCGAGATAATTGCCGTCCCCGAACGGATTGGTCGCGGTGTAGCCATCACCACCGGTCGCGGCGAACGACGGATGGTCGGTATTGATGCCCGTGTCGAGCATGCCGACGATGATGCCTTCACCCTGATACGGCACCCCGGAGTACGAACCGCCGTCCCAGACGGTCTTGGCACCGATGAATTCGGGGCCGCGGTCGGTCAGTAATGGGCGAAGGCCCGAACGTTGAACGAACGTCACCTGCGGCAGCCTGGCGATGGCCGCGGCCTGCTTCTGAGTCAATTCGATCGTAAACGCGTTGATGGAATCGGTGAATTGGTGACGTATTTCGGTGTTCACGCCTGCGCTGCGCACTGCCGCCAGGACAGCGCGCTGCTTGTTTTTCAGATAGCCGCGATAATTCGCGATCGGTACCGATGGGGCATTGGCGGAACGCCGGACTCCGGGCTGGTGGCGCATCGCGCTGCGGGTTGCCGCATAACCGCGCACCCGTCCGTCGTACGTGGCAACCGGCAGGTCGTGCAGACGAACGATGTAAACATCGGTGCCGGTTCGATCCGGTTCTGCCACGAACTTGTTGCGGCTCGACGCCGGGCGAATCTGTTGGTTCAGACCACCGGGAATACCTTGATGAATTGCCGCGGATTGCGCGGTCGCTTTCGTCTTGAGCGGTTGCAACGGAATTTGTTGCAGGCCGACGGGGGCGGCAATGCCGGCAGTGGCGGTCACGCATGAAACGATGACGAGCAAAGCGCCGCTATATAGCCGGCCGCGAAGATTCGACGTATGCACTGGGTAGCTCCTGGCAGTGATAGGGATCGACGGCGAAGCCGACCCGCGATCCTTGCCCGTTGGCGCTCAGCGCGCCATTCAAGAGCTATTCGGATTCTATTCGGGTTTTGTTTAAAGGTTGATTTTTATAGGAAAATTCGAGGCGGCTGCATTTTGTTACCGGGAATTCGAGCCGTTTGCAATGACAGCCGCGAGGGCGTCAGCGGGAATGCTGCGTTCGCCGGCGAGGGTGCGCGCACGGGCGACGGCGTTTTGGCGTGCCTCATTGCGGCCGAGTGCGGCATACAGGCGTGCCTCGATTACCGCACAGTCGAAGTCCTGGTCCGACCAGCGCGTCACCCTGCCCACTTCAACTGCCGCGGCAGTGGTGTCGTTGGCGGCAAGCAGGGCGTCGGCATAGCTTCTGGCAACGCTGGAAATCTCCAATGGTATGGCGTTTTGCATCGCAAGATCGCGCGCTTTGACGAATGCCTGGCGCCATTCTCCGGCATCGTCAAAGCGCTTTGCGTATTCGGCCTGCGCCAGACTCGCACATAGGCGCGCGTGTGCATCATTGATTTGCCGGGCCCAACCATCAAGTCTGTTTATGGCGTCCTGGGCCTTGCTGCGATCGCCCCGCCGAAGTGCGGCGCGAATCTCGATGAGCCACGCCTCGGCGCGCGAACGTGCATCGCTTGCCGAGTCGAGGACCGTTACGGCTTGTTCGGCCAGACCGGCGGCTACGGCGACATTGTCGCTGTCCATGTCCATGCGGGCGAGCACGACGCCTGCACTTGTGGCCGTGGAAGCAAGCGCAGGCTTGCTGCGCAATCGATCGAGAATGGCTCGGGCCTCACGCAACCTCCCGACGGCGACGAGGGCGCGCGCGCGCGCCAGACTCAGCGAGGCCAGCGTCGCCGGGTTGTCGATGCGTTGTGCAATCGCCGCGGCCATGTCGGCAGCCTGCATAGCGGCGCGGTTGTCGAGCAGGTCCAGATCGCAGCCGATTTGACCGATGAACGTGAGTATGGCTTCATTGAGCGCGCCCCACCGCTTGAATCCATTGGTGGCATCGGCGAGTTCCGGCAGCGCCTGCGCCGGTCGGCCCTGTTCCAGATCGACAAAGCCTTCGTCTGCGGAAACCCGAATCAGCGCCAGCGTGTCGTTGGCCTGGCGGAACGCGATGCGTGCCCGCGCATAATCGGCCGACGCGCTTGCGAATTGGCGCTGCTCGGCGGCGCTGGCGGCGCGGCCCAGATAGGCCTGCCCAAGTTGCGCCGGGTCGTGTTGCGATTCGAGAAGCTTGATTGCTTCGCCAAAGGCTTGACCGGCTTTTTGCGAATTGCCGGCGCGAATGGCCACTGCGCCCAATCCATTGAGCACGCTGGCACGCAGCACGGGCTCCGTACTGGCGGGTGCTTCGTCCAGCAATGCCTCGAGTCGATTGCGCGCAGCATCGAGTTGGCCGCTGCGAAAATCGATCTTGGCCAGGCGCAAACCAACTTCAGGTGAATGCTGAAGATCCGGCGACGCCTGGGCAATCAATGCACGCGCACCATCAGGATCGTCGGCGAGTACGGCGGCATCGATGCGCTTGATCAAAATCGCATCGGGTCTGGTCTCGGCTGACGTTGTTGGGGGCTCTCGACCGAGCGCGACAAGCAGCTTGTCGGCGGCATCGCGCGCTGCAGCGGCAGCCTCACCGGCACGCGCGCTGACCAGATAGTGTTGCCCGGCACCGTCGTCGGCGCTCAGCTCGACCTGCCAGGCGGAGTCGTGCGGATGCACTTGCGGTGTGACCAGCAAACGCGCGGCCAGCGCGCCGCGCAGTGTGCCGCTGCGATTGGTTGGCGGGGTATTCAGCAGTGCGACCACCGCCTCGGTCGGCACGCTTGGCAGTCCGGAACTGCGCAGGCGGCTGGCGACAACGTCCATGATTCCCAGACGCATCCACGCCCATTCGCTTCCGGGTTCGACCTCGGCGGGGAGCACGGCGCTGGTCAACGTTTCCGGTATCGCAGCGGGCGGCGCGGACGTCGAATGCGATGAACGCCAGATCCAGACTGCGGCACCGACAACGGCGATAACTGCCAACGCCGCGATCACCGGGATCAGGCGCGAATGTGACTCAACCCGCGGCGCTATCGATTCGGCTTGCGGGGGTAGCGGGATGTGCGTGCTTTCGCCGATTTGCATTGGCGCGACCCAGCGATAACCGAAGCGTGGAATCGTGCGCAGCATGGTCTGCGCTTTCGCGTCATCGCCGAGATCGCGGCGAATGCGCAATATGGTCTGGCCGAGCAAGGTGTCGCTGATTTCGGTCTTGCCCCACACGGCCGCAACCAATTCGTCGCGACCGACGGCGCGATCGTGACGTTCAACCAGATAAGCCAGGCAGTCGAATACGTGCGGCGGCAGCACCAGCAAATGATCTGCTCGCCACAGTTCGCGCAATGCGGGAATGAGACGGTATTCGGCGAAGCTGTAACTGACATTCATTGTCGCGAAGCTTAGCGCGGCGACACGGGTTTTGACACGACCCGCGGGCCAGCCTTGCAGGCGCTTGGTGGCCGCTCGCAATCAAACTTCCAGCGATGCAAGATCGCCCTTGGTCTCCAGCCACTCCTTGCGGTCTGCGGCGCGCTTTTTCGAAAGCAGCATGTCCATGAGTTTCGTGGTGCTTTCGTCGCCGCTATCGAGGTCGCCGACGGTGAGCTGGACCAGGCGACGGGTATCGGGATGGATGGTCGATTCGCGCAGCTGCGACGGATTCATCTCGCCAAGGCCCTTGAAGCGGGTGACATTGACGGCGCCCTTGATCTTCTCGCGTTCGATCCTTTGCAGCATCGCGTCGCGCTCGGCTTCGTCCAGGCAATAGAACACCTGTTTGCCGACATCGACCCGAAACAATGGCGGCATCGCGACGAAGACATGGCCGTCGCGCACGAGTCTCGGGAAATGCCTGAGGAACAGCGCCGACAGCAATGTGGCGATGTGCAGTCCATCGGAATCGGCGTCGGCAAGGATGACGATCTTGCCGTAACGCAGCCCGGAGATGTCGTCCTTGCCGGGATCGCAGCCGATCGCCACGGCAAGATCGTGCACTTCCTGCGAGGCGAGCACGGAGCCGGATTCCACTTCCCAGGTATTGAGGATCTTGCCGCGCAGCGGCAGGATTGCCTGGAAATCCTTGTCGCGCGCCTGACGTGCCGAGCCGCCGGCCGAATCGCCTTCGACCAGGAACAACTCCGTGCGACCCAGATCGCTGGATGCGCAATCGGCAAGTTTTCCGGGCAGGGCAGGACCTTGGGTGATCTTCTTGCGGACAATCTGTTTTTCGGCTTTCAGGCGCAGGCTGGCGCGCTCGATCGCCAGTTGCGCGATGCGCTCGCCCAGTGCGACATGCTGGTTGAGAAACAGCGCGAAGCCGTCGTGCACGGCGTTTTCCACGAAACCGGCCGCATCGCGCGACGACAGACGTTCCTTGGTCTGTCCGGAAAACTGCGGGTCGAGCATCTTCAGGGAAAGCACAAAGCTAAGCCGGTCCCAGACGTCTTCGGGTGCGAGTTTCACGCCGCGCGGCAGCAGATTGCGCAGGTCGCAGAATTCGCGCAAGGCCACTGTCAACCCCGTGCGCAACCCGTTGACGTGGGTGCCGCCTTGCGCGGTCGGCACCAGATTGACGTAGGATTCCTGGGTCAGGTCACCTTCCGGCAGCCACGCCAGGGCAAAATCGACGGAACCGTTTTCGCGAGCGTGCGTGCCGAGATAAAGATCTGGCGGCAGGTATTCGGTGTTGCCGAGCATCGAGCGCAAATAATCGCGCAATCCGTCTTCGTAAAACCATTCCTCGGTTTCGCCGCTGGCCTCGTCGGTCAGTCGCACGGTCAAGCCGGCGCAAAGCACGGCTTTCGCACGTAGAACGTGCTTCAGCTTTGGTATGGAAATCTTTGATGTATCAAAGTATTTCGCGTCCGGCCAGAAGCGCAGCGTAGTCCCGGTCTGCTTTTTCGGCACGCTGCCGATGACGGTCAGATTGCTGGCCCGATCGCCATTTCTGAACGCCATGTGATGAATCTGGCCGTCGCGTTTAATCGATACATCGACCTTGTGCGACAGCGCATTGACGACTGAGACGCCGACCCCGTGCAGTCCGCCGGAAAACTGATAGTTGCGGTTGGAAAATTTACCGCCGGCATGCAGGCGCGTGAGGATCAGTTCCACGCCAGGAATGCCTTCTTCCGGGTGGATATCGACGGGCATGCCACGGCCATCGTCGCTGACCTCGATCGAACCGTCGTCATACAGGATCACGCCGATATTCTTTGCATAACCGGCCAGCGCTTCGTCGACGGAGTTGTCGACCACTTCCTGCACGAGGTGATTCGGGCGTGCGGTATCGGTGTACATGCCGGGCCGGCGCTTGACCGGATCAAGACCGGACAGCACTTCGATATCGGCGGCGTTGTATTTGCTGTTCATGCGTACATGCGATTCTTGTCGGGCGGCGATGGTCAATGTTGCCGGCGATAAATGCAAGCGCGCTTTCGGTGCGCGCTGAAATGACCTGTCTGCACAAAAGATGCTCGCAGCGAAGCGGCTCACCCGGTAAACTACGCCTTTACCAGCGCTGGATTTTGCTGCGTCATGACTCCCCTGATCTTCGTTACCGGCGGTGTGGTGTCCTCTCTGGGCAAGGGCATCGCCGCGGCATCGCTTGCCGCCATCCTCGAAGCGCGCGGTTTGCGCGTGACGATGATGAAGCTCGATCCCTATATCAACGTCGATCCGGGCACAATGAGTCCGTTCCAGCATGGCGAAGTCTATGTCACCGACGACGGTGCGGAGACGGATCTGGATTTGGGGCACTACGAACGCTTCGTACGCACGCGGCTGACCGGCAAGCATTCGATCACCACCGGAAAGATCTACGAATCGGTGATCCGCAAGGAACGTCGCGGCGATTACCTGGGGGCGACGGTGCAGGTGATTCCGCATATCACCGACGAAATCAAGCATTGCATCGACGAAGCCACGCGTGGCTACGATGTCGCGCTGGTCGAGATCGGCGGCACCGTCGGCGACATCGAATCGCAGCCGTTCCTCGAAGCGATCCGCCAGATTCGTATCGAGCAGGGCGCGGACCGCTGTCTGTTCATGCATTTGACCCTGGTGCCGTACATCAAGGCCGCCGGCGAGATCAAGACCAAGCCGACCCAGCATTCGGTCAAGGAATTGCGTGCGCTCGGCATCCAGGCCGATGTGCTGTTGTGCCGTTGCGAACAGCCGTTGCCGCAGTCGGATCGGCGCAAGATCGCGCTGTTCACCAATGTACCGGAGAAAGCGGTAATCAGTGCCGTGGATGCGGACACGATCTACAAGTTGCCGCTGTGGCTGCATGCGCAGGGACTCGACGACATCGCCGTGGCGCATCTGAAGCTGGATGCAAAACCGGCGAACCTGATCGAGTGGGAACGTACCGTCGATGCCGTGGAAAATCCGAAAGACGAAGTGACGATCGCCATTATCGGCAAGTATGTCGAGCACAAGGACGCCTACAAATCGTTGGGCGAGGCGCTGCGACACGGCGGCCTGAAACAATCCACGCGGGTGAATCTGCGCTGGTATGAATCCGAGGATGTCGAGACGCGTGGTGCGGAAATCCTCAGCGACGTCGACGGCATTCTGGTGCCGGGCGGCTTCGGCAAGCGCGGCTTCGAGGGCAAGATTGCGGCAGCGAAATATGCGCGCGAAAATCGCGTTCCGTATTTCGGCATCTGCTATGGCATGCACGCGGCGGTGGTGGAGTTCGCGCGCAATATCGCCGGATTGCCCGGCGCAAATTCGAGCGAAAACGACAAGCACTGCGCAGACCCGGTCATCGCCCTGATCACCGAATGGACTACCAGCAGCGGCGATGTGGAACGACGCGACGAGGCTTCAGATCTGGGCGGCACCATGCGCCTGGGCGCGCAGGAATGTCGTTTGAAGGCCGGCACCATTTCGCGCGAGTTGTATGGCCAGGACGTGGTGCGCGAACGTCACCGGCATCGTTACGAATTCAATAATCGTTATCGACAGCGTTTCGAGGATCTCGGCCTGGTCATCGCCGGCAAGTCGATGGACGACCTGCTCGTGGAAATCGTCGAACTGCCTCCGCAGCGACATCCGTGGTTTGTCGGCTGCCAGTTCCATCCGGAATTCACCTCGACGCCGCGCGACGGCAATCCGCTGTTCATTGGATTCATCCGCGCTGCGCGCGAATACAAGTCCGTACGCACGGCGTTGAAGCTGGCTGACGAGGCGGCAGCATGAATCTGTGCGGCTTCGACGTGGGGCCCGACCAGCCGCTGTTCCTGATCGCCGGTCCCTGCGTGATCGAATCCGAGCAACTGCAGATCGATACCGCCGGCAAGCTGAAGGAAATCACCGGCAAGCTCGGCATCCCTTTCATTTTCAAGTCCAGTTTCGACAAGGCCAACCGCACCTCGGCATCGAGTTTCCGCGGGCCCGGGTATGGAAGAAGGCCTGCGCATGCTTGGCGAAGTCAAGCGCCAGCTCGGCGTGCCGGTGCTGACCGACGTGCACGAATACACGCCGATGAATGAAGTGGCCGCGGTGGTCGATGTGCTGCAGACGCCGGCGTTCCTGTGCCGCCAGACCGACTTCATCCAGCAATGTCGCCAAGCGCCGGCAAGCCGGTAAACATCAAGAAAGGCCAGTTCCTGTCGCCGTGGGAAATGAAGCACGTTGCCGAGAAGGCGCGGGCAACCGGCAATGAACAGATCATGGTCTGCGAGCGCGGCGTCAGCTTCGGCTACAACAACCTGGTCTCCGACATGCGCAGTCTCGCGGTGATGCGCGATACCGGTTGCCCGGTGGTTTTCGATGCCACGCATTCCGTGCAGTTGCCCGGCGGGCGGACGGCAAGTCCGGCGGACAGCGCGAGTTCGTGCCGGTGCTGGCGCGCGCGGCCGTGGCGGTTGGCATCGCCGGCATCTTCATGGAAACGCATCCCGAACCGGACAAGGCGTTGTCCGATGGGCCGAATGCGTGGCCGTTGGGGAAAATGGCAGCGTTGCTGGAAGTGCTCGCGAATTTTGATCGAGTGGCAAAGGCTCATCCCTTGGCATAACTGGCCGGGAACGGGAGAAAACTGGCGATGGACATCACACCGGAACAGGAAATCGAATTGCTGACGCGGCAACGGGATCGATTGCGCAAGGATGGTTCAACAGGCGCGTTCGGTTTCATTACGGGCGCGATGGCTGTCGGATACGTCGCACAATGGTACGTCCACGCCATCCACGGCAATGCCGCCGCGATGTTGCCGATGATCGGGTTTGGGTGCGCATTCGGCGGCGCGGCGACCGCCGTGTTGTTGGTCACGATATCGCGCCTGCGCGATTATTTTTCATGGAAGCGCAAGCACGCCACGCGCATGAAGGATCATTTTTTGCCGACGAGATCGTGGATCGCCAGGATGGATTGGCCCCGAACTTGATCCGATGCCTACCCGCAACACAGGCTGAATTTCGAAATTTCCTTCACCTCCGATGATTCATACGAGCCTGCAATGAACCAGACCATCGCCAAAATCCACGCCCGCGAAATCCTCGATTCCCGCGGCAATCCCACGCTGGAAGCCGAAGTCACCCTGAGCCGACGGCGCGTTCGGTCGCGCCACCGTGCCCAGCGGCGCGTCCACCGGTTCGCGCGAGGCGGTGGAATTGCGCGACGGCGACAAGTCCCGTTACGGCGGCAAGGGCGTGCGCAAAGCGGTCGCCAACGTCAACGGCGACAATCGCCAACGCGCTGAAGGGTTTCGATGCGGCCGACCAGAGCGGGCTGGACGCGACGCTGATCGAGCTCGACGGCACGCCGAACAAGGGGCGCCTGGGCGCCAATGCGCTGCTCGGCGTGTCGATGGCGGACGCGCATGCGGTGGCCGCGTCGAAGAAGTCCCGTTGTGGAAGTATCTTGCCAGCCCTCAGCCCTCGGCCCGCAATACCGCAATTGCCGGTGCCGATGATGAACATCATCAACGGCGGCGAGCATGCGGACAACAACGTCGACGTGCAGGAGTTCATGATCCTGCCGGTGGGCTTGCCGAGTTTTTCCGAAGCGCTGCGCGCCGGCGCGGAAATCTTCCATGCGCTGAAGTGCGTGCTGAAGGGCACAGGGGCTGACCACGGCGGTGGGCGACGAAGGCGGCTTTGCGCCGAACCTGCAGTCCAACGATCAGGCCATCGACACCATCCTCGAAGCGATCGACAAGGCCGGCTACAAGGCGGGCCAGGACATTTTGCTGGGCCTGGACGCGGCCAGTTCCGAGTTCTACGGGAACGGCAAGTACGACCTTGCCGGCGAAGGCAAGAAGCTTACGTCCGGAGCAGTTCGATCGAACTGCTGGCCGACTGGTGCGCAACAGTATCCGATCGTCAGCATCGAAGACGGCATGGCCGAAGGCGACTGGGACGGCTGGAAGACTGCTGACGGCGAAGCTCGGCAAGAAGATCCAGTTGGTCGGCGACGACCTTTCGTGACCAATCCGGCGATCTTCCGCGAAGGCATCGACGACGGCATCGCCAACTCGATCCTGATCAAGGTCAACCAGATCGGCACGCTGTCCGAAACGCTGGAAGCCATCGCCATGGCCGACAAGGCGAATTACGCGGCGGTGATCTCGCATCGTTCCGGCGAGACCGAAGACACCACCATCGCCGATATCGCGGTGGCGACCACGGCGACGCAGATCAAGACCGGCTCGCTGTGCCGCAGCGACCGCATCGCCAAGTACAACCAGTTGCTGCGCATCGAAGAGGCGCTCGGGCCGGATGCGAAATTCGCCGGTCGCGCTGCGTTCCCGCAGGTTCCCGGGCTGGTCGACTGAGTCACGGCGTGTGCTGCGTTACATTGCTCTCATTTTGCTGGTGCTGTTGATTGCGCTGGAAATCAAGCTCTGGGCGGGCGAGGGCGGCATGCGCGATGTCTGGCGCCTGCAGCAACGCCTCGCCGAGCAGAAAGCAGAAAACCAGGCGCTCAAACAACGCAACGACAAGCTAGCCGCCGAAGTGCAGGATCTGAAAAACGGCACCGGTGCAATCGAGGAGCGCGCCCGTTCCGAACTCGGCCTTGTCAAGCCGGGCGAAACGTTCTACCAGGTCGTTCCGCCGCAAGCCGATGCCAAGAAGGACGGCGATGGCCGAAACTGATGCAATGTTGTGGTGCGTCGTGCCGGCGGCCGGTCGCGGCACGCGCGTCGGCGGCGAAGTACCCAAGCAGTATTTGCCGATCGCCGGCAAGCCGTTGCTGATGCATACGCTGGAGCGACTCGCTGCGCATCCACGAATCGCGGGGTTGATGGTTGTGCTCGCCCAAGACGATGCGCAGTGGTCAGGCGTGACCAGCGTCGAAGGCAAGCCCGTGCTGACTACCACAGGTGGCAGCGAGCGAGCTGCGTCCGTGCTTGCGGGCCTGCTCGCGTTGCCGACCGGGTATTCCAGGACGATTTCGTGCTCATCCATGACGCTGCAAGACCATGTGTCCAAGGCGCCGACATCTCTCGGCTGATTTCGGCGGTTGCAAATGGCGTCGGCGGAATACTGGCGTGTCCGGTACGCGACACAATCAAGTTTTCAGATCCATTTGAGAAGTGTAATGACGTTGCCAATCCCGGAATCGAGAAATCGGTCTCTCGCACCGGACTTTGGCGCGCAATGACGCCACAGATGTTTCGCCGTGGCGAGCTCACCCATGCGCTGGAGCGTCTGAAGCCGTTTGGCACAACCGTGACCGATGAGGCGTTTGCAATGGAACAACTGGGTCATCGACCTTTGCTTGTCAGGGGCGGTGAAGACAATATCAAAGTCACTACGCCGGAGGATTTCGCCTTCGCCGAATTCATTCTTGCCCGACAAATGCCGAGCCAGCCATGAATCTTCAGCCCTCAACCCACAGCCCTCAGCCCTGATCCATGCGCATCGGCCAAGGTATCGACATCCACGCATTCGGCCCGGGCGATCATGTCGTCATCGGCGGCGTACGCATTGCCCATTCGCGTGGAGTTGTCGCTCACTCCGATGGCGACGTGGCCATTCACTCGCTGTGCGACGCGATTCTCGGTGCCCTGGCACTCGGCGACATCGGCACGCATTTCCCGGCTTCGGATGAGCGCTGGCGCGACGCCGACAGCCGCACGTTCCTGCGGCACTGCGCAAAATTGATGCGACAAGCGGGATTTGCGCTGGGCAATGCCGATATCACAGTCGTTTGCGAATCGCCGAAAATTGCACCACATGCGCTGACCATGCGCACGCATCTTGCCTCCGATCTGGATTGCGCTGTCGACAGGATCAGCGTGAAGGCGACGACCAGCGAGAAGCTCGGGTTCAGCGGACGTAACGAAGGGCTTGCCGCATTCGCTGTCGTGTTGATCGAAAAGATCGAAGCATGACGGCGGCGGGGCAAGTGTTTTTCGAGATCACTCGCAGATGAGCCAGTGCAATGAAATGCCCATGCCGTATGCCTACGGTGGCCCGCCGCTGATCGGGATTCTGCGCGCAACGCCTGAGGATTTCGTCGTCGACGAGCATCTGGGTATTGTCGCCGACGGCGCCGGTGAACATATCTTTGTGCGCGTGGAAAAGCGTGGTGCAAATACCGACTGGGTGGCACGCGAGCTGGCACGCTTCGCAGGGGTCGATGCGCGTAACGTCAGTTACGCCGGGCTCAAGGATCGTCATGCCGTGGCTCGGCAGACGTTTTCCGTGCATCTTCCCGGCAAACCGGATCCGGACTGGATGGCGTTGCAGGACGCGGAGTTCCGTATTCTCGATGTTGCGCGACATGGCCGAAAATTGCAGCGCGGTGCGTTGAACGGAAACCGCTTTCGCATCGTGTTGCGCGACATCAGAGGTGATCGCGTGGCAGCCGAACGCATCTTCGCATCGATTTCAGCGGGCGGGGTCCCCAACTATTTTGGCGAACAGCGCTTCGGTCGCGGGGGCGACAATGTGCGTCGTGCCGCGGCTATGTTTCAAGGCAGGCGCGTCGCGCGCCATGAACGATCACTGTTGCTGTCTGCGGCTCGCTCGCGACTGTTCAACCGCGTTTTGGCCGAGCGCGTGCGGCGCGGTGACTGGAACCGGCCGCTCGATGGCGAGGTGTGGATGCTGGCAGGAACGCACAGCATTTTTGGACCCGAACCGCTCACTCCGGAATTGAGCGATCGACATGCGCGCGGCGATATCGATCTCACCGGCCCGTTGTGGGGCGAAGGCGAACTGCGCAGCAGCGAGCGGGTGCGACAACTGGAAAGTGCGGTCGCCGATGCAAATCTGCAAGTGGCTGCCGGTCTTGCAGCCAACGGCTTGCGCCAGCAGCGACGTGCGTTGGCATGCCGACCACAGGATTTTGCTGCTCGCTGGTTGACCGCGAACAGTCTGGAGCTGGACTTCTACTTGAATTCCGGATCGTATGCCACGGTCGTCATTCGCGAAATTCTCAACTACGACAGTCAATCAGCTATCGCGGCATAAAGGCGCAATCGAAGTGCACCAGGAATGCAAACTGGCGAAGCATGCGAAACAACCGGATCGTTGGCTAGGGGTTTCGCGCCTTTTTACCTCCTTCGCGGACGAATTCCACTTCAATGGCGTTATCGCTCGCGCAGCAGTACGATCGTGGCTCCGCTTCCGCCTTCTGACGGCTTGGCAGATGCGAACGCAAGCACGTCGCCGCGATGGCGCAGCATGCTTTCGACCAGACGTTTCAGCACCGGTCCTTCGGCACGAGAGCGCAGTCCTTTGCCGTGAATGATCTTGAGACACAAACGGCCGTGTCGCGAGTTGCCGTCGAGAAATTGCTTGATCGCTGTACGTGCGACAGCGCTGGTCATCTGGTGCAGGTCGATTTCGTCGACGATACTGAAGTGTCCGCGCTTCAGGCGGCGCAACAATCGTGGCGACAGCCCTGGTTTCAGATAGCTCAGTTCCTCGCCGATTTCCATCGCCGCGGGATCAATGGCGCTGGTGAGCAGTTCCATGCTGACATTGGCTTCATCGCGTTGCGAGTGGCGCGGGATGGGCGCCGGCCGTTCTCGCGCAACGACGGTCCGCGCGGCAGCAATCGGGCGCACCGGTCCGACTGCCTGGGAAAACAGGCGCGAATCATCATCGCTGACGTTGGGTTTGGAGCGCTTCGCCATCGTTTGCGAGCTTAACAGACGCATCGCCTCGTTCAGTTGGTGCCAACGCTCCGGTACAATCGACAGTTCGCAGTTTCCGCCGCGCGACGGCAGCAAAAGAATTGGCAATGCGAGTATTGGTCAGCAACGACGATGGCGTGGATGCGCCGGGCATCAGGATTTTGGCGCAACGTCTGGCAGTCGTTGGTGAAGTCGTTGTCGTGGCGCCGGATCGCGACCGTTCCGGTGCAAGCAATTCGCTGACGCTGGATCAGCCGATTCGGGTTGCCAAACTCGAGGATGGGCGTTATCGCGTCAACGGAACGCCAACAGATTGCGTGTATCTGGCTTTGGCAGGCTTGCTTGATCACGAGCCGGATATCGTCGTGTCAGGCATCAACAATTCCGCCAATCTCGGCGACGACGTGATTTATTCGGGAACGGTGTCCGCAGCAATGGAAGGGCGATTCCTGGGTCTGCCAGCGATAGCCGTGTCGCTGGCTTCGACTGATCATCGCGGTACGCATTATCACTCAGCCGCGCAGGCAGCGTTGGTCATCATGCAGCGGCTGCTGGTCGATCCGTTGTCGGCCGACACCATTCTCAACGTCAATGTTCCGGACATTCCCTGGGCACAACTGCGCGGTTTTGCGGTTACGCGCCTCGGGCGTCGCCATCGTTCTGCGCCTTGCGTGCGCCAGACCGATCCACGCGGCAGGCCGATGTACTGGATCGGCCCGGCAGGCGAGGCCGAAGACGACGGTCCGGGTACGGATTTCATGGCGGTACGTGAAGGGTTCATTTCCATCACGCCGATCCAGGTCGACCTGACCCGCTTCCAGGCATTGGAAAAAGTCAGCGGTTGGGTCGAATCCTTGTCGCTGGAGTTGGCGCCGGTCGCATGAACGTGTTTTCCCGGCCCACGCCCGAGGCTCGCGGTCTTGGCATGACCTCGCAACGCGCGCGCGATCGTCTGATAGATCGCCTGAAAAGCGAAGGAATTGCGAATCGCCGCGTGCTCGAAGTGATGCGCCGGGTACCGCGGCATCTGTTCATCGAAGAAGCGCTGGCTTCGCGTGCTTACGAGGATACCGCGTTGCCGATCGGACAAGCCCAGACCATTTCGCAACCGTGGGTCGTTGCGCGCATGACCGAAGCACTGATCGAGCACAAGATGCCCGCCAGCGTGCTCGAAATCGGCACCGGTTCCGGTTATCAGGCGGCGGTGCTCGCTGCACTCGTGGAAAATGTATATACCGTCGAGCGCATAGAGGAATTGTTGCGCGGCGCGCGTCGGCGCTTTCGCAAGCTCGGTATCGACAATATCCGATCGCGCCACGACGACGGCAATCTGGGCTGGCCGCAACATGCGCCATTCGATGCGATCATGCTGACGGCTGCCGGCGACATGGTTGAGCCGGCCCTGTTCGAGCAACTTGCCGGCGATGGCGTGCTTGTAGGCCCGGTCGGGCCACCCGGCGCACAGTCGCTGATGCGCTATAGGCGCACTGAAAACGATTGGCGAGGCGAATCCCTGGGCGGAGTAAGTTTCGTGCCGCTGCTCGGCGGTTTGGGCTGATGCGGCTGTTCAAGCCGCTCTACGAGGTCGCCCTGCGTTGGGCGGCGAAGCCCGGGGCCTCGTTGTATCTGGCCGCGTTGAGCTTCGTCGAAGCATTCATCTTTCCAGTCGCCCCGGAACTGATGCTGGCGCCGATGACGCTGGCGCGTCCGGGCAACTGGGCGCGTTTCGCGACGATCAGCCTGTGTGGATCGATGCTGGGTTCTTTCGTCGGCTATGCGCTGGGTCACTTCGCGTTCGATCTGGTGCGTCCCGTGTTCGCCAATCTGGGTTGGTTGCATAGCCTGGACAACCTGGTCGCGCAGTTGCGCGTGGACATGGTCGATCACCCTTGGAAGGCGTTTGGGTTGCTCGTGCTGGCAGGATTCGTGCCGATCCCGCTGAAAATTTTCACCTGGGCGTCGGGCATCGTCGGCGTGCCTCTGGTGGCTTTCGCAGGCGGTATGTTGATAGGCCGTGGCAAACGCGTCTATCTGTTGTGTGGCCTGATTCGTCTCGGCGGCGAGCGCGCCGAACAGGCCCTGCATCGATGGATCGAATGGATCGGCTGGGCCATACTCGTCGGCATCGTGCTGCTTGTGATTTATCTGCGATGTTTGCGTTGAATTCAATCATGCAATTGCTTCGTGCGAGGAGTCCATCGGTCGCGGTTGGCATCGCCGCTATCGCCGTTGCGATTGTCATTGCCGGTTGTGCTTCCGGACCGCCCGCGCCGGTAGTGGATCTATCCACCGGCGGATCGGCGAGTCCGGCATCAATCGCAGGACCCGCCATGAAACCGCGGCAGCAGACCCCGGAGACCTATCGGGTTGTCAGTGGAGACACGTTGTATTCGATCGCGTTCCGTCACGGCCTGGATTATCGCGAGCTCGCGCGATGGAACGCCATTACAGCACCGTATCGCATCGGGGTCGGTCAACTCTTGAGCTTGCATCGGCCCGAGACGGCGCAAAACGCGCTGCCTGTGCCGGGTGCAGCAGTCACCCAAGCGGCTCCCGACAGTCGCGTTGCCGCAGTCGTGACGCCGTTGGCGATTGCCGCGCAGCCGGCCCGGCCGGCCCAAAGTGCGCTTCCTGCGGCACACGAAGCTGCGACGACAACACGTCGGCCGCCACCGCAGAACGCACCGGCAACTCGAGTCAAGGCGACCGATCCGGCGCCGCCAGTGAAATCCGTAGTTGCAGAACAGTCTGCATCGAAACCGGCCACCAAAGTGGCCGAACTCCATAGCGGGGGCGTGACATGGCGCTGGCCCAGCGATGGAACGGTCATTGGCACTTACGTCGATGGCGACCAGACGCGACAAGGCCTGGATATTTCCGGCAAGGCTGGCGACCCGGTGCGCGCTGCCGCTGCCGGTGAAGTTGTTTACAGCGGCAACGGCCTGATTGGCTACGGCGAACTGATCATCGTCAAGCACAACGCCAGTTTCCTGTCAGCCTACGGGCATAATCGCAAGCGCTTGGTCAAGGAAGGCCAGCATGTCGCCGCGGGTCAGGAAATCGCAGAAATGGGCTCCACCGCCAGCTCGCGCGATGAACTTCATTTCGAGATTCGCAAGAACGGCAAACCGGTCAATCCGCTGGACTATTTGCCCGCGCGGCAATGACTTTTGTGAGGTTTGATCGCGATTGCCCGTCCCCAGTGCAGCGATGATCATCGTAGTATCCTGCGCACATGAACGTGCACGCGCCAGCCGAAGACCTCGACTCAGACGACTTGCTGGAACTTGCTGATGCGGTCGAGCCGCACGATGACGAGGCGCGCAACTCCACCAGCGTCTATCTCAAGGAAATCGGTCTGGTTGCCTTGTTGGACGCCGAGGAGGAACTAAGTTTGGGTCGCCGCGTTTGCGCCGGCGACATGGAAGCTCGTCGCCAGATGATCGAAGCCAACCTCAGGCTCGTCGTTACCGTAGCGCGCGGCTACGTCGGGCGCGGCGTGCCGCTACTGGACTTGATCGAGGAAGGCAATCTGGGCCTGATCCGCGCGGTGGAGAAATTCGATCCCTCGCGTCGCCTGCGTTTTTCGACGTATGCGGTCTGGTGGATTCGCGAAGCCGTGCAACACGCCGTGATGCATCAGGGTCGCACCGTGCGCGTGCCGGCGCATGTGTTGCGCGAATTCTCGCAGGTGCTCCAGGCGCGTCGGCGATTCATTGCCAAACACGGTCATGTGCCCAGCATCGATGAACTGGCTGCCGCGATCGACAAGCCGGTTGAAAGCGTGGCTGACCTGTTTTGTGTGACGGATCGGATCAGTTCTCTGGATGCGCCGGTTTCTGACAGCGACGATCGCGCGCTGATCGAACAGTTGGTGATCGAGGCTCCGACTGCGCCCGTGGATGAAATTCCCAATCAACGCATAGCCGCATGGATCGCGCAATTGCCTTCCCGCCAGCGCTATGTGCTCGAACGGCGTTACGGTCTTGATGATCACGGTGTGCAAACCCTGGCCGAGATCGCCGCGCAACTCGACCTGACGCGCGAGCGCGTGCGCCAGATTCAGCGCGAAGCGTTGCTGCGCCTGCGCAAACTGGTCGATGGCGACAATGCGGATGCTCCGCGAAGGACAAAAAGGTCGCGCAAGTGAAACACGGATTTTGCCCGGCGTTTCGTCGCGCAGGGTCTTTCGCGGGCGCAATGATCCGGCAACTATCCCGGTAACAGAAATACGGCGACGACGCGGCGGCCTTCGCCGGCGAGCACATTGAATGTGCGTGCTGCTGCGCCGTTGTCCATGGTTTCCAGTCCCACGCCGCGCTTGAGAAATTCGGCGAGCACGGACGGTTTCGGAAAGATTGCCCGGGTTCCCGTACCCAGCAGCACGACTTCCGGTTGCTGGTCGAGCAGCGTCCCGATTGCGGCCGCATCGAGCTCGCCGACTTCGCGGACCGGAAAGTCTTCCATGGCGCTATCCGCGCTCAAGACGAGACTGCGCGTGAAAGTGCGATCGACGACAACAACATTGTTGGCGTCGGCTTTGCGAACGAACAACTCGCCCTGATTGCGGTGCTGGGTAAGCTGCATCTTCCTACTTTGGCAAAGCCAGCTTCGGTTGGTCGGTGTTGCGCCGGTAGAAACAGGCGACGCGCCCGATACTCTGCACCAACTCTGCGCCGCTGGCATCGGCCAATGCCGCTATTTGCGCCACGCGCTGCCTGCGATCCTCACAGCCCAATTTGACCTTGATCAGTTCGTGGTGATCCAGTGCGATCTCGAACTCGTTCAGTACGGCCTGGGTCATGCCCTTGTTGCCGGTCATCACCACCGGGTTCAGGTCGTGGGTCAAACCGCGCAGGTATCGCTTTTGGCTCGGGGTAAGACGCATCATCTAGTCAAGCCGCACGGGCGGAGCAGGGGTCTTACAGGGTATCATGTCGCCATGCAGCATTCATTCTGGGCGTGAACGCGTCATGTCCCGCAGCAAATCCAGCACCCGCTGGCTGAAAGAGCACTTCAACGACCCTTTCGTCAAGCGCGCCCAGAAAGAAGGCTGGCGCTCGCGTGCCGTGTTCAAGCTGGAAGAATTGATCGAGCACCAGAACCTGCTGGCGCCAGGCATGGTTGTGGTGGATCTGGGGGCCGCGCCGGGCGGTTGGTCGCAAATGTTGAGCAACAAGGTGCATGGTGGGAGGGTGATCGCGCTGGATATTCTGCCGATGCAGGGAATAGGCGGAGTGGAATTCATCCAGGGCGATTTCCGCGAGGAAGCTGTGGTTCAGCAACTTGAGACCATACTTCAGGGTGCGTGCGTCGATCTTGTGCTATCGGATATGGCCCCCAATATGAGTGGGGTGAATGTGTCGGATCAGGCACGCGCCATGCATCTGGCTGAATTGGCGCAGGAATTTGCGATGACGCATTTGAAGGCAGGCGGGACGTTCCTGGTCAAATTGTTCCAGGGGCGTGGATTCGACGATTACGTAAAAGGCTTGCGCGCCGGGTACGAGCGCGTCAGCATGCGTAAACCCAAGGCTTCGCGCGCGCGCAGCGCGGAAGTCTACGCGTTGGCTACCGGCAAGCGCGCATGAACGAACGAGAGTGCAAAGCATGAACGACATGGCCAAGAATCTGCTGCTCTGGGTGGTCATTGCGATCGTCCTGATCGTGGTGTTCCAGAGTTTCAATCCGCATCCGAATGCGCCGCGCAGCATCGCCTATTCGGAATTCGTGCAGCAGGTCGACAACAATGCCATCGCCGAAGTGACGATCAGCGCGACGATGCCGGCCACAATTACCGGCAAGCGCAAGGACGGCAGCGTGCTCAACACGGTTGCGCCGCCGGACGACAGCCAGTTGATTCCGAACCTGCTCACCCACAATGTCAGCGTAAAGCAGGAACCCGCCGACAACAGCGGCGCGCTGTGGCGCATGCTGCTCGACTGGGTGCCGTTCATCATCTTCATCGGCTTGTTGATTTATTTCATGCGCCAGATGCAGGCCGGCGCCGGCGGACGCGGAGCGATGAGCTTCGGGCGTTCGCGCGCACGCTTGCAGGGCGAAGACCAGGTCAAGGTCACGTTCGGCGATGTTGCCGGTTGCGACGAAGCCAAGGAGGAAGTCGGCGAACTGGTCGAGTTCCTGCGCGACCCCGGCAAATTCCAGAAGCTCGGCGGACGCATACCGCGCGGCGTGTTGATGGTCGGCTCGCCCGGTACCGGCAAGACCTTGCTGGCCAAGGCGATCGCGGGTGAGGCCAAGGTCCCGTTCTTTGCGATTTCCGGTTCGGATTTTGTCGAAATGTTCGTTGGCGTCGGCGCCAGCCGCGTGCGCGACATGTTCGAGCAGGCCAAGAAGCACGCACCATGCATCATCTTCATCGACGAAATCGACGCAGTCGGTCGCCATCGTGGCGCCGGTCTGGGTGGCGGCCACGATGAACGCGAGCAGACACTGAACCAGTTGCTCGTCGAAATGGACGGTTTCGAGGGCAGCGAAGGCGTCATCGTCATTGCCGCAACCAACCGCCCGGATGTGCTCGATCCGGCATTGCTGCGACCGGGTCGTTTCGACCGCCAGGTTGTCGTACCGCTGCCGGATTTGCGGGGCCGCGAGCAGATCATCAAGGTGCACATGCGCAAGGTGCCGATCGCATCCGACGTTGATGCGATGGTCATCGCGCGCGGCACTCCGGGTTTCTCCGGAGCGGACCTGGCCAATCTGGTCAACGAGGCCGCATTGTTTGCAGCGCGCGAGAATTGCCGCGACGTGCAGATGAGCCATTTCGAGCGCGCCAAGGACAAGATCATGATGGGCAGCGAGCGCCGCTCGATGCTGATGAGCGATGACGAGAAGAAACTTACCGCCTACCACGAGGCCGGTCATGCCATCGTCGGTTTGTCCGTGCCCGAGCACGACCCGGTGCACAAGGTCACCATCATTCCGCGCGGACGCGCGCTGGGCGTCACCATGTTCCTGCCGGAAGCCGATCGCTACAGCCACAGCAAGACCTCGCTGGAAAGCCGACTGGCCAGCCTGTACGGTGGTCGTGCAGCCGAGGAATTGATCTTCGGCGACGACAAAGTCACCACGGGCGCGTCGAACGACATCCAGCGTGCCACCCAACTCGCGCGCGACATGGTCACCAAGTACGGCCTGAGCACCGAGCTTGGACCAATGACTTATAGCGAGGAAGAAGACGAAGTCTTTCTCGGTCATTCGGTTACGCAACACAAGCAGATCTCCGAAGAAACCTCGCGCAAGATCGATGTCGCCGTGCGCAGCGTCATCGATACTGCCTACACGTCGGCGCGGCGCATCCTCACCGACAGCATGGAAAAACTGCACAAAATGGCCGGCGCATTGCTGCAGTATGAGACGATCGATCGCGAACAGATTGCAGCGATCATGGCCGGAAACGATCCGGGTCCGCCACGGGATTGGCAGACCGCCAACCCGGGCAAGCCCAGCGGCGGCACTCCACCGCGTGGCGATGCTGCGTCTGTCGGCAAACCTGCCGAACAACACTGATACATGTTTGACACGTTGCGTCGGCTGAATTGTGGTGGCCGCGAACTGATTCTTGACCGGCCGCGCATCGCTGGCATCCTCAACCTGACTTCTGACTCGTTTTCCGGCGATGGCTTGGGTGTGGATATCGATGCTGCCGTTGCGCAGGGCGTGGCGATGGTGGAGCAGGGCGCGGATCTGCTCGATGTCGGTGGTGAATCGACAAGACCAGGCGCGGCTCCTGTCGAGATCGAGGACGAAATCACGCGCATCGTGCCGGTAATCGGGGAACTGACAAAACGCACAAGCGTGCCGATTTCAGTCGACACGTCCAAGCCGGCAGTGATGCGCGCCGCAGTCGCCGCCGGTGCGGGCATGATCAATGACGTCTACGCGTTGCGTCGCGATGGCGCGCTCGATGCTGCGGCTGAACTCAAGGTGCCGGTATGCCTCATGCACATGCTTGGCGAGCCGCGCACGATGCAGGACGATCCGCATTACGATGACGTGGTTTCCGACGTGCGCCGGTTTCTTGCCGAACGCATCTTCGCCTGCGAGATGGCCGGCATCGACAAGAAGCGCATTGTCGTGGATCCCGGTTTTGGCTTCGGCAAGACTCTGGAGCACAACCTTGCACTGTTGCGCGCTCTGGATCAGTTTGCCGCTCTGGGCGTACCGTTGCTGGCAGGTTTGTCGCGCAAGGCGATGATCGGCGCATTGACCGGTCGCGGTAGCGGTGTGGATCGCGCCTTCGGATCGGCGGCCGCTGCAATGATCGCGGTACAGCGCGGCGCCATGATCGTGCGCGTGCATGATGTGGCTGCAACCCGCGATGCGCTGGCAGTCTGGCAGGCGATCGCCAGTGGCGTCACGCCGATGGTCAAGTCCCGGAAACCGTTTGGCTCGCAGCGCTTCGAGGACGATTAGGTAATGGGGAATCGGGGTGACGGGAGAAGACGTAAGGAAGAATAGGAAAATACCCGCGATCATCGTGAAGGCGGGAATGACGAGCAGAGGGCAATCGAGCCCTCAGCTCTCGGTCCTCAGCTCTTCAGCATCCCACCCAGCCTTCGGCGCAAAGCGCTTCCCGTATTTTCCTGCCAGCGTTTCCAACTGCGCCTTGATCTTGTCCGCACCTTCGCTGCGGATGTACTGAATCGGACCGCCACGGAACGGCGCAAATCCGGTGCCGAAAATGACGCCCGCGTCGAGCAGATCGGCGTCGTCGACCACGCCATCGTGCAGGCAGGAGACAGCTTCGTTGAGCATAGGCATGATCATGCGAGCGGTGAGATCGGTTGGCGCCTGATACTCGGGGTCGACTGGCGGCTTTACCGGTTTGCCGTTTTCCCACTTGTACAGGCCTTCGCCGGTTTTCTTGCCGCGTTTGCCGGCGGCAATCAGGTCGTCCATGCCTTCGGGGATTTCCAGCCCGAGAAAGTCGCCGAGTTCCTTGCCGACGGACGCGCACACATCCAGTCCTACCGTGTCGGCCAGTTCGATCGGTCCCATCGGCATGCCGAATTTTTTCGCGGCCTTGTCGAGCACCGGGCCGGGAATGCCTTCCTTGAACGCGCGCAGGGCTTCGAGCAGGTACGGCATCAAAATGCGATTGACCAGGAAACCTGGCGTTCCCTTGACCGGAACAGGCAGCTTGTCGATGGCCTTGCAGAAGGCCAGCGCATGCTTTTCGTTCGCCGCCTTCAGGTGGTCCTGGCGAACGATTTCCACCAGTGGCATCTGCGCGACGGGATTGAAATAGTGCAGACCGAGGAATCGCGCATCGTCCTTTACCGCGGTGCGCAACTCATTCAGGGGAATGCTTGACGTGTTCGTGGCGAGCAGCGCCGACGCTTTCATGGCCGGTTCGGTCTTCTTGTACAGATCCTGCTTTGCTTCCAGGTTCTCGAAGATTGCTTCGATGACCAGGTCGGCATCAGCAATGCCCTTGCCGTCGACGTCGGCCTTCAGGCGCGCGGCTACCGGCTGGATTCGGTCCGGCGTTTTCAGGCGCCTGGAGAACAATTCCTGCGCCCGGTCCAGTGCCGGCTGGATGTATTTCATTTCGCGATCCTGCAAGGTCACGTCGAAGCCCCGCAACGCGCACCACGCGGCAATATCGCCGCCCATGACGCCGGCGCCGATCACGTGCACATGCTTGATGTCGGCCTTGCTGCCCGCACCCAGGCCCTTCAGTCGTTCCTGGAGGAAATACACGCGAACGAGATTGTGGCAGGTCGGAGTCTGTGCGAGTTTTGCCACCGATCGTGCTTCGAGCTTCAGGCGCTGGCGAATGCCCGAGCCTCCCCGACGCCACACCTCGATCAACGCAAATGGAGCCGGGTATTGATCCGGGCGCACTTTTGCCGCGGTCTGCTTGCGCACTATCGGAGCGAGAATCTGGCGTACCGGCCAGATATTGGTCGCCCACGCGCGCGCGCGTTGCAGCAGCGGCCGCGAACGGCGATGACGCAGATGTTCCCTGGCAGTTTCCACCAGCAACTCGGGCGAACTCAACGCATCGACCAAACCCAGGCCCAGGGCAGCCTCGGCGCGCACGCTCTTGCCGGTCAACATGATGGGCAACGCCTGCGGCGCCCCGATCAAGCGCGGCAATCGTGCAGTGCCGCCCCAGCCCGGATGAATGCCCAGCATGACCTCGGGCAAGCCGATTTTGGTCGACGCATCGCGTGTGGCGACACGGTAGCGACAAGCCAATGCCATCTCGGTACCACCGCCCATGCAAAAGCCGTGGATCGCGGCGACCGTTGGGCAGCGCAGCTGGGCCAGCGACTGAAACACGCGCTGGCCATACTGGATGCTGTCGAGCACTGTACCCTGCTTCTCGTATTCCTCGAATTCGTGGATATCGGCACCGGCAACAAATCCATTCGCCTTGCCGGAACGTATAACGACGCCCTTCGGTGGCTCGAATGAGAGTCTTTCGACAATTTGCGCCAGTTCGTCCAGTACTGCGCGGTTGAGTGCATTGACCGAGGCATCGGCACGATCCAGCGTCAGGATCAGGATGCCGTCGTCGCCGGCTTCGGCTTTCCAGTGGGCAAAACGCAGTCCTTCGAACATGGTGGGCCTCAAGCGTGCAAGTGGGATGGTGGCTATAATCCGGGTTAGCCGCTGTTGCGGTCAAATGATGGGCTTAGAGCTGATGCGTAGCATGAACCGGGGCAGCGACTGTGGATAGTACTCTTGCCGACTCGTTCGTTACGCCCAAGCTGTACGAACATATCCTGCAATCGCCGCACAATCTGATCGCGATCGAGACTGCCGACGCTGCCGACGTGCTGGCTCGCTTTCGGGTGCTGGCGTTGCGCACCGGGCAATCGATCTATTATTGGCAGGAAGATGCGGGTATTACGAGTCTGCGCGATCGCGACGTGCGCGTACCGGGGTCCAAGCGCGTTGCCGACGCCCTGCGTTACATCCTGCAGAGCATGCAGTTCGGTGTCTATCTGTTTACCGACTATGCCGGTCATCTGCGAGCGCCGAATACCGGCTTGCTGCGTCAGATCGCACGCAGCACTTCCGGCAACGGGCGCAAGGTCGTATTCGTCGGTGAACAGATCGCAATGCCGGACGGGCTTGATGCGCTGGTCGAATGGCTTGTTTATGAGCCCACGGCCGCGGGGCGACCACGTCTGCGCGACGGGCGCTGGGTGACATGACAATGCGCGAACCCGTAACCCATGGATCGGTCTTGCTCGTCACCACCCAGCGCGACGACCAACGCACGTTGTTCGACACTCTCGACAACGAGGATTTCGAGGCAATTTACACAGCCAAGGACCTCGGCCAGGCGTTGTCGTTCCTTCAGCAGGATCCGAAGATTGATGTCGTGGTCATGGAGTTTCTGGGCGAAGCCCGACAAGCCGTGGCGTTTTGCGCACAGCTGAAGGGCGATCCGCGCCTGGCGCGCGTACCGGTCATCGGCATCGCAGCGGCGGACCCGGCGCAACGTCATTGGGAATGGGGCCATTCTCCTGCGGGCGTCGTCGAGTGGATGCGCAGCCCGGTCGATCCAGGCGAGGTGCTTTCGCGGGTACGCAGCGTGCTTTCCAATGCGCGGAATGCCGATGGCGCTGCTGCGAACAAACATGCTCGCGGCGGCGATCGTTACGAGTTCCTGTTCGATGCCGGACTCGACGAAATCGTCCTGTCCGATCCCAAGACTGCCAGCATCATTGACGCCAATGCCGTGTTCGAGCAGCGCTCCGGATTTTCCCGGGCGCAGGTGATCGGTCAGCAATTGGAAACCCTGGATATGGATCATGATCGCGAACAGCGACGCGATCTGCTGACACGCCTCGCCCGCGATGGCGCAGTCCGGTTTACCTGTCGAAAACCACGTGGCGATGGCGGCTCATATCTGGCCGAGGCGCACATGCGCCTGGCAGTGCAGGGCGGCAACCTTGTGCATGTAACGGTGTTCCGCGAGCCGGCCGATTCGGATCGATACAAGGCGGCACTGGAGATTGCGGCTCGCGCGTCGGAATGTCCGGGTGGCGACGAAGGTCTTAACCAGATCGTGAAAATTGTCTGCGACTGGATCGATCCGGACTTCGTGATGCTCATCTCCGCACGTCCGGAGCGCGCCGGCGAGGAGCAGCCACTGCTTACCTGGCATCGTGCAAATCTGCTTGCCGAGGCGCCGGACCCGCTCAAGCAGCCGACGCTCAAGCGTATCCTTGCGGGCGAATCCGTGATCCACGGCGATGCGGCATGGAACAAGATCGATCAGGACTCCTTCCTGGCCTTTTCGCGATTCGAGGCGTTCATCGGGCTACCTTTGCGCGACGAGCGCCAAAGTACGCTTGGTGCGTTGCTGGTCGGGCGGCGCAAGGCGCTGGTGGCCGAAGCCCTGGTAACCGACCCGTTGCGGGTGATCGCAGCGCGACTGGCCATGGATCTCGAGTTGCGGCGTGCGCGCGAACAGGGCAAGGCCAAGGGTTTGCAGGACGCATTGACCGGGTTGCCGAATCGCTTGCTGTTCAACGACCGGCTCGAAACCACGATCAAGACTGCGCATCGCACCGGCGAAATGTTCGCCGTGTTGTTCGTGGATCTTGATCGCTTCAAGTCCATCAACGATTCGCTGGGTCATGGCGTCGGCGATCAGGTGCTGATCGCCGTTTCCAAGCGCCTGCGCGCCAGCGTGCGTGCGTCGGATACGGTGGCCCGTTACGCCGGCGACGAATTCACCATGATCCTGCGCCATATCGTGCAGCGCGACGATGTCATGCGTATCGCCGAGAAGATCGTGCGCGTCATGGAAGTGCCACTTGCCCTGGATGACGGCGGTGAATTGCACATTACTGCCAGCATCGGCGTGAGTTTCTATCCCGACGATGCCGCCAATGCAGAACGCCTGCTGAAGCACGCGGACGTCGCCATGTACAGCGCCAAGGGATTGGGGCGCAACAATTTCCAGACCTACGTGGCCGTGCCGGAGGAGTCGCACCAGCAGCGACTCGCGCTTGAATCGAAGTTGCGGCTCGCCGAAAAGAATGGCGAATTGCGCGTTTATTACCAGCCGCAGATTGAAACCCAGAGCGAGGATATTGCCGGGATGGAGGCGCTGATTCGCTGGGAGCACCCCGAACTGGGCATGATCAGCCCCGGGTTCTTCATCCCCATCGCCGAGGAAAACGGCTTGATCATGTCGATCGGCGAATGGGTCATGCGCACCGCGTGCGCCGATGCCAAGCGCTGGCAGGAGCGTTACGCCTTGAACCTTCGAATCGGGGTGAACCTGTCTGCTCTGCAATTGCGTCAGCCGAATCTCGTCGACATCGTGGCCGGTGTGCTGCGCGATACCCGGCTGGACGCAAACCTGCTTGATCTGGAAGTGACGGAAAGCATCAATGTTAAGAACATTCCAAACCTGCTTGAAACGTTGCACGGGTTGCGCAATCTTGGCTGCGGGATTTCCATCGACGATTTCGGCACCGGGCAATCCTCCCTTGATTACATCAAGCGATTCCCCGCCGACCGCATCAAGATCGATCAGACGTTTGTGCGCAACATTGGCGTGGACCCGGACGATGAAGCCATCGTCCGCGCAACCATCAATATGGCGCACGATCTCAACCGCGCCGTCGTCGCCGAGGGCGTGGAAATCGAGCAGCATCTGGATTTTCTGCGTGGCGAGGGTTGCGAGGAACTCCAGGGTTACCTGTTTTGCCGACCACTTCCGGCAGCCAGTTTTGAAAACCTGCTGACCGAGCGCGAGCGCCTTTTTCATAGCGTTGCGTCGGCGGACACAGCAGCGTCGGCGCCGCGTCGCGGCTAGAATTCCACGGCTACACCCCCAATTGAACTTTTCCGCGATCTCCCCGGTCTATGCCACCGGTTTGATCCGTACCAACGAATGGAGTGCAGCCCGGATGGGCGAAAAAGACTCGGATCAAGCCCTGGTACTCAGGGTACAGAAAGGAGACAAGCGCGCGTTCGACTTGCTGGTGCGCAAATACCAGCACAAGGTGATCGGCATCATTTCGCGCTACATCTCCGACTGGAGCGAATGCCAGGACGTTGCGCAGGAGGCGTTTATTCGTGCCTACCGGGCGATCGCCGCATTCCGTGGCGAGAGCCAGTTCTATACGTGGATGTACAAGATCGCCACCAACACTGCCAAGAACCATCTTGTATCGCTCGGTCGGCGCCCGCCAACGGACGATGTCGCGATCGAGGATGCGGTGCTGATCGATGGCGGCAGCCGGCTCAAGGATCGCTCCACGCCCGAGCATGAATTATTGCGTCAGGAAATTGAACGAACTGTCTTCGACACGGTCGAACAATTGCCTGAAGATTTGAAAACCGCCATCACCCTGCGCGAGGTCGAGGGCTTGAGTTATGAAGAAATTGCGCAAAGCATGAATTGTCCGATCGGCACAGTGCGTTCCCGAATCTTCCGGGCACGCGATGCGATCGATCAGCAACTGCGTCCACTGCTGTCGGATGTCAAGGCGATCGAGTCATGAGCGAACAACTACGTGAACAATTATCGGCAATGATGGACGGCGAGTTGCCGGCCGATCAGACGCGGTTTCTGCTGCGCCGGATCGGCAACGATGCGCAATTGGCGCAGTCGTGGTCCCGCTACCAGATTGTTGGCAGCGTTATGCGACGCGAGGCGCTGGCAGTTTCCATGCGTGCGAATTTCAGCCAGATCGTAATGCAACAGATTTCGGATTCTCCCGGCCCGATGTCACATGGTGTGCGCGCCTTGCGCTGGGTTGGCGGCGGGGCGATCGCGGCAGCGGCAGCAGCCGTCGCACTGGTCGCATTCCAGCCGGGCAAGATCGGCATGCCACGTGCCATGGAAACTGTTGCCAGCGCTCCTGCTCCGGCAGTCGTGTCGCGACCCATCGATTTGCGTGCGCCAGTTGTGCCATCACCGATTTTGATGAATTTCGACTACGCCCAACCGGCCAGCTACGACACCCAGTTCGAGCCGTTGGCGCGCTACAGTCAATATGGCACGGATCCAATGCGCCGATTTTCGCCCTATCTGTTGACCCGTGCGCCAGCGCAATCGGTTTCCAAACCGGCTTCGGCGCAGGTTCCGGCGCATTGATAAAGCGAACATCTTGCGGCATCGGTCGATTGCCGCAATGACGCATGCCGTGACCCGGTCGCGGAGCATCGCAACGGCGTGCGACCGACAACCGACACACGATTCCCTTTGGATAGTCATCTGAGGACGACATTATGTACAAGAGTACTTTGCAAAAAATGCTGCTTTTTATGTCACTGGCGTTCGTATCCGTCAGCGTCTGGGCAGACCTGCCGGACTTCACCGGGCTGGTGGAAAAAAACGGGCCGGCCGTGGTCAACGTACAGGCCACTCACAACGGCGACGACTCCATTCAAAGCGACGGCGTCGATCCGCAGGACATGCCGGAAATCTTCCGTCGCTTCTTCGGTCCCGGCGGCCCAGGCGGACACCCGCGCCTCGACGGCACGCGCATTTCAGAGGGCTCCGGTTTCATCATTTCCAGCGACGGCTATATCCTGACCAATAATCACGTTATTGACGGTGCCGACCAGATCGTGGTGCGGCTGTCGGACCGGCGTGAGCTCGACGCCAAAGTCATCGGCACTGACAAGCAATCCGATATCGCCTTGTTGAAAGTGAAAGCCGCGAATCTGCCGACGGTCGCGATCGGCGACTCAAGCAAACTCAAACCGGGCCAATGGGTCGTCGCGATCGGATCGCCATTCGATTTCGACCATTCGGTAACTCATGGCATCATCAGCTATGTCGGTCGCAGTTCGCGTGATGGCAGCGAGCAATACGTGCCATTCATCCAGACCGACGTGCCGATCAATCGCGGCAACTCCGGCGGCCCATTGTTCAATCTGGATGGCCAGGTCGTCGGCATCAATTCGCAAATCTACAGCAACACCGGCAGTTCCGTCGGTATCTCGTTTGCCATCCCGATCAATATTGCGATGAATACCGTGGCGCAGCTCAAGGCGACGGGTCACGTGTCCCGCGGCATGATCGGTGTGCACATCCAGAACATGGATCGCGCGCTGGCGCACAGTTTGGGTCTTTCCACGCCCAGCGGTGCCCTGGTCGCCGAGGTGACACCAGGTGGCGGCGCGGACAAGGCAGGCGTACAGGTTCGCGATGTGATTCTCGCCTACGACGGCCATCCCATTGAGCAGTCTTCCGATCTGCCCCCGCTGGTGGGCAACACCAAGCCGGGGTCGACCGCGCAATTGAAAGTGTTTCGCGATGGCAAGACGCAGACGTTGACGGTCACTGTCGGCGAATTGCCGCGCGACCGCAACGAACTGGCCGGCACCGGTGACGGGTCGGGAGGGGCCGGCAACCCGTTGGGGATTGTGGTGGAGGATCTGACCGATGCGCAGCGCAAGACTCTCGGACTCAAGGATCAGGGCGTGGTAATTACCGACGTACGCGGTGTGGCAGCACGCCGCAGCCTGCTGCAGGCCGGCGATGTGGTGCTGATGGTGGGGCGCAAATCGGTGAATTCGGCAGGTGCGTTCGACGCCGCGGTCAAGCATGCCAAACCCGGCGACTCCGTGATGTTGTTGGTACGCCGTGGCGAAACCACGCAATTTGTTGCGGTGACTGTGCCCACGCAGAAGGGACGCGGCTGATCCGATTGCGCAACGTTTCAAGGCGGGGCCTGCGAAGACCCCGCCTTTTTGGGTGCGATTCAGAGCTTGCCAGCTTCGCATACACGCAAAAAACGGCGCAATGCTGGGCTTTCTGCGATAATAAGCGCTTTGCCGCGCGCCTTGCGCCGCGGTCGACGCAGCCCAACGGCAACACATGAATCTGATTCGCAACTTCTCCATCATCGCGCATGTCGATCATGGCAAATCCACCTTGGCCGACCGCATCATCCAGTTGTGCGGCGGCCTGCAGGCGCGCGAGATGGCGGCACAGGTGCTCGACACCAATCCGATCGAACGCGAGCGTGGCATCACCATCAAGGCGCAGAGCGTTTCGCTGCCCTACACGGCGCGCGATGGCAAGACCTATCAGCTCAATTTCATCGATACGCCCGGACATGTCGACTTCAGCTATGAAGTAAGCCGTTCCCTTGCTGCCTGCGAGGGCGCCTTGCTGGTCGTGGACGCGGCGCAAGGCGTAGAAGCGCAATCGGTGGCCAATTGCTACACGGCTGTCGAAATGGGCCTGGAAGTCGTTCCCGTATTGAACAAGATCGATCTGCCTACCGCGGACATCGAAAAGGTCAAGGCGGAAATCGAGGCGGTGATTGGCATTCACGCCAATGACGCCATTGCCATCAGCGCCAAGACCGGCGAAAACGTGCCGGATGTACTCGAAGCCATCGTTGCGCGAATCCCTGCGCCGAAACCGCGCGACAGCGACCACCTGCAAGCCTTGATCATCGATTCCTGGTTCGACAATTATCTGGGCGTGGTTTCGCTGGTGCGCGTCATGCAGGGCGAAATCCGGCCTGGCGACAAGCTGCTTGTGATGTCCACCGGGCGCACGCATGAAGTTGACAATGTGGGCGTGTTCACCCCCAAGCGTGCGCTGCGCGACAAGCTGGGTTCCGGCGAAGTGGGTTGGGTTACCGCGGCGATCAAGAATGTCCACGGCGCACCAGTAGGCGACACGCTGACACATGCGGGCAAGCCCGCAAGCAAACCGTTGCCGGGCTTTCAGAAAATGCAACCACGCGTGTTTGCCGGTTTGTTCCCGGTAGTTGCCGACGACTACCCGTCGCTGCGCGAGGCGCTGGAAAAACTCAAGCTGAACGACGCCGCGATGCATTTCGAGCCGGAGAGTTCCGAAGCCATGGGGTTTGGCTTTCGTTGCGGCTTCCTGGGCATGCTGCACATGGAAATCGTGCAGGAACGGCTCGAGCGCGAATATGATCTGGATTTGATCACCACTGCGCCGACGGTGATCTACGAAGTGCTGAAAACCGACGGCACCGTCGTGCAACTGGACAACCCGGCCAAGTTGCCGGCATCGCAGAACATCGAGGAAATTCGCGAACCGATCATCGTGGCGAATGTCCTGACGCCTCCGGATTACGTCGGCAATGTCATCACCCTGTGTGAGGAAAAGCGTGGCGCGCAGCGTTCGATTCATTACCTGGCGTCGCAAGTACAGATCAGTTACGAGCTGCCGCTGGCCGAGGTAGTGCTGGATTTCTTCGATCGGCTCAAGTCGGTGTCGCGTGGCTATGCGTCGATGGATTACCATTTCGAGCGCTTCCAGACCGGTCCGTTCGTGCGCCTGGACGTGCTGATCAATGGCGACCGGGTCGATGCATTGAGCACCATTGTTCATCGCAGCCACGCCGATAGACGTGGCCGCGATTTGGTTGATCGCATGAAGGGGCTGATCCCGCGACAGATGTTTGACGTAGCGATTCAATCCGCAGTGGGGTCGCAGATACTGTCTCGTGCCACAGTGAAGGCATTGCGCAAGAACGTGCTGGCGAAATGCTATGGCGGCGACGTTTCGCGTAAGCGAAAATTGCTGGAAAAACAAAAAGAAGGTAAAAAACGCATGAAGCAGGTTGGCCGCGTGGAAATTCCGCAGGAAGCCTTCCTGGCCGTCTTGCAGGTGGATAAATAGCCGGCGATCGGGCATTGGGAATCGGGAATCGGAAGAGCGCATTGTCGCCGTCCGGCCCCTGAATCCGCGTCCTGGTTTCCGGCACCAACGGAGCTGTCCATGGATTTTGATTTTGCGTTGTTGCTGGTGGTGCTGACTGCGCTGACCGGTGTGATATGGCTGTTCGATCGGTTGTTCTTCCACAGCCGTCGACGCGCACGCGCGCAAGCGCTGGAGCGTTCCGGAGGCAGCGAGGCTGAGCGTCAGCAACGCGTCCAGGAAGCCATGCGCGAGCCGATCATCGTCGAGTACGCGCGTTCCTTTTTCCCGGTAATCCTGATCGTGCTGCTGTTCAGGTCATTCATCGCCGAGCCATTCAAGATTCCTTCCGGATCGATGATGCCGACGCTTCTGGTCGGCGATTTCATCCTCGTCAACAAATTCAGCTACGGCTTGCGCCTGCCGGTGCTGGGAACCAAGGTGGTGTCCATCGGCGAGCCGCAGCGCGGGGATGTGTTCGTGTTCCGCTACCCGAATCCGGATCATGATCCGAACAAGCAGGGTCAGGATTACATCAAGCGGGTCATCGGCCTGCCCGGCGACGAGATCACCTACAGGAACAAGACGCTGTACATAAACGGCAAGGAGATTGCACAAACCGATGTCGGTCCGTTTGTCGGCAGCGGCGATTCCGGCCGTCGCATGGCGGGTGCCGAAATTCACGATGAAGCGCTGCCCAGGGTGACGCACAAGATTCTCGAATCCAATCTTTTGTTGCCCGGCAAGGAAGGTACCTGGCGGGTGCCCGCTGGACACTATTTCGCAATGGGGGATAATCGGGACGACAGCGAAGACAGTCGCTATTGGGGATTCGTTCCCGAACGCAACCTGATCGGCAAGGCATTTGTGATCTGGATGAACTGGAACGGCGGTATCGACTTCAAACGTATCGGCACCTTGATCAAATAGGGAGCGACAATGCGCACGCTAAAAACGCAAAAAGGCATCACCATGATCGGCTTTGCGATGATGCTCTGTATTGCTGGCTTTTTCGCCTATGCCGCAATGAAATCTGATCCCGCCTATACCGAATATTATGGGGTTGATGAAATCGATGAAGTCCCTGCAGGAAACCGAGCCAAATATCGAAAGCATGGGCATTGAACAAATCCGGCACAAGCTGAACATCAATTTTAATGTCCAATATGTGAATACGAAGCCAACGTCCCTCTTAGCAGTGCAACACTGATCACTTCCAACGGTCAACGCAGTCTGCAAGTGGCTTACGACCTGGATATTCCATTCATGTACAACGTTGATTTGCTCGCTGCATTTTGAAAAGACCGATGGATCATCTCGCCGGCGGTACAGTTACTGACCTGGTTTATTGCAACCGTTTTGTCAGCCCATTCTCGCCTATATTTTCCATGATGCTTCGCTACGCGAACTGGCGCTGAGTCATCGCAGCGTCGGGGGGCGCAACAATGAGCGCATGGAGTTTCTCGGTGATGCGCTGGTGAATTTGTTGGTCGCCGAACAGTTATACGAACGCTTTCCCAGGGCCGACGAGGGCGAACTTACCCGTATGCGCTCACGGCTCGTCAGCGAACCCGCGCTGGCACAACTGGCGCGTGAACTCGAGTTGGGCGATCAGTTGCATCTGGGGCCTGGCGAGTTGAAAAGCGGAGGTTTCCGTCGCGATTCGATTCTCGCCGATGCGCTGGAAGCGCTGGTTGCGGCCATCTATCTTGACGGAGGTTGGGAAAATTGTCGCAACGTCGTACTCGGCTGGTTCGACGATTCGCTTGCCCGGGTGTCGCCGGGCGACGGCAAAGATCCAAAAACGCGCCTGCAGGAGATGCTGCAAGCGCGTGGTCGTGGCTTGCCGGTTTATGAACTGACCGGATCAAGCGGTGCGGATCACGCCAAGATCTTCGACGTACAGTGCGTGATCGACGATCTGCAACTGCGTTGCGAAGGACGTGGCAGCAGTCGTCGGGCAGCCGAACAGGCGGCAGCGATGGAAGCCATCTCGCAGATTCCGCAGCGATCCGAACGTGGCGCTTCCTGAATCGCCGGAACACGTGGAACTCGCGCCGAATCGTTGCGGCACGGCCGCGCTGGTCGGGCGCCCGAACGTCGGCAAGTCGACGCTGCTCAACGCCTTGCTGGGGTGGCGTTTGAGTATTGTGGGGCCCAAGCCGCAGACGACGCGACATCGTATTCTCGGCGTGCTGACCCGCGCGCAAGGCCAAATCCTGTTTCTCGACACACCCGGTCTGCATCGAAGTGCCGCCAAGGCCATCAACCGCCAACTCAATCGCGCTGCCCACCAGGCGATCGGCGAAGCCGATATTGCCGTGCATGTGATCGAAGCGGGTCGTTGGACGAGCGAGGATGAGGCGGTTTGGCAGGCATTGAGCAAAGTCGATACGGTACGCTTTCTGGTGTTGAACAAGATCGATGTAGTCAAGGATAAAAGCAAGTTGTTGCAATCGGTTGCGGAAATAACCTCAACGCGATCCTACGATCAGGTCTTTCTGGTTTCGGCGAGTCGCAGCGATGGATTGAAGCAGCTGGAGGCGGCCATTATTGGGCGCCTGCCCGAGGCGGCCGCGATGTTCGGTGAGGACGAGCTGACCGATCGCAGCGAGCGCTTTCTCGCCGCGGAGATGGTTCGCGAACAAGTCATGTTGCGGCTGGCGCAGGAGTTGCCCTATTCCGCAACCGTGGAAATCGAGGAATTTCGCGATGCCGGAAAGCGCACCGAAATTTCCGCCGCAATCTGGGTCGAGCGCGAAGGTCAGAAAGCCATCGTGATCGGCGCGGGCGGCGCCCAGCTCAAGGCCATAGGAACCGCGGCACGAAAATCGATGGAGCGCGCGTTCGATCGGCACGTGTACCTGCGCCTGTGGGTGAAGGTTCGAGAGAACTGGTCCGACGACCAAGCCGCGTTGCGCCGATTCGGTTATTCAGACTAGGCAGCCGCGGCACCGCGATGCGCATCGAACAGCAACCCGGCTTTGTGTTGCATGCACGCGAGTGGCGCGAGACGTCGTTGCTGCTGGAAGTGATCACGCGCGAGCATGGCCGTGTCGGGCTTGTTGCCCGGGGAGTGCGCGGGACCCGCTCACGAACGCCACGGGCCTTGCTGCAGCCGTTGACGCCGCTGTTGTTCAGTTGGACCGGGCGCGGAGATTTGGCAACCTTGAGTGCCGTCGAGCCGGCTGGCATGCCGCTGAAACCCGCCGGGGAGGCCCTTTTGTGTGCGCTGTATCTGAATGAACTGCTCACGCGAATGCTTACGCGCCACGATCCGCATCCGGACTTGTTTTCCGATTACGTCACGACATTGGCGCGTCTTGCCCACGGCGAGCCAAGCGCTTGGACATTGCGCCGCTTTGAACGCGATCTGCTCGGCCATCTGGGTTACGGATTGCAGCTCGAAACCAACGGCGACAATGGCGAGCGCATCGATCCGGCATGCGCTTATGCGTGGAGTTTCGATTGCGGGCCGCTACCCTGGCGTAACCGCGCAGATGGACTGAAAATACCCGGCAGTGCGTTGCTCGCGCTGGCAGGGGACGAGCAGCCGACCGCAGGCGAGATGGCTGTGCTGCGCCGCTTGCTGCGAGCGGTGATCAGCCATCATCTGGAGGGTGCCGATCTGCGCGCGTGGAGAATGCTGACGGATATTCAGGTGCCTGCGGGTAACGCCGCGCCATGACGTTGCAACTCGTCCAGGGTTTGCGCGCAGATGCGCAGCAGGTCCGTCAAGGCCAAATCGGTATCCTGCGGCGATTCGCGCAAGGCGTCATCGAATCGAACCGTGGCGCGTGCAAGTGCGGACGCGCCACAAAACCCGCACGACGCCCGCAGTCGATGCAGGAACTCGCGCAGTGTGGATTTGTTGGCGTGTGTGCGGTGACGCTCGAGTTCGTTCGGCAGTTGCTCAAGCTCTGCCACCAGCAGACAGCGAAGCTTTTGCATGATGTCGCGGTTGCCTCCACTCGCGGCCAGGGCCGACTCATCGTCCAGGAACGATCGTGCCGATCCGCCAGTGGCAGTGAAATTCGGAATGCCAGGCAGAAACCGCTGTAGCGCCGCCCGCAATTGTTCGCACGACAAGGGCTTGGCGATGACTGCCTGAAAGCCGCAATCCGTCAGCTCTTGAATTGCTTCGGGGTTGACGTCGGCGCTGGTGGCAATCGCGGGTGTGCGGATCGACTCACGACGCAGTTTGATGAGCAACTGATGGCCGCCGATATCCGGCATGCGTCGATCCAGAACGAACAGATCGAACCTGCCGCGGCGCGCGGCGCTCAGTGCCTCGGAACCGCTTGAAACAGCAACGGTGCGACAACCGAGTTGTTGCAACGTGGCCTGGAAAAACCCCAAGGTGACCGGATCGTCGTCGGCGATCAGCACATTCGCGGTGTGGGTTTCGGTAGCCATTGTATTGAAGCATGTTGCCTCACTGCGCCACCGTCAACACGCTGGCTGCTATCATCGCGCAGGTCGGGCGCTGTTTCGACACATCCCCAAGGTTTTTGACTGATGCCGCGCTTGCCCGCGGGTGGATCGATTACGCATGACCATACTCGAAGCGGAAATTACCGATCTGACACACGATGGCCGCGGCGTTGCCCACGTCGACGGCAAGGCTGTGTTCGTCAGCGGTGCACTTGCCGGCGAGCGGGTGCGCTTGCGCTACACCGGCAAGAAGCGACATTTCGACGAAGCCGTCATCGAAGAAGTGCTGCAGCCGTCGCCACATCGCGTGCAACCGCGTTGCGCGCATTTCGGTGTATGCGCAGGTTGCGTATTGCAGCATCTCGACAACGCCGCGCAGATCGCCGCAAAACAGCGCACGCTGTTGGAAAACCTCGAACGGATCGGCAAAGTCACACCGGAAAGCGTGTTGCCACCGTTGAGCGACGCGCCCTGGGGATACCGGCGCAAGGCGCGGCTGAGTGTCAAATTCGTCGACAAGAAAGATCGCGTCCTGGTTGGTTTTCGCGAAATCAACGGGCGCTATGTAGCCGATATCAAGCACTGCGACGTGCTGCATCCGGCGGTTGGCGAACGCATCGGTGCGGTTGCCGCGCTGATTGAATCGCTTGCAGCGAAACGCGATATTCCGCAGATCGAAATTGCCGCCGGCGATGATCTGGTCGCTTTGATCTTTCGACATCTGCGACCGCTTTCGCCGCACGATACAAGCGCCCTCATCGAGTTTGGCAAGACGCATTCGCTGGGAATCTACCTGCAGCCGGGTGGTATCGACAGTGTGGCTGCGTTGTGGCCTGCCGATGCACACTTGAGTTTTCGTCTGCCTGCCTACGAACTCGAACTGGCTTTCCGACCGCTGGATTTCATTCAGGTCAATGCGGGCATGAATCGGCGCATGATCGACCACGTGCTCGGCTTGCTCGATCCGCGCCCGACGGATCGTGTGTTGGACCTTTTTTGCGGCCTCGGTAATTTCACATTGCCGTTGGCGCGTCGCGCCGGCAATGTTGTCGGCGTGGAAGGCGAGGCTGGCCTGGTGCGTCGAGCTGGCGAAAATGCGCAACGCAACAGCGTTGAAAATGCGAAGTTTTTCGCCGCCGATCTGGCTGCAGATCAACGCACTACAGCGTGGGCGCGGGAATCCTATCGACTTGTTGTTGCTCGATCCGCCACGCAGTGGCGCCGCGGCCGTGCTTGAGTATCTGCCCGGAGATGATGTGAGGCGCGTCGTGTATGTTTCCTGCCATCCCGGTTCCCTCGCGCGCGACGCAGGCGCGCTGGTCGGTAATCACGGGTTTGTATTGCGCGCTGCCGGTGTAATGGACATGTTTCCGCATACCGCTCACGTCGAGTCCGTTGCCCTGTTCGAGCGCGGCTGAAGCCGCGGATTGATACAATGCGCGGCCGCTCCGGGTTCAGCGGCGTTGACCCGACCAACAAGCGATATCCATGCTGATCATTGGCATAAAGAGTACGGAACTCGACGCTGAGGAATGTGACTGGCTGCAAGCGCCTGGCGTCAGTGGAGTCATTCTATTCAAGCGCAATTTCACCTCGCGCGAACAGGTCAGTGAACTGATCGCCCAGGTGCGTGAAGTTGCGGCCCGATCCTTTTCTCGTCTGCGTCGATCAGGAAGGCGGCCCGGTGCAGCGTTTCCATCGACGGATTTACGCGCCTGCCGGCGCTTGCGCGCCATCGGTGAATGCTATGCCCGCGACCCGGAAGATGGCGCTGGCGCTGGCCGAAGAGCACGCCTGGGTGATGGCCACGCGAAATGCGCGCGATCGATATCGATCTGAGCTTTGCGCCGGTGCTCGATCTGAAGCGCATCAACCGGATCGTCGCCGATCGCGCCCTCGATGCCGATCCAGCGGTGGTATCGGCGAGCTGGGACTGGCGTACTTGCGCGGCATGCGTCTGGCCGGCATGGCGGCGACGCATCAAGCATTTTCCCGGGCACGGCTCGGTGCTGGAAGATACCCACGTGGAGCACGCTATCGACCGCGCAGCCTCGACGAGATTCGCCGCTGCGACCTGATCCCGTTTGCCGACGCGCATCGAGGCCGGTGCCGAGGCGGTGATGATGGGACACGTCATCTATCCCGCCGATCGATGCGAAGCCGGCGGGCTATTCGCGCATATGGATTCAGGACATCCTGCGCGGGGAGTTGGGATTTCGCGGTGTCGTGTTCAGCGACGACATCAGCATGGCGGCGGCAACCAGCGTCGGCGGATGTGGCGGGCGCGTTCGCGCGCACCGACGTGCCGGCTGCGATCTGGTGCTGGTCTGCTCAGCCAGGTGCGGTTGCCGAGGCATTGATTGCTCAACATGATGCGCCGGGGTGCGATCCGGCGCGAATTGAATCCTTGTGCGGCAAAGTGGCGTCGACGTGGCAGCAAATTGTCGACAATCCACAACGCGATCGTTTCATTTCGCGCGTCACTGCGCTCGATGCACACCGGTCCGCTACTTGAGAAATCCGTCCCGATGACCCGACCAAAGCTTGCTGACGCCCTCAGGTCTGCCGAACTGATTTGCGACCGGCCCACCCTCGACAGCGCAATTCGGCGCATGGCCGGCGAGATCGATCAAGCGCTCGGCAACGAGATTCCCCTGTTTGTGCCAGTCATGAATGGGGCCCTCATCTTTGCCGCCGGTCTGGCCTTGGCCATCGCGCATGATCTCGAATTCGACTACGCGCATGCCACTCGTTATCGCAGCGGAACCAGAGGACATGAGTTGCGCTGGATCAAGAAACCTCGCGTCAGCATGAAGGGACGCACCGTGATTCTGGTTGACGATATCCTCGATGAAGGCCACACCCTGAGTGCAATTCGCGACTATTGCGTGGAGCAGGGTGCCGAAAGGGTGTTGATTGCAGCGCTTTGCGAAAAGCGCCACGGGCGCACACTGCCGGGTATTCGCGCGGATTTCGTCGGCGTTGAAGTACCGGATCGTTATGTGTTCGGTTTCGGCATGGATTATTACGAGCAGGGTCGAAATCTGCCCGGCATTTACGCAATCTGAGGGTGCCATGAGTCTGGATTTGGCCATCATTGGCGGCAGCGGTTTGTACAAGTTGCCATCGCTGCGCAATGTTGAAAAGAAAAGTGTCAAGACGCCATTCGGACCCCCTTCCAGCGTCCTGACGATCGGCGAACTCGATGGCGCGCATATCGCGTTTCTGGCCCGCCACGGTGAAGACCACACGATCGCTCCCCACCGCGTCAACTATCGCGCCAATGTCTGGGCGTTACACGACGTCGGCGCGCGGCAGGTGATCGGCGTCAATGCCGTTGGCGGCATTCGCGACGACATGGCGCCGGGCGTCATTGCCGTGCCGGATCAAATCATCGACTACACCCACGGGCGCATGGACAGTTTCTGCGACGTAGATGGCGCAAAAGTGGAACATGTGGACTTCACCGATCCGTACGGTGCGGGCCTGCGTCGATCGCTGATGGCTGCTTCTGCGAAAGTCGGCATCGCCATGGTGGATGGCGGTTGCTACGGTGCGACTCAGGGTCCGCGCCTGGAAACCCGCGCCGAAATCGCTCGCATGCGTCGCGACGGTTGCGATCTGGTGGGCATGACCGGCATGCCGGAAGCGGCGCTCGCACGTGAGTTGAACCTTGAATACGCGTGTCTGGCACTCGTTGCCAACTGGGCGGCTGGCTGCGGCGGAGTTGCCGGCATCAGTATCGAGGAGATTTTCGCTCACCTCGAAACCGCGACGGCCAAGGTGATGCCCATCGTCGCTGCGATGCTCGCCCGTGTCTGATGTCTGTGCTTTTGCTGGTTCGTGCGGTTATGGCCAGCACGTCTGCAGTGGAAATGCGAATCGCGCCAGACAAGCTGGCGCGATTCGGTTCGCACTTGTTTTACGGCCCTGAACACAGGCTCGGCGTGATTTCGAAACCGCTTTGGAAGAGCCTTTCGCCAGCGGGGAAATTCGTCAGTTCGTAGTCGGCGAGCGCCGATCCGGAACCTGTTACACCAGCAGCGACCGTGTACTTGCCTGCGATTTCGTTGGCTGTCGCCACGACTGCGACCATGCCGTTGACGTCCGTTGTTTGGGTCACCGTCGTTCCATTGTCGATGCCGTTCGATAGCATCGCCGATGGACCCGAACCCGGGGCGACGAAGTCGATGCTCACCCCCGACATCGGAGTCGAGCCGTCGCTGGTCACTTTGAGTTGCAGCATGCACTGGAACGCGGCGTCGACGTTCGCACCTTGTCCGCTTCCGCTTGTCGGTTCGCCGATCGGTGCGATGCCGGCGGTATTGGTCAGGTTGAAGACCGCCACTGTTGCCAGACCAATGCCGGTGGCGGTGATCTGATAGGAACCGGCGTACTCGTTGGCGGTAGCCTGGACCTGTGCATGACCATTGTCGTCCGTGACAACGGTAACCGTGCCCAGATCAGGTGGGAAGGCCGCGCCGGCACCGGTGTCCGAATTCGGATCTACCGTGAACGTCACCGACGCGCCGCTGACGGGATTGCCGTAAGCGTCCGTGATGGTCACGACCAATGGCGAATCGAATGGCGTGGAGACCATTGCACTCTGTGGCGTGCCGCTGGCCGGGACCGCCAGATAGCCCGCTCCCGCAACATTGGTCAATGCGAAGCTCGCGCCGGTACCTGCGCCGTTCACGTTTGCAGTTATCGTATAGTCGCCAGCTACGGTATTGGCGACGACATCCACCTGGGCGTGACCCGCACCATCCGTGTTGGCGGTCGATCCGGACGGGAATGTGGCGCTGGCGCCTGCGCTGGGGGCAGCGAATGTCACGGTGATCCCGCTGACCGGGTTGTTGTCGGCATCCAGCACCGTAACGCCCAGCGGAGCGGAAAATGCCGTTGCGACCGTCGCGCTTTGCGGAGTGCCGCTGGCCGCAGCAACGCTGCTTGCGGTACCGGCGATATTCGTGAGCTGGAAAACGGCGGGGGTGCCGACGCCATCGACCGTTGCCGTGATTGTGTAAGCGCCTGCGATGTCGTTTGCCACACCGGTAACTTGCGCCCGTCCGTTGGCGTCCGTGACGGCGGTCGTGGCGGAGAGTGCTGCGCTGGCACCGCTTGAGGGCGCGATGAATGTCACGCTCGCATTTGGCACCGGATCGCCCTCTGAATCAACAACGGATACGACAAATGGTGCAGCAAAGGCCGTTTCAACCGTCGCTCCTTGAGGGGTCCCGCCCGCCGAGCCGACCGCTGCTGCTATCGGAGTGAGCGAACTGGAGCTCAGCGTAACGTTGTGGAACGTGACGGAACTGAGCAAATTGGTGGTAGTCAGGTCTTGCGGTGCCGCGAACAACTGCACACCAATGTTTCCACTGGCCGACGCGCCGGTGTCATAGGTGAGCGTCAGGCGGTACGTTGTGCCATTCAGCAGTGCCAGAGAAACAATGTTGTCCGGCGCATTGCTGGTCGAAGCCAGAGTGGTCTCGCCTGTGGTCAAAGCCAACCCGGCATTGCCGGTGTTGAGCAGACCAACATTGAGTGGCACCCCGGCATCGACTTCTGCCGCAAGCACGTAGTGCCGTTCGGGCGCATATGAGGAACTCAATGCCTGGCCGAAATAGCCGGAATTGTCAGCAATACCCAGAACATTGATTCCGGCCAGGCCGCTTATGGTTGCGCCTCCGGCATCAATCCGCAGGGTTGGCGGCGCCAGAATGCCTGCTACTCCGTCATAGGTCCCATGCCATGGGCCGCTGCCGATGGCAGCAGAGCCAGAACCGCCGATGAGTCCTCCCCCAATCGAACCGCTGTTTGCCGGGTCGGAAAAGCCGCCATTGGGAACGGTGACCGGTGCTGCGTTTGCCGGAATTGCAACTGCCAACGCGGCAACGGTCATTGCGATGATCGAAAGCAGCAGTCGACAGCGATAACGTACTTCTGTCGAGGTGATTTCCACACCGTCCAGGAATCTTGAAAATGCCGGATACGCTTGCATGGTGTCCTCCTGTCGTGTTCGACAAAAAGCGCCAGAAATTGGGCTTGGCGGCGTTCAGTCAATGGCTCGAATGATCGCGTGCCCGGCCCGGGCAAGAGAAAAGAGTTTGCGTTCTGCCTGTCTTCTGGTTCGGGAGTACTACTTGCGCGTCTGGTATTTCCAGATCAACTGCCAATTCTTACAGGTAAATTGAGAATAGCTGTTTAGTAAAATAATAAGGTATATAAATCATAATGATACGAAGACATATACAAAGCTTGGCTAAAAAAACTGGGTGATTTTTAATTCGCGAATGAGGGTATACCATCAGCCGCTTTCGCGTGGTGATCCAGCAAACTGCGAAGGAAAGTCGGAACGGTCCATGCGTGCACTCGACGACATCTTGCATTGACATCGTCAGCCACGTGGAAACGGGCTTTTGGTCTGGTCAAGCCGTGCGCCAGTCACTTGCGGCGCCGCTTCGCAGCCACGCTCGGTTGCCCGAAACTTCATCAAGTCGCAGTGCCCGAGCAAAAAAAGACAAGGCCAGCGCGAAGGCTGGCCTTGTCGACTACTTGGTGGCGTCCCCAAGGGGATTCGAACCCCTGTTACCGCCGTGAAAGGGCGATGTCCTGGGCCTCTAGACGATGGGGACGCGAAAAACCCATGCGCCAGGACGACAAGCGAACTGCAGAAACGATGGTGGAGCCAATCGGGATCGAACCGATGACCTCTACAATGCCATTGTAGCGCTCTCCCAGCTGAGCTATGGCCCCAAGAGAGGCGCGGGAGAGTAGAGGAAGCGGCGAGTTTCGTCAACTTTTTTGCAGCGGATGCCGCACAGGCAGCAAAGCTGTCCGATCCGATTCGATGCGCCGCGAAAGAAAAGGTGCGCGGATCGGCGCCTGTGACGGCGGCTACAAATAGCGAGCGCCTAACAAAATTCAAATCTTCTGCAAATGTTCGATACCGGATAATCGCCGCGCTTGCGCACGCTTGGCTTTGTTTTCGTTGCGGGTGGTCAGGGCTGTTTTTTCCGGATTTGACGCCGGTGGGATGCCTCGGGGGCTGAATACACGGATACGACCGCATCGCACCGGGTGCCGAGTGATGGATTCATTTCGTGCGTCTGAGCGTCGCTTCGTGGCAGTTCCACATGGGCTTCGGCAAGGCGTTGTTCCGCAAAATTGAGCGCTGGTCCGTGGAGTTGTCCCCTATGCAGTTGATTGTTTTCCCTTGTACGCGCCGGAAATTCTGGCTCAGTTGTCTGGGTGCCTTGTCGTCTTTCGCGATCATTTTCAGCGCCCAGGCAAGATCGTTGCCACAGTTGCCCGAAGATGTTCCTTATCTTGGCTTGTACATCAACCTAGATAATCGCTTGTATGCAGCGGGCACCGACGTTGATGCGCTGAGTTTTCAGTCGATCAATGGCGTTTGGGCTTTCGTCGTCTACCCGGCGGTGATGTCCAATTGCAGCAGTCTTGGCGGCTCGTCGCTTGGCGATAGCCTGAATGTGCTGGTCTACGGTCTGACCGACCCCGCATTGCCCATTACCTCGGCGAACTACCAACTGTTCTCCGATGCCAACGGTTCCGTGGCCGTGTTGAGCGCGACCAGTGTTCCCGGCGACGTTTCCTGTGACGGTGAATTGTCGCTGATACCGGTTCAATACGACCATCTGTTCGGCGACGGGTTTGACGCCACCTTCTAGTGACGCACTACACTAGTTCCGGTTCAAATTCCGGCTACGTGAACGCAAGTGGGACAAGCACCGGCTCCGCTGGCTCCGCGACGCCTTGTTCGATCGAATGGTGCGTTGGTTGCGGACGATCCGCGATCGCCTGAATTGCCCGGTTTGTCGACGCACGCAAAGGCGTTTGGCTACTCGAAATCGTCGGCGAAAATGCGATCCGACAGCGGTGCAGTAGTCGATGTCGCTGTGTTGTTCGTGTTGTTCGGATCGGTCGCCGGACTGCCGACGACTGCCGTGGCCGAGTTCGTGATGATGCCTGTCGCAGCATTGGCGATATCTCCGCTCACTGCAAAGCTGACATGGCCACCCAGGGGCAGATTTACCGAGCCGATTATGTTGCCGCTGCCGCTGGCACCGGAACTGCAACTTGCACCATCCGTCGCCGTGCAAACCCAGGAAACATTTGTGTAGGTTGCAGGGAATATGTCGACGACACTGGTATTCGCTGCGGCCCCGGGACCCGCATTGTCGAGCGCGATCGTGTAGGTCTGGGGGGCCCCGGCCGTATACAAGTCCGGCATGGTTCCCATCGTGATAGCCACGTCGGCGTTTGTCGCAACGTCCTGGCAATCCACGACGGCACGAATCACCCAATCTCCGGAAACGCCCAGGCTACAGGATGAGTACCAGTCCGGACCCAATCCGATGTCGCCGAACAAGGCGTTCTTGCCCGCCTGGCAGCCAGTATCCGCGACCACGCTTGGACCCACCGATTGGTCGGGCGGATTTTCGAAGACAAACGCGACGACATAAGTCTGGTTCTGCACAACCGGAACACTGATCGGAATGGTTTGCTGTTCGTCCAGGTAGCGATATTCGTTGATCACGCCGTCGGTCATTTGTGGACCGTCAAGCTCCAACAGTTTGGCTCCGGGCGCAGGAAACGTGCCCGCATCATAGACCAGGATTGCCTGCTCCACGGATTGCGGCGCACCTCCGAAGAGCGAACGCCAGAGCACATCGAGTGCGACGATGTTGCCGGTGCAGGTGGAAGTGAGCCAACTCGCCGCGGCCTCGCCAGAGGCGAATCCAGGCTCGATTGTGCCTTGGGAATTGTTGGTCAGCGAATCGTTCTGCATGGTGACTTCGTTTGCGTTGGCGATTGTGCAGAACGCAGTTGCAGACACCCACATCGATAACACGATGAGCCGTCGCATAGTCATGCCCCCGGTTGCGTGAGACCATTATCGTCAAATGTGCGGCTCAGGCTACCTTCGTATGCCCAGCCATATCGGGATTCAGTTCCCATTTTCGCGAGTCGTCTTTTGCGCCAGAAAACAAAAAAGGCCCACGAGGGGCCTGTTTTGTTTGGTGGAGGCGGCGGGAATCGAACCCGCGTCCGAAAGTCCTACGTCCCCGGATCTACATGCATAGCGCGCCGTTTGATCTCGTCCCGAGGCAACACGACGCGCAAAGCGCACCTCGGGACCAGCCGGTTAGGAGTTAGCCGAGGATCGACAGGCAGCGATCATTGGCGATCTTGTGATAGTGACCCTACATCCACGAGCACAAGCACAAGTGGGTTCGGGACTCAGCCTTAAGCGGCTAGAGCGTAGTTGTCGTCGTTGGCAACTAAAGTTTTGCAGCTGGATTAACGAGGAAAGCTACCCCCTCGGCATGCACCAGACGATTTCGTGACCCCCGTCGAAGCCGATCGCCCCCGGAAGCGAAAACGTCATGGCAGTATATGTGGGCGCGCTGATGTACTTCAAGCAAGACGCCGCCGCGGTTGACGCGAAAGCAGGCAATGACGACACTCGGTCCGGTCACGGTGACGTGGCTTATTCGGTGGCGTCTAACGCGCCACCGATTCCGACTCGTTGCGGCCGATGGAGGTGGGTGATGTACAGAGGGCTTTCCGCGCTCAAGATTTCGGACGGATTGCGCCTGGCCATGTTGCTGATCGCTGGCGGCCTCGGATTGTTGCCGTCGAATGCCGGCGCGGTGGTGACGGCAGGCACCATCACTGTCAACGACGCCGGAGACGGTACCGGCAGCGGCGTGTGCACCCTGCGCGACGCCTTCAACCTGATCGACGGCGACACGCCGACGGGAAATTGTACGGCCAGCGGATCGCAGTCACCTCCCGAGATACATTTCGCGTTGAGCACGCCGGTGACCATCATGCTGGCCAGTGCGTTACCGTCGACGGTGAGCGTGAAGGTGGTCGGTCCGGGAACGGATCAGCTCACCATCAGCGGCGGCAATGCCGTGCGCATATTCAATGGATTGACCACGAGCAATGCGACGCTGAACCTGTCCAATCTGACGCTCGCGCACGGGCTGGCGCCGAGCGGATCGGCGGGCGGCGCGATCTTCAATTGCTGCGGACATGCCGTGATGCTGGATCACGTGGACTTGCACGACAACCGGTCGGATTACGCCGGCGGCGCGATCGATGCCAGCTACGACCTGCACGTAACCAGCAGCACGTTCGAGAACAACCAGGCGATCAAGGCGTCCGGCGGTTCGTTCCTGTCGTTCGGCGGCGGCCTGTATGCGCAGTCCGGCGCGATATCGCTGGATCACGTGACCATGACCGGCAATACCGCCGGCTCGACTGCCGCAGGCAGCGATCCCGGCCTCGGCGGCGCCCTGGCGGTCAACAATGGCGTGACCATCCACATCACCGATTCGACGTTTGCCGGCAACCACGCCCTGGCGAACGCGCAACGTACGAACTTCAATCCGAACCCCGCCGGCCTCGGCGGGCAGGGCGGCGGCATTTTCGCCGAGGGTACGCTGGACCTGCAGCGCTCGACCGTCAGCGGCAATGACGCGACGTTTCAAGGCGGCGGCATCTACAACATCGCCGGTGCCGATGTGATCAATTCGACGGTGGCGAACAACAGCGTGTCCGGCGCGAGTTCGCCGAGCCAGGGCGGCGGCATTTTCAATGCGGCGACGAACGGATTCGGCAACGGCGTCGTGCTGAAAGTGTACGACTCCACGGTGTACGGCAACGGCGCCGGATCGGGCGGGGGGCTCTACAACGAGCACACGACGGCGGCGGAAGTGCTGCTCAACAATTCGGCGTTCGGCAACTCCGGAACCGGCCAGGCCGGCGGCGATATCGTCAACGGCAGCGGCGCGGTCCTGGACGGCACGTCGACCCTGGTCGAGGACGCCGCGCACGCCGGCGGGCTGATCGACGGTTCGCAGGGCAATATCGTCGGCCAGTCCGCGCAATTTGTCGGTCTGGGAAACTACGGCGGCCCGACGCACACGGTACGCTTCGCGCCGGCCAGTCCGCTGCGCGACAGCGGTACGAATGCGCTCGCCGTGGACGGCGCCGGCAATCCGCTGACCAGCGATCAGCGCGACTATGCGCCGGAGGTCCCGCGCATCTACAACGGTGTCGTCGACATCGGTGCGTTCGAGTTCGCCAACGATCTGATCTTCGCCGATGGCTTCGGCGGCTGAGCACGGCGGCAACTACCCCAGCCGGTTTTTTGCCCGCATGGTCTGCTGCTTTTCGCGGTTCCAGTCGCGTTCTTTTTCAGCCGCGCGTTTGTCGTGGTCCTGCTTGCCTTTGGCCAGACCGATTTCGACCTTGACGCGATTGTGCTTCCAGTACATCGCGGTCGGTATGACCGTGTATCCCTTGCGTTCGACGGCGCCGATGAGCTTGTCGATTTCCGCACGATGCAGCAGCAGTTTTCGGGTGCGGCGGTCGTCGGCAACGACATGCGTGGATGCGGAGATCAGAGGCGGGATTGATGCGCCGAACAGAAACAACTCACCGTTCTTTACGGTGGCGTAGCTGTCGCCAAAATTGATGCGTCCGGCACGCAGGCTCTTGACTTCCCAGCCTTGCAGCGACAAGCCGGCCTCGAAGCGCTCGTCGATGTGATATTCGTGCCGGGCGCGCTTGTTCAGCGCAATGGTCGAGCCGGCCTGCTTGTTCTTGTCCTTGGGCTTGTTCATTGCCGATGTAGAATGTTTCGTACGTTTACCGGAACTGCAGAATAGCCTATTGGCTGTGGAAATCACCCGTGATTGAAATTCGACGCAGCGCCATCGTCGCCTACAGCGCGCAGCAAATGTTCGATCTGGTCAACGATGTCGAAGCGTATCCGCGTCGATTTTCCTGGTGCACCGGCGCGCAGCTGATTGGTCGGCAAGACGATACATTGACCGCCCGTCTGGAATTGCGCATCGCAGGCATGAACCAGAGCTTCACCACACGAAATACGCTCAACTCGCCGGGCCGGATTGAGCTGCAACTGGTCGATGGTCCATTTCGTCAGCTTTCCGGTACATGGCATTTTCTCGCGCTGGGTGAGCGCGGATGCAAGATTGCTTTGGAGCTGGATTTTGAATACTCCGGAAAATTGGTTGCCCCGCTGATGCGGTCCGGTTTTCAGAAACTCGCCGATCGCATGGTTGACGAATTCTGCGCCGAGGCGGCGCGCATTTATGCCTGAGCGGATTCGCATCAGTGTGGCTTACGCCGATTTGCACACTCAGATCGAACGGCAGGCGGAAGTTGCTGTTGGTGCCACGATCGAAGAGGCAATCCGGGCAAGCGGAATCAGGAACGATTTACCCGACTCGTTCACGCCTGCGTCAATCGCCATCTTCGGCCGCAAGGTTGGAGCCGAAACGCGTTTGCACGATGGCGATCGAATTGAATTGTGCCGTCCCTTGCAGATCGACCCGAAACAAGCGCGTCGTCAACGCGCCAAGGTTCAGCCCTGATCCTTTTTCTTGTCGTCCGGTCGCTTGTCGTCCGGATACTGTCGCTTGTACTTGGTGGCTTCCTTGAGCAATGCCTTCGGATCTTCGGCGAAATAGTCGCCTTCGATGCGCGCGAGCGCATCGTCCTTGAAATACAAGGTCAGATCCTTGGTTTCCATGTGGCCGTTGCCGCGGCGCAGGGAAGATACATAATCCCAGCGATCCTGATTGAAGGGACTGATGATCGAAGGCGATCCCATCACCAGAGTCACTTGGTGCTTGGTCATGCCGGGCTTGAGTGTATCGACCAGATTCTTGCCGAACAGATTGCCTTGCTGGATATCGAGCTTGTAGATCGGACTGCAGGCGACTGCGGCGAAGCCGCACAGCGCGATGGTGGACAGACGAAGTACCTTGAACATGCGTGTTACCGTCGGGCGGAAAGCGGCCGATGATACACTAGCGAAGCTTTAGCGCGCGTTAGCGCGTGTACCGCAGCAGCAGAGGTCGCCGAACATGGAAACCCAGGATTTACGCAAGGTTGGGCTCAAGGTTACGCATCCGCGAATGCGTATTCTGGAAATCCTTGCGGCTTCCGACGGCAAGCATTTGACCGCAGAGGACATTTATCGGCGCCTTCTGGACCATCATGACGATATCGGATTGGCAACGGTCTATCGCGTATTGACCCAGTTCGAGGCTGCCGGCCTGGTGCTCAAGCACAATTTTGAAGGTGGCCAGGCGGTTTACGAGATCGATCGCGGCAAGCATCACGATCACATGGTCGATGTCGATACCGGCAAGGTGATCGAGTTCACCAACGACGAAATCGAACGCCTTCAACACGAAATCGCCGCCAGGCACGGTTATCAGATCGAGGATCACAGTTTGGTCTTGTACGTGCGTGCGAAGAAGAAGGGCGGGTAGGGCAGTCGCCGGGCCGGGATTGGGGAATCGGAAAATCAAAAGCCTGTCATTCCTGCGCAGGCAACAATCCAGTTCTTGCCGATGAGTCGCGCGCAGCAGGACTAAACAAAAAAACCGGATTCCGTCTTGACCGCAGCTTCGGCTGTTGAAAAGCATCTCGCACGAATGGCGAAGGTTCGTTGTGATTTTCGCAGTTGCGGCTCAATCCACTTTCGCCAACATCTGCTTCGCGTGGGCCAGGGTCTCGCGCGTGATTTCCACGCCGCCGAGCATGCGCGCAATTTCGTCGCGGCGCGCCGTTTCGTTCAATGTATCGATACTGATTTGCGTGTCGTGTCCGTGCGTGGATTTTGCGACGCACAGATGCGCGTGACCTTGTGCGGCGACTTGCGGCAGATGAGTGACGCAAAGCACCTGGCGCGTTTCTCCCAGGCGGCGCAGCTTCTGGCCTACAACCTCTGCGATTGCGCCGCCGATGCCTGAATCGACTTCGTCAAAAACCATGGTGGCGGTTGCGTCCGAGCCGAGCGCCGCGACCTCGATCGCCAGACTGATACGTGACAGCTCACCACCCGAAGCCACTTTGCGCAACGGCCGCGCGGGCTGACCGGGATTGGCGCTGACCAGGAATTCAACGCGCTCGGCACCTTGCGGATCGGCCGACGGGTTTTCGATTTTCTCGATTTGCACCTCGAACCGACCGCCGGCCATGCCGAGTTCGTCCATCAGGGCACTGACGTCGCGGCCCAGTCGTTTTGCGGCCGTGACGCGCGCCGCGCTCAGTTGCCTGGTGGCGGCAGAACAGGTTTCCAGCGCCTGCGCGCGTTCGCGTTCCAGTGTCCTCAGCCGTTCGCCGGCACCACGCAAATTCTCCAACTCGCCGCGCAGGGTTTCTGCATGGCTTTTCAACTCGGCGGTGGGGACTCGGTGTTTGCGGCTGAGTTCATGCAATTTGGCCAACTGTGCCTCGATTTCGGTCAGTTGTTCGGGATCCAGTTCCAGCGAATCGCGGTAGCGCCCGATCGCATCGTTGGCTTCATCGAGTTGGATCGCGGCCGAGTCGAGCAAGTCGCGCGCGGCAGCGAGTTGCGGATCCAGATCGGCAAGCCGAACCAGTTCGTTTTGCGCCCGACCCAGCGCGCGCAGCGCCGCGAATTCGCTGTCGCCGTCGAGCAGTTCCACCAGGGCGCCGCTGCCCTGCAAAAGCTGCCCGGCATTGGCCAGGCGCTTGTGGGTTTCGTCCAGCGCGTCGAGTTCATCCGTTGACAGGGCATGACGATCCAGCTCGTCGAGTTGGTGTTCGAGCAGTTCGATACGATCCGTGTGATCGTGACCGCCGCTGAGGGCGAGAATCTGCGTGTCGATTTCTCGGCAACGCCTGGCGGCGGCGACGACGGCTCCGCGCAGGTCCATATGGTTGCCGAATGTGTCGAGCAGGTCGAGTTGACGGCTCTTGTCCAGCAGCGCTTGATGTTCGTGTTGTCCGTGAATCTCGATCAACAAATTGCCGAGCGATTGCAGTTGCGCGAGAGTGGCCGGGCGCCCGTTGATCCAGGCACGCGAACCGCCCTCGCTGCGAATGACCCGGCGCAACTGGCAGATTGCGCCATCGTCGCACTCTTCGGTACGCAACCAGGCCATCGCCCCTGGTGCGTCCGTCAATGAGAATGCCGCAATGAGTTCGGCGCGCTCGCAGCCATGGCGTACCACGCCGGAATCGGCGCGGTCGCCGGCTAGCAAAAGCAGTGCATCGACCATCAACGATTTGCCTGCGCCGGTTTCACCGGTGACCACGGTCAAGCCGGCGCCGAAGCCGATTTCGGCCTCGCCGACGATGGCAAAATCCTTGACGAAGAGCGTTTCGAGCATGGGCGCGCAAGCTAACATGCCGGGCAGGCATCGCCAAGACGGCAGCGCAGGGAATCGGCTTGCATTATCATTGGCGATTGCACTTGAGTCCATGGAGCCGCCGTGTGGTACGCGATTTACGCATCCGACAATAGCGATAGTCTGCAACGTCGCCAGGCGGCCCGTCCGGCACATTTGCAACGCCTGCAGCAGTTGCGCGACGACGCGCGGTTGCTTCTTGCCGGACCGTTTCCGGCTATCGATGCCGCCGATCCCGGTCCGGCCGGATTCAGCGGCAGTCTGATCGTCGCGGAGTTTGTCGATCTGGAGGCGGCGCGATCCTGGGCGGATGCCGATCCGTATGTTGCTGCGGGAGTTTACCGCGAAGTCGATGTGCGCCCGTTTCGCCAGGTTTTGCCGTGAGCGAACGCATTGAACGCATGCGTTCGCGTCTGATGGCGGAACTGGCGCCCAGCGAGCTTGTCATTGAGGATGAAGGCCACAAGCACGTCGGCCACGCCGGCGCTCGTGATGGTCGCGGACATTTCCGCGTTCGCCTCGTGGCGGCGGAATTTTCCGGCCATCCGCTTTTGGCGCGGCACAGGCGAATCTACGCGGCACTGGGCGACATGATGCAAACCGATATCCATGCGCTGGCGCTCGACGCTCGCGCACCCGAAGAATTGAACAAGGATTGATATGCGCAAGTTCCTGCTTCCCTTGCTGATCCTCGCGCTTGGCGCGTGCTCGCAAAAAAACGACTCGGTCGATACGCGACCGATCCAGTTGCCAGCGACGACTGCGGTGGCTGAAACGGTGAACGGCACGGCCGTGCCCCAAAGCCTGCTCGATGCCTTCGCGCAATCGCAACATCTGGATCTGGACAAGCCCGAACAGCGCGACCACGTACTCAAATTGGTGACTGATTTCGTATTGATGGCGCAGGAGGCGCAACGCCAGAATTTCTACTCCGATCCGAAATTCCTGGCTCAAGTCGAAGCCGCGCGCCTGCAGGGTGTGGCCGATGCCACATTTGCGCAACTCGGGCAACAGACGCCGATCAGCGACAGCGTACTCAAGGCCGAATACGATTCAGAAGTCGTGCGCAGTGGCAAGCGCACCTACGATTTCAGCCAGTTGTTGTTTGCGAATCAGGACGACGCCATCAAGGCCGAGGGCGATATCCTTTCCGGGCAACCGTTCCCGAAAGTCTTCGACGCCTGGCGAGACAAGGCCAAACAAGCCAAGGCTTACACCAGGGTACGTCTGGATCAGGTGCCTGAAGCACTGGGTAAGGCCCTGATGGGGCTCAAAAACGGCGAAACAACCAAGGTTCCGGTCAAAACCCAATTCGGCTGGCACGTGGTGCATCTGGATATTTCCAACCCGTTCATACCGCCGCCGTTCGACCAGGTCAAGCAAGGCATCCTGCGCAGCATGCAGGGAAAAATCGGACAGCAGCGCCTGGCAAAATTGCGCGAACAGGCCAAGGTGGAATATGCGCAAGGCGTAGCACCCGCGACGCCGCAGGCGACGCAGAAACCTGCGCCTCCGGCTCAGGAACCGCAGGCAGCTGGGGTGCCGGCAGCAACGAAAGGCTAAGGACCCTCTGATTAACCCTGCGCAGGTGTCAGCCGCTCTGTCTGTTCGCAAGACAAGGCGCACTGGCGCAGGCAGGCTGGTTGCGTGTCAAGACAGTGCAACGCAGTATTGCGGACAGACAGAACGGGCCCAACCTGTTGATTTTAGACATGAGGGTGACGCCCAGAAAGCCCGCACCCCGCGCCGCGCGGCTTGTCCAGGCAACCAGCGTGCACTGCGCCACGCAGCACGAGTTGCGAACTTTCTGGGTGTCATGCCACCTGCACAGGATTAATCAGAGGGTCCCTAAGGCAATTCGACTCGGACAGGCGGTTGCCAGCCTGCTGCGCGGTGCTCGGCAACCACGGTGGTGTAAATCCCGCCGCGCACGCCGAATTCCGCGTTCAGGCGCATGAAATGAGGTGCCGTCGCGGCGACCAGATCGTCGAGTATCTGGTTGGTTACCGCTTCATGAAAGGCACCTTCATCGCGATAGCTCCAGACATAGAGCTTCAGCGATTTCAGCTCCACGCAGGTTTGCGCCGGTACATATTCAAGATGCAGCGTCGCGAAGTCCGGTTGGCCGGTTTTCGGGCACAAACAGGTGAATTCTGGAATGCGCATGCGGATGGTATACTGCCGATCCTGCTGCGGGTTCGGAAACGTTTCCAGGGTTTTGGCGGGGGCGGTAGACATGGCCCGGGGCTCCTTGATGGGTTCCGACCGAATTGCTGCCAGCCCGATTCGGTACCGACTCGCGTTCGCGGGGCGACACCGTAGCCGAACCTTCCGCTGCAAACAACTCTTTCCGATTTTTCCGAAACGCGATTCCTGTGGGGATCGCCGGGACCACGTGCCACGATGCGACTGACCACGATCAAGCTGTCCGGCTTCAAATCCTTTGTCGATCCGACCGTCATGCATTTGCCGACCAACATGACCGGTGTGGTTGGTCCGAACGGTTGCGGGAAATCGAACATCATCGACGCGATTCGCTGGGTCATGGGCGAAAGCGCGGCCAGCCGCCTGCGCGGCGATGCGTTGAGCGACGTGATCTTTTCCGGTTCGACCGGGCGTAAACCGGTGGGCAGCGCGACGGTGGAACTGGTGTTCGACAATTCCGATGGCACGATCGTCGGCGAGTACGCCAACTACAACGAGATTTCGGTGCGCCGTACCGCAAGCCGCGACGGTCAGTCGCAGTATTTCCTGAACGGATCGCGTTGTCGGCGTCGCGACATCACCGATCTTTTTCTGGGTACCGGATTGGGCGCGCGCAGTTATTCGATTATCGAACAGGGAATGATTTCCGAGATCATTTCCGCGCATCCGGATGAGTTGCGCGGACATCTCGAAGAGGCTGCCGGCATTTCAAAATACAAGGAACGCCGTCGCGAAACCGAAAGCCGGATCAAGGCCACGCGCGAGAATCTGGAGCGTCTCAACGACGTTCGCGAAGAAGTTGAAAAGCAGCTCGAACATCTCAGTCGCCAGGCCAAAGCGGCTGCGCGCTGGCAAGCGCTCAAGGCAGACCATGCGCGTGGCGAAGCGGAACTGCGCGGTCTGCACTATCGTTCCGTCGCCGGCGAATTGAGCGAACACCATGCCGCCATGCAACACGCACAAACCGGTATTGAAGCGCTGGTTGCCGAACAGCGCCAGGTCGAGGCGAAGATCGAGACCCATCGTGGCCAGCATCAGGCGGCCGGCGAACACCTGAACGCGGTGCAGGCCGAGGTCTACCGCATCGGTGGCGAAATCGCGCGCGTCGAACAACAGATTCAGCACAATCGCGAACTTGCCGAACGCTTGCAACGCGCGCGTACCGAAAACGAGCAGGCGCTTGCCGAACTTGGCGAGCAAATGACGGCTGACCGTCAACAGATCGAGGCATTGCACGCGGCACTGGCTGACGGCGCGCCGCAACTGGCGGACGTCAACGAAGCCGCGGAGAAAACCGCGGAAACCATGCGCAATGCAGAGGCGCAGCTGGCGCAATGGCAGGCGCAATGGGACGAATATGCCAAGGCATCCGCCGAGGCTTCACAGGCGGCCGAAGTCGAGCGCACGCGTCTGGACTTTCTGGACAAGCAGGCACTGGAAAGCGCGCGCCGCCTGGAGGCGTTGCGCGCCGAAAAAACTGCCGCGAACGTAGAGGCACTGGGTGCGCAGACGCAGCAGCTTGCCAGCGAACACGAAGCGCACCGCGAAAAGGTCGAAGCGCATACGCGTCTGCTTGACGAGCGTCGTGCCGCACATGATGCGTTACTCGAATCCGAGCGCGCAAAAGCAGGGGCGTTGAACGATGCGCGTACGCAATTACAGCGCTTGCGCGGTCGGCTGGCTTCTCTCGAAGCGCTGCAGCACGCTGCTTTGGGACAGGAAAAATCGGCCGCTGGCGACTGGCTGACGGCGCAGGGACTGGACAAGTCGCGGCGATTGGGCGAAGCGCTTGACGTCGATGCCGGCTGGGAACCTGCCGTGGAGATCGTGCTCGCCGGGTTGCTCGAAGGCGTCATGATCGATGACCCGCACGCGCTGGCGGCGCAACTTGCGGATCTGCGCGAAGCAAATGTGACCCTGATCGACACAAGTGGCGGAGCAGTCGCGCGCACCGGATCGCTTGCCGCGCACGTGCGCGGTCCGCGGGCCGCAACCGACTGGTTGTCGAGCGTGCACGCGGTGGAATCCGTCGACGACGCATTGCGTCTGGTCGGGACTTTACCGGCACATGAATCCGTCATTACCCGAGCAGGCGAATGGCTTGGGCGCGGATTCGCGCGGGTCGCTCGCGGAAGCGGTGCGCAGGCAGGCATGCTCGCACGCGAGCGCGAGATCCAGTCGATCAAGCAGCAAATCGAACAGTTGCAGGCGCAGGTCGATGAGCTGACGTCGGCGATAGAAGCACTCAAGACGGCCAAACTCGACGCGCAAAGTGCACGCGACGATGCCCAGCGTGAGCTGTACACGACGCATCGGCGTGTCGCGGAACTGGCCGGACAGTTGCAAAGCCATCAGGGCAAGATCGAGACGGCGCGCACGCGCCTGGTTCGCATCGATCAGGAAATCGGGGAACTCGAAACCCGCGCCCACGACGATCAGTCGCAAACGCGTGAAGCTCGCGCGCGACTGGAGCAGGCCGTCGCGCGCATGGGCGAACTGGAACAGCAGAGGCAGCGCCTGGACGGCGAGCGCCGACGCTTGCTTGAGGCGCGCGAAGAAGCGCGCATGAATGCGCGCGAGGCGGCTGATAACGCGCATCGCCTGGCGCTGGGTCTGGAATCCAAGCGCTCCGGTGTTGCCTCACTGGAACAAGCCTTGGCGCGCATGCAAACGCAGCTCGGCCAACTCGAATCGCGCAAGACGGAAATTGCACAACAAATCGAATCCGGCCATACCCCGCAGGCTGCGTTGGAATCCGAGCGCCAAACCTACCTGAATCAGCGCTTGCTCATCGACAGGCAATTGGTCGAAGCGCGCAAAGGCGTCGAAGAACGCGACAACGAATTCCGCGGTCTTGAACAGGAACGCCAGCGGCTGGAACATGTGCTCGGAGAGCAGCGCGAAGCGCATGCGCAACGAAGACTTGAACACCAGAGCCTGGAAATGCGTGCGCAACAGTTGCGCGAGGCAATCACCGACGCGGGCCACGACCTTGATGCCGTGCTCGAATCGCTGGGTGCGGACGCCGATCCGGCGCAATGGCAGGAACGTCTGGCCAGCATCGAAGCGAAAATCGTGCGCCTGGAACCAGTCAACCTGGCCGCAATTTCCGAACACGAGGAACAATCGCAACGCAAATCCTACCTCGATGCGCAGTTGACCGACCTGACAACCGCGCTGGAAACGCTGGAAGGCGCGATCCGCAAGATCGATCACGAAACAAGACAACGTTTCAAGGACACCTTCGATCGCGTCAACACGGGACTGCAGGAATTGTTTCCGCGCCTGTTTGGCGGCGGCCATGCCTATCTCGAATTGACCGGCGACAACCTGCTCGACAGCGGTGTATCGATCATGGCGCGACCACCGGGCAAGCGTGTGTCCAATATCACGCTGCTTTCCGGTGGAGAAAAAGCGCTGGCGGCGGTGGCCCTGGTGTTTTCGATATTCCGCCTGAACCCGGCGCCTTTCTGCCTGCTCGATGAGGTCGATGCGCCGCTGGACGAAGCCAATGTCGGACGATTTTCCAACCTTGTATCTGAAATGAGCGAGCGGGTGCAGTTTCTTTTCGTTACCCACAACAAGGCGACGATGGAAGCCGCGCGCCAACTGTGCGGCGTCACCATGCGCGAACCCGGCGTTTCGCGTCTGGTCCAGGTGGATCTGGCAGAAGCCGCCAAACTGGCAGGGGCGGCATAGTCGACTTGAGTCCGATGCCGGTGCTGACGGCATCGTCTTGCGGCGTCATGTACTATTTGCGCTGACGCGCCTTGATCGAGCGATCCGCGCGCAATCCCGTCTGCGACCAGGTTCAGGTAATTTCAGGCAATGAGTGCCACGCAACTACGCATCGTTTTGGTTGTTCTGGGTGCGATCGCTATCGCCCTGATCTACTTTTTCGGCCGGCCAAGGAAGCCGGGGCAAGGCAAGCGCATGCCGTTCCTGCGCCCGACCAGCGAGCGCATCGAACCGACTCTTGGCGACAGCGAAGACGACGACGAACAGCCCAGTCAGGGCGAACTCAATGTCGGCCCGGTGAGTGCGCTTGAGGGCGAGCAGCCGGCGTCGGATGGCGGCGAGGACTTGATATCGCCAGCGCGCAAACAGCCGAGGGCAGGCGTGCGACCGGCCCAGCCCATCGAGCGGATCGTCACCCTTTTCGTGGCCGCGCGTTCCGGAAAGCTGATTTACGGCACCGATCTGGTTGTCGCCGCCGAAAAGGCCGGGCTGGTGTTCGGCGACAAATCGATCTTCCATCGTCTGGTTTCCGGCAAAGCGCCGGAAGGCCCGATCTTCAGCATGGCCAACATGGTCAAGCCGGGCAGCTTCGATATGCGTCATATCGACGAGTTGCAAACCCCCGGCGTCAGCTTCTTCATGACCCTGCCGGGCCCGCTGCCGGCGCTGGACGCCTGGGAAGCGATGCTGCCGACGGCCGAGCGTCTGGCCGAGCTCCTCGACGCCACCGTGCTCGACGAAGAACGCAATGGCCTCGGACGCCAGCGTATCGCCTATATCCGCGACGAGCTGCGCGACTGGGACCGCAAGCAGGAACGCCACCACATTCGTTAGGGACGCTCTGATTAACCCTGCGCGGGTGTCACCGGCTCTGTCTTTTCGCAAGACAAGGCGCACTGACGCAGGCAGGCTGGTTGCCTGTCAAGACAGTGCAACGCAGAATGGCGGACAGACAGAACGGGTCCAACCTGTTGATTTTAGGCATGAGGGTGACGCCCAGAAAGCCCGCACCCCGCGCCGCGCGGCTCGTCCAGGCAACCAGCGTGCACTGCGCCACGCAGCACGAGTTGCGAACTTTCCGGGTGTCATGCCACCTGCACAGGGTTAATCAGAGGGTCCTTAGTGTGAATGTTCTAGCCGATTGATCTAACGTTGCTTCCGTGCCGCAACTGTTGCGGCGAAACTCCGACATCAGAGGCAAGGTTATGGCAAGCAAAAAAACCACCAGCAAAACGACCGTGCAGACTCCGACCGACAAGGCGCGCGCGCTTTGGTTGGCTGGATTGGGTGCAGTATCCATTGCCCGCAAGCGCGGCAGCGAAGCATTCGCCGGCCTGATTGGCGAAGGCAGGGATTTCCAGGCGCATGCTGAAAAGCTGGCACGCGAAGTCAGCGCCGACGCCAAGGCCCAGGTCAAAGGCGCAATCGGCCCGGTACGTACCGCCATTGAGCAAAATGCGCAGAAGGCAGCCAAGGTCGCGCAAAATGTCGTCGCCGGTGCGCTCTCGCGTCTGGGCGTCCCGACCAAGGCGGATATCGAAGAACTGACCCGTCGCGTCACCGCGCTGAGCCGTCAGCTGAAGACCGCCAAATAATTCACTTCACTCCAGCGTTGATTCGCGGCCGCCATGTGCGGCCGTTTTTTTTGTCGAGACCAGCGATTCCCTTTTCATCTCCATTCTGGTCATTGGATTCGATCGACCGAATTGCTTTGGCGACAGGGCTTTCACTCAACGCCGTCGAATGAAAGTTCTGCACTTTCGAAGCGCGATACGCGCCAAACCGCGAGTGAAAAAAATCACGCGTCAAATCAATGAGCCAAAGCCCGCGATGAGAAAACGGCGCGTGCCGGGAGCAAAAATCGAGCGTCAGCGCCGATACGCCTGAGCGAGCGTGTTGAGATGCAAGCGCTCGGCATCACGCAGGAAAGGTGCGATCAGCAGCATGACTTGGTAGATGCCGTGGGTCAGATCGCCCTGGCCCACTTCGGAGCGTACAACGCGGACCGTGTTGTAGTTCAGCCAGAATGTGGCGATCAGCAGGACGTTTTCAGAGGTGGCGCGAATTTCATCGGGCGTCGCGCGCAGGATTTCTGCTTGCGCGAGGCCGCTCAGAACCTGTTCCGTGCTGTCCGATGCGCGATTGAGAATGCGCGAAAAACGCATTCTCAGCTTGCGGTTGCGCGAAACGATATCGACCAGATCGCGATACAGGAAACGGTATGTCCACATGCATTCGAATACCAGGTGCAGTTGCAACCACACATCTTCCAGATTCGGCAGACGCCCGTCAGGCGTGAGCAACGCGTCGTCCATGCGTGCCTCATAGGCGGCAAAAATATGCTCGACGATGTGATCCTTGTTGCGAAAATGATAGTAAAGATTGCCGGGGCTGATGCCCAGTTCGTCGGCAATGTGATTGGTGGTGACGTTGCGTTCGCCTTGAGCGTTGAACATCGCCAGGCTGGTTTCGAGAATGCGTTCCTTGGTCCGCTTGCTCATGGCGCAAGGGCGGCTGCGATCAAGTGGCGAGATCGTTGACGAGGTCGACGTACTTTTGCATTGCCTCGTTCTGGGGCATTCCCTTCAGTTTGGCCCACGCTTCGTATTTCGCCGTGCCGACGAAATCGAAGAACCCGGGTTTGGTTCCGGCCACATCGCCGTCAGATCCCTGCTTGAACAGCGCATAGAGTTTCAGCAACGTGTCATTGTCCGGTCGTTGTTTGAGGTTCTTGACATCTTCGGCAGCTTTCTCGAATTGCGCTTTCAGGTCGGCCATGATTTCCCCCACGGGCGGTTGCGCGCGCCATCATGGACGATGGTCGCGCAAGCGTCAACGCGCCGTGGAGGAAAGACGATTCGCAGTCACGGAATCACGTAGCTGAATGCCGCCGATACCGTGCAGTCGTCGGTGATCGGGCCTGTCGTGTAGGTGGTCGTGCCCAGCGAGCCGCCGGCGCCGCAATTGTCGGTAGTACCGTCAGAATTGATAGCGTAGCCGGCATACGCCGTGAGCGTGAACTGCGTCGTGTTGCCAAAAGCGATTGTTTGGAATGATGGAGAGATCGTTCCGCCACCTTCTGCGGTAACCGTACCGCTGACGACATAGATCGGCCATTGCAAGTGGACGGTTCCGGTCGCCGTGCCGCCGTGGCCGTTGCTGAGGGTGTACGTGAAACTGTCGTCAGACACGCCTTGCAAGTTTCGGTCAGCAGGGACCTGATGGACGTAGCTGAGATTGCCGTTGCCATTGTTGGTTACTGCACCGCCATGCGCCGTCGGGCCGACCGAAGCCACGGTCAGCGGGAAACCGTTCGGGTCGCTGGAATTGGTCAGCACGTTGATACTGGCTTGCAACCTGTACGTGTCGAATATGGTTATCGGGGTGTGCACACCCACTGTTACGTTGTAGTTCCCGGCTACGGGCGAAGGAGGCGCGCCCACGGTGACGCTGACGTTGGCTGTCGCGCTGCCGCCGCGGCCGTCGTCGATGGTGTAGGAAAACGTGTCGCTGCCGCCGTACAGTGTGGCTTGCGGCGTGTAGGCGATGGTGTTGCCGTTGATCTTGGCGCTGCCGTGTGCCGGTGTTGCGACCGCGGCGATGCTCAAAGCGAATCCGTTCGGGTCGGTGTCGTTCGCCAGCACGTCGATGCTGACCGGCGTGTTATAGGCCGTCATTGCCGTATCGTTATTCGCGACCGGCGCAGCGGGCGCCTGTACCGTTACGCTGACCGTGGCCGTCGCAGCGCCGCCGTGGCCATTGTCGATCGTGTACGAAAACGTGTCGGCGCCGCCGTTGAAGGCATTCTGCGGACTGTAGACGATGGCGTTGCCGCTGATCTTCGCGCTGCCGTGTGCCGGCGTTCCAACCGCGGCGATGCCCAGCGGGAAGTTGTTCGGATCAGTGTCGTTCGCCAGCACGTCGATGCTGACCGGCGTGTTATAGGCCGTAGTGGCCGTATCGTCATTTGCAGTCGGCGATGCAGGCGCTTGCACCGTGATTGTGATGGTTGCCGTCGCGGTGCCGCCATGTCCATTGTCGATCGTGTACGAGAGCGTGTCGGTACCACCGTAGAAGCCGGCCTGCGGACGGTAGGCGATGGCGTTGCCGTCGATCTGCGCGCTGCCGTGCGCAGGTGCTCCGACGGAGGTGATGTTCAAGACAAAACCATTCGGATCGGTATCATTCGCCAGCACGCTGATCGTGACCGGCGTGTTGTAGGCCGTCGTTGCGTTGTCATCGTTGGCGACCGGATACCCGGGCGCGGATACGCTGACGGTCACCGTGGCGCTGGCCATGCCGCCGCGACCGTCGCTGACGGTATACGAGAAGGTATCCGTGCCGTAGAAGCCCGGTTGCGGCGTGTAGATGATCGCGCTGCCGCTGGTCCTGGCGCCGCCGTGGGCAGGCGCGGTGACCGATGTAATGGCAAGCGGCAGGCTGTTCGGATCGCTATCGTTGGCGAGTACGGCGATCGTGATCGGCGTGTTATAGCCGGTCGCGGCCCTGTCATCGGCGGCCACTGGCGTACCGGATTGTCGCACGGTGACGGAAACGACCGCGCTGGATGTACCACCGTGACTGTCGCTGGCGGTATAGGAGAATGCATCCATGCCGTAGAAGTCCGTTTGCGGCGTGTAGACGATCGCGTTGCCGATGATCTGTACTGTGCCATGCGCCGGATTCGTGACGGAGACAAGACTGAGCGCATAGCCGTTCGGGTCCGTATCGTTGGCAAGCACGTCGATCGTGACCGGCGTATCGTAGTCCGTCGTCGCTGCATCGGCGTGCGCGATCGGCAGCGCTCCAGCGAGAACAGTGACGCTCACGCTGGCGGTTGCGCTCAACCCCTTGTTGTCGCTGATGGTATAGGTGAACCGGTCATCGCCGGCGTAATTCGGGATGGGCGTGTAGCTGATCTGCCTGCCGACGATTTGCGCACTGCCGTGCGCCGGCTGGGTGACGGCTGTGATCGAGATCGGATTGCCGTCGGCGTCCGAATCGTTGGCCAGCACCGCAATCGCGTTATTCGTGGAATTCTCGACGACGCTGGATGAATCGTTTTGCGCGACTGGTCGGTGTGAGGTGTACTGCTTGGCACCGGGCGTCATCCTGGTCGTGACTCTGCCGCGCGAGACGTAGGTGCGCAGGGAATGCGGCGCGGCGACGACCGGACTGCCGAGCGCGCGCATGATCCACGCCGTGTCGCCGACCTGGTTGCTCTTGACGAATGCGCCGCTGCCGCCGAATTCGTAGCGCAGCATCAGCCACCAGCGGTTGTCGCCGTGGCTGCCAGATATGGGATCGGTCTGCTCGGCGTGTTCGGCGATACCGGACACGCTCCAGCCGCGCGTCCCAACGTATTTGTCGATGCCGAACGAGGCACGCGTTTCATGCGCGCCCTGGTTGCCGCTGTCGTAGTCGACGCCGGCATTGAAGCGCGCGCCGAGAGCGTCGGAAAAATGCCCGCCGTGCAGGCCGACGCTGTAATTGTACGGTTGCGATTGCAATTGAATCGTCGTGGTCTCGGTGATGGTCTGGATGTAGTTGCCCGCGGCGTCGGTACCGTTCTGCTCGGTTTGCGCAGTGCTCGTCAGCGCGCCGGCATCGTGTGCGCTGCTGGCTTTGGCCGCCACGTAGGCGTCGAGAAAGAACCGCTTGCGCTCGATCGCGAAAGCCAGCGCCGCCTGGCGATTCCTGGCGGTATCCTGATTCATGCCGAACGAAAGCTTGGCTACGGTGATTGCATCGGGATGGTCGCGGGCTTGCTCGGGCGTGACGCCGAGCAGCCAGTTGTAATCGGTCTGAAAGCCGCCCGCTCCGCCATGGTCCCACCATAACTGGGCGATCACGGCGCGCGCGTCGTTGCGGGCGAATACACCCATCAATTCGCCTTGGGTGTTGCCGTCCCTGTCGATGCCAATGGAAACGCGATCGTCTGCGCCGACGTAGGTCAGCGGCAATTCGCCGGCGGTTTCCAGGGACGGACCGCTGTCCGCCTGTGGTTGCCCCGGCAAAGGGGCCGTCTGCGCAATTGCCGCGCTGGAAACGAAAGCGAATGCAATCAGCCATGGTTTCATAACGATCTTGTCCGGTCGCGACAGGCGGGGATGCCTACGCAATTCGGAAAATCGCCCGCGCGATTACACGGCGGTGCCGGAGCGGTGCTTTGAATGGCGGTCCGCGCACGCTATCTTAGGCACCGGGTTTGTGGATACGGGCGGGGAAGGCGCATGACATATTTCGTGACAGGTGCGACAGGATTCATCGGCCGGCATCTGCTGGAACATCTGCTGGCGCGCAAGGGCACTGTTTATTGCCTGGTGCGCAAGGAGTCTCGCGGCAAGTTCAACGCCTTGCGCGCGCGTCTCGATCCGGGCGGCAAGCGCCTGATCGCCGTCACGGGAGACCTGACCCGGAAAAACCTTGGCGTGTCCGCCGCCCAGCGCAAGACGCTGGGCGGCAGCATCCGGCATTTTTTCCATCTGGCCGCGATCTACGATCTCGCCGGGGACGGCGAACGCCAGACTGCGGCGAATGTGCAGGGTACGTGCCACGCACTTGAGCTTGCCGACGCACTCAAGGCCGGATGCTTTCACCACACCAGTTCGGTCGCCGCCGCGGGCTTGTATCCCGGCGTGTTCCGCGAAGACATGTTCGACGAGGCAGAGAACCTGGACCATCCGTATTTTCGCAGCAAGCACGATTCCGAGGCGCTGGTACGCGAGTACAAGCGGCCGTTCCGCATCTATCGCCCCGGCGTCGTGATCGGCAATTCGCAAACCGGCGAGATGGACAAGATCGACGGGCCGTATTACTTCTTCCGTACCCTGAAAAAACTGCGCGAAACGTTGCCGCCATGGATGCCTACCATCGGGCTGGAAGGCGGACGCATCAATCTGGTGCCGGTGGATTTCGTGGCTGCGGCGATGGACCACATCGCGCACAAACCCGGGCTGGACGGCGGCTGTTTTCACCTGACCGACCCGGCACCGCGGCGCATCGGTGAGGTATTGAACATCTTCGCCCGCGCCGGACATGCTCCGCAGATGACGATGCGCCTGGACGCGCGCATGTTCGGATTCGTCCCGCCCATGGTCAAACAGGCGCTGGCGGGTCTGCCGCCGGTGAAGCGATTCACGAGTTCGCTGCTGCGCGATCTCGGCATTCCCGCCGAGGTCATCAAGTTGATCAATTACCCGACGCGTTTCGATTGCCGCGAAACCGAGCGTGCGCTGAAGGCGACGAAGATCCGCGTGCCGGATATCGCCGATTATGCCTGGCGGCTGTGGGATTACTGGGAACGACACCTGGATCCGGATCTGTTCCTCGACCGTTCCCTCAGCGGCAAAGTGCGCGGACGCACGGTACTGATCACCGGCGGCTCGTCGGGCATCGGCAAGGCCGCGGCGCAGAAGATTGCCGCGGCCGGCGCGAATGTACTGATCTGCGCGCGCGGGGAAGCCGAACTCGAAGCCACGCGCGCTGAGATCGTCGCGGCCGGCGGGCGCTGTCATGCATACGTCGCCGATCTGTCCGAGCAGAAGTCCTGCGACGAACTGGTGCGCAAGGTTCTCGCCGAACACAATCACGTGGACATCCTGATCAACAATGCCGGTCGCTCGATCCGGCGTGCGATCGCGGCCAGCTACGATCGCTATCACGACTTCGAGCGCACCATGCAATTGAATTATTTCGGCTCGTTGCGCCTGATCATGGGGCTGCTGCCGGGAATGAGCGAGCGCCATCGCGGCCACATCATCAATATATCCTCGATCGGCGTACTCACGAATGCACCGCGCTTTTCCGCCTACGTCGCCTCGAAGGCGGCACTGGACGCGTTTTCGCGCTGCGCTCAGGCCGAGTTTTCCGACAACGGCATCAACTTCACCACGATCAATATGCCGCTGGTCAAGACACCGATGATTGCGCCGACAAAGATGTATGAATCGGTGCCGACACTGTCGCCTGATGAGGCTGCGGACATGATCGCCGACGCAATCATCGAACGCCCGGTGCGAGTGGCGACGCGCATGGGCACGTTCGCGCAGATTTTCTATGCGCTGGCTCCGCGTGCCTATGAAATCCTGATGAACACGGCGTTCCGTTTGTTCCCGGATTCAGCTGCGGCCAAGGGCATGAAAGGTCGTGGCGAAGCCCAGCCACAGCCAACCAGTGAACAGGTGGCTTTCGCGTCGCTGATGCGCGGGGTGCATTGGTAGCTCGTCGTCGAGAGCGGCTTGAACGCGGGCTAGCGTGGATACGCGCGGTTCGGGCGCGGCTCGAAAGTCGCTCCCGGTCGGCGTCGAAATCCGGATATCTTTCACTTCTCCCTCCTGGACGAGTTGGCCCGAAGCGTCGGACGAGCCACGCGCGCGGCGCCCGGCAGCGCGTGAGCCGGTGGCTCGCAGGTGCGCTACCTTGTCCCCATGGGACAGGCGCTCGTCATCCGCGTAGCGGTCGAAAATATCGAGGCGGATCGTTACTTCGCGTCAACCTCAAGTCCCGCCCGGCGCAGACGCACATGCAATCGCGCAACATCGTGCGTTTGCAACTGGCTCCACGTTTGCAGCGTCGCATCGAAAATCGGCTGCAGCGCCGTGAAGCCGCGTTCCACATCGGGCGATGGCATCGAATCCGCGCCATCGACGGCGCGCTGTAATTTCCCCAGCCATTCGGTGACGAAGCGAAAATTGTGCGTGCCGACTGGAGGGAACGACCAGGCGTTGGTGGGATTTGGCGCCGCGTGCGTTCCGGCAATCTTGTGCAAGCGTGCGATCGTTGCGTCGATGTCGATGGCCAGTCGGCCATTCGCTTTTGAGCGGGCGGCGGTCAGCGACCGAATCAGTTTGTCCGCTGCCTGCGCGGCGCTGGCCATCTGCGCGCTGCGTTGTTCGATTTTCCGGGCGAGCTCAAACTGTCGGGTATAGGCTTGCGCCGAAATGTGCACGCGCGGATCGGGCAACACCTCGAGCGCCTGGCTGAGTTTTTGACCATCGACGGTCAACACTGCGCGATAGGTCCCCGGCGGCGCCCAGACGCCATCAACATAAGGCATCGATTTTCCTGCGACCGGCAAGGCCGCGTAATGCAACGGCCACACGAAGCGGTGCATCCCGGCAGCGGCAGAAAGCGTGCTGGGGATGTCGCTCCATTCCGGCGCAGTGCGAAGTTTCGCAGCGTCCAACGGCGGTACGCGGTCGGCGCTGGAATAGTGCCGAACCAGCACGCCATGTGCATCCAGAATATCCAGTGTTATTGGCGCTTTGGAAGCAGTTTTTAATGTGTAGTCCAGATACGCTCCCAGCGGCGGATTCGGTGCCATCGGCTCGTCCTTGGGCAGCGGTGTACCGGTGAACGCGGGGATGCGAACGCGATAGGCCGGCGCGGGCGCATACAACCATGCGGATGCCTGCTCCACCGAGGCGTCGATTTGGCGCAACGCACTGACGTCGTCGAGTATCCAGATACCGCGTCCATGCGTGGCAATGATCAGATCCGTATCGTGGATCGCGATATCGCGCACCGATGTCGCGGGAAGATTCTGCTGCAGCGATTGCCAGTGGTCGCCATCGTCGAACGAGACGAAAATGCCGCGCTCGCTGCCGGCATAGAGCAGGCCTCGACGTTTCGGATCGGCGCGCACCACGTTGATTGGTTCGTTGCCCGGCAGATTCCCGACGATGGTTTGCCAGGTCCTGCCGGCGTCGTGCGTTCGGTAAATGTACGGTTTGAAATCGTCGATGCGGTGCCGGTCGACGGCGACGTACGCGCTGCCCGCATCGAATGGCGATGCGTCGATGATGCCGACTTTGGACCACGCGCCAAGCGCTTTGGGCGTGACGTTGCTCCAATTCGCGCCGTCGTCGGCGCTGCGCCAGATCAGTCCGTCGTCGGTTCCTGCCCAGATCAAGCCATCGGCAAGCGGCGAAGGCGCAATCGCGTAGACCACTCCGCGGCGCGGGCCTTGGTCAAGGTTGTCGGCAACCGTCGGCGCATCGAGCGTTCCCGGCACGGCCGGATTCGGTCGCGTCAGATCCGGGCTGATCGGTTGCCAATGTTCACCGCCGTCGCGGGTGCGGAACACGCGTTGATTGCCGAAAAACAGGGCATGCGGTTTGCGTGGCGAAAATGCCAGCGGCAACGTCCACACGCCACGGTAGACGTTCGGCAATGCCAGCGTTGGATCGACGTTGCGAATCTGTTGCGTGCGCCGGTCAAGCTTGTCCACGCGGCCGCCGTAAACGATGTCGGAATCGTCCGGATCGGGCGCGATATTGTCGCTCTCGCCGCCGACCGCAACCTCATCGAATTCGCGCATCGTGATGCCATCATGACTCGGCCCGCGACTGGGCATTGCCACGGCACCGGAATCCTGTTGCGCACCATAGACCCAGTAAGGGAACCGATTGTCGGTGCTGATGTGATAAATCTGCGCAGTTGGCTGGTTGTACCACGTGCTCCACGTCTTGCCGCCGTTGAGCGTGATCTGCGTACCCTGGTCCACTCCCAGAATCTGGCGTTGCGGATCGCCTGGATCGATCCACAGCGAATGGAAATCATCGCCGGTCGGATCACCCTTCAGGGCGATAAAGTGTGAACCGCCGTCGTCGGATCGCAGCACGATGGTGTTGAGCACGTACAGGCGGTCCGGGTTCTTGGGATCAGCGGTAATTTCACCGAAATACCAGCCGCGTCCCCAGATACGGGCATCGCCGGTCGTCCGTTTCCAGTTGCTGCCGGAATCATCCGAGCGGTACAAGCCGCCCTTGTCGCCATCGACAATGGCATAGACGCGTTTGGGCGCCGCGGCAGAAATCGCAAGTCCAATGCGGCCGACGTTTTCCGGAAACCCGTGTCCGACTACGTGAGTCCAGCGCTCGCCACCATCGATGGATTTGTACAGACCGCTGCCGGGACCGTTCGATGGCGGATAGATGTTCCAGGGCGGGCGACGCGTTTGCCAAAGAGCCGCATAAATGACATTCGCGTTGCCAGGCTCAAACGCCAGGTTGATTGCGCCGGTATCAGGGTTCGGCCCCAACACTTTTTTCCAGGTCTTGCCGCCATCGTGCGAAGCGAAAACGCCGCGTTGTTCGTTCGGTCCATACGGATGCCCGAGTGCCGCGACATAGACACGATCCGGATCGTCGGGATCAACCAGGATGCGCCCGATCTGCTGGCTGTCGCGCAAACCCGAAAACGCCCAGGTTTTGCCGCCGTCGATGGATTTGTAGACGCCATCGCCCTGGGCGATGTCCGAGCGCATGTCGGCTTCGCCGGTACCGACGTAGATCACATCCGGATTCGACGGCGCGACGGCGATGGCACCGATCGATCCGACTGTTTGTGCGTCGAAAATCGGTTTCCATGTGCGGCCCGCGTCGCGGGTCTCCCAGACACCGCCATTGACCGAGCCGAAATAAAAATGTTGTGGTTGACCTGGCACGCCCGTGACTGCGAGAACGCGACCGCCGCGAAACGGCCCAACCAGTCGCCAGTGCAGATCCTGGAACGATGCCGCATCGAAGGCGTGTGCGCCAACGGATGCTGCGAAAAATGCCAGTACGCAACAAATACGCGATACGATCATGCGAAGTCCCCTGTTACCGGTTCGTCGAATCGGTGTGGCGAATGCACTGTGGTTGAGACAGGTGGATCTGAACTGCCAGTCTGTTGCGGCCGCGGCGCATTGTCGCAGCCGGGTCAGGGCTGATTCAACACGCCGAAAGTCACCCTTGCGTCAGGTTCAGACAAGCGGTGGGTGCTCATCGACTGTCGGATCGTGCAAGTGATCTTCGACGGTCTCGACCGGCAGACGCAGCGATGTCGCCAGCCACATGATCAACGCAGAGAATACGGCGATCACGATAATGGCCCAGCCAAAGCCGATAAAACCGATGTTTCCTTCGTGCTTGGCAAGCGCCGGGTATTCGCCCAGCCAACTGATCACGCACAATCCTGCCAGCCAGGCCAGGACCCACATCCCCGATCGAATTTCCAGTTTCGGCGTGGTCGTCGGGTTGCGCCATTCATGCACGACGAGAACGGTATAGCCGATCAGCACAGCAACCATGAGTTTCCACACGGTGTCCCAACCGGACCAATAGACGATCAGGTTCGACGACAGAAAGCCGAGAAACGCGATGGTATGCACGAACGGCAAGCGGAATGGACGCGCCTGGTGCGGCAATTGGTGGCGCATGGCCACCAGCGCGAGCGGACCGGAACCGAACGACAGCACGGTGGCTGAGGTGACGAAGCCGACCAGTTTCTGCCAGCCGGGAAACGGCAACAAGAAGATGGTTCCCGCGACGAAGGTGAGAATCACGCTCACCCAGGGAACGCCATGCCTGGATACTTTCGCCAGAATACGTGGCGCATTGCCATTGCGCCCCATCGCGTAGGAGATCCGCGCGGTCACGGTTGAATAGATCAAGCCCGTATCGGCGGGCGAGATGAACGCGTCGACATACAGCAACACGGCAAGCCAGCTCAGACCCATGACCGTGGCCAATGCTGCCAGCGGTCCGTAGGCAGCGGCAATATGATCCAGGCCGCCGCTGAAACTGGTGCCGACGTGGGTCCAGCCATTGGCCAACGCTTCGGGCGGCAGCGCGGCGATGAAAGCTATCTGCAGGGCCACGTAAATCACACCGGTTATCAGCACCGAACCGATGATCGCGATCGGCACATTGCGCTGCGGGTTTGCGGTTTCCCCGGCCAGCTCCACACCCTGACGAAAGCCCAGGTAGGAAAACACGATGCCGGCGGTGGCAATCGAGGAGAATACGCCGGCCCAGCCGTACGGCATGAAGCCGCCGGCAGTGGCGTGGGTGAAATTCGATCCATGAAACGTGGTCGCCATGAACGCCACAATGACCACAACAATGATGATCAACTTCCACCACACCAGCGCGTTGTTCAGATGCGCAAACCAGCGGATACCGATCACGTTGACCAGACTGAACAGTGCCAGCATGGCGACAGCGACGGCGAAACCAGCCAGGGTCAATACCGGCACGCCGTCCTGCATCTGCTGCAGCCACGGCATGTAATTGGTCGAGTATTGCAAGGCGGCTTCGACTTCGATCGAGGTGGTCGATGAAACCGCAAGCCAGGTGATCCAGCCCACCGTGTAGCTCGCGAACGAACCAAAGGCGAAATGCGGAAAGCGCACCACACCGCCGGATACCGGGAACATCGTTCCCAGCTCCGCGTAACACAGACCGATCAGGATGATCATTACGCCGCCGATCAGCCAGGCCAGTATCGAGGCAGGGCCCGCAATCTGCGAAGCGCTCAAGGCACCGAACAGCCAACCCGAGCCGATGATCGATCCGACCGCGGTGAACAACAAACCAATGATGCCGATATCGCGGCGCAGGCGGCTGTCGTCAGCAGCCTTGCGATGCATTGTGGGGCCCGGAGTGGGGCGTGCAGTGGCCATGCTTCGTCCTTTGAACGAGTGGGCGGGATGGCACGCCCCGGGATGCGATAGCCGAGACCGGCTGAGCGTTGGGACGCAATGGATGCCCGATCATGACGAACTATGCGGCGCGGCACAAGTTTGCGCCGGCGACGTTCGTTTGAACCGGCGCCGGAAGCGATCGGAATTGCAGACCCGCCCCGGACTTGTTCCGGAGCGGGATGTTTGGCACGGACCGATCAAACGGAAGTTTCGATGTTGCGGGAATTGCTCGCGATCATTGCGTTGCCGGGTAGTGAACGATCAGCGCGCCGCATCCTTGATGGACTTCTTGACCTTGGCCACGCTGCGCTTCATCTGCAGCTTCGCCGCATGCTGGGCCTCTTCGAGTTCACGTGCCAGGTCGCTCAAGTCGTCGCGCGCGCGACGCATGCCGCTGCCGATGGTCTGGCCCAGGCTGCTGCGCAGCGGCACGCCCCTGAGCTTCTTGAACCGTGTGCTGAGTTCTTCGATGCGTTCTTGCAGTTCATCGAGTTCCTTGCGACCGGGCACGCCCAATTTGGCCAATGCGCGCGACACCCGATCCTCGAATACCTGTTCGAGCCGGTCCCAGGTCTCCTGTGTGCGCTCGCGCACCTGGTTGACGCCGGACTCCATGGCACCGCGCAAATCTCCCGCCTTGCCGGTGGCGATCTTTCGCGTTTTCTGTTCGAGGCTGGATCCTTCCTTGATCAGATTCTCAAACAAGCGCCCGCCTTCCTCTTGCGCCTTGGCGAAGGCTCCCAGGCCTGCCAACCAGATGTGCTGGGCCGATTCCATGATCGACTGGCTGGACGCCGGCTTGTCCGCCGCGGGGCTGCTCTGCGCTGGTTTGGCCAGTTTGGGCGCAGCACGTTTGGCTTCGGCCGGCGTGCCGCGCGTCGCTGCGACGGTACGCTTGAGCTTTGCCGGCCTTGATGTTTTGGTCGGCTTTGCCGCCGGTTTGGCCGGTTTGGCCGGTTTGACGGATTTTGCGACTTTTACCGGCTTGGCAACACGCTTGGCCTTCGATTTCGCCGAGGCCGAGGGTTTGCTCTTGACCGGCGCGGGTTTCGGCTTCGCATGTACGGCCTTCCTGGTGGTCTTCCTGGGTGCCGGCCGGGCTTTCCTGGTGGCAGCTCCCGGCTTGGCATTGCGGGCCTTGGCTTTCGGCTTGCTCATTATCGATCCCTCCTCGATTTGATGTAGTTGCGAAGCCTGTTCGGTCCCCGATCACGGCACCCTGGGCACGGCGCGTAGAATACACACACTATTTGCAATGTGGAATCGTGTACATCTGCCAAAAGTCGCTTTGGCGATACTCTTGTCAGGTGCCGCGCGCGCGCGTAGCCTGCGCAGAATGTGGCGCAGGGGAGCTCGGGGCAGGTGTCTGGCAACGCTGGTTTTTGCGTTGTTGGCAGGTTTTGACGCGTTGGCGGCAGACATCCAGCCATCGATCGAAACCGTTCGGTTTCGCAATTACAGCACGAGCAATGGCCTTTCGCAGGCCACTGCCTTGGCCATGGCGCAGGATACGACCGGTTTCATCTGGGTCGGCACCCAGGACGGTCTGGATCGTTTCGATGGCTATGGCTTCAAGGTGTACCGGCACGATCGTGCTGATCCCTGGTCGCTGGCCGACAACGTGGTCTACGCGCTGGCCGCCGACACCGACGGCGTCGTCTGGGTCGGCACGCAGGCCGGCGGTCTGGATCGCTACGATCCGCTGAAGGATCGCTTCGAGCATCATCAGGCGGATCCTTCCAAACCTGACACGCTGGCATCCGATCTTGTCACGGCATTGATGATCGATCGGCGCGGTTGGCTATGGGTCGCCACTACGAGTGGCAAGCTGCAATGGTACGACCGCGCCACCCAGAGCCTGCATGATACGCCGCTGGGCACGCGCAGCGAGTTGACGGATGTGCGCGCACTCGCCGAACAGGCTGACGGATTGGTATTGGTGGGTGCGCGCGATGGACTGTGGCGCTGCGACAGCAATGCCAGCAAGCTGCAGGAAATCCGGTTCGATCCACAGCGGCAACTCGATGTGCGGGGAATCGCCCTTGAGCCGCACAGCGGCGATATCTGGGTAACCACAACCGACGCTGGCCTTTTCCATTTTTCCCCTGCGGGAAAACCGTTGGCGCATTATTTCGTCGGTGCCCCGGGTAACCGCGCGTTGCCCGACAACGAGGTCCAGGGACTCCAATTCGACAAGTTCGGGCGATTGTGGCTGGCAACCAAGTCCAGCGGCTTGTTGCGACTGGATTCCGACGACGGCAAATTTCTGCAATATCTTCACGATGCCACGCAGCCGCAAAGCGTGGCAGGGAACCGTCAGCAAACAATTCTGGTAAGCCGCGACGGCATGATCTGGGCGGGTTCGTGGAACAACGGCATCAGCATGCACGACCCGCGCACGGAAGCGTTCGCCACCATCGAATGGAATGACGCATCGGGGCATCGACTGCCAGCTCAGCCAGTCGCCGGATTGTTCGCCGACAAGGACGACACGTTGTGGTTCGGACTTTCCGACAGCAGACTGCTGGTCCATTTCGATTTGAAATCCGGAACGATACGAAGCTATGCGCAGGATTCAAACAAGGCCGGGAGCGTGCCCGAGAATCTCATCGAAGACATCAAACGTGGCGGCGACGGCAGTCTGTGGGTAGCGACTGCTGGAGGAGGCCTGAGCCGTTTGCGACCCGGCGCCTCGGAGTTTGTTACGTATCGCCACGATCCGAAAGATCCGGATAGCCTGGGCAGCGACGATTTGCTGTACCTGATGTCGGACAAGAGCGGCGCACTATGGATCGGCACGGTCGACGCCGGCGTTGACGAATTATGCGAAGACTGCAGCAAATTCCGGCACTTTCGGCACGATCCGACGAATCCCGGGAGCATTGCTGCAGGTCCGGTGTCGGTCATTCTCGAGGGCGAAGGCGATGCGGTGTGGATCGGGCTGCGTCCAGGAGGGCTGGATCGCTACGATCGCGGTAGCGAAAGGTTTGAACATTTCACCAGCCGGGCGAATGATCCTGGCTCGCTGAGCAACAATACCGTGACTACCTTGATGCGCGACGACCATGGTGGTCTGTGGATCGGAACGCAAGGCGGCGGCATCAATCGTATGCTGACAGATCCGTCCGGCAAGCCCAAATTCGAGTCGATCTCAACCAGCGATGGCCTGGCCGCCGATGCGATCGGAAGCATCGTCGAAGATGCGCAAGGTTCGCTGTGGGTGAGCACAACGGTGGGCATCAGTCGCTACGATCTGCAGTCGCGCCACATTCTCAACTTTGGTTCAAACGAAGGTACCCTGGCGCGAGGTTATTACCTGAACGCATGGACCCGCTTGCACGACGGACGCATTCTTTTCGGCGGTCTGAGCGGTGCGACGATGTTCGACTCGACCCAGGTGAAGTTGCCGCCGTCGCCGCGGCCGATCATCACCGACGTATTGCTGAACAACGAACCCGTGGCGCCGCTCTGGCGCGATCCGGATTCGCCGCTGCGCCTGTCTCCATGGTCGGCCGATAGCAGCGTCGAACTGAATCATCGCCAGAACAATGTCAGTTTCCAGTTCGGAGCATTTGGATTCGCCGATCCGGAAACGATCGAATACGGCTATCGACTCGATGGCCACGATTCGGAATGGATACATGCCGACGCATCCCGACGTTACGCCACCTATACGGATCTGGCTCCCGGCAGATACCTGTTGCGCGTGCGCGCCCGTCGCGATGGCGATGCCTGGAACGAGGGTCATGCCACGCTTTCCGTGCGCGTGCTTCCGGCACCCTGGTTTTCGTGGCCGGCGATTCTGGGTTACTGCCTGACGTTGCTGCTTGTGGCGGGAATTATTGGCTGGCGCACGCGGGCGAACTGGCAGCGTCACGCGCAGGCCCAGAAAGCCATCCGCATCAGCGAGGAACGACTCAAGTACGCGCTGTGGGGCAGCGGTGGCGAGTTGTGGGATGTCGACATGCGCACGGGCGAGATTTTGCGGGAGAACCGGCTGGAACATCTCGCCGCCAGTCACGAAACCAGTGCGCAAACGATCGAGGAATACAAGCCATTCGTTCACCCGGATGATCTGCCTGCTTTCGAACAGACCCTGGCAGCTCATCTCAGGGGCCAGCGCGATATTCTCGAAGTCAGCTATCGCAGTCCCGATGTCGATCACGAGTGGCGCTGGCTGCTGACGCGTGGACGTGTCGTCGGTCGCGGAGAAGACGGGCGCGCTGTGCGCCTGGTCGGAACCACCCAGGACATCACCGTGCTCAAGCGTGCGGAAGAATCGTTGCGCAAACTCAACGAGGAACTCGAGGCGCGCGTCGACATGCGCACCGCGGACCTGCGCCGTGCCAACAGCGAATTGCGACGCACACTGGAACAGTTGACGTTGGCACAGAGGCAGTTGCTGGAGTCGGAAAAGATGGCGTCGCTGGGCGGATTGGTCGCCGGAGTCGCCCACGAAATCAACACGCCGCTCGGCGTGGCAGTGACTGCTGCGTCGCACTTGCAGGAGGAAGCGGCCCGCATGCAGCGTCAGGCACAAACTCACGAGATCGATCAGCGCGTGCTCGACCGATTTCAGCGCATTGCGTCGGAAAGCACACAAATCATCCTGCGCAATCTGCAACGTGCCGATCGTCTGATCAAGAGCTTCAAGTTGGTGGCCGTGGACCAGACCACCGAGGAGCAGCGCACGATCGAATTGGGCGCCTACCTCAATGAAATACTGATATCGCTTGGTCCAACCCTGAAAAAAAAGCCGCATCGCGTACGCGTGGATTGTCCGCAACCGATATCGTTGTGCACCTATCCGGGGGCGCTGTATCAAATCGTCAGCAACCTGGTCCTGAATACGCTGACGCACGCATTCACCGATCAGGAACCCGGCGAAATCGTCATCTTTGCCCAACGCAGCGGCAAGCTGGTCGAGCTGCGGTACCGGGACAACGGCAAAGGCATGACCGACGCGGTGCGGGCGCGAATTTTCGAGCCCTTTTTCACGACCCGGCGCGATCTTGGCGGTTCGGGTCTGGGGATGCATGTCGTCTACAATCTGGTCACGCAATTGCTCAGGGGCAGCATTCGTGTCGAAAGCAAGACCGGGACAGGCACGACGTTTGAGATATTCCTGCCCGCGGATCTGCCCAAACAGGAATAAACGGCAAATTGAGTGTTGCCCGCGGTTGTAGCTTCAGTCGTCGGGCAGTGTCGCGCGCACCGCCTGGGCGCGATCCCAGTTGTCGAACAGCAGTTCCACCAGGCGCGGTTCGAATTTCACCCCGTTCTGTTCGACGATGAAAGCGCGAATGTCGTCGATCGCCCAGGGTTCCTTGTAGCAACGGCGACTGCCAAGCGCGTCGAAAACGTCGGCCAGCATGGTAATGCGGCCCCCGATCGGTATGGCATCGCCGCGCAGGGCCCGCGGATAACCGCTGCCATCCCAATTTTCGTGATGAGTCAGCGCAATTTCGGCGGCATACTTCATCAGCGGGCGTTTGGAAACCGACAACAACCGCGCTCCCAGTTCTGCATGGGTACGCATGATCGCGGTTTCTTCGGCACTGTGCGGGCCGGGTTTGTTCAGGATTGCATCGGGAATGCCGATCTTGCCGATGTCGTGCAGCGGCGAGGCCAGACGCAAGTCGGTCGTCGTGCGTTCATCCAATCCGTAGAGTTGGCCAAGCAACTCGGCAAGCAGGCCAACGCGCCTGACGTGATTGGCAGTTTCGTAGGAACGTGTTTCCGCGGCACCGGCCAGCAGATAGATCATGTCGAGCTGGGTATCGAGCAACTCGCGGTTCAAATGCAGGTTTTCGTAGGCGATCGAAACGTTGGTGCTCAACACTTCGATCAGCCGATTGACCAGTTCCGCCGATTCCCCGGTCTTGCCGACATAGATCAGGGATTCCGCGGCGCTGTCGTCGTGCATGCACAACGCATAGTGGTGCTTGGAGAACACGTGACGCCGATTCGTGAAGGCGTCGCGCATCGACGCGATGATGTCGGCCGGCAGCTTCTCGTCCGCATTGCGGCCAACCAGATGGCGATACTCGCCGGTGGCCGCATGCACCGTAAAATGTGCGGGAAGTGTTGTCGACTTGCCTGCGATCCGGCAATACAGGGCACCGGGTCGCCCGTCGACAAGATTGGTCAGCTGTTCGAGCACTTCTCCGGCGAAGTGCTGAGACTGCTCATGGGAAAAGATATAGGTCGACGCATTGATCACGCGCTCCAGGCCGCGGCGGTTGGCCTCGACGCTGCGCATGTCGCGGTATCCGCGCAACGCGGAAAACATCGTGGTTGTGAGCTTCTGCGCCGTGAGCTCGGTCTTTTCCTTGTAGTCGTTGATGTCGTAGTTGGCGATTACCTGTTGCTCCGGAGCCTGTCCGGGCTGGCCGGTGCGCAGCACGATGCGCACGAACTGGTTGCCCATGCGTTCGCGCACGGTGCGCACGAGATCCAGGCCGGCGCGATCCGAGTCCATCACCACATCGAGCAGCATTACCGCGATGTCGGCATGATCGCGCAACAGCGCTTCGGCCTCGGCGGTGGAATGGGCGTTGAGAAATTGCAGGGGACGATCGGCGAAACGCAAGTCGCCCAGAACCATGCGCGTGACGGCATGCACCTCCGGTTCGTCGTCGACGATCAGCACTTTCCATGGTGGTGGCTGCGAGACTTCCGCAGGGTACTGCATGGCATGGCTGAGCGCGTTCATTCTCCACCCCCTTAAGTGGATGGTCCGAGTGTAGGCACTTCACGGCTCGCGTGGCAAGCAGTTTCTGCCGGGCGGCTGGGGTGGTCGAATCGCTGGTCGAAAAGGGCCGATCATGCCGGGAAATTTTCGAGCCATTCGCGCGAACGACGTGTGAAGGTTCGTTGGCGGGCCGAAAGCAACGGTACGGCAAGGCGGTGCCGATTTCCCCATCCGCTTTGCAAGTGACGATGCAGGCGATATCTACAACAACATGATGCGAGGGCGGCGCGGTTGCAGATCCGGTTTCGGTTGGCCGAAAGCTTCGGCGCGCAGCAGAATTTCGTTCAGCAGGGCGGCGCGCTGGCTGGGCGTCGCAGTCAACTGCAACGCCCGGTCGAATTGTTCTGCCGGAGTTGGCGTTCGCGGGAATGCCGCCGCCCGCTCAAGCGCGTCAAGTGCCAGCAATTCCAAGGGATCGGATGACATCGTCGAGAACCTTTTCGCGATCGAACAAGCGAAAGTATGTGCGCACTTCGTCGAGATTCAATGTGTCGTGGTGAAGGCGGACGAGGTCAACGATGTCCTGCAGATCCTTCAGCCGCCGTGGATCGTCGTGGAAAGCCTGAATCTTCAAACCCAGCAAGCCCTCCAGCGGTACAACGGCAATCATGGATCCGCCGAAGTCGATCGTCTTCGCGCGTGCGAGCAACCCTTGCGCCGCCGGCCGTTGCGCAAACAACAAATCCAGGCGCAAGCGGCCGCGCACGTAACTTGCGATTTCCTCACCCTGGTCGATGGTTTCGTATCCCAGGTGGCTGACCATGTCGTGCGCGCGGGCGCCGTCGCTCTTGCCGAGCATCAAATCCAGATCGTGGGTGGCACGGATTGCGCCGTGCGCATTGACGGCAACGCCGCCGATCACGCAGTAGGCGATGCTCCGCGATTGAAACGCCGCGTGCAGTTCGCGCAATTGCGTGAAAAGCCCGGCCTCACCACTTGCCATGAAACAACTCGCGGCCGATCAACATGCGGCGGATCTCGTTGGTACCGGCGCCGATCTCGTAGAGTTTGGCGTCGCGCAGGATGCGCCCGGCCGGATATTCGTTGATGTAACCGTTGCCGCCGAGGCACTGGATCGCTTCAAGCGCCACCTGCACGGCACCGGTCGAAGCGTGCAGCAGGCACGAAGCCGGGTCTATGCGCGATTTGTGGTTGCGGTCGAAGTCCTGGGCAACCATGTAGGCGAACGCCCGCGCGGATTGCAGCGAAGTATACATATCCGCAATTTTTGCCTGCATGATGCCGAACGTGCCGATCGGTGCGTTGAACTGTTTGCGTTCGCGCACGTACGGGATGACGCTGTCGAGCGCGGCCTGCATCAAGCCGATCGGTCCGCCGGACAAGACCAGACGTTCGGTATCCAGGCCGCTCATCAGCACGCGCACGCCTTCGTTGACTTCGCCGACCCGATTGGCATCGGGAATGGCGCAATTGTCGAACACCAGTTCGCAGGTGTTGCTGCCGCGCATGCCGAGTTTGTCGAGCTTCTGCGCGGTGGAAAAACCCTTCATCCCTTTTTCGACGATGAACGCGGTCATGCAGCGCGATCCGGCGCGCTTGTCCGCGGTGCGCAGGTAGACCAGCACCACATCGGCATCCGGACCGTTGGTGATCCACATCTTGGAACCGTTCGCGATCCAGGCGTCGCCTTTCTTTTCCGCCTTGCAGGTCATCGATCCGACTACGTCGGAACCGGCGCCCGGCTCGCTCATCGCCAGCGCACCGACCCATTCGCCGCTGCACAGCTTGGGCAGAAATTTCTTCTTCTGCGCATCGCTCGCATTCTTGGCGATGTTCTGCAGGCAAAGATTCGAATGGGCGCCGTAGGACAATCCCACCGAACCCGATGCGCGCGAGATTTCCTCCATCGCCACGACATGCGCGAGATAGCCCAGGTCCGAACCGCCGTACTCACCGGCCACGGTGATGCCGAGCAGGCCCATTTCGCCGAATTTGCGCCACAGGTCGGCGGGAAACGTGTTGTCGCGGTCTATCAGGTCGGCGCGGGGTGCGATTTCCTTTTCCGCAAACGCGCGCACGCTTTCGCGCAACAGGTCCAGATCTTCACCGAGGGGAAACGGTCGCATGGGCTTCTCGCTATGACTTGGATCTCTGATCAACCCCGACGCAGCCCGCATGCGGACTTTGCGGACGTCACCACGGCCTTGAATGTCAATCTGAATCGATGACGCTTGCGCGGGGGTCGATCGCAGGTTCCGTGGGCGTCCATGATAACCGCAGGCGTCGCGCGTTGCTTTGCTTTTGCTTGCCGCACCATGGCGTGCCGCTTATTCTGCCTCGTTTCGCCGTCGTTTCGATGCGGCGAGCGGGAATTGCGACCATGAGAAAAAAATCGCCTGCTGCGTCGCCCGCAAAAATCAGGCTTGGCGATACGCAAGGGCTGCCGGCTGCTGCGACTCGACTTGTCATCGAGGCGATCCATGCCCTGAACCGCAATGCGTTGAGGGATGCCGAGCACAAACTCATGGTCTGTCTCGCCCATGCACCGACACATGCCGAGCCCAATCGTCTGCTCGGCATCCTGATGCTGCGCCTGGGGCGACCGGGCGACGCCATGGCCTGTTTTCGCGAGGCGCTGAAGACGCGACCGAATGCGGCGGACGTGATGTTGCCGATGGCGCACTCGCAGGCCCGGTGCAACGACATGGTTGGCGCCATCGAGACATTGCGCGCATTGCTCGCGCAGCATGACAATGCGGAGGCCCGGCACCTGCTTGCATCCATGCTCAGCCAGCATGGCGAAATCGACGCGGCGGTCGCGGCCGCGCAGCTCGCGTTTGGCGCCGATCCCGACAACGCGCAGACGCGACTGCAATACGCGCGGAATCTTTTCTATTGCGGTCGTGTGGCCGACGCCGCCGCACAGTTCCGGCAGTTGCTGCGTTCGGGAAAGCAAGTCGCCAGCGCATGGTACGGCCTGGCCGAAATGAAGACCGGAGCGCTGAATCGTCGTGACGTTGCGGCGATGATGGATCTCGGCGCCAAACCGGGTTTGGCCGGACTCGAACGCGCGACGTTGCTGCACGCACTGGGCAAAGCGCAGGAAGACATCGGCGACTATGCCGATGCATACGCGACGTTCCTGGAAGCGGCACGCCTGGAGCGCGCCGCGTATCCGTGGAATCGTGCCGCGTTCGCGGCCAGCCTGAGCGCGCTTCGCGATGCCCTGCGCACCGGCGATGCTCCGCGCGATCCGACCCTGGGCAGCGAAGTTGTCTTCATCGTCGGCATGCCGCGCTCGGGTTCGACGCTGGTCGAGCAGATACTTGCCGCGCATCCGCTCGTGGAGGGCGGCAGCGAACTGCCCGACCTGGGCATGACGATCGGCGCCGAATCCGCGCGGCGTGGCACACCTTTCCCGCAGTGGGCGAGTGAGGCAACAACCGCGGATTGGCATCGCCTCGGCCGCGACTATCTGGCGCGTACTTCACGCTGGCGCGTCAACAAGCCGCATTTCACCGATAAATTCCCCGGCAACTGGATCATGGCGCAAGCCGTGCTGACCATGCTTCCGGGCGCACGCATCATCGACTGTCGTCGTGATCCGCTCGAGGTGTGCTGGTCGTGCTTCAAGCAGTTCTACGCGCCGGGGAAAGCGGCGTGGAACCACGCATTCGACGACCTGGCCGACTACTGGCGGCAATGCACGCGGCATGGCGATATGCTCGCGGTAGCCGAACCAAACCGTTTCCGCATCCAGCCTTACGAATTGTTGTGCGAAGACACGCATGCGCAAATCCGCGAATTGCTCGCGTTTTGCGGTCTGGATTTCGATGCGGCGTGCCTGCACTTCGATCAGGCCGACCGTGTCGTGCGCACGGCCAGCGCCGCGCAAGTGCGTCAGCCGATCACGCGATCGAACACTGCTGCAGAAAAGTACGGCACATTGCTTGATCCATTGCGCGATGCGCTGCGAAAGACCGCCGCATCCGACGACGCGGATGCGGCGACATGACTGCCCGTCACTGTCCGCGCATGCGTCCGGCGAAGCGCGGTGCGCCGTTGCCCATGTGCGGCAGTTTGATTTTGCCGATGGTGTTGATGCGCTCTTCGGCCATGCGGTCGGCGGCAAGATAGGTGGCGATGCCGTCGCGGTCGGCGATTTCGAAGATGCGGCCGACGTTGTAGTAGATCGTGCGCATCATGCGCATCGCGCGCTCGCGGTTGTAGCCGTCGATTTCCAGCGACACGTTCATCACGCCGCCGGCGTTGACGGCGTAGTCCGGCGCGTACAGCACGCCGCGCTTGCGCAGTTCTTCGCCGATCTCGTCGGTGGCGAGCTGGTTGTTCGCCGCGCCGCAGATGATCTTGGCCTTGATCCTGTCGATGGTGTTTTCGTTGACCGTTCCGCCGAGCGCACACGGACTGTAGACATCGGCGTCGACATCGTAGATTTCGTCCGCGCCCACGGCGGTGCAGCCTTGTTCTTCCACGGCACGCTGGACCAGGTCCTTGTTGATGTCGGTGACGAATACCTTTGCGCCCTGTTCGCGCAGCAGCTTGATGAATTCCATGCCGACATGACCGCAACCCTGCACGGCGAAACTGTAGTTGCCGACGTCCTCGTTGCCGTGCTTGTGGTTCAGCGACGCCATCACGCCTTGCAGCGTGCCGTACGCCGTGAACGGGGACGGGATCGCCGGAGCCGCCGTGCACCTGATGCACGCCGGTGACGAATTCGGTTTCGCGGAACACCCATTCCATGTCGTTGACGTCGATGCCGACATCTTCGGCGGTGATGTAGCGTCCGTTGAGCGAATTGACGAAACGCCCGAACGCGCGGAACAGCGCCTCGGACTTGTCCTTGGCCGGATCGCCGATGATGACCGCCTTGCCGCCGCCCAGATTCAAGCCGGCGACCGCGTTCTTGAACGTCATGCCGCGCGACAGGCGCAGGGCGTCGTTGATCGCCTCGGCCTCGGTCTGGTACGGCCACATGCGCAACCCGCCCAGCGCGGGGCCGAGCACGGTGTTGTGAATCGCGATGATGGCCTTCAGACCGACATCCTTGTTGTGGCAGAAAACCACTTCCTCGTGGCCGGTCTTGGCGATGGTGTCGAAAATCATGCTGATGCTCCGAAAAGAAAACTGAAGAGATCCGGTTGGATACAGGCTGATCGAAACCGGCTGGATCGAAAACCCCGGCTGAAACAGCGCGCTAGTTTAATCGGTTTGACGATCAAGCGACAGGCAACACGCAGCCCAACAGTCTGGACGAATCCGCTATGCTTGAAACATGAGCGACAAAAAAACGGCATTGAACACAAGATGTTGCATCGTCGGCGGCGGTCCGGCAGGCGTGATGCTCGGCTTGCTGCTGGCGCGGGCCGGGGTTCGCGTCACGGTGCTGGAAAAGCACGCCGATTTCCTGCGCGATTTTCGCGGCGATACCGTGCATCCGTCGACGTTGCAGATTCTCACCGAATTGGGATTGTTCGAACGCTTCAACGCGCTGCCGCAGCATCGCGCGCATGAACTGAAGATCGCGTTCGGCGACAGGTTGCAGCCGTTCGTGGATTTCAACGGACTCAAACCTTTCGATTACCTGTCTCTGGTGCCGCAATGGGATTTGCTCAATCTGCTCGCCGATGCGGGCAGGCAATGCGCGGAGTTCGATTTGCGCATGCGCACCGAAGCCACCGGTGTCATCGAGGAAAACGGACGCATCATCGGTGTGCGCGCAGATTCGCCCGATGGAGCGCTGGAAATTCGCGCCGATCTGGTCGTCGGCAGCGACGGGCGCACGTCGACCATGCGCGGCGTCGCGGGTTTCGAGCCGGTCGACTACGGCGCGCCGATGGACGTATTGTGGTTTCGCATGCCGCGCCGGCGCGACGATTCCGAAGACACGTTCGGCCGCGCTGCGTTCGGCCATCTGATGGTGCTTCTGAATCGCGACGACTACTGGCAGGTCGCCTACGTCGTCGCCAAGGGCGGCGCGGACGCCTTGCGCGCCCGACCGATCGGGGAATTCCGCGACAACGTGGCGAAGATCGCTCCGTTTCTGGCAGACCGTACGCAAACGATCGAATCCTGGGACGGCGTCAAGTTGCTCGAAGTGAAAGTCAATCGCCTGCCGCAATGGTACCGACCCGGTTTGCTGCTGATCGGCGATGCCGCGCACGCCATGTCGCCGGTCGGTGGCGTCGGCATCAACCTGGCGATCCAGGACGCGGTTGCCTCGGCAAATATCCTGGCGCCTGCGTTGCTTGCCGAAGGCATGCCCGGCGAAACGCCGCTGCGCGCCGTGCAAAAGCGCCGCGAATGGCCGACGCGTTTCACCCAGGCGTTGCAATTGCAGATCCAGAAACGCGTGATCTCGCGCGCGCTCGCCAATTCGCAAGGCCAAATGGAATTGCCCGCGCTGATGCGATGGCTGTTGCGCTTCCGCTGGGTGCGCAACATTCCGGCCCGCTTGATCGGCTACGGTGTGCGTCCCGAGCACGTGCAGTTGGCGGGGATGAAGGAAACGCCCTGAGCGGGCGCAGGAACATCCAGGTCCGCGATGTCGATTCGCTCAGTCGGCTGCGGCGACCGCCGGTTTTGGCGCTGAGGCAAACAGCAATTTCGGATTCGCCACCGCGACCACGCTCCAGCCCCACGGTGCAACATCGTCGAACGCAATCACGACCGGCATGCCACGCATCCGCGCTTCGACAATCCCGCTGCGTCCGGACTTGACTCGCTGCAACAGTTCCGGAACGGGAAATTTTCGCGGCTTCTCCGAATCGGCCCCGGGCTGTTGCAACGGAACCCTGGCGTCGGTCGAAGCCAGAATATGCCCGCCCGCATCGATCAGATACATCGATTCGATGGCCCGTTCCGAACGACTGTCGAACAGCGACTGGATCATCTGATCGGGCAGGAATTGCGAACTGACCACGCCGACGAACTTCGCGTTGTCGTCGTACAGCGGAACGCTCAACGGCAGATCGGTCACGTTCCTGGCAATGCTGGCGTACGGATCGCCCCATTGCGGGCCGTGTTTGTCGCGCACCAGCGCGTACCACGGGCGCAGGCGCGCGTTGTAATCGGCGGGAAATTCGTCCCAGCCCGGATAGCGCGCGGTGATGCCGTTTTCCAGCGAAATGAGGATGGCATCGAGCGGGCTGTGATCGCTGTTGGCGATGATTTGCGTGCCGGAATAAAAATCGATGTTGCGGTGCTCGATCATGCGCGTCGAGCGCGCGTAGATATCGCGCATGAAACCTTGCAACGGAACCAGTTTGCGGATTTGCGCCTGCGCGCCGGCTCGATCCATGCCAGCCGGAATCTGCCACACCGGCCATTTCAGGCTGATGCTTCCGGTGTGGATGCGGCTTGGCTGCAGGTCATCCGGTGCGCGTTGACGATCGTGAAAATCGTCCAGCAGGTAGAACCGCTGCTGCGAATCCTGTCCGTGCTGCAGGCTTTGCGCGACGGAATCGGCCAGATTCACGGTGCCGCCTTCCAGTTGCAGAAAGCGCAACTGCACCTGGTCGCCCGCATCGGCCACGGCGCCGCTCAATTCCAGCAGGCGTTGCTCGCGGAAACGCTCGGCACCGAGCTGGCGCTGGTTCAGCCAAAGCAAGCCGCCGATCGCCATTGCGGCCACGGCAATGGTGCCGAGCAATGTGTTCAGCGCAGCCTGCCTGTGCCGCACCACCCAGCGTTGCGCGCGCTGCCACGGCGCATCGGGCTTTGCATGTACCGCTTCGCCGCGTTGGTAACGGCGCAGGTCCGCGGCCAGTTCGGCGACATCGGCATAGCGGTCCGTGAGCGAGAATGCGGTTGCACGTTTGATGATCGCAACGAGCTCGCGCGGAATGCGTTTGCGTCCCGAAGAATGCACGATCGGGCGCAGCTTGCCGGCGGCGGCGTTGACCATGACTTCGTACGCCGTCGTGCCCGCATACGGCGAATTGAGCGTGACCATCTCGAACAGGATCAGGCCAAGCGCGCATTGATCGCTGCGCGCATCCAGATCGGCGTTGCGGCCTTGCGCCTGTTCCGGCGACATGTATTTCGGCGTGCCGACGACGTCGCCGATCTGCGTTTCCGATGCGCTGCCGGAAATGTCCGGCGAGGCCATCACCGTCGAAACGTCAGCCGGTGTGTCGTCGGGCTGGCGCAGTACGCGGCACAGGCCCCAGTCCATCACGTAGACCTCGTTGTGCCGCCCGAGCATCAGATTGGCCGGCTTCAGGTCGCGATGGATCACGCCCTTGTCGTGGGCGTACGCCATCGCATCGCAGACTTTCAGAAAATGATCCAGGCGCGACTGCAGATTGTGCGCTTCGTCGGGCATGCGATCCTGGTCGAAGAAATCGCGCGTCTCGTTGAGCAGCGCATGGAAGGTTTTGCCTTCCACCAGCTTCATCGTGTAGGCAGGCGTGCCGCCGGGCGCCAGTTCCAGCGCGTACACCGGCACGATGTTCGGATGATCCAGTTGCGCGGTGATCTGCACCTCGCGCAAAAACCGCGTGCGTGCGGTGGCGATCTTGTCGGCCTCGTCGCTGAGCTGCTTGAGCGCGACGCGACGCAGCAGTTCGGTGTCCTTGGCGATATGCACCGTGCCCATGCCGCCCTTGCCGGCCACGCCGATCAGCACGTAGTGGAAATCGGCATTGCCGTTGCGGGCGGATATCGATTCGAGCGCCGGGGCCGGCGGCGAATAGCTGCGATCGGTCAGCACCGTCGGCGCATCCGAATCCATGTCGGAGGCTGCCGCCGGGGCATTGAATCGCGACGGCAGAATCCGGCTGACTTCGATCGGATCCACGTCGTCCGGTGCGGCGGCGAGGCGCGTTTGCATCGGATCGGCGTCGCTCGCGTGCCGGGTCGCCAGCCAGGCGACAAACGCGGACTCGTCATCCTTGCCGCCGGCATCGCGGTAGCTGCGCAAGGCGGATTTCAGGTCGATGCTCGATTGCAGATCCGGCGACAGCGAGCTGCGTACGCGTTGCAGATCCATGTCGATTCCCCGATATGACATCCGTCGCGAAGATTAGCACGCGCAGCTTGTGGCATTGCTCGAACGACCAACTCCGGCGTTCGTCCCCGCATCGCGCCCGGCGCAGACTCGTGGCGAAGTCCCGAGGCGCAACGTCGAACGGTCTGCTTGCGGGCTTGTCGAAGGGGCCGGCGCCAACGAAGTCGAGCAACCAACGTTTGCCGGCTCAAGCTCAACGCAATGCCAGCCTTCAGGCCATCGGCGTTACAATGCCGGCGTGTTCAGCGAAGACGATCGATCATGAGTACGCCAGCCCAAACCGTTGTCGCCAACGATCCTTCCATCCAGACTGCGCCGCTGCGCTTTGTCACGGCCGCCAGCCTGTTCGACGGCCACGACGCGGCGATCAACATCATGCGCCGGCTGATCCAGGCACACGGTGCCGAGGTCGTGCACCTGGGCCACAACCGCAGCGTCGAAGATGTCGTGCGCGCCGCGCTGCAGGAAGACGCCGACGCGATCGCGCTGAGTTCGTATCAGGGCGGCCATGTTGAATACCTCAAATACATGGTCGACATGCTCAAACAGCGCAATGCCGCGCACATCCGCGTCTTCGCCGGTGGCGGCGGAACGATCACGCCGGAGGAGATCAAGGAACTCGAAGCCTACGGCGTCGAACGCATCTATCACCCCAACGACGGCATGCACCTGGGTCTGGTCGCCATGATCGAGGATGTCGTGCGCCGCGCGCGCGCCGCACAGGCGGCACGCGTCGCGGCGGACAACGGCAAGCCGCCGAACGCAGTCGTGCCGATCGACGACGAGATTGCCGTCGGCCATGCGCTTACCGCGATCGAGGAAGCGAAATACGACGAAGCCGAACTCGCGCGCATGCGCAAGAAATGGTATCTCGCCGGCGGCAAGACGCCGGTGCTCGGCATCACCGGCACCGGCGGCGCCGGCAAATCCAGCGTTGTCGACGAACTGCTGTTGCGCTTCCTGCATGCGTTTCCGCAAATGCATATCGCGGTGCTTGCGGTGGATCCGACGCGGCGGCGTTCCGGTGGCGCTTTGCTCGGCGACCGCATCCGCATGAACTCGCTGCGTTCGCCGCGCGTGTTCATGCGCTCGATGGCCACGCGTCGCCAGCACGCCGCCACCAGCGCCGTGCTCAAGGATTGCGTCGCATTCCTGAAAGGGCAGGGTTACGACCTGGTCATCGTCGAAACCGCCGGCATCGGCCAGTCCGATTCGGAAATCGTCGACCTGGTCGATTTTCCCGATGTACGTGATGACCAGCGACTACGGCGCGGCATCGCAACTGGAAAAGATCGACATGCTCGATTTCGCCGAACTGGTCGTGCTCAACAAGTTCGACAAGCGCGGCGCCGAAGACGCGCTGCGCGACGTGCGCAAGCAATGGAAACGCAACCGCACCGCGTTCAAGATCGCCGACGAAGACGTGCCGGTGTATCCGACCATCGCCAGCCAGTTCAACGATCCGGGCATCACCTGGATGTTCGTCGAATCTGTGCCGCCTGCTGCGGGAGAAGAAAGGGGGTCAGAGTCACTTATTCCGGAGACGGTCACGAAGCAGGCGAGAACGCGTCACGGAAAAGTGACTCTGACCCGCTTCTTCCCCCCGGTGCAACTGCATCCCGCACGTCGATACCGCGCTCAAAGAACCGCGCGCCACCGTGCTCATCCCCGGCGCACGCGTGCGTTATCTGGCCGAGATCGCCGAACAGGGGCGCGGCATCAACGCCGGCATCGGCAAGCAGGCCGAAGCGGCGAATCGTGCGCAACAGTTCTGGCAGACCCTGCGCGAGCTCGACGATGCGAAGCTGCCGCGCGCGCTGGATACGTACGAAGATGGCGACCTGCTGGCGCCGGCCGATGGCGGTTCGAGCTCGCAGCTAAGCGCGGCCGCGCAATCGGTCGACGACCGGCGCGCCGGCGAGGATCGTCGCGCGGCAGAAGAGCGGCGGGTCCAGGCCGAGCGGCGTGCCGCCGAGGAGCGCCGCCAGCGTGATGAACCGTACTTCGGCGAAGACCAGCGCACCGGCACTGATCGGCGTGCCCATCATGATCGGCGCACCGGCGACGATCGCCGTGGCGGCGACGAACGGCGCAGCCCCGTAGACCGCTCCCTGATCACCCTGCGCCAGCGCTACAACGATGCCGTCAATGCGCTGTCCAGCGAAGCCGTGCGCCTGTTGCGCGAATGGCCGGCACGGCTCAAGGCGATCACCGACGAGCACTACACCTACGAAGTGCGCGGCAAGGCGGTCGAAGGCAACAACTACGTCGAGTCGCTATCGCACCAGCGCATCCCGAAGATCGCCGCGCCCACCTACACAAGCTGGGGCGAGCTGCTCACGTTCCTGATGAAGGAAAACCTGCCCGGCGCGTATCCGTACACCGGCGGCATCTATCCGTATCGGCGCACCGGCGAAGATCCGCTGCGCATGTTCGCCGGCGAAGGCACGCCGGAGCGCACCAATCGCCGCTTCCACTACCTGTCGCAAGGACAGAAATCCACGCGCCTGTCGACCGCGTTCGATTCGGTCACGCTGTACGGCGAAGACCCGCATCCGCGTCCCGACATCTACGGCAAGATCGGCAACTCCGGCGTCAACGTGCCCACGCTCGACGACATGAAGAAACTGTATTCCGGGTTCGACCTGTCCTCGCCCAGCACCTCGGTATCGATGACGATCAACGGCCCGGCGCCGATCATCCTGGCCATGTTCATGAACACGGCCATCGACCAGAACGTGGAAAAATACCTGCGCGAGGATTCCACCCGCTGGGATGCCGCACACGACAAGATCGAAAAACTCTTCGCAGGAAAAAAGCGTCCCAGCTATTCCGGCATGCTGCCCGATGGCAACGATGGCCTGGGTCTGGGCCTGCTCGGCGTCACCGGCGATCAGCTTGTCGAACCCGAGGTCTACGCCAGGATCAAGGCGGCCACGCTCGCGGCCGTGCGCGGCACCGTGCAGGCCGATATCCTCAAGGAAGACCAGGCGCAGAACACCTGCATCTTCTCCACCGAATTCGCGCTGCGCATGATGGGCGACATCCAGCAGTATTTCGTCGACAACAAGGTGCGCAATTTCTATTCGGTGTCGATCTCCGGCTATCACATCGCCGAAGCCGGCGCGAACCCGATCAGCCAGCTTGCCTTCACCCTGAGCAACGGCTTCACCATCGTCGAGTATTACCTCGCGCGCGGCATGAATATCGACGACTTCGCGCCCAACCTGAGCTTCTTCTTCTCGCAACGGCATGGACCCGGAATACAGCGTGATCGGCCGCGTCGCGCGGCGCATCTGGGCGCGCGCCATGCGCGAACGCTACGGCGCGTCGCCGCGCAGCCAGATGATGAAGTACCACATCCAGACCTCCGGCCGCTCGCTGCACGCGCAGGAAATCCAGTTCAACGACATCCGCACCACGTTGCAGGCGCTGTACGCCCTGTTCGACAACTGCAATTCAGCCTGCACACCAACGCCTACGACGAAGCCATCACCACGCCGACCGAAGAATCCGTGCGTCGCGCCGTGGCCATCCAGCTCATCATCAACCGCGAGCTTGGCCTGAACTTCTGCGAGAACCCGTGGCAGGGCAGTTTCATCATCGACAAGCTCACCGACATCGTCGAAGAAGCCGTGTACAAGGAATTCGAGGCGATCAGCGAACGCGGCGGCGTGCTCGGCGCGATGGACACCATGTACCAGCGCGGCAAGATCCAGGAAGAGTCGATGTACTACGAGCACAAGAAACACGACGGCTAGCCTGCCGCTGATCGGCGTCAACACCTTCCTGCCGAAGGAACACGCCGGCGACATCGTCACCGAGATCGAGCTGATTCGTTCGACCGAGGAAGAGAAGGGCCAGCAGATCAAGAACGTCGAAGCGTTCCGTGCGAACCGCAATGCGCTGGCGCCCGAAAGTTTGAAAGCAGCTGCAGCAGGCGGCGCGCGATCGGAAGAACGTGTTTGCGCAGTTGATGGAAGCGGTGAAGTACAACACGGAAGGGCAGATTTCGCACGCCTTGTATGACGTGGGTGGGGAATACAGAAGGAATATGTAATGCCGATCATTTCGACATTTTTCGGCATCATCGTGCGCATGTACTTCGACGATCATGCGCCGCCGCACATCCATGTCGAGTATCAGGGGCATGAGGCCCAGATTTCCATTGCCGATGGAAACATCGTCAATGGCTCGTTGCCCAAACGCGCGCTGATCCTCGTGCGCCAATGGTGTCTCGATCATCGCGCGGAATTGGAGCAGAATTGGGCGAACGCGGTCGCACTCAAGCCGCTCAGCCGCATTCCGGGAGCCGACAATGATTAAGTTGGTCGCAATCGAACCGAAAGAAAACGCCACCCTGTTGCTGCGTTTTTCCGATGGCGCCTGGGGCGTATACGACTTTTCGCGCTATCCGGCCGCAAACACCGAGATGACGGCGCCGCTTCGCGACCCGGCTTACTTTGCAAAGCACTTCATCGAAGCGGGCGCATTGGCGTGGCCGAATGGCTTCGACCTCAGCGCAGAGTCGCTCTACCGGCGCTTGCAAGAAGCTGGCGGCCTGCGCCGCGATGCAGCCGCTGCGTGACCGGTTTGGAAATCGAACCGACGCTTTCTCACGGCGCATTCTTTGGCGGGACTTCAAGCCATGAAAGTCAAATACTTCGAAGACACCGATACGCTCTACATCGAGTTCCGCGGCGATGCGATTGCGCAAACACGCGATCTCGACGAAAACACGCTGATCGAGCTTGACGCCCACGGTCGCGTTTGCGCGACGACGATGGAACACGCGAGCCGTCGCATGGATGCCAAGCATTTTTCATTTGAGCACATCGCTGCCTAGCTCAGACAACGGTCAAGCTGATCGCGATCGACCTGACCGACCTGGAATCAAGCACGCGGACGTGAACCTTGGCCGCTTCTTGGCGAGTACCGATGCAACATGTGATGCGAGTCAGTTGAGGGTAATATTCGCGCCAACAGGAGCCTTGAATGAGCGAAATCGCATTCCTGGTCGAAGATGCCGCAGAAGGCGGGTTGACCGCGCGTGCCTTGGCCCATTCCATTTTTACCGAAGCCTACAACCACGACGAATTGCGCGAACAAGTGCGCGATGCTGTGCAATGCCATTTCGACGACACTGATCGCCCGGCCGTCATTCGCTTGCACTACGTCAAGGACGAAGTGCTGGCGGCATGAAACCCCCGCGCGACAAGGATGCTGATGCAAACGACCGAACCGCCGGCGCGTTCCTCAACGCGGAAACCGTGAACCTGCGCGCATGGATGAAGTTCAGCGGCGGGCAGAAGGTCGATTTTTTCGAAGAAATGATCGAGCTGGCTTATCACAGTGGAGCGTTGCGACCGGAGCGCTTGGCGTTGAGGGAAAAAGAACGGAAGATTGCACATCGATTCACACTACGTTGAGTCACATGGAGCGGAACGCCGGGCAGTTCGAGTCGTGGTGGGCGGGGCATGCATGAAGGGTCGCACGACATTTGCATGCAGTCTGTCGGCCGAAACGTCCCGCGCATGTAGGAAATTGGTTACTTAATTACCTCCGTCGCCTTTTTCGGTAATTCCGTGGCTGCGAAATGCGCGGAGCCCGGAATCCAGTTCGTTCAATCCGAGTCAGTCAGCGAACGACAAGGATCGTGACAACTTCTTGGTCATGAAATGTCTCGCAAACAACGACCCGGGCGAAATTCCGTTGGAGGAATTCCTCGTCCCAATGAGCATCAGCCAGAACACGCTCGCGCGGGCCGCAAGAGTGTCCCCGCGTCGGATAAACGAAATCGTTCTCGGCAATCGCGGCGTCACGGCCGATACGGCTCTGCGGCTGGCGCGTGCACTCGGCACCAGCGAGCGGTTCCGGTTGGGGCTTCAGTCCGATTACGATCTGGAAGAAGCGCACAGGTCGCTTGGCAAGAAACTGGATCGCGTTGCGCGGATAGCGGCCTAGTCGTATTGTTGCACTACACGTTGCCTGCGACGTGAAAGGAAGGGGGACGTTATGGATACCATGTACCAGCGCAACGAGCCCCGGGAGCAAGGCCTTCGCCAAGGCGTATTCCGTCAGAGCCGCAAGAGACACGACGGCGGCCTGCCGCTGATCGGCGTCAACATGTTTTTGCCAAAGGAACACGCTGAAGACACCGTTACTGAGATTGAGTTGATTCGTTCGACCGAGGAAGAGAAGGGGGCGCAGATCAAGAATGTCGAGGCGTTCCGCGCGAATCGCAATGGGTTTGCGCCGGATAGCTTAAAAGTTCTGCAGCAGGCTGCGCGGGATCGGAAGAGTGTGTTTGCGCAGTTGATGGAAGCGGTGAAGTACAACTCGGAGGGGCAGATCTCACATGCGTTGTATGAGGTTGGGAGAGTATCGGGAGAATATGTGATTGAGACTCCAGCACGACTAGTCGTCACGGCCATTCCTTCGAAGCTCCGCACGCCGTGGTTGGCGACATCCCTAGCTTCTCGCCGGACATGTTCCATAGTTTTTTCAGGCGGGCCGACTCGAGGTTACCTGCGAGACCTTATCGATAGCGTTCTTTGCGTGTCAGATTTTCCGCCACAGGGATGATGCGATGCCGATAAAGCCACCGATTACAGAGCTGGAATTTATCCAGAAGGTAAGGAATCACAGGGAGTTCTCGTCGAAGATCGGCCTGTTGGGCTCGGGCGACGCAGCGGCTCTGGTTGCATCGCACGCCGAGTACGTCGCATCTCGCTGGGCGAAATTAGGTGCGTCTCACCTAAAGGAGGCCAAAAAGGCAATGGCGGCGAACATGAGTCGCGCCGTTTATTCAAAAAGCTATTACGCGTGCTACAACGTCTCGAAGGCAGTTCGTTTCCTTAGCGAGGGCGCTGTGAGCCTGAAGGGCGATGACCATCAAAAGGCACCTGATCTACCCAATGACTTCCCCGATCGCGACAAGGTGAGTCGTGGCATTACGGAACTGTATCAATGCAGGCTAATTGCAGACTACGACAACTGGACAGGGTACGGTAGCAAGGCGTATTCGCTGTCCGTTACGGATGCGATCAACTTCTCGGATTACTTCATACAATTGGCTAAGAGCGTCTTGCGCCAACAATACGGGATAAGGATATGACAGAGGCAGTCACCAAAATGAATCCGGATGCCCTCGTTGCGAAGGAAATTTTCGAACGGGAAATTGGGGCTACTGTCTCCGCACTGGCAGTTGAACAGTTTGGTCCTGAAAGTTCTTGACCTTTCAGGTCGGTAGAGAAGCACCCATTTACGATCATGCACTCGCGGTCACGCAATCAGTACTTCCAGTTGAAAATGAATTTAAAGGAAAACTTCGGCTTGGGATCAAGCAAGTAAGGAAATTTCCTGAATCGCAAGAGGCGAGCTGCCTCCTTACACTTCTGACGCGGTCCACGCGGGCCGTCACCGAAGGAAGGCACACCAGTGGATTTACTGTGCCTTACGTTCCGTTTCAGAATCGTGAGGATCATATTCTCTCGCAGCCAGCTTCCCACGTCGTTTTGGGGCGACGGGTGTCGGCAAGTCCACGTTGATTATCCGCGCCACCGACCTTCTATCTCAGACGGACGCAATTTTCGTCGTAATGGACATGCAGGTTTACGATGAGTTGGGTCTGGACGATGCATTGCGCGAGGTTGTGTTGGACCTGGTCATCAAGTTGAGAGGGAGCGCCGAGACGAAGGTGCCGTCTGCTCAGTGGGCATCCATTGCAGCACTTCTGGACGAACTTGAGGCGACTTTGAGTTCTCGGGACGCGTCGGTCCGCACATGTGCGCCCCTTATTAAGCGCGTTGTAGGGAAGATCACTTCCGCCGCGCAGGCCAACTTTTTTGTATTCCTAGACGATTTTCACCGAATCGATAGCGCCGCGCAGCCTGAGATTCTTAACTTCTTAAATGGTGCCCTTAAAGGTGCGGCATCATGGCTGAAGGTTGCAGGTGTTAGGAGCCTCACCAACTACTACTCGTCATCAACGCGACGTGGGCTTCAAGTCCCTGGAGACGCTCAGGAAATATCGCTCGACCTAACTTTGGAGAATCCTGAGGCCGCCGAACGTCATTTAAAGGCAATCTTGCAAAGCTTCTTGGCTGCCGTTGGTTATGCGTTTAGCGAGCGAGTTCTCCCTGAGGCTGCGTTCAAGAGATTGGTGTGGGCAAATGCAGGTGTTCCTCGCGATTTTTTACAAATGTTCGCGCGGGCGCTTGAACATTCTAGGCGCAATCATCATTCATCGGTTACTGTATCCGATGTCAACATCGCAATCGGGGAGTTCGGGCAGAAAAAGTTTCAGGAAATGCGTGACGATGCGCGTCAAGACCTTGAGCGTATCGATGTGATGATTCAGACACTTGAGAAGTACTGTCTTGATGCCAACAAGGTCAACGCCTTCTTGATCAAGAGCGAAGACAGCGAGGAGCGGAAGCTGGTTCGGAAAGTAAGTGACCTTCGGTTAGTCCATTTGATTCATCAGTCGATCACGCCAGATAGTGCGGGTGAGAAGTACGAAGCTTTCATCGTCGACTATGCGCTATTCACAGGCTTTCGCCGCCGCCCCAATGTGCGTGAAATGATTCCCTCTGAGTCTCAATTCAAGGCTTCCGAACTCCGGAAATTGCCAAAGGTTTCTCGTGGTTTTCTCGGTGGAGATGGCGACGCTATCGTCTCTGATCTTCCTCGGAAGAATGCTGCTCCAGCCGTGGCGGCAAAGAAGAAGGCTAAAGCGACAATTTCTAGCCAGTCCAAAAGGTCGGTGGGGAAAAGGGGACGGAGGTAATTACGAAAAAGGGGTCAGCGACTTGACGAAAGCGCAGCGTGCGACCTTGCGTTCGACCATGCGACGGCAATCATCGTTGCTGAGTGCGCGCTGCTACTGGATGTGGTCTCGAATGTCGGCGATGCGGGCGTCGGTGAGAACTTCTTCGAAACGGAGAAATTATCTGTTTCAAGCTCATAATTTCTTAGTCCCGTTTTTGCGCGTTTGGCGGTTACAGCATGAATCCGGGTTAGCTATGGAATTAGAACAACAACTGAAGAAGGTGAAGCTCGTTCGCGAACGAATGGCCCTCGCAAAATGGGTGTTCGAGTCCAGCGAGCAGAGGCTCGCTAAGCGGGATATTGTCGCAGAAGGCGGAGGATGGAATCACCCGCATGAGCAAAATGATTCGCTGGTTAACTATTTGCTTCTCACTTGTTTTGATTTGCTCGGACAAGAAGGGAAATGGTACGACTTCGGCGCTTGGTTGCAGGCCGGGGCCTGCAAAGACGACGTGACCTCCACCATCGAAAAAAAATGCAACGTATCAAGTGTCTTGGAGGCAACTCGTACGTTGCACCAGTATTGGCAAGATCAATATGGTGTCAGAAGAAGTTTCTATCGGTTCATCGATGAGGTTCTCAACGACGCGTCTCGGCGCTCGCTCACTCAGAGCGTGCAGATAACCCACAATGATCGAACTGGTAATGCTTCGATTGTTGTAGACGACCGAAAAAAGCGACAGTTTTTGTTCGAGTGCAGGAATCTGTTCACGCATGGCGGTATTCCCACGGGTTCGGCGTTTCGCGTCTTGTCGCCGATGACTGTGATAATCGAGGACGGGGTGGTCAAATGGGGATATTTGATGGTGCGTAAGGACAAAAAATATACGTATCACGTAAGGCGTTGGCCGTTTCTGTTATTCGAGGTCGTCGCTCGTGAGATTGGCGACTCTGTGCCAGAGTTCAGCGTACCAATTGACGCGTGGGTAACGAACAATCGCGGAGTCGGCGTTGTGATTTCCGGAGTTCGATATTCCGACTTAAGAGATGTCGACGGCCTTGTGCGTCTTGCGTCAAGATAAGATAAACGGACCGAAGAACGGGGTCAGGTTCACTTACAAGCGTTTGACTTGAGGTGCGGCGGGCGATGCGCTCCGAAAAAGGGGACGGGGTGAGATGGCCCGGATTTGACGGGCCTGCCGATCGTTTCCGGCCCAGCGCGCCGTCCGGGTTGCGCTTCGATCGCGGCGCGAAAGCGACCCAACGTCAGTGACAGCTCGTACGGGCAAGTTCGCGGAGGTACGGCCTGTTGGGCCGCCGCCGCGCCAGTCGAGCCGGGCCAGTCGAATTGTCCCTGAAACCTTTTTCGGCTATTCGAAATCGTCAGTGAAGATGATGTCGACGGATGTGAGCGCGAAATCGTCGATCGCGAGGCCGTCGTCAGCGCCCGAAGCGTCGCTGTCGATCCAGCGGATCCAGAATGTTGCACCATTGCCAATGCCGGCCGGTGCAATCATGGACGTGATCGCTGTGCGATCGGCTGCGGCGTTGCCGTTCTTCGCGCCGACGGTTGTCGTGTCGGGCGTAACGAAATCAAGCGCAGGCACCGCGGTCCAGGTGCCCGTTGCCAGGTCTGTGGCGTCCGTACTGTATTGGAAATCGAGTTCGTCGGTCCGCCCCGCGGTACCCAACCGCCATTGTTCGCCGACATAGGCAATCAGCAGTTTCGTGATCGCGATGCCCGTATCGTTCATGAAGCAGGCACCGAAGACAGGAATTACAGTTCCGGATCGCAAGCTGCCGAGTGCTCGTTCGGTGCTTCCTGCAGCGCCGTAGCTGTAAGAATCACCGACGTTGGAGGCACCGGTGTCGACGGCATATTGCTCGTTGTCGCGGGCGCCACCACCAGACTCCGTCAGGAACCAACCCGGAATAGCGAGCGTGTTCGTCGTGGATCCGGCGATGTTCGACAGCGTGTCGAAGTCCTGGACATACGCGACGTTTGGCGTAGCGAGGCTGATGCATGCGGCATGAGACAGTGCCACCGCACTGAGCAGGGTGAAGCCAAGACCGGCAGCAATCAGTGAACGGTGCATCGTCGATCTCTACTGGGTAAAACCAAAAATACAGGAAAACAGGGGTCTGTCTTCGGATTATGCTGCGAAAAAGGGGACGCAGAAAAAGGGGACGGAGGGAATTAATTTCCGCCCGGTTGACTGCCCGGTATTGCGGTTCGCCGCGAAGAACGGCGGCAGGTTCACTTAATTCGGCCAAGAAAGTGAACCTGACCCTGTTATCCAGGCAACCGGTGCAGGCCCTCGCTGGCACTGGTGGCACGTTTCCTCGCCCTTTGACGAAAGACCGTTCTGAATCCGGCTTTGACACTTGCGTCTTCGTCGGCGGGCAATCCCTGTATGCGGAGCATGACAATGAACGCAACACCGAATTTCGAAGCTCGTCAGGATCGGGAAATCCGGCACCAACGGTCCATCATCAAGGTACGTGAAATGCGAGCATTGGCATGGGGGACCGCCGTTGTGTACGGCTACATGCCTTTTTGGCTGGTCTATACCTCGCTGAAGGTGCCACAACTGGGACCGGTCAATACCCCGCTTTTGGCCGTCACGATTGTGCTGGTGGTGTTGGCCCTGATTTACCTGCTGACCGGGTACAAACTATGGAATACCGAATCGGCCGCGCTAACACGCTGGCTGGCCGCCCCTTGCGTGATCGTTGCGGCCTGCCTCGTGTGGGTCGATTGGGCATCCGGCACAGCGACGCTTGGCTGGTTGCTTTTCGGGAACGTCTACGCGATAGCTGCGGTAATGTACGTGGCGCACTTGCGAGGAAAGTTGGCAAAAATGCCGAAGCCATCGAAGCAAATCACTGCCGATGAATGGGTGGATCAATGGGGTGATAAATTTGGCAATCGCCAACAGCCAGATCAATAGGAAAGAAAGGGGTAAAGAACGGGGTCAGGTTCACTTACAAGCGTTTGACTTGAGGTGGGGCGGGCGATGCGCTGGACGTACGCTCGCGAATCGTTTCGTCTTCGCCTCTACCATGGCCCGGAAGTCTTCACGGTCCAGGGCGCGTTGCGCGGAGAGCTTCTTCTCAACTCTGCGGATCAATAGGGTCAGAGCCATTGATCTGTGTTTCGAAAACCTCGAAATCAATGACTCTGACCCTAATAATCTTCCAGCAGGCGGTCAAAGGCCTTCAGCGGCGCACGTACCCGCTCCGCGTCGGGCCAACTTCGGGCTACGTCCATCAACGTCAGGTGGCGACCCGCCACCAACGCCTCCACGGCGCGCAACAGCACGCGCGAGCGCATGGCGTGGATCGCATCCAAACATTCGGACAGGCACTTCTGCAATACTTGGCTGGCGCGCATGGGTCGGCAGTCCTTTTTGGTTTCGTCACCTTGACGACTGCGCCATGCGCGCCCGACTTTCCACTCAGATCGGCACCAAGTGTTTGATTGGACATGAGGATTCGTGGGGAAACCTCAGAACCTGACCCCGTTCTTTCCCATTCTTTCGATCGTGTGCACCGGGGTTGAAAGCATCCGGGCCTGCACCCTGGGGATCGGTGACGGGGAAGTTGAATTGCCTTTCGGGGACTTGGGCCTCAACCGCCACGATTTTTTGTATTGGCTCCCTTGTTCGTCATGGCGCCCGCCGCATGCCGATGCAGCCACGGCAGCAGCGAAAGTCGCCAGATGCCGGATTGTCCCGTGACGTAGACGGTGTGGCCATCGGGCGCGAGATGCGGCCCCCACGGCAGATCCTTGTTGACGGCGTCGCCGAGATCGATCGGCCGTCCCCAGTGGTCGCCTTCGCGGAAGGCGATGCACAGGCGCCCGAGGCCGCCCTTCACCTTGCCGTAGTCGAACACGATGAAGGACTGGTCGGGCGCCACCGCGGGATCGTGGGTGGAAACGTCGGGGTCGCCGAGCCCGGCGCGCTCGGGCGGCAGATACTTGCCGTCGCGGTACGGCGAATGCCAGGTGTGCATCACCTTCCCCCGTTTGTCCCAGCGGATGAAGTACAAGCTGCCATCGGCGGCGACGCTGGCGAAATCCACGAAGACATCATTGTTGACGACGGATCCCAACCAGACGGGCGCACTCCAGCCCTCGCCCTGGCGATCGACCCGCCAGATGTTTGAACCGGGTGCGACGCCACCGGCGAAGTAGTCCTGCACCAGCGGTTTGCCGCCCGGCTGCACGGGACGATTCGAATCGAACAGCAGGTAGCTGCCGTCCGGCGCCACCAGCGGATCCTGGTCGAACCAGCGGCCGGAGAAGCCGGCCACCTGCGGACGTGACCAATGGCCGTTCACCTTGTGCGAGACCATGATGGTCTTGTGTGGCCCGCTGCTGCGGTCGAAGAACACCGTGGCGCCGTCCGGCGTGAAGGCCAGGGTGTCGTCGCTGTCGGGATGGATGATGCCGCCCAACGTCATCGCCTGCGGCGCAGGTGCCACCACTTCGGTGGCCAGGGTGTGGCGGACTCCCGCAAGCAGGCCGGCGGCCACGCAGAAACGGCAGGCGATTGTCAGGGCAGGGAACATGTCAAAGACCTTAAGTAGATGGGTACTGCGATGAAGGACGTTCGCCGGCAAGACTCAGCCTGCGAACGTCCCGGGAAAGGACGATGCGCCGATCTGGCCGACTTCCACCTTGTTGAAGACGCGCCACCGCCTCAACGCATCCACCAGCAGCCCTGTGGACTTGCGGTGTCGATGAAATGTCGGCACTGAGCGCATCGCACCATGGACAGTCATTCGCTTGCTTGGTGTGCCGGTCAGCGCGGTTACCGCTCGTCATCGCCGATACCGTGATGAACCAGGAACATCCGGTCAGGATCCACGCGGCGCTTGATCGCGTCCAGCCGGCGCCAGTGCCGACCCCATGCCGCCTGCCGCCAGTTGGCGAGCGCGTAATTGCTCTCTGAGAGGTAGCTGCCGGCCGTCGGGGCGCACGCGCTCAGCGCCTTTGTCGAAGCCGCGATTGCGCGGGCATCGGCGCGAGCCTGTGCGAGGTTCACTTCCGGACCGGCTGCCGGGTAAGACGAGGGGCCGTTTCCGGCAATGATGGCCAAGGCAAAGGCATCCAACACCTCCGGATTGATCGAAGTATTGCTCGACCGTTGGAGGGCAGCGGGGGCCGCACCGGCCAAGCCTTTGTTGAAATGGAACCCTACCGGCCAGTGCCGCGATGCATCGAACCAGGCCGCCGCCAAACGCGGCTGTCCCCTTTCCTCAAGGAGCCCGGCAGGCAACCAGAGAGAGTCGAATCCATGCCACATGGCGCCGGCCTGCTCGCTGTCGCCATGCCACCACCAGTTGCCCGCCGGGGCCTGCGGCCGGCCATCGTGTACGACGAGGCCTGGTGCGGCCTTTTCCAGGTACGCCGCGTCCCAGAAGTGGCGCGCAGGGACAGAAAGGAATTGCGCCGGCCGGCTGATCTCGAACGACGCAGGATCCGAAGCGACGAAATCAAGGAAGTCACCCCAAGCGTCACGGGCGTCCTGCTCGGACAAACCCTGGAACACCATGCGCACGACCAGACGGTTGTCCGGCAACGCCTGCACCTGTTCGCCCCAGTGGGGATTGAACAGAGCCTTCCGGTAATGGGCCAGGAACCGCTCGAGCAGAGCGCGGAAAGCGGCGTTCGTATGCGCCCTGACATCCAGCATCACGGCACCGAACGTCTCCGGCAAGGCGTGGGTCGCCAGCGTCAGGCGCGTAACGACGCCAAACGTTCCGCCGCCGCCGCCCTTGATCGCCCAGAATAGATCTGCGTAGTGATGTGCGTTGACGGTCCGGATCGCACCGTCGGCCGTGACCAGCTCCGCCTCGAGCAGGCTGCCGGCGGCCAGACCGTACGCTTTGGAAAAACTGCCAAAGCCTCCACCTTGAACCAGCCCGGCCACTCCGACGGTCGTGCAGCCGCCGCCCTGGACGAAACGTCCGGCGCGGGTGACCACCTGATCGTAGACGTGCCCCCAGAGGCAGCCTGCTCCCAGCGACACGGCCGGCACCGGCGCTGCGTTCGAACCCAGGGGAACGAACGCATCGTGAAGATCGATGCCATCCATGTCGCGCGTCCAGACGAGAAGCGAATCGGCGCCGCATGAGCCACCGGCGTAGCTATGGCCTCCGCCTCGTACGATCAGGCGCACGCGCCGTTCGCGCGCAAAATCGACAGCTCGCGCAATGTCATGGGCGTCCTTGGCCCTGAGGGCATAGGCGCTGGGTTCCGATGTCCACGCGTCCACCCAACCTGAGCTTTGGGTAAGCGCTGGTTCGTCGCCGATGAAGAAGGGATTGGATAGCAACGCAGGGGCCGCGCCAGAGGGAATCTTCGGGAACTCGACCGGAGCCAGGCGCCCACCGCAGGCCTTGGCCAAGGCATCCCAGACACCGGCATCGGGCCACCCGGGATCGCCGGACCGAACCCAGCGCACCGCTTTCTTCACGTGAGGGAGCACCTTGGCGAAGGCCGCTGCCACGGGCAAGGCGGCAAGCATGGACAGCACTTGCCGTCGAGAGGCGCCGCTCGTACGGCGGGTTGAATCGTTACCACTGTTCATGATTTGTCACGAGAATAAGTCGAACGATGAAAGCGACCGACCGGGTTGAAAACACCAGAACGGCGGAGATGGCGTCTTCTACGCCAAGACGAGTCAGCAGCCGTCGGTGTGACATGCCTGCCGCCGGGCGTTCCAATGTCGTTGCGCGTCGTGCACACGTAGTGGCGTGATCACGCGCGGCGTTTGCTCGGCGTTGCCGAGGATCGAAAGTTGTGCAATGAGGGTGGCGACCGGCTCGGTCGGGGGAGGGAAGCCACGAGCTGAGGCCTGAAAAGAAGCATCACACCAACGCTGCCCGTTCTTGGTAACTCGAACCTCGCCCCGCCAAGGGGACTGTCGCCAGGACGTGGAGTGCGACGATGGAGATCGGCATGCATGCATGTTCGTGGGGAGATAACGGTCTTGAATATTTTACTTTACAGGTTGTATAGTAAATATTCAAGAAGGACGAAAGGCGTCCTGCAGGTGCCAGAAAAATCAACTCTCGAAGGATAGACATGACCAAGACAGCATGGACCGTTCAAGCCTTCGGGGCTTACCTGATCGTCCTCAGCATCGGCCTCATGGTGGCGCCAAACATGTTGCTGAAACTGTTCTGGATGCCTCGCACATCGGAGGTATGGATTCGTGTGGCCGGACTGATCGTCTTCAACGAAGGTATTTGCTACTGGTTCGCGGCGAAATCGAATGCCATCCCTTTTTTCCGCGCGTCTTTCTACGTTCGGTGTCTCGCTCCGATCGTGTTCGGGGTCTTTGTGCTTAAGGGTCTGGCAAGTCCACCGCTCATCGCATTCGGATTGGCGGATCTGGTGGCGGGAATCTGGACGATTCTCACGTTGCGCAGCGAAACACGTGCCGCGCTCGCGGACTGAATCAGTCGGGACACGCGCATCTCAACGGCCGCCCGACCTCGCCGCACGTGTTGCCTTCGCCGGTAAAGTACAATGAACGTGCTCCGGGCCAGTACACGTGCACGTGGCGGCCATGTTCATGGCGAGCGATCAGCCGCTGTTCTGCTTTTCCACCTCCTGTTGGCCAGGTCCAGCATCTACCTGCCGCGCCGATGCAAATCGAGATGTCAGACAACGCCGCGTTGACCCGCAAACCCTACGCGAGTGCGCTACGCGACGCAGCCGCCAATGAAAAGCGCGAACGCGTGGTCGCTGCTGCAACGCAATGCCTGCGCGAAGGCGGGAGGCTGAGCGGTTTTTCGCTGGATTCCGTCGCCAAGGCCGCTGGCGTGACTCGGCCGACGGTCTACAACCAGTTTGGTTCGCGCCGGGGACTTCTTGAAGCCGTCTTCGACGACATTGCGGTGCGCGGTCGTCTGACGACAATTCCCCAGGCGCTGGCGCTCCTGGATCCGCTGGACGGCCTGGACACGCTCATTGAGCGATTCTGCGACTTCTGGTCATCGGACGAAGCGATTGCTCGTCTTCATGATGCGATGGCAACAGATGCCGAATTCGCCATCGCTCTAACGCAGCGACACGAGCGGCGCAGAAGATTGCTGAGCGCGCTCATCAGGCGGCTCGCGACTGCAGACGTGTCGGCACGACAGCGGCGGGACGCGGTCGACCTCCTGTATGCGATGACGAGTTTTGCCATGTTTCGCATTCTGGGTTCGGATCGCAGTGTTGCGGAGGTCGCTGAACTCATCAAGGCATCCTGCAAGGCCGCGCTGGAGGCCATCGGAGCAAATCGGTCGGGCTGATCGTCTTTCCGACCCGTTTCTGCCGGTCGCGAACGGCCGCTTTGGGGGCGTCTAACTTTTCCCAACGATGGAGTTGAATCTTTGAAAGTGCTCATATTCGGTGCAACAGGTGCGACCGGGCGCGAGGTCGTCAAGAAAGCGCTTGACCGCAACTACTCGGTTCGCGCGTTCGTTCGCAACCCCGCCAAGTTCGACATCAGGCATGCCAACCTTGATTTGTTGGTTGGCGACGTGACGGACCCGACACTGGTAGACCGTGCAGTCAAGGGTTCGGATGCCGTCGTGAGTGCGCTGGGTTCAGGCAATTCCCTGGGTTCGCATCCGGCCTTGGGCGATGGTGTCCAGAACATTATTCGATCCATGGATGGCGTGGGGGTACACCGGTTCGTCTATTTGTCGATGCTCGGTGTTGGTGGCAGTGGCAAGCAATTGGGCTTCGTAGACAGGTACATCGTGTTGCCGATCCTGTTGCGCAACGTGATGCAAGATCACGCAAGAGAGGAAGGCCTCATTAAACGTAGCAAGCTGGATTGGGTGATCGTACGTCCGGCACGCTTGACCAACGGGCCGTACACGGGAAGATATCGAAGCGGGGAGGATGTCAGGGAGGGAGCGCTCCTGGCGTCCATCTCGCGTTCCGACGTGGCAGATTTCATGGTGAAGCAATTGACGGACGATCGATATGTGCATGGAACTCCGGCAGTGCTGGGCTGATGACAACCGAAAGAAAGGGGTCAGGTTCACTTACAAGCGTTCCAAGAACGGCTTCAGGTTCACTTACAAGCGTTTGACTTGAGGTGGGGCGGGCGATGCGCTGGACGTACGCTCGCGAAACGTTTCGTCTTGGCCTCTACCATGGCCCGGAAGTCGTCACGGTCCAGGGCGCGTTGCGCGGAGAGCTTCTTCTCAACTCTGAAGAACGAGCTTGTTCATGGCGAAGCGTTCGCGACACATGACGTCGCGAGGATGGCGATCGTCAGCTATTTCGACGGCCATTCCAATCGCAAACGGTTGCATCAGACGCTCGGCTATTGGACCCCAACGGTTGTCGATGACGACGCGATGTGTGCCTAATTGACGTGTCCGAGAAAGCCGAGCCATCTCACTGCGTCCCCTTTCCGTTGCCCTGCATCACGCGGGACGCGTGAGCTTGTCCCTGTTGACACGGGCGGCGAAACGGTGGCCCCGAGCCTCCTTGACCCCGATCCTCCCGTGCCTCGACGAGCAACCCGCTATCAGCTTGCGAGTCGCTGTCGACGTTTGTCAGTCAAAGCCATCTGCAAAAATCCGATCCGATGTTATTTCAACGATTTTCGCGACGCTTGGAATGCCATTGACGAAAACGGTCACCGTGTAGGGTCCGACCGGCAGGACCGGCAGCGGAGCACTCGTGTAGGCGGTGTCGGACCGCAGCGCACCACTGACCGGCGATGTCCACACGATCTGATCGTTGTCGATGCGGCGTAGTTGAACAACGGGATAGTTGGTCGCGCTCGAGTTGGTCGAGCCGTTCGAAGCACCGCTGTCGCCATTGAAACCACTGCCAGTCAACTGCAGCGATTGACCGAATTGCACCGGGCTGTCGGTACTGGCAACAATCGGTCGGCGGTTGTCGGCAAAGCCGAGATCGAGCGAATAGAGCTCGGCGCTGGACGAATCATTGGCTACCGCCCGTAGCCGCCCGCCACCATGAGCACCTCGCCGGACGGCAGCAGGGTCGCGGTTTGATTGCTAGCGCGCCGTCGCGAGGCTGCCGGCTGGGCTCCAGCTATTGCTGGCCGGATCGTATAGCTCGGCACTGGCGAGAATGGCACTACTTCCTTCACCCGCCCGCCACCATCACCTGGCCGGACGGCAACAGAGTCGCGGTTTGGCTCCCAGCGTGCTGTCGTCAGGCTGCCGGCTGCACTCCAGCTGTTCGTGGTCGGGTTGTAAAGCTCTGCACTGGCGAGAAGGTTGCCGTTGCCTTTGAGGCCTCCGGCGACCAGCACTTTGCCGGACGGCAGCAGGGTCGCGGTTTGATTGCTGCGCACCGTCGCGAGGCTGCCCGCTGCGCTCCACGCATTGCTGGCCGGATCGTACAGCTCGGCGCTTGCGAGGGGCGCCAACGCCATTGAACCCCCCCGCGATCAGCACCTGGCCGGACGGCAGCAGGGTTGCGGTGTGTCCATCGCGCGCCGTCGCGAGGTTGCCGGCTGTGCTCCAGCTGTTGGTGGACGGATCGTACAGCTCGGCACTGGTGAGAATGCCACTATTGCCGGCGCCGCCAGCGACCAGCACCTGGCCGGACGGCAGCAGGGTGGCGGTATGGAAAGCGCGCGCCGTCGCGAGGCTTCCGGCTGTGCTCCATGTATTCGTGGCTGGATCGTAAAGCTCGGCACTTGCGAGTGAGTTAAGGTCCATTTCTCCGCCCGCAACCAGCACCTTGCCAGAGGGCAGCAGGGTGGCGGTGTGGCCATCGCGCGCCGTAGCAAGGCTGCCGGCTGCGCTCCAGGTGTTGGTGGTCGGATCGTACAGTTCGGCACTGGCCAAATCGCCGGCGTCGTTGGCCCCCGCCGCCACCAGCACCTGGCCGGACGCCAGCAGGGTTGCCGTGTGTGCTTCACGTACCGTTGTGAGGCTACCCGCTGCGCTCCAGGTACTCGCGGCCGGATCGTACAGCTCGGCACTGGCGAGAGCACCGGCGTTGTAACCAGCCACAACCAGCACCCGTCCGGAGAACAGCACGATGGCGGTGTGGAAATCGCGCGCTACCGCAAGACTGCCGGCTGCGCTCCAGGTATCGGTGGCCGGATCGTATGACTCGGCACTGGCGAGTAAACCAATTCCGTCGTAACCCCCCGCAACCAGCACTTTGCCTGACGGGAGCAGGGTCGCGCAGTGGAATCGGCGCGCCGTCGCGAGGCCGCCAGCGGCACTCCAGGTATTGGTGCCCGGATCGTATCGTTCGGCGCTGACGAGGGAAGCATTACCGTTTTCGCCCCCCGCGACCAGCACCTGTCCCGAAGGCAGCAGGGTGGCGCTGTGGAAGTCGCGTGCGGTTACGAGGCTTCCGCCTGCGCTCCAGGTATTCGTGGTCGGATCGTACAGCTCGGTACTGGTGAGGCTCGAATTTCCGTCGGTCCCACCTGCGACCAGCACCTTGCCCGAGGGCAGAAGGGTTGCGGTGTGCAGAACGCGCGCCGTAGCAAGGCTGCCGGCTGTGCTCCAGCTGTTGGTGGACGGATCGTACAGCTCGGCACTGGTGAGAAGGCCACTATTGTTGGCGCCGCCAGCGACCAGCACCTTGCCGGAGGCCAGCAGGGTGGCAGTGTGCTTATAGCGCGCCGTCGCGAGACTGCCGGCCGCGCTCCAGGTGTTGGTGGCCGGGTCATACAACTCGGCACTGGCGAGATAGCCACTACCCCCGTCGCCTCCCGCGACCAGCACTTTGCCGGACGGCAGCAGGGTGGCGGTATGGAATTCGCGTGCCGTCGCGAGGTTGCCGGCTGCGCTCCAGGTATTCGTGGCCGGATCGTACAGCTCGGCACTGGCGAGCGTGTTGATGCCGTTGTAGCCCCCCGCAACCAGCACTTTGCCGGAAGGCAGCAGGGTGGCGGTATGGTATTCGCGTGCCGTCGCGAGGTTGCCGGCTGCGCTCCAGGTATCGGTTACCGCCTGCACCATCAGCGGCAGGCACAGGGCAAACCCGATGGCGACCAGGCGGGCTAGCTTGCGGCGCCACCGGTACGGCGTGCGTGTGCTGCTCACTTCGCGGCGCGTTTGCCCTGCGCCATTTCGATCGTGACTGCCCGCATCCAACCCGCAGCCATGACACGACCCACGCACGATGTTGCGCTGAATACCCATACACCACCTCCCCTTACCGTGGCGCCTCGACGTCGATGGCGCGTCACCGGATCGATAACAGCAGGCGGACTCAGCGACGCTCAATGTCGAACTGGAAGGGTCTTGGGTCCGATTTCGCACGAACCGTAGCACAGAAAGTGGACGGGGTCAGGTTCACTTACAAGCGTTTGACTTGAGGTGGGGCGGGCGATGCGCTGGACGTACGCTCGCGAAACGTTTCGTCTTGGCCTCTACCATGGCTCGGAAGTCGTCACGGCCCAGGGCGCGTTGTTGTTGGAGATAGGTTCGGATGGCTGTGAGGTCGTCATCTGACAGGGATTCACGTAGCAGTTGCCGAAATGCTTCGGCACGAGCGCTGGGCTGAGAGGCCAATGCGGTATACACCGGGTGGGATGTGAGAATGGCTTCTTCGCGAAGCCCGCAGTGACTGGCGCAGCTCGACCACGGGAAGGCGGCGGGATCGTCCGTGATGCGGGCGCGAACCGGATTCAGGTCGATGTAGCGATGGCAGTGCAACACGTAACTTTCGCTTTCGACCAGGCTGGCCTTGTAGCGACCTTCCCACAGGGTGCCGGTGCGCCGGTATCGGGCGTTGAATTGCCCGACGTAGCTGCGTCCGAGTTGCTGCATGAGGCGTGCGATTGCGCCGATTTCTGAGGGCGTGACCAGCAAGTGGACATGGTTGTCCATCAACACGTAGGCGTGCAGCCTGCAACTCGTGGCGAGCAAGGCTTCGCGCAGCAGGGTCAGGTAACGGCGTCGGTCGGCGTCATCGAGAAAGCATGGCAGCCGGTTGTTGCCGCGTTGGACAACGTGTTGCGCAATGCCGGGCAGGTCGATGCGTGGTTGTCTGGCCATGGCCAGATGATCGGTGCCGCTGCGACGTCCTGGTAGCGCAATCATGCGCTGCCTGTCGTGAGATTTTTCCCATCGACTTGTAGGAAAGTGAACCTGACCCCGTTCCTGCCTTAATTATTGAACACTTCCCCGGGGCGAGCCGTGGGCAATGATCGATCGGTTTCACGTCAACTTGTAGTTGCATTGTTGACGGACCGACAAGATTCTTGTTGCTCGACACCCAGCATTCGCCCAGCGTGGAACAGAAGCAAATATCTATCGCCATTCGATTCAATACGGCGGCGTGAAAGCGTTGCCAGAGATCCTTGTCCGGGAAACGGATGATCTGCGTCTCTTCACCGGGGCTCAGCACGCCATGATTGAGGCTCGTCTGGATGAAGTGATGCGGAGGCAGGCCCAACGCGTCGAGCACGTGGTCCCAGTCTGGCAGCGATTTACCGTCGATCCGGATCTGCACGCTGCGCACCATCGCCGGCCCGATGCCCTTGTTGTTCACGACCAGCGCCTGGGTCAGGTCGTTGTTGCCCGGAATCAGGTAAGGCCACACCTGGGCCCGCACCTGTTCGCGCTGGAGGTCCGCCGTGTAGCGCTGAACGTACGCGGTGTACGCCGCAACGAGCAGGGCCAGAAAGCCGATCAGCGAAGCAATGATCGCGGCCACTGCGTCCCACCTGATCTGCCGAGGCTCAGTCACGGCAGGCGCGGATTCATTGGAAGTGGAGTGTGCTTCAGACATGGTTGTTCATTTGCGCTGCCGATGCGGTCGCTCAAGCGGTGTGACTTGCTGTCGGACGCTGCAGCGCGCCCACTCGCCACCCGATTTTATCCAATTGTCCGGCGGAAAAACGGTTCGAAAACGTTCCCGATTCCCTTGCACAAGTTTGGATTCGGAACCCGACCCGAAAAAGGGGACGGAGGGAATTAAATCAGCTTAATTGCCTCCGTCCCCTTTAAGCGTCAATCGTGCGCGCGCAGCACGAGCCTATTCGAACCCGTTGACGAAAATTTCGTCCGGATCGATCACCTCCACCGCGCCGATGTCGCAAACGCCAGCTTGCGGTCGCGCGACCCCGCGTTGGTCGGTGGCCGGACAGTGCGCAAGATCGCCGGCGTCGATGGCTGCGCTGCCGGCTTGCGGCAGCAGGGTCAACGTCGGCCCGCCGTTGTCGGCCAGCGGGCCCAGGTCGAGATTGGCCACGTTGCCGATCAGGTTGTGGTCGCCGCCTGGCGTCGCGCCGCCATCGATATCGTTGCCGCCGCCGCTATTGCCGGCCACGATGCTGTTCCAGAGGGTGACGCTGGCGCCGCCGTCATAGGTGTAAATACCGTTACCGTGAAGATTCGCCACGTTGTTGCTGAACGTGGTGTTGGTAAGGGTGACCGCACCGGCATAAGTGCAAAGGCCGCCGCCGACATTGTTCGCCGAATTGCCGCTGAAGGTGCTGTTGACAAGGGTGACGTTTGCGTAAATCGTGTCAATGCCGCCACCGCGCAGGCTCGCCGAATTGCCGCTGACGGTCGTGCTGGTCAGAGTAACGTCTCCGTATTCCGAATAGACGCCGCCCCCCGTATCGGTCGTATTGCCGTTTATGCTGCTGAAAGCCAGCGTCACGTTGCCGTACAAAGCGAACATGCCCGCACCATGACTTGCAGAGTTGCCGCTGACCGTGCAGTTGGTCAAGCTGATGCTTCCGTATAGCGAATAGATGCCACCCCCAAGCTGACTCGAATTGTCGCTCAACGTGCTGTCCGTGACGGACACCGTGCCGTGCACCGCGCGGATGCCCGCACCGAAACCGGTTGGTGCGGCGTTGCGGGTGACGATGCTTTCGGAAAGCGTGATGGTTCCGCTCTGCGAATTGAGGCCGCCACCAAATTTGCCCGTATTGTCGCTGACCGTACTGTGGGTCAGCGTGATGTTTGCGCTGTCTGTATAGATTCCGCCGCCGAACTGGGCCGAATTGCCGCTGATCGTGCTGTGGTCCAGGATCAAATCGGCAGAGGCAGAGCAGATGCCGGCGCCGCGCGCTGCGCAATCAAGATCCTCAGCGCTGGCCTTGCCGTTGCTCAAGGTCAGATGTGCGACGGTCAGGGAAGCGCCGGACGCGGCACTGTCGATCAGCACGCCGGATTGCAGATTGGCATCGAGGGTGACGTTGTTGTTGGCGGTAGCGTCGATGGTAAGGTCGATGGCAGTGACTGAAAGTCGGCTACCGGACAGGGTGATGGTGCCGCTGCCGTCGGTCGGAAAGATGGCGGTGTCGAAGGTGATCGTGTCGCCGGTGCCGAAGGCCGCGCCACTGTTGCTGCAGCCGGTGCCGGTCACCGAACCGGTGTTCATGGACACGATGGCCTGGCGCAGGGTACAGGTGCTGGCGCTGCCCGGATCATCGCCACCGCTGGTGACTGCGATCGTGGCCGCCAATGCGCCCAGTGGTGTCGCTCCCAGCGCAACCGCCATGGCCACAGCCAGCGGCGCCCGCTTCATGCCCCGGTGCCGTGAGCGGTCACGACGAGCCGTCTTGTTGTTCATTTACTACCTCCGAAAAAACGTGCGCAGCGTGGCGATCCACGAATGGCACGACACACCGATCGAGTTGCCATGTTGCGAACGGCGCACATGCGGATCCGACCTTACCTGCGTGAGACGTGGTGGGCAAGAACGGATCAGGTTGGGAAGACGGATGACCGTTTCACCAGGTTGGCGACGACTCGCCCAGATCAATAGAAGATCGGTCAATGGAGGATCAGGATCGGGTCAGTCGTGCATTGATTTCGAGTTTGAGGTCAATAGGGTCAGTGTCATTGATTTCGAGTTTCTCTAAACGCAGCCGACTTCCTGTTCCCGCCTCAACCCAACGCCACTGACCGGCGCCCGGCCTTGGCTTCAATCTGCGCCTTGAACCAATCATCCTCAAGGCCACATGCTTTGATCGTCGCTTCCAAATCAATGACTCTGACCCTATTGATTTTCCCATCGACTTGTAGGAGCGTGAACCTGACCCCGTTCCCGCCGTTCCTGCTCGGCGGTTTAGAAAGTGCAATTGGAAATGGCCGCATCACCCGTGCGGCGCGCTATGACGATCTCCTTGACGGGATCATCTGGCTCCGCACCCCCAGCGATCAAAGAATTTCCTGTGCCCGACAATCCCGACCTCGTTCGTTCGACGGAAACGTAATAGCTTGCGTCTGGCGAGTGGAATAGGGAAAAGCTGTACTGTTTACCGTACTGCGTCCACGTCGTCACGCCGATTTTTTCTGCGCCGGCCAAACTGGATGTCTTGAGCACGGGCTCCAGACTGAAGCACCCGTTGACAGGTTCGCCGTGATGATTGAAAAATCGCTCCGCATCGAATCGTTGCAGATCCGCCCTTTTCAGACGATCTGCGAACAGGACAATCCGGCCTTTGACGACAACGTTGGTTTGCTCGTCGAAAGAGCAGGTTCCGCTGCAAATGAGAAGGTCATACGTACCGGCGACGGCGTCTCCAGGTGATGCCGCCACTGCCGCTGGTAGAAACGTTGTGAACGACACCAGGCAAAGTGCAAAAACGAAAGGCTTCATCATAAAATCTCCGAATACCGGACGAGCTCAGAGGCAATTGGGTACGAGAGGGCGAGGACACTGATCGCTGTTCTGCTAGTGATAAATCCAAAGGGAGATGCACGTGAAAAAGGTACTGGCTGTTTTCCTTGCGCTTGCGTGCGTTGCTTGTACTGTGGTGACCAAGGTAAATATTCCGGATATGGCGACGTCTGACTGGGTAACGGTCTCGGACTTGCGCCCTGCTACGGAGAAGGAATCGAGGTTTTTCAGTCTGTCGATCGTCAGCAAGCAGTATGGGATCTATCGCGTCGGGGATGCTCGCCTGTCGCCGCCTGCCGTGAAGTTGTTGCAGTATGAGGTTGCCAAACAATGGCACGCAAATGATGGATCGCCCACCGTCAACGTGTATCACCTTGTGATCTACATGAACACGCAGTCGGAAACCCGACGTGAAGCCGCGAGCGTTGCGGTTGGTGGCGCGCTAGGTGCAGTGATTGGTGACGAGATTGCTTCACACAATGAAATGGCGCAGACGCGCCTTGTCGATGAAAAAGCGTTTGATGGTCTTGCAACCGAGGAATACCAACGCGGCCTCTACTCGCAGGCGGAGAATCCAAAGAAGACATCAGTATACATTGTATACATTGATACGGATATCGACGGAAAACGAGTGTTCACACGAACGATTGCCGCGGTCGATTCAAAGGGGAATGAGGATCCCCTGGCAGATGCCATTGAATTGGCCATTCGAAACCATTTGGCTAAGTATCAAGAAAAGTAGCGGCAAACACGAAGAGCGGGAAGAACGGGGTCATAGCAACGGGGCGAGGTTGAGCTGACCCCGTTCCTGGCACTGTGCGGCACGGAAGGAACTGCCGCTATCGTCTTCTGACGTCAATTATTTCGTGGATGAATTACCGATTGGTGTCGCGTTGATACTTGAACTGGATATCGGTTGCGACGAGAATCAGACACTTGTCTGTCCGGGTCCATACTCCTTGGCCTTGATTTCCTGAGCGGCGCCGCGTCGCCCCTTCCAGTGCTGCGGACTCCGGCAGATTCGCGCGAAGGCAGCGACGCGAGGTGGTTATGCCAACAATGTCCACGGGTGGCACTGTGTTCTCCCGCCCCAGCATTTCATGCTGTGCGGCGCTTCATTTGATCGCGTTGCTTGGCGCCATTGCCTGGTCCGGCTCGCTCGCCGCTCAGGACCAGGTGCTGTATTCGTATCCTGCCGACTTTACCGACCAGAGTGTTCCGCGCACGCTGAATTTGGCCGCGGTATTTGGCGGATTCGATTTTCAGCAAAGCATGCTCAACGAAGTGGCTACTCCGGTGGATGTTCCGGCCTTCAGCCATTGGCGGGTGACGAGCTTTCGCTTCATGACGTCTCAAGTGTGCTCCGACGATGGGGTTATTGTTTCGACCCGGATATACGAGAGTCCGCAGACGTCGCGCGTTCCGGAAACGATGGTCGCGGAACAATTGGGTAGTACGTGTACCCAGGTTGAGGGCGTCTTTACCCAGGGCTCCCAGCAGTTCAACGTACTCAGGACGGACCTTTGCGATTCCGGCCCTGTCACGCTGGACAATCCTGGGCCTGACCCCAAGCGCTTCTGGGTCAGCTACTGGGGCGATGAGTGCCTCACCCAGGCCACGTGGGGCGTGTGCGTGCCACAAACCCAGACCGAACCTCCAACGGCGTTTCGCTGCGGCGTCCTCAGCAACTGCCCATCCGCGGTGCCGCCCGAGGTGAATGTTTGGCACGACTTCACTTCTTACGGTTTCGACGTTCCCAACTGCGTACCTGCGGTACAGGTCGTGGGATCCATCGTGGATGTCATTTTCACGGACGGCTTCGAGTCCATGTAAGTGATGTCAAACAGAAGAAACAACCGGGACACCAGAACAACCGGGACACCCACGATTCAAGAACAATCGGATCCGAAAAAGGGGACGGAAAAAGGGGACGGAGGGAACTAAATCGCCTTAATCGCCTCCGTTCCCTTTAAGCGCCCTTTAAGCGGAGTCGACAAGGATAAGCCTCGACCACAAGTTCGCGAAGTCCATTCCGATGACAGCCTGGCGATCGTCGGCCGCGGCCCCCGGCGATGGCTGGCAACGCGTCGAGCTGCGCGACGCCGTCGCGCTGCAGGATGCGACGATGCGGGTTCCGCAGTCCTGGACCCGTTGGAACGGCAACATCCAGATCGATCCGAATACCGGCCGACTGCCCACCGGGGAAGCACGATCTGTATCTTGTGGTCGTCAATGGCATCGATGCGCAAGGGTGGGATGAGGTTGATGCAGCCATGCCAATCCACGTGCAGGTCGACGAACATTCCTTGTTCGCCGAAGGCTTCGAGGAATAATCGTAAAGGGGTCACCTTTTCGGCAGGTTCGTTGACCCATGTCAACGCACGGCACGACGCAACCGGCATACTGAACCGGTCATGCCTCACGATGAAGTCATGGCCCCAACAGGGGGGTCCCGATCATCCGAGCCAGCGCCCGTGCAAATGCCGGGCGTTGCGGCGCCCGCGCGCGTTGCCGAACAAGCGGCGGCTGTCGGCGCCGGCCATGCGACGCTTGTGCTTTCGACGGATGCCGAACTGTCAGAATTCCTGCAGTCCTATGCGGAGGGTCGTCCGGCGCACTTCGGTGCGGCCAGCTATTGGGACGAGGCACGCTGGAGCACCGGGCAACCGGGCGGCAACGCGTCGCCAGCGTATCAGCGCGCGTGCCGCTTCGGCCTGCCGTTGGTGACCCTTGCTTCGATCAACCTCGACCCCGCCGCCGTGGCGCTGGTGCCTCCGGCAATCGCGCGCCGGTTCCGTTTTGTGCCGCTTCTGCTGCATGCCGACGTTCTCGGCGTTGCCGTGGAGGATCCGGCGGATGCGGAGATCGTGCCTACGCTGAACTTCCTGATCGACCAACGTGTCGCCCTGCTGGTTGCCGATCCGGTCCAGGTACGCGCGGCGATCGCGGAAGCCTACGATCATGTCGAGGATGCGGTGATCGCCCGCCAGCTCGGTCTGAGCGGCGACACGCTGCGGGAGGGGGAGAATTCCGAGCAGCAGACGCGACGCCTGGCGCTCGAACAACCGATTGTGCGTCTGGTCGGTGAGATGTTCGCCGACGCTGCGCACCGGCGCGCCTCGGATATTCATCTGCGCCCGGCGAGCGACGGCACCGATCTGCTCTACCGCATCGATAATGAGCTGGTGCCGGTGCGCCGCTTCACGCATGGACTGCAACCGGCGCTGGTCAGTCGCATCAAAGTGCTGGGCAGCATGAATATCGCCGAGCACCGCATTCCCCAGGATGGCCGCGCCACTTACGAAACCGACGATGGTCATGTCATCGACCTGCGTATTTCTATCCTGCCGACCATCCACGGCGAAAGCGTGGTGATCCGCCTGCTCGATGCGAATGACGAACTGCGCAGCATTCATCAACTGGGGTTCTCCGCCGCGGACGAGACGCGCTTTGTCGACCTGATGGGGCGCAGCCACGGCATGCTCCTGGTGACCGGGCCGACCGGTTCGGGCAAATCGACCACGCTGTATGCCGCGCTGCTGGAGGCGCGAAAGCGACGCGTCAACATCGTCACCGTCGAGGATCCCGTCGAATACCATATCGACGGCGTACAGCAGATGCAGGTCAACCGCGCAGCCGGGTTTACGTTTGCACGCGCGCTGCGCAACATCCTGCGCCACGACCCCGACGTCATCATGGTCGGCGAAATCCGCGATCGCGAGACGGCACAAATCGCCGTGGAAAGCGCGCTGACCGGTCATTTGCTGCTGAGCACGCTGCACACCAATACCGCAGCGTCGACGATCACGCGCCTGCTCGATCTGGGCGTGGAATCGTTCCTTTTGCGTTCGACGCTGCTCGGCGTGCTCGCGCAGCGGCTCACGCGCCGCAACTGCCAGTATTGCCTGGAAGTGGAAAACGTGCCGGCGCACTGGCGCGAGGCGCTGAAGGTGGGCGCTGACGAGGTTTTCCACCACGGTGTCGGTTGCCGCCACTGCGAAGGTCTGGGCGTGCACGGGCGCATTGCTGTCTACGAATTGATGACGGTCACGCCGGCGATACGCGCTCTGATCAAGCCGAACTGCGATGGCGATGCCATCCTCGAATGCGCGCTTCGCGAAGGCATGGTGCCGATCACGCACAACGCGCTGGAACTGGCACGCGCTGGTGTCATTTCGCTCAGCGAAGCGTTCCGGCTGCGTGTCGACTGAGTCGACCACGAGTACGTAAGTCGCCTGTATACAACGCCCGTCTAGCCCCGCGATTGGCGCACAGCGCGCGCCGCTAGACCCGGTGTCGGCGCGAGCGGTCGTCGACCAACCCGGCGCCGGGATCAAGAGTCGGCGACTCGACGGCGGATGGCTCCACGCTGAAAGGCTGCCCGCGCTGCAGCGCCACCTCCAGCGGCTCGGACAGACGCACGCGCAATGCCAGATCCGAGCGCGAGTCGGCATTGTCCAGCGCCTCGTCCAGACTGACCTTGCCGGCCTGATACAGGCGCAACAGTGATTCCTCGAACGTCATCATGCCCGCGTCGAGACCTTGCTTCATCGCATCCTTCAAACGGTCGATTTCGCCTTTCAGGATCAGATCGGAAACATGGCGGCTTTGCAGCAGGACTTCGACCGCGGGCAGCCGGCGGCCGCCGGCCGAGCGGCGCAACAGACGCTGCGAGACGACCGCCTGAAGATTCAGCGACAAGTCCATCAGTACCTGTTTGCGGGCGCTGTCGGGGAACAGACCGACGATGCGATCCAACGCCTGGGCGGCGTTGTTCGCCTGTAGCGTGGCCAGACACAACTGGCCAGTCTCGGCGAAAATGAGCGCCTGCTGCATCGTCTCGCGGTCGCGGATTTCGCCGATCATGACGACATCCGGCGATTCACGCAGCGCATTCTGCAAGGCATCGGCGTAGGAATTCGTGTCGAAGCCGACCTCGCGTTGATCGACGATGGACTTGCCGTGCTGGTGCACAAACTCGATTGGATCCTCGATCGTCAGAATATGTCCGCTGCGGTGTTTGCTGCGATAGTCGATCATTGCTGCGAGCGTGCTCGATTTGCCCGAGCCGGTGGCGCCGACTACAAGCACCAGTCCGCGTGGCCGCATGATCAGTTCCTCGAGAATCGCAGGCAGATTCAGCGATTCGATCGTCGGAATGGATTCCGGAACGTAGCGGATCGCGATACCCGTCTCGCCTCGCTGACGGTACAGGTTGACTCGAAAGCGGCCTGTTCCGGCTTGTGGAAGCGTCAGGTTCATCTCGTGTTTGCGATCAAACACACGTTTGTGCTCTTCGTCGAGGATGGCATCGGCAAGTTGCGCGACGGCATCGGAATCCAGCGCCGGCGCATCCAGCATTCGCGTCTCGCCCTCAACCTTGATTGCCGGCGCAGCGCCGACACTCAGGAACAGATCCGATGCACCCTGATCGGCCATTGTTTGCAGGTATTCGCTCAGGTTCACGTCCACTCTCCTCCAAAACCCAATGATCACGCTAACACTGCGGCTGACGCCGAATGCGATCCAGATCAAGAGTTTCGCTGATTGCAGGGCGGCCACACTTCAACGCTGGTTTGCTTCCCGGAATGTGCGGCCGAAGAAAGCATCCCGACCTTGACTACCCAATTGGCGGACAAAACAGGCGAACAAGTCTCACGCAGCGCGAGCGGCGCTGCCGACCTTGCCGCCCGAATCGAACGCAACCAGCAGGTCCGTGTGGGTGCCCATGGTGTCGATTGCGGCAATGTCCATCTGTTGTGAGTGACGCCACGCAAAATACAAAGAAGAACAGCTTCATCATAAGGTCTCCCTCACCAATCCCAGGGACGGGGTCAGGTTCACTTGATTCGGTCGAGAAAGTGAACCTGAGCCCGTTCCTGCAGTCATTTTGTTGAGTTTGTGGCGAAGATTCGGGAGCATGGCTTATGCGAACGCACGCTTTTTTGTTTTCGGCATTGTCGGCATTCTGCATCTCGACCGTTGCCTCTGCGGCGACGTATACGGTCAATTATCTGGCCGATTACGCTGACCCGAATCCGGGCGACGGCATTTGCGCCGGCAACGGCAACACCAACTTCTGCACATTGCGCGCGGCCGTGCAGACGGCCAATGCGCATGCGGGCGCTGATACCATCGTGCTGCCCGGCGGCACCTATGTGCTCAGCCTGCATGGCGCCGGCGAGGATGCAGCAGCCAGCGGCGACCTGGACATCACCGACTCGGTGACGATCCAGGCGCAAACCGCCGGCGTCGTTCCGGTCATCGACGGCGACGGCGCCGACCGGATTTTCGACATTTCCGGCCCCACGGCGAACTCGATCGACGTGACCTTGTTCGGGCTGCGTCTGACCAACGGTGTGGCGGGGCCGGCGGGCACCACCAACGATGAAATCGGCGGCGCTATTCGCGCCGGAACGACGTCGGCAATCAGCGGATTGAACAATTTCAACATCGACTACTGCATCCTCGACGACAACACCGCGAGCGGCGGGGGTGCGATCTATCTCAACTCGGCCAATACTCTGTCGATGCAGTACGTTCTGTTGACCGCGAATCGGGCGCATCCGCTTGGCGCCGGCAGTTCGGTTCTGGGCAGTGCCGCAATAGTGCGGGCTACCAACATCATCCTTGCTCACACGGCCACGGTCGCCAACCTGCCCAACGATGCCGGCGCGCAGACCTTCGCCTTGAGCACGCTGAGCACACAGACGACCGAGATCACCGATTCGACGATCGCTGCGAACTCCGGTGCGGGACTCAATATGGCCGGCGCCACCGTGTATCTCGACAACGTCAGTGTCCTCGACAATGCGGCCTACCCCGGCGGCCTGTCCGCGCATGCGGTGGACATGACGCATTCAACCGCGCTGACGCTGCGTAACAGCATTTTCGCGGCCAATACCGCCGGCGGCGGAAGCGATTGCATCCTGTCGCAATCCAGCGGCACGCTCACCGTCGACGCCGCCGGTCCGAACATCGATTCCGACGGCAGCTGCAACCTGGATGTGCCCAGCGGCGGCATGCCGAACACCAGCATGGTGGCGCTGCGCCTGGCGCCGCTCGGCTATCATGGATTGTTGCCGTCGCGAACGCCGATGCCGGGTAGCGTCGCAATCGACACCGGCAGCAGCGCCACGGTCGGCAGCGGCGATCCGTCCTGTGGCGCGCTCGATCAGAATGGCGCAACGCGGCCTTTCGACGGCAACGGCGACATGCTGGCGCGCTGCGACATCGGGGCCGTCGAATACCAGGGCGATCTGATCTTCATCGACGGTTTCGAGGCGCAATGACGCCGGATGTGATCGCGCCCGGCGACAACCCTGGCAGAGATTGAGGTTAGGAAGAATAGGGGACGGAGGTAATCAAATCCGTCAGGAATCGTCGGCGACTCGCTTTGGCCGAACCGGTGACCGCACGCTCGCGTGGCCGAGCAACGACGGGGTCAGGTTCACCTGATTCGATCGAGAAAGTGAACTTGACCCGGTTATCCCGGAAACTTCAAGATACCGCCACGAACGGGAGGCGGCGACATGAGTGTTCCGGTTGAACCACCCCCAGTTTTTCGGACGCCACTGAACGGAGATTCGAAATGCTGCGAACCGCATTAGTATTGCTGCTGTACCTCGCGGCCAATGTTGCGCAGGCACAGATGTCGCCGGCTCCATCGCTTACCACCACTCCATCGCCGCCGGTGGCCGGAAGTCCGTTTGTGATCGATGCCGACTTCCTCGGCGGCGGCATGCCAACGTTTCCATTCGCGTTCGCGTACGTTTCCGCTGGCACTATCGCGATAAGCGGCCTGCCCGCGTCGCCGCCGGTCTTTGGGCATGTACAGGTGACGGTGCCAGCCATGCAAGCCGGAACGTATCTTCTGCAATTTACGACCGTTGGATTTTCGCCCAGGCCGGACTACGCGCACTTTCAACTGGTGGTTGCCCCGCAAGGCGCTGCAGTAACGTCCGCTCCCATGCTGGAGAGCGGCGCCCTGCTGCTGTGCGCACTCGCGGTCGCTTTGGCTGGCGCAGCCACATTGATGCGCAGACGGCTACGAGGCAAGCCGCTTTCCTGAATCGAGATCCGGCAAAAGGTCCGCAGCAAAAGGGGCAAAAGGGGACGGAGGGAATTAATTCTTCGGATTATTTCCCGTCCCCTTTTTTGCCTGTTTGCGCGGCGAAATGGTGACCTCATTTTTTTTTCAAACAATTGACAGAAGTCAACGTGCCACAAGCCGATCAAACTACCATTGAATTCGATTTGCGGCTGATGGGATGGCATGAGCATGAACAGGAACGCGCAAGCACGCTGGTGCTCCCAGAGCGACCAGGAATGCGGGAATTGGCGTACGTTCGGGCTCGGCGGTCTCATGGTACTCGTGCTGACATTCTTTGCCGTGCCGGCGTCGGCTTCGTTGTATTGCGTCAGCGCGACGAATGGATTGCAGACCGTACTGGATTCGGCCGGCCTCAACGCTCAGGACGACGAGTTTCGTTTTCGTTCCGGCACGATTGCAGTCACCCAGCAACTGATTTTCAACGTTCTCGACGCCCACAGCGTGAGCATAAGCGGCGGCTGGGGGCCGGCGTGCAGTGCGCAAGACGGAGCCGAGACACTTCTGGACGGGCAGGGCACCAACGGCATCCTGTTGGTCAACGCGTTCAGCGGCGCGAATGTCGCAGTTCGCCGGATCACGTTTGAAAATGCCGCCGGCGACTACGCTAATGCTGGCGGGGCGCTCCAGGTGGATGCCGCCGGCAATCTGGTGATCGAGCTTTGCCGATTCTTCGTAAACAGCCACACCGATGGCGGCGGCGCCGTTGCCGCCGCGGCTTACGGCACGATGAGCATTCGCAATAATCTGTTCTTCGCAAATCGCGCCCGACTATACGGTGCCGCGGAATTCATTGCCGACGGCGGCGTCGCGTATATCACCAGCAATACAATCGTGGCCAATTTCGGGACGGACGTCGGCGCCTACGGCGGCATCTATCTGGCCGGAAGCGCGCACTTCACGCTCGCCAACAACCTGATCTGGGGCAACTCCGGCGCCGACGTCAACAATACCGGTGTCGCCACGCTGCTCAACAACGATGTGGAAATCTTCGCCGGCAATGCACCCGACGCCGGAAGCAGCCACAATCTCGCGTTGGCGCCGGTCTATGCGAGCGGCTTGTTCAACTTTCACCAGTCGTCGAGCTCGCCGCTGGTGAATGTGGGCATCGACAACCCACCCGGTGGGTTGACGTCGGTCGACCTGAGCGGTGCGACGCGATTGCAGCCACCCCATGTGGACATCGGCGCTTACGAAACGGACGTGATTTTCTACGGCGGATTCGAATAGTGATGCAGTGGCGTTGGCAGGTATGCGTCTATCGAGGAGGGAAGAGGGCGGAGTTCCCGTTCTGAGTGGCTGATGAAAGTCGCGAAAAGGGGACAGCGAAAAGACGGGCGAAAAGGAACGGAGGGGCAAAAAGGGGGACGGAGGTCATTAAGTCCGTCGGGAATCGTCTGCTGCTCGCTTTGGCCGACCCGGTGACCGCACGCTCGCGTGGTGGCCGAGTGCTTTTTGGACCATGACTTGGAATATGGTGTTGCCCAAGGCGCGCTCCTGTCGAAGGTGTGACCTGACCCAACTCCCGAGTTGAGGCAAGCCGGTATTGGGACTATGCTGTGCCGGCGTTCGCGCAACATGCGGACGTGAGGAGGATGAGATGACGAAAGTCGTGTACCTCATGTTCATGTATGTCCTTGCCGTTACTCTGGCTCTTGCTGCTCCGACCGCTGGCGGCAGCGGCGTCGCCTCCCACAGCGTGCGAAGCGACAAAGCTGGAAACGTTGTCGATTCGCCGGACGCGCTGACCAGTTTCACCATTTCCAACCCCTACTGCTACCAACCGGACCCGCAGTTGGACCAGTGCTCCATCAACTTCCGCTTCATGCAGGCAACCGACAACCAGTCGAGCGCGCCGTACATGACGTTCCTGGCCGTGACGATCAGTGGCAAGAAACGTTTTTCCGCCACGGCGTTCTTCGAGGGCACGATCACCTACACCTACGACATGGTGCCGGCCGGGCTGAAAGTGCCCTGCGGATCGCCCAACGCGGGGGGTGCCGGTACGGCGTACGGCAACGTCTATGGCGTGACGGTGCAGCCGCTTGACAGCAATCGATCCCCCATGTCGACCGACATCGCAAACGCCACGTGCCCAGCGTACTCGCCGTAAGACCAAGGCGCACATGGCCCCGCGAATTCTGCTCATCGGACCCGTCGGCGCCGTCTTGGCGCTGTACGGCCTGATCGCACAAGCCACGAGCCTGATACTCAGCGTCAGCAATCCCTACTGCACTGCGTCGCAACCGGAAATCAATCGCTGCACGATCAACATCGGCACGGTTGCCGCCAACGCTTCCGATTCGTCTTTCTCCAGAATCGAGATCTCGATCGACGGGAAGGTGCGCCTGGTCGAAACCGGCTTCTTCGAAGCCTCGGCCTATTATGACCGCAGGATGGCGCCTGATGGCCTTGCGGTAGTCTGCGGGATCGATGGCCAAGGCGGAAACTCCGGCTTCGGTCTGACCCATTTCGTCAAGGTCAGTGCATATCTGTCCGGGTCTTCACCGCTCGTGGACGTCGCCGCGACAACCTGCCCGCCGGGATCGGACCACATCTTCAGCGACGGCTTCGAGTCCGGCGGCGCCGGTTGAGCGTGTTCCGCGGTCCAGACCAGGGGTCGAAGCGCATTCTCTTCGTTCCGGCGTATCTCGATGCATGTGCCGGTAAAAACCGTCGAGCGAGAAGAACGGTGACAGGGTTACTCGCATTCGTTTCAAGCGCGTGAGTTCTGACGCTCCTGACGTGCCACATCTGTCTTTCGACGTCGGGCGTTGAACCGTCCTGCAGACTGCCGCTCCATCGTTTGCATCATGCGTGAAATCGCACGAGCGCGCGATGCTGTTGCCAGTCGATGCGCATGGTTATCCATGAGCATGAAGTCGTGCGCGGCTTGTTCGACATCGCCGATGCTTCGCGCAACAGGTTCACGTAACGGCGGCGATCAAGGGCGTCGAGAAAGAAGGGCAGGTGGTTGCTCCAGCGCTGCGCACCATGCTGCGGAAGGCCGGCCAAATCGACGTGCCATGCGACGATGATGCGTCGTTGTCCCGGAAGCGGGAATCAACACGCGAGGAAATGTCGGTCAAGCCGATGCATGTTTCGACTGTGGACGAACTCCAGCGGAGACCGTTTCCGGCTTCCGACTCAGGCGAGCAGTTTTGGTATACTTCCGCGACGAAATCCGTGACGATCGCCTGTCCACGCCGGTGCGCGGGATGCCGATGTCCGTCGCCCTTTCGCAGGGCTGTAATGATATGCGGTGTCGTTCGCTCGCGCATGCGACGATCGTCTGTTGGCATTCGCACAGGTCCGCGGCCGCGATGGCGGCGCACGAAGCGACTCGCCGGGGCATTCACCAAGCAAGGGAGTACGATCTTGAACAAACTGCAACGCAATTCGATCTGCAGCGCGATCCTCGTCGCGCTCGGCTTGCCGGCATTCGGTCGCGCCAACACGATTACCGTCGACGGCACCACCTGCACGCTGGCGAACGCAATACCGTCGGCACAATTCGAATGCCTCGTTCGGCAACTGTGCGGCAGGCGCTGGCGCCGATACGATTGTGATCGAGGTGGATCAGACGCTGCCGTCGGATGAATTCCTTTACTCGACGATTCATTTTGTCGGCGCGGGAACACCGGCGCCGACGATTACCGGTCCCGCATCGAATCGGCTGTTCTGGATCGGCAGCCCATCCTCCGGGCCGACCATCAGCTTCGAGAACCTCACGCTCAGCGGCGGCGGGGCACTCGGGGGCGCCGGCGTTAGTGGCGGCGGCGGCGGTGCCGGGCTGGGTGGCGCGGTAGTCGTGTTTGATGGCAACGTCTCGTTCGATCATGTCGTTTTCGACAACAACGCGGCAATCGGCGGCAACGGCTCGAACTCGATCGGCAACGCCACGGGTGGCGGTGGCGGCGGCGGCAGTGGCGGGGACGGTGGCAGCGGCGGCGATAGTGCGGCCGGCTCGGCTGCACCAGTCCTGTATGACATCGGCGCCGGCGGCGGTGGTGGCGGCGACACCACCTTTGCCGGCGGGTATGGCGGCGGCGAAGGCGGCAGCGGCGGTAGCGGCTAGCAACGGCAGAGACGCCGCGGGCGATTTCAGCGGCGGCGGCGGCGGTGGCGGCGCAGTGAGTACCAGTACGCCAGGCTTCAACGGCGGCAACGGCGCGGTTGGTGGCGGTGGCGGCGGTGGCGGCGGAAGTTCCGGTGGCGGGGATGTCGCGGGCGCGGGCGGCCTGGGCGGCTTTGGCGCCGGCGGCGGCGCCGGTGGCAACGGCGAAGGCGGTGCGGGCGTTGGCGGTCCAGGCGGCTTCGCCGGCGGTGGCGGCGCCGGTGGCTTGTCCGAGAGCGGACCCGCCGAATACGGCAGCGGCGGTCAGTTTGGCGGCGGCGGTTTTTCCGGTGCCGGCGGTGGTGGCGGCGGACTCGGCGGTGCCGTTTTCGTACGCGCGGGTACGGTGACCATCATCAATTCGACGTTTTCCGGCAATGCTGCCAGCGGCGGCACCGGCGGCAGCGGCGCCAGTGTCGGCCAGGGCAAGGGCGGCGCAGTATTTGCCATCGACAGCACGACCAACACGAACGGCAATCAAGACGGCATGCCGGCCGTGCTTCCGATCGTTGCCGGCTGCAGCAACACCTTCAGCGGCAGCAGCGCCACCGACGCATTGGCAACGGATACCGACAATGCCTCCACGTACGGGGTCAGCTTGGCGCAATTGACCACGCTCTGCGACGAGATCTTCACGGATGGGTTTGAATAGCAGATTGCGGACTGGCGCGTGATATTGACGCTGGCCAATGCAATCGACGAGGCGACGCACGCGCGCATCCTGGAACGGGTCGCGCAGGCCGCATTCGTCGACGGCCGTGAAACGGCCGGGCGGCAGTTGGCCGACGTCAAACGCAACACGCAGATCGCGCGAAACGATCCGCTGCTCGCGCAGATCAGCGCACTCGTGCTCGAATCGCTGCGCGCACATCGCGCGTTCCGTGAAGCGACGTATCCGCGCCACCTGCACTCGGTGATGGTGTCGCGCTACGGACCTGGCATGGCCTACGGGGCGCACGTGGACAACGCCCTGATGGGCGACGAAACGGTGTGGCGAACCGACCTGTCGCTGACCCTGTTTCTGAACGCACCGGAAGATTACGACGGCGGCGAACTGTGCCTGGAAACCGGTTCCGGCGAGATCGGCTTCAAGCCGCCCGCACGGCACATGCTGTGTTATCCCACGTCGGACCTGCACCGTGTTTGCGAAGTCACGCGTGGCGAGCGCCTCGTCGTGGTCGGCTGGATCCAGTCGTATGTGCGCGACAACAGCGCGCGTGAAATCCTCTGGGACCTGGCTCAGGCGCGCGATCAATTGAGTGCCGAGGCGGCGACGCGGAGCGCCTGCGAACGCGTCAACAAGGCGCACACGAACTTGTTGCGGCGCTGGGCAGAGCCGTAACGATTCCGCAGCGTCTATCTCGTTGGATGTCCCCGTCTATCGCCCGTCTCTCTGTGGATTGGGCTATGATTCGCTTCGGTCAGCATCCTCGACGGAAATTTTCCGGTTGCTGCCGCCAACAGGGTGGAAATGAATGACGTGAACGCACTCATCGTCGACGACCAGCCCAGCACCTTGATGCTGATGCACGCGATACTTGACCATGCTGGCTATCACGTGGTCGAGTGTTCCAGGGGTCAAAGAGCTATCGAGGCCTTGTCGGCCGACGAATACGACTTTGTCGTGCTCGACTTGAATCTTCCTGATATCTCGGGGATGGATTTGCTGCAGAGTCCCCAATTGATGCCGAGACGTTTGCCACCGGTGCTTGGCATAACGGCCAGCGTAACCCCACAGCTTGAGCAACAAGCCATTGCGGCAGGGATGTGCCGCTTGCTCGAGAAGCCAATCTCCTACGAGAAATTGACGGAAGCTGTTGTCGATGCGGTGAACATCGCCAAGGCTGCGGAACGAGCGGACTCGACCACACCTGCAATTGATCACGTGATCTTGACGCAGATTCAGGATATGAGCGACGAATCCTTGGCGCATCGGTTCGTTGACCAGGCGGTCGTCGACGCCAGTCGCTGTCTTGAACAGATGCGCGCCGCCGCAGCGCGCGACGATGCCGGTGCCTGGCGACAGCATGCTCAGGCTCTGGACGGGGTTGCCCTGACAATTGGGGCGCGCCGTCTCGCCAATGACATTGCCATGGTGCTGGCTCGGTCGACGGCGGAACTGCGGCCGCTGTTGGGCAAGATCAATTCGCAATTTGCTGAACTTCTGGATGAAGCACAACTCTTGCTCGCAGAGTGGTTGGCAACCGTTGGCAGTGAACTGCCAAAGCGACGACACCCCCTCCATCGCCGTCTCACCGACAGGGAAATGTGTGTCCTGAGTTGGACGGCTGCAGGCAAGACGGCAAGCGCGATCGCGATGATCCTGGGCATCTCACCGCGCACGGTAAACTTCCACATCACGACGCTACTGATGAAACTCGATGCGGCAAACAAGACTCAGGCGGTGGCCAAGGCCGTCATGCTTGGGTTGCTTAAAGTCGGTGACATGCCGCTCACTTCAGACGAACACCCGAAGCAATGAAATATCCCGCAGCAGCGAACGCGCCGGCCAACGTGCCGCCGCAATCATGGGCCCGCTCGCGACGGTCAAAACCAACGACCACGATTCGCACGCGTGGCTGACTGACCTGCTGACGCGGCTGTCGACCGCCAAAGATCGCCAGATCGCCGATTTGTTGCCGCACAGTTGGAAAACGGCACGCTGACGCGAGAGGATTCGTCGCGCGTCGCTGCGTCGTCGGCGCACGCTTGCTATCCCGGCATCTGACGAGGCTGTATTGAAAGGGCAGGCCGAACGCGGCGACAAAAAAAAGGCGTCTTCATTTCGGGTGAATAACGAAAAGAGGGGGCATTGACCCCTTTGTTGCCTGATCGCGGCCGGGTTCGTGCCGACTGTCGTCCAAGCTCCATGCAACGCAGATTGCGTCCGCTTGCGCTTTTTGGAAACAAGCGGAGTTGTTCTGCATCATCACCGAGTCAGGAAAGGCTCGACAGATGGAAGATGTGCGGGCGTGGTCTGATTCTCAGGGATGCTCAGTGGCCAGCAATTGGAGCATGCGTCCGGCAACCGATTGCACCGCGTACTGATCGATATTGCCGCTATCGTCGTTGTACATGGTAATCAGAAAGTAAGGGTCGTCGCCGGCATTCTCCAGCATCCAGGCATGGGTGAGTACGTTATATTGATCTGCTGCGGAAAGCAGGCTGCCGCCCTTGTACCAGACGCGGTCCCAGTTGCCGCGAACCTCCGGCTGTGCCGCCTCGGCGCCCATGGCGGCATCGACGGTATGAATGGCTTCGGAACCCTTTGGCAGATGGCGCATCGCCGAGAATGCCTTGCATACGTCGAATGGCGTGGCACGCCAACTGCCCGATGTGAGCAGACTCGAATTGTCGTAGCTGCCGCCGCCAAGGTAGTTGCCGAGTGGAACGATATCGTCGGTGAGGAATTGATTCTGGTATGCCTCGCTGCCGTTGACATAGTTTTGCGCGGTTGCGAGCGGGAAGCTGAAGAACAGATGGAACTGCTCACTGATGTCCAGCACGGGCTTGAGCACATTGGGGTCGGCCACGCCGGAAGCATCGACTGCGGCATTGATGCGATCGCGCGTGACGCGTGCATGCATCAGGTCCGTGGCAGTGTTGTCGCTGTTGCCCATCATGAATTTGGATAGATCCGATATCGGGATAGGCGTGTCCGCCGGCTCGCTGTTGAGTTGGCCGCCTTCTGCCAGCTTGTCCGCGGACAGCGGCACAATGTCGGTTTCGCTCAGCTGACCATCGGCAATCATCCGGCCCATGGCCAGCAATATCCAGGACTTGAAGATCGACCCGGTGGCTCGCAATGTTGTTGCGTTGCGCTGGGTGATGGCGGTGCATTGTCCGTCGTTGCCTATCTTGGCGACCAGCACGCTCACTCCCGGCGCCAGGGTGAGCGCTTTGTCCGCCGCCTGTTCAAGCGTCAGAGTGGTATCCGCGGGATAAATCACCGAACCGTAGTAGTCGCTGACATACAGGTAGGTGAACAACTTGGTGCCGGTGTATTGCGTCTGCAGGACCACGAAGCCATAGGGATTGGCGGCAATATCGCCCTGAATGACGACCGTTGCCCCATAGGGCGTGACCCCGACAACGTCGCGAATGTGTGCATTTGGAAATTCCGTCCGCAGGTTGCCAATGAAGGTGGCCATGTTTGCCGGATCGAAACTGGATACGAAATGCGCGGACACTTCCTGCGTCGTGGTTGTCTCCCCGCTGGCCAGTTCGCCGAGCAGCCACTCGAGCTGGTCTGTCGACGAACCGGGCGGTAGCTGGAATTTGCCATTGACGACGGGAAACAGCGGCGCGATGTACAGAGGATCGAATCCGTCGCTGAAGATACCCGTATCCTGTGCGACTGCGGCGATGCTGAAGACGGTGTAGAGCGATAGCGCGAACAAAATGCGTTGCATGACTCCCCCTGACTTGATGCCGCAAGCAAGCATCGTCGAGTGCATGCTTGCCGGAGTTGACGATGATCGGTTGCTCAATCCTTACCCGCGGATTCGGCGACGATCCAATGCATGCGTGCGGATGCACCGACGTCTTGGTGCATCCACGATTCATAACTCTAGTCGGCCAAAAGGCCGTATGCAACTTCGCAGCAAGGTGCTCGGCCTGGAAACGGGCCGGTGACTTTCGCGGGTTGACCACGGCGCAGCCCAGGCATCCACGGGCATTGCGGGCGTTTGGCGCGGGTCAAAATCCGGCACGCTTTGGCTACGGCGACCACGGCGGAGCATTTGCGGCGCCGGTTGGGTGTCGATCGGTTGCCTTGCTCTCGTCCCCCGGCGATGGTCGCCGCCGCAAACGATTCAGGCAGCCGCCTGGTTCCCGCACGCACAGCGGCGCCAGGATTTGTCTCCAGTCTGCGTATCAACTGTTGTCGGTGGTGCCGACAGGGCTCTGGGTGCTGGTGTGGAAGAATTTCGACGTCAGGCCCGGCTCAAAATCCCACACGTCAGCTCGACCTGCGAAAACGATTGAGGAGACTCCCATGAAAATGCGTTCCGACTGGTTCATTGGCCTGCTGGTGTCGCTGGCTTTCGTTTGCGCGGCAGGTTCGGAACACGCAGTCGCTGCGGCGCCGGCGAAGCGTGAAATCCTGCCAGGTTCTGCAACCGGGTTCGTGAAGGTGGATGGAAAACGCTTTCAGATTTCCCATGCTTACGCGCTGGGCGTAGTCGATGACTACTGGGTTCTGCTCACCGATGTCAGCGTGCCTGGCGCCACATTTCTCAATCCACGCAAAGTGCTCGGGCTGGGCCAGGATGGCAAGACCCACGGGTTGCTGATGATTGTCGACTCCAAGGGGAACCCGAATCCCGTCACGGTTCTGCAGGCTTCGGAGATGACCGGGGACATGAGCTGGCAGAAAACGGAATTCTCCACCCTGTCCAAGGCCGGCATGGCAGCAACGACCTACACGCTCGGCCCGCACAAGATGGGTGCAGGCAGCACCTGCGAGTATCGCGTTTCCTTCAAGGCGCCTGTCAACATCATGAAATGACTTCGAGCGAGAGGATGCATGCGTTGATGAAGAAGTTTCTGCAACAGGTGGTGATGTCGCCAGCCGCGTCGGATTCCGGCCGGCGCGCGCTCAGCGTGATGGTCTGCGCAATTTCGTTGCTCGCCGCGTCGTTGTCGCGCGCAGACACGTTGCCGATCCTGGCATTGCATTATTCCGCCGACACCGGCGCGAACATTGTCGGCCCGAGTCAATATGCCGCGCGCCGCGACTATGTGACGGACAATCTCGCCGGAACGCGCGTCCGGATCCAGATCCCGGGCTTGCCCGAGCGTGTCAATCTCGTCGATTTTCAAATCGATGCCAACAGCGACGTGTTGTTCGCGCTGGATGTCGGCGTCACCCTCGGCAACAGCTATTTCGATCCCGCCGACGTGATCAGGTATTCGAGCGGAGGCGTTTGACGCGGCGGCGGCCGGCGTACCCAGGGGCGTGCATTGCGACGGCATTGCGCGCCTGGATGCACACGGCGCGATGTTGTTGTCGTTCGATCGAACATTCACCGTCAACGCAATGACCGTCCGCCCCGCCGACGTGGTGGTTGTCAATTCCGGCACGATCGCTGGCAAGAAACTTGATGCGCATGCACTGGGCCTGCCCTCGACGCTGAACATCGTCGCAATCGACACCATGGGCACGCACACGGATCTGCTGGTTGCGTTCGATACGGGCGGCAGGGTCGGCGGCGTCGACTTCACACGCAATGACATTCTGCAATTGGACATTCCGCGTGGCGTTTGGACGAAGCGCTATTCGCTGGATGGCTTTTCCGATCGGTGGGGCGCAGCGCATGTAGACGGATTGGCAGCGCTCGACGACACCATCTTCAAAGACGGTTGCGAGTAGGAGAACGATATGAAAGCGACACTTGCCGCGCTTTGGCTCTTGTTCGCGCCGGCATTGCCGGCATTGGATGCAAACGCCGGTCCGGGCGCGCTGGAAATCAACAACGACTGCGTTGCAGTCGGCTGCTTCAGCGGAGACGCTGCGGGCTATCCGGTAACGATTACCCGGCCGGGTAGCTACGTGCTGACCTCCGACCTCTCGGCGCCTGGCAACAACACCGTGGACGCGGTCCAGATTCAGGCCAGCGCCGTCGACTTCGATCTGAATGGACATTCGATCGATGGAGGAGGGACGTGCACGGGTACTCCGGTAACTGCCTGCAGCGGATCCCTGGGCCGAGATGGCGTCTACGCAAATGCCGACTACGTGACGCCGCTTGCCGTGCATATCCACAACGGATCGATTCACGGATTTGCCAGCGATGGCATTCACGTTGTCGCCGGCGACGGGACGTTGATCGAACACGTTTCATCCTACGAAAACGGCGCCGCCGGTTTGTCGATGGGCGGCACCGCCTCGGTGGAACCCACGGCCCGTATCCGCGACTCGGCGTTCTCGAGAAACAAGGGCTCCGGCGTAGACGGAGTCGCCTTTGCAGCAACCATGGTGATTACCGGTTCAACCGCCGCAGGCAACGGTACCTTTGGGGTCGAGGGAATCAGCCGCACGGTTCTGACCGACGACGGGATAATCGACAACCTGAACGGCGGAGCGTTTTCAACCAGCCTGTTGATCGTTGGTCGGAATGCATTCGTTGGCAACAATAGCGGGGGCACTCAGTACGGCACGAACGGACAGGGCTTCGCCATTGGCGTCAACGTTTGCTCCGACCATAGTGGCGGCAGTTGTCCGTGAGATGCAATTTTCCTGCCCCGGCGTAGCTGCGAATTGCGGCGCCTGTTTCAGTTTCCAAGGCTCGCCGGGCGCAAGTCAACCAGTGGCTGCTCGCGCTGCCTGAGAGTTGTTCGCATGCGACGCTCGCGCAAGCCGGGACGGGCCGTCTTCGAGTCAATCTGTACCGTCAGCGCGGCGATACGGGTATCGCGATCCGCTACCTTCCGGAACGCATTCCGACAATCGAATCGCTGAACCTGCCGTCGATTCTCGAGGAACTGATCACGCGGCCACGCGGCCTGGTGCTTGTAGTCGGCGCCACCGGCCCGGGCAAATCGGGCACGCTCGCAGCAATGATCGACTATCGCAACAAACACCGCAGCGGACATATTCTGACGATCGAGGATCCAATCGAGTTTGTGCACCAGCACAGCAAGTCCATCGTCGATCAACGCGAGGTCGGCTTCGACACGAATTCCTGCGCCGATGCCTTGCAGAATGCGTTGCGTGAATCGCCGGATGTCGTCATGACCGGCGAAATCCGCGACCGCGAGACGATGCAGCAGGCGCTGCAGCGCGAGCAGCCTTTCAGCGTGGAGCCATCCGCTGTCGAGTCGCCGATTCTTGATCCCGGTGCCGCGTCGGTCGACGACTGCTCGCGCCGACACAGGGCATAGCGCCGCATCTGCCGTGCATTCGCTTGTGCGAAGGCTTTTCGCTGGTGGAGCCTTTGCCCACGCAGTCACGCGCGGTTTGTGGCACGATCGCCAGGTGCGCGCCGACTTGCCCAGACTTTTCGTGTCGCTGCCCGATGCGATTACATCGGGACTGTTTCTGTTTGCCTGGATTGCGCCCGGAACGCTCGGACCGGAGTACGTGTCCGGCCTCATGCTGATGATGCTGATCGAGTTCATCGTCATGCATTCGAGCGGGATATACGCGTTCCTTTCGAGCGAGGACGACATACCACGCGCGCAACGCGTGCGGGTGCTCGGTATCGTGAGCGCGGTGTACCTGCTGTTCGTGTTGGCGTTTTCGCTCGCCTTCGAGTCGTTCTGGCCGGTCCTGGCGTTCGGCTGGCTGCTGGCGAGCCGCTTTTGGCGCCTGCTGCTGCGACCGGAAAGCGATGCGGAGATCCAGCGGATGTTTGTCGCCTGGATTGTATCCGGCCTGACCTACGTCGTTTTCGCAACCGCAACGGCGAAGTTGCCGTTGCCGGCGCTCGGCGTCACACCCGAATTTGTTGCCTCGATGCACCTGAACGGCAGCGGCGTCTGGTTCGATCGGCCGTACACGGTACTCGCGTTCGGCGCCGTGTATTTCGCTGCGCAAGCGTTGACCAAGTACGTCCTTGCCGGGATCGGCAAGGACGGCGCAGAACACGCGCGCTGAACGAAGATCAGCGTCAGGGTCACGTACGGCATTTGGGTTGTACGCCGAAGCAGGGTGCAGAAGCTGAGATTTGCCCCTGATTGCCTTCGACGCGGCCGGCTGCGAGCGTGACGACGACGATTGCGTTGCCGGCGAGGCGTCGGTCAGCGATGGCGATGTTGTGCGGCCGCCTGCGTTTCGAAACCGTCGCTGAAGATCTCATCCAGCAGCTCGTAGGCACCGATGTCGCAATGCAGGCCTTGGGGACGGCTCACACCGCGCTCGTCGGCAGCCGGGCAAGCCGCGTCCGAGCCGGCCTCGACTGCCGGCGAAGCGGGCGGCAATGCCATCGTTCGGGCATATCCGCCGTTGTCGTCCAACAGACCCAACAGCGGATCGGTATCGAGGTTGCCGGTGCCATCGCTGAATGCGGACCCAGAGTTGCTGCCGTCATCGCCGCCCTGCACGATGCTGTAATCGATCGTCGGATCTGCGCTGTTGGTATTGAATATTTCCAAACCGCTTGTGGCGCTGTCGCCCCACAGGACCACGTTCTTCAGCACGGGATTGCTGATGCCGCTGCTGCCGGTGGAGTCGTTGACGATGGCGCCGCCATTGCCGCCGGCCTGGTTGCCGTTGAACGTGACATTGGTTAGTTGCGGGCTGTTCGTTCCCGAAACCGCCTGATTGTAGAGCGCGCCGCCATTGCCGTCGGCCTGGTTGCCGTTGAAGGTCACATTGCTCAGCGTCGCGTTGCTGGTCCCGCCACCGCCGCCGTCAAGGTACATCGCACCGCCATCAGTCTGTGCGTGATTGCCGCGGAAAGTGACGGCGTCGAACGAAGGACTTGTGCTCCCCCCGTTGCCGAGCGCGTAGATCGCGCCGCCAACATCGCCGCTGTTGTTGCCACTGAACTCGAGGTTCGACAGACTCGGACTGCAGACGCCGCTGAGATACGCCAGACACAGCAGACCGCCACCGCCGCTGTGCAGCGGGAAACTGCCCTGCGCATCGCCGCCGGTGATCGTGAAGCCGTCCAGCACCGTATCCGCGCCGATCGCCTGCGTGCGTCCGTCCATCGTCACCACGGTGTAGCTGTTGGTTCCCTGGATGTCGCTGTAGTCGACATCCACCCCGTTCGCATCGAGGTTGTCGTTGCTGTCGATGTCGCCGGAAAGTACGGTGGTATCGATGCCCGGCACGCGCTGGCTGCGCGTCGTTTCGCTGCCGGCGAATCCGCCATAGACGGCAACACCCGCAGCAACCACGAAACTGTCGGTGGCCTGCGTGCCGGGCTTGTAGACACCGGCGGCGACCCAGACTTCGGTGCAATTTGTATCGCCCAGCGCAGATTGCAGATCGATGTAGGCATCGGACCATGAAGCGCCGGTGTTGCCGCCCGCTGTCGCGCTCGCATCGACATAGCATAGTGATCCGGCCACGCTGGAATCGTAGTCGATGGCGAATTGCGGCGAGGCACCGTGCGTGTTGGGGACCGCTTGCGTCACGCCTGTCGCGAACAGCAACGCCAGCATGAGCGCGCTGCTGCACGACCGCACACACAATCCATTTGCACTCATCAATGATGGTCCATCTTTCATAACTGATTGATCGATCGCCTTGAATCCCGCGCCGCTGGTTAGCGACTTTCCGGCGATTGCGAGCTCCTGATTTCGACGATCCGAAGCCTGCAACATGCTGCATGAACCTTATCACATGACAGGAAAAAGCCGGGGTCCGAGCCTTTCGTCGTTGCGAGGTTTCTTGCGAGGCCGGGCGATTTTGGCGGGACTGGCACGTCGCTTCAGAGCGTCTCGATGGCTTTGCGGAAACGATCCGGGCAAACGCGTAGCCATGTTGTTCATCCGGCGCATGTAATCGATCGTACTGAAGAAACACGATTACCGGTCGTTGCCATGCTGCACAACGTGTTGGGCAACATCGGTAATGCCGAGTCGTGGTTTTCGCGGCATGATGCGGCTGGGAAACAACTGCCGCCATCGTCGTCGATGTCTGATCTGAAAAACGACCCAGTGAACTTCTGATTACCCCCTGCGTCGGCGGCATGACGTCCAGAAAATCCGCATACCGCACCGTGCGGCTTGGCCAGGCACTCAGCCTGCCTGCGCCAGTGCGCCTTGTCTTGCCAACAGGCAGAATGGGTAACGCCTGCGTAGGGGTTGATCAGAGGTTGTCTAACTCGTTGAATCCATTAGGCTGTATTTTTGTCGATAAAAATTGCATAGAATTATGCAATGAAGAACTCCAGCACCCGCCAGGCCATCCTCGATTTCATCCGCTCGCGCAGCGAGCACGACGGCATCGCACCTTCCCAGGTGGAGATCGCCGCGGCCTTCGGTTTCGCCTGCAACAGCACCGCCAAATACCACCTGGATGCGCTGGCGCGCAGCGGCCAGATCGTGCGCACGCCGGGTGTGGCGCGCGGTATCCACCTGCCCGGACGCCGCCGTTCCGCACGCGCCGACCAGCTCGAATTGCCGGTGCTGGGCCGGGTCGCGGCCGGCGCGCCGATCGGCGCCGATGCCGGCATCGAGCGCCAGCTTCTGTTCGACCGCACGCTGTTCCGGCCGACACCCGATTACCTGCTACGCGTGCACGGCGATTCGATGCGCGACGATGGCATCCTCGACGGCGATCTGGTCGCGGTACGGCGCAGCGTCGAGGCGTTCGACGGCCAGACCGTGGTCGCGCGCATCGACGAGGAGATCACGATCAAGCGCCTGCAGCGCACCCGGCGCGGCATCCGCCTGCTGCCGCGCAATCCGGATTACGCGCCGATCGAGGTGCCCGCCGACGCCGACTTCGCGATCGAAGGCCTGTATTGCGGTCTGGTCAGGAGCGGATGATGGGTGCGGCGCGCAGTCTCGAAGAACTGCTGGCCGCGCGCACCGTGTGGCGCGGGCATGCGCTCGGCGTTCCGGCTCACGACGCTCGCGGCACCGGCCTGGATGCGCTCGATGCGGTGTTGCCGTTCGGTGGCTGGCCGGCGGCGGCGCTGACCGAAATCCTGATTCCGCTCGACGGCGTCGGCGAACTGGCGTTGCTGTGGCCCACGCTGGCCGCGCTGACCGGCGCGGGCGACCGGATCGCGCTGGTGGCGCCGCCGTACCTGCCATATGCGCCGGCCTGGCACGCGGCCGGCATCGCGCTGGAACGCCTGGACGTGATCCGCGGCGACGCGCGCCAGGCACTGTGGGCCGCCGAGCAATGCCTGCGCGCGGGTGCCTATGCAGCCGTGCTGTGCTGGCCGTGGCGCAGCGACGACAAGACCCTGCGCCGTCTGCAGGTCGCCGCCGAAACCGGTCAGGCGCTGGGTTTTGCGTTTCGCCCGCACACGGCCGCGGCCAATCCGTCGCCGGCGGCGCTGCGCGTGGCCATCGACGCCGCGCCGCACCAATTGCGCGTGCTCAAGTGCCGCGGCGCGTGTATCCCGCCGCATCCGATCGCCTACACCCGACACTGATGCGGATCCGTCATGCGCTGGGCCTGTCTGTTGTTGCCGCATCTGGCGCTGGATGGCGTCCTCCGCCACCGCGCGGATGCAACCGCGCCGCTGGCGTTGCTCACCGGACCGGCGCAGCGGCGCGTGCTGCATGCCGTCAACGCCGCCGCGCGGGCCGCCGGCCTGCGTGCGGGCCTGTCGCTGACCGCCGCGCAAGCGCTCGGCACGCCGTTCGCGCGCGTCGAATACGATCCGGCGGCCGCTGAACGCTGCCGTCGGCTGCTGGCCGGCTGGGCGTATCGCTACAGCTCGCAGGTCAGCACCGACCTGCCCGATGCGATTGTGCTCGAGGTCGGGCGCAGCCTCGGCCTGTTCGGTCCCTGGCCACGACTGGAAGCACGCCTGCGCGAGGAACTGGACGCGCTGGGCTTCCGCCATCGCATCGTCGCCGCGCCGAATCCGCTGGCCGCGCGCGTGCTGGCCAACGTGCACGACTCGCTGGGCGTGGACGAAACCCGCCTGGATGCCGCACTGGGAGCGCTGCCGGTCGAATGCGCCGGACTGGATGCGGAGGCCGCCGGCGCCTTCGCGCGTATGGGCCTGCGCCGTCTGCGTCAGCTCTTCGTACTGCCGCGCGAAACGATCGCGCGGCGCTTTCCGCCGACCGTGCTGCACCACCTGGACGTGCTGCGCGGACACCAGCCGTGCGTGCTCGACTGGTACGCGCCGCCGGACCGCTTCGATGCGCGCATCGAGTTCGAGCACGAGATTGAATCCAGCACCGCGCTGCTGTTTCCGCTGCGCCGGCTCAGCGCCGATCTGGCCGCGTTCCTGGCCGGGCGCGATGGTGGCGTGCAGCGTTTCGTGCTGCGCCTGGAACACGAAGCGGCGCACACCGATATCCCGATCGGCCTGCTCGCCGCCGAACGCGAAGCGGCGATGCTGTTCGAACTGGCGCGCGGTCGCCTCGAACAGGCCAGCGTACCGGCGCCGGTGACCGGCATGCGCCTGATCGCGCGCGAGCTGCCGCCGTTCGTGCCGGCCGCGCGCGACCTGTTCGATGCGCGTGCGCAACAGGCCGTGCCGTGGCAGCAGTTGCGCGAACGCCTGCGCGCGCGGCTGGGCGACGACGCCGTGGTCCGGTTCGCGCTGCGCGCCGATCACCGGCCCGAACGCGCGGGCGTGGAAACGGGCGAAGCCGCACACCGCGACGCACCGGCCACCGGTCCGCGTCCGGGCTGGCTGCTGGCGCGGCCGATCCCGTGGCGCGGCCCGCCGCCGCGCATTCTCGCCGGGCCCGAACGCATCGAATCGGGCTGGTGGGACGCCGGCGACGTGCGCCGCGATTACTACGTGGTCGAATCCGCCGCCGGCCAGCGCGCCTGGGTCTACTGCGCCTGCGGCGAGATCGGGCCCTACATGCTGCACGGGTGGTTCGCGTGAGACATCTCGACAATCCTGCTGCGCTCGATAATTTGTGTTCCGGCGGTGCTCCCGGCCCGCGCCAGCGGCGCGGGCGTTCGCTCGCGCGGCTCGCAGTGCGAGCCAGGCAGCGCTCGACTCACCCTCATTTACATGCAAGCAAACTCCGGTTCCTGCGCTCCGGCGCCGCCCAAATTCTCATCGCTCGCGACGGATTTTCGAGATGTCTGTGAGCGACTACGCCGAACTGCATTGTCTTTCCGCCTTCAGTTTCCAGCGTGGCGCATCAACAGCGCGCGAACTGTTCGCCCGCGCGAAGGCGATGGGCTACGCCGCGCTGGCGATCACCGACGAATGCACGCTGGCCGGCATTGTGCGCGCCTGGGAAGCCGCGCGCGAAAGCGGCATGGCGCTGATCGTCGGCAGCGAGTTGCGCCTGCTCGACGGGCCGAAACTGGTGCTGCTGGCCGCCGATCACGATGCCTACACCGCGCTGTGCCGGCTGATCACGATCGCGCGCCGCGCTGCACCGAAAGGCCGCTACGCGCTGCGCCGCGACCAGCTTGTCGATCTGCCGCCCGGCCTGCTCGCGCTGTGGGTTCCCGACGCGGTCGATGCCGTGGCCGACGGGCAGTGGGTCGCCGCCACGTTTCCCGGACGAAGCTGGCTGGCGGTGGAATTGCACCGCGGTCCGGACGATGCCGCGCGCCTGGCCGCGCTGCAGCGGCTCGCCGCCACGCTCGGCCTGCCGGCCGTGGCCGCCGGCGACGTGCACATGCATGTGCGCCGCCGCCGCGCATTGCAGGATGCGCTGACCGCGATCCGCCACCACACCACGATCGACGCCGCCGGCGCGCACCTGTTCCCCAACGGCGAACGCCACCTGCGTTCGTGCGCGGATCTGGCATCGATCTACCCGGCCGCGCTGCTGGCCGAATCGGTGCGCATCGCGCGGCGCTGCACGTTTGCGATGAACACGCTGCGCTACACCTACCCGCACGAACTGGTGCCGGCCGGCCACACGCCGGCGAGCTGGCTGCGCGAATTGACCGAAACCGGCGCGCGCTGGCGCTGGCCGCACGGGATCCCCGAGCGCGCCCGTGCGCTGATCGAGCACGAACTGGCGCTGATCGCCGAGCTGCGCTACGAATCGTATTTCCTCACCGTGCACGATATCGTGCGCTACGCGCGCAGCCGCGACATCCTCTGCCAGGGTCGCGGCTCGGCTGCGAACTCGGCGGTGTGCTATGCGCTGGGCGTCACCGAGATCGACCCGGCACGCATCGGCATGCTGTTCGAACGCTTCGTCTCGCGCGAACGCAACGAACCGCCCGACATCGACATCGATTTCGAGCACGAACGCCGCGAGGAAGTGCTGCAATACGTGTTCGACCGCTACGGCCGCGAACGCGCCGCGCTCACCGCCGTGGCGATCTGTTACCGCGGCCGCAGCGCGATGCGCGACGTGGCCAAGGCGCTGGGCCTGCCGCCGGACCAGGTCGATGCGCTGGCCGCCACGATGGACCGCTGGGGCGGCGAGGCGCCGGTGCCGGCGTACCTGCGCGAACAGGGATTCGATCCGGACTCGGCCATCATGCGCCGCGTGATCCGCCTGACCACCGAGCTGATCGACTTCCCGCGCCACCTGTCGCAGCACCCCGGCGGCTTCGTCATCAGCGAGCACCCGCTGCACACGCTGGTGCCGGTCGAGAACGCGGCCATGGACGAGCGCACCGTGATCCAGTGGGACAAGGACGACCTCGACGCACTGGGTCTGCTCAAGGTCGACTGCCTCGCGCTGGGCATGCTCACCGCGATCCGCAAGACGCTGCACCTGTTGCGCGATAGCGGCCGCCGCGACCTGAGCCTCGCCACGATCCCGGCCGAGGACGCGGACACCTACGCCATGATCGGTCGCGCCGACACCGTCGGCGTGTTCCAGATCGAATCGCGCGCGCAGATGGCGATGCTGCCGCGCCTGAAACCGGAGAATTTCTACGACCTGGTCATCGAGGTCGCGATCGTGCGACCGGGTCCGATCCAGGGCGACATGGTGCATCCGTACCTGCGCCGGCGAAAGGGACTGGAGCCGATCGACTACCCGCCGCAACTCGAAGAGGTGTTCCGGCGCACGCTCGGCGTGCCGTTGTTCCAGGAACAGGTGATGCAACTGGCCATCACCGCGGCCGGCTTCTCGCCCGGCGAAGCCGACCAGTTGCGCCGTTCGATGGCCGCGTGGAAGCGCCGCGGCGGCCTGGAGCCGCACCGCGAGCGCCTGATCCACGGCATGCGCGAGCGCGGCTACACGCTCGACTTCGCCGAGCGGATCTTCGAGCAGATCAAGGGCTTCGGCAGCTATGGCTTTCCCGAATCGCACGCGGCCAGTTTCGCGCTGCTCACCTACGCCAGTTGCTGGCTCAAGTGCCATGAACCCGCTGCGTTCGCCTGCAGCGTGATCAATTCCATGCCCATGGGTTTCTACACGCCCGACCAGATCCTGCAGGATGCGCGTCGTCACGGCATCCGCGTGCTGCCGGTCGACGTGCGCCACAGCGTCTGGGACTGCACGCTGGAATTCGCCGATGGCGACAGCCGCGGCACGCCATCGATCCGCCTCGGCCTGCGCCTGGTACGCGGCTTTGCCGCCGGCGTCGCCGCACGCATCGCCGACGCCCGCGCGGCGCGCGCGTTCACCGACGTTACCGAGCTGTGCCGGCGCGCCGCACTGGACCGGCGCCACCAGGATCTGCTCGCCGACGCCGGCGCACTCAAAGGCCTGGCCGGCCACCGCCACCGCGCGCGCTGGGCGATCCGCGGCGTCGAGGCGCAATTGCCGCTGCTCGCCGATGCGCCGGCATGTGCCGAACCGGCCGTGTCGCTGCCGCCGCCAAGCGTCGGCGAGAACCTGCGCGCCGACTATTTGCTCACCGGCACCACGCTGGGCCCGCACCCGCTGACGCTGCTGCGCGCCGCACTGCGCGCAAGGCGCTGTCGAACCTCACGCGACATCGCCGGCGTCACGCACGGTCGTCCGGTACGCTTCGCCGGCCTGGTGCGTCTGCGCCAACGCCCGCAGACCGCCAGCGGCGTCACCTTCCTGACGCTCGAAGACGAACACGGCATGATCAACGTCGTCGTCTGGCGCGACCTCGCCGAACGCCAGCGCCGCGAACTGCTCGAATCGCAACTGCTCGCCGTCGAAGGTCGCATCGAACGCGAAGACGGCGTACAACACCTCATCGCTCAGCGTCTGCGCAACCTCAACGGGTTGCTGGATGGCCTGGATGCGCGGTCGAGGGATTTTCGGTGACGCAGCAGTAGTCGATCAACCTGCATCGCAAGCACGTCGCGCAAACGTGCAGCAACACACGATTCATCGCAACAGCATCTCGCAATCTGCCTGCTGGGTATACTTGTGGACAATGTCCGAGCGCCGTCGCCAACGAGGAGCGGAATTTCAGAGTCGCACATGCGGCGAAAGAAGCGAACGCCATGAGCCGAATCCTCGCGACACCGCATTGTCCATCCTTCGACTGCAGCTTGCCTGCTGCGGGAATCCGAAGATCGCCCCCCATCGCATCGCTTCGCCGCTCATCGAGCCGCCGGGGCAACCGGGAGTCCATCCCGCCGCGGCTATATCGATCCCTTCTGCGCAGCCAACCGCACTACACGGCCAGGCCCGTATCGCCCTCCACGACGGTCTGCCGCATCACCGGCCTTTCGCCGGCTTGCCAGAGCGGTACTTCGTGGCGGACGCGATAGCGCAGCGGGCCGCCGTCCGCGCGCGTGCTGCGCGCGATCGGCCGCGGGATGCAGACGAACTCGGTCACCATGGTGTTCGCGTCGACGCGAACGGTGGCGTAGCCGTGTCCGCCCATGTCGACGAAAGTCAGGTGCGGCGCCAGATCGGGATTGCGCACGGCGTGCGCCTTCTGCAAATCGCCGCTGTTGGCGAATTCCAGTGCCGAGCGCACGCCATGGTGCAGCAGCAGGTTGGCCGTGCATTGCGGCGGTCCGCCGCCCGGATTGGCGACGTACAGCGGGCGCAAGGGATTGTCCGGTTTCAGATTGTGTTCGTTGGCTTCGGCCATGCCCGGGGAACAGATCGAGCCGCCCACGAACGTGACGCCCACGGGCTCGAACGCCGCCGGCGGCAAGGCTTTCGCCGCGTAGCCCGCCCAGAAGCTGTGGCGATCGCCGGAGACGATCGCGAATCCGGTGATGCCCGCATCGCGCACGGCATCGTAGATCTCGGCGCGCTCGTGGAACGTGGCACCCCAGTCGCCGACGCCCATGAGGCCGTAGCCTGCGCTGTTCCATTTGCCCAGCGTGGCCGGAAGGTTCTGCGGATCGACGCGCCAGTCCGGCGTGCCCAGCGAATTGCCCCAGATTTTCCAGGTGGCCTTCGCGGCGCGCAGGCGCTCGAGGAACCAGGCTTTCTGCTTCGCGCCGAGGATGGTTTGCGGCGCTTCGCCGGCGCGGTAGTTGGCGACGCTTTTGTCGCCGAATGTCAGCTTCGCCGGCGGATGGCCGTTGGCGTAGTCGCGGCCGGCGTCGAGCTGTGCCCACAGTTCCTCGGGGACGAAGCCCAGCTTGTCGCCTTCGAACAGCGGATTGATTTCGTCGTGATCGCCGGGGTCGTGCGAGCGGAAGCTGTGCTGGTCGGTGAGGAACAAGTCGATGTGCCGGCCCCAGCGCAACGCGCGATACCCGATCAGGCTGTTGATCGCGGCAAGGTTGTTGGGTTCGGTTCCCAGGCCGTCATCGTCGAAATCCTTGACCGGCGTGTCGACCACGTGCGGCGCGTCGAACGTATCGAGCTTTGTTCCGGGCGGCAATACGCGCGCGGGCTGGTATTCGAACCACGCCTGGTTTGCAGCGACCTTCAGCGTCTGTGCAGGTATCCAACCTTGCGTGCCGGGAAATTGCTGGATCGACTGCCAGCCCTGCCAGGAGAACTCGTGGTTGTCCCACATCGCCACGAACGGCCAGCGCGCGCGCGCATCCTGCAGATCCGGGTCCTGCAGATAGGCTTTGTAGGCGACGCGATAGTCTTCCAGCGAGTCCGGTACCCAGAACCGATTCCTGGCGACGACCTTGCCCTTCGGATACTTGATAGGGAACGTGATCAGACGGTCGTAGCGATGGCCGTTCTTGACCTGATCCGGGTACTGCACGACTTCGTAGATGAAGTCGCCCAGGTGCAGCACGAAGCCGATCCGGTCTTCGGCTGCGGCGCGTTCGTCTTCCCAGATCATGCGCCGATAGGCATTCAGGTAGCCCTCGCAGACATCCTGGCAACTGACGAAGGCGAAGCGCGTCGGCCGCGGATCCTCGGGATGCGGTGCCGTCAGCGTGCGGCCGATGCGGCTACCGTTTCCGTCCTTGTCCACGAAGCGGTACCAGTATTCACTTGCCGGCTGCAGGTCGGCGACGAGCACACGACAGGTCCAGTCGGACTCCGCCTGCACATGCGCTGTCGTCTGCGCGATCACGCGCGTGAATGCCGGATCGTCCGCGACTTCCACCAGCAAGCTGGCGCGCTCGCGCCCATCGGCATACGGGCGTCGCGTCCAGAGCAGGACGCTGTTGTCGTCGGGATCGCCCGACGCAACGCCCTGCGGATACAGGTCGCGACGTTCTCGCCAGCCGCTCGATGAAGAACGCACCTGCGCGCAGCCCCAGGCCAGCGATGCGCCCAACGCGACGGAAAGTTTCAGGAACTGTCGGCGGTCCACGTTCGGCATGGTCTTCCTCCCCGCAGAGGTCCGCGATGACCCATGCGCGAAAAACTAGACCCAATCACGGGTTGCGGAGCGTGCCGAAAGTACCGCGGGGCGGCGTTCGCGATCGCCCCTTTGCTGCCGATTGTGAGCGCGAAGTTCCGAGGGTTTCGTTCACAACGCCGACGTTCAGCCGACGCCAGCAAATACCGCGAGCAGGCGATCGACACGAGTACGGGGATAGGCGACATCGTCGCCGATTTGAAGTGACAAATGTCCACCAGACATCGCGGTCTGCAGGCGCGGTCGAACGCGCATGCGTGCGCAAGCGCATTGCGCCTTGGACATTGGAATCCTCGCGCATTCCCCTGAGTCGGCTGCCGAACCCGGCGCTGCCGGCGGCTGACGCCATCCGGCGCCATCGCGGTAGACCAATCCCAGCAACGCAGGCAAACTGTCGCCTCGCCGCGTTGGATTCAAGACCGACCAGCGCGGCGCTGGCCACGATCGCATCGTCGGCGGAATCGTGGACATGGGCGCCTACGAACTGCTGGATGAGATCTTCAAGGACGGATTCGAGGTTTCGCCATAGTGACGATAAACCCATGAGCACACGTCTGCCCGCCATCTTCCTTGGCCATGGCAACCCGATGAACGCATTGCATGACAACGTCTGGACGCGGGCCTGGGCTGCCATCGGCAAAGACATGCCGCGTCCCAGGGCGGTGCTGTCGGTGTCGGCGCACTGGTATGTGCCTGAAACGGCGGTGACCGCGATGCCGAAGCCGCGCACGATCCACGACTTTGGCGGCTTTCCGAAGCAACTGTTCGAGGTGCAGTATCCGGCGCCGGGCGATCCGGAACTGGCGCGCCGCGTGATCGAGCTGCTGCAGCCGGTGGATGTGCGCGCGGATACGACCTGGGGACTGGATCACGGCACCTGGTCGCTGCTGTGCCATGTGTATCCCGAAGCGGACATCCCGGTGGTGCAGTTGAGCATCGACGAATCCCGCCCGCCCGCCTTTCACTACAACCTGGGACGCCAATTGCGTGCGTTGCGCGACGAAGGCGTGTTGCTCATGGGCAGCGGCAACGTGGTGCACAACCTGCACAGCTATGCCTGGGGCAGGCATCCGGTCGAGCCGTTCGATTGGGCGGCGCGATTCGATGCGCGGGTCCGGGCGTTGATCGATCAGCGCGACTTCCGCGCACTCGTGGATTACGAAGCGTTGGGACCGGATGCGGCCCTGTCAATCCCCACGCCGGAGCACTACCTGCCGCTGCTCTACCTCCTTGCAGCCGCCCACGAGGACGACGCCATCGCATTCCCGATCCAGGGCATGGACGGCGGCTGCATCTCGATGCTGGGCATCCGCTTCGGATGACTGCGCCGCGGTCATTGCAATGACCCCGCGTTCATGGTGGCGCGCCCGGACTTGACGGGTGCGCAACCCGCTTCGTCGCGTCCGAGTCTGCTTCCGTCAAAAAAAGATGACCGCGTGATCAGGCCGACGATTGCGGTCGACCCCATGACCGGTCGGGGATGATGAGCGTCTCTGACGCCACTTGCGAAGAGCGCATCATCGACGCGCGTGCGAGCCGTTCAGGCGGCCATGCGATGTTCATAGTACGGTCTCGCCCGATCATCGAGAATGTCGTACAGCGCGGCCAGATTTTTCGGATCGGGATTCAACCATGCGTCGATGTGTTCGGGCTTGATCGGGATGATGCAACGGTCGTGGCCGGCGGCGGCGATTTCGGCAGGCGGATCGTCGGTGATGGCGGCGAAGCTGTCGAGGTGTTCGTCGCCGTCCTGCCAGTGTGACCACAGACACGCCACGAGCATGTCCTGTGCCGGTGTCGGGCGAAATTCGAGGATCACGTTTTCGTCCTTCTCTCCGGCTCCAGGTTCACGACCTTCGAGCGCATGCCGGCTGACGTTTTCGTAAAACGCGTTGACGATCATCAGGCCGTGGGTGTGACCGAACTGGCCTTTCCAGAATCCTTCGAGGTTGTCGCGTCTCGCGTTGTAGGTGCCGGGAAATTTGCGGTCGTAAAACGCGGGTTTTCCCTGCACGCGACATTGATAACGCATGGGCTTGATGACGCGCCTGCCGTTCTCCGCAACGATCACGGGCGCGTACCAGCCGGGAAAGATGCGTGCGTCGCTGTCGCTTGTCGTCGTGCGGCGAATTTCGGAAAGCTTGCCCATTGCCCACTCGATCTTGTTCGTGGCAATGCGCTGGTCCTCCTGTGCCTTTTTGGTGATTCTCGTTTGCAGCAGGCGCTGCGCATCGGCGAGGCGCTTGCGTTGCTTGAACAGGCCCTGTTCGAGCGTGGCAATCTGGTTCGCGTTGAACTGTGCAATCAACTTCGCGATCGTGGCTTCGTCGTCGTTGTGCGGGTTGGCGAACCAGGCGTCGAGCGCCTTGGGAATCCTGATCCGGGAATCGCGCGACCGCTGCCAGTAAAGCGCCACGAAATCGCGGATGTTCAGCGCCTTCCCGGGTCCGACGACGTACAGGTAGTGCGAGTAGTCGGCCTTGATTTGTGCGGAGTAGCACATCCGAATCGACCTTCAGTCCGGCAGGAAAAATAGCGCGATTGAAACCAAAAGTCTCGCAGGCGTCGTCCGGAAGCGGGCGACAATCACTTGCGACGTCGCGTCGTACGGTCGGTTGCAGCCGGGCCAATTCCATGGACCAGTCGGGCATGCGCGCGGCGGGAAGTTGTCTTTTCCTGTTTGCCGGTCGCATACCGCGTCATCCAATACGGATGTTCGGCAGCAGACGTGCCCCATTTATGTCGTGAGCAGGAAGTCACACGCCGAATCCGGGAACGTGTACGGAGGTGACTACGGCGGGACAATCTTGTGCGAGCCCTTTTGGGGACTGTCAATCTTGCGCGCGCGCCGCCGGCTTATTCGAACCCGTTGACGAAAATTTCGTCCGGATCGATCACTTCCACGGCGCCGATGTCGCAAACGCCAGCTTGCGGTCGCGCGACCCCGCGTTGGTCGGTGGCCGGACAGTGCGCAAGATCGCCGGCGTCGATGGCCGCGCTGCCGGTTTGCGGCAGCAGGGTTAACGTCGGCCCGCCGTTGTCGGCCAGCGGGCCCAGATCGAGATTGGCCACGTTGCCGATCAGGTTGTGATCGCCGCCTGGCGCCGCGCCGTCGATATCGTTGCCGCCGCCGCTATTGCCGGCCACGATGCTGTTCCAGAGGGTGACGGTGGCGCTACCGGAATACGTGTAAATCCCGTCACCGTAGAGATTCGCCGAGTTGCCGCTGACGGTGCTGTTGGTAAGAGTGACGGCGCCGTTATACGTGCCAAGGCCGCCACCGACGCCGTTCGCCGAGTTGCCGCTGACGGTGCTGTTCGTAAGCGTGACCGTGCCACCCAATGTGTATGCGCCGCCACCGCGGCTCGTCGCCGAATTGCCGCTGACCGTACTGTGGGTCAGCGTGATGCTTGCGTATGGCGAATACACGCCTGCACCGACGTTCGCTGAATTGCCGACTACGCTGCTGTAGGCGAGCGTCACGCTGCTGCGGTAAGTGAGAATGCCCGCACCACCACTTGCGGAGTTGCCGCTGACGGTGCTGTTGGTCAGTGTGATGCTTCCGTATTCCGAATAGAAGCCACCACCGTGGTCGGCCGAATTGCCGCTGACGGTGCTGTCGGTCAGCGTAATGCTGCCGCTGTACGTGCCGATGCCGGCGCCTTGGCAGAATGGTCCGGAGTTGCCGCTGATGGTGCTGTCGGTCAGCGTGACGCTGCCGCTCCTCGAATACAGGCCACCACCAAATTGGGACGAATTGTCGCTGACGGTGCTGTGGGTCAGCGTGATGCTTGCGCTGTAGGAATAGATGCCGCCGCCGAACTGGGCCGAATTGCCGCTGACCGTACTGTCTTGCAGGACCAGGTCGGCATATGGACTGCAGATGCCGCCGCCTCGCTTGCCGGCTTTGCAATCGGCGGTCGTGATGTTGCCATCGCGCAGCGTGAGGTGATGCAGGTTCAGCGACCCACCCGATGCAGCGCTGTCGATCAATACGCCCGAGAGCAGATTGGCGTCGATGGTGATGTTGCCGTTGGCGGTAGCATCGACGGTCAGGTTGGCGTCCGTGATGGACAGCCGGCTGCCGGACAGGGTGATGGTGCCGCTGCCGTCGGTCGGAAAGATGCCGGTGTCAAACGTGATGGTGTCGCCGGTGCCGAAAGCCGCGCCGCTGTTGCTGCAGTTCGTGCCGGTTACCGTCGCGTTGTTCATCGACACGATGGCCTGGCGCACGGTGCAGGTGCTGGTGCTTCCTGGATCATCGCCGCCGCTGGTGACCGTGATCGTGGCCGCCGAAGCCGCCAGGGGTGTCAATCCCAGCGCGACTGCCATGGCCAGTGCCAGCGGCGCCTGGCGCAAGCCGTGCTGTCGTGATCGTTTGAAACGTGCCATCGCGTCGTGCATGCCGTACTCCTCGGAAAATTGCGCATCGTGACACTTGCCGAATGCCGTCACGACCAGAGTCGAAAGACGAGTCGCGGGTAGCGCATGCGTCAGCCCGAACATACCCGCGCACGACCTGATGCACAAGGCAGGTAACACATCGATGGGGTCCTCATTGGCTGACGCGAGAATCCTGTTTCGCCCGCGTTCCGCGCCTGCTGCGACGCTGCTGCCGTCGGGCCAGGTGCTCGTGGGCGGCGGCCTTGGCAGCAGCGGCGTGCTGGCCAGCGTCGAGCTTTTCGATCCGGGTCTGGCGCCTGCCGCAGCGTAGCGGCGGGTGGTCGATTTGCTCGGCCGGGCCTCGCCCGCTCGGCTGACGGCCTCGAGCTCCGGATCGCCAGGCGATGCGAGTGGTGCGGCAATGTATACAGGATTCCTGCCGCTGCGACTGCGGCTTCGGCTCGATCGTCAGGTGGGTGGAATCGTGCTTGATTACCCGCCCTCAAATCAGGATGTCGGCGACGAGACTTGCTCGACCTTGTAGCCGTTCCAGCCCAGGCCGAACCGGTTTTGGTCGTGACCATGATCGTAGTGATCATGGTCTCGATCGCGATACCCATGATGATCGTGATCGTGATCGTGATGTCGATGATGCACATCGTAGATGCAGCCGGACGCTCCCGCGGCAAACGCGAATACGGCGGCAGTCATCGTGAGCTTTCTCATGCGGTTCGGGCGGTTCATGCGTTTCATCATCGCTCCTTGTGGTTTAACGCATGATTTTCGAACCGCACACGCGAACCGAGTTCATGATTCGCGCACCCACGTGCAGCAGCGATTCAGATCGTTGTGAAACGTTCATGTCGCGCCAGCATCGCCGATGGGCACGCGAAAGCCGCGTATGGATCAATATGGAGGTTGCGTCGGGCGCGCCTTGAATCGCAGGGGACGGTGTTCGAAAGACAGCGTCGTGACGCACGAGAACGCCGCACTGAAACGCTGCGCTCACCCGATGCTGCGCCGCTGTCGAGCCTGCTCGCGGATATTGAATTCCGCTGCGTGCCGATCGTCAGGGGCACTTTGCGAACGCCGGAAACAAGTGGCGTATCGACGACGCGCCTGCTCGATGGAATGGTCAGGCGACGCCCGGGAAACATCCGTGGGTGGCGATTCGCCAGCGGTTGCCCCACGGACCTTCGAGCATGGCTCGTCGAGCTCCCCATGGTATTTCCCGTGGCTGCTCCATGGGCATCGCGCCAAGGGACCGCGCCTTCTCGAAGGCTCGATCCGTAGCGGCGACGTACATGGACGGCACCGAGCTTGCGGGCTGTCGTTCGACAGCGCTGCCGACGATGATCAGGCTTTCTCCGATGCTCATGTGCATTGGCAGGTCGTTGTTGAGAAGTCCTTGCGCACCAAAGACTTCTCGTAGAAAGTTCACGCACTTCCACGGATCGGCAATGGACCGCTGGGGTATCACCGAGACCAATCGACTGCCGCAGCGGCTTTGTGCTTGTCCCATGCATCGGCATCAAATTTCGCGAACCGCGTACGAAAGGCTGCGAGTTTGCCGGCAGCGAGAGCGGCGACCTCTTGCCCAATGTGTTCGAGTTTGCCCATGCGCAGGATTCCACCGGCGGGTTGTGTTCGCGCCGAAACTTGAATCAAGCCGCGCCGCGAAGCGCCGCCGGTGTGATTGAATTGCTATTTGCCCAGCTCGCCGGATACGTGGTCGACCAGCTCTTTGATGTTTCTTACAAACTCCGCCTCCAGATCGATGCCGCACTTGTTGGCAAGAACAAGGATCGACCATAGGCAGTCCGACAATTCATGACCAAGTTTCGCTTTGCAATCGTCAATAGTCCGGACACCGGCGTTTGCCTGGATCAGTTTTGCCAGATCGCCCACGTCGCCGACGAAACCCAGCGCCAGTTCTTGCGTGGTCCAGACGCGCCCGTACCTGTTGATCTCGAGCTGTTCGTAGAGCTCGTTCAGTTGCAGTGCCGACTTTTCAAGATCACCGAGTTTCATATCGATTGCACAAAACAATGTGAGAGCGGATTCGGCTGACGCAACGACGAGAACAGGGCGGAATCGTGTCCTGATACGCCGCCGGATTCCCGTCCCCGGCAGCGCTGGTCCACGGTCGCGAACTCGCGAGCCGTTGCAGGCAACGCGTCGGAGTCCGGCAACGTTGCGTCAAGCGGTGTGCGTTGCACCAACGTCCGGGCGTACCTGCAGCAAGCGCCATTCGCGTCCGCTTTCTTGTTTTGCGACAGGCGGCATGGTCGTCTGCGCACTGAAGCGGACGTGGAGTTCGCGTTCAAGCCGCCGTGGCCGCGGCGACTTCGGTACGGTCGCGCCCGGCGTCTTTGGCCCGGTACAAAGCACTGTCGGCGCGTTCAAGCAGTTCGTCCAGAGACCACGTGCCTCCTTCCGCGACGCCAAAACTGGCACTGATCGGTGGAATGCCTTCGGCCGACAGGTCGATGCGGTGAAGATCCTGGCGCAGACGTTCGACGATATCGACGGCGCCGGCAAGATCGGTCTGCGGAAGCAGCACTGCGAATTCCTCGCCGCCGACGCGAGCAACGATGTCGGTGTCGCGCATCCCTGCTTTGAGCAGACCCGCTACATGCACGAGGACTTTGTCGCCCGCTGCGTGACCATGCTGGTCGTTGATTCGTTTGAAGTAGTCGATGTCCAGCACCGCCAGACAAACAGGCCGGGAGCGCTCTCGCGCGGCGTCCAGCAGCGGCGGTGCGCTCTCGAAAAAAGATCGCCGATTGTCGAGTCCGGTCAGCGCATCGGTCAATGCGCGGCGTTCGGCATCCTCCTTGGCGGATTCGAGTTCATAGCCCATCGTCAGCGTGCGCTCGGCGCTGTCGTGAAGCTCCTTGCCGACCAGTGACATGAACACGAAGAACAGAACCGACACGACGTCGAGCAACAACCCGTATTCCGGCAATCGCAAGGGGAAATAGACGAGCTGAGGAGCGATCGCCACGCCGACAAACAGCGGACCGGTGGGCTTCAGATAATGGTATGCGCTGACCGCGCCGGCCGAGAATGCCATGGTGACCAGCATCAAAAAGTTGAGCGCACCGGGAACCCCCTGCGCGTCAAAATAGAGAAAGATGGCGTTGAGCAGCAGACCGAGGATGCTTACCTGTACATAGAACACCCATGCCCATCGGCGTGCGCCGCTCCAGGTCAGCCTGGACAATTTCACCCGATGGCTGAAATACAGGTTCGCCGAGGCGTAAATCCACAGTACAACCACCAACAGAACGCTGATGCTACGCGTGCGCGGATGCCAGCCGAGCAGAAGCGGAACGATGGAAAACGCAAATACGGAAAAAATGCTGCGTGCCCGGTTTGCGTAAACCAGGTGCACGCAATCGATGAACAGCCGTTGCGCGTTGGCGTTCTTCCCGTTCAAGGCCGATGCATCATTGCCGGTGCGCTGATGCCCGTCGAACTGCTGTGTGTTCATGATTGCATCTGCGCTTCCCGGAGACCCGAGCGTTCACCAGTTTGTCTGGAACCGTCCGTTCGAAGGGGTTCCGTTTGATTCGCCCGCCGATACAGTGTCGCTGATCGTCGCCGAACGCCGCATTGTGCATCGAAAATGGGGCGGAGGTGAATGGCACTTGCTTTATTCCCGAGCAAATCTACCGGCAATGCCGGCGGACTCCCAAGGTTTGACGACTGCAGCGATCTGAATCGCCGCGACTTTCCCGGAGGCTGCAATCCTTTCGTGGACGAAAACGCGTTGATTGCCGAGCCCGGTGAGGTGTACCGGAAAAGTCCCGATTGCTTCTATTGCTGATCCAGTTCGTGGTGGATCAACACGACGCATTGCGAAGCGAACAGCATCTTCGATCCCAGCGTGATTTTCTTCGCACCCAGTCGTTCGAGACCGTGAAAGGTCTTTCTCGGCATCGGGATGTGATCGGTGAGCAGGAAACACGGATTGGCCGGGAACGCCTGCTCGCGAATCGACGCGCCTTTCGGGTCCATCACGTAAAGCTGATGATCCTCGGCCAGTTCCTGCACCAGCCGCTCGAAGCTCACGGTGCGCACCGCAACGCCAGATTCCACCACTCGCGTTTCTTCCTTGCCCATGCCGGCGGAAGCGTCCAGCGCCTGGGCGATCTTGCCGAGCAAGGCCTGCTCGTTGAAGCCGCCGATGTCATGCATTTCGTTGATATCGAATCGGACAGTGCGTGAAAAATCCCGGGTACTTTCCAGCACAAGGTAGACCGTCACGTCCGCGCGATGCGACTGCGCCACGAAGAATGCGTTCATCAACGCGTGCGCCAGAATTTCGGTGTGGGCATCTTTGCCGACGCACGCCAACAGCTTGCGGCTGTCCGTGGGTGCCGCCCGTGCTCTGAGTACAAAGGTTCGCATGCGCGTCGTAACCGGTTCGAGAAAAGTTGTATCAGGGAAAACTTTCGTTAATTCACTCCGACGCCTTTCATTTTGCTTCATTCGACCCCGACTTGGGGAAAATTGAAGTTCGACGCAACGGCACGACGGGTACGCGAACGGCAGGAGCAAAACTACGTGACACCTTTTCGCTTTCCGCAAGGCCATGAGAAGATGATTTCACCATAGTCCAATTTCGAGGAGTCATTCATGCGCATCCGATTTCTGCTGGCCTTGCTGATCGCGACGTTGTCGCCGTGCCTGTTCGCGGCCGCGCCTGCGGGCAAGGAAGCCATGGCGAGCTATGCCGAGAAATTGCTGGCCGACAACTTCGCAAAGGACGGCCCGGGTGCGGCGGTATTGGTGGCGCGTGGCGACGATGTGCTGTATCGCGGCGCACGCGGAATGGCCAGTCTCGAGCTTTCCGTGCCGTTATCCGCGGACCAGGTGTTTCGCCTGGGCTCGCTGACCAAACAATTTTCTTCCGCAGCGGTGCTGCACCTGATCGACGAAGGCAAGCTGACCCTGGACGACCCGCTCAGCAAGTTTGTGCACGACTATCCGAATGGCGAAAAGATCACGGTGCGCATGCTGCTGAACCACACTTCCGGCGTTCGCGACTACACGGCCATTCCCGGTCGCATGAGTTGGGAAATCCAGAAGGACATGACCACGGCGCAACTGATCGACAGCTTCAAGAACGAGAAGCCCGATTTTGCGCCCGGCACCCAATGGAGTTACGACAACTCCGGCTATGTGCTGGTGGGAGCGATCATCGAGTCGGTAACCGGCATGTCGTGGCATGCCTATCTCGATCAGCTTTTCTTCAAGCCGCTGCATCTGGACCACACCGGATACGGCGACGAAACGGTCGCCGTCATTCCCGGTCATGTCATGGGTTACACGCGCAATGGAGATCATTGGGCCGTCGCACACTATTTGAGCATGACCCAGCCGCACGCGGCGGGTTCTCTGGTATCCAGCGTCGATGATCTGCTGCGCTGGAATCGCGCCTTGCATGGCGGGAAATTGCTGTCGAAGCTGCGCTACACGCAGATGACCACGCCCGCCGGTGCCGCGGCGTCCGCACATTACGGGTTTGGAATCGTTCGCACGACGTTGCACGGACAGACCGTATTTGCACATAGTGGTGGAATCTTCGGCTTCAACACCGCGCTGTTGTATTTTCCGGATAGCCGGATCAGCGTCGCGGTACTGGCCAATTTCGATGACGGCCCGCCGAAAATGTCGGGCGCATTCGAACTGGCGCACATGCTTGCCGCGTATGCGATCGGCAAGCCGTACCCGGCAAAGCGCGCCATCGCCATGGATGCGGCGACCCTGAAATCGTACGAAGGCGTGTATCGCATCGACAAGAATGCGGTGCGCGTGCTGCGCGTCGTCGATGGCCGTCTGATGTCGCAGCGAACCGGCGGGGCGCAACACGCGATGCTGCCGATCGCGAAGGACGAGTTTCTGTTTGACGAAGGCTTGTCGCGCGTGCGCTTCGAACGCGATGCGACCGGCAAGATCATCGCGATGCGCCTGTTTCCGGAAGACGAGGGCGATGGCGAAAGAGCGTCGCGAACCAAGCAACCGCTGCCCGCGCAACGCATTGCGATCGATCTGCCGAAAGCGGCGATCGAACGCGTTGTCGGCGAATACCGCAACGACAGGATGTCGTTGAAGCTGTCGCTCGATGGCGACAAGCTGGTCGCGCAACTCAACGACCAACCGAAGTTCGAGGTGCTGTCGCAATCGCCGACACTCTTCTTTCTGAAGAATGTCGATGTGACGTTGGAGTTTCCGCCCGGCGATGCGGCTGCCGCATCCGTGATCCTGCATCAGGCAGGGCAGTCGCTGAAATTTGAACGCGTTGTCAGGTAATGTCGGAAAATTTCCCCGACACGCATCTCGCGATTTGCGCCGCCGCGGTCTTCGCGGTGCAGTTGGCGGACACGCAATGAACGCAATGTTCGGTTCGCTCAGGAACCACAACTACCGCCTCTGGGCTGCCGGCGCGCTGGTATCCAACGTCGGCACCTGGATGCAGCGCATCGGCCAGGATTGGCTGGTGCTTACCGTGCTCACCCATCACAACGCCACGGCGGTGGGGACGGTGATGGCGCTGCAGTTCGGGCCGCCGCTGCTGTTGCTGCCGCTGAGCGGTTTTGTCGCCGATCATCTGGACCGTCGCAAGGTGCTGCTGTTCACCCAGGGCTGCGCCGGACTGTTGGCGCTGGGTCTGGGCCTGCTCACGGTTGCCGGCGCCGTCAAGCTGTGGCAGGTGTATGGCTTTGCGCTGCTGCTGGGTTGCGTCACCGCGTTCGACGCGCCGGTGCGGCAGGCGTTCACATCGGATCTGGTCAGCGACGACGACCTGAACAACGCGGTCGCCCTGAACTCCGCCTCGTTCAATGCCGCGCGGATGATCGGACCTGCAGTGGCCGGCTTGTTGATTGCCGCGGTGGGCGAGGGCTGCCTGTTCCTGATCAACGCGGGTTCGTACGCTGCCGTGATGGTATCGCTGTGGCTGCTGCGGGTGCATGAACTGTATACCGATGCGGATGCGCGACCCAAACGCACGCGCGGCAGCTTGCTCGCAGGATTCGGCTACGTGTGGGCGCGACCGGACCTGATGGCCGTGCTGGTGATGCTTCTGGTGCTTGGCACCTTCGGCTTCAACTTCGCCATTTTCATTTCGACCATGTCGGTCACGGTGTTCCACGGCAACGCCAGCCAATACGGCTTGCTCAGCTCGGCGATGGCCGCAGGCACCATGTGCGGCGCACTGCTCTCGGCGCGCCGGCAGGTTCCCGGCATGGTACTGATGACGTACTCGGCGGCGTTGTTCGGTGTCAGCGTGGCGGTGGCCGCGCTGATGCCCAACCCGCTGCTGTTTGCGATCATGCTGTTCTTTGTCGGTCTTGCTGCGCTCACGTTCATGACGGCGAGCAACTCCATGATGCAGCTCACTACCGAGCGCGCGATGCGTGGCAGGGTGCTGGCTCTGCGTATCGCGGTGGTCATGGGAGGCACGCCAATCGGTGCGCCGCTGGTCGGCTGGGTGGTCGATCATTTCGGCGCACGCTGGGCGCTCGGCGTCGGGGCGTCTGCGGGTCTTGTCGCGGCCGCCGTGGCGCTGGCGTACCTGGTCAAGCATCGCAACCTGCATGTGTCGCGCGATGCCTGGCGCGTACGCGTGGTCATCGATCCCGCGCCGGCGGACATGACGGCCGTTCGCGTGGCGGCCGGGGAGCGCGTGACCTGAGCAGGGTTCAGAGCAAGGCAAAATCCAAACGCGGTCGGCGCGCCCGCAAACTTGCAGGAGGTGCAGCATGAAACAATTCACTGGCGGTTGCCTGTGCGGCAATGTGCGGATTGTGGCGTCGGGGCTCCCATACCGGGTCGGCCTTTGTCATTGTCTGGACTGTCGCAAGCATCACGGGGCACTTTTTCACGCGTCCGCGATATTCCCTCAAGATGCGGTGACGATCGATGGCGAAACTCGCGAATACTCCGGGCGGTTTTTCTGTCCGCGCTGCGGTTCGTCGGTCTTCTCGCGCAGCGCGGACGAAATCGAAGTGAACCTCGGATCCCTGGATGCGCCTGACCAACTCACGCCAACCTACGAAAGCTGGATCGTGCGCCGCGAATCCTGGCTGCCGCCTTTTCCGCTCGCACGCCGATACGATCGCGATCGCGACACAGCGGGTCGCTTTGAGGAGTAGCCGCTTCTGCAATCAGAAAATCACTGCGGCGGACGCGATCGATTCGCCCGCATGGATTCGTGTCATGGATTCACGGCATGCACGGTGTGATGGGAATGGCGGCAATGGTGTGCGGCGCGAATTCTCCGACTATCGTTGAAGCGTTACCGGATTCCTATTCGCCGACGGATTTGATTGCCTGTGCCTGTTGATCGAGCACGAATGATCGATCAACTTCGATTCGCCCATGAATGGAGTCCGGGGCAGGCTCCGGGCCTTGTGCCGAAGGCATGAAGTCGAACGGCGTGCTTCGACGTCGCTACGCCGGGCTCCGCACGAGCGGTCGTTCCCGAATTGCTGAATCGTTTTCGGTTCAACGCGGATGCCGGACAGGCGTCATGCCAGAGTCAGCACGTCCGCATTTGCCGGTGCCCATTGCCTCACTTTCGTCTGCGCTGGCATCGGGTACCTGTCAATTTTCGCAGTTGCGGCGCTGCGCGCTTTCCCCGACAGTGGAGCTTCGACGCCACAAGCTTGGGGAAATCCGACGAGTGTCGAAGTTCAGCCGAACCTGGATGCCAATCGAACGGGAAAATGTCCGATCGGCTATGCCACTCGCACGGCGGTCCGCATTCGCATTCCGACGGATAGAGCCGCCAAGGCCGTGACGCCGGACTGGCTCGACCGGCAAGTGCAGTGAGACGGGTCGCGTCGGCGCGCACGGGTCGAGCCAATCACGGCCGGCCGGGAGGGAGACGACATGAAGGTATTTTGGTATCGGGGAGTTGCGACCTTTTTCCTGGCCAGCGCCACCGCGTTCGCGCAATCCACTGCGACGCTGCCGCCATTCCCGCCGAACACACCGGCCGACTGGGTCTGCGCGCAGTCGCCGCCGCCGCCGTCGCCCGAGACGCTGGCCGCGTGGTGCAAGGCGAATCCGAATCGCGGCAAGCCGGCGCGGATTCTCGCGCAGCCCGCGGAGATATCGGACCTTCCCGCCAAGAATCGTTTCGATCTCGAATTGCGCGGCTTCCTGCGCGACCGCACGTATCGCAGCCTGGGCTGGATCGCCGATCGCGACTGGCGCCTGACCGGCCCGTACGTCGGCGATTTCCCCGCCGGGAAAAGTTACGGCGTGCATCCGGCGGTGCGCATCTGGTATTCGCCCAAGGTCGTCGACTGGATGTGCGACGGGCGCAAGGGCGCGCTGCCGACCGGCGCGATGATCGTCAAGGAAATGCATTCGATCGATCCGACCGCGCTGGATATCGATCCGAACGCGCAGTGCCTGGTGATCCGCAAACCGGCCACCGCGATCGAGCCGACATCGTGGTCGGTGATGGTCAAACAAGGCGGCGCGACGCACGACGGCTGGTACTGGGCCAATCCCACCGCCAGCGGCGACGGCAATCCGCCGATCCTCACGTCCAGTGCGGTGACCGATCCGACATTCTTCGGCCACGACCCGAAAAAACCTGCGCGCAATCCGTGCTGGTATCCGACCGGCGATCTGTTCACCAACACCGCCTGCGAGCAACCCGACAAACCGCCGAGCCAGAAACTCGCCGACGTGGTCACGCCGTACAGCCTGTATGGCGCGTACTGCATGAACTGTCACGCCTCGGCCGCGAAGGAACTGACCTTTGCTTCACTGGATAACGTGCTGACATCCGGATTGCTGTACAAGCATTTCAGCGCACCGGCGTCGAAGATGACCGCGACCGGCATGCTCGGCATGTTGAGTCTGCGCAACCCGGGCTTTGACGATCGCGGCGGCGCCGAGCACGGCGAAGCACGCAACACCTCCGCCGGATTCGCCAAGCTGCGCCAGGCGCAGCGTCAAGCCTGGGCATTCAGCCAGCCGTTGCCGCAACCCGCACCGCACTTCGCCACGTCGTTCGGCCATCTGGGGCCGACGGATTTCGGCGCCGCCTGGCAATTCCACTTGCCCGCCGAAAGCTTCGATCACCACACCGCAGCGGCGCACAAGACCGGCCTGTTCCTGACGTCGGATCAATGCCAGGGCTGCCACGACGCCACCGTATCCAACGATTCCACGCCGAACATGCTGATCAACGATCCGGAAACCGGCAACCCGGTCAACGTCTCCATGTACAGCGAATGGCGCGCCTCGCCGATGGGTCTGGCCGGGCGCGATCCGATCTTCTTCTCGCAGTTGCAGAGCGAAACCAACCGCCTGCCGAAACTCGGCACGTGCGTCGAGAACACCTGCCTGCATTGCCACGGCGTGATGGGCCAACGCCAGCTCGCGATGGATACGCAAAAACCCGACGCGCAATGCAAGAACCTGTTCGCCGTGGCGCCGCCGCCCGAAGTGCCGTTCGGCGATCCGTTCCGCCTCGGCCTGGTCACGCGCTACCAGACGTCCGACGATCCGCACGGCTACGGCAACCTCGCGCGCGACGGCATTTCCTGCACGGTGTGTCATCGCATCGACAAGACGGCGCTGGGCAAGGATTCCAGCTTCACCGGCAACTGGGTCGCCGGCCCGGACGACAAGATGTTCGGCCCGTTCGACAATGTCGTCACCGATCCGATGAACAACGCGATCGGCGTCAAGCCGCAGGCCGGCGCGCAGATCACCAATTCGGATCTGTGCGGCACCTGCCACAACATCCTGCTGCCGGTGCTGAACAACGACGGTTCGCCGCACCCGGAGCACGTGCCCGGTGGCGGCACCGTGACCAGCACCTACGAGCAGACCACGCATCTGGAATGGACCAACAGCGTGTTCGCGCGCGGCGCGACGTTCCAGTCCTGCCAGGACTGCCACATGCCCGGCCACTACAAATCGCTGAGTCTGGCCGGTACGCAGATCGCGAACATCGAATCCGATGCCTTCGCGCCGACCACGCATCGCCTGCCCGACGACAAGATCACGCTGACGCCGCGCCCGAATTACCTGCGCCATTCGTTGCACGGCCTCAACGTGTTTCTCAACGAGATGTTCCAGCAATTCCCGTTGCTGCTCGGCGTGCGCCAGATCGACTACATGGGCGCCAGCACCACGCAACCGGCATTGATCACCGGCGCCGAATCCATGCTGCGCATGGCGCGGCACGAATCCGCCGACATTGCGATCAAGGACGTGCAGCGCAGCACCGGCGAGATCACCGCCACCGTGCACGTGACCAACAAGACCGGCCACTACCTGCCGTCGGGCGTGGGCTTCCGTCGCCTGTTCATCGAATTCATCGCCGAAGATGCCAACGGCAAACCGGTCTGGGCATCCGGCCGCACCGACGCGCTGGGCTTTATTCTCGACGGAATCGGCGACAAACGTCTGCCCACCGAAAACGGCATCGCGCAGCGCGATTACCAGCCGCACTATCAGGACATCACCAGCGGCAGCCAGGTGCAGATCTACCAGGAGCTGATCAAGGATTCGGCAGGCTTCCTGACCACCTCATTCCTGCGCCGCGTGCAACCGGTCAAGGACAACCGCCTGCGCCCGCGCGGCTTCGATCCGAAAGTGTTCCTCAACAACCCGTCGCCGTATATCCGCCTGCTCGGCGAAGTGGAAGGCCAGGCCGCCAACGATCCGTTCTACACCGATCCCACACGCACCGGCGCCGACGAAGTGCGCTACGACATCAAACTACCGCCCGCCGACATCGCCCGCATCGCGCGCCTGCGCGCCACGCTGTACAGCCAGAGCATCCCGCCGTACTACCTGCAGCAGCGATTTGCCGATGCTGCGGCGGGGCCGAAGCAGAGCAACGAGATCCAGCGGTTGTATTACCTGACCAGTCATTTGAATACGGGGCAGGGGGCGAGGATCGAGAATTGGAAGTTGGCGTTGGTGGGGGTGGTGGTGGGGGTTAGGTGAGGTTCCTGTAGGCAACGTGGCGAAAGTGGTTTCAACGCTGGGGATGCGACGTGCATCTTTACCTACGGCCTCAAAATCCCTGCGCTATTCAACATGAGGTAACATCAGTCGGCGCCAATGAGGTTGCCGAAGCCAATTGATTTCTTGATTTTTTCAATTGTAATAATTCAAATGGGTGACCATTTGTTTTGTGGTATTCATTCTTCGCTGCAGCCTCACATCGCAGTAGTGGGCGTTAGCGACAGATGGCAGATATTTGTCAGGGGGACGTGATGAACCAAGTGAGTTTTAGATCCGCGGTTTTGATGATGGCTACGCTTCTTGCGGCCTGTGGACTGAGTCCGACAACTGTCGAGGAACGTACGCCGAAGCTCGACTACGCAGGTAAGGGAACCGTTGCGCTCACCGTCGTCGACAATCGGCCTTACGTTGTCAGTGGCGATAAGCCGGATACCTGTGAGGGCATCTATCGCGGTGGATACGGAATTCCGTTTGCGTTTGAGGGCATGCGCAAGGGCGCAGAAAGCATGCCCTACACAACGCGCATTTCCGACATCCTCTCCAAGGCGCTTTACAACGCTGGCAGCACAGTCAGTGTCATTAAAACGCCGAAAGGATCATCAGTCGAGACAGCTATAAGCGGACTCCGCGCGCAGCCATTCGATGCCGGTTTAATCGTCAATGTGCTCGATTCCCGGGTCGATGCAGGTGGGGCTCGCTGGTCGTACTTCTTCGATTACGAAATCATTGTGATCAATCACGTGGGCACCATCCTTTCAACAAAAAAGTACAAAGGTGAGGACGTAGACTTTCAGCGTGAACTGTTCCATACGGGTAGAGCTAAAGGCAAGAACTACTCGTTTGACGCCATCTTGGATCTGCACTACAAGAACAAGTTCGCAAACTTCTTGAATGATCGTCAGACGCGAGCCGCGCTTTCTGGTTCTGCTGCACCCGCTAGCACTGGCAGCGCACCTAGTGCGGGAGCTGCCCAGCGGCTCGAAGAACTGAAAGGAATGCTGGACAAGGGGCTGATCACGCCAGAAGACTATGAAAAGAAGAAGGCGGAAATTCTTCAGCAGTTTTAATCAATACAGGAAAAAGCGGTTAGCGTCGTTTAATCGGATTTGTAGGTCGCCTGTTGCTGCCCGTTGAAAATTGACCATAAATCGAGGGTTCTGCTCGCTGAAAATTGACCAGGGTGTTCTGACCTAACCTGCCGGCCTTTTGGACCGGTAGGGAGACGAGGTGCACACCATGGCAACATACGCAAAAGTGCGACGGATGCGGCTCCGCGAGGGGCTGTCGATTAGCGAGATCGCCAGACGGACGAGTCTGTCGAGGAATACGATCAAGGCGTGGCTGCGGGAGTCGACCCGCAGTGAGATGAGCTACCGGCGCGAGGCTGGTCCGAAGAAGCTCGATGGGCATCGAGAGTGGTTGCGACAGGCGCTTGAGATCGATGCCCGTCGGCCAAGAAAGGAGCGGCGCACGGCGCTGCGGCTGTTCGCTCAACTGCAGGCGGAGGGCTTTGCCGGCAGTTATAGCCGGGTCACGGAGGCGATCCGCGCCTGGCGTGCCGAGTCCGGCGCGGTGACGGCGCGCTCGGCCTTTGTTCCGTTGCGCTTCGAGTGGGGTGAGGCGTTCCAGTTTGATTGGAGCGAGGAAGGCATCGTCATTGGCGGCGTCTGGCGGAAGGTGCAGCTGGCGCACATGAAGCTGTGCGCATCGCGGGCATTCTGGCTGGTGGCCTACCCGGCGCAGAGTCACGAGATGCTGTTCGATGCGCACCTGCGTTGTCTGACCGGACTGGGTGGCATCGCTCGACGCGGCATCTACGACAACATGAAGACGGCGGTGGACCGGGTGCCGGGCCGAGGCAAGGCGCGGATCGTCAACGCACGATTTGCCGCTATGACGGCGCACTATCTGATCGACCCGGACTTCTGCAATGTGGCGTCGGGTTGGGAAAAGGGGCGTGTCGAAAAAGGCGTGCAGGACGCCCGCCGCCGCATCTGGCAGCGGGCGCAGGAGCTGCGCTTCTCCAGCTTTGCCGAGCTCAACGTGTGGCTGGCCACGGAGTGCGTCGAAGGCCGCAGTGCCGCGCATCCGGACTTTCCCGGCATGAGCATTGCCGAAGCGCTGGAGCACGAGGTGCCGCACCTGATGCCGATGACGGCGCCGTTTGATGGCTACATCGAATCACCCGCGCGGGTATCGAGCACCTGCCTGGTGTCGGCGGCGCGCAATCGCTACTCGGTGCCCTGCGCTTATGCGGGTCACCGGGTCAGCGTGCGTCTGTATCCGGAGCGTATCGTCATCGTGGGTGACCAGGAGGTCATCGCCGAGCATCCGCGGGCGACTGAGCGCGACCACGTGGTCTACGACTGGCAGCACTACGTGCCGCTGATCGCACGCAAGCCCGGCGCGCTCCGCAACGGCGCGCCGTTTGCCGACATGCCCGAGCCACTCAAGCGGCTCAGTCGTGCGCTACTGCGTCGCGCAGGCGGTGATCGGGTGATGGCGCAGGTGTTGGCGGCGGTGCCACGGCACGGGCTGGAGGGGGTGCTGGTCGCTGTGGATCTCGTGCTCGAGGCAGGGCATCCCAGCGCCGAGCACGTGCTCAATGTCCTCGCCCGACTGAGTGAGGGGCCGCCACCGGAAGCGGTCAGCACCTCGCTCGTTGTTGAAGAGCCACCGACCACCGACACCAGTCGCTACGACACCCTGCGCGAGGAGATGACCCATGTCTGACCTGATATCCGAACTCAAGCAATTACGTCTGTACGGCATGGCCAGCAGCTATGCCGAGGTATTGCAGAACAGCGCCGGCGGCGGCACCGAGCAGGCCGAGTGGCTGCTGCGCCATCTGATCACCGCCGAGCAGACCGACCGCGGTCTGCGCTCGATCCGCTACCAGATGCATGCGGCCAAGTTCCCCGTGCATCGTGATCTCGCCGGATTCGAATTTGATCGGTCCAAAGTTGATCGCCAGCACATCAGCGTGTTTGCTACCACCGAGTTCACTGAGCGGGCCGAGAACATCGTCCTGGTCGGCGGCACCGGGACCGGCAAGACACACCTCGCCACCGCGCTGAGCATCCAGGCGATCACCCGCCACGGCAAGCGAGTGCGGTTCTATTCCACCGTCGATCTGGTCAACCAGTTAGAGCAGGAAAAGGCGGCGGGCCGATCCGGCCGCCTGGCCAACCAGCTCATGCATCTGGATCTCGTCATCCTCGACGAACTCGGCTACCTGCCGTTCTCGCAGGCCGGCGGCGCGCTGCTGTTTCATCTGCTATCCAAACTCTACGAGCACACCAGCGTCATCATCACCACCAATCTGGTGTTTGCCGAATGGGCCAACGTGTTCATCGACGCCAAGCTGACCACGGCGCTGCTCGACCGACTGACCCATCACTGCCACATCGTCGAGACTGGCAATGAATCCTACCGATTCCATCAGAGCAGCGGACAGGCCAAAGCCCGAATCAAGTCGCGTGAGCAGGCCAAGCAGCAAGCAAACAAGGAGGTGATCGAAGAACCATTCTGACCCCTCTGGCCCACGCTCGGAGTTACACTCCAACCACGCTGAGGGAGCTCTCCCTCAGCGCTCATCCCTGGTCAATTTTCAACGAGCAGAGATGGTCAGTTTTCAACGAGCGCCAACAGGTACCTTTTTGACTGGTCATCAAGCGACTCCATTCCCTACCATGCCGAGTTTGACATGGATGTTGCCATCAAGGACTTCACCATTTCGCGTTTAGCGCTGCGCCGTTTAGGCACCTTTCCTGGTGAGGATAAGGTACTTGCGGAGGTTGGCAACCGCGTGCTCAAACTATCCGAATCGACCTATCAAGTACTTGAAGGTATTACGCTTGGATTGAGCTGCGAACAAATTGCCGAACGCATCAATGACAGGCACTTGCTGACCAGCCCGGCAACCGCTGCGGTGGTCAAAACTATCAAACTGCACTTGCAAACCCTGTTGCACACCAAACTCGGTTTCTCCGAGCGTGCGACCAATCTTTGGGCACGCATCACTGTGCTCAGACTTACCCAAATGCGCCCGATGTTAGTGGTTTTAGGTGCATTGATCATGAATCCTTTGGCGTTCTATGCCACCTTCCTCGCGGCAATAATTGGCAACGGGGTGTGGATGGCCATGACTCCAGTGCCAGGGTTTATTGGTCATAGTGCTTTGCTCATGCCGATTGTGATCATGGGGATGGCGATATTGTCGCTCGCGCATGAGCTCAGCCATGCAGCGGCAGCCTTACGTTTCAAGATCGCGCCGGAGTCTATCGGTCTAGGATTATACGTGTGCGTCCCGGTGTTCTACACGGACATCACTGGTATCTGGTGTTTGCCACCGCGCCAGCGAATCATTGTGAATCTGGCGGGCGTATACGTTCAACTGCTACTAAACCTTCCTCTGCAGTGGTTGGCTACGCAAGTGGCCTCGCCACAGGCGCGCTGGGTGATTGTGACGGTAGGATGGATGAATGTGGGTGCGGCAATCATAAATCTGATGCCGTTTGTCAAACTCGACGGGTATTGGGTCGTAGCCGACTGGATAGGATCAACCCACCTGCAGCGTGATGCCAACGCCCTAATCAAGCGCATGGCGCGCTTCGCTGTTGGTCGAGCATGGGAAGGCCGCCGACCGTCACTGAGCCTTCTAATATACGCAACAGGGCAAATGCTCGTCTACGGGTTGGCATTGAAACTGATGGCGATGGCGGTCATTCAAGTCGCCGCGACGATATACCATGCCCATTCCGTCATCGATGCGGCGTGGCAATTGGTCAGCGGGAGTTTTTTACAAGCGGCGCTGTGCGCTTTTTTAGCGATCAAACTGCTCACCAAGTTGGTTTCACTTAAAACAGGAAAAATTGGAAAAATCAATGGATAGCACGGCCAAAGAAAAATACCAGAATACAGTAGAAGAACTGCACCGTAAAATTTTCGATGATCGTACACTAGCCTATTCTAAATACGACACTGGGCGTACATCGGCTAGTTTGTTTCACCTGCGGCCAGAAATTGCTATCGCTCAGCACTCCCATATTCTGAGACAAATTTTTTTCAATCAACGTCGCGCGCATGCCGATCAGTATCATTTGGATCTACTCATCCCGAACGTAAGCGTCGAAGGCGAGGGCGCAGCAACGCTTTTCTCAGGTCTTCCGACGATCATGTGTTCTTTCCACTACGGGGCATATCGATTAGTGTTGCCCTATGCTTTGTCCCGGGGACTAAAGATTTCCATGTTGATTGATCACCGCGTGGCAAAAGACCAAGGCAGGGATTTTCAGGAAATTTTGAGCACTTTTTGTGCGGCCCGAAATCTGCCCAACGCTAATGTCCGTATTCGGGATACCGCAAACCCAGCCATGTTGCTGTCGCTGATAAGGGATATCCGCGCCGGCTTCACGATTTTAGTATTCATTGATGGAAATATGGGGGCTGGTCAGGGTACCAATGCAAACGATCATACGACACCCATTGATTTCCTAGGTGCAAAGCTGCACTCACGCATGGGCGTGACGATGGTGTCCCATCTAGCCAAATGTCCGATCATCCCCGTACTCGCGCATCGTGATGCAAATTGCCTCTGGACTACACGGTTCCACGTTTTCGCGCCCATTGCGCCAAAAGGCGATACTGAGCGCGATACTTACCTATTCCGTGCAAGTTCGGCCTTGTGGGCACCGTTAGAGCAAGCCGTGCGCGAGGATCCGGTGCCATGGGAGTCTTGGAGGTACGTGGATCGATTCTTGGATATCGAGGCTCTGCGTGCTCCCCATCAACAGTTGTACAGAGACGCCGAGCCAGAGATTGTGGTCTTCAATGATCGTCGATTCGTACTCGCCAATGACTACAAAGAGCCTATCCTATTTGATCGAGCAACCTATCGCGTGCATACCATCACACCGACCCTGTTCAAATATTTGCATCAATTCGTAGGTATGCCGCGTTCTAGGCAGTACGCGTTGACCCAACCCAAGATGAGTTTAGGAACTTGGCGCAAGCTGGTGGATATGGACGTACTGCATGGTGATCCATTGAGATCATCCCTTAATGATATTGCCATTTGACCCGTTCAATACGTTTACAGGAATCGATGATGCTTGTCACTCGTACCAATGTACTGCTTGGACTGCTTGTCCTGTGTGCCGGTTGGCACAACCGCGCGACCGCACAAGTTAGCCCCCCATCGCCTGCCACGCCCAGCGCCACAACACTTTCCCCAGTGTCCGTGACTGGGGCAGCCAATGCAGCCCGAATACGTTATCGGGATTTGCTCGCGGGCGTCGCTGCCTTCAAGAAGTACCGGCATTATGCGCCCGACGCGACGCTGTCCTTCTACCTGGCACCACCTAGTAAAATCGCAGCATCGCCAGCGGTTGTCCTGCAACTACAAACCACGAAAAGTCAGATTGACGTGCCGGTCGCCGACAATGGAAAGTTTACGTTGCCGGCCGAGAAGGACGTGGACGGCGATGACGCGTATCTGGTAGCCAATCGTCGCGCAGGTGCCGTAGGTGTTGTCCCCACCGTGCGATCGGCCAGCGACACCGACACGGTGCTTCGCTTGGGCGATCTGCGACTCCAGTGCGAAGTGAGCTGGGCGATCGAGAAGCAGAGCGCGCCCAAGGCCATACGCAGCTTCTTTTTCCTCGCGGGCCGCATGTGTCACTCGTCCAGGATTGCGGTCAACTATTTTCATGCCGTGCGCAAGTTGAGCAAAGCGATCTTGAGCTACGCAGGGCGGCAAGTGAACGTGGTGATCGCACAGGATGGACACACATATCGACCGCCCTTGGGTGACACAAAATGGCCAGACGATGCCTTGGTCATACTTACGTTTGACGATGTGATTCCGGCAACGAATGCGCCGTGATTGCAACGGCAGTGCCGCCGTCGCTGGAACAGGAACTGTGCGAGGCGATACGCCAGCGGGCACTGAGTCGTCCGGCGTATCGCTGGATACAAACACCCGCACCGGTACGCTACAGCGCTATCGCGACCATTGTGACCGCGAGCGTCATTTTTGCGTTTCTGGCGTGGCCGGTGCCTCGACAACAAGGGCATGCCGATGAACGCATCACCATTGTGAAGCTGATTGATCTGCCCATTGCGCGAACGCGCCCGCGAGCGCCGGAAATCACTGGTCAACCCACCCAACGCACGGTGAACCGGTTGCCCCATCGCGTGACCTCACAAGGTGCAGTGCAAGTTGCTACGCCTCGCGCTTCGCCGTTGCAATTGTTCGACGCCTACGGATTGATTACATTGCCGCCGTTGCCAAAACCCGATCGCCAGCAAGCCCGGCTCCAGCGTGCTCGCGAGTTGGTGCACCGCGGGCACAACATGTTGCATTGTCGGCAGACAATTTTCACCCCGGAAGTGGACGAGGTCTATGAGACGCAAGATGCGCCAGACTTCGGTCAGGTGCGAGAAGACTTCAGCAAACGCCGCGCAGCTTTGGCTGCGGCCGCTGCGGCAGCAGCCTGCGATGACCAATGGATGCATCGCCGATTCAAACGCGGCGCTGGGTAAGCAGCATGATCCTTGCGGCCAGCAACGCATCACACGGGATCGGTAGCGCGCGCATATTACGCCCAACGACCCGGAACGATGCGCGCGAAGCGAGTATGACGATGCAAAATCATAACGCATATTCAACGGCAATGAATCCGGATACTAAAACACCGACAACCCCGTGATCGCAGTAAAGCGCTCCAGCGCCGCGCTGCCTGCCAGCGAATTGCCTTTTTCGTCGAGTCCTGGCGACCATACGGCCATTGCGAGCACGTTCGGCACGACAGCCACGATGCCCCCGCCGACGCCGCTTTTTGCCGGCAAGCCAACGCGAAACGCGAAGTCTCCCGCCGCATGCAAAAAGGGGGACGGAGGTAATTAAATCCGTTCTCAGATGGTGGAAAGCCCAATGGCACGGTGAGGCAAATCAATGTTCAGAAACCTTGAAAATGTTGCGGCTGAGGTTGTCCGGCTACTGCGAGAGGGCGGGCATCGCGACGCCGCTCAAGACGTCGAAGAGCTTGTGGAACGCTTTCGTGTATCTACGCCGGAGGAAAGACCGGGCTTAGCAGACGCTTTGATCGACAGGTGCCAGCCAAGATGGCTTGGTGATCTGAATGTGCACACTGCGAGCTGGGAGGAGTGGGTGCGGTTGCTTACAGAACTCGCAAAGCACGCCAAAAAGCAAGTCGAAAAAAATGCGGAAAAAAAAAGGGGACGGAGGCTGAGGTTTCCAAAAAAGCGTAAACGGGACACCCACAATTCGTAGCTGGTTAGTCGACAAACCTCAGGGACGGAGGTAATTAAGGCGGGGTAATTATCTCCGTCCCCTTTACGCGGATGCGAATGGGCCGTAATAGTAATAGTAATAGTAATAATAATAATAATAAGCGGGACATCCAGAATTCCGACAATACCCTACGCCCCGAGTCGGTAATTTCCTACAGACAGCGCTCTGCCCAAGGGTCACGTGTCGGCATGACCACTGCCCGCAGCCTCCTTGTCGATCCGGACGCGCCCGGCTTCTACCACTGCATCTCGCGCTGCGTGCGCCGAGCCTGGCTGTGCGGGATTGATCCGTACAACGGAAAGTCTTATGAGCATCGGCGAGAGTGGGTAGAGCAGCGCTTGCTGGAACTGGCTGAGATCTTTGCCGTTGGCGTGTATGCCTATGCGGTGATGAGTAACCATGTGCACGTAGTTTTGCGAATCGACCCGACCGCGGCCGCCACATGGCGGGACGAAGAGGTCGCCGCGCGTTGGGTTTGCCTGTTTCCGGCAACCCTGGAAGGTGAACCCGATGACGCTGGCTGCCGTTTGAAAGAACAGGCCTTGCTTGGCAACACGGATCGACTTAACGCTTGCCAGCAACGGCTCGGCAGCCTTGCCTGGTTCATGAAGGCGCTCAATGAGCCGATCGCCCGAAGTGCCAATCGCGAAGACGCTTGTACCGGTCGATTCTGGGAGGGTCGGTACAAGTGCCAGGCGCTGCTCGATGAAGCGGCCGTGCTGACGTGCACCAAGCCAAGGACTCAATTGCCTCCGCTCCCTTTTCCTCAGCCCCTTTTTCCCACCGCATTCCCCCGTCCCAGCGCTGACCATTGCGCTTCCTTGCGGCTATCGGGCACGCTGCGATAGTATTTTGCGCGCCGCACCAGTGGAGGCTCGGATGAGAGCCGCGGTTTGCGCCCTGTTTACCCTGACGTCGCTGACATCGTCGCTGGCGCAGGCGGCAAGTGCCAGCGCGCCGGGCGTTATCGCCCAATACCCGCCGCCGGATACAACGGTTTCGCCGGTATTGAATATCGGATCGCCCTTTGGTGGATTCGATTTCCAGCAGGACGTCCTCAACGAATTCGCTACCGCTTTCGAGATTCCGCCCGGACAAAGCTGGCGAATCACGGGATTGCAGATAATGGACAGTCTGGTATGTAGTACCGGCGGTAGCTACAGCATGCGCCTATACACCAGTGCCGCCGACGCACGGGTACCTGGGAATCAAGTGTTCGCCCAGCAAGACTCCACCTGCTGGGACGACCTTGGCACGATAACCATCGACAGCGCCCAGTACCGGCGCATCCAGATCAACGTATGTGGTGCGTCCAGCGAATTCGTGCTGGACAACCCGGGACCGGACCCGATCCGGGTCTGGCCAAGCTTCTGGGGGCTGCATTGTCTGACTCAGGCGACCTGGGGTGTATGCCAGCCTCAAGTCGACGTCAGTACGCCGGCCGCCTATCGCTGCGGTGTCCCAGACAACTGCATTGCCGGGCAGACCGTCAACGTCTGGACAGACTACGCCAGTCTGGGCCAATCGTTACCGAACTGCGTGCCGTATACGACGCTGCTCGGCACGACGGTGCCGATAGACGAAATTTTTGCCGATGGTTTCGAGCTGATCGCGCCGAGCCAACTTTGACCCGGGCGGCGAAATGGTGACCCCAAATACACTGACCCAAAATGCACGCTTCTCTGCCACCGAGAACGGCAGGCTCAAACGACATCTTGTCAGGGGGAGGCGCCGCTCCCTTCCTGCCGAAAAAGGGAATTTATTTTAAAAAAAGAGACAGAGGTAATTAATGCGGGGTAATTACCTTCGTCCCCTTTACGAGGTAGCGACGGGCGTCATGCAACAATGCGCCGCCGATGTAACATGAGAGTCGGCCGTTGAGGGCTGCAAAGGGGCTCACTGGCATCAGCAGATGCCAAGCACCGAAACAAACTACTGGCGAGCCATTGGCTCCGCCCAGGCCCTGATCGATAAAGCCGCGGCCATGGGGCAGGGATGGCTCAAGGGCATCGGAAGCGCTCGGCGGCTACAAGAACTTCAACCGGCCTGACTCAACACATCAGCACATCACGATGGATCGGGTTCTCCGAGGGTGGGGCGTGGACGGTTGCTGGAAATCGTCCGCTCAGTCGGCGAATTGAAGGGGTATGGCGCATGGCAAAGCATCGATTCCGGCAAATTTGCCTTGCGCTGAGCCAACTTTCACCTAGCCGTTATCGCTGGCAGTCATTGCCGCCAGGTGATCCCGGCGCATTTTTGTGGGTGTCCCAGTTGTTGGGGGCGCACGCCAACGGCCAGGGCAAGATCCTGATCGGCTCGGGCGATGTCGCGACGGTCGGAAATGACGCGAGCTTCGGCCCGCTGGACTTCACCGTGCCAGCCGATCGCCACGTGATCAAGGCCACAGCCACCGACGACACGGCAACACGTCGGAGTTCTCCGCGTGTTCGGATCAGGACTCGACTTTCATCGACGCCTTCGAGGGCGATTGAACCCGCACCGACCGCCGTCGGCAATCTCGGCACACCCTGTACGCATCCATTGCGCAGCAGGGGATGCTTGCAATGACCCTGGCCATGCCGGGGCATGCTCAGGCCAATGGTGGGCAGCCTTCGAAACTGGCGTCGAAGACGACGTCGTCCTGCTGCACCTCGTAGGCGCCGATATCGGCTTTCGGACCGGAAATGCGCAGGTAGTCGCGGACCCCGTTGGTGGCGGCGCTGCCGCGCTGATCGAAATCGCTGACCACGGTGCTGTTGCCCACGTCGATCGCCGGACTGGTGCTGAACAGCGCATGCGTTTTCGTCGGGCCGCCGTTGTCGCGCAGCGGGCCGAGCAACGGGCATACGGCCTGGATCGTATCCGTCGGAACCTCGGTCCCCGGCGCTGGCGCGCGAACGAGATTGTTGTTGCCGCTGAGCGACACGCTCCCACCGGCCGCGCTTAGATCGATTTCGCTGGAGGCGTACGTGTTGTTGGAAAGGACCGAACTCTGCAGTGTCAGCGATATCGCTCCGCCGTAGCTCGTCACGGCCAAGCCGGGAGCAACGGTGTTGGTACCCGCGGTATTGAATGCGATCGTCGAATTGTAGACGCGTACGGTTTCTGCAAACGCATAAACACCGCCACCGATGCCATCCCCCGAATTGCCGGAGATGGTGCTGTTGGTGATCGTCAACGTTTCGCTCGCGCACAGACCGCCAACGTTGGTGGCGCTGTTGCTCGATATCGTGGAGTTCGTCACCGCGGTGACCCCACCGGCGTCGATTCCCCCGCCGCAGCCATGGTTCGATGACGAAATCGCGCTGTTGTGGTCGATCGTGCTGTATTGGGCGGAGAGTCCGCCGTAGGCGAATGCGCCTCCGCCATCCGCAAAATACGGGGCGCTCAGCGTGTTGTATCCCAGCGTCGAGTTCGTCAGCGAGAGCGAACCCAGTACATAGGCACCCGCGCCGACCGCGGACTTGAATGACGCCACGGCGGAGTTGTGGTCAATCGAGCTGCCGGACGTCAGCGTCAGGCCATACCTGGCAAAGACGCCGCCTGCCTCGGCGGTATAGTTCGCGCTCGCGTAGTTGTCGTGCACACGGGAATTGTTCAAGGTCACAGTGCCATTGGAGTAGATTCCTCCACCCTTCACCAGGTACCCCGCGGAGACATTGGTCGCATGGCATCCTGAAACGACAGAGTCGACCAGGACGACGTTGCCCTGCGAGAAGATGCAGCCGCCATTGACAAACGCGTACGACGTGGAGATGTGCCCGCCGGTGACGGCGAGATCGTGGATCGTCAATGTCGCTCCCGTCGTGTGGTGATGCAAGACGCGGTTGATCCCGCTGACCGCATTCATAGCCGAGCCATCGATGCTCAGGACGGACGCTCCCGGCCCGTTGATCGTCACCGAGTCCTGACCGAAATTCAGCTCGCCCGTTGCCAGCGTAATCTTGCTGTCGATGCAGTCGGTCAGGCCGGTCATGTCGATGACTGCCGGGCTCGTTGCATTGTCCAGCGCCCAGCGCAGTGTGCCGGTGTTCGGGCCCGGGGCAGTGGAATGCGCGTCCTCGTCGCAGCTGTTGACCACCCAGCTGTCGGCGCTTGCAAGTGACGGCATGGCCAGGGCGAGAATGGAACTCACGCACGCGGCGAGCGGCATGCGGCGCAGTGCGCGGTCGGTGGGCACAAAACGTGGATTCATCACACACCTCCGGTAAATGTGCGCGACAACGCGTGTCCGCCTCCGGGCGGACGACATAGCCGCGGCGCGGCTTCTGCGGGAACGACGGACACGTTGCGGGAATGCCTGGCGCGTCCGGCGAGGCAGGCCGGCGCAAAAAAGTCGAAACAGGTGATGACACGGGCTGAACGAGCGCGTGACGCGGATTCACAAAGGCGCAGGTGGGCGGAAATCCCCATGGCTTGACCTCCAGCCGGTCAGCGATTCCTGGAACCTCGAAGAGGGATGCTAACGCTGGGGTATAGGAAATTCAACCGCCCTTTTTCGCGCAGTCCGCGGGATGGCCGGGGGCGGTGCAAGCCTGCGATGCGGAACCTGATGCGCCGCGCGGGTGGCGCAGGTGGTGTTTCCGCCGTCGTCGCTGGCAGTCATTGCCGTCCGGTGATCCCGGCGCATTTTGTGCAAGGAAATCGGGGTCGGGTTCACTTACGGCCGTATGAATGCGTCAGAAGGAGTGAACCTGACCCCGTTCGTTTATTCGCGGTGTTGTTCCGATCGGAATTGGCCTTGATCGTGGCGGCATGCGTAACGCCAGCGGCGAGCGCGAGTGCAATCGCCAAGGCGAGTGGCGAATTTTGTGGGTGTCCCGGTCGCCTCTAGTGCCGACCACTGGCTTCCCGTGATCCGGACTCTCGATCCCCAACGTCGCCTGCCGCTTCAACGTTTCCCTGCGCGCAGGGAAGCGGCGCGAGCGCGCGCAGCGGTCGCCTCTGCAGCTCGGCCGGTCTGCTCATATATTGTGGCAATACTCTCGAGTGTTGTTGCCGTCGCGTCATCGTAATAAGGGGTATTTTCCTCGATTACCAATGCCTGTTGATACAAGTGCTCGGCTTCCGCATAGCGCTTCTGGCCGAGGTACACCAATGCAAGATTGTTCAGCGTCATTCCAAACGCAATGTCATGCGCGCCCAACGCCTTTTTTTGGATTGAGAGCATGCGCTTGTATATCGATTCGGATTTCGCGAACTCGCGTCGATAGAGGTAGATCTGCGCGAGTTTTTCCAGCGTGTCGGCGACTTCGACGGCATCCGACCCAAGCGCCTTTTCCTGTATCGCCAGTGCGCGCTTGAACAACGGCTCGGCTTGCTCGAATTTTGTTTGCATTCGATACATCTCGCCAGCATTGTTTAACAAGGGTGCCAACGACAATGCATCGCGTCCCAGCGCTTTCTCCCGAATCATGATGGCCCGGTCGTACAACACCTTGGCTTCGTCGAATTTGTACTGGGCGCGATCGGATTCTGCCATGCTGTTGAGCGTGGTGGCGACCTCGTCAGCTCCTGGTCCAAGACTCTTTTTCTCGATCTTTAATGCTCGCTCGAACAAGGGCTGCGCGTCCTCGAACTGATTCATCGAAAGTCGAAAGTTTCCGAGGTTCGTCAGTATCTGTGCGACGGCGGGATCATTCTTTCCGCGCGTTCGCTCCGCGCTTGCCAGCGCCTTCTCGGCCTCGGCGATGGCTTTGTTCTGGTCGCCGTCCGTTGCGGCGGCAACGGCGCCGTGCAACAACAAGTCCCGATTCTTCGATCGGTGCAACTTTGGCCACCCGCGTTGGACCATTTGCCTGCGCGATGCCGACGGACGCCGTGGACAAGCACGAAAATATGACGAAGAGCATGACATTCATTCGCTTCACGGCTGATCCCTCGATAGGTAGATGGCATCCGCAAACCTGCATCGCTGCATCGCGTACTGGCAAAGTTCCGGATCAAGAATAGGCGCACGGCCTGCCATTCGCAAATCACCGTCGAACAAAGCGAATCGGGACATCCAAATTCCCAACAACCAAGGAAATCGGGGTCGGGTTCACTTACGGCCGTATGAATGCGTCAGAAGGAGTGAACCCGACCCCGTTCGTTTATTTTCTAACCGTGCCAAGTGGCGGGAATCCGGTCGGCAAGCACCAGTTCGGCGGTCTGCTTCGTCCCGCTTCGCTGGAAACTGATGGCAACATGCGTGCCTGCGGGAAGATCGCGAAATTCCTTGCGCCAATCGGTCAGCGGTTTGGTGGAAACTGCGGCGCTGCCAATCGACAGGATGCGGTCGCCGACGCGCATTCCGGCGCGTTCGGCGGCGCTTCCCCTGGCAACATCGACGACCTTGAACGCATCGCCATCGGCAAACAGCCACAGACCGCTGCGGTCGAAGGCGTCGGGCTTGCCGAATTCGGCGTTCGGCGCGAGATACATTTTGCGGTTGGCGTAGTCAAATGCGACGGTGAAGCGATGCAGCACGCCGCCGCCGAGATTGCCAGCCACATTCGGATCGGCGAAAGCGCCCTTGTCGCCGATGGCAAGATCACCGGCGATTCCCTGGATGTCGAGATTACCCACACGCAAGCTACCGAAGCGTGCCGGACGTCCGTGCGCCGCGCCGCCGACGCCCCAGCCGACCACCGCTTCCGCAGCCGCGGCATATTTGTTGACGAGATCGTGGGCGCGCACGAATGGTGAACTGATCGTCAGCGAAGCACGCGAACCGGTATCGACGGTCAGGACGACGGGCATGCCATCGAGCGTTCCCGAGATTTCCGGAATCGTCCCGGACATCTTGAAGTCCAATGCGGTCGCGCCCGCCGGCGGCACGAATTTCTTCGGCTCGGAAATCGTCAGCAATTTGCGCGCATAGTCGATCTGCACGTCGAAACGACGGAACATCTCGTAACCGACAAGGCCGTCGATGGGCCTACCCTCGATCTTTGGCAGATCGCCGAGGTCGACCACGTAGAACACCGGATCGGCCAACGTTGCCGCACCCACGCGAACCTGCTTGCCGCGTGCGAATGCAAGATCCGTCGCTTGGTCGCCCACACCTTTGATCGCCATCTTGCCTGAGCTGGCCAGCCCGAATTTCCTTGCCGCCGCCGGTGTCAACAGGTTGATGCCACCGGTATCGACCAGGAAGCGTGCCGGCTTGCCATCGACCGCACCATCAGCGTAGATGTGGTTGTTGACCAGGTCGAACGGCACGCTGGTGATGCCACTCGCATTGTCGACGTGCGCAGTGGCGACCATGGCCGGCACCGCGAAATCGCGGTCGGCGATTGCCACATTTGTCTTGATGCGCTCGAACTGCACTTCATGGTGATTGCGCGGATCGGTGCGGCCGGCGGCATCGGTCCGATCGTCGGCAACGTGGAACGGCAGGCGCACGCCATCGACCGTGCGATAGTCATCGTACGTAGACGTCATCGTGTCACCACCCATCTTGTGCACGCTGCGCGCCAGCAAGCCGGTGTCGGCGGCAAACCACAAGACGACCGGATTTCCGCCATCGGGCGTCGCCTTGACTACGTTGAAACGCTTGCCGTTCAGTTCGCGCGTTTCCACCTTGGCGTACGCCGCGTGCCCGCGTCGCGGATACCAGTAGGCCAGCGCATTCATCCAGGCATCGCTGCGCGCACTGCGCACGGCATCGGGATCGTCGAGTACCGCGACTTCGCCGCCGGGAGAACGCGACCACGCATGTTTGCCGTCGAATCCGTCGGCGCCGTCGACGGGGCCGATCTTGTAGCTGTCGCTGGAACGACCGGTCAGCACGTCCTGGGTCTGGTGGTATTCGCCCTTGAGTCCGCCAGCGCTCAAGGTTCCGGAACTTTGCAACGAATGCACGGCGTTCCAGTGTGCGCCGCCGCTTGCGGCCTTGTAGCGCGCGAATACCGCATTCGCGTCTTCTGCGTGTGCCGCTGTCGCGAGCGCAAGCACGAACGCGCCTGTCAGCATGGTCAGCGCGAATTTGTTGGTCATGACCTTCTCCGTCGTTGGGGTACTTCGTCGCTTGTGCCACGATGTCCTTTGTTGAATAATCAGCTATATTTTCAACAAAGGCAACCCAACCAATGGCACGTAAGAAGGATGCGAGCGGCATCGTCGAGGACGCAAAGCGCATCGCCCTGCTGTCCACTCCGATCCGGATCGAACTGGTCACCGCTATTCAGGCGTTAGGTGGTGAAGCAACGGTTGCCGAGCTTGCCGGGCAGCTCGGTCGGTCCGCCGACGGGCTCTATTACCACCTGCGCATGCTGACGCGCGGCGACTTGCTGGAAGAAATAATCGAGTCGGATACGCGGCGCTATCGCTTGGTCACACCACCGGGCGAACGCTTGCGCCTGCGCTACAAACCCGGCGCGAACGCAAACGCAAAATCGGTCGCGCGCGTGGCTACGGGCATGTCGCGACTGGGCCAGCGCGATTTTGTCCGCGCACTGGCGAATCCCGATACGGTGGCCGAAGGCCCGGCGCGCGAATTGTGGGTGGCGCGGCTTCGCGGCTGGGCTACCCCGGATGATCTGGTCGTGGTGAATCGCCTGCTGCAGCGACTGGCCGATGTGTTGCTGCGCACGCGTCCGAAGTCCGATGGCAAGCTCGTCGCCTTGCACTGGATTCTCGCGCCGATCGAAGCCAGACCTGCGCGCCGCGGTGTCTCGACCAGGATCGCTACGCAGCGTCCGTCTCGCACCGACCATGTCGTCGCGAAGAAACCGGCGCGTTCCCGAAGCAAGCACACCTGAACTCTGCACCGAGCCGCAACGACTTGTTATCTGCGGCGATACTTTCACCAGCGGGACCTGCGCTGGCCCGGCTTTTTCGGACACGTTAATTATGACCTGCGCATCGATGCCATTGCCCCATAACGTCTGATCGCTGCCGTCTTCGTGCGTCAAGATTGTCGCCGGGTCCTGCGCGTCGGCCAACGGGTTTCCGAACAAATCGGCGATGGTGACCCGTTTGCCGTGGCGATCGGATCGACGATGGGTGGGGTCGGTAAGCGTTATCGCGCGGTCGCTTTTTTTTCAGCACGGATGTTGCCGGTAAAATTGCGTGAGCTGTCGATATACGTCCGGCAGGTGCTGGCGCAATGCGGCGGGTTCTTCGAAAAATTGCTCACTGACAACCGCAAAGAACTCGGCCGGACTTTCAAGCCCATACGGATCGATTGGCAAGTGGCCCCCGTGGTGTTGTTTGTCCTTCAGGTGATCCCATGCGCTTGAGAAGACCTGCCACCACACGCGGCGATCCATGCGCCGGTGTAAAGGCGGAAAGCCATTGGCGTCTCCGTTTTGCATGTCGAGCTTGTGTGCCATTTCGTGGATGACCACGTTGTGCCCCGGTTTCTCCCCGATATTCAGCACATTCGCCCACGACAGGATCACTGGCCCACGTCCCCATGCCTCGCCTGCCAACACGGTATTGGTCTGGTGAACCACACCTGCTGCATCGGTCTGTGATCGACGTGGAATGAACGCGTCCGGGTACACGATGATGCTTTGCCAACCGTCGTACCAATCAAAGCCCAGCTTCAAAATCGGCACGCAAGCGTGGGTTGCGAGCAACACCCGGTCGGCATCGTCGAGATCAAATCCCTTGACCGGTTCCACGGACTTGCGCTCCACGAACACCGTCGCCAACACGCGCAGCCTGGCCTGATCCGAAGCGCCCAATCGTCGCGCCGGGGAGCAGCGCTGGAGCGCGTGTTGCCAGAGCTGTTCGGCGATCGGGTGTCGAGCGATGAGTCGCTGTACGCGCCAGTTTCTGAATTTGTTGAACATGGCCACGTTCCGGAAGGCGTCGCAGGTTCGGGACGACGGCGATACGGCCACCCCATCCAAGGGGACGATACTGCTTTTTGTCTGCAACGAAAGCAATCGGCTTCAGTTGGCCCCTGACGCCATTTTCGTGTCAATCATTCACCCTGACTGCGTGCCCAGCGAATGATGATGTCGCTTTGCATGGCCTCGGTCCGGCCGAGAAGGGGACGGAGAACTGTACGTGTGAAACGCACGGTTCTTGCTTCGCATTTCTCAAGACTGCAATCACCGCATTGACCGTGCGCTAGTTGCGTCAGCAGGTCTGATCGGATTCAGCGTTCGTGAGTCATTTGTTGCGCAAGCTCGAACGCAAGGGACCGGGATTCACCCAGGGGACCCTCTGATTGAACCCAATGTTCCGGGTTGGTCAGAGGGTCTTGGTGGCCTCTAACAGAGGAAGCGGTATATGAATGGCGCCGGGTTGCGGCCGCGTCGCGCCGATCTGGAGCGAGGCCCATAGCGGTGGCTATGGGCCGAGTGAAGATCAAGTGACGCGTTCGCAGACCAAGCCAGGCGTTATCGATTCCTCTGTTACGGGCCACCAAGCATCGCTTCAGGGTCGGTCGGGAGGGAAAGACACGCCAGTCCCGATCGGGCAAGGCCGAGTCGGGTTGTGGCGCTGACGCTGCCGATTGAATAGGCCGTCAGTGCCAGCGGCGATCGATGGTGAAGACAGCCCGGCAGCCCCGGTTTACCCAGATCCCGGCGCGATTTGAGCCCCAGCTTTCACCCTCGACGCATGTGCTATTGGACAGTTGGCGTTGCATGGAGGCTCTGCCAGCGCCGCCAAGATCGACCTGGCAGAAATGATATTGACTATCCTGGCTCTCGCAGGTAACCGAGAAGCGTCGGTTCCAACCTGGACCGGGTTGCCAACCACCCTGTCTGTTTCGAACGCCACGCTCGCCGCGGAGACGATCGCGTTGCCCGTTGCGACCGGCTTCGACGAATTGGCCAGAGCAGCCGTGATCGACCCACAATCCGTGGCGGTCGACACCCCAGTTTTCGTCGCGCACGCAACGCGTATCCGAGAGTTGGCGAACGAGTCGGGCATCGCGCCACGGCGCGTTACAGCGCTCACGCTCGTAGCCGTGGCTGGAACATTCGATCGCGTCACCGCCGCTGTAACGAGGCGTCTGTGCGAATAGCGTCGGTGCCACGCCTGCCGACGCTAACAGGATACCAATGGTCAATACCGATTTGTGCATGATTTACTCCCAATGTAAGCGAACGGACACGGGCATCCGCGGATGCCCGTGCGAAGTCAAATACCGGCGATGCTAGTCACCACCGTCTTTACCGTCTTTCTTGTCTTTGTCTCGCCCCTTGGCCTTGTCTCGGTTTGCTGGTTTCGCCTGGCGCTGGTTGGATCGATTACTGCGCTGATCCGGCGCCCCTCTGTTTGCCGGCGCTTGGCGCTGACCACGTTGCTGCTGTGGCGAGGAAGACTTCTGCGCGTCGCGTGCTCGCGACTGCTGCGCAGCTCGGGAATTCTGTGCGTCACGGGTTCGTGACTGCTGCGCTGCTCGGGATTTCTGCGCGTCCCGGGCTTGTGACTGCTGTGCGGCTCGGGATTTCTGCACGTCCCGGGCTTGTGACTGCTGTGCGGCTCGGGATTTCTGTGCGTCTCTGGCTCGTGATTGTTGCGCTGCTCGTGATTTCTGCGCGTCCCGGGCTCGTGACTGCTGTGCGGCTCGGGATTTCTGTGCGTCCCGGGTGCGTGACTGCTGCGCGGCTCGGGATTTCTGTGCGTCACGGGTTCGAGACTGTTGCGCAGCTCGGGATTTCTGTGCGTCACGGGTTCGAGACTGTTGCGCAGCTCGTGATTTTTGCGCGTCACGGGTTCGTGACTGCTGTGCGGCTCGGGATTTCTGCGTGTCCCGGATTTGTGACTGCTGTGAGCGGGTGCGCGAGCCGGAATTTTGGCGCTGAAAATACTGTCGGGTCACGTTGCTGTGTGGCTGGTACTGGTAGTGAGTCGACAGAATCGAATTCCGCTCATTCGCTTGGCGAGGATAGCGCCGCCCGGAATACTCGCGCTGATAGGTCGGCAACGGTGCTGCGTGTGGTATGGAGCGACGATCCCATTTGTCCCATCCGCGGCGATTGCGTTCCCAGTCGCGGCCCCAATGCTGACCCCAACGCGGGGCGATATTGATGCTCCAGCCGTTGAAGTAGGCAGGCCGATGACGGTAGTAGCGTACGGGAACGCGCAGGATCCACTCCGGCACGTACTGGGGCCCGACCTCGTCCCACGGCCCGTTGTACCAGGAACTCGCATACCAATTGTCGTTTTGGTACACCCAATACATACCGTCGTAAAAAAAGTAGTTCGAATCTGCGCGAGGGTCGTAATAGACCGGATAGCCCGGTATGGAAACGAGCCTCGGGTACACCGGCATGTTGATGCCGATGCTGACATCATGGCTTTGGAAGGCAATGCCGACCTGTGCCTCGACCGGGGCAGGTAAAGCTGCGTAAAGCAGCATGGAGATTGCAATGATCCAATAACGCATCGTCGTGTCCTCCGAGTGTGAAATCTTCCGATGCCGTCGCTTTCAGATGACCGCGCATGCGCGCAGCGACGACCCATTGGGTGACAATGCGCCGATTGCAGACCGGCGTCGGTGCGGTAGCGAACAAAGCAAACTTTCCCGCATGGCGGATTTCACAGCGCAGATGACCGATCTCGTGTCGGCATCGGCCCGGAATGAATGGTCTGGGATTTCCCCATGTTGCTAATACCGGCACACCCGGTTGGCGCAGGGAAGGGTTGTCGCAAGCAGTCAATCAGGCGGGGGAGGTAGATCGGCAGCCGGCGTCGCGCAGGTGCATCACGCCCGAGTCGCCTCACCGAGTACAGCCGGGACTCGCGGCGGCAGGGCGTCAGCCAAGTATCGATTCGTACTAACAGTTCTAGCCAACCGGCCAACCAACAAGACCGCCAAGATTCTGCCTGGCAACACGACCGCATCGATCAATGGCATATGGTATGTGGCGATGTTGCTTTCCGTGTGGTGGGTAATACTGGCGTGCCTGGACCTGCATACTCCAGCAACACATCGCGCGCCACGCAATCACGTGCGTCAATTGTTCTTGGCGCCCTGATCCACCCAGCGTGCGATCAGCTCGATTTCTGCGGCAGGCAACAAGCGCGCGCCGTTCTCCGGCAGAATGATCTTGTTGTGGATCGCCAGTTCCTGAGAATAGTTCTTCGGCATGTTGATCGACTTGTCCGCCTGATGCCTGATTAGCCTGACCAGCGTGCTGCCGACGCTGGAGCCGGGTTCAATCACCTGGCCGTTTTTGGTTCCTTTCATCACATCGGCGTAGCTGGCAACACTGAAGCCGCTCTGCACGAATCCGGGCGCACCCGGCTTATGGCAGACCGAACAGTTTTCCTGAAGAATCGGATTGATCTGATTTTTGAAACTTACCTGCTGTTCGCCGCATGCGACCATGCCGATACCCACTATGACCAGCAACGCAATTGTCTTTGGTGCGTTCATGGCGTTCTCCTCCGATCGACGTGAACTGATGCAATCTCCCGAATTCTTGCCGCTCTTTGTCTGACTTTCGTCGAGCCATGGCATTGATTGCCAGTGCCATCGCGGCTGCACCTACGCGGCGTCAACGTGACCAGGCAAGACAGCGGCGCGAGTTGCTGATTACGGCACGCGGCAGACCACAGGTGATCGCTGCTTCGCGACAATGAATTCGAACTGGTGTTGCGATCGACTGTTTCCATGATCTCACCGACACTTCGAAATCCGTCTCTCTGCGCGAGTGGCTTGAGCCACCACTGCCGGATCCACTAGCCGGCAAACACAACCGACGCGGGCCGATCAATACGCGGGCTGGTTGTGCGCCCATGCCGAAATGCGATTGCGCACGAGTCGCATGAATTTTCGACTTTGATTGAAGGTGGCTTGGAGGCTACTCCATGTTGCCCGTCGGCCTTTGATCCAGATCAACAATTCCAATTCGTGAATGCACTTGCGAGTCGGTGCGACAGAGTCCGAATCCGGACGTCGGCCTGATTTTGCGCGCGAAAAGGGAACGCAAGATTTACCTGTCTGTAACGCACAGTTCCGGAAGCGACCTGCGCAATCGCGCTGCCCATCACAGAATTGATTGAAACCGGCAGTTATAGTATATTAGGTATAACTACTTTAGGTGTAGTGCATGCACACGCCGGCCAATTTCGTCGCACGCTGCGCCGCCACGGCGCTTTCAGCATTCCTGGCACTGGGGCTATCGGTGCCCGCCAATGCCGCGGATTGGACGGTGATCGGCTGGAACGACTTGGGCATGCATTGCATGGATGCAGACTTCAGCGTGTTTGCGATCCTGCCGCCGTACAACAATATACACGCGCAGGTTGTCGGTCCGAATGGCAAATTGGTGGCGGGCACTTCAGGCATCGGCGTCAGCTACCAGGCCGCAGCGGACTCGTCCGGATCGATGACGCGCAGTTCGATCGGGCGCACGAATTTCTGGCAGTTCTGTCCGCAGGTCTTCGGCGTTACGCCGCTGCTCGATCAGGGTTTGGCAGGCTATTCCATGCCCGGGGTGGGCAATGTTCCACAAGGCATGGGCTTCGATTCTGCCCTGAACTGGTTTACGGCCGAAGGTATTCCATTGACCCCGTACGATGATGCCATGCGCAAGAATACCTATCCGCTGATGCGTCTGACCGCGAACGATTCGCTCGGCAACCCTGTGGCAAGCACCGATATCGTGCTGCCGATTTCTGACGAAATGGACTGCCGCGCGTGTCACGCTTCGAACAGTGGCGACGCCGCCAAACCTGCCGCGGGCTGGGTCAACGACCCGGATTCGCAACGCGATTACCGTCTCAACGTGCTGCGCATCCATGATGACCGGCAACTCGCCAATAGCGCCTACACCGCCGCATTGGCCGGTCTGTCGCTGAATCCATCGGGTTTGTATGCTTCGGTCCAGGTCGATCATCGGCCAGTCCTGTGCGCGGCATGCCACGCGTCCAACGCTCTGCCTGGTACCGGCATCGCCGGTATCGCACCGCTTACCGAGGCGATTCATACCGGTCACAGCGACGTCATCGACCCGGTGACGTCGCTGCCGCTTGGTGCGTCTGCCAATCGTTCGTCATGCTATAGCTGTCATCCGGGGTCGACGACACAATGCCTGCGCGGTGCAATGGGTAGCAGTGTCGCCGCGGATGGCACCCTTGCCATGCAATGCCAGAGTTGTCACGGCAATATGGCCCGCGTCGGCGCACACGGTCGCGTCGGCTGGTTGCAGGAACCAAGCTGCCAAAATTGCCACACCGGCACAGCAACACTCAATAGCGGCCAGATTCGATTCACCAGCGTTTTCGATGCGACCGGTTCGCTGCGTACCGCCGCCGACCGCACGTTCGCCACCAACGACAACGTACCCGCCGCCGGTTTCAACTTGTATCGCTTCTCGTTCGGCCACGGGGGTCTCGCGTGCGAGGCATGTCACGGCCCGACTCATGCCGAGGTTCCTTCCAGTCACGCCAACGACAACGTCCAGAACATTGCATTACAGGGTCACGAAGGCGTGCTCGCCGAGTGCAGCACCTGCCATCGCACGACGCCGTCGTCGAGTCTGGGCGGCCCGCATAATCTGCACCCGCTTGGCCAGACCTGGGCGACGCGGCACGGGGACTTCGTCGAGTCCCACGGCAACTCCGGTTGCAAGGCGTGCCATGGCACCGACTTCAACGGCACCGTGCTCAGTGCGATGCAAGCCGATCGAACGATCAATACCGAATTCGGCAGCAAGACGCTATGGCGCGGACAGCGCATCGGCTGTTACCTGTGTCACAACGGCCCCAACAGCGAAACACGCTCACCCAACCATGCTCCACAGGTGACGGATATGCTGGTTCCCGGCAATGGCACGGCACCGGTGGCGTTGACGCTGAGCGGAACCGATGCCGACGGTGACACCCTGTCCCTGCGCATCGTGCACCAACCGGGCGACGGAACCGTTGCGTTCAATGGCCACACTGCGACGTATTTTCCGCCGGCCGGTTTCGCCGGTACGACCGAATTTACATATGCCGCATCGGACGGAAAAACCGAATCGAACCTGGGCCGGGTAACGCTCACGATCAGCCCGAGCGATCTCATCTTCGCCAACGGCTTCGAATAACCTGCCGGGGAAAAAGCGCGATCTCTCAACTTTTACGGGGTTTCACATCACCATCAATGCCGTTGACACCAGGCTCGTTGTGGTACGTCGGCTGAAAGTCCCGATTCCATGGCGATGATCGGCTCGATCGGTTTTCTGGCTCTCGCGGCAATGGGCTGTCCGCGAGACAGACATTTGGGTACGACAAGAAAACAGTCGTATGCCTTGAACATGGTGTCCTGCGCGAAGCCGACTGATACAGGAATGCTGAATGCGCATAGCAAGAAGACCGGTCGGTGAAAGAGGTGACGGAAGAATTGTAGGTTTGAAACGCAGAATCCCGCCGCCGATTTGGGTACACGATCTGGATCAATGCGCATCACCCCCCAACGCCGGTATACTTTGCCCTGACAGCCTTGCTCGAGAGAACTTCAACAATGGGCCAGACCGAATCGGCAATGAGTCCGTTCGAGCGCATCGGCGGCTTGCCTGGCGTGATGCGCTTCATCGACCAATTCTATGCACGCGTGCTGGCTGACCCGGTCCTGCGCCCGTACTTCGAGGGCGTGGAGATGCTCAAGTTGCAGCGCATGCAGTTCGAGTTCTTCTCGACGGCACTCGGCGGACCAACAGCCTACAGCGGACGCACGATGCAGCATGCGCATCAGGGACACAGCATCACGCGCGAGCACTTTCAGGCGTTCGTTGAGCACATGTTCGAGACCCTGAAAGACTACGATCTCACCGACGAGGAGCGCTACGCGATCATCTCGCGGATCAACACCTACACAGACGACGTCGTCAGTAGTAGCTCCGCGCCAAGCGATTAAGTTGGCTTTGCGGAAAGCATCTTGAGGAACGGCGGCAGCAAATCTGCCCCCTTGCACCTTCACCAGTTCGGCGCACGCTGGGCAATGGGCGTAGACGCCAAAAAAAAGGGGACGGAGGGAATTGAATCGCTTAATTGCCTCCGTCCCCTTTTGGCGATCAATCCAGTCTGCCCTGATGCACTCGCGCCTGTAGAGCTCGAAACTCTGGCCTCATGCGTTTCCGTGATACATACTGCACCGACCACGTCCGCAGGAGTACCGCACATGCGTACGATGTCATTTTATAAATCAGCTCTGCTGATTGTCGCACTTGCAACTGCCACCACGGCGTGCCTCGCGAAAGATGCCACCAAGGCTGCCCTGTCGGTCGCGCGCGTGCAACTGCTTGCACAACAGTTGTCGGGAGCAGCGAGAGACGCGGCGGGCGGCGACATTGACGCGTTCAGCTCTGTCGAGCGTCTCCGCAACGACATCGCTGATCGCCTCGCGCTTCTGAAGCGAGGTGATCTGGGTGATGCGTATTCTGTTGACCTGGATGCGGCGTGGACGCAACTCAGCGCCGATGCCGGCAAGGTGCTGGACAATCGGGAACAAGTTCTCGACGCCGCCAACGCGGCCAGCGATTTCAGTTCCCGGTTGCCGGTACTCAACGCGCACATGGACGAGGCGGAGCATATTCTGGTCGATCACCAGGCTTCTGCCACGCAGGTGATGATAACGTCGCGACAGATCCTTCTGGTCGTTCGCATGCAGCGTCGCGTTGCGTCAATTCTCCAAGGTGGAGAGGAATCCGAATCTGCTGCTGACGGGTTGCAGCGCGACGCGGCCCTTTACGATGTCGTGCTTACTGGTCTCCTCAAGGGTAAAGCCGATTTGGAGATCAAGGCGCTGGACGATGCCGACGCACGCGTCATTGTCGAGAAAATCAAAAAGGAATGGACAGAACTCACGCCGGCGCGCACCAAGCTGCTCGGATTGGCGCCGCATGTGCAAGCAGCGAAGGAAGCCGCGGACAAAGCCGCCTTCGATTGTCAGAAGGTCATCGCAAAGGCCGATGCGTTGATTCGGCGCCTCGAAGAGTGAGTCAACGCTCAAGAACGCTTAAGAGTCAGGTCTTGAATCGCTCAAAAACACTTAATGCGCTTAAGGGTCAGCGCTTAAGGGTCACAGCTCTTTAGTGCGCTTAAGGTCAGAGTGCGCTTAAGGGTCAGGTCTTGAGTGCGCTTAAGGGTCAGGTCTTGAATCGTGCATACCCGCTTCGTAGCGCCTTCGATTTTCACGAACACTCAGCCGAGCACATGGCCTAAGGGTCAGGTCTTGAATCGTGCATAATTAAGCGCTCAAGCGGCACTCAAGGGTCAGGTCTTGAATCGTGCATACCCGCTTCGTAGCGCCTTCGATTTTCACGAACACTCAGCCGAGCACAGAAGAGCTGAACCAGGGGTCTGACTCCGTTCTCAGCCGCCAAACCCATCGACGAATACCCTGTCGATCGGGATGCGAAAATTGATACCTGCGCTGTTTTCACCCAGTGAAATCGTGATCGGCGTCGGTGCAACATCGAGTATCGATTGCACTTGGGTCGGACAGGGGCGTGCGGAATAGGCCTGGCACGGCCCGCTAAACCCGTAGGTCGCTGTTGCGTAGTAAGTGCCCGGCGGCAGCGCCGGCGATTGGTACGGAGCGGTATTGCCGAACGCGTCGTAGCCATAACCGGAGAACGTCGAGACGCGGGAGCCGAGCGCGTCGTAGACATCGAACGAGGCGGATATGGGCGCACCGCCGACGTCGCTGACCAAGCCGCTGAACGCGCCGCCCTGTTGGAGGGCGAAATCGATACCCGTTATTGCGTCGCCTGTAGCCGCGTTGACCGCCAGCCCGACGGCATGCCCGGGGATCTCGGGATACGGATTCAGATTGATGCACAGGTACTCCACGCCGTTCGGGCAGTTGACGTTCGGGTATATCGACGAGATGAACGTGGTCGATCCGGCGACGACGTAGATTCCCCCGGCCCAATCCGACGTCGCGTAGGCGACATAGTTTCCCTGCGCGTCGGATTCCGTCCAATACACCTCGAATTGCAGTTGCGGTGACCATGGGATCACAGTCAAACGCCAGGCCGCCACGGTCACGCCTGCAATGGGCTGATGCGTCACCGCATCCGTGATGGTGCCACGAATCGTCACGTTGGGATGCAGCGTCACGTCGACACCGGAAACCACGTCGTGATCGAGCGTATCGACCGGCGTGCCGGCGTCGATTGGACACGGGGATGATGCGCAGGCGATCCCTGGATAAACCTGCAGCGGATCGCGGAATTCGCTCAACGATGTGGCCAGTTGCACGCGAAACGTACCCGTCGGTGTGCCGCTGACGCGGTAGTGACCTTGCTCATCGACTGTGGCTTCACCGCGGTCGAAGTGCACACCATCCGCATCATACAAATCGACAGTGACAACTTGCGGTTGTCCGAGCCGGTGCCCGTTGTAGGGCACCCCTACCTGCGGTACGCCTTTCGCAGCATCGATCAGCGTGCCGGAGATGCTGCCGCCCGGCAGCAGGTCGAAGTCGATGTCATCACGCCGTTCGCCTTCCGCAAGATCGATATCGGTGTAGGTTTGTTGCGCCCACGAGCTCGCCTCGGGGCGATGATCGAAACATTGCCGCTGCGTTCCGGCCGCCATTCCGCCCAGGCACAGGCGGTAGTGTCCTTCCGCGAGGAATCCGCCGGTCGTCTGCGGTCCTTCCTCCAGCGGCTGCCAACTGGACGAGGCTTCGTCGTAGCGGAACGTAAGGATCGGGCCGGCGTCCGTCGCCGTAGCGGGGAGGCCGCCCACGCTACCGTTCAGATACGCCAGCGCATGCGGTTGCAAATCGACCACGGCGTTTTGCGCGCCGTTCGCGAACGACGCGGTCGCGGCATCATGCGGTATGGCGTCGTACGTACGGTGGAAGATGGCGACGCATGTGGCGCCGGCGCTGTCGGGGCAGTCGCCGCTCCACTGATACACCCCGTCCGCGTCGGTGGCCGTCGATGCCAGCGGGTGGAATTGCGCATCGACAATTTCCACGTTGCTGCCGACGAAGGGCTGGCCGGTGAAATGCGAGGTTACTCGCCCGTGCACACTGGTCGGCGCGGCGATTGCCGGCGTGCAGCAACGCAGCAGAATCAGTGCAAGCAAGGTTGCGTGCCAACAAGACAATTGCGCTGTCGCGGGCGAGCAATTTGGAAACGGGACTAAGCCGATGCGTGGATGCGATGTCGTCATGGCGTGCGAATCCATTGTGGGTGGCAGAACGGGCCCTGTCATTCAGGACTCAAAAGGGGACGGAGGGAATTAAATCGTCAACCGTCAGTTTTTATGGCGCGTCACTCTTTTTCCATTGCTCGTCGCGGCCTCCCGCGAGGTCATCTCAGGTTCTTTTTTCATACGGCCAACGAGCATCCGGCGCCGGATGAGGGCGGTCGCGTCGGCGATAAGGTGACGACTACTTGCACCCCGACGGTACCATGTTGATGTAGCGGCTCTTGCTGTCGGCGTAGGTGCCGCCGCCGGAATAGTCCTGGATGATATTGACGTGGACGATGCGGCAGTAGCCGTCGTCGAACGTCGCGCTCTTTACCCAGGCCATGCCGTACTTGTAGCGGTCCCGGGGCAGGCCGTTGCTGAGTTTGTCGATGTCCCAGCTTGCCTGCTTCACGCCGACTGCATAAATCTTGGCATCCGGAATTTTCTCCTTCACGGCGTCCTTGATGAGTGCCTCGTCGCTGGACTCGTGGTACTTGTAGCCGCTGGGCCAGTAGTTCTTCAGCGTGCGTTTCGCGGCGGCGCCGATCTCGTCGAACAGCGGCACGATGCAATGCGCTTCATTCTCCGGCGTGTTGTGCGACGTGAGCCAACCCTTGCGGAAATTCGGCGAGATGCCGGCAAGCAGGTATTCGTTGCGACGGTCGCTCAGCTCGCGAACATAGTAGCCGCGCGCGCCGGGCTTGTAGTCTTCCGCCTCGCGCAGCGTCTTGTAGGCGTCTTCATAGTGCACCGACCAGAAGCCGCTGCCGCAATCCTTGGGCGCGTGCGAAGATATCTCGCTATGCACCACCGGCGAGTTGTCCGATGGCGCTATTACTTGAGCAGTGGCAGAGCCAGAGTCGGAGCCGGAGCCGGAGCAGGCTGCGAGTCCGGCGAACAATGGGCCGAGCAGCAGGTGCTTGCAGTTAAATCGCTTCATGAGTCTTCCTACGTGACGGAAGTTTTCCTGGCCACGCCGCTCGCGTCGCTGGGCCAGGGGTATGCCTGGTCCGTCTGCAGTGTTGCCAAGTATCTCGAGAAACGGGGTTTCCGACTGAAATGCGACATTAGGCGCCGTGGCCCAAAAAGGGGTCGGAATCAAATTCGTCAACCGTCACTGATTTGCCGTTGCTCGTCGCGGCCTCCCGCGAGGTCGCACTGCAGCCGGGTGCCCGAGCGTGTTTTCGACCATGGCCTGAAATTTGGGGTCTCCGAGTGCAGGTTCCTGAGCCAGGTGACTTCTGATGAGCTGCAAATCGTCTTCGGATATACCTTCTCGCAGCCATTCCAGATAGGCATGGGCGCGTTGATTGGCGTCAGGGTGCATCGCCAGGAAAGAGGCGTGAGGTGTCACCAGGGCATCACGATGGAGGTTCAAATTGGCGTGGACGCTGCCTTTCGCTCAACGTCAATCGCCGAATCCGTCCCTGAAGATCGTGTCCTGAACCTCGTAGGCGCCAATGTCGATCGTGCCAAAGACAACTCGGGCATTGCCGTCCAGATCGTAATTGCGTGCTCCGCCGAGCGGAGAGTTGAAACCGGAATCGCGCGCAATTGAATTGCCGGGTAACCGGTAATTCCCGTTGCCTGGATCGATGAACCGTGGATCTGCGCTGATATTGCCGACTCCAACCGTCGGGAACGTGTACAGGTCGTCGATGTCGTTGTTCGCAAGAATCATGTCGCACGAAACGTAGCCATCGTCGACGCTGCCGTTCCAAACGATGTTGTTCGACATGCTTACCGCGCCGCAGGGCGGCTGGGATAGGCGCAAAGCGGTCTGCGGCGAACCGGCAGGGTTGGTGTTCCCGGCGATCGTATTGTTGTTGATGTAAATCGCGATGGTGTCGTCGACGTCACCGGAAACGATGCGCAACGTCTCGTCGCCGTCTCGGTTATCGACAAGGGCATTGTCGGTAAAATGCACGATGCCTTGAATGCTGGAAACGTCCGCGACCGGATTGGCGTAGACTTCGTCGACGGCATGGTTGCCGCGAAATAGCGAGTTGGTCACGCGAACGACCCCCGTCGTGTTAGCCCTGAGCGTGAGCGCGGAGGCATTGCCGTAGCCGTTCTGCAGGGTGAGATAGCGCAATGTAATGTCGCCGGTCCCGCCAGCTTCGATGTGAAGGATCGCGGTCTGGTTCTGGCCGTCGAATACCGTCAAATTGGCGCTGGTTCCCTGCAGGTCGCATTGTCCGGTTTGCAGCGAAGCCCAGCCGCCTTCAAGGTCCAGGCCGTAATTGGCTGAGGTGAAATAGGTGAAGCCACCAAGTGGCACCGGGTAGGTTCCGATATGGACCTTGATCGTGTTGCTCTCACCATTGTCCTGGGCTGTGTTCAGGGCGTCCTGCAATCCGCCCACGGTGCTGACGCAGAACGTTGCGGCGTGTGCATGGACTGCGAGCGCGCATAGGCCCAGCCCGGCAAGACCGAAATCCCGTAAGCGTTTGAAATATCTGGCGGAGTACATCGCAGTTTCCTCAGGGCGGAATCGTCGGTAGCGACCCTGCGGCGGTTCCTCCGCGGCAGCGTTCTAACCGTTGTTACGCAAGAGCACGGGAAAAACTGGCGTACACGGTGTCGTAAATGGTGTCAGGGACAATCGGTTGTCGCACCGCTAAATGGAGTCGAAGACAATTTTGGGTGAGGCAATTGAGTTTGTGCTCCCTCTTCGTCTCCACTGCCGGAGGCAAGCGAGGCAGTTTTGCTATCCCCGGGGTCTCGATCGACGCTCCCTGGTGTCCGAAAGAAGCAATAACCGGGACAATAACCGGGACACCCACAATTCGTAGAAAGAACGGGGTCCGGTTCACTTGGGTCGGTATGGTGCGTCAGAAGAAATGAAATTGACCCCATTCGTTCACGGTGTTTCGAACCCGTCGACAAATACCTGATCCAGATTCAGCGCATAGATGTAGCCATTGAACGATCTATCGTAGCCCGCGCAGTAGACCATTGTGTCGGCCTTTGAACAGGAACTCATCTCGGCGCCTGTGTCCACATCGAGCGACCAGTTCGTGCCGCCGTCGGATGTCGAGTAGATACCGCCAATTCCGCCAAATGCATCGCCGCCAACAGCCCATCCCGTCGTCGCGTCGATAAAAAGCAGCTCACGAATCGGCCAAGGACCATCCAGTGTCCTGGCGCTCCAGTGTGCGCCTCCGTCGTCGGTCTTGCGGATCCAGCCTTCTTCTGTTGGAGAAGTCGATCCCGACGCAACCCAGCCGTGAAGTTCATCGAGGAAAAAAGTCTCCCCGTCGTACACCGGATCGATCTGCGGTCCGCAACTCCAGTGCGCACCGAAATCGAAGCTCTCGCAATAGTTGGTGCCCGACGCCCGCACGTGGCCATTTGCATGCGCACTGAATTGCGTGCCGAACCAGCCCGTGTTTGTGGTGCCTACGCGGCTCCAGTCCGTCGCGATGGCGCCCCCGTTCGAGGTCACGAAGGCGGGCGTGTCCGTCCCATTCAGGTTCTCGCCGAGCACGACGCCGTGCACACCGTCGGGAAACCTGCCGCGAATCGCCCAATCGTCGGTTCGAATGACGATCGAATCGGACCATGTGGCGCCTGCGTCGTGGCTCCAGCGCGCGAGTGCGCGGAAGATGGGCGCATGCTTCACGCGATCATACGAATCGTAAAATCCGGTGATCACGATGTCATTCGCGCTGGCTGCCTGCACTCCATACCAATAATCGCTGGAGTCGCTGAACAGCGCTGTGTTCCAGTGGTACCCGCCATCGATCGTCTTGAAGACCAGACCACGCTCGGCGACGACGTACCCAACCAAGTCGGATGAAAACGAAATATCGTGAATGACGGCAACCGCAGGCAACGTGGCCAATCGTTTCCAGGGGTGATGTGGTCCCACCACCACCGCTTGCGGCTCAGGAGTGCCGAGAGCCGCAGCGACTGCCGCAGCGTTCCGTGCCGCACCGGCTGTCGTTTGCAACTGCTCGGGCGCGGTTACAGGCACACGGCGCAACACATATTCGGTGACCGTGTGCTTCGAGCGGCTCTGCGCGCTGGCATCCGAAGCGGACGCAAGCGCGATTGTGGCAAGTGGCCCGCATGCCAGCAGGATAAAGAATCGGTACATTTCATTACTCTGCAAGTGTCGAGGAGGAAACTCCAGACTCCCGCATATTACCAACCATTTTCGCGCGACCGGAGGAAACGGGGCGAGGTTCACTTGCAGCCGTATGAATGCGCCACAAGAAGTGAACCTGGCTCCGTTCGTTGTTGACCCCGTTCGTTGTTTGACGCCTCTTTTGCTCTATTCCGGATGCACCATCGGCTCCGGTCCGTTGTTGATCGCGCGTTTGTTCTCCAGGATCAATACTTGCGATGGCACGCCAAAAGGCGTCACAACTGATTGGTGCACAACCTGCCATTGCTGCGGATTCACAAAGGCATCCAGTTGAATCGGGCGGCAGCCGCCAACCAGGGAGGGGCTAACCCGAAATACCGACATCCATAGAGATGCCACGATGCGCGATCGAACGTTGATGCCTCGTGCAAGGCTTGCGATACAGACCATGCCACCGGGCATCATCACCCGATGCGCCTGCGCGAAGAAGCGCTCGATATCTGCTTCTGAGAGCAGATCCAGAACGTAGTTGGAGACTACGCGATCGACCGAGCGATCGGCGACAGGAAACGCAACGTCGCCATCGGACAAGACCGCCTGCGCTCGTTCGCCGTACGCTGCAAGCCGGTGTTTCGCGAGTTCGACCATGACAGGGCTGACATCGTAACCGAGATAACTCGCGGTGGAAGGCAAGTACTTCTGCAGAAGACGATCGGCAAATTTTCCGGTGCCGCAGCCAAACTCGAATACACGCCGAGCAGCCGGGAAGCTCGCATGGGCGACCAGGTCGTCGAGCGCGGGGTCTTCGTAGAAGCCCTGGCTGTCTTGCTTCTTCCCGAATCGGTCGTAGTAGGCCTGCGCAGATGCGCGATCCAGTACTCGCTTTTTTCCAGACACGCGCGTCTCCGTTGTCTATCTGCCCAACGCTTGAGGTGAGCAGCGGTTGCCACGTTGCGCATCAAGATACCGCGGCTCGTCGCAGCGGTCCACAGGACCGAGGAACCGGGATCAGGTTCACTTGCAGCCGTACGAATGCGTCACAACAAGTGAACCTGACCTCGTTCGTTCGCGCCTCAAATCCCTGCCAGGACATGGTAAGTTCGCGGGTGACCGGTTCTGATCAAGGGAGTCCCATGTCTCGTCTGGCTTCGCTTTCCCTGCTCGCCATTGCCCTGATCGCACATTGTTTTGCGGCTCAAGCCAATACGCTCACCATCACCACCGGCGGCGACTCGGGTACCGGCACGCTGCGTCAGGCCCTGCTCGATGCGATCGACGGCGACAGCATCGTGTTCGCAGCCGGCGTAAACACGGTGACGCTGACATCAGGCGAACTGGATGTCACGAAATCCGTCACGATCGCGGGAGCGGCCAGCCCGTACACCATTATCCGGCGCGATAGCGGTGCTTCGATGTTCCGCCTGTTCAAGGTTGGCCCGGGCGCTTCCGCCGGTAGCCCAGCGACGATCACACTGCAGAATCTCGATCTGGAGAACGGCAACCAATCCGGCAACGCCGGCGGCGCGATCTATGTGGACGAACACACGCAACTGATCGTCGACCACTGCACGATGAACGGCAATCATGCCGACTCGTTTGGCGGCGCAGTGAATATCACCGGGACGTCCGCGCTGACGATGAGCGCCTGCACGTTGTCGAACAACACTGCGGGCAATTGGGGCGGCGCGATTTCGATTCCGTACGGTGGCGGGGCCAGCATCGATGGCTCGACGTTCTATCAGAACGCGTCGAGCGACGGCGGAGCAATCCTGGTGCAATCATGGGTCAGCAACGACGATGGCCTTCCCGGCAACGTCGTTTTCAGCCTGACCAACAGCACGTTTGTCGGCAATAGCGATCCGACTTACGCGTCGGCGATTGATGCGGTGCGCAATGGCGATCGCTCCGGATCGGACAGCGCGCCGGTGACGGTGACGGTGAATCTGACCAATGTCACGATCGCCGACAATGCCGCATCACCCAACGCGGTACGTACCTATAACTCGGGCCCGGGCGGCAGCATTTCGCTGGTTACCACGGGCAGCGTGTACTCCAACCCGCTCGACGCAAACAACTTGAGCGGACAGGAAATAACGGGGGCGTACAATCTGCTCGCCGATGGCGGTTCGAACGCGCCGAATTTGACCAAGTCCATCCTCGATACCGACCCGCGACTGGGCGCGCTCGCCGACAATGGTGGCCCGACACAGACCATGCTTCCCGCCTACGCCAGCGCGGCGGTCGATGCGCAACCGCCGGCAGACTGTACCGTGACGACGGATCAGCGCGGCGCGCCACGCCCGCAAAACCATGCCTGCGATCTGGGTGCCGTGGAACTGGATCGCATTTTCGCGGCCGGGTTTGATCCGCTCACGGTCTACGCGACCGACTTCGAGATTTGTCCGAGCGATTGGACGCTTACCGGCGACTGGCAGTGCGGCACTCCGCAGAATGTCGGTCCCGCCACGGCGTTCGCCGGAACCAATTGCCTCGGTACGCAGATCGCGACCAACTACAACGACAGCGACACTTGGGCCTTAACGACCGCTACCTCGCCCGCAATCGACCTCACCGGCGTGACGAACCCAATGGCCATATTCCGGATGTGGGTCGATACCGAGGGATCCACGTTCGATGGCGCAGACCTGATGATCAGCATTGACGGCGGCACGACGTATTCGGTCGTTACGAGCGTCATCCCATCCTATCCGCTGATGATCGCCGGCAAACCCGCGTGGGGCGGCCATCAGGCAGCGCTCGGCTGGCAGGCTGTCCAAGCCGATCTGTCGGCCTACGCTGGAAACATTGTCCGTCTGCGATTCGCTTTCCAGAGCGATTCCTCGGGAAGTTTCCCGGGATTCTACGTCGACAACTTTTCGATTCAGTGAGTGCAACGAATCTTCGATACGGTCTTTGCGCTGCAAACCACTCTCCGCTTCGGCGCGAGAACGGGGCCAGGTTCACTTACAGCCGTATGAATGCGTGACAAGAAGCTTAGACTCAACCTTCAAGTGCAACACCTTGGACGGGTCAAGGTGTTGCGATGGACAAACGATATCTTCATCTGAGTGCGGTAGAGCGGGCGGTAATCCTGATCGAACGTCGGCGAGGCAGCGGCTGTCGTGCAATTGCACGGATGTTGGGTCGTTCGCCGTCGACGATCACACGCGAACTGGAACGAAACCAGCCGAGGCCGCAAGGGAAGCAGGCGCGGCCTCGATTCGACTGCGATAGTGCCGAACCTGATGCCAGCGTCTATGCGGAACGGCGCTTTCGCGGCTCATACGTGCCGACTTCGGTGCGGAAACCGATGGCGATGCGGTTCCAGCCGTTGATCGCGACGATGGCCAGCGTGAGGTCCGCCAGTTCCTGCTCGGACAGTTCCGAACGCACTTGAGCGTACACGTCGTCGGGCGCATGCGTCTGTGCGATCAGGGTCAGCGTCTCTGTCCATTCCAGCGCCGCGCGCTCGCGTGGTGAGAAGAACGGTGTCTCGCGCCAGGCGTTGAGCGTGTACAGGCGTTGCTCGGTCTCGCCTTCGGCGCGCGCATCCTTGGAATGCATGTCCAGACAGTAAGCGCAGCCGTTGATCTGCGATGCGCGCATCTTCACCAGATGCAGAAGCGAATGCTCGATGCTGCTTTTCGCGAGATAGGTTTCCAGGCCGAGCATGGACTGCAGTGCTTCGGGTGAGACTTTCATGTAATTCAATCGTTGCATGGTGAACTCCTTGGTTGATATCTCGTTGGTGCGATCACCTGACCGGTGTTCGTGTCTCATGTGTGCCGACATCGTCTCGATCGGGAAGAGCAGGGGGCGTGTCAGTTTTTTGCATCGGCTTTTGCGCCGTCGATAGGCATGTCGCAGGGTGAGATCGCGATTCACGATGTGTCGCTGACATTGGCTGACGGCGAAAAGCGTCGAGTTGTGACAAATCTCAACGAACTTCGCGCAACGGAATCGCGATACCTCTCAACTTTTCGGGATTGAGCACGGTGTAAACGCCAAGAATCCGGGTTCCGTCTGTGTCGATCGAGATCACCAAAACCGGATCGTTGTCGAGGCACATCAGCAACCCCGGCTTGCCGTTGATCGATACGACGTGTCGCGTGAGCCGATGCAGATAGCGAGCCCATACGCCGAGCGCGAAACGTGCGACGCGTTCTGCGCCATGCACGACCTTGAGTGCGGCCTTGGTCTTGCCGCCACCATCCGACGTCCACGTGGCATCGGCTGCCAGCAGATCGCGCAGTTCATCGGGGTCACCGGAATGCGCAGCGGCGATAAATCGCTCCAGAATCCGCATGTGCGCCACTTCGGTGACGTGGAAGCGCGGGCGATCCCGGCGCACGCGTTCACGCGCCCGGTGCACGATCTGACGGCAATTGGCTTCGGTCTTGCCGAGTGTGTGCGCGATTTCGGTGTACTCGCAATCGAATACATCGTGCATCAGAAATGCGGCGCGTTCTTCCGGTGCGAGTCGTTCGAGCACGACCAGGAACGCAACGGACAAGTCGTCGGCGATCTCCGTGGAGCGATCCGGGGCGATGAATTGTTGTTCGACGAGTGGCTCGGGCAGCCACGGTCCGACATACGCTTCGCGGTGCGTGCGCGAGGCACGCAACCGATCGATGCACAGGCGCGTAACTGCCGTCGTCAACCACGCCATCGGCGAGGCGATGCGTTCGCCGTCGACCTGGTGCCAGCGCAGGTACGCTTCCTGCAGCATGTCCTCGCAGTCGTGCTTCGAGCCGAGCATGCGGTAGGCAATCCCATACAATCTTGGACGTTGCTGTTGGAAGATGTCCGCTCGATTTTCCGTCATTGCCGTCAGTGCTCCGGCATTTCGCCGCCTTTGAGGGATCAAGACGGTGTCGGCGGCAAGCTTGTGACACTCCCGCAGAGGGAAAATTCACCGTTTTCCCGAATCAGCCCGGAAAGCTGCGGGTGGCCCGATTGAGCAGGGATTGCTTCGCTACGCCGCTCCGCGTCGCGATGGGGCGCCCGCAGCTTCTGCAATGGCCCTGAGCGAAGCGGCTTCGGTGGCGATATAACGTCGCGTGAGCCGTCCGGCGAGCAGGCCGGCGAGCGGCGACAGTGGGCCGGAGAAGGTGAACTCAAGGGTAAGCTTGCAGCAGTTTTCCAGCCCGCTCGGTTCGATGACATGGCTGGCGCGCATGGCGAGGCCGGGCGAACCAGCCTGCCAGACGAAGCTTTCGCCTTCGCGGACGGACACGACTTCCCATATTGCCGGACGAAGCTTGGCTTGCAACACGCGGAAGCGCGCGCCGATTTCCAGTTTGCTGACGCCGAGTGGCGTGATGGCCGTCACCGTCGGCAGCCATTGCGGCCATCCAAGCACGTTACTTAGCGGTTCCCAGACTCTGGCGGCGGACGCCGCAATGTTTTCAGTGATGCGATAAGTCGGCATGGCGCTTGTTTCCGTTCAGTGCGCGTGTCGTTCGATCCAGCTCGCCAGCAACATGAAGTAGGCCGGCGCCTGCGGCACTTCGTCGAGCAAGGTCTGCTGATCGAACGCCATGGTGGTTTTTCTGGGCAGCATCATAGTGTGGTCGGCATCTGCGATCACCCGGTATTCGAGGTTCGGGTGCTGGCTAACCAGCGATTGCAGACGCTGCACGGAGCGCGCAACCGGCACCCAGGGATCCGCGCCGCCATAGAGGAACAAGGTCGGGACAGTGACTCGTTTGGCGATGCGCAGCGGGTCGTAATCCATGTCCTTCTTCCATGCCTTGTTCACGGGTTCGCGGGTGAACTCGGCTGTGTCAGGCATGAACTCCAGTTTGAACCACGGTCGTGACTGGGCGCGCTTGATCGACGCCAGCGCAGTGGTGTAAGAATCGTTGCCGCGCAGGAATCCTTGCCATGCGTGACGGACGGTGATGGCCTGCGTGATGTCGTTGTGCGTGTAACCGTGGACTGTGAGCAGGTTTGACACTGCGAAATCCATCTGCTCGGCCGGCGTGACCAGCGGAGCGGAAACCGACACCGCGAACGCGGCCTGCGGGTCCTTGCTCGCGGCCAGCACAGCGAGCCAGCCGCCCTGGCTGAGACCCCAGTAGCCGATCCGGTGCGGATCGATGCGCGGATCGCGGGCCAAGAACTTTGCTGCAGCCACGCCATCGTCTGCGAGAAGCTGGTAGGCGGAACCATGCATGGTTCCAGTGGAAGCGCCGCTGCCGCGCCGGTCGAAGACAAGCACCGCGATGCCCATCGCGGGCAGCCCTTCGGTGAGATGCCGGTAGAGTGCAAACTTGCGCGTTGGCACTTCGGCGCCCCACAACACGACGACCGCCGGCAGGTGCGCCCCGGTGCGCGGTTCGTACACCGTGCCGGCGAGATCGGCGCCGCGGTCGGAAAAGTGCACATCGCGATGGACGATTTCCGGCACCGGTTTGACGTGCCAAGGTGAGGCGCCGAAGGCCGTTCCAGCAATTGCGAGGAAAACCAGTCCAAACCAACCTTTGCTCATCCGTACACGTACAACCTCGTTACCGAAGGATCCTCTGATTAACCCTGAGCGGGTGTCACCGGCTCTGTCTGTTCGCAAGACAAGGCGCACTGGCGCAGGCAGGCTGGTTGCGTGTCAAGACAGTGCAACGCAGTATTGCGGACAGACAGAACGGGCCCAACCTGTTGATTTTAGACATGAGGGTGACGCCCAGAAAGCCCGCACCCCGCGCCGCGCGGCTTGTCCAGGCAACCAGCGTGCACTGCGCCACGCAGCACGAGTTGCGAACTTTCTGGGTGTCATGCCACCTGCACGGGGTTAATCAGAGGGTCCCTAACAAGAATGCCGTTTCGAATCGACGATCCTTCCAGCCAGTGCCGGAATATCGGACCCGCGGCAAGAGATTCCGATTTCGAATACGAGTTCTTTCAGGCCGAGGTCTGCATGTCCAGCAGCGTGTGCACGGACTCCAGTGCCTTGACGTTGTCGTTCGCGGCGGCGAACGCCACGTAGCCGTCGGGCCGAACGAGGGTAACGCCGTGGTGTTCCGTCGGCCGCAGTTCGACCAGCGCCGCGAAGGTGTCGGCGAGCCGCCTGGTCGCGTTCATGACCGGCGCCGACGCGTTTCTATCCAGCAGCAACAGGTAGCGGCTGCAAATGCCTGTGCCGCCCCGCATCGAATCGTCAATGTAACGATTGCCGGCACCTTCCACGATCGGACTGCCGTGGTAGTCGATGCCCAGTTCCGAGAGCCGTTGTACCAGCGCATGTTGAAACGGCGCGAGCCGGGAGACCATGGGGATCACGACGTCACGCAAGGCTTCGGCCAGGCGATTCGGTGTACCCATGGCACGGGTCAGGTGGTCCGTGGTTTCGACTACGCCCTTGACCACAGGAATGCGCTCGTCGTTGTAGCTGTCCAGCAAGGCCTCGTTACCGTGGCCCCGAAGGAACAGATCGAGTTTCCAGACCAGGTTCCAGGCATCCTGCAATCCCGTATTCATCCCCTGGCCGCCGAAGGGACTGTGTATGTGGGCGGCATCCCCCGCGACGAACATGCGTCCTTGCCGCATGCATGTGACTTGGCGGTGGTGGATGTAAAAGTAGCCACTCCAGTGAAGGGCGAGCGCCTTGATCCCGGCGGGCACGCGTTCGGCAAGCAACCGGTTCACCAGATCCAGCGAGGGCGCATCGCCTTCCGGTTGATCAATCATCGCCACGATACGACGACGCGTAGCGCTCATCGGAAAGATCGCCAGCGGCCCCTTTCTGTTCGGACACAACTGCATCTCCGCTGCGGGCAGGGTCGTGTCGGTCTCGATGTCGGCCAACATGAATCGCGAGCGGTATTCGCCGCCCTCGAACGGTAGTTGCAGCAACTCGCGCACCGTGCTGTGCGCACCGTCGCAGCCCACCACGAATGCCGCGGTGAATGTCTCACGCTCGCCATTGTTGTCCACCGTAACCTTCACGAAGTCGTCATGCAGAGTGGCATCGATAAACGAGGTCTGGTATTCCACCACGCCGTCCTTGCGGGCGAGCGCCTCCACCAGCAGGCGTTCGGTCAGATCCTGCGGAACCATGGCAACGAACGGATACGCGCTGTTGTCCGGCGCGAATGGCAATTGGGCGAGCGTATGTTCGCGCGTCGTCACCTTGATCGACGTGACCCGATTGGCTGCTTCGAGGAACGGCCGGGCAAGTCCCGCCATGTCGAAGATTTCCAGCGTGCGTGGGAAGATGGCGAGCGCCTTGGAGTGTTTCGATTGCGACGAATGGGTTTCCACCAGCCGCCAGCGCAAGCCGCGACGCGCGCATTCGTTGGCCAGGAACAGACCGACAGGTCCGGCGCCCACGATCAGCACATCGGTATCGACAGTAGTCAACGGCATGGCTTTCTCCTGGTCACTGGTGGAAGTTGTAGTCGGGCAGATTGATATCGTCGCGCACGGCGCGTCCGACCAGCCAGTTCGCGAAGAACGGAATCCGCAACAGTTGACTGACGCGGTCGCGAAACGCGACGCCGAAGGTCGTTCGGGGCGCGAACGAAGACGCGAATTTCGCGGCTGTGCGCTGCTTGGCTTCCAGGAATGGCCGCATGCGTGCTTGCCATCGCGCAAATGTCTCGCGATGGTTGCCCTTGCAGGCGTGCAGTTCGCCCGCAAGCACGTAGGCTTCGGCCATCGCCAATCCCGTTCCTTCGCCGGCCAGCAACGAGACGCAGGCCGCTGCGTCGCCGATCAAGGCAACCCGGCCGCGGGTCCAGTCGTCCACGCGGATCTGGCTGACGCGGTCGAAATAGAAGTCACTGACATCCTTCATTTCATCGAGTATGCGCGGGGTTTCCCAGCCGACGTCGGCGAACGCGTTCTTGAGCAGCGTCTTGCGTTCGCTGATGTTCGAGGCCGTGCTTGCGTGCAGGTACTCGTCGTGGAACACAAACAGGAACAACGTCTTGTCGTCGCGCATGGACAAGCGCGTGATCTGCCTGCCCGCAACGGCGTGGCTGACTGCGACGAGATCGTCGCGCGGCCGGTAGCCTTCGATCTCGAAGGCAGCGACGTGGTAGCCGAGCGGGACCTCGAAATTTCCCTGAGCTCCAAAAGCGAGCTCGCGGACTCGCGAGTGCAATCCGTCGGTGCCAATCACCAGATCGGCCTCGCGCGGCGCGGCCTGCTCGAAACCGACCCGTACGCAATCGCCGCGTTCGTCGATCTCCGCGATGGAATCGCCGAAAATCATGTCGACCCGATCGTCCAGCGCGGCATAGATCGTCGCCGCAAGGTCGGTGCGCCGCAGTTGGGTATAGCGATTGCGTGTCATTCGGGCGAACACGTCGACGGGAAAGCCGCCGCGCGTCCGACCCCGACCATCGACGTAGCGCATCTCCTTCACCTGGTAACCCAGCGCCAGGATTTGCGGGAGCAAGCCCATCTTTTCCGCGATGTCGTAACCGACGCCCCAGAAGTCGATCGCGTAGCCGCCGCGCCGAAACTGCGTAGACCGTTCGACCAGCAGCACGTCATGGCCGGACTTGCACAACCACCAGGCGAGCGTGGTACCGGCGATACCAGCGCCATTGATGACGATCCTCATGGCCGTTCCGGCCTCATGTGGCCGTGCAACGCGAGCAAGTCGAGCGTGATCTTGCTCAATTCATTCAGCACGGTTGTCGCATTGCGGGCGTGTTTTTTCGTCGGATCGGTTCGCACATCGCCAACTGTCGGGGTCAGGTCGTCCATTTTTAGACCGTCGAAATGCTCGCGTGCGATTTCATGCAAGGCACCGAACGCATCCGGCGAAGCCTGCTTGGGCTGGTGGCGGTGGCGCGTGCCGGATGTCTGGATTCCGGACGACGGCATGTGCATGGCTCCCATTGTGAACGCGTGTTGGTCAACAGATGTTGACATAATAGAACCATCGCCGGACTATTGTCAACAAGTGTTGACTAAGTGCACAATCGAAGCATGAAAGCCAGCAAGCTGAGCAGGGCACAGCAGGGCGAAGCCACGCGCGCAAGGATTCTTGCTGCCGCGCGCCAGCGTTTTGCGAGCGATGGTTACGAGCGCGCAACGATCCGTGCGATCGCCGCGGACGCCGGCATCGACCCGAGCTTGGTCATGCGTTACTTCACCGACAAACAGGGGCTGTTCGTGGCGGCGGCAGATATCGACTTGCGCCTTCCCGAGTTGCGTGGTGTCCCGCGCGAAATGGTCGGGGTCGTGCTGGTGGAGCATTTTCTGGATCGCTGGCAGGAAGATGACATCCTGCGGGCCCTGCTGCGCACCGCGGCAACCAACAAGCGTGCGGCAGAACGCATGCGCACGATCTGGTCCACGCAACCTGGCCCAACGCTGTCAGCCGCCGGGGTGAACTCGAAATCGGCGACGCGTGCCGCACTGATCAACGGATTGTTCCTCGGTTTCGCTTACGCTCGATTCATACTCGAATTGCCGCCGTTGGTGACGATGAGTCGTGCCGATGTCGTCAAGTGGTTGGCGCCGATCGTCCGACGCTACTTGTTTGACAGACCATGAGAACAGCAGGGTCGCCCACAATATTGTTGCGGGAAACGGGGTTGGATTCATCAACGCGAAGCGGCGGGTCGCTGATACGTCTACACCCGGCTGCATTCGAATATCGGAGTAATTTGACGTGCAACGCCTAAGACCGAGCCGAATCGTATTTATTGTCGCGATATCCTGCATCGTGGTTGCTGCTGGGCTATATCTGCTTGCGAGAAACCTGACGCAACCTCTTTATTCCCCCTCCAGCCCGTCAACCCCTAAAACCACTGCATCAGGAGCCACCGACCTCCCTGCAAACGTGGATCGTAGTGCCAAATCTAAAGTCTCCGGGAGCCGCGCTCCCGATTCCGCGCGAAGCGATTATTACGATATCTATGAGCATGCGAAAAGTCTCAATAACGTCATTGACACACTTAAGTCAGCAGCAGACCAAGGTGATGCCATTGCCGAAGGCCTGTATGCGCAGGCGCTTTGGGAATGTTTTCCGCTAGTCAGCAATCCATTACTTCTTGAAGATGGAAGAGTGTCGAACGAGATTCGCAAAAAAAAAGGAATGCCCCCAATTCCTGACATTACCTTTCAGACATTTTTCAACAGGTGCCAAGAGTTAGCCGCATCCGGAAAGGACTCAGTTGCTGATTTTATGGCGAAACGACAAGACGCTGCTGCCCACGGCGACCCCCTATCTGCGGCCATCAGGTTTACTGAAACAGCTGCTGCACTTTCACCCCAAGAGCGGCAGGATGAGCTGACCACTATTCTTCAAACACAAAATCCATATGCCATTTCAGCGTTGGCGGAGCTTATGAACCATGAAGGCTATGGCCGTTTCTCCGGGAGCGAAGCTGACAAATATGCATGGAAATTCGTCGCCTGCGATATGGGCATGGATTGTTCGAGCACCAGCATGTTGGTCACGCACTCCTGCTTGCTACTAGGTCTATGCGGTTACGGTGATTATCGAAACATTGTACAAGAATCCGCATCGGCACCTGCGGAATTCCGGTTGAGTCCCTAAACTGCTGTAAATCCCGGTGGGAAGTAGCCACCGCTTCGTTTTCGGTAAAGTGACGTTGCGACACGATCATTTTCCCGAGGAGACGAAGCGATGGCTGGATATGAGGTTAGCGTAGGTGCGGATTTGCTGCCAGGGTTGTTGGCAGGCCAGGACGGATTGGCGAAGCTGGTGGAGACGGTGTTGAACCAGGTTTTGCAGGCGCAGATCAGCGAGGCGCTCGGGGCGGACCGGCACGAGCGCAGCGAGGATCGGGCTGGTTACCGCAACGGCACGCGCACGCGCACGCTGTACACGCGCGTGGGGCCGGTGACGTTGCGGGTGCCACAGACGCGCGAGGGCGGATTTTCGACGGAGATCTTCGCGCGCTATCAGCGCAGCGAGCAGGCGTTTGTGCTGGCGTTGATGGAGATGGTGGTCAAGGGCGTGTCCACGCGCAAAGTGTCGGCGATCACCGAGGAGCTGTGCGGGGCGAGTTTTTCCAAGTCGACGGTGAGTGCGCTGTGCGCGGGACTGCAACCGCGCGTGGACGCGTTCAACGAGCGCCGGCTCGACGGGGAGTTTCCGTTCGTGCTGGTCGATGCGTTGTTCATCAAGAGCCGCGACGGCGAGCGCGTAGTGCTGCGCGCGGCCTTGGTGGTGTCGGGGGTTGATGCCGGCGGCAACCGGCAGATTCTTGGCGTGCGTATTGGCGATACCGAGAGCTATACGACGTGGGACGAGACGTTCCGCTGGCTCAAGCAACGTGGGCTCAAGGGTGTGCAGTACGTCATCTCCGACGATCATGGTGGACTGACCAAGGCCGTGGCCAAGCACTTCCAGGAGGCGAGCTGGCAACGCTGCCAGGTGCACCTGATGCGCAACGTGCTGGGCAGTTGCAGTGCGCGCGTGCGCGCCGACGTCGCTGCTGCGGTGAAGTTGGTGTTCAACGCGCCCGATCGCATCGAAGCCAAGCGTCGTCTGGATGAGTTTGCCGAGCGCTTTGCCAAGACGGCAGCGAAATCGGTGGCTTGCCTGCAAGCCGGTTTCGAGGACGCGATGACGGTCATGGAGCTGCCGGAGAAGTATCGCAAGCGCCTGCGCAGCACGAACATGCAGGAGCGCTTGAACGAGGAAATCCGCCGCCGCGAGCGGGTGATCCGCATCTTCCCGAACGACGCCTCGGCGTTGCGTCTGATCGGCGCACTGCTGGCCGAGCAGAACGAGGTTTGGCAGGAGCGACGCTACCTGGACATGGATCAGTTCAACGAATGGAAGCTGGCCAGAGCGAACGCCAACGCGCTCGACCCAGCAATTTCACGCGCTGCCTGAAGAGCTGATTTATACGTTTAAACAAGCAATAGCAAAGAGCCGAAGCGAAGAGAATTTACAGCAAATTTTGGACTTGACTGGAATTCCAGCAAGCGCTTTTGATCGAGCGGCAAATATTGAATGCATTCAAATCAGGGGATTACGAAGGCGTTGCTATTGATCAATAGCCCGGACCGGAAACAGGATCGGGTTCACCTACAACCGTATGAATGGGTTACAAGAAGTGAAGCTGAACTCGTTCTCTCAACACCGTGCGAGCCGGGGTTGCGGTACGATTGACGTGAAAGTGAGCGGGTCAATGCGTTGCCACGCGTCGTACGTGCCCCCGACGCCGCGATCAAAATGCGTTTGCGATCGCGGCTGCGGATCGGATATGCCAGACTGAAATGCATCGCGATAGCCGTCAGTAAACTCAGGCGCTATGCGGATGGGAGCTGCCATGTTGAAGAAGTTTGTTGAGGGTCTGTTTTTTGGCGGTGGGTTCGGTGTTGCGTTCATTGCGATTTGGTATCTCGCCGCCTTGTACGTTTCTCCGCTTGTGAGGTCCAGAATGGACGACGCCGTCCACAGACAGATCTCCAGCCTTGCCGCAAACGATGCACTGTCCACTACCGACGCGATCCGTGAGGGCGGCAGGCCGTTTGATGAACTGGGGGTTGATGAACAGATCAAGCAGGCGAGCGCCATCGCCCTGGCGACATACGAACGCGCTCCGGACGGGAGGATGAAAGCGATAATCAAGGAATTCCTGAAAAGGAAGCCGGGCGTTGCGATTCACTACAACGTGGGTGATGAATTCCCGTCGGTAAGCCTCTACCCGAAGGAGAACACGAGCTACGGAGATGGTGTTGTCATATTCTTCACCGGTTCGCCGGCCACGATGAGGATATCGCTGACGTATGCCGATGGGAGAATCACCGGTTTGGGCGACATCCCACTCAAAGTGTTCCGCGACAAGTGCAAGGCCCCGGACGCATAGCCGCTTAGCCAAGCCGTTGAGTTCAAATCGGCTTCTGGTGCTCGCCAAATCGTCGAACAGGAACCAGTTGTGGACTTTGCATTGCGCGACGCTCTGCTGAAGGCGATCTCTGCCGACGATGCGGACGAGGTAGCGCGACTGGTTGCGTCCGGTGCGTCGATTGGTGTCGATCCCAGACACGGCAATACGGCGATGCGAGCGGCGTGCCAGTCCGGCGCCATTCACTCGATTCGAACTTTGCTGGCTCTGGGCGCGAGCGCGAATGAACGAATCACTTACCGGTCGCCGGTTGACAAGCGAATCGAGCGAGACTTCACGCCCCTGTTCTATGCGAGCGAGCCTTCGGTCATAGAACTGCTGGCTCAATTCGGTGCCGACTTGAATGCCGTGAGTGACACCGGATTGTCCGCACTGATGCGGTTCGCTCACTTTGGCAGAGCCGAACTCGTTGAGGTCCTGCTTCGTCTCGGAGCCGATTTCTCCCTGCGTCGGCAACCCGGGAGGGGATGCAAGGTGCGAACCGCGCTTGAGCTTGCGAAAGACTCGTTGGACTTTTGGGAGGCAGTTCCCAAGATTGATCTCAAGCCCGAGGCTAAGGCCCTCATCGAGAACCATCGCAGGACCGTCAGTCTTCTGCTCAAGGCAAGTGCTTCGAAACGAGATGGCTAGAGTGAGAATCCCAAGCGTAGAAACAAGGTCACGGAAACAGGATCGGGTTCACCTACAACCGTATGAATGCGTTACAAGAAGTGAAGCTGAACCGTTCTCGCGAAGACGCCGTTGATTCGTCAATCAAATCCATCGGCGAAAATATTGTCATACTCCGGGTTCGACTCGATCCGCAGCCGGAGAAAATTGCTGTCGGTTGCCCGCGGATCGACGACACCGGTAGCACCGTTCCACAGAACATACCCCTCGACCTTGACGAAGGGCGGCAACGTAATCTCGGCGCGCTGAGAGAAATCCGTAAAATTCACGATCTGCATCGCGGCCCAGCTCGGCGGAGGAGTCGCGGCGAGGGAATCCGAGCATGCGCGCACCATGGCGCCAGCGGCGAGAGCGATGTTGGAAATGTAGCCGAGCACACCCTGGTCGTAGCCGCGTATCTGGGCGGTTGCAGCGACCGCGGAGGTGTTATACAGGAAGAGGCAGGTGGCGTTGACGTCGTTGTCCTGCGGCGTAAATTGCACGACCGTCGTTGTGGCGACGTCGGGCCTGAATTGCAGCGGCATCATCGCATTGAACGAGACGCGCGGATCGAACACTGTGGTGGTGCCGGTATTGACGACGAAACCATCGATCTGCACGCCCGGGGGAAGCGTCGCCAGTCAAGTCCAAAATTTGCTGTAAATTCTCTTCGCTTCGGCTCTTTGCTATTGCTTGTTTAAACGTATAAATCAGCTCTTCAGGCAGCGCGTGAAATTGCTGGGTCGAGCGCGTTGGCGTTCGCTCTGGCCAGCTTCCATTCGTTGAACTGATCCATGTCCAGGTAGCGTCGCTCCTGCCAAACCTCGTTCTGCTCGGCCAGCAGTGCGCCGATCAGACGCAACGCCGAGGCGTCGTTCGGGAAGATGCGGATCACCCGCTCGCGGCGGCGGATTTCCTCGTTCAAGCGCTCCTGCATGTTCGTGCTGCGCAGGCGCTTGCGATACTTCTCCGGCAGCTCCATGACCGTCATCGCGTCCTCGAAACCGGCTTGCAGGCAAGCCACCGATTTCGCTGCCGTCTTGGCAAAGCGCTCGGCAAACTCATCCAGACGACGCTTGGCTTCGATGCGATCGGGCGCGTTGAACACCAACTTCACCGCAGCAGCGACGTCGGCGCGCACGCGCGCACTGCAACTGCCCAGCACGTTGCGCATCAGGTGCACCTGGCAGCGTTGCCAGCTCGCCTCCTGGAAGTGCTTGGCCACGGCCTTGGTCAGTCCACCATGATCGTCGGAGATGACGTACTGCACACCCTTGAGCCCACGTTGCTTGAGCCAGCGGAACGTCTCGTCCCACGTCGTATAGCTCTCGGTATCGCCAATACGCACGCCAAGAATCTGCCGGTTGCCGCCGGCATCAACCCCCGACACCACCAAGGCCGCGCGCAGCACTACGCGCTCGCCGTCGCGGCTCTTGATGAACAACGCATCGACCAGCACGAACGGAAACTCCCCGTCGAGCCGGCGCTCGTTGAACGCGTCCACGCGCGGTTGCAGTCCCGCGCACAGCGCACTCACCGTCGACTTGGAAAAACTCGCCCCGCACAGCTCCTCGGTGATCGCCGACACTTTGCGCGTGGACACGCCCTTGACCACCATCTCCATCAACGCCAGCACAAACGCCTGCTCGCTGCGCTGATAGCGCGCGAAGATCTCCGTCGAAAATCCGCCCTCGCGCGTCTGTGGCACCCGCAACGTCACCGGCCCCACGCGCGTGTACAGCGTGCGCGTGCGCGTGCCGTTGCGGTAACCAGCCCGATCCTCGCTGCGCTCGTGCCGGTCCGCCCCGAGCGCCTCGCTGATCTGCGCCTGCAAAACCTGGTTCAACACCGTCTCCACCAGCTTCGCCAATCCGTCCTGGCCTGCCAACAACCCTGGCAGCAAATCCGCACCTACGCTAACCTCATATCCAGCCATCGCTTCGTCTCCTCGGGAAAATGATCGTGTCGCAACGTCACTTTACCGAAAACGAAGCGGTGGCTACTTCCCACCGGGATTTACAGCAGTTTAGGGACTCAACCGCGTCGCCTTCACATAATTGACGAAGTCGGTGAAATTGACGATGACCAATGCGCTCCAACTCGGCGGGGGTGAGGAAACGATTGAGTCCGAACAGGCGCGCACGAAAGACTTTGCCGGTACGTTGATCGACCACGTCCCCGACAAGACTCCGGCAAGCGAGTAGCCGTCCAACTGCACGGTTTGCTGCGCCGGCGCCGCATTCATCAACGACAGGCAGGTTATCGACGCATCGTGATCGGAGGGCACGAACCAAAGCACCCTTGCTCCGTTCGCGAGTGGTGCCGCTGGCGAGATTGGGGCAGCCGGTGCCTGTGGTGCCAATTCGTCACCGACGTCCGGCAGACCGTACGACACCGCCGGATGGACGCTGGTATTGCCTTCGTCGCTGCCGCAGTTCCCGGCAATTGGCGCAGTCAGCAAAGAACACAACAGTGCCACAACTGCCGCCATCGTCCTGGTGCGATGCGCGTTTGCGGGCATGAATGAATCTCCTGACGTATTTGTTGTGATACTAACCATCCGAAATTCGGTATGAGTTGATCCATGTCAAAGTGCACGCGTGGGTAAGGAAACGGGGTCGGGTTCACTTGCAGCCGTATGTAATGTGTCACAGGAAGCGAATCTGGCCCCGTTCTCAGACCGATCGACCGACCGCCGGAATCTTCCGCAGTGTCGATGCCAGGCTCCAACTCGCCGCCAACGCACCAGCGAAGACAAGAGCTGCTTTTGCAACTCCTGGCAGGTCCGTGTGCAAAAGTGCGAACTGTAGCCACGTGACGCAGGCGTAGTGCAGCAGGTAGATCCCGTAGGAATTGTCGCTGAGGCTGTCGAGCATGCGCCGCGATGTCGTTGCGAAACGCATAAAGAGCGCTATGAATGCGAACGACGACGCGGCGCAGGAAAGCGTGAACATGAAATTGCAGAACACGACCAGACCCGGATTGGAGTGACCGTGCATCAGCCCGGAGATCAATGCGATCACGGAACCTGTCGCGATCGCCCAGGCGACGAAGGCGAACATCACCCACAGCGGCCAGCGTCGCGCAAGCCGTCCGTCCGGCCGCAGCAAGCCACCCATGGTTCCAGCGGCACCCAGCCCGATCCCGAACGTGAAGTACAGCAGGTAGTGCGGCGCGCGGTCGATCTGCACGAAGAACGGTCCCCACGACAACCAGCGTGACGGATCGAATTCGGCAGTCATCGGCAAATAGACCATCAGCGAAGCCGTCACGAGCAGTACGAAGGCCAAAATCGGGCGCTCTCCGGTCCGTCCGAGAATGCGGCCCAGTGTCGTTCCCCACGACGGCGCCATGGCGGTCGCAGCGGCAGCGATTACGCTGAACGCGAACAACACCCAAAGGAACCACGCTGGCCCTGCCGGCCACACGCCCAGCGCCAACCATTGACGCCAGAATGAATCGCCTTGCGCGGGCGCTGCGTTCGCGAGCCAACTCGCGGAGTAGGCGAGCGGTGCCAGAACACCGGCCGCCAGGACGAATGGGACGCCCAGCCGTCGCACGCGATCACCGATGTACCGCGCCACGCCTTTCCGCATCAAGCTCGGCCAGGAGAACACGCCGGCAATGAGAAACATCAGTGACATGAAAAACGTGTCGTTGAAACCAACGATGAGGTCGGCACCCGACCAGCGATGGCTATCGACGATCGGAAATGCGGTCCACAGCAACGGCTGCACGTCCAGCGTCGCCGTCGGTGGCGGAGCGTACGTGCTGTAGGCAATGAGCGCGTGGTGGAGTACGACGAGCAGGATCAGAAATGCTCGTAGGTAGCCGAGAGGAATGTTTCTCCGGGTGGCGTGTTGCATGGTGTCCTCGCGTGAATTCCGGGCAAAGGGACTCCATCGTCGCGACATGACGCGGCGTCTGGATTTTCCGGCCGTGATTTTCGAAACAACATTTCCCGGCAGCGATTCCGAACGGACAGTCGCGTGTCGGTTGAATGGTTATTCGTTCGACGAACGAGAAAATCACACGCAGTGATGGCCACGTCGGCGGCGGTACGGTTCGACTCCATGCTTCCGGTATAAAACGACAGCTCTCGGATAGCTTGAGCACCCGGTCACGTTTCGGTTGTTGGCGAAAAAAGGCGAAGGCGGCAAAAAAGGACGGAGGAAATTAAATTCTTCAACCGTCGCTCTTTTGTGGCGCGTCACTCTTTTGCTGTCGCTCGTCGCGCCCCCCGCGAGGTCGTAAGGCAACCGCATGCCCGAGCGTCTTTTCGACCATGGCGCGAAATGTGACGTCCCCGAGTGCGCGTTCCGACAATGGGGACGGACGTAGCGGGTTCAAAGATGGTTGCCTCCGTCCCCTTTGGCGGTGCCGTTGAGGATTTCGTCGGTCGCCTGTCCAATCCGGCCGCCAAGCGCCGTACAGCACCCAAACTGCAACAGCAAATGGATCGCATCGCCAAGCTGTCCCGAACCCGGCAATGCTCCGTGATCGACGTGCCCGATTCGATGCCCGGTCAAGCCGGTCGCCAAGACGACGAAGCCCGGCGCAAAGCCGGGCTTCGGAAAAATGCTGCATTGTATATCTTGCCGCAAATCAATCGACTGTTACCGCATCGATTCGTGTAGAACATCCGTTCCATCATTGCCCAACCACTGTTGCTGTCGACGCGTGCGCTACCCCGGAACGTTTGATCGCTGCCGTCTTCGCGCGTCAGGATCGTCTCGGGACCCTGCGCATCCGGCCAATTGTAGGCGCGGTTTGGTCCGCCACATACATGCGTCGGTCCGAGTACCCGGAAGGGATCATTGAAAGCGCGTTCCGGCTGCTTGTTTTTACATGGCCGTCAAAAAGCGAACCATCGCTGTTCAGGCAGACGCCGCAACTCGTACGCTTGGACGACACCAGGATCATGCGCCCGAAAAAAAGCGTAAACTCCCCGTGCGCGTCGGCGGCGCGCGTATCGGGTCGCGGAGGAAAGGATGATGCCCGTGCATTATCGGATCGAGCACGCAATTCGCGTCGCTCTTCTGCTGCTCATTGCCCTGGTGCTCGGGTTGATGTTGCACGCGAGCCTTCTCTGGGGCGGCTCCGGCGCCGCACCGGTCAGCGTTTTCGAACTCGCACTGGCGGCGTTTCTGAGCAGCGCCTTGCTGGTGTGGGAATGGTTCGCCTTTTTCCGGCGCACTCCGGCGACACCACAGTCTGTCGATGATGACGAAGCGCGCACGCGGCTGGCCGCCATCGTGGAATCGTCGCAGGATGCGATCATTGGCAAGGACTTCAACGGATTCATCACCAGCTGGAACCCGGCGGCGGAAAGAATCTTCGGCTACACAGCCGATGACGCAATCGGTCAATCGCTGCTCATCCTGTTTCCGCGTGAGCGCGAGCATGAAGAGCGCGAAATCATCCGACGCATCCGCGACGGCGAAACAGTGCCCGCGTTCGATACCGTGAGGGTGCGCAAGGATGGTCGCCAGATCGATGTCTCGGTATCCATTTCTCCGATCGTCGACCAGCACGGCAGGATCGTCGGCGCATCCAAGATTGCACGCGACATCACTCCGCAAAAACTGGCCGGCGAAGCGCTGCGAAGGAGCGAAGAGCGCTACCGCACAACCCTGGACAATATTCTGGAAGGTTGCCAGTTGATCGGTTTCGATTGGGAGTACCTGTATCTGAATGATGCCGCGGCCATCCAGAATCGCCGGCCCAACGACGAACTGCTGGGCCGCCGGATGCCGGACATGTGGCCCGGGATCGAGAGCTCGCCCGTATTCACGCTGCTCACGCGCAGCCTGGTATCGAGGGTCGCGGCGCACGAGGAAATCGAATTCACGTTTCCGGACGGCAGCCGCGCATGGTTCGATGTGCGCAGTCAACCGGTGCCCGAGGGAGTCTTCGTGCTGTCCATCGACATCTCGCAGCGCAAACTCGCAGAACGTTCGTTGCGCAAGCTCAACGAGCAACTGGAAAACACCGTAGCCCGTCGTACGCAGGAACTCGAAGTCGCACTCGAACGTGCCGAGGAAGCGGACAAGATCAAATCCTCATTCCTTGCCACGATGTCGCACGAGTTGCGCACACCGCTCAATTCCATTCTCGGTTTCACCGGTGTCATCCTGCAGGGCCTGGCCGGGCCGATCAATGCCGAACAGACCAAGCAGCTCGGCATGGTTCGAAGCAGTGCGCGTCATCTGCTGGACCTGATCAACGATGTGCTGGACATTTCCAAAATCGAAGCCGGCGCCATGGATGTGACGTTCAAACCGTTCGACCTTGGCGACTCGATCGTGCACGCAGGCCATATCATCGAACCCATGGCACAACACAAAGGGCTGGAATTCCGGGTCGACGTGCCAGCGGAACTTCCACAGATGATCAGCGATCAGCGCCGCGTCGATCAGATTCTGATCAACCTGCTCAACAATGCCGTCAAGTTCACCGAGCGCGGAACCATCACGACGCGCGTGGAACTTGTCCGGAAACCCTCTTCGAGCGGGTCCGACCAGACGTTTGTAAGTGTTCACATCCGCGATTCCGGCATGGGAATCAAGCGCGAAGACCTCGCCGTCCTGTTCGAACCGTTCCGCCAGCTTGATTCGGGCACGACCCGTCACCACGACGGCACAGGTCTGGGTCTGGCGATCTGCCGTCGCCTTGCCAACCTTCTGGGCGGTGACGTCCGCGCCGAGAGTGAAATCGGCAAAGGAAGCCAGTTTACTGTTACGCTGCCACTGGATGCGAGGAACTGAAGTGGACAGCCGACCGATCCTGGTGATCGAGGACAACGAACAAAACCGCTATCTGGTGACGTTTCTGCTCGAGCGGCACGGCCATGTGGTTGAAGTCGCACAAGATGGCGAAACGGGCATTGCTGCCGCACAGAAATGTTCGCCGGCCCTGATCCTGCTCGATCTGCAATTGCCCGGCATGGACGGGCTCGAGGTCGCGCGCACGCTGCGGCGCTTGGATGACCTGCGCAATGTGCCGATCATAGCGGTGACTTCGCATGCGATGACCGGCGACGACGAAAAGGCGCTCGCGGCAGGCTGTGATGCCTATATCGAAAAACCAATCGATGCTGACAAATTCCCCGCGCAGATCAGTGATTTCCTGCGCGGACGCTGATCTGCACTCGCGTCGGCTTTTGGCGCCAGTCGTGCGCCAATCGGTCCAGTTCCCTGGAACCGCGTACGCGCCACAAATGCCGGATTTGCGTTAAGGACCCTCTGATTAACCCTGTGCAGGTGGCATGACACCCAGAAAGTTCGCAACTCGTGCTGCGTGGCGCAGTGCAGGCTGGTTGCCTGGACAAGCCGCGCGTCGCGGGGTGCGGGCTTTCCGGGCGTCACCCTCATGTCTAAAATCAACACGTTGGGCCCGTTCTGTCTGTCCGCCATTCTGCGTTGCGCTGTCTTGACAGGCAACCAGCCTGCCTGCGCCAGTGCGCCTTGTCTTGCGAACAGACAGAGCGGGTGACACCCGCGCAGGGTTAATCAGAGGGTCCTTAAGTCCCGGTCCCGGCAATGGCGGTGGGGTATGCCGGCCGCGCAGCATCGATCAGCACGCGGATTGCATAACAAGCATTCTTCCGCCGTTCGATAGCGCTCGCGGCAAGCGCGTTGCGGACACGATCTTTTAGTCCGCTTGAGGGGTCAGACGTGCGCGACGACGCACAGGAATTGTCGACCCTGTCCAACCCGATCCAATCGGAACGATTTGCACCGGCATTTTTCGGCCAGGCTGTCGCGCCACCTCGCAATTCCCGTTTCCTGTCCCTGAACGGGGGTGTGCGGCTCGTAAACGGTCGCGCCCTCCACACCTTCACGCAACGGGAGTCAGACATGCGATTCTTTCGATCATTTGGCGCAGCCGTGGCGGCGATGCTGCTGCTCGGAAGTGGCGTTCGTGCGCAGGCAGCGTTCGTTTGCGTCAGCAACACGACGCAACTCTCCCAGGCGTTGTCCGCGGCACAGAACGACGGCCAGACAGATGAAATCCGCATCCAGGGCGGCAACTACCTGTTGACCTCCGAGCTGCAATACATCTCCGGATCCGGCAAGGCCTATGGGTTGATCCTCAAGGGCGGCTATCCGCCCGGCTGCAACTCGAGCGCCGGATCGGATAGCACGGTGCTCGATGGTCAGGGTCTCACGCGCATCCTCTCGATCAATTCATCCGGCGAAGTCGGGATCAGCAAACTCACCTTCGTCAACGGCTACGCCGCACACGATTCCGGCGGCGCAATCCGGATCGGGGCCAACGGCACCGTGACGATCTACCACACTCAGTTCGCAGGCAACCAGGTTGCCGAAAGCGATGGTGCCGGCGGCGCAATCTGGATCTTCGCGCCGGACATCGACTTGCGGGACAACCTGCTGATCGGGAATTTCGCGGCGGACGGCGGCGCCGCGTTTCTCGCGAGCACCGGGACCTCCTACCTCACCAACAATACGATCGTCGGAAACCAGCTCGGCCAGCCGATGGGACTGACCGGCGGGGTCGACATCACGAGCCACCACGCGTATCTCAGCAACAATATTCTCTGGAACAACGAGCTCTGTGACGTATTCGACCATGAGGGCTACACGGACTATGCGAACAACGACATCGGCAGTCTGCACGGCATGGATCCGCTCACTGAGAGCAGCGACCTCAAGGTCGACCCGGAATTCGATGGTCTCCGAGCTTCCGCCCTGCACCCGTTTCACCGCTCGTCAATGCCGGCCTTGATACGCCACCGGGTGTCCTGGATTGCTGCGACCTGTCGGGAGTCCAGCGTGTCGTCGGTGCGCACATCGACATCGGCGCCTATGAAAGCGATGTGCTGCTGCGCGACGGGTTTGAGCCGTGAGCGCGGAAACGACAGGCAATCTTGTCCGCGTACACACACACTTCTGGCGCAGCCGGTGCGGTTCACGCGCCATCGCAGTGCGTCGTGACGTTCCGAAGTGGCGTATCGCAATGAACGGCGGTGCGCCGCGAAGGGGCATTGCGCTGCTCACAGCATTTTTCCTGTTGGGTACGCAGGTTGCTGCGCAGGAACTGGTCGTTGCTACGGGTATCGACGTGAGCCTTGGCGGTCCGGGCCCACTGATCGTGATCGGGGATCTGGCGCAGAACCTGCCTGACGCCGCTCCATTCTATATCGCGCCAGCGCTTCCGGTGATCAACCCGCATGGCCTGACGCTGCTCAGCCGGGACGTGGCAGTCGCAAGCCGTGTGAACATGCACTTGGTCGATATCATTGACATTCCCAGCGGGACCGTTACTGGATCGTTCAATCCGGGCGGCTCGGGCGACTCCCGATACGACGGAGACGGCAGCATCGGCATAGATCCGACCGGCGCGTATGTGCTGATGGCGAGCGGGTCGGAAACACCGGCCAATCGCGCCACGTTGTTCGTCGTGCCGACACCGCTATCGAGCACTTCAGTCGCCAGCTCGGTGATCACGCTGCCCGGCATTTTCGGTACGGCGCAAACGCACGGCATCGTCTTCGATCCCGACGGAGGCCGCGCCTACGTCGGGCACGCGGCGGGCATTACAGCGATCGATCCGCCCTACACACCGGCGGATGTCGCGTTCACGATCCCGTTGCCGCCCCTATCGGGTGCGTCCCTGTACTCGTATGCAGTCGAGCTGACCCCGGAAAAGTCCACGCTGCTGGCGACAAGCGGACAAACCAATACCGTCGAGATCGTGCACGCCCCGTTCTCGGCTTCGAGCCCACACGACGAGTTGGCGATCGACGGCGCATCCGAACTCGACGGGATTGCCGCTCTGCCGGACGGCAGTGGTGCACTGGTCGTCGACACGAACGGGATGGATGCGCTTGGTCCGCGCGCCTACGCCGTGTCGGCGCCGTTCTCCGCGGTGTCGATGACGCAGCTGCTTCAGGTACCGGCCGGCCTGTCGACGACCGGCTTCGAGGATCTCGCGATCAGCCCCGACGGACAATACGCGGCGCTTGTCGGCGGCGGCGTCGTGCTCGATCCCTTGATCATCTTGCGCGCACCGTTCATGGGCGCGGGATTTACCGCTTACGCCATCCCGTTGCCTTCAGTCGGCGCGCCTTACGGCAGTCCGGGAAAAGGGGCTGCTACTGCGCGCTTCTGGCCACAAGCGGCCGTACTTCTTCCTCAGCTCTAGGATCGATCGCGTCTCGGTAACCGAAGGCGACAGCGGCACGCGCCCGGCGACGTTAACCGTCACGCTTTCGAAGCCGTCCGCGCAAACGATCAGCGTGAACTACGCCACGACGAATGTGACCGCGCACGCCGGCGTCGACTACCAGGCTGTGTCGGGAACGCTTACATTTGCGCCGGGCACCCGGCAGCGCACGCTCACCGTACCGATCTTGGGCGACACGACCGTGGACGGCGACCGCTATTTCAAAGTGCTGTTGAGCAACGCGGTCAACGCGACCGTGCTGCAGGAAATCGGAATTCAGAACTTCGCCGATGGCGCTTGCACGATCGTCGACGACGATAGTGGTCCGTACATCGTCAACGACTCACCCTTGCCCGATGCGTACGTCGGCATCCCCTACAGCGTGGCATTCACTGTGGGTAACGCGTCGGGAACGGGCAGTTTCTCGCTGCAGAGCGAAGGCGTACCTATTCCGCCCGGACTCGTGTTCAATGGCGCGAGCGGTGTGCTCAGCGGCACGCCGACGGCGGCGACGACGTCTCCCTACTTTTTCATCCTGTCCTACTTTGCGCTTCCGGTCAGTCCGATGCGCGAGTATCGCCTGATCATCCACGACGATCGCATCTTCGCCGATGGATTCGAAAGCGCTGGCGCGTCCGGGCCTGCACGCGATGTCAGCAGCTCGATGGCTGCGGCGGTGCGCTACGGTCAAGTCGATCCGACCACGATCCCTTTGGGCCAGATGCACAGGCAATGACAAGCACGCAGACCACGCAGGCTTCAACTCGCCTTGTGGTGCTCGGCGAGTTCGGCCAGCACAGCCTGCTCGCTGGGATGCCCGGCTCCGTAGACGCGCCGATAGACGGCGAGCGCTTCTTCGCGCAGTCGCTGCGCTTCCGCGTCCTGTTGCCGCGCCGTAAGTACGCTGGCGAGATAGACATCGATATCGGCCAGGAGAACGCTGTCGGCGTAGGGTCCGGCGAGCAGGTCCCTGCGCGCCGTGCGCGCCAGGCGTTCGCCTTCGGCGGCGTCGCCGTCGCGCGCCACGGCCGCTCCATACGCCGCCTGGGCCAGCGCAGCATATTTTCCCGAATCGTGGGAACGGCCGGCGGCAGCGACAAGATCGACGCGTGCCTTGCTCAAAGTCTGCGTCGCTTCAGCACGGTGCGCCCGCAATTGCGCACGGCCGAGCATGAGCTCGGTGTTGCCGACGCCCGGACTGTTGCTCTCGACCAGCAGCGGTAGCGCTTCGTTCATCGCCGCGATCGCCTGCGTATCGTGCCCGGCGATGAAATGTGCGTAGCCAAGTCCGGCGATCAAGGCGGTACGGGCGACCGCTTGCGGCGGCAGGGTCGAGCGTGCGAGCTGCGCCGCGGCATCCAGTCGTGCCACGGCCTGCGCGGTCTGCCCCGCGACGCCGGTTTGTGCCAGGCCGAGAACGTTGTCGATATACAGGCCGCGCGCGTGACCCTGGCCGAGGGTGTGGTCAAGCGTGGCGCGCGCGTTTTTACCAAGTTTCACGGCGTCGGCATAGTGCTCCTGGTACAGCGCGTCGGCGCTGAGGTTCATGAGATCCATGGCGACGGCAGGGCTTTCCGCGCCTTCCTGCGCCTGGCGTTCGCGCAGAACAAGGCGGTGGATGCGCTCGGCCTCGACATGATTGCCGGCGCGGTTGACCATCGCCGCCTGTCCGGTCAGGCTGGTGATCCGGCTGGCGCGCCAGGCGTCGCCGGAATCCTTCAGCAGGGCGTAGGCCTGCGCGAACAATGCGCGCGCGCCTTCGATGTCGCCGGCCAATTCGGCGCTGATCGCGAGTTGGCCAAGTGCAGCGCCGACCTGCGGCGCGCGTTCACCGTGCAGCACGCGGAGCTGGTCGACGTTTCTGTGCAACAGCTCGCTCGCGAGCGCCGGTTCGCCCACGCGCATGAGGGCGTCGGCGATGATCTGACGCAGCTTGATCTGCTGCTGCGGTGCATCGGGCAGGTCCTTGTCGATGCGCCGGGCGGCGTCGCGCAGCAGCTCGATCTTGCTCTTGTCGCTGCGTTTCGAATTGAACGGGTCGGCATCGGTGAAAAGATCGACCAGGAACGACTCGGCGTGTTCGCTCTGGGCTGCCATGCGCGTGGCCTGGCGTGCCTGCCATAGCGCCACGCCAAGTGCGCCGATCAGGGCGAGTAGCGCCACGGCGGCGACGGCCACGGCCGCGCGATTGCGGCGGATGAAGCGGGCGGCGACATAACCGACGCCGGGCCTGGCGATGCCGAGCGGACGGTAGTCGAGCCAGCGCCGCAGATCGTTGCGCATTAGTTCTACCGATGCGTAGCGCCGGCGCGGATCAGGCGCCAGTGCGTGCGTGATGATTGCGCCGAGATCGCCGCGCAACGCGCGCGCCGGCGCGGCCGCATCCGGCGGGGCCGGCGTCGTGCCGTATTGCGCGGCACGGCGTGCCAGGTCGGTCGTGCTCCAATCTGCACCGGCTCCTCGCTCCATGGTCGGCAGGCGCGTGCCGGCGATCAACTCGTACAACAGCAGTCCCAGCGCGTAGACGTCGGTGGCGGTCGTGGCGCGCTCGCCGCGCAACTGTTCGGGCGCTGCGTATTCGGGCGTGAATACACGGGTCGGCGCCTCTTCTTCATCCGCATCCAGCACCAGCGCGATGCCGAAATCGAGCAGCTTGACCGTGCCGTCGGCGTTCACCAGCACGTTGGACGGCTTCAGGTCGCGATGCACCACCAGGTGCGCGTGCGCGTGCGAGACGGCGGCACAAACCTGGTCGAACAGGCGCACGCGCGAGCGCGGATTGGAGCGCTGTCGTGTGCACCATGCCAGCAGCGGCTTGCCGTCGACGAACTCCATCGCGAGCCACGCACGGCCTTCCTGCACGCCAGCGTCGACGAACGCGGTGATGTTCGGGTGCGCGAGTCCGGCCAGGATGCGCCGCTCGCGCGCGGCCATTCGCGCCACCCGCCCGGCGCCGCCATCGAGCAGCTTCAGTGCGACGCGCTGCTTGAAATCGCTGTCGCCGCGTTCGGCCAGGTACACCTCGCCCATGCCGCCGCTGCCGATGCGTTCGATCAGGCGGAACGGCCCCACGGTTGCCGGTGCAACGTCGCGCGCCTCGGTGCACAGGCCGGCCAGCAACGCGTCGACGGGCGTCGCGTCTGCGTTGCGCAATGCCGCCAGCGCCGACGCGAGTTCCGGATCGGCCGCGGCGATGCGTTCCAGTTCGCGTGCGCGCTCGACCTCCTCCAGGGCGTCCAGCCGTTCGAACTGGTCGCGTACTTCGCGCCAGCGCGCTGCTGCGAACAGCGGCGCTCGCGGCGTGGGGTTCACGCGGAGCCATCCAGAGCGAGCCGCAAATAGCTGCGCGCCAGCTCCAGGCTGCGCTGCACGGTGCGCCGGTGGGCACCACGCAACTCGCCGATCTGCTGCGTGCTCAGGCCGGTGAAGACATGCAAGGCGAGGATTTCGGCCAGGTCGGGGTCCTGCGCGTCCAGGGCCTGCAGGGCCTGTTCGATCGCCAGTACCTGCTGTGCATCCAGCGCCGCGCCGGCGACGCCATCTTCCCACCCGGTGCGCACGAACGCGCCGCCGCGCTTGGCCGCGAGGCGTTCGCGCGCGTGGTCGATCAGGGTTTGGCGCATGGCGCGTGCGGCGAGATTGAAAAAGTGCCGGCGGTCGTTGAGCGCGGCCAGCGCGCCGCCGGACAGCTTCAGGAACGCCTCGTTGACCAGCGCGGTCGGTGTCAGCGTGGCCGGCGAATCGTTGCGCCGCAACTGGCGCGCGGCAAGCCGGCGCAGTTCGGCGTAGACCAGCGCATAGGCCCGATTGCCGGCTTCGGCGTCGCCTTCGCCGGCGGCGCGCAGCCATTGGGTCAGTGGCAGTTGCTCGTTCATGCGTTCGGGTGCTCAGCCTTTCGGATTCAGCATAACGCAAGCCTTGTCGCCGCGGCGCGCGGATTGCGTTTGCTGAGGTACCAGCCGTCGATCGGAGTCATGTTACGTTGCAGCGCGATGCACTGGGGCGATTCGTCATCGCGGGGACAATCCAGGGCGCCAACGGAACATGGGATTTCGGCGTGGCGCGGCTCAACGCCGACGGCACGCTGGACGCGCATTTTGGCGATCACTGCACTGCCACGTACACCGGCGCGCTGCCGTTTCAAACGGACTACGACAATACCTGCGCCGGCTTGGCGATAACGCCGGAAGGCTACATATACCTGGCAGGTGCAGCCGAGTACGACGCCAGTCATCATGCACGGTTCGAGGTTGTGCGCCTCATCGGCGACAGCGTCTTTGCCGACGACTTCGAGGGCGATCGAGACGGGGATCGCGGCACGTCTGCGCCGCCACAGCTTAAAGCTCGACGCCGACGCTCATAAATGTCGACCGGATCGTCGCCGGCCCGATTGAGACCAGTGCCATTTCTGACCACCATCACCGCGTTGGACGGCAATGACCTTTGCGCAGTATTGTTGACGTCGCGGCATGAAGATGACAGAGGCGGTGCGGGCCGCTTTGTTCAGGAAAATTCGGCAACAGTGAATTGCGGCCCTTGTCTCTCCTCATTGGTCAAATCGCTGCGCAGGTTTGAAATGGGTTCACATCATGACCTACACACAGGAGACCGCCATGACTCGCATCTTGTACTGTCTTGCTGCGTTGCTGCTCCTCGCAACCGGTTCCGCGTCTGCCGAGACGGAACGATCGTTTCGCGCTTATGTCGTTTCGGTCGATACGGCCGGCAAGTCGATCAAGTTTCGCGTGCCGGATGATGCGAAGCCGCCGAAATGGAGCGTTGTCGTCGCAACGTGGGACGACAAAACCGTCTGGACAGAGGAACCTGAGAAAATATGGGAGAGGAAGCCAGCCACGGCGGATCTGGCGACAAAACTCAAGAAGGACTCAAAGGTATACGTCAGCATCACCGACAACGGATCCCATGAGCAGCGATGGGAGATTCAGTCACTGACTTCCATGCCGCCGGACGCGACCGTGCCATGAAGCCGGAGAAGAAAAAGGATCGGGTTCATTGATCGCCTGCATTCCAGGGACGATCACGGCATTTGCCGAACGTTGAAATGAACTTGACCCCTTCGTCTGCCGTTTTCAACTCTGCGCCTGGGACCGCGCCCACTGCTCGATGCCACTGCTGTTCGTCGCACCGGCTTGCCGCGCCACTTCGCGACCTCCGCGGAACAGGGCCAGGGTAGGGATGCTGCGGATGGCGTAGCGGGCGCCGAGCGACGGTTCGGCTTCGGTGTCGACTTTCACCAACCGCATCCGTGGTTCGAGTTGTGCTGCAGCTTTTGCAAACTGCGGCGCCATCGTCCGGCATGGTCCACACCACGGCGCCCAGAAGTCCACAAGTACGGGTATGTCGTTGCGCGTCAGATGTATCTCGAATGTGCTTGCGTCGACCTCCACGGGCTGGCCCTGGAACAGATGCCGGTGGCACTTGCCGCAAACCGGAGCTGCGCCGAGACGGTCAGCCGGCAGGCGGTTGACTGCCAGACAGTGTGGACAGACGATATGCAGTGCGTCGCTCATTGAAGTGATCCCGAAAGGTTATGCATCGTAACGTGGGGCCAAAACGCCGTGCAAAAAGGGGCTGGCGAAAAGGCGGGGCGACGGATTTGACCACGTTGGCCGCCAAGGGGATGGCAGGTCATTCCCGAACGCGCTGCTCCACGATTTTCCGAAAGAGTGCAACCGAGCGCGCCTGGCGCATGCTTCGCAGTCGCGCGCGACCGCGGCCGTCATCGGCGCAGGCATGTTGGAAGGCCAGGCCGTGTCGGGCCAATCGCATTGACCGGCGGCGGCAAACAGGTTCATCGAGTCGACGAGTTGACGCGTATAGCCATCCAATCGTTTGCGCCATGCATCGAGGGCCGGATTAAGTTGCCTGTTCGAAACAGGTGTCAGAGTGCACCTTGTTTTGCGCGGAATCCTGGAAAGTCGACCCCGTTCGTGTTGCTGCCAGAAGGCGCGTCGCGGCAGCAACGCCTGACGCGCTTGGTATGTTGCGGAGTGGACCTGCCGAAACGTGCGCGGCATGCCGGTCCCGATCCGGCAGCCGGCAATGCGGATGTCTGTTGAATGGGGCGTTTGATGAATCAGAGGGGCGACATCTGATGAAGCCAGCGAAGCGGTCGCGATGGTAGTCTCATCCGGTCGGCGCGGCGGTGATGTTGTCGCTCGTTGCCACGTTGCCGACACAGGCTGTGACGCTCTACCACGTCCACGCCGCATCGGCGTGCAGCGCCTCGTGCGGGGGCTCCTTGGCTAGCGCCTGTCCGGATCTGCAGTTCGCGCTCACGGTTGCAGTCCGCAGCGATCAAGTTTGGGTTGCTGCCGGCACGTACTATCCGACCGCTAACTCGGATTCGCCGGTGACTTCATATCAGACGCCAACGCAAAGGCAACTGCCCGAGTACATGATTCCTCTCCTGGGAAAACAACAGAAAAAAGAAAACGGCAATGACTCAGAGGCAATTACCCCGTGCTGATTACCTCCGCTCTGTTTGGCCCGACAGCCGCACGCCGCCAGCGCATTGCGTAATACGCCGGCACCGCGACGGCCATCAGCGCGAATCCCATGTAGACCGCATTGACCTGCCAGGGTGTCCAGCAAACCAGCGCCTCGCCGCAGGTCTTGCTGTCGGTACTCAGGCCGGCGCCGACGATCGCCCAAAGCGCAAATCCCGTGCCGAGCACGCCTGCGATCGCCAGTGCCAACGTCGGTTTGCTCGCCGCCATCGCACCACGGCGCAGCAGCTTTAACAACGCCAGCGCGCACAACAGATACATCGCCAGGGTTGCCGTCGTCGACAGCAGCACCATGAACGTGAAGACCTCGACCATCGATTTTCCGAAGTTCATCAACACCAGTACGGTGACCAGCAGGCTCGACACGAACAACGCGAAGGTCGGCGTCTGGCGCGACGATTGATGGGCGAAGATTTCCGGGAACAGCCCGCTCTTGCCGAACTGGAACGGAATCTCCGCGCACAGCAGCGTCCAGCCGTTGAGCGCGCCGAAGCAGCTAATCGCCGCGAACAATGCAAACCAGTGTGCAACGGACGAGCCCCAGAACAGGCTCGCGACATCGGCGAACGGTGCGTTCGAATGCGCGAGCTGGTCGCTGGGAATCAACAGCAGGACGGTCGTGCTGGCGATGATGTAGACGGTCGCTGCTATCGCGGTTCCGACCAGGCTTGCACGCGCAATCGTGCGTGCCGGATCCTTCACCTTGTCGGCCGCCACCGCTGCCGATTCCATGCCGCACAATGCAAACAACACCAGGGTCGCGGCTGCAGTGACCGCGTTGAGGCTGAACTTTGACGACGCAAGATGAGCGCTGTTCAAATGGCTGCTGCCGCTCAACGCCAGCCACACACCGAGGCCGACCACACCAAACAACGGAACCAGTTTGAGCACCGTTGTGACGATTTGCAGCTTGCCCGCAGCACGCGTGCTCCAGGCATTCACTGCGGCCAGCAGCCAGACGATCAGCACGGTGACGATCGCCGACGCGCCGCGCTGCTCGGCGATCCAGGGCAACAGATTACTGAGATAGCTCACGCCTGCGGTGGCGATCGCCGCATTGCCGATCCACAGCGAAATCCAGTATGTCCAGAGCACCACGAAAGCCGGCATGTCGCCGAACGCCTTCCGCGTGTAGGCGTATGGCCCGCCGGCCTCGGGAAAAGCGCGGCTCAATCCACCGAACACCATCGCCAGCGCCAGCGCCCCCGCACTGGTCAGCAGCCACGCCCACACACTATTCAATCCGTACGGCGCAAGCGAGGCTGGCAGCAGGAAGATGCCCGAGCCGATGATGTTGCCGACGATCAGTGCCACGCACATCCAGAATCCGAGTTGCCGCGCACTGGAGGTTGGCATGTTGATCCCCTCGGGCTTGCCGTTGGCGAGTCGCGTACCGCAGAGTAGGTGAAACAGGGGCAGTTCGCCAGTTGGACACCGTCCGTTTGACGCCGCCGGTATTTTCGATCTAATATTATCATTATTGATAATGGTTGAATCTTCGTTGCCCAAAAAAACCGTCATAGATGTCTTGCTTCACCCGATGCGCATGAGGATTGTGCGGGCGTTTGCCGGCGCGACAGAACTCACCGCTCGGGACTTGATCAAAAGCCTCGACGATATTCCCCAAGCCACCCTGTACAGGCACTTGAATCGATTGGCCAAAGCCGGCGTCCTGATTGTGACTTCGGAAACGCCCGTGCGCGGTGCCCTGGAGCGCACCTATCGAATCGAACCCAAAGCCGTCCGCTTGTCTGCGGAAGACATCGGCGCGATCGATGCGGAGACACATCTGAAATATTTCTCCGTCTTTCTCGCATCGCTACTCGATGACTTTGGCCGCTACACCCGAAGCGGCGATGTCGATGTAGTGCGCGATGACGTCCACTACTTGCAGGTGCCCATGCGTACGACACCAAAGGAGTTCGCCAGCTTCATGCAAGAGCTGTCGGCGCTGATCAAACGGTTCGTGGGAAAGAAGTCCGGCAAGCATCGAATGCTGCGAACGGTATCCATCGTCACGCTTCCGGAGAGACCCGCGAAGGTCAAATAAACCCACCGATCCGTATTCAATAGTGAGAAATGAAGGGTGTGCAAATGAATGACAATGCAATAACGCTGCATGACGGGAGAAAACTCGGCTTTGCCGAATATGGCAAACCAGACGGCATCCCGTTGTTGTTGTTCCACGGCACACCAGGCTCCAGAATAATTGGCGCGTTGGAGAACGTGCCATGGACGGAAAAGCCGGGGATGCGTGTCATCACGCCGGAACGCCCCGGATACGGTCTTTCCGATCCCGCACCAGGGCGAACGATAGGTGACTGGGCGAACGATATTGAAGAACTGGCCGACCAGTTGGATCTGGATCGTTACCACGTGGCCGGCGGCTCCGGCGGCGGACCGTACGCACTGGCCTGCGCGATCCACTCGCCGGCACGTGTATTGTCGGCGACCCTGATTTGCAGCGGCGCCCCGCCGGAAGTCATGCCGATATCGAAAGACATGCAACGCGGAAACAGGATTGTTTTTTTCCTGGCAAGGTATGCGCCTTTTTTGTTGAAGTTGCTGTTTGCGCATCAAGCCAGGGCAATGACAAAGTATCCTGAAAGAATTGCGGCAAAGATACGATCCGGGTTTCCCGAGCCGGATCGAGCACTCATGAATGACAAGAAGGTCAAAAACATGATGCTGCAGATGTCGGAGGCATTCCGGCAAGGTGGCGACGGCACGTATCGCGACCTGCTGCTGGTGGCCCGCCGCTGGCACCTGGATCTGGACAAGATCGCGGTCCCTGTATTCATGTGGCATGGCGAGGCCGATACCCTGGTTCCGTTCTCGGCAGCAGAAAAATTTTCCACGATGATTCCGGGATGCGAAGCGCATTTCCTGCCCGGTGCCGGGCACCAGGTTCTCGCAAGTGAAGAAACCGCGTCGCAGATGGTCGGCAGGATGTTGTCTGTCAGCGCCTGAAGGACTGCTGGCCGAACGCCCGCGCCAGCCCGGAACGCCGCTCAGCGCGGGCGTTCGGCCAGCAGTGTCTCAAGCTCATGCGACATGGCGTCGAGATGGACTTCGCCCTTGTGGCGATAGCGGATCGTGCCGCGCCGGTCGATGAGCAACGTGACCGGCAGGCCGTAGATTCCGCCGAACAGCGCAGCGAGCCTGGCATCGCCCATGACGACAGGATAGTTGAGCTTGAATTTCGCGTAAGCGGTCCGCACCGGCGCTTCGTCGTCGTCCATCGAAACGCCGATGATCTGCAGCCCCTGCCGACCGTATCGCGTCTGCCATTGGGCGAAATGTGGAATTTCGCTCAGGCACGGTGAACACCAGGTCGCCCAGAAGTTGAGCAGGACCACCTTGCCGCGATACGCGCCCAAGTGGATTTCATCACCGCCGGTGAGACGCTTGCGGGAAAAATCCGGAGCGACACTGGTTACCGCAGCCTGCGACGACGTTTGAGCCGCCGCCACGTTGTCGCTCGCCCGGCACACAGCCGCACCGGGCACCATGATCGCTGCGGCCAGCGCGGCGCGCATGAAAAAGCCGCGTTGCAAGTTCAATGCTCGCCTTTCGCAATCGGGTAACCCTTGGCGACCCAATCAGTTCCGAAATCCGTGCCGATGTACAACGCCCGGACATGGGTAAAGCCCAGTGCGACAAGCTGCGCGTACGCCTGTCGGATGTTGGGACACCGGGGCCACGGGCAACAACCGCAATAGATGACGATTTCCCGGGCGCGATCCAGCTTGCCGACGCGCTGCTTGAGCGCGCGGGCGCCCGATTGCTGGCCGGCCGCACCGACGTATTCCGATCCCGGTATGTGCGCCTGGACAAACAAGACCCGTGAGCCGACTTGCAGGATCAGGGGCTTCTCGCCATCGGCCGCATTCAGCTTTCGCGCAAGCTCGGCGGGCTGCAACAGATGCGACGCAGGAATCGCATCCACCTCGGCATGCTGGGCAGCCGTTTCGGCGATCGCTTGCATTGCGCAGAAGCCGCACAGGAAAAGGACCAAAGTGGCGATGGGCTTTCTGCATCTATCAATACTCATGTCGTACCTCGCAGGATGATGATCATGCATGCCCCCAAGCCGGGCGCAACGAGTGGCGATCTTCGCCTGGCTGGAGGGATGGTGCAACCCGCACCGCCGACACTCCGCGCTCGGCGACTTGTCACCGATCAGCTTTGCGAAAAGGATGCTGTCAAACGCTGCGTGGGCCGCAAGCACTTGCCCGTCTACGGAAACGGGGAACGTCCGCTTCTGCTTCCTGTGCACGTCTTGAAACGTCAAAACTCCACCGCCTCCGCGACATAGCCGGGGGAACTCCGGCGTTGGTCTGGAATCCCCCTTGAATCCCTGCGTCCCCATCAGCGGCGCGAATCAGATTCAGAATGCGATGCAGCGTCGATGGTCCGGAGCGCACGCGTGAAGTGGCAACGAGAACCGGCACGCACCGATTCCGCATTGCGATTCGACGCATGCACGCTTATGGTGGGAACCGCGAGAGGTCGAGTGCATCGGACTTCGTCATCGCAGATGCCTGGCGTGTGCGATGACACAGTTCGACGCAGCGGTTTGCAAACAGTCAGGCGCCTTCAGCGACACATCCCGAATGTATTTCGATCGCGGTACCAGAACACGCATACGCCATGGGAAATGAAACGTCACAGATCGACGCCGCAACGCGCCAGGTCATCATCAATGCGTACGCGCATTTTTGCGCCACACTGAAGACGCGCCCCGACGCGCTGGTTGCGAAACGTTTCGCCGTCGAGGTGACCGGCAGCGACGCGCACCACTATCATGGGTTCACCAGCACGCAACTCGAACGACTTCTCGCGGAATGCCTTGATTCACATTCCTGAAACGGTGGTCATGAGGCTGGGGTAACCTCGCCTCAACGCCGGGTCGGACGCGATTGAGCCTTGACCTAATCGAGGAATTTCCAGGTATTGGCGCCATCGAATCTTCGAATCGGCGTCGACTCGATTACGGATGGGTCGAAGTTGCGGAAGTTGACGCCCATGCGATTGCCTGTGCGACCGATGGGTTGCCAATGCGTTACGCAGCCGCAGGTGGCGCATCGACACAACGCAAGACACTTGTCGCCCCAAACGTAGCGATCCATCGCGCCCTTGCCGGCAATCACCTTCACTTTGCTCTTGTCGTAGTAACCCCACAATCCGGCATGGCGACGGCAGATTGAACAGTTGCAGCTTGTGAGGCGGCGCGGCTTGCGCTCGACTTGAATCGTCACGGCGCCGCAATGGCAGGTTCCGGCAAGCATGGCTTCATCCTGTTGGCTTGATCGAGTTGCTCGGCGCATGTCCACCGCGCCGTTTGGCAGTATAGGGCAGCACGAACAGGTACAAACCGGAAAACAACTGAAGAAAGAGCGGCGGCAGCGGTGAGTAGGTCAGCCATGGCGGCGGCTCTCCGGACGCCGCCGGGCGGTCCGCGAAGTTGGCGATGACCGTCAGCGTGAATGCGACCGCGCAATGGCCCAAATAGCGCGAAGCACTACGCTAGGGACCCTGTGATTAACCCGGAGCGGGTGCCACCCGCGCAGGGTTAATCACAGGGTCCCCAGCAGGGAGTGGAATGAACGTGTACGCAGGCAACCGATGTTTGAAATTCATGGTCGTTGCGTCGTGTTTTTGTGCCGGTCGCGTGTATGCTCTTTACCCGCGATCGGATTCGGCGCGCCTTGGACGCGCGATTCGAATCAGCTTCGCCACAGGATGCACAATGACTGAAGTCGCACCACGGCCAGAGCGCGTCAGGAGCCAACGATGACCATCGCGGAGGTGTGCCTGTTCATGGCTGTGATCGTCTATCTGTTGACCATTGCGCCTTTCAAGCCGCTCGGTTGGCGCGAATTCGATAATGCCCGCCCGCGCGATCCCGCATTCTGGGCGGCGCCCATGCGTCAGCGCGCATTTGGCGCGCACCAAAACGGCATCGAGACGTTTCCGTTTTTCGCAGTTGCCGTGCTGCTTGCCGAGTTCAGGCACGTGCCCCAGAACACGGTTGACGCCCTCGCTATCGCCTTCGTGGTCGCGCGGGTCGGATTCGTCGTAGCGTACCTTGCAAACTACGCGTGGACACGCACCGCGATCTGGAATGTCGGATTCGCGATAAACGTCGCGCTGTTCTTCTCGCCCTGGTGGAGTACCTGACCGGTCCGCTGCAAGGCTGTTCGGGGCGGGTGTTCGGGGTCACGGACGTTCGTGGTCAGGTGTTCGGGGTCACGGGTGTTCGGGGTCAAGTCTGGAATCGTGAATTCCGACGGGGTGTTCGGGGTCAAGTCTGGAATCGTGAATTCCGCCGGACGTCAACCCGGGACAGCGGGGAGGGCGTGAGGCGCAAGGCGCAAGACGTGAGTCAGAGACGTTTTTCGAACCAGCGCTGGGCGTACGGATTGTCGTTGAAGCGTGGGATCCGACGGTAACCCGCGGAGCGGTACAAATGCAGCGCTTCGGTCAATGATGCGTGGGTATCCAGGCGAATCGTATGCAACTTGCGTCGTTTGGCGACGCGCTCCAGCTCGGCCAGCAGACGACGGCCGAGGCCCATGCCGCGCGCATCCGGCGCGATCCACATGCGCTTTATTTCACCGGTGCCGGGCTCGAGGGTCCGGATGGCAGCGCATCCGACCGGTTGGCCGAGCAGGCGTGCAATCAGGAAGCGGCCGCGGGGTGGAGCGTAGTCGCCATTGTCGGTCGCGCCGTTGCCGGGATCGAATCCACCGGAAAAGCGCCTGTCGAGTTCGGCGAAATAACTGTCGAGGCACCGGCGCGCTTGTGTGCTTGCCGGGTGTGCCGTCACGATCTCGATGCTTGACGCGCGCACCAGGCGCTCGACCTCCGCCATCGCATCCACCAGGCGCCGCGCTTGCGCTTCGCCCAGTGGTTGCAGCATCGATTGCGCCAGATCGTTCGAAGCCCTGTCGACCCGCCGTAATTCTGCCGTGCCTGCGCGCGTGAGACGCACGCAGCGGACGCGATGGTCTTCATCGGATCGCTGGGTCATGGCCAGACCTTTGCGCTCGAGCGCCCGCAGCAGGCGGCTGAAGAAGCCGGAATCGAGTCCGAGCCGTTCGCGCAGATCGCGCACCGTCGCGCCATCGGTGCCGATCTCGAACAGCAGGCGCGATTCGACGTAGGGGCGGTTGCGACCGAGATAGCGCTCGTTCAATACGCCCAAGCGCTGTGCAACGGTGCGGTTGAACGCGCGGATCTGTTGTATGTTTGAGTTCATTACCTGACTTTAGTCAGATAAATGTGTTTGCGCAACTGCGCCTTTCAAGCCGCCCGGCTGGCGCGAATTCGACAATGTCCGCCCACGCGGTCCCGCATTCTGGACGGCGCCCATGCGTCAGCGCGCATTTGGCTCGCACCAAAACGACATCGAGACGTTTCCGTTTTTTGCCGTCGCCGTGCTGCTTGCCGAGTTCAGGCACGTGCCCCCGAACACGGTTGACGCCCTCGCGATCGCCTTCGTGGTCGCGCGGGTCGGATTCGTCGTAGCGTACCTTGCAAACTACGCGTGGACACGCAACGCGATCCGGAATGTCGGATTCGCGATCAACGTTGCGCTGGTCTTCGCGCCCTGGTGGGCTATCTGAGCAATGCTCTGACGTGAGTCGCGGGACGAGTCGGGTCCACTTCCTGGTTCCTCAAGTGGTCGCGACCGCGTTCTCCCGTGCGCCGACGATCACCTGATTGCGTCCGCTGCGTTTGGCGAGATAGAGCGCTTCGTCGGCGCGGATCAGCGCGTCTTCCAGCGTTTCCTGCGGCGCGGCTTCGTAGACGCCGACGCTTATCGTGAAGTTGACGGTTTGGCCGGCATCGGTGGTAACGATCGTTTCGCGGCAACGTCCGCGAATCCGTTCGGCCAGGGCCAGGGCCGCTGCTTGCCGGCCGCCCGGCAGCACCAGGCAGAATTCCTCACCGCCCATACGCGCAACGAATTGGCCGGGTTCGGCGATTTGGCGAAGTTGCTCGCCGAGTTTGTGTAGCGCGCTGTCGCCAACGGCATGTCCGCAGCGGTCGTTGATGGCCTTGAAGTGGTCGATATCGAGCATGATCACGCTGAGCGGTCCATCGCGACCGGGTTGCAATTGCGGGTTGCGACCTGTGGCATCGAAAAAGCCGCGGCGATTGAGCAGGCCGGTCTGCCAGTCGATCATCGCCAGGTCGGCGTTGCGTGCGGACTGCCACGCGAATTGCAAAGCCAGGCAACTTACGGCAAGCGAAAGCATGAACAACAGCGACGCCACGCTGAAGAATGCTCGGTGATAGCCGAGATTGAGGTGCGCAGTTGTCGGCAGTACGTCGGCAAGCATCGCGTATGACCACACGAAAACAAGCAGGTAGGCAATGACCACAAAACGCAGTCGTCGATAGATCCGTGCAAGTTCCCGGCGTGGCGGCTGGCGCAGCGAATGTTGCAGCAGAATGAAGAACAGCGCTTGTCCGCTGGTCGTGCAAAGGATGCGCAGACGGGCATTGGGCCACAGGAACTCCCACGCCAGCAGGCTGGCCAACGGGATTGCGATCAGCAGGACCAGTATCCAAACCCGTCGCGGTTGTTGGCCGAAAATCCAGAAGCCGAGCAGGAAGAATACTGTCGATGCACCGATCGACAGATGATTGATCACCGTTCTCAGCGACTCCCATTCACTGGGCACTTGAACGGGAAACACCAACAAAGATATGCCGTTGAGGAAGAGCCCGATCGCCCAATATCGAGCCGCGTTGGTACTCTGTCCGCGGTTGCCGACATACACGAGTAGCCCGCCGAGCATCATCTGCATGACCCCGCGGCTGAAGGCGAGCGTCGGAATGTCGACGGGAAGAATGACGAATTCGTGCATCGGACTGAAATCCCCAGAATCGCGGTCAGAGTCACTTAATCGCAGCGGTCGGTCAAGAGCCGGCGGCCCGGGGCAGGTCTCGTCTTCTGCCGGGCGTGTGTGCTGAACATGTGTCAACCAACGCTTGGTTGTTCAACGTCGCGCGAACAACTGCCGCCGACACAAAATTCGACGGGGCGAGACTCGACAGGTCCGGCGACTTACCCTGTCATTTTGCTTGCGGCACTTGCGCGCCGCTTCAATCAGGCGTGGCGACGACCGTGTAGGTCGCCTTCAACTGTGGGAAGCTCCAATCGATCGTGTATGTTCCCGCAGGCAAACGACCCAGGTTCAATGTTGCCGAATAAGGCTTCCGGGCATCAGGCGGCACGCCGCGTCTGCACATCACGCCTGCGACTTTCTGTTTGACGCTGACGGATTTTCCCGAAACGCTGAACGTCGGGGGACCATGCAAAGCGGTTACTCCGCATTTCGGGATCATGCCCGACACTGACGCAATCACTTCGCCATTTGCATTTTGCGAGACCGCCAGAACCGGGACAGCCTGAGCTTGACACGATCCGGCGAGGAAGATGCCGACCAGAATTGCCGGTGCGCTTTTGAATATCGAACGAGCCATCTCGACTCCTCAAAATCAGAAGGGATAATGAACGACGGTCTGCAGTAACGCAGTCAGGGGACAAGTTTAGCCAATTGCGATCACGGAACGGATATCGACAGTACCCGAGGTCTTGAACCTTGTGTAGAAAACCGACCTCGCACCCTTTACCAAGACAAATATCGACGATTCTTCCATATTCGTTGCCGTCTCGCGCAGAACGCTCCGATAATCTCCAACACGCACAAAAGCAGCAACGAATTTGATGAAAACGCTGGCATTGCATGCGTTGCGGCTGACGCGGCCAGGACGATTTTGCCAATCTTGTTCGTGCCGGGTTCGGTGAACCACAGGTTTCCGTCGCGGCCGGCCGTGATTTCGTAGGGTACTCCACTGCCGGCAGGAAGGGCGTACCCGGTGATCGCGCCATCGACGCTAACCATGGCCACTTGACCAGAATTGTGCTCGGTTGTCCACAAACTGCCTCTACAAATTGCCATCGAAGCCACGGGCTATAGCGGCCGGGTCGCTATCGTTCGCCGGAGTGACGTATTCAGTAAATATTCCCGCTGGCGTCATCTTTCCGATGGTGCTGCTTGGATAGCTGGGATCGCAATAATCACAGCCTCGCTTGCCATACCACAGATTGCCGTCAGACCCGGCAGTGATGGAAGCCGGGTAGCTCGCCGAGGAAGGAACTGGAAATTTGCTGACCGTACCTGCTGGAGTAATTGTGCCGATCGTGTTGGCGGTTCCCTGGCCGTGCACGGTAAACCAGGGGTTTCCATCCGGAACTTGCGTACTGACGGTCGGTAGTCCGCCAGTACTCACGATCGGAAATTCGGTCATGGTTCCCTGCGGCGTGATTCTGCCGATCTTGCTATCCGTCTCGGTGAAATACAGGTTGCCGTCTGCACCCGGCGCGATCCCATTCAGTCTGCTTCCGGCGTACGCAAAATAGGTGACGCTTCCCGCCGGGGTGATCTTGCCGATTTCGGTGTCCTGGGCGAACCAGAGATTGCCGTCCGGACCCGCACAGATGGCGCCGGCCATTACCGGAAACCCGGTGACCTGACCCGTTGTGCGTATTTTGCGAAGCTGCGACGTGGATTGGTCCGTGAACCAAGGATCGCCGCCGGGACCGCTGGTGATGGCGAACGTACTGGTCGCGCCCGGAATTGAATAGTTGACAATGGTGACAGCGTCGGCGCTCGCCGAATGCAAAGCCGACAGGGCTGCCATCGGCAAGACGATCACTGACCAGCGCATGAAGCGAGACATGGGCGTCTCCCAAATCCGCCACAAGGGATTGCGGCGATCATCGACCAACACCGTTTGACATGCACTTGCGGCACACATACAACGCCGAAAAGTTGTGCGGTTCATTTGGCAGAACCCTGTCCATCCGATGCACGCCTCAAGAAGTGCACAGCACAAATGTGCAGTGAGCCGAATCGCGAGGTCCGGTCCGCGTATCGCTGAACCGGGTGCTGGGGTCGGCGGTGTTGAACTCGGCGTAGATAACCGCCGCCGATACGTTGCTCAAGAAAAGTTTCGACTCGACCCAGGCTCTGGGGTCGTTCAATGCTCTTGCTGCTGCACCAGTTGTTTAATCTGCTCGTCGTTTTCCAGTGCCTGGATCTTTGCATTGCCGAGCAGGCTCGTGTAGTCGCCTTCCCGGATGGCCTTCATGATGGCCGGATCGCTCAGCACAGCCTGGACCTGCGGGTCGGACTGCAGGCCCATGATCGTTTGTACGGCCGTTGGATCCTGCGCCAGACGCGTTTGCATTTCCCGTATGTCATGACTCAACGTGTCGTCGTGCGCCGAGGACTCGCCTGACGAACCCGGGGCATTCGAGGCGTCGCCGCTGTACACGATCCGCACGATGTTCGACTGCGCGACATGCACGGTTCCGATGCTGGGCGAAAGCACGGTGTACACGCCGTTATCTATGCTCTGGATCTCGCCTTCGATGCGGCTTCCGTCCTTGAGTTCGATCGTCGGAGACGCCAGCACGGCGGATGCGAGGCCAAGCAGTCCTGCAGCGAGGCAGGCTTGGAACAACATTTTCATCAGTGCCACCCTTGGCTATCGGCTCGACATGCATCCTACTCCGAACCAGGCGAAATGGGACGACCGAATGGCTTGCACCGGGTTGATGTGGTGCGCCCCGCAAGCCTCTGCGGATGAGGTGGAAATGCAGTCTGATCGCGTTTCCGGCTGTCGGCGATTACCCGGTTGACGCAAGTTCTTCCAGCGACTTTGCGCGCAGTGCGCCGACAAATTGCTTCGCAAAGCCCAACGCAAGCGTAATACCGCCGGCCATAGCGCAGGCCAGCGCGGCATTGAATGCAAGATGGCACTGTTTCGCGACGTCGGCGATGCCGTCGCCGGGCAGGGTCACGCCGAACGTGGCAATGATCGTTGTCGCTGCCAGCGCCGCGACCAAGGCGTCGACGCGCGGGCTGCCCCGTTTCCGACGCAATCCCATCGCCACCAGTGCGATCATGGGGCCGAGCAACCGCAGCAGGCGGAACGACTCATGCTTGAGCATGACCCTTCCGAGACTGGGAATGCCCGCCGGCAGCGGCTGCGGCGCCCAGGGCTGTTGTCGGTTGGTGGAATTTCCCGCGGCCGATCCGGGTACAGGTTGAAACACGCCGTGTAGCGGACTTCGTCGTAGCTGTTGGCGTAGGCCGGAAGTGGCTCGTGCAGCAGCACGGCACCGCCACGCAACACGCCGAACAGTGCGCATGCGAGAATGAGTGCGCGCAGCATCTGCTCCGCGTTGAACCAACGCAGCGACTGGGGTGACCGCGACGCGGCGCTCGACGAGGTCATTTGTCGCACCTTGAAGGCAATCGAGGCGAATGTACGTCGGCAGGATTTCAGTATTGCGTCGAACCGATGACGCCGCCGGAAGAACTTCAGTCAGGTGCGTAATGTGTTGGCGAAAAATGCAAATGTATAATCGTTGAAGGTGGTTTCCAGCGGAGAATTGCATGACCAAAATCGGCAAAGACTCGCGCATCGTCGGGTTCTGGTATCTGTTGCTCGTGTTCATCGGGCTGCTGGACCTGATGTACATCCCGTCGAAGCTGTTCGTGCACGCAGACGCGGCAGCCACGGTCGCCAACATCACTGTGCATCAGACGCTGTTCCAGATCGGCATCGCTGCCTCCCTGGTTGGCGGCGTCGTGCTCATCTTTTTGACGATGGCGTTCTACCGGCTGTTCAAGGACGTGGATCAGTATCAGGCCGTATTGCTGGTGATTACCGGCGGCATTCTTCCCGCCGCCATTTCGTTTTCAGGTGTGGCAAGCGATGCGGCCACGCTGATACTCGTGCGTGGCGCAGATTATCTGAACGTGTTCAGTGAAGCGCAACGTAGCGCGCTTGCCTATTTCTTCGCGCGCGTGTCCTTTCAGGTGACGGTCGGTTCTGAAATTCTCTGGGGTGTCTGGCTCTTCCCCATGGCCATTCTGGTCTTGAAGTCGCGTTGGTTCCCGCGCTTGCTTGGCTGGTGGTTGATCGTAAATGGCATCGCCTATCTGGTTCAGTGGTATACAGGCATGTTCATGCCCGATCATTACAACACGGTCCAGAATTACCTCTTCCCGTTGGAACTCGGTGAGGTGGCGTTCGTGCTGTGGCTGCTGATCATCGGAGCGCGCGAGCGATCGGCTGCGGTTACCGCGGCACGGTAAACAAGATCAAGGTTGCGCGGCAAGTCCGAGTCCTGGATGTCGCAGGACTTCAGTGAACCGCTTGCGACGGCGGTGCACGGGTCAAGACTCGATTGCGGTTCCTTTTTCAGAATTTTGACGTCAATCAAGCGCGGGTGAATTACCCATGATTATCCGGAGGCACCATGAATTCCAACAAGACCCGGCAGACAAACGCGGATGTGATTTGCTACCTGAATGCCATCGAGATCCCCAGTCGCAAAGAGGATTGTCTGGCGCTGTCTGACCTGATGTCCAGGGCGACAGCCCAACCGGCCAGGATGTGGGGCCCGGGCATTGTCGGTTTCGGAGTTCACAAATACCGTTACGACTCCGGGCGGGAGGGCGAGATTTGCGCCGTGGGCTTTGCATCACGCAAATCCGAGATTGCGCTGTATGGCCTGGGTGCGGCAGACGGATCCAATGCGTTGCTGCAGAGCCTGGGCAAGTACAAGACAGGAAAAGGCTGCCTGTACGTAAAGCGTCTGGCGGACGTCGATCTGAAAGTGCTGTCTTCCATGATCCGGAGCGCCGCGAAGGCGCGCATGTCAAAAGATGCCTGACCGGCAAACGGTGGTTTGCCTGATCTGGGCTGTTGACCTGCCGTTTCCTTAGTATTCTGCCCACTGGAGGACGTCATGCCCAATGTCGCATACCACGAGCGTACGGCAAGCCAGCTGCGGCTGCTTTCGCAAGCGCTGGCTCGCGGTCGCCTCGGTCCGGTGCGGCAACTGGTCAACACGCTTTCCCCGGCGGAGATCGGCAACCTGCTCGAATCGCTGCCGCCGGACAAGCGCATCGTCGTATGGGGCCTGGTCGATCCGGAGGACGATGGCGAAGTGCTGCTGCATGTGGGCGACGAGGTACGCGAAGGCCTGATCGCCGACATGGATACCGACGAGATCGTGGCCGCCGTCGAGGATCTCGATATCGATGATCTGGCCGACCTGGTCGAGGATCTGCCCGCCACGGTCATCGATGAAGTTCTCAAGTCGATGGATCGCGAGAACCGCGAGCGCCTGGAACAGGTGCTGTCGTACCCGGAAGACTGCGCCGGCCGCCTGATGAATCCCGACGTGGTCACGGTGCGCGCCGACGTCACCCTCGACGTGGTACTGCGCTACCTGCGCCTGCGCGGCGAGTTGCCCGAGCTCACCGACCACCTGTATGTGGTCAGTCGCCGCCGCCAGTACCTTGGCCGAATCGCGCTGGCGGCTTTGCTGACGAAAGACGCGGAGACGCCGATCCACGATCTGATCGACGAAATACAGCCCGCCATTGGGGTCGATGTCAGCGCAGCCGATGTAGCCAGTCAGTTTTCCGACCACGACTGGATTTCCGCGCCGGTGGTCGACAGCAACAACATTCTGCTCGGTCGCATCACCATCGATGATGTCGTCGACATCATTCGCGAGCAGGCCGAACACCAGGCGATGTCTGCTGCGGGTCTGGACGAGGACGAAGACCTGTTCAGTCCGGTCGTGCGCGCCTCGAGGCGCCGGGCCGTCTGGCTGGGTATCAACCTGCTGACGGCGTTTCTGGCGTCGTCGGTGATCGGACTGTTCCAGGGCGTATTGCAAAAGATCGTCGCGATGGCGGTGCTGATGCCGATCGTCGCCAGCATGGGCGGCGTTGCCGCGACTCAGGTGCTCACGTTGATGGTCCGGGGGATCGCGTTGGGTCAGGTCGGATCGAGCAATTTCAGAGCGTTGCTTGCCAAGGAAATTCTGGTCGGGATGGCCAACGGTTTCGTCTGGGCGGTGGTGGTCGGGGCGATGGCGATCATCTGGTTCCGCGATCTTTCCCTCGGCATGGTGATGGGCGCGGCAATGATGCTCAACCTGGTCAACGCCGCCGTCGCCGGCATCATCGTGCCGCTTACGCTGAAGCGACTACGCATCGACCCTGCGCTGGCCGGTGGCGTGATCGTAACGACGTTTACCGATGTCGGCGGTTTCCTGAGTTTCCTCGGCCTGGGCACGCTCGTGTTGCTGCGGTGAATTCGAAGCGTGAAAAAAGCCGGGCAGGCGCGCTTCCCGATTACCTGTACTGAATCCAGGCCCGTTCTCCGATTCGCTACGCAACCCAGATTTCCTTGAACGCGCGCCGGAAGTTCAGTCCAAGCACCTTGTCCGTTACGCGTTCGCTGTAGCCGTGACGCAGCAGCGCATCGGTGACATATTCGAGTTTGCGCGGGGTGTTGATGTCGGGCAGGTACGGCGGGCGGTTCTCGCCCGGCGCACCGATGCCGGCCTTGCTGCGTTCGGCGACCTCGACTTTGATCTGCTGCAGGTCCTTGTCGGTGACGGTGAAGAACATCGAGTCGGTGCCGATGCCGACGTGGTCCTCGCCGCAGACTTTCAATGCATGCACCATGTGCTGCATGTAGTCGTCCAGATGCGGCTGGCGATTGTCCGGTGTCAGGAACGGCAGCATGTAGATACCCATGACGCCGCCTCTGTCGGCCAGTGCCTTCATCTCTTCGTCGCGCTTGTTGCGCGGGTGCATGAACACCGCGCGACATCCCGCATGTGTGATGAGCGCCGGTTTTTTCGAGATCGCGATGCCGTCGGCCGTGGTCTTCGTGTTGGCGTGACTGAGATCCAGCGCAACGCCAATCGCATTCATCTTCGCTATCGCCTTGCGTCCGGGTTCGCTGACCCCCCCGGTTTCGCCATCCAGACAGCCGTAGCCGAACGGCGATTCATGGTTGTAGGACAACTGCATGACGCGCACGCCGAGGTTGCGGAACACGCCGATGCGCTCGACTTTGCCCTCCAGCATCGAGGCGGCCTCGAACGAATAGATCACGGCGACCTTGTTTTCCGACTTGGCGCGATCCAGATCGCCATAGCCGCGAACCTTTATGAAAAGCTGCGGGAAGCGCTCGATCAGAGCGTCGGCTGCGGCGATGTCGCCAACGGCGGCTTCGAACGTGCCGTTGCCGCCACCGAGCGTGCTCTTCAACGCGGTGAGTCCGGATTCGCGCACCGCCTGCAATTGCGTGGGTGTGCTCTTTTCGCAGCACAGCTCGCCGATCGAGGCCAGCGTGTTGCAGTCGAGCACGAAGGCCTGGCGATACAGGCCGGTCGCGCGAGACGATGCCACGGGTTGTTCGGCGGCGGTGGAAAACGGGTACAACGCCGATGCCAGCATCGCGGTGCCGGTCATTTCGAGAAATTCGCGTCGCGTCCAGGGATGATGCATCGGATCCTCATTCGCGTTGAACGCTGTTGCGCCGGATAGCAGAAATTTAGCAGAAGACGCGATGTCTAGAGACCCTCCGATTAACCCTGCGCGGGTGTCACCGGCTCTGTCTGTCCGCAAGACAAGGCGCACTGGCGCAGGCAGGCTGGTTGCCTGTCAAGACAGTGCAACGCAGAATGGCGGACACACAGAACGGGCCCAACCTGTTGATTTTAGACATGAGGGTGACGCCCGGAAGGCCCGCACCCCGCGCTGCGCGGCTTGTCCAGGCAACCAGCCTGCACTGCGCCACGCAGCACGAGTTGCGAACTTTCCGGGTGTCATGCCACCTGCACAGGGTTAATCAGAGGGTCCCCAGGTCGCCGGCAGGCGAAGCGTCTTTCCGTGGCGTCATCTGCCCGAAAATAGCCACGATTACGGCCGCCGGATGTCCGATATCGTGTGCAGGATCCGGGCGAGGGGCGTCACCCGGATTTTTCCTTGATCGTGCAACCCGGCCGAGCGCCGGAACGAAGGAGTGCCATGAAGCTGTGGGCGGTTGCGCTTGGGTTATTCGCCGTATTCACAAGCGTGCATGCAGCGACGACGGTCTGGCAGCCGGTTGCCGGTCATACGCAGATTCCGATTTGGCCGGGAGCCGCGCCTGATCTTCAGGTCGTTCCGGGACCGGAAAGCGTAACGATGAGCAAGAAGCTGTTGGCCGGCAAGCCGGTGACGAAAGTTACCAATGTGACGCGGCCGACGATGACGATGTATGCGCCGAAAGGGAAGAATACGGGCGCGGCGGTTGTTGTTGTTCCCGGCGGCGGCTTTCAGATCCTCGCCATCGATCTCGAAGGCACCGAGGTCTGCGACTGGTTGACCTCGAAGGGCATCACCTGTGTGCTGTTGAAGTATCGCGTGCCGAGTGTGCCGTACGTGTGGAAATGCGACTGCCGTCCGCATAATTTTTCACTATCGGTGCCGTCGTTGCAGGATTTGCAGAGAACGATGCGGCTGGTACGTTTTCATGCTGCGCAATGGCACATCGATCCGCACAGGATCGGTGTGCTCGGATTTTCCGCGGGCGGATATCTGGTGGCGGAAATCAGCACGAATTTCGATCGCCACATGTATGCGCCGTTGGACGCCGCCGACAAGCAAAGCGCGCGCCCCGATTTCGCGATGCCGATCTATCCGGGGCATCTGACCAAAGACCATGTCACCCTCAATCCAGATGTTCCGGTCGCCGACAAGACGCCGCCAACGTTTCTGGTGCAGGCGGAAGACGACTACGTCGACGGCGTGAATCAGTCGCTGGTCTACTACACGGCACTGGCGAAAGCGAAAGTGCCGGCCGAGATGCATCTGTATGCACATGGCGGCCACGCGTTCGGTTTGCGGGCGAACCGCTTTCCCGTCACCGGCTGGCCCGGGCTGGCCGAGGCGTGGTTGCGCACGATCGGCGTCGTCCGGAATTGATGGGGAAAGCGACGACACAGAACGCGGTCCGGAGCAGACGCTTTGACGGGTGTGCTGTGCATCGGCGTTTTCTCCGATGCCGGCCGCTTGGGCTTCTTGCAGCCGACGGGACTTTGCTGGAAGGCTGGACGCAGCCCGGAGCAATCCGGATTGAAATGTATATGCCACGCTCAAGACTGCCGATGGCCGGAGCGCCGCACGCAGGTAGGCAAACTGCCTGAAGCGCTGTAAGTTGACTACTTTCATCCCCGCGGAGGGAACCGTCATGAACGAGCCCTTGCGACAGACTGTCGCCGAGTCCACTGACACGTTGCCGCGACACACGACGCCAACGTGGGAAGTGGAACTGCTCATTTCCGGTGTGGCGGTGTTCGCGATGCTGCAGTTGCCGGGCTGGTTGAACGATCGATTGCAGTTTCTGGTGCCGCGCTTCGACGCAGGCTGGAGCCAGCCGCTGAAGATCGTGTCCATTTATTTCGTCGGCGCAGCCGTGATTCTGGCCGCCACTTTTGCATTGCACCTTCTGCTGCGCGCCTACTGGATTGCGCTGGTCGGCATCCACTCGGTATATCCCGGCGGCATTCGCTGGGACCGATTGCGCATGGGTCCGATCGAACGTGAAGTGATGCAACGCCGCGACGGTGACTTCGAGACAATGATCGAGCGTGCCGACAACCGCGCATCCATCGTATTCGCGGTGGGCGTGACATTGGCGGTGAGCATGCTCGTGATTGCCGTGCTGGTCATGGGTTTGCTTGTGGCGGGAACCGCGATCACGTCGTTGCTGGGATGGCACGTACCTCCCGAAAATATTCTTTTCGTGAGCATGGCGGTTATCGTCGGACCCAAGATCCTGCTCAACATGCTGGACCGAAGGCCGATCGATCGCCTGCGCGAACACGGCCGGCTGCGCAGCGCAATCGCCGGCGGGTTCGGCTTTTATGCAAAGCTCGGTTTTGCCAACAGGGGCGGGGTGCTCGGAGTTCTTTCCAGCCATCACGGAAGGTGGCGCGTCCAACTCATCGCCATGGCCGCGATTTCGTTTTGCATGTTCGGCGCCATCTTCAGCCAAATGGCAATGCGCAACCCGGAACGACTCGGCACCTATGCATCGTTTCCACATTTCGACAAGTCGGCTGCGCACGTCGTGGACGCGGCGTATTACGACGATCAGCGCGATCCGTTGAATGACGTCGTGGTGCCGTTCGTGCAGAGCGCGGTGATCGACGGCAATTTCGTCAAGCTGGTGATTCCCTATCAACCCGACAGCGATGCGGACGCAATGCAGCGAACGTGCCCTGCAGGGCGAAAGATTGCGGATGCCCAAGCACGCGCGGATGCAATGCTGCGTTGTCTTGCTGCCGTGCATGCGGTGACCCTGGACGGCAATCCATTGGGCGATCAGCGCTACGACGCCGGCAGCGATACGCGCAACCAGCGACCGGCGCTGGTGGCAATGATCGACGTGCGCGCTCTGGCACCTGGCCGCCACGAAATCGCCGTCGCGCGCGCACCGGTGCCGGATGGTGACGGCAAACCCGTATCGGTCAAGCCCTGGATCATTCCGTTCTGGCGCTGACTCGCGCGCCGACGGACAAGCAATCACTCCGCGTGCACGTATTCCGCGAACCGTTGGTCCGATTCGGCAGCCAGGTTCATGATTGCGCGAGATTGCGTCGACTGGTAAAAAATCCATTGAAGGTCAGCCGCCCCTGCGCAGGATCGGCGCTGAGTTTTTCAGGTGCCAGAATATCGCCGGAATGCAACAGGCTGCCGTCGTAGAAGATCAGCCGATTCCAGCGCGCCGGTACGCCGCCTATGCGGTTGAAATATGCGTTCGATTCCAGCATGTAACCCGGCGCGATTCCATGACGTTCGGTGAATTCCGCGGCGGACAGCGTGCTGGCGTCGGCGAACAGCTGCGCGGTCGCTGCAGCGGGTCGGGCAGGCTCGTAGAAGCCGGTTCCGCCAAGCCCTTCGTCCTTGAACAGATACAGCACGGATGCCTGGATGCTGTGGCTGGCTTGCAACCCGAAATTGTCGCTGTGACACAGCCATTGATAGGGCCGCAGCGCTTCGGGCGATAGCGTGACCATCGACAGTCGGCAATGCGTATGCAACAAGCGTCGCGCATCGAACGCCCTGCGCATATGCTCCACAAAGAAGGCACGCAATGCCGTCTCTACCGCATCCGGCACCATCAGGTAAATGCCCGGATAGGCATTGAAATCCACGCGACGGAATTGTGCGCGGCGTTGCGCGGCCGCCTCGACAAAGCGCTCCGGTTCCAACAGCGCGTCGTCGATCACGAAGCATGCATTACCGTTCGCCAGCGGCATGCGTTCGATCTGCGGGCGCGGATTGAAAAGACGTGCCGGCTGCATCACGTCACGGTGCCGGAACCGGGTTCAGGCTTGGCGTAGTCATGTGCGTCACCAGGGATCGATTTGCGATAGTCTACTGCGCTTGCGGGTTGCCCCGGCGCTGCGCCTCCGGAGCAATTCCTCCGCGTCCCGCGTTGTGCCGCTTGGGGTATGGTTGACTGGTGTTCCCTTGCAGGAGATGGTCGTGAAATTCGTTGTCGTGCTGTTGCTGTTCGTTTGCGCGGGCCAGGCCCGCTGCGCTGACACCATGCTCGTGCTCGCTCATGCCACAGTCATCGACGGCACCGGCGCGCCGCCGAAGATGAACACAACCATTGTCATCGAGGGAAACCGGATCAGCGCCGTTTATCCGGATGGTCGCCGAAGCGTACCGGAGACAGCACGGACCGAGGACCTGCGCGGGTATTTCGTGATTCCCGGCCTGATCGATGCGCATGTCCATTTGACTGGCGCCGAAGCGGACATCGCCCACTATCGGATGTTGCTGAATGCGCTCGTGCGCGGCGGCGTTACCGCGGTTCGCGACATGGCGGGCGATGACCGCCTGATTGCCTTTCTCGCGCGCCAGGCGAATACGGATGCGTATACATCGCCGGATATCTTCTACGTGGCGTTGTTGTCGGGTCCGACTTTCTTTGCCGAAGATCCGCGCGCGCAGGAGGCTTCGATCGGCATGCCGCTGGGCTTCGCGCCGTGGATGCAGGCAATCGGAGCAAACACCGATATTCCGCTGGCGATTGCGCAGGCGCGTGGAACCGGCGCCACCGGCGTGAAGCTCTATGCGAATCTGCCTGCTGCAATGGTCAAGGCGCTGGCCGCCGAGGCGCATCGCCAGGGCCTTGAGGTCTGGACGCACGCGACGATCTTCCCGGCGCGACCGATCGATGCGGTCGAGGCGGGTGCAGACACCATCTCGCACAGCCCGTACCTGGTCTGGCAGGGTGCCGCCCACGTGCCGGCCGATTATCGTATGCGCGCGCACGGCGATTTCGCGCATGTGCGGCCCGATTCAGCGCCGATCCTGGCGCTGTTCGAGGCGATGAAACAGCACGGCACGATTCTTGATGCCACGCTTGAGGTTTTTCGGGAAGAAGCGGCGAAACAACCCGACAGCGTGGGCGCCGGTATCATGCCGTGGAGCTACGCGGTCACGGAACTGGCGCATCGACACGGAATTGCTGTCGACGCAGGCACAGACAGCGCGGGTTTTCCAACCAGCGACGACGCCCCGGATTTGAAGGCTCTGCCATCGGTACACGAGGAAATGCAATTGCTCGTGAAGCACTGCGGATTTTCGCCGCTTGAAGCGATCCAGGCGGCAACGCAGATCGGTGCCATGGCGTTGGGGCAGGGTGCAGATCGCGGCACGATCACGCGCGGCAAGCGCGCCGATCTTGTCGTGCTAAGCGCCGATCCGAGCGCCAACATCGCCAACACCGCAAAGATAGCGTTCGTGATCAAGAACGGCCGGCGCATCGGCGAGACCCGCAAGGCATCCGCCAGCGGTTCGTGACCGAGACCGCGAATCCGGAGTCGGGGTGTACGTTTGCAAACGTATACACAGACGGCGGTTTCCCGGCTTCCCGGGTGATCCGCCATCACGCATGGATGCAGTCAAGCGCGGATCGAATCAGGCAGCACGAGTCTACCGCCAGGCGCAGTCCATGCAGTCACAAATTGCTTGCCGGCCCGTACACTCCGACGTAGGCGTTGGCGCAGCCGCTGCTGCATGTCGTGGTCAACATCTTTTCGATGATCGCACCGGTGTTGCTGAGCGAGCGGAAGTGGCCGACGCCGTAACTGCTGTCGCCGCCGCCGGCATTGTATGGGCTGCCGTCGGCCCAGTCCCAGTCGTAGCTGTACGCGCTGCTGCCGAAGCCCACGTTCACCTGGGCGATCACGTTGCTGCGGGCATTGAACAGGGCGCCGCTGGGACATGAACCTGCGTAGCTGACGGTGAAACAATGGACTTGATCGTAGAGACCGGCGGTGATGGTGTAAAAACGAATGCCGGTCCAGCTTGCGGGCAACGTGCGCAAGCTGCCGCTGCCGCTGCCGGTCCAGCGGTTGTAGCCGTAGTACGCAACGCCTGAACTTGGATAGAGCCCGAACGTGTAATAGTTGTACGGCCAAACGTAGGCTTCCGCATTGCACGTCGGTGCATAAGGCGATTCATAGCCGGTGTACAGGCACGTCTGCAAGCCGCGGATGCCTCCGCCGATATTGATGAAACGGCGGATGCTGCCCTGATAGCCGTAGTACTTGATCGTTGCCAAGGCCATTGACGATCCCAGCGAATGCGCAACGATGTCGACCTGCGACTTGCCGGTATACGCCTTCACCTTGTCCATGAAGGTTTTGAGAATGTTGTAAATGTAGGGCTCGTGGTAGTTGTACTGCGGATATTCGCGATCGCTCGCGGACAGGTAAGTCACGCCGAACAGTTCGCAGTCGTTGTAGCCGGCGGCCTTGAGTTCCTCGTAAACCGAGCGCGGTGGCGTGGTGTAACCGCTGACGGTTCCCGGTGGCATGTCGAAGCTTGCCGCGATATCGCCGTTTCCGGGTATGAACACTACCGGCGTCTTGCTGGCACTGCAGCTGCCGCCGCCAAAGCCACCGTAGCCAACATTCGGATTGAAGCCGCCCGCATACTGGCTCGCGGTAGTCGTACAGGTGTAGCCGTTGTTGTCGTTGCACTGCAAGGCAACGGCTTGTCCCGTCCACCACAATGTCACCAAACACATCAGGACAATGCGTCCTGGGACGGCGGGGCGCGGTGCGTGCGCGGTGCGCGAGTCGAGCAGTGCACGGATCATGGACGAATCCTCCGGCTGATGGGGTATCCACATCATGCACGCGCGAAGCATTCGCGCCCACTGTACAAAAGGGCAAGCCGGGCGCGGATTATCGTGGATTTGCTCCGGCCGATCGGCATTGTGTTCAAGTCGTGCGACGTTCGTCACCGGAGTCGCCGCGACATCTGCTACTGCGTGCCGCTCATGCCGGGCTTTGCCGCTTCGGCCAGGTGATGCCGTGTTGGCTGGCGGGATCGTATGCTCTGCAAAGTGCTGGTGACGAGCAAATGTTCGAGCAGCAATGTCTGGCGTGTCGAACACGTTTCTTGCCTGCGACCCGGCGCAGGTTCGCGGACGCGTCGTGTCTCGATTGACTTCGCGCTCTACTTCGCAGCCGTCCACGATGACATTCGGTCCGCCTTTGCTTGCTTCTCCAGTGCGTCGTTGAGCACATTTTCGTCATTGCTGCGAAGTGCGGAAGACATCGCCTCGAGGCCTTCCTGGCGTAGATGTGCATACTTGAGCGTTGCGGCCATCAGCCTCGACTGGACATCCGGCAGCGTATCCAGCTCTGCGCGTGTGACTCGCCAGTCCGGCAGCATATCCTGGTCGATACGGTCCGCGAACTGCTCGTTCGTCAATTGTGCCTGCGCGTTGCGTTCGCTGGCGGATTTGAAACTTTCGTGCGTCTTCTTTTCGATCGCAGCGAAGTGGTCGATGTAATCCTTCATGTGATCGAGATTCGGATATTTGCCGCGCACACCGGAAACTCCAACGACGCAGAGCAACACTCCGATGCCGGCGACCATCAGATTGCGCGATGAGCGCCCGCTTTCGGATTCGACGTTCAACGGTTGCGCGGCGATGAATCCGCAGACGAAGCCGGTGGCCAGGCCGCCGACGTGCGCGGCCATGCTGATTCCGGGACGCATACTGTTGACCAGGTTGTAGGCGATGAACATGCTCACGTACTTCTTGAGATTGGCACGCACCAGCGGCGGAATCGAATCGCGCTCACGCAGCAGCACCGCCAATAGCGCACCGTAGATCCCGAAGATCGCGCCCGATGCGCCGGCGTGAATCAGCATCGGGTTCAGGTACAGGGCCAGCAGGCTTCCGCCCAACCCGGATACAACGTACAGCACGAGAAAACCGAGATTGCCGAACATTCGTTCGACAGTCGGGCCGACATAGACGAATGCAATCATGTTGAAGACGAGGTGAAAGAAGCCGATGTGAACGAACATCGCGGTGAAAAGGCGCCACCATTGTCCTCGCGCGGTCTCCATGCCGAAGTCGGAGCCCCAGTCAATGAGGTTCATGCCTGTTGGCGACGTCGCGCTGACGCCGGAGAAAACCATGGCAGCGAAAACGAGAACGTTGACGGCGATCAGCGCATAAGTAACGTAGGTCGTCGGCGTTTCGTCTTCGAGCGTGCGCGTAAAAGCGGCGAATGCTTGCTTGTTTTGCCTGGCTGACAGCGCCGATGCTGTGGCAGGACGCGGTGAGACAGACAACCCCGGCACTTTTTCGGCAACGACGCCGGGGTTCTCGTCTGCGTGGCAGGGCACCACGGCCGTCACGGCGAGTCCGAGCGTTTCGCCGTGCGCGCGCGCCTCGGCTTCGGTTTCCGCGTCGGTGTAGACACGCTTGGCGACGATCCCCGTCCTGGCGTCGTTTCCGTAGATGAAAAACGGCATGGCGTTTCCCCACAACGTCATCGCGCTTTTGCGCGTGCGCCGATTGTAGTGGAAGCAAACAATGCCGCGTCAACTTGAGGACAAAAGGTCCTGGTTCGGGCCACACGTCCCGGAACCTGAGATACTGTGCGTTGCCGCTGCATTTGGGCATGCATGATGTCAGTATTGACCAGACCTACGCGCGTGTTCGCGTCTGCAACGATGTGGGCAAGTGTTGCAATGAACGGCAGCGCCACTGACCTGGCAATGCCGGCGCACGATTCGTTGGTCGTCGCCTCTGCAGTGCCCGGCAAAGCGCACCAGATCGGCGTCGACACGAACGGCGAAGGCAACGATGGTCAGATTGTGAAATTGTGGCCAGGTATCGCGCCGGGTTCGGAGCACTGGAAACAGAAGGAAATCGTGGTAGCCGACACACCGGTTGGTACGGTTGCCGTTGATGTCGTCGTCCCGACGCTTGCGCTTTACCTTGCGTCGCCGGACAGGGCTCGCGGCGCCGGCATTGTGGTCGCACCCGGTGGCTATTGCGTCGCGTTGGCGCTGAGCGCTGAAGGCGCCGATGTTGCACGCTGGCTGCAACACCACGGCATTTCCGCATTCGTGCTCAAGTACCGCACCAAGGAAAAGCTTCAGCAGGGTATTCCGAAGAATCCAGATATGGACGCGGCATGCCATTACGGAATTGCCGATGCCATCCAGTCCATCAAGCTGGTGCGTCAGCACGCGGCAGAATGGCACGTTGATCCCAAACGTGTCGGCATCATCGGCTTTTCTGCCGGCGGCATGGTCGCCAGCGGTGCGTTGCTGCAAAAAGACGTCGCCGCGCGTCCGGACTTTGCCGCGTTTGTCTACGGCGCGCCATTTGGCGTGATGCCGCACATTCCCGCCGCCTTGCCGCCGATTTTCATGGCCTGGGCACAAGACGACGAACTCGCGGGCGCCGCGGTGTCCAGGTTTCACGATGCGTTGGTGGCCGCAGGCCACAAGCCTGAAGCGCATATCTTCAGCGCCGGTGGACACGGCTTCGGCTTGCGCAAGCAAGGTACCACCAGCGATTACTGGAACGACGAGTTCTACCACTGGCTCAGCGTGCAGGGATTCCTGACCGGGGAAGCGCACTGACCGGTTGCGAAAATACGTGCGCTGGTCTGGACCTTGTCGAAACATCGCCAGCGAATGGTCCTTGAAGAACTGAAACAATGTTCGTGTTCGAGCGCGACGCACATTGCCAAGTGCGCACGCCTGCCGCATCATGCCAATCCATGAGAAAGAGCCTGCAAGACACCTACGCGCCGCACAACGCATGCTTCGGATGCGGCCCGGCAAACGAACGCGGTCTGCGCATCAAGAGCTTTGCGCAGGGCGATGCAGTGGTTGCCGAGTTCACGCCGGAGCCATATCACGAAGCGTTTCCCGGCGTGCTCAATGGCGGCATCATCGGCACTGTGCTGGACTGCCATTGCAACTGGACGGCAGCATGGCACCTGATGAACCGGCATGGCACGCCGACGCCGCCGTGCACGGTGACGATGGAATATGCGATCAAGCTGCGGCGTCCCACGCCGACCGATCAAGCGCTGCGACTGGTCGCACGCGTGCTCGAATCCACCGATGATGTCGTCACCGTCGAAGGTGAACTCTACGCCGGCGACAAGTTGTGCGACCGCTGCACCGGCAAGTTCATGGCAGTCAAAGAAGGGCATCCCGCATACCATCGTTGGTGAAGAAAATCGTTTCCGCCCACCTCGCAATCAGGAACACATTCGCGCCATGAGCAAACCCAAACTGATCTACTTCGACGCCCCCGTGAGCCGTGGAGAAGAATGCCGCCTCGCCCTGCACCTGGCCGGTATCGACTTTGACGATGTGCGTCTGACCCAGGCGGACTGGGCGCAGATGAAAGCGCAGACGCCGTATGGTGCGTTGCCGGTGCTTGAGCTGCCGGACCATGCGCCGCTCGCGCAGACCAACGCCATTCTGGTATTGATCGGTCGACGTTACGGACTGCACCCAAGCGACGACTTCGAGGCTGCACGCCACGAAGGCATGATGCAGCATGTCGAAGATCTTCGTACATCTGTCGGCCCGACGATTCGCATGGACGATGCCGCCAAGAAAACCGCACGCGAGGCGTTGGTTGCCGGCTACCTGCCGGCTTGGGGCGCTGCCGCGGAACGCAATATTCTTGCCACGCCGTTTTTCGGCGGTGCGAACGTCAATGTCGTGGACCTCAAGCTTTACAAGGCGGTGGATTGGTTCGTCGGCGGCAAGGTCGATCATATTCCTGCGACGATTTTCGCCGGGTATCCAAAGCTGATCGGTGTGTACGATGCCGTGCGCAACCATCCCGGCGTCAAGGGCTGGTACGCGAAGCATTGAAGGGCAGGGCGGCCGTGTCGAAGAGCCGCTCCGACTCGCATTGATGTTTGCGACTACACGCGTCCGGTCACCGGTATCAGCGCGCCCGTAATTGCCGTTGCCTGTTCGGAAAGCAGAAACACGATCACGTCGGCAAGTTGCTTTGGTTTGACCCATTGATCGAAATTGGCCTTGGGCATGTCGGCGCGATTGGGCGGCGTGTCGATAATGCTCGGCAATACGGCGTTGACGGTAATGTCGCGCGGCTTGAGTTCTTCGGCCAGCGCCTCGGTGAAGCGCATCACGCCGGACTTCGATGCGGCATAAGCGCCCATGCCGGCTCCAGCTTTCAGCGCCGCATTTGCGCCAATGTTGATGATGCGGCCACCCGGCTGCAGGTATTCCAGTGCGGCCTGGCTGGCAGCAATGGCCGTGCGCAAGTTGATGCGATACATCAAATCCCACGTATCCAGCTTTCCGTCTGCGATGGTTTCGTAGCGGAACGTGCCGGCGATGTTGATCAAGGCATCGAGTCCGCCGAGCGCCTGTGCGGCCTGACGTAGCGCTTTTTTCGCCGCTTGCGCATCGGCAAGATCGACACCACCGATGCATATCACGTTTGCTACTCCGTCGACGGGTGGATCGCTGCGATCGATTGCGGCAACACGGGCACCGGCACCGAGTGCCGCTTGCACCGTTGCCATGCCCAAAGAACCGAAAGCGCCGGTTACCGCGAGGCGTCGATTAGCCAATTGCATGATGTTCTCCAATATTCTTGTCCGTCCGATAGCATACGGCCATCGTCGCCGGTGAAGCCAGCGATGCAATCAGCGCAGATGGACATCTGCAGAACGTTCGGCCGCTTTACCGATTCGGGATCTCGGTTATGCGGCCGCTGCCGGGCGAATCAGGAATTCGCAGGTTTCGGATAGATCGTCGCGGCGAACGCCGAGTGCGCGCACGAGCAAACCACCGCCCGATGCATTGGCGGGATTGATCTTCACCGATCGTTCGGCAGCAAGAATCCTCAACTGATGAGGCAGCTCGCGCGGCGTGCAAACGACTTGAACAGGCATCGAACAGATCTCCGTCACGTATTGGCCAGCATCTTGACGAGGTTCGGCAAACCCGCACCTTGCACGTATTTGTCGCGGTCCAGATCGGTGCAATTGGCGAGCAGGATCTTCTTGACGTCGTCGGGCCGGCCGACGAATTCGCGACGCACCGACAGGAACGCCGCGGCCAGTCCCGAGACATGCGGTGCGGCCATGCTGGTGCCGCTGAGCGCGACGTAGTAACTGCTTTCGTCTTTTTTCTTGAAACGCGCGTTGCACGAAGAGATACGTTCGCCGGGCGCTACCACATCGGGCTTGCCGCGACCGTCGGCGGTCGGCCCACGCGATGAAAAGTACGATACGCCGTAGGTGTGCGGTCGATCGGTGTGTACCGATCCGACCGCCAGGCAATCGTCGAGATTCGCCGGGTCGCCGATTGATTCGAGAAAATTGAGCATCTGCGTGCCATCGGGGGTCGATACATCCAGCGCTCCTTCGTTGCCGCAGGCGACACACACGACGATTCCCTGTCGCCACAGGCGCCCGAGTTCCTGGCAGATCGGCGAATGCCCGCAACCATAGACTTCCGGATTGAACGAGCCGCCAAGGCTGAGATTGACGCCGTGGATCGCCAGTTCGGCAGAATCGTGATTGGTCAGGGCGATGTGATCGATGGCCTTGATGATCCAGCTGTCGTCGCCCGAACCCGCGTCGTCCAGGACCTTGTAGACGTGAAGTTTCGTCTTGATGGCCATGCCGTGGTGATCGCCGTGCTCGCCGGCGATGATGCCGCAGACATGGGTGCCGTGACCTTCGCTGTCCGTGGATGGCGCGCGGCCTTTCAGCAGCGGCCGCACCGGACCCGGATGGGTGCAGTCCCACACCTTGACGATGTTGTCATGCGCAGCGAAATGCGGGTGCGCGCTTTCGACGCCCGTATCGAGTACGGCCCAGGTGATGCCGTCGCCCTCGGCGCGATAGGCGATGCGCGCGGCAGTGACCTGGACAACGTCTCCGGAGCGATCGATAAACGCGCGTTTGCGCGTGTTCTTCCATATGCAATAGACACTGGTCATGCAGCCGGTCTCGGCGCGCTGAATCTCGAACGGTGTCAGTCGCGCGGCAACGAAACGTTGCAGTGGATCGATACACGCGGCCTTGCGGTCAGTGACGTTGTCGTTGAGGAACCTGACCAGCCGCGTGCGATGGGCGGCGAGACTTTCCAACTCGATACCGGGCTGCAATCCCGCATGCGCCGCAGCGCCGAACCCGGCGGCATCGCGCAACTCGAACAGCACCGGGTGCCGCTGTTCCGGAACGCTGTCGTCGCCAAATTCGCGGGCGGCAATGGTTTGCACGATATCGGCCAGCACGTCCTTGCGAACCCGGCTGCCGTAGTTCAACTGATTCAGGCTCAAGACCGGATACACGCAACTGCGCACCTGCGTCGTCGACAGGTAACCCACGGCGGAATGCGGATTGCCGAACGCCGGGTTGTGCACAAGCGTGTCGTGGATTTCGATGTCGCCCTTGAATTCGCCCTTCAACCCCTTGTCCAGCGCGACCGGGTCGAAGGGGTCGGCGAAGTTCGCCCACGCGCGTACGCCGGACGGCACGAGCAGCGGCTGCGTCAGCTTGCGCTGGATTTCGTCGATCCCGAGCGGCGAACCGAGCGTGACGAACAAGGCGACATCGAGCTTGCTTCCCGACGGCGTGCGACCATTGAGCAGTCGCAGCACGTCATACGCAATGAGGGTGCCTTGCGAATGCGCCACCAGCACGATCGAGCGGTCTGCACTGGCGTCGAGGACATCGATCAATCGTTGCTGCATGGCCTTGCGCTGAACCGGGTCGAAGAAATACGCAGCCGTATCTTTGACGAAGCCCTTGCTGAGCCATCCAAACAAGGCGTCGCCGATGCCGGCAAACAATCCGCTGAATACGGCGGTACGATTCGCGCCCGCGGGCAATGTCACGCGCACGCGCGAGTCGATGCGACGCTGCAGCCGGGTCATGAACTGTTGCGCGTCGTCGCCCGAAAGTGCGCCATCTTCGCGTGCCAGCGCGCGGGTGCGAACGTTGTCTTGCGGCGGCGGATGGCGAATATCGGCCCAGTACGCCATCGCCGTGTCGGACATCGATTGACCGAACAACGCGGTATCCCAGTTCGCCTTGGCGATGGCTGGCGGATCCTGCTGACCGATACCATGGATATAGACAACCGCAAGCGGCAGTTTCGCGTCCTTTGCGGTGTTGTCGGGAATGGCCTTCGCTGCCTTCGCCCTGTTGCGCGGAGCGGACTGTTCGATGCGGGTCGCGCGCTCGCGTGTCTTCACGCGTTGCGCTGCTTCTCGTGAACGCTTGTTCGTCGCCATGAGCGAACCTCCCATGCAATATGTCAGAAAACGAACGACGCCGATGCCGTCTCGCGAGGCCGTTGGCAAAGGCGTGAAGACGAGTTCGGAGCCGGAAGCTCAATCTACACCGGAACGGCGCGACGAGTCTGATGATGGCTGCGTGTCTCATGCAACTGTCAGTTCTTACAGGGCGGCGGCGTTTTCTTGCGGACGTGCGCGACGCGTGCGATGAAGTGATAGGCTCGCCGGGCGTTACACCGACGCGCTTCTGGGGAGAGGTCATGGCACGCACAGCATTGGTGGCCTTGTTGCGCCGCGCGGCGGCGATTTCAGCAGTAGCGGCAAGATCCGGCGAATCTCTCGACGAAGCGATTGATCGCGATTTCGCGATGCGGGTCGATGCCTCGCGACGGCGATTTCTGCAACAGTCGATTGCGGCTTCCACGGCGCTGATGCTTGGCGCGTGCGCGGCGACGCGTTTTCCGCAGCGGAAGGACGCCAACGAGGTCATTGTCGTAGGCGCCGGCATAGCCGGGCTGAGTGCCGCCTGGCGGTTGCGCCAGGCCGGTGTGCGCGTGCGCGTTTTCGAAGCCCAGGACCGCATCGGCGGTCGCATGTTCAGCCTGCGCAATCATTTTGCCGATGGCCAGGTTTGCGAACTGGGTGGTGAACTCATCGACACCGGTCACGTACGCATGCATGCACTGGCTGCCGAATTCGGGCTGCCTCTCGATGATCTGGCTGCCGATCCAACGCACGCATTCGGCGACGTCTGGTTCTGCGATGGTCGGCGTTACAGCGAAAAGGAAATCCTGCATGCGTTCGCGCCCCTTGCCGCCGCCATCGCGCGGGATGCGTCAACCCTGCCGGACACGCAGATAACTTATGCCGCAAGCGGCGGTGCCGAAGCGCTGGATCGCGAGTCGATGACGCATTGGCTGGATCGCAACGGGGCCTCGGGTTGGCTGCGCAAACTGATTGAAGTCGCCTACACGACCGAGATGGGGCTTGAATGCGACGAGCAGTCGGCGCTCAACTTCCTCACCTTTATCGATCCAGGCACCAAGGCATTTCGCATCTTTGGCGAGAGTGACGAACGCTATCACGTGCGCGCTGGCAACGATTCAATCGTCAAGGCTCTTGGCGCGAAACTCGACGACGCGCTACAGACGGGTTGCGTGTTCGAATCGGTGCGCCAGTCTGGCGATGGCCGTTACGCGTTGGGCTTCAAGCGTGGCTCTGGCGCATTCGAGGTGAGCGCGAATCGTGTCGTGTTGGCGATTCCGTTCACCGCGCTGCGTCGTGTTCATCTCGATCTTGAATTACCCACTGCGAAGCGACGCGCCATTGCCGAGCTCGATTACGGCACTAACGCAAAACTGATGATTGGTTTCAACGAACGCATCTGGCGAACCCGACATGCCAGTTCCGGCAGCACGTACAGCGACCTGGCGTATCAAACCACCTGGGAAACCAGCCGCATGCAGGCCGGAGCCGCCGGCATCCTGACCAATTTCGTCGGCGGTCGCCACGGGCTTGAAATCGCCAACGGTTCGCCGAAGGAGCAAGCCGATCTTGCGGCGCACCAGCTCGATGCCATTTTCCCCGGATTGGCGGCCGCCCGCGACGGCATGCGCGAAGCGCGCATGCACTGGCCGACGAATCCATGGACGCTGGGCAGTTATGCGTGCTTTCGTCCGGGTCAATGGACCACGATTCGCGGCGCCATCGGCGAGCGCGTCGGCAACCTGCATTTCGCCGGCGAACACTGCGCGTTCGACAACCAAGGCTTCATGGAAGGTGGCGTCGAAAGTGGGGAGTGGGCGGCACAGGCAATCCTCGCAAGCGACCGGGCGAAGGCGGCTTGATCGTTTTGCGCGTGAAGGCCGACCAGGTTCAGTGCGCCGTACTCATCGAGTACGGTCGATTGTCCGCCTGCGTGGCCCAGGTCTTGTTCGGCGTTGCCTGCATGGTGAAGCGCAATTCTCCGCCCGCAGCGATTTGCCGGTAGCCGATCCAGCTTCGCTTCAGCGGTTTTCCGTTGAGCGTCACGCTGCCGATGTACGCGTGCGCGTCGTCGAGGTGATCGGCGACGATCGTGAAGGTTTTTCCGTCAGGCAGGTGTAGCGTGGCGTGCGCAACGAACGGGCGGCCGATCACGTACTGGTTGCTGGCCGGCGCAACCGGATAGAAACCCAGCGCGGTGAAGATGTACCAGGCCGACATCTGACCGAGGTCGTCGTTGCCGGCCAGCCCGGTCGGCGTCGGTGCGTATTGCGTATCCATGATCTGTTTCAGGCGCTGTTGCGTTTTCCATGGCGCGCCGGCGTAGTCGTACAGGTAGGCGATGTGATGGCTGGGTTCGTTGCCGTGTGCGTAGTAGCCGATCAGACCGGAAATATCTTCGACGTTGGCGAATTCCTTCGGATCGATCTTGCTCTCGAACACCAGGTCGAGCTTCGCCACGAGCTTGTCGTCGCCGCCAAGCACCTTGATCAGGCCTGCGATGTCCTGCGGCTCGTACCACGAATATTGCCAGGCGTTGCCTTCGGTGTAGTCGCTGCCATAACCGACGGCGGCAGGATCGAACGGCGTGTTGAAGCTGCCGTCACTTTTGCGCGCGCGCAGGAAACCACTGCCGGCGTCGAAGGAGTTGCGCCAGTTGCCGGCGCGCTTGAAGAACGTTGCGGCGATTTCCTTGCGACCCATGGCCTGTGCCATGCGCGCGATGGTCCAGTCGTCGAAGGCATATTCGACGGTTTTCGATGCGGCTTCCTTCTCCTTGTCGATCGCCACGTAGCCAAGTTTCATGTAGTCGCCAAGATCGCCGTACGGCGCGTAGGTGGCGCTGGCGACCATGGCCTTGAGCGCTGCGCCGGCGTCGAAGCCGCGGAAGCCCTTCAGGTACGCATCGGCGATCACCGGCACGGCGTGGTAGCCGATCATGCACCACGTTTCCAGGCCCTGGTAGGCCCACACCGGCAGGATGCCGAACGGGCTGGACTGTTGCGCCGCGATCAGCGAATTCACCAGATCGTTGACGCGTTGTGCCGGCTGGATGAATGCCATCAGCGGTTGTTGCGCGCGATACACGTCCCACAGCGACCAGGTCGAATAAAACGTGAAGCCACGCGCGCGATGCACGCCGTGGTCCGGACCCCGATATTCGCCATTCGCGTCCATCGCCAGGTTCGGCGCCAGCAGCGCGTGGTACATCGCGGTGTAAAAACTGCGGCGCACCTTGTCTGGAGCTTCAATGTCGATCGCAGCCAGCGCGTGTTGCCAGTCTTTGCGCGCGTTCGCACGCTGCGCGTCGAAATTCCAGCCGGTAGCGTCGTGGTCGAGGTTGTCGATCGCGTTGGTCTGGCTGACCGTGGAGATCGCGACCTTTACCAGCAGCGGCGACGTCAATTCGCCGAACTCGAACGCGCCTTCGAGCGCGCGACCGGAAACGCTGTCGACGCCGGATGGATCGGGGCCAGGGCCCTTGAAACCGCGATACACGACGTTGCTCTCGCGATCGACGAGTTCGTGAGCGCGCATCGGCTGCGAGAAGCGCATTGCAAAATACAGCTCGCGCCCCGGCGCCCAGCCGCGCGTTTCGCGACCGCCGCTGACGGTACCGTCAGCACGCACGCGCAAGCTCGACCACAGCACCTTGCCCGGATAGTCGTAGATGCTCGGTCGCAGATCGAGCAGCACATGGGCCTGCTTGCCGCGCGGAAACGTGTAGCGATGCCAGCCGACGCGGGTACTCGCCGTCAGCTCGACCCGTACGCTGCTGTCGGCCAGGGTCACTGCGTAATATCCGGCCTGCGCGATCTCGCTGGCGTGATCGAATGACGAGCGGTAGCCACTTCCGGGTTTGTCCGGATCGCCGGGATCCAGTTGCACGGTGCCGACGCCCGGCATCAACAACACGTCGCCAAGATCCGAATGCCCGCTGCCGGAAAAGTGCGTGTGCGAAAAGCCCAGGATGCTGTGATCGGAGTAGCTGTAGCCGGCCGCCCATGGGTAGGCGTGCTTGAAGTCCGGCATTGCCGTATCCGGACTCAACTGGATCATCCCGAACGGGACCGTCGCGCCCGGAAACGTGTGCCCGTCGCCGCCGGTACCGATCATCGGATCGACTGACGCATAGGCGCCGGAGGCCGGTGACGCGGCTTGCGCCGGAGCGCTGGCAACGACAATCGCAATGAGCATGCAACAGTACAACAGCGCAGACAAATGTCGCATCTCGGCCTCGTCGGGTGGTCGTCGGATTCAGAGAGGCAAGCTAGCACAGGATTGGGACGTACGCATTCGATGCGGCGCGTTGCGATATTTCAATCGTCCAAAGTTGGATAAGATGATCCACCCATGACTCGGGCAATCGGCGTGCAGGCAACAGGCAGGCCGAATGTCGAATCAATTGCTTCCGCTTCAAAGGAAACGACGCATGAAAATGAAGACCTTGATGGGCAGCGCGATCCTGTTCGCGACGTTTTTCGTCACGACCGCATTGGCTGCTGGTCCCGCAACAACGACTGCGCCCGTTGATTCGCCGGCGATGGCCGCGAAGGTCAAGGCCGAATTCCTGCACGCCTGGAACAACTACCGCCGCTATGCCTGGGGCCACGACGAATTGCGCCCGCTGAGCAGGAAGCCATTCGACTGGTATGGCCAGTCCTTGCTGATGACGCCGGTCGATGCGCTCGACACGCTGGCCATTATGGGTTTGAAAAAGCAGGCCGATGACGATCGCGAATTGATCGCGACGCGGCTGGACTTCGACAAGGACATCTACGTCAAGAATTTCGAGATCACCATCCGCATGCTCGGCGGATTGCTTTCCGGCTATCAATTGACCGGCGACGAACGCCTGCTGCACAAGGCCGAGGATCTCGGCAAGCGCCTGTTGCCCGTGTTCGATTCGCCGACCGGCTTGCCCTACGTGTACGTGAACTTGCATACCGGCAAGACCCGCGGGGTCGCATCCAACCCCGCCGAAACCGGCACGCTGCTGCTGGAGTTCGGAACGTTGAGCAAGCTAAGCGGCAATCCGGTGTATTACGACAAAGCCAGGAACGCGTTGGTGCAGACCTTCAAACGCAGCTCGAAGATCGGCCTGGTCGGCGTCGGCCTGAACGTGCGCACCGGCGCGTGGACCGATCCCGATGCGAGCATCAGCGGCGGCATCGATTCGTACTACGAATACCTGTGGAAGTGCTGGCGCCTGTTCGACGATGCCGATTGCCATTCGATGTGGAACGCGAGCATACCTGCCGTTAACAAATACCTGGCCGACGACGTCGACGGTCAACTCTGGTACGGCCATGCCGACATGAACACCGGCAAGCGCAGCGCGACCGAATACGGCGCACTCGACGCATTCTTCCCCGCGTTGCTCGCGTTGTCGGGCGATGTCGAGCGCGCCGCGCGCCTGCAGGATTCATCGCTGCGCATGTGGAACCTGCACGGCATCGAACCGGAAGTGCTCGATTACAGGAAAATGAAAGTCAAATCCCCCGGTTATGCGCTGCGTCCCGAGATCGTCGAATCCACTTATTACCTTTACCACTACACCCACGATGCGAAGTATCTGGCCATGGGCCGCACGTTGTTCGACGACTTCGTCAAATACGACCGCTCGCGCTACGGCTACGCCGCGCTGAAAAGCGTAATCACCAAACAGAAACGCGACGACATGGAAAGCTTCGTGCTCGCCGAAACGTTCAAGTATTACTACCTGCTGTTCGATCCCAAGGCACTGGATTTCGACGCGGTGACCTTCAACACCGAGGCGCATCCGCTGCGGCGGACGTGGGCGGTCGAGCATGCGCGTTCAAAGTAGCGCGTGAGTGGCGCAGCGAATCGGGTTGGTTGCCCTCGAACACGCCGCAACATCCTGGACAACGACCAACCGGCTGCATTGGCAATCCACCACAAGGCAGCGTTCGCTTCCATGCAGCGGCGGGATTCGCCTTGCTCCTGTCGCCCTGCGTGCTTGACCGTGCAAAGGTCCTGGCGATATTTCGGCGTCGCGAATTCGAATCGGCACGCAACCTGCGGCCGCGCCGCGAAACGCCTGTTCGCGGATATCCGGACAAACGGTCAATTCATACGCATGAATTCTGCGGCGGCCACTTTTGCATCACCGGTTCCGGAAAATGTTTCGGAGGCGGATGCATCGGTTCTTTGGGCAACCTGAGACTCGATTTTGCCAAGGTCGGCAGATGCCCGGTGACTATCGGCGACCACGCCAAAAGCCGCGGCGGCACCATTTTCGCCGCTGGTGCCGCGTCGCGACAGTCCGGTGACCGGTAGCGGAGCCAGTCCGCTGGGGCTGCTATCCGAGCCGCGCGGATCGGGCTTGACGCGACCGACAGCCCACGGGCCGGACGTCGGTACGATCAAAGCTCTCGACTTGTTTCTGACATCGGCCGTCCAGATTGCGACGTCGGCGATCCATCGTTTGAAGTCGCGGCTGAATTGCCGGACGAGGCAATACGGACACCAAGGTCGCAGAATCTCGGTGCGAAACGGATCAGCGCGAAGCTGATTTCGATAAACCGAATCCTCGCCGGATTACTCGATCACAATGCCTTCCATCCGTTCGATATTGGACCCTGTCAGCTCGGACGGTTGCGCCCCCCAGCTTCGGCGAGCGAAATTCACCACGGCGGCGATTTCCGCCGGGCTCAGCCGGTACACGAACGGAGGCATCGAAAACGGCTGCGGATTCTCGCGCGTCGTCGGGGGCAAACCGCCATACAGGACCATTCGCACCGCGTCGATGGGGTCCGTTGCGGTCATCGATACGGCACTGTGCAGGCTCGGATACTTGCCTTGCTCGCCCGCGCCGTCCGCGCCATGGCAGTCGCTGCAATGCTTTCTGTAGATTTCCGCGCCGTTTGCTGACGAGGTCGCTGGCATCGACACCCATTGGGCCCGCGCGAACAACGAATGCGTCCGGTGCGCAGGGATGCTTTTCAGGTATCGCGAGATCGCCAGTGCATCGTCCTCGTGCAGTGCCTGCAGCCCGCCGTAAATGACCTCGGCCATCGGCCCGTACGCTGCGCCATGAATCGAACTTCCCGAACGCAGATAGTCGGCCAACTGCTGCACCGAATATCGCTGCAACTGAGCGCCATCGAGCGGCGGTGCGTACCAGCCCGATCCGGGTATGCGTCCACCGGCGAGGTAGCCGGCTGCCGGCAACGATTCCATGCTGCCGCGCGCGCTGTGGCACATCGCACAGTGACCGAGGCCATCGACCAGGTAGCGACCGCGCGGGTAGCGGGTCGCTGCGGGTGCTGCTACGCGGAAGTACAGCATGCGCCAGCCGATCAGGGCCGGGCGCCAGCTCGCCGGGAATGACAGTTCGTTATCGCGTGCCTTCGCAGCGGTTGCGGGCAGACTGCGCAGATAGGCAAAGATCGCGGCGATGTCCGCGTCGGAAAGCAACGCGAATTGCGCATAAGGGAATACCGGGTACAACACGCCGTTGCGACTGACGCCGTTGCGCATCGCATGGCTGAATTCCGCCAGCGACCAATCGCCGATTCCTGTCCTGGCGTCCGGCGTGAGATTTGTGCTGAAGATCGTGCCGTAGTCGCTGGTAAACGCGCGCCCGCCGGCAAACGCAGCGCCGCCGCGTGCAGTGTGACAACCGACGCAATTGCCGATACGCGCCAGGTACTCCCCATGCGCCAGTGTCTTGGCATCGACGGACGCTGTGCGCGTCCCGCCGGTCGGCACCCGATAGGGCGCCAGTCCGCCTTGACGCAGGAACAGTACGCCAGCCACTGCAATTGCGACAACGGCTACGGAAAGCAGCAGTAGCTTGAGAACGCCAATACGTCGACGCATCACGGCGACGTCCCCCGGTGAGCCAGTGAACCGCAGGAGCGCGGTGGAACAAAACTACCTGCCGGCGCCGGTCGTTCGCCGTCGGGATTCGATTGTTGCGAGAGCCACACTGCGACGGCGCGGATGTCATCCGCGGAAATCGAGTGCGCCACGTCGGCCATGCAATCGGGGGCCGCGCCGTGGCGGATACCGTTCCGCCAGTTGCCGAACTGCGCGATCACATAGTCGGCGGGGAGCCCGACGAGTGCCGGCACTCCGGGTTCGAGACCCGCCAAATTCCTGCCATGGCAAGCAGTGCAGGCCGGAACGTCGTGCGCTTTGTCGCCGTGCTCGACAAGCTCACGGGCCACCCGCAGACGCGCTTCGGTCAGCTCTGTCGAGCCCGTGTCGGCTGCACGCGTCCGCGGCTCGAGCGCGGCGTAGTATTCGGCGATTTCCTTCAAGAACGCATCGTCCGCAAACTGCACGAACCATGTCATTTGCGCGTTCGAGCGGCGTCCATCGCGAAAGCCCTTCAATTGCTCAAACAGGTAACCGACCGGCTTGCCGGCAAGATGCGGGTAGTACTCGGCGCCGCGCACGCCTTCACCGTGTTCGCCATGGCACGCGGCGCAGGCTTTGACATGCTCGGAGAAATCCGACGGCGCGGCAGCCTGCGCAGCGATCGGGGCCAACGCGCAGAGAACCAAAGCGAATATCAGCCTACGCATGGCCGATTACCCGATCCCATATGGCCGGATCCGACCCATCCACAGCCCGGCCCTCGACAATCACGATCGGAGCCGCGGACGACGCGATCCGCCACGTCGGCGAATCGACCCTGCACGCGGCCGAGCCGTCGTCGACCATCATGAACAGATTCGCGGCGCCAAGGTTGCAGAGAATCGCAATCGGTACTGCAATGATCGCAAGTCCGGTGCTCATGCTCGCTGCCTCCAGTGTTGCAGCAGGAAGTTGTCGGACGAGCATGTTACGCGTCTGCATCCGCGGCGAACGGATCAGTTGGTGTCGAAAAAACCGTATCAGTGTTTGCGGCGATCGTTGTCGCCGCTACGTCCCGGCGATCAGGCGGCCGAGATTTTCCAGCGCCCATTCCAGTCTTTGGGTCCACGGGTGGCCGTAGTTCAGACGAAGGCAGCTCCGGAATTGACCGCGCGACGAGAAGATCGGACCCGGCGCCACACTGATCTTGAGCGCAAGTGCGCGGCGATGAACGTCGAGCGCATCCACATCCGATGCGCATTCAACCCACAGGAAGTACCCGCCCTGAGGTCGCGTGATCCTGACGTCTGCCGGGAAACCGCGTGTGAGGGCGTCGATCATGGCATCCCGCTGCAGCGCAAGGTTTTGGCGCAATCGACGCAAGTGGCGATCGTAGCCGCCGTGCTGAAGATAATTCGCGAGCGTTGTCTCGGCGGGGACGCAGGCGGTCAGCGACGTGCTCAACTTCGCACGAGCCACCTGTTGGACGAAGCGGCCAGGTGCAACCCACCCGATGCGGTACCCGGGTGCCAGGCACTTGGAGAACGACGAGCAGTGCATGACCCATCCCGCTTCATCGAACGCCCTGGCGGGTACAGGGCGACGCGGCCCGAAATACAGCTCCGCATAGACATCGTCCTCGATCAACGCGGTTTCGTAACGCGACAAGAGCGCGACGAGATCGCGCTTCTTGTCATCCGGCATCAGGCTGCCGAGCGGATTCTGGAAGTTCGTCATCAGCCAGCAGGCACGTGGACGTTGCCGTTCGAGTATCTTTGCGAGTGCATCCAGTTCGATGCCTTCCCTTGGGTGCGTGGGCGCCTCGATCGCCCGCAGCCCATGTCGTTGCAACGCTTGCAACGCCGCGTAGAACGTGGGCGATTCCAGTACGACGGCATCACCGGGGCGCGTTGCGCAAGACAGGCACAAGTTCAATGCTTCCATCGCGCCATTCGTGATGACGATATCGTCGGCGCTGAGCTTGAGTCCCTCTGCGGCGTAGCGCAGTGCGATCTGCCGGCGCAGGTCCGCGTTGCCCTGCATCAGGTACTCGACGCCCGCACGCGGATCCAGCCGCTGTACGGTCGCGGCCATGGTCTTGGCAAGGCGGCGCAACGGAAACAGCGAGGGGCTCGGAAACGCCGAGCCCAACGGCACCACATCCTGGCGCATGGTCGCCTCGAGGATCGCGAACACATGGTCAGCCACATCCACCGCAATCGGCGATGTCCTCGGACGCGAGGCCCTGTGCAGAAGTTGCGGCCTGAGTACGGCGGTGCCGGTGACGAAGTATCCGGATCTGTCGCGTGCCCTGATCAACCCGCGCGCTTCAAGCAGGTAGTAGGCCTGGAAAACCGTCGCCGCGCTGACATTGCGGCTCTTGCTCGTGTGCCGGATGGATGGCAGACGATCGCCTGGTCGCAACGTACCTGTCCGGATCGATGCGGTAATTTCGTCGGCGAGCGCGACAAATCGCTTCAACAGGGGAATCCTCGGGCTTGCCCTCGACCAGTTTTGTCGACTCGACAAGCCATGTCCACTCCTTGAGCGTCCGAACCGCATTCCCGTGGCGTCGGCGACACCATTGTCGGTACCCGTCGATCCGGCTCCCGCGCCGCCCACCGAGGTTCTGCCGACCGCCGGCATCGATTCGGGAGCTAGCGAGGTCTTCGTGGCCCGTGGCTTCAACTTGGCCAGTGCGATCGACGAAGCGGAACGCCTTGATCCCGTCGGTGACACGCGCAGAAGGTGGACCTGGTGGGAGTGGGCGAAACTGCTTGATGGTGCGGTGGAGGGAATCGAAGACTGCGACCAATCGCTTGTTTTATCAGCGTTTCCTTCGAGCAAACAAGTTCAGTTACTCGCAAACTTACTCACACAAGAAGCTCAACGGACGCGTGCTTGGCAGACGAGCTATGAGAAGTCAAGAAAATCGGCGTAGAAGAGCCCGTTTCGCATCTTTGTGGTCGCGTCTACGACGACGCATTCGACTCCTGGGTCAATGGCCCAAAGTTTGTTGACGAGTGGGCGAATTCGACCGGGACTTGTCTCTCCGTTCTGGTTGGGGGAAAGAAAACAAACGCGCACACGCTCCGGAGCGAACTTAGCCACGAACAACCCGACAGATTCCACGAGCGCGGGCATTTTGTTTCGTGCATCAGGTTGAAGCGGGGACGCTACTACCCAGCGCCCCTTTTGCGTTTTCTGCTTGATCTTCGAAAAAAATTCTTCAGGTGACTCATTGTATTCGTGTGGTGAAGTGAGACGCAGATACAGCCCTCTATCGTGGCTAAGCCAATATGTTTCCCGAATCTTCTTGGAGCTTGGAATTTTTCCAAATAAACCGAACCTCCAGTCCTTGAAAATGCTACGAAGCTGTGTGCTCTTCCCGTCGTCAGGATCGCCAACGATGAATAGCGCTCTTTCGATATACAACTGTTTCATTGAAGAACCCCTCTGTGATGCGCTGGGTGGCGTCGTTGGAATAGCATACTCTGCCGTACCGCACCGCGGTCTCCATGTGGCCGCGTCCAGTATGAGCTGCAACTAAAAGCGAATCGATCATCAGAGCGCTTGGAAGGCTATTCCATATGATTTTTCCAATCACTGAGCTCGGACAGACGCAGACCATAACGCGCGACATTGCCTTCGTGTAGGTGATGCAGTTCATTCGCTACCATCGCCACGAAATCAGGGAGATCGTCGGCGGCAACCAGATCAGCCGCTCGCTCGCGAATCGTTTGCGGGTCGATGGGACGTAGGTTGCGCACGATATTCGCCACGACGTCTCTCAGTTGCGTGCGATAGCGCAGGCGCAGCGGATCCGGCTCCGGCAGCGCGTCTCTCAGCACGGTATAGCGTTGGCAGGAACGTTCGTACGCCCATGTGAACACGTCGACCAGCAGTTCGATTCGATTCAATTCGTAGATACCGAGTACGGCATCGACATAACTGCGCTCCGGAACATCCACGAACGACAGCGGCGCCAGGTTGCCGCGGATCAGCGGAATGTTCGCACCCAAGCGCGAGACGCGCTTATTCACGTCCTCGAAGGGCTGCAAGTAGGGGATATGGACCATGATGAAGAATGCTTGCTCGAATGGATCGGTGATCGCACCGGCCTTGGTCAGGACCTGGCGGAAGAATTCTTCGATCTGTTGCGGAATCGCGAGCGGCTGATAAACGGTGCCGGTGATGTCCACCGGTATTGTGCGAATGCGACCCGATGCGCCCGGATCGGCGAGCAGGTTTTCCGATAGCAGCGCATGCAGATTGCAAAACGTGTAAGCGTTGAATCCGATCTCCTCGGCGTTTTCCACGAGCATTTCTATCGCAGCTTTGTGATTGAGGATCATCTGCGCTTCGAGTTGGTCCTTTCCCGCTGCTTGCATGCCGAACTCGATCAGATTCTGCGTATCGAGTCGCGTGTAGGTGTTTCCTTCCAGGCGACTCGATGCCCACGACAAATCCACGAGCAGTCGATTCAAAATCTGCCGCGCATATGTGCCTGCCGCGCGCTCGCCAACGGACGAGCGGCCGAGTTCATGCAGGCGCTGTCGTATGGGTTCTGAAAGATAGTTGGTCGTATTCGGGATATAGCCGTCCAGAAAGGCGCGGTTGTATCCAACCGGTGTGCGTGCCGAGAGCGGCCGCTGGACGAGCGCGCGAACGTCGCGTCCGGTTGCTGACAATGGCACATAGTTTTCTACAGTCGCGGCACCTTGTTGAATGGCCGGGGCAATGCCCGCAGGGCGAACGACTTGTGCCGGTGGTCTGATCACACGGTAGCGGCGTGCGCGACCCTGGCCGTCAGCCGCTACGCGGCCACTTCTGACAAGTTCTGAGAGCCTGCGCTGCAATGTTCGGCGCGGCATCTCCGGTAGTTCTTGTGATAGTTGGTCGATGCCGACACCTTCGGGATGGGCGCCGACAGATGCTTGGATGGCGCTGAGTTCTGCTGCAGAGGTGATTTTTGGCATTGCCGAGCCCCGATGTGGCGCGATTTGAAGTATCGCGCCATATAAAGTGGCGCGCAATGGATATCGCGCCAAATAGCGCAAGGCAAGTGGCGCGATTCACTGTTACAAGACGCTGATTTTGGTGCCGCCATTTCGCCAGTTGCGAGCCCAGAGGAGGGACTCGTGTTGGGACATCTTGAGACGAATGGTGCAGGATTATCGGCATGGTTGCGCGGTTTCTCGAAAATTTGCTACACGCGGAAACATCGGTGGCGCTCGGAAACCGTTGTGCCACAAGGCTTCCAGTGGCCCGTGCTACAAACACTTTTATCTTGCATCGCTTCGTCAGTGGCTTTCTTGTCGTCGCGGCTCTCGCTTTCACCTCACGGCAAGACGAGCTCATGGTGGTCGCGCGATTTGGTTTCGGACGGACGACGAAACGCGTCTTGGGGCTCCGCGAGAAGCGCCGTTGGCCGCCCGTGTGAACGCGGACTACGGCGCGCTTAAGTCAGCCGCGAACTCGCTTCCGAGGCTTCGTCGAGGATGCACCCGACGCGACCTTCTCGCCGCCGTCTCGGACCAATCTCGAAGCCAGCTTCACGACGTTGCTGTGCGATGCTCTAAGGGTGTCGAGATAGTCGGCCCAAGCCTGCATCATCATTGCGTCGCTCGCCCATGTAGCTGGCCCGGTTGTACGCGGCGCGAACCTTGTTTCGCTCGGCGTGTGCGAGCTGCCTTTCGATCACGTCCGGCGACCATCCCATCTCGTTGAGTCGCGTGCTCGCGAGCGCGCGGAATCCGTGTCCTGTCATCGGTCTCCTTGTCGTAGCCGAGGCGACGCAGCGAGGCATTGATTGTGTTCTCGCTCATCGGCCGATTGCCGGTCCTCAGACTCGGGAACACATAGCGCCCGTACCCCGTAAGTGAGTTCAGTTCTCGGAGCATCGTCACCGCCTGTCTCGCCAGCGGCACGACGTGCGCTTCGCGAACCTTCATCTTGTGCGCCGGGATGCGCCACTCGGCTGCGTCGAGATCGAGTTCGGACCACTCCATTGCGCGCAGGTTGCCCGGCCGCGCGAACACGAGCGGCGCCACTCTCAGGGCAGCCTTCGTCGCGGGTTGACCTTGGTACGCATCGATCGCGCGCATGAGGTCGGGAACGTCGCTCGGATCGGTCACGGCCGCGCGCGAAGTCGTGATGACGGGGGAGAGTGCACCGCGCAGGTCGTTGCTTGGATCACGCTCCACGCGACCGGTGGCGATGGCGAAGCGGAACACCTGGCCGACACGCTGCTTCACGCGGTGGGCGGTCTCGCGCCGACCGCGCGCTTCGATGCCGCGCAAGATTGCGAGAATCTCCGGCGCTATGATGTCGGCAATAGGTCGCGCGCCAAGCGCCGGCGTTACCAACGAGAACAGCCATTCGCTCTTGTGATACGTGATGTCGGCGAGCTTGCCTCGCTGTTGCTCCAGCCATTCCTCGCGATCGCGCCGAACGTGTTCTCGACTGACAGTTTCACGCGAACTTTTTGGCTTTGCGCTCCGAGGATGGATCGCGCCCGGATTGCAGGACAGTGCGCGCTTCGTCACGACGTTTGCGCGCTTCGGCCAGTGAGACCTGCGGATATGTGCCGAGCGACAACATGCGCGTCGATGCCGGCGAAGCGATAGCGGTAGCGCCAGGAGCGTCCACCATCGGGCCGAACTTCGATGCACAGTCCTGCAGCATCGGCAACACGGTAGATCGTCGGCGCGTGGCTTCAATGCAGTCGAGTTTCACGGCTGTCAGCATCGGCGTCCTGTGAGTAACTGAGAAATCCGGCAGTGAGTAACCGGACAGTTACTCGCTAAGTTACTCACAGCGTCGAGCGGGATGCAACGGGGCCGGCCGGGACAGCCGGGTACGAGAAAGCCAGTATTTATCAGCTTTTAGCAATTTATGGGACTTTGCTGGATGCCTCTGAATGAGGGCTATGGTGCCGGTGGAGGGAATCGAACCCACACTACCTTTCAGTAACCAGATTTTGAGTCTGGCGCGTCTACCAATTCCGCCACACCGGCCGATGTGATTCACGCGGCTGGGCGCGCGCGTGGAAGCAGGGCGCGCAGTATAAAGCAAAGCGGGGGTGCACGGGCAAGCGCAATGGCGAACGCAAATCCCTCGACGTTTTGGGCGAGTGCACTGGCCCACGTGCGCTTCGACGGGAATTGCGAATGTTGCCGAACAAACTAGCGCAAGATCGTTGCCGGCCGACCGCTCGGCCCATTGCCTGCGGCGCGGGGGAACGAATGCTCGGACGTGGTGCCGGGGAAGCGAAAATCCGGGTGCGTTTTCAAAGCAGCGGCAAAGCGGCGCCGCTTGGCGACTCTCAGGATACGGAAGTGCTCGCGTCCGGGATGAACACGTGCAACGTGTGGCCGGGGATGGCGGCGTCGGACGCTTCGCGATCGGCGTCCATCGGGCAAATCAATGCGTTGCGTCCAGCGACAACTGCCGTTGATCGCGGCTGTACCAATGGTCGGCAAGCGGCTGGAAGACCGAACACTGCGTCATCGGGCCGCGATAGACGTGCAGGGTGATGGCGAGGGTGTCGTCGCTGGGGTTGCGGATGGTGTGGTATTCGTGGGGCGGAATCAGGCTGCCGGCGGAGCCGGGGCCGACGTTCATCGTGCCGCGGGATTCGAAGTGGAACTGCCCGTTGCGTTGTTCGGTCAGCTCGTACGGGGTGATTTCCAGTTCGCCGTGCCAGACGCCTTCGACGCACCACATGCCGCAGTGATCGTGAATCGGCGTGCCCTGGCCCGGGCCCCAGGTCATGGCGATGACGCAATAGCCCTTGTCCTCGCTGCGATACAGCTCGCGGCGGGCGTAATGATCGGCGGTGCCTTCGAACACGCACGACGGGCAGCTTGACCTGCGGATCGCGGATCAGGCGGCACAGGCTGTTGCGCAGGCAGTCGGTGATCGCGGTTTCGCAATCGTGGCTGACGGCGCTGTCGATCGCGTCGACGAATTTGCGACAACCGGGGAACTCCAGGGCAAGCATGGTCGGCTCGAAAGGTGAAAGTCAGGCGCAATTTTAGCAGGTGTGCGATTTTGCCGTGTTTGCGGCCCGAAGGCCTACAATTTTGCGAGAAACCCACCGATCGCCGCGCCGAAATTCTTGATGTCCACGAGGAACGCATCGTGGCCCTGCGGGCTGTCCAGCGCGACGAAATCGACGTTGGCGCCGGCGCTGCGCAGGCCATCGGCAATTTCTTCCTGTTGCGACAGCGGGAACAGGATGTCGGTGCTGACGCCGATGACGAGTGCGCGTTCGACGCTGATGCGCTTGAGTGCGGCGGCAACGGCGTTTTGACCCGGCTGCCTGGGTGCATGTTCGGCGATGTCGAACCAGTCGCTGGCGCGCGAAAGGTACAGGTAGGAATTCGGATCGAAGCTGCGCACGAACTTGCGCGCGTGGCCGACCAGATACGACTCGACGGCGAATTCGGCGCCGAACGGTTCGTCTTCGCGCGCTTCGGGATCGAGGCGGATGCGCGCAAATCGACCAACCCATTCCATCGACGAGCGATACGTGATGACGCCGAGCTTGCGCGCGATCGACATGCCGGCCTCGGGATAATGCTCGTCGTCGTAATCGCCGTTGTTCCAGTTCGGATCCAGCCGGATCGCTTCGCGCTGCAGCGAGCGGATGGCGATGGCAAACGGCTGCGCCTGCGGTGCGGTGGAAATGCTGATGTGGGTTCGCGCACTGCCGGCATGTTGTAGCAGATAACCCAGTGCGCTCATGCCGCCCATCGAGTTGCCGATCAGGCACGCCAGCCGCTCGATGCCGAGACTGCGCACCAGCTCGTATGCACTGTTGGCGACGTCTTCGAGGGTGAGTTCGGGAAACGTCAGGTTGTACGGATTGCCGGTGGCCGGGTCCATGGAAGCCGGCCCGGTCGATCCTTTGCAACTGCCGAGTGAATTCACGCAGATCACGAACCAGCGATCGGTGTCGATCGGCTTGCCCGGGCCGAGCATTTCCTGCCACCAGCCTGGCGCGGGATCGTCCACGTTTGATGCGGCGTGCGCATCCGGCGACAAGCCGGTGAGAATCAGGACGGCGTTGTCGCTCTTCGGGTTGAGCGTGCCCCAGGTTTCGTAGGCCAGACGCGCCGATTGCAATTTGCCGCCGCGTTTCATCGTGAATGGCGAGGGCAGATCAAAGTATTTTGTAGCAAGCGTCATGTGGATCGGATGATGTGGTGCGCAAAGACCGCCAGCTTATACTGCGCGACGGATATGCGCCAAGGCGATGTTCTCAACTGTCTCCCCATCGCATGCGATGTGTGGGAGAGGGAGCATTCAATTTTACCTGCCGTGACTTACCATGTTCGCCAATTCGCGCGTGATCGAAAGCAACCAGACCACTGCGCATCCGCGACTGCGTGAAGTGGTTCTACGGCATTTGACTGCGCCGTATTTACGCGTGCCCGGCAACGTCGGGCGTCGCGCGTTTTCGAGTGTGGCCGCGCAGATTGCACAAGCCCCGTTCATTCTCGATGCCGGTTGCGGAACCGGTGCGAGCACGCTGGCGCTGGCGCGCGAGCATTCGCCGACGCTGGTGATTGGCGTGGACAAATCCCGGGCTCGTCTGGCCGCCGGGCAACGCTCGATGGCACACGCTGCCGCGCCACAGAACGCCGTGCTGCTGCATTGTGAACTTGTGGATTTCTGGCAGTTGGCCGCCGCGGCAGGTTTGCGCTGCGCGCGCCAATATCTGCTGTATCCGAATCCCTGGCCGAAGTCCGAACAACTCAAACGCCGCTGGCATGCGCACCCGGTATTGGCGTCGATGCTTGAGCTCGGTGGCGACATCGAACTGCGCACCAATTGGGGTATTTACGCGCAGGAATTTGCCATCGCGCTGGGGCTTGCCGGAATCGATGCGAGCGCGCAAAGATATGTGGCGCATGACTACCTCACCCCGTTCGAGCGCAAATACGCTGCGTCCGGGCATGCTTTGTGGCGTTGCATGGGTTCGCTGGATCGACGGTGATCGGGTGGGTGCCTGCCTCGAATAGTGGGCGGGATGGGGTGATGGGTTGTGTGGAATTGGCGGGTCGAGACCCGCCCTACGGGTGGTTGGATCGGTGTTGAGGGGGCAATGGATTGTGCTGTTCGGCGGCGGGGATCGGGTAGGGCGGGTTTCAACCCGCCATTGCGGCGTATCGCAACTTGTCGGAAGTGAACGCCGGTCGAACGGCGCGGACCGGTCCGAACGCGATGCCGGCGCGCATCCGGCCTCACGGTACGATGTGATCGATCGTCAGCGTGATCGGCGTCGTCGTGGTCACCGGCAGCGGCTTGGAAATTACCTGCAGGTCGCCGGATTGCGGCATCGCGTTACCGGATTTTGAAATGCGCGCGCCAATGATCACTTGCGGGAATTGCGACAATTTCATGCTCGGCAGCATGCCCATGCCATCGGTCAGCACGACGCTTGTCGGAAGTTTGCTGGCTGGCATGCGCTGAATCGCCAGCGGCATGGGCGGGCCGTTGGCGGCTTTGGCGTAGATGAACAACACATCGGTGGCGGCAAGCTTCGATTTGAGTTTCGGATCGAGGACGACCGAGACGCGCAGGTGTGCGCCGCTGGCGTTCGCTGCCGCCGTGGCGGCCGTCGTTTCAGCGTCTGAACGAACGGTCGACGCTGCGTCGCCAGCAGGTTGCATTGAGTCTTCCGCCGGCGGTTTGCCATCGCGGTCGGCCTGCGCGCGATTGATTTCGCTCTGCACCGATGCGATCACGTCGGAGTCCTTCGGCAGTACCGACTGCAGGTGTTTCCAGGTGGCGATGGCGTCGTCGTATTGTTTGTGTTGATACTGGCTGATGCCGAGCAACCACAGGCCACGCTCGTTGCCGGGTGCGACTTTCAGGGCACCCTGAATCAACGCCAGCGGCTCGCCTTCGATGCGTCGCGTATCGCTGGATAGCGTCAGCGCTTCGGCATAGGCGACGGTGATGTCCGGATCCCCTTTTGCCAGATCATGCGCGTGTTTGAGCGCGTCGCGCGCCTGCTGGAATCGCTGCGTATTCTCGTAGGCGCGACCGAGCAAGGCCCAACCTTCGGCATCGTCGGGGTTCTGCTTGAGTTTGGCGGCCAGGCTTGTGATCGCCTCTTCGATATTCTGACCATGATCCGGCGGTGCCTGCGCGGTTTGCGCGGCGCTTTCCGGATTCAGTGCGGCGGGTGTGCCGACCATGCCGTAAAGCATGATGGCGCTCAGCGGCAAAAGCAGGGCGATGGCCAACGCGATGACGAATGCACTGCGCGAACGTGCCGGTTTCGTGTCGACGCTTGCGAGCAGGCGTTCACCGAGCTGGGCACGCTTGGCGTGATATTCGTCGTCGCTGAGAATGCCGCTGGCGCGCGAATCATCGAGCAACTGCAGCAAATGACGCGCTTGCGCAGCAGCCGATGGTTGCGACGTTCGCCCGCGCAACAATGGCCACAACACGAAGCCCAGCGCCGCGGCCAACATCAGCGCGGCGATCAAGATGAAAAAAGTCATTACCAGTCTTCCTCGGGTTCGGCGGTCGGCAACGGTTGGCGCGCGCGCCCGCGCAAAATGCGCCACACCACGATCGCGCCGATCAGTACCAGCAGAAACGGCGAGAACCACAGCAACCAGGTGCCGGGCTTCAATGGCGGATCATAGAGCACGAAATCGCTGTAGCGCGATGTCAGCCACGCCTTGATCTGCGCGTCGGACTTGCCGGCCTGCATCTGATTGAAAATGTCACGACGCAGGTCTTCGGCGAGAAATGCCGTGGAATCGGCGAGGCTCTCGTTCTGGCACACCATGCAGCGCAATTGTCTGGTCAGTTGCTGGAAACGGATTTCCTGTGCGCGATCCTTGAACGGCAACGGATCGATCGCGTAGGCCCGCGGCGCAAGTGTCGCGCAGAGCACGAGCGTTGAAAGCAGCGTGACGAAAATGCGCTTCACGGCTTGCCTCCCACGAGTTCGGCGATGCGCGGCTTGAGTTCTTCGTCGATCACGCGCGGAGTCAGCACGCTTATGTGCTTGTAGCGAATCACGCCCTTCGCATCGACGAGGAAGGTTTCCGGTGCACCGTAGACGCCGAAGTTGACGCCGATGTTGCCTTTCGCGTCGGTAATGACCGTCGAATACGGGTTGCCAAACTGCTCCAGCCAGCGCTTGGCGTCGTCGGGTTGGTCGTGCCAGTCCAGGCCGATCAGGCGAATGCCGAGACTCTTGCCTTCGTTCATCAGGAACGGGTGCTCGTCCTGGCAGGTTGGGCACCAACTGCCGAACACGTTCAACAGATACGGCTTGCCGAGCAAGTCCTGGCTGCTGAGCGACTTGCCCGGATCGAACAACAACGGCAGGGTGAATGTCGGCGCAGCCTTGTCGATCAACGGCGATGGCACCTCGTTCATTTCGTGACGCGTATTCCAGTGGATGCCGAAGCCGAGCAGGGCCAGCAGCGCGACGAAGCCGATCAGCGGCAGCAGGCGGCCACTCATGCGCCGACCTGCGCGGGTGTCGTCGCGCCGGTAACGGTCTGCGTCGACCTGGTCTCGGCATAGTCGGCGCGGAAGCGCCGATCGATCGCGGCGACCATGCCGCCGAGCATCATGCACAGCCCGCCGAACCAGATCCAGCGGATGAATGGTTTGACATAGACGCGCAACGACCAGGCAGCCGTGGTCGGGTTGGATGCGTGCGCATCGTCGAGCGGCTCGCCGAGCGCGACATAGACATCGCGGAAGATGCCCGCCGAGATCGCAGGCTTGGTCTGCATGTTCTGCTCGCCGCCCGCGTATTGGCGCTTCTGCGGATGCAGGGTGGCGACGACGCGACCATTGCGCAATACCGACACGTCGCCCTGGTCGGCGATGTAGTTCGGACCGGGCACGCGTTCGACGCCGTCAAAACGAAAATCGATACCGCCGATGTTTTGCGTTTGCTTCGGCATGAAGCGCACGTCGCGTTCGGTGCTGGCTGCAGTAGTGATCAAGACGCCGGCAACAAAAACGGCTACGCCGAAATGGGCAAGCATCATGCCGAGCATTTCCGGTGTGTAGCGCCGGCCGACCTGTGTCGTGCGCCAGCGATGCAGCGCATAGGCACAGATGCCGATACCGACCCAGAAGGCGCCGGCCACGCCGGCCAACGCACGCAGCGACAAGCCGCTGAACACGATTTTGGCCAACACGACGGCAACAATCGCCGTTATCAACGCGGGCAGCAGGTGCCGCATCGTCTTGCGCCAATCGGCAGCAGCCCAGTGAAAAAACGGTCCGAACGGCACCAGCAACACGATCGGCAGCATCAGCAGCACGAACATGAAACCGAAGTAGGGCGGGCCGACGGAAATGCGGCCGATGCCGAGCGCGTCGCCGATCAACGGATACAGGGTACCGACCAGAACCATGGCGGCGGCACACACGAACAGCAGGTTGTTGATCAGCAGCAACGTTTCGCGCGACAGCATGCGGAACGGCTTGCCGCCGGAAACTTTCGGTGCGCGTAGGGCATACAGCAGCAACGAGCCGCCGACGACGACACCGAGGAATGCAAGAATGAAAACACCACGGCGTGGATCGGAAGCGAACGCGTGCACGCTCGTCAACACGCCAGAGCGCACCAGGAATGTGCCAAGAAGCGACAGGGAAAAGGCGAAGATCGACAGCAGCAACGTCCATGCGCGGAAGCTGCCGCGCTTTTCCGTGACCGCCTGCGAATGGATCAGCGCCGTACCGACCAGCCACGGCATGAACGACGCATTCTCGACGGGATCCCAGAACCACCATCCGCCCCAGCCGAGCACGTAATACGACCACGCGCTGCCCAGCGTGATTCCCAGCGTCAGGAAGGCCCAGGCGACGTTCGTCCATGGACGCGCCCAGCGCACCCAACTGCCGTCGAGCTTGCCGCCAAGCAATGCCGCAATGGCGAACGCGAATGCCACGGAAAACCCGACGTAGCCGGTGTACAGCATCGGCGGATGCACAATCAGGCCGGGATCCTGCAGGATCGGATTCAGGTCGTTGCCATTCGCAAGCGCGGGCAGGTGGCGGATGAAAGGATTGGAGGTCAGGATCGTGAACAGCAGAAATCCCACGCTGACGAAACCGAGCACGCCCAGCACCCGCGCCATCAGCGCTTCCGGCAAGCGCCGGCTCAGTGCAGCGACGGCGACCGTCCACACGTTGAGAATCAAAATCCACAGCAGCAGCGAGCCTTCGTGCGCGCCCCAAACGGCCGGAAAACGGTAGTACCACGGCAGCGACAGATTGGAGTTCTGCGCGACGTATGCAACCGAAAAATCCTGCGTCAGAAACGCGTATGTCAGAATTGCGAACGAAAGCGCGACGAATACCGCCTGGCCCGCAACGGCGGGTCGCGCCACAGCCATTAATTGCGGATTGCCACGCCATGCACCGTAAATGGGCACGATGCATTGCACGCTGGCAAGCAGCAAGGAAAGGATCAGGGCGAATTGCCCAAGTTCAGGAAGCATACGCAGAGGCTCGACTGGACAATCGCGGTGAAGCGTTACAACGGGTTAGCGCAGACATGGCATTGTTGCGATTTCTGCGATGATGGCGATCAGGCTTTTTTGGCGTAGCCCGAACACCAACCCTTGGCATTGACGGATTTTCCCGGATACAACTGGCACGGCCCGAAGCCCGTCTTGCCACCGGTGTAGAAATTGCAGGTGCTGCACACGTCGCCCGGTTTGTAGGTCGGGAATTTGGCCTTGTCGACCTTGCTTGCATCTTCGACATAACCAAGCGCTTTCGCGGTTGCGTCGGTGGCTACCGACAAATGCGGAAGATCCGCGGCATTGACGTATCGCGGCAATATCGAAAGTGCCGCAGCGGTGCCGACTGCGGTCCCGGCCAGCGCAAAAAAGCGGCGGCGGCCAGGATTGGTGGTTTCGGAATTACTGCTCATGACGAACTCCTTTGATAATGAAGCGGTTTCCAGGCGCGCCACCCAGTCGCGGTGACTCGATTATAGAGCGTCTCGCCGCAGATACGCAGATTCAGTTTGCCATGCCATTCGCCGGGACCGTTTTCGATGCTCCGCGCTTTGCCGCTTCCATCGCCTTGGCCTTGGCGATTGCAGCGGCAACCTCTTTGGGCATATAGGTTTCATCGTGCTTTGCCAGCACCTGGTCAGCGACGAAATGCGCGCCGTCCATCTGCCCCGTGGCGATGATGCTTTGACCTGGACGGAACAGGTCCGGCAACACGCCGGTATATTCCACCGGCATGTCGTGAAAGCGGTCGGTGACGACGAAGTCCACTTTCAAAGACCCCGATGCGCGCTTTACCGAATGCTCGAGCACCACGCCGCCGAGGCGGAATTTGGTTCCGCCTGGCGCGTGTCCGGCCAACACTTCGCTCGGCGAGAACAGATACGTCATGTTGTCGCTGATCGCCAGGGCGCCAAGCACCGTGGCGAAGGCGACCGCGGCCAGGATCAGGCCAACGGCGATGAAGCGGCGTCTGCGCGTGGGCGTCATGACGATTTGCGCGCTTGTTGCCGTTGCACGCGGCGCAGTTGCGCGCGCAGAACCCGACGGCGCTGCCTCAACGGTGACAGTGCGTCGAACAGCAGCACTGCAAAGAACACGGCATAGGCCGGCCACACGTATGCAGCGTAGCCTCCCATCGCAAGAAACTCAGACATCGGATGACTCCGCAACAGCATCGGAAAACAGCGCTTGCACCCACTTCTTGCCGGCTTCCAGTTCGATCAATTCAACTCGCGCGCGCGCCAGTACGCTTGCAAAAAAATACAGATGGGTGGCGAGCGCCATCAACAGCAGCGGCCAGAGCATGCGTGCATCAATATGGGATGGACCCAGAAGGCTGACCGTGGTTCCCTGGTGCAGGGTGTTCCACCATTTTACCGAGTAGTGCACGATGGGCAGATTCACCACGCCTACCAGTGCCAGGAAGGCCGCCGAGCGCGCGGCCTGGCGTCTGTCTTCGATCGAGTAGTACAGGCCGATAACGCCGAAGTACAGGAACAGCAAGACGAGTTCGGAGGTCAGGCGCGCATCCCAGGTCCACCACGTGCCCCAGGTTGGTTCGCCCCACAGCGATCCGGTGACCAGCGTGATGAAGGTGAATGCGGCACCGACCGGGGCGCTGGCCATTGCCAGCGTTTCTGACAACTTGATGCGCCACACCAGCGCGACAAAACCGTTCGCCGCCATGAAGGCATACGCAAACAATCCCATCCACGCACATGGCACGTGGACGTACATGATGCGGAACGAATCGCCCTGTTGGTAATCCGCAGGCGCCACGACCAGACCGCCGTAAAGGCCGATTGCCGCGCCGATGATGGCCAGCGCGTACAGCCATGGCAGGCAACGTCCGGCAAACCGGTAGAAGTACGGGGGCGAACCGAGTTTGTGGAACCACAGGAAGATGGGATTCATGCGTAATTCGTTCTTGCGACGCGGCGCGCTTCAACGCGGTGGCCATGCGACCGGATTGTGGCAGTCCTTTGCCCCGGGATGGATTGACTCATGTCAATGAAATCTTCAAACCGGCAGCCGCGGCCAGCGGCGCCAGCACCAGCGTCAGCGTCAACCACGCGCCAAGCCAGAGCAGCGGCGCGGTGTAGGCCAACCCGGCTTGGGCAGCATTGCAGGCACCGGCCCCGAAGATCAAGACAGGCACGATCAGCGGCAGCACGAGCAAGGTCAGAAGCATACCAGAGCGGCGCATGCCGATCGTCAGCGCAACGCAGACGGCGCCGATCAGGCTCAGTAGCGGCGTGGCCAGGCAAAGCGCCAGCAACAACACCGGCAGTATTGGCTGCGGCAGGTGCAACAGTTGTGCGAGCAACGGTGCGGCGACGATCAGCGGCACGGCTGTCGTCAACCAGTGCACGAGAATCTTGCACGCCAGCAGCAGCGCCAGCGGGTGTGGGCTGAGTACGAGTTGTTCCAGCGATCCGTCGTCGAGATCGCTGCGGAACAGCGCGTCCAGGGACAACAGCATGGCGAGCAAGACGGCGACGAATATCGTGCCCGCGGCGATGCGTTGCAGCACCGCCTGTTCGGGGCCGAGCGCAAACGGAAACAGGGCGACGACGATGACCGCGAACAGCAGCGGATTCAGTGCGTCACCACGTCGACGCCAGACCAGGGTCAAGTCGCGGCGCAATAGCGCGACGCAGGCCGAGGCTGTCGTTCCCGGCTTCATGCGACGTCCTTGAGAGCGATCCGCCGCGGCGTGCCCGAGGTGTAAGCGTAGGCGCCGTGCGACGTAATCAAGGCCGCTCCGCCGCGATGTGCGTGATTTTCCAGCAAGCGGTTGACCAGTTCGATGCCTTCACGATCCAGATTCGCGTAGGGCTCATCGAGCAGCCATAGCGCAGCCGGAACCAACAGCAGGCGCGCGAGCCCGACACGTTTGCGCTGTCCGGCCGAGAGCATGCGCACCGGTTGATCCTCGTAACCTTCCAGACCCACGCTGGCCAGGGCGAGTTGCGGGGTGATGCCGCGGCGAATTCCGCCGAGTCCCACGGCGAATTGCAAATTTTCCAATGTGGACAATTCCAGTTTCAGCCCGAGCAGATGGCCGAGCAGGGCAACCTGGTGAGACAGACGCGCCAGCGTCAACGCAGTGCCGTGCAACATGACTTCGCCGTCATACGGTTCGAGCAAACCCGAAAGCACCTTGAGCAGGCTGGTCTTGCCGGACCCGTTGTCGCCTTCGATCAGGACGATCTCGCCGGCATCCAGACTGAAATCAAGCGGGCCGAATATCGGCTCCTGATTGCGGCTGAGTCCCAGCCCACGCACCTGCAGCAGCGGTGGTCGAACATCTTCTTCGGCAATGGCATGATCGACATCGGGCATGGGCGCGCATGCTAACCGGCAATCCGCTCCAGCGCCATGCGCTTTTGACGATTCGTTGTCATCTTCATGCGTGCTGAGGGCTACAATCGGGGCATCTACGAGCCGAGAGTTGTTGTGCCATGTGTCGAATAGCCTCGATTGCCGCCGCGTTCGCGTTGATCTGCCTGTGCGCCAATGCGACGTCCAGTGCGTCGGACGCCGCACGCCATGTTTACATCGTCACGTTGCGCGATGTTCCGCTGGTCGAACATGCGGCGCAACGCGTGACCGATCGCGGGCTGGCCAAATCCCTCGGCAGCCGCAAGCGGGCCATGCGCGCGCAACTGGATGCCGACGACAGCGCCGCATATCTGCGACAGCTCGACGCGGCGCGTGCAAGCGTTGTTGCGGCAGCTTCAAAGTCGGCGGGGCGCGTGTTGACGCCGGCACGCGTGTACCGCTACGCCAGCAACGGCATGGCGCTGAAGCTGACCGCCGCCGAGGCCGCCGGACTTGCCGCGTCGCCGGGTGTTGTCGGCGTGCGGCGCGAGCGCATGGAGCACGTGCAAACCGATGCCGGCCCGGAATGGATCGGTGCGGACAAGTTGTGGAACGGCGCGGTCTCGGGAATCCGTGCGACCAAGGGCGAAGGCGTGGTCGTCGGCGTGATCGACACGGGCATCAATCCGACGCACCCGGCGTTCGCCGCGAAAGGGCCGGATGGCTATACCGTGATCAATCCGCGCGGACATTACTACGGCCTGTGCGCGAGCTTTCAAGCGACGTGCAACGACAAACTGATCGGCATTTACGACTTCACCGACGAAGGCACCAAAGGCGTCGACAGCATGGGTCATGGCAGCCACGTTTCCGGCATCGTCGCCGGCGACGCGATGACGAATGCCTTGCCGGGCAACACGATTTCCCTGCCGCGCTTTGTTTCGGGTGTGGCACCGCACGCCAACCTGATCATGTACAAGGCCTGCACGGCGGCAACCACCGACAATCCCGATGGCGGCTGCGCTGAATCCGATCTGATTGCGGCGATCGATCAAGCGGTTGCCGATCAGGTCGACGTCATCAACTACTCGATTGGCGGCGATACGATCGACGCATGGGAATTGTTGCGCGAGGCGAACAACGATGCCTCCGCATTGTTTCAGGCTCGTTCGGCCGGGATCGTGGTGGTGGCTGCAGCGGGCAACGAAGGTCCCGGACCGGATTCGATCGACGAGCCGGGAAATGCCCCGTGGGTGATCGGCGTTGCCAACGCCACCCACAATCGGCGTTTCAGCGATTCGGTCGGCGATTTTTCCGGTGCACCCAACGCGCCGCCGACATTGGCCGGCGTCGGCTACACGGCAGGGTACGGTCCGAAACCCATCGTCTATGCCGGCGATTACGGCAATGCCCTGTGTGGGGTGGGTCCGAGCGATTATCCTCCGACCGGCGCCAGCAACCCGTTTCCGCCGGGTACATTCCACGGCGAGATTGTGGTCTGCGATCGCGGCATCTATGCACGCGTGGAGAAAGGCTACAACGTCAAGCTCGGCGGTGCCGGCGGCTACATCCTTGCCAACGCGGCCAGCGACGGCGAGTCGGTGGTCAGCGACGACCATTACCTGCCGGCCGTGCATCTTGGCTACAGCGAGGGTCAGCAACTGAAAACATGGTTGAAGGTTGCCGGATCGCACATGGGCACGATCAGCGGCGTGACTGCCGTACTCGACGACAGCTACGGAGATGTTCTCGAGGTCAGCAGTTCGCGCGGACCGTACGGGTTTGACGGCGGCATCCTGAAACCCGACCTCACCGCGCCGGGGACGAATATCCTGTCCGCTGCGCAGACCGGCAGCGGCCTGGCTTTGATGACCGGCACGTCGATGGCCAGCCCGCACGTGGCCGGTTCGGCGGCGTTGCTGATTGCCGTGCATCCGGACTGGTCGCCGGCGCAGGTCGAATCCGCGTTGATGAGCACTGCATTGAGCGCAAGTGTGCGCAAGGAAGATGCGCTGACACCGGCATCGCCGCTGGATGCCGGCGCGGGTCGCGTGCAACCGGCCGCGGCTGCCCTGGCAGGACTGTACCTTCCGATGAGTACGGCAGACCTGCGCAGTCATGATCCGACCACAGGCGGCGATCCGGGCCAACTCAACCGAAGCGGTATCGAGAGCGAGAATTGCCTGGATCGATGCAGCTTCACGCGCACCGTCACCGACATGTCCGGCGGTGGCACCTGGAAGGTCAGTGCCAGCGCGACCACGGGTGCCAAACTCACGGTAACGCCGAGCCAATTCACCCTAGCATCCGGTGCATCGCAGACGTTGAATATTTCGCTTGATGTGAGCGATCCGCGCCTGCCGGGCAGTTGGGTCGACGGACGCATCGTATTGCACAAATCCAGCGGCAAAGCCGCTGCCGATACGGCTTTGACACTTGCCGTCCATGCGACGGCCGGTGCCGCACCGCAGTTTCGCCAGTTCAACGCGAACGGCCCCGGCGGGACCACCCAATTTTCGCTCGGCGGCTTGACGTCGTTGCCGCGCGCAACGTTTTCCACGACATCGCTTGAACCTGCCGTGATCAACACACTGAGTCTGGGCGTCGATACGAATTCCGGCGATTTGTATTCGACTTTCCCCGGCGAAGGCAAGGATTTCGTGCTCTACCCGTTGAACGGCGTCCCCGGAGATGCCACACCGGCTGGTGCAAGCAATCTGCGTGGGCGCATCTTCGTCGTCGAAATCGAATCCAGTAACTTCATGCAGGCGCATTTGTATGCCGGCGTGGACAGCAATGGCGATGGCCTGCCGGAACAGGCCGAGCAAGCGTGCGACAGCAGCGGCTCGAATGCGCGTTGCGTGGTGGACTTGCGCGATGCACCTGCCGATGCAAGCAACGCCTGGGCGCTGGTCGACATTCCCGGCAACAGCACCGGTTTTAGCTTTTCGGTGACGCTCAACGCCGCGGTGCCGGTGGTCGGCATGCCGCTGAATTCTACCTCCGACAACAGTGCAGGCGCGCTTGTCGCAAGCGGACCCGGGCATGTCGCCGAATCCGCGCAATTTCCGGTTCGATTGTCGTGGGGGCCCGTGCTCAACGGCAGCAATCGTGCGATTGCTCCCGGAAAATATTATGGGGCGGTCCTGATCGATGCCGAGCCGGGATTGAACGGCCAGACCGCGTTCGTGCCGTTCTCGTTCGTGCGCGCCCCCGGCGGCAACGACGTCACCGACGCGCTGGAGCCCGAATCCACGCGCAATTTCGCGATCGAGGCGGGCGAATCGTTGCGCCATCAGTTCATCGATGTTTCCGGTGCAGGGACTTTGCTCGTGAGCACGAGCTATAGCGGCCCGGCGCATGCGAGCGGTCTGGATTTCTACGTGCAACGCGCCGATTTTCCGGCGGCGTCGAGGTCGGCGCAGATCGCTGCGGCGCCGTCAGCCGGCGACGGTGCGGCACACTGGACGCTGGGCGGGACGACCACCAGCCGGTCGGTCACCGTTCCGGTCAGCGCGGGGCGTTGGTATATCGTGGCAACCAACACTGGCAGCGGCCAGGCGCGTTATACGCAGCACGTACAGCTCAATCCGACCCAGGTGGCGACGGTGCCGGTGCCAGGCGCCTATTACAATCCGCTGCGCTCCGGTCATGGCGTTTTCGTAAGTCGGACCGGAGGAGCGCAGGTCGTGTATTGGTACACCTACCTGGAGAACGGCACGCCGGTCTGGTATGGCTCGTCGGCGGCCGAGCCGACGCCATCGGACGCGATCTGGAACGCGCCGTTGTACAGCGTGAGCTGGGACGGCGCTGCCACGAATGCGGTTACGATGCTCGGAGACGTCATCCTGACCCCGATCGATGCATCCGAATTCATCTACTCATGGCATCTGAACGGCAGCGCCGGCAGCGAGCGTTTCATCCGGCTGTCCGCGGCCAGCGAATGCGCCATGCTCAATGGCAGTCCGGGAAATTTCAACGGTCAATGGTATGCGCCGTCCGAATCCGGCTACGGCATGGATGTACTCGCGCTGTCGCAGTTGCAGAACGACACATTCTATTTCTACGATTCGCTCGGTCTGCCACATTGGGCGGTCGGTTCCGTCAACCCGTTCAGCGCCAGCAGCACGCTCGACATGAACCAGTTGAGCGGATTCTGTCCGCTTTGCGATTTCACGCCCGTCACGATGCGCGTCATCGGCACGATGAAAGTCGACTACACCAGTACGACCAGCGGGCATTATTCCACCGACATGAATCTGCTGTCGCCGTTGTCCGGGGCGTGGAAGATCAACCAGCCGATCGTGCGCTTGACCGGTTCGCCGGCCTGCAGCCAGTAAGTCGCCGTCAATGCCCTGCCGGCAACGGTGGCAGGCGTGCGTCGATCAAGCGGTCGGCGTAGGTCAGGTCGATGTCGTCGAGACTGCTTGTGCGGGCGCTGAGCTCGCGCAGGATTTGCGCCTGGATCTTGCCGCGTTCGAAGGCGATGGAATAGGGCAGGCGGGTGAATGTGACCATCCAGTAGCGCGGCACAAATCGCTTGGGATGGCGTTGTGCAAGCTTGCGTTCCAGTTCCCGCATCAGCAGGAAACTGGCGTCGGCAACGCTGTCGCGCATCTCGACGTAATTTTCCAGCGCCATCGCCGCGATCGCGTCGGCGTTGGGTTTGCGCCGGCGCTCAAACTCGGCAAATGCATACGCGGTATCGCCACGTGCGTCGTCGAGTAGCTGGGCAAGATCGACCGCGTCCTCGAAGCCGCAATTCATGCCCTGGCCGTGGAACGGCACGATCGGATGCGCGGCATCGCCGAGCAGCACGGCGCGACCACCCAGGTGCCAGCGATCCAGATACAAGGTGCCGAGAGTGCCGGTCGGATTGCTCATGAAGTCACGCTGCAGATCCGGAATCAGCGGAAGCGCATCGATGAAATCGCGCGCGAACAGTTCGCGAATCGCAATGGGCGAGTCCACTGTCGCGAAACTCGGCTCGCCCGGATTCGCGTCGGGGTGGTTGGGCAGGAACAACGTCACGGTGAAACTGCCCTCGGCATTGGGCAGCGCAATGCACATGTAGTTGCCACGCGGCCAGATATGCAGAGCATTGGCCGGCATGGCGAAGTCGCCATTGCGCGCGGGAATCTCCAGCTCCTTGTAGCCGTGTTCGAGCGGTTCGTAGCGTTCGCCCAGGTCTTGCACGGTCGCCATCGCGGCGCGCAGCGCCGATCCGGCGCCGTCGGCACCGATCAAGCGCGTGGCGACGATTTCGCGGGTGCGCTCGGCTGCATCGCGAAGCCGCAAGGTCGATTTGTCCCAGTCCACCGAAACCAGGCGCTGATCGAAATGCATCTCGACACCGGCAGCCTGCCCGGCGTTGAGCAGGGCGATGTTCAATTCTCCACGCCCGATCGACCAGTTCACTTCGCTGTCGTCGCGCCCGTAGCGCAGCAATTCGGTTCGGCCATCCAGATGATGCACCATGCGCCCGCGCATCATCACCGCAAGCGGCCGCAAGGTCTCGGCAAGCCCGGCCAGTCGCAATCCGTTCCAACCGCGTTCGGCCAGGGCGAGATTGATCGAACGGCCGCCGACGAAACCGGCGAGCCGAGGATCGGAACGACCTTCGAGCAGAGTTACCGAAAAACCACGCTGTGCGAGAAGCGTCGCGAGAAGTGCACCGACAAGGCCGGCTCCGACTATCGTTATGGGCTCGCCACGGTTCATCCGACGGGTGCTCCCAAGATACCCGCGGTCAGCGCTTTTTCGTCGAAACCCTGGTCGCGCTTTCGCCCAATTCGTCGAGCAGGCTGTTCAAATCCTCGGCATGCTCTTCCTCATTGGCGAGAATGCCTTCGAGCATGCGCCGGGTGGTCGGATCGTCGTTGCCCAGATAGCGGATCATTTCGCTGTAGCTGTCGATGGCAATACGTTCGGCAACCAGGTCTTCCTTGATCATGTCGACCAGGTTCTGCCCTTCGACGTATTCGGAATGGCTGCGCGTGAGCATGCCTTCCGGCGACAGGTTCGGCGCGCCGCCCAATTGCACGATGCGCATCGAAATCTGGTCGGCGTGCCCCTGTTCCTCGTTGGCGTGTTCCTGAAATTCGGCAGCCACGCTCTTGGCGTTGATGCCGCTGGCCATGAAGAAATGGCGCTTGTAGCGCAGCACACACACGATTTCCGTGGCCAACGCTTCGTTGAGAAGTTTCAGGACCGTCTTTCGATCCGCTGCATAGCCCGATGTTACTGCGCCTTCGCGCATGTGCTCGCGCGCGCGTTTGCGGATCGTCTTGATGTCGGTGAGAAATGCAGATGCCTTTGCCATAACCTTGCTCCGTTGAAGTCATGCAGTCGGATTGGGCGGATTGGCTTCGCCCTCGGCAAGTGTAGCGCGCCCAAAGCCGAAGGTAACGTGACTAATGGCGGATTGGCCCGCCCGGTTCATGGCCGTAGGATTCACGCATTCACGGGTGGAGGCAGATGACATGCGCAACTGGACAATCTTGATCGTGGCCGCAAGCTGTGTGCTGTGTACGCCGGCTTGGGCGGATGGCGACAAGGCTTCGGCAGCAAAGCACAACGACGCGGATCACGCCGTTCCCAAATCCGAGCACGTGACCACGCAAGGCAATGTCAGCGTCGAAGGCAGCAAGATCGATTACAAGGCGATCGCCGGCACGATTGTGCTGACCGGAAAGGACGAGGACAAGGACGATCCCACCGCCAGCATTTTCTACGTCGCGTATTTCAAGCAGGGCGTCGACAGCACGAAACGTCCGCTGACGTTTCTGTACAACGGCGGCCCGGGCTCATCGACGGTGTGGCTGCACATGGGCGCGTTCGGCCCGCGTCGCGTAGTAACGCTCGACGACAAACACACCCCGGCGGCGCCGTATCGGGTGGTAAACAACGACTACAGCCTGCTCGATGCCAGCGATCTGGTATTCATTGATGCGCCGGGCGCGGGATTTTCACGTCTGCTCGCGATCGACAAGGACAAGTCCAAACAAGCGGAGAAAATGAAACAGCGACGCAAGGAGTTCTACGGCGTGGATGAGGACGGCCGCGCGTTCGCACAGTTCATCAACAAGTTCCTGACGGAATACGGGCGCTGGAATTCGCCGAAATACCTGTTCGGAGAAAGCTACGGAACGACGCGTTCGGCGGTGTTGGCGAACATGCTTGAAACGCGGGACAGCATCGATCTGAACGGGGTCATCCTGTTGTCGCAGATCCTGTCTTTCAGCAACGATATCGACGTACCGCCACTGCTCAATCCCGGCGTGGATCAATCCTATGCGCTCGCGTTGCCGACCTATGCCGCGACCGCGTGGTATCACCACAAGCTGGCTCAGCAGCCGGCGCAATTGGAGCCGTTTCTGAAACAAGTCGAACACTTCGCAATGACCGATTACGTGCAGGCGCTGGCGGCAGGTTCGACGCTGGATCCGGCGACCAGACGCAGCATCGCCGAAAAGCTGCACGACTACACCGGATTGCCGGTTGCCTATATCGAGAAAGCGAACCTGCGCGTATCCGGCGGCGAGTTCGAGAAGACCCTGCAGGACGATGCGGACATGACCACCGGACGTCTGGATACACGCTTCTCCGGGCCGACCATGGATCCGCTGAGCCAGACTTCGCAATACGATCCGCAATCCGCGGCGATCAGTTCAGCCTACATCTCCGTGTTCAACGATTACGCGCGCAACCAGTTGCACTATGGGCGCGATGTCACCTTTCATCCGTTCGGCAACGTGTATCCGTGGAACTGGCAGCATCAGCCGCCCGGCGCGGAATCGCCGTTCCCGATGTCGACCAATGTCATGCCGGATCTGGCGACGGCGATGAAATACAACCCGCAGATGCACGTATTGTTGACCGGCGGCTACTACGACCTGGCGACTCCGTTCTTCGCCGCCGAATACGAAATGCACCACCTGCCCATTCCGGCGAAGCTGCAGGACAATATCGAATACGCGTTCTATCCGTCCGGACACATGGTGTATGCGCACGAGGCGTCGCTGAAGAAACTGCACGACGACGTCGCCAGCTTCATCGGGCGCACAAACAATCTCGGACATTGAATGCCCGTCGCGATCGGCGGGTAATGGAGGCGTTGCGCGGCCTCAGTTGTGCATGATGCGTTTGAGCCGCGCTTCCATTTCGGGTTTGGAGTAGCCCAGCTCCTCCGTGATTTTTTCCAGCAGCGTGCGTTCGCCGGGGCGAATGCGCGCGTCGGCCGCCGCCAGGCGCAACAGATGCTCGTACAGACGTTCGACTTCGCTGGAACCGCTCGGGAAGGTCTGCAGGAACATCTGGATTTCGGCGTGCGTATCCAACTCGCGCTTGCAGCCGCGAGAAAACGCTTCCGTGGCCAGTTTGCGCGCCGCCGTATTCAGCGCCAGTTCGTCCATCAGGACATTGGTGTATTGCGCCTCCTCGCTGGAGACCAGCCAGTCCGCTCGCGCCACTGCGCCAAGCAAGCCGAACAGCACCTGGATATGCAGCGCCTGCTTCGAATCGAGCTTGCTGCCTCCGAACAGATCGCCGAGCGCCGTACGCACATCGCTCAATACGCCACGCCGCAGCGTGGGTGCTTCGGTTCTTTCGCTGCCTGCCATGATCTTGCCTCCCCGTGGCGATGCGCAATCTTGCGACAGAAACGGCAGAATGGAAAGAGGCGCGACCGCCCGCGAAGACGATTGGCCCCCGGAGGAACCTCTGATCGACCCCTGCGCAGGCGGCATGACGTCCGGAAAGTCCGAAGTTCGTGCAGCGTGGCGCAGTGGGTCTTGTCTTGCCGACAGGCGGAAAGGGTGACGCCTGCGCAGGGGTTACTCGCAGATTCCCTGACCTAACGGCTGTGGCCGGATGCTGAAAGACATCTTTGCGTGCGATGCAGGAATGCGGCGTACGCGAATCGATCACGCAAGCGATCGATTCGCGCAGGGACGTTCGCCGGCTTTGCCTGCGTTTGAGCGACGGTAAAAGTCCGGAAAGGGCTTCTTCGCCAACCTATCGGGGATTCTGGGTGCGATTCCAGCGTTCGAACTGGGCCCTGGATATGCGGTTGGCACGATGGGCGATATAGTCGTAGTCGTTGAGCAACGGCGGGTACGCCGCGGCTTCGCCACGACTGATCCATCCATCGTGATTCGTATCCAACTGCGCAAATGGCGGGACCGGCCCGCTGTGGTCGGCCGGAGGCTGGCCGGAGGTCAGCGTGACCTGGGTGCCGTCGCTGGAAGTAAAGTGGGTTACCTGATCCTGAGCCAGTACCGGAACGCTCAGGGCCAGAAATGCCGTTGACATTCCCATGACGAGTAGGCGTTGCTTCAGCATGTCGATTTCTCCTGTTTCACCGATGGCAGAACTTTGCGTACTTCGAGGGTCGCCAGGCACTGTGCGATGCAGTCGCTTGACGATCTTCGCCACAGCCATGAGCGAAGTACATGCCTAGACCCGAATCTGTCGGCCGAGTTCGATCTGACTGTGTCATATCGGCGCAGCAAGCCCGGAATCTGCATCTGGCCGTTCAGGGATTGCTCAGGCCGCCGCGCGCGAAGGCGACGCGTGCGCGACTGTTGCAGACGATTGCCCGCATGCGCTTGTTGCAGATCGATACGATTCATGTGGTCGCGCGCAGCCCGTATCTGGTCCTGTTCGCACGGCTGGGAACGTACGAGCCGCGCTGGCTGGATGAACTGCTGGCGCGCGGTCGGATTTTCGAATGCTGGGCGCACGAGGCGTGTTTTGCCGTCATGAGCGATTACCCCTTGCATCGTTCGCGGCAGACCGAGCGTGCCGGTCATTGGGCACACAAGCGCGCGCGGCGCATGCACGACGAGCAACGTGACGCAATGTATCGCCTGCTTGCGCATATCGACAAGAATGGCCCGGTCAAATCGTCGGATTTCGAACGCAAGCGCGACGGTCCTGCCGGTTGGTGGGGGTGGAAGGACGAAAAGCGCTGGCTCGAAGCCTGGTTTGCGCTGGGTGAGTTGATGATCGCGCGACGGGAAAATTTTCAGCGCGTTTACGATTTGCGCGATCGCGTCCTCAACCGCGCCGGTTGCGCTACCGAAACCGTTGCGCTCGATCCCGCCGAGGCGCAGCGAGAATACCTGCTGGGTGCCGTGCGTGCGTTGGGCATCACGCAGGCACGCTGGATTGCGGATTATTTCCGCACCGGCAAAACACTCAAGGATGCCGATTTGGAAAAATTCGTCGCCAGTGGTGAGTTGATCCGTGTTGACGTACGCGGCTGGGAAGCGCCGGGTTATGTGCATGCAGAAAATCACGCCTTGCTGCAGCGCGCCCAGCGCGGCGGTTTGCGCGCCACGCACACCACGCTGCTTTCGCCATTCGATCCTGTCGTCTGGGATCGTGCGCGTGCCGGCGCCATGTTCGATTTCGATTATCGACTGGAGTGCTACACGCCGGGACCAAAACGACGTTTTGGCTATTTCGTCCTGCCGATCCTTCATCGCGGACGCTTGATCGGCCGCCTGGATGCGAAGGCGCATCGCGCCGAAGGGATGTTCGAAGTGAAAGCCTTGTATCTGGAAGACGGCGTCGACCCGGCTTCGCTACGCCTTGACGAGATCGCACAGGCGATCCAGGCGTTTGCGGATTGGCACGCGACGCCGCGTGTCGTGATCCGGCGCAGCGAGCCCGCAGCTTTTGGAAAAAGTATACGTTCCATGCTGAATCAAAACATGCGAGCGCCTGAATAGCCCTCTCTTCCAAAGATCAAGTCGTTGCGCGAGAGGGGGAAGAACAAAGCCCTCTCCCCCAAGTTCGCTTGGGGGAGAGGGTTGGGTGAGCGGGTGAGGGCGCGGAGCACGAACCCGCTTCGAGGCAAACCCTTCATCACCTATCATGTGTATCGAAAAGCCTTGATGTGACAGCTCGATCCGGCACGCCCGACATCGAGCTTTTCCCGAGAACCCGATAATCCAATCGCCGCGAGATTGCCTGTGAGTGCACTGCTCTTGTTGTTTGTCTGTCTCGTGCTCGGCATGCTGGTCGCGCGCTTTGCCAATCCGCCGTCAGGCATGGCGCACGGACTCAATTGGTGGATCCTTTACGTCGCGCTGCCCGCGATCGTCCTCGAATTGATTCCGCGTGTTCACTTCGATCCGCAACTGTGGTTTCCGGTCGTGTCGATGTGGCTGGTATTCGCCGGCGCCTGGTTGTTGTTCGGCGTGCTCGGTCCACGATTGGGTTGGTCGCGGGCGCGTACCGGCGCGATGATCCTGGTCTGCGGTCTGGGCAATACCGCCTTCATGGGCTACCCGATGACGCGCGCGTTGTATGGCGAATCGGGCCTGACGCTTGCGGTGGTCGCCGATCAGCTTGGCAACTTTCCGCTATTGATCATCGGCGGCATTGGCGTGGCATCGGTCTACGCCGGCCGTCAAGCCGATCTGCGCACGATCGTTCGGCGCATCCTCACGTTTCCCGCATTCATCGCGCTGATCGTCGGCATCCTCGTCGGTTGCCTGGGTGGCTGGCCGAAATTTGTCGATAGCCTGTTTCATCCGATCGGTTCGACCTTGACGCCGCTTGCGTTGTTTTCCGTCGGTTTGCAGTTCAGGTTCCATCCCGGAGAACGCCAATTCGGCGCGGCGACGTTGGGTCTGGCCTGGAAACTCGCGCTCGCGCCTGTGCTGTGCTGGTCGCTCGGCATTGCGTCCGGGATCGGCGGATTGATACTGCGCGTCAGCGTGCTGCAGGCAGCGATGGCGCCGATGGTTTCCGCGGCGATCCTGGCCGACGAATACGATCTGGACCCGCCCCTGGCCAACACCGTGCTTGGAGCCGGTATCGTGCTGTCGATGCTGACCGTGCCGCTGGTCTACTGGTTACTTGGTGGATGAACGCATGACCGAAACACGCAGCGTACGTGCGGATATCTGGCTGTGGGCCGCGCGCTTCTTCAAGACCCGCAGCCAGTGCCGCCAGGCGATCGACGGTGGCAAGGTCGAACACAACGAGGCCGCATGCAAACCGTCGAAGCCGATCAAGCCCGGCGATCGGTTGTGCGTCACCCGTGGCGAAGAACGCTACGAAGTCGAAGTGCTTGGCGTATCCGAAAAACGCGGCCCCGCCAGCGTTGCACAAACCCTGTACCGCGAAACCGCCGCCAGCATCGCCACACGCGAAGCAGCACGCGAGCAACGCCGCCTGACCGGCAGCATCGGTCCCGACAAACGCCCGGACAAACAGGATCGACGTGCGTTGCGCAAGCTCAAGGATTGGAGTTGACGCACTGAGGATAGAAGCGCCGAAGTGGTTGTGAAGTGCGGAGGTCTATCGAACTGTCCGCTGTAAGCCGCATGGTTATGCGGTTTCACCGAGTTCGGTTGTCGGAGTTACCGTCAAAGTTACTGTCAGGGCCGCGGGCGCTGCTGCATTTGACACCTGAACTGATGCGAGAAGGCATCTTGAGAAAGGTGCCACCTAGTGGCATACTAACAACCATGCTCCGGGTCTTCAAGACGCGTCACTTCGCCCGCTGGATGCGCAAGACGACCCTAACGGATGCGTCGTTGTGCGAGGCAGTCGCCGAGATGCGGCGAGGTCTGATCGATGCCGACCTCGGCGGTGGCGTTGTCAAGAAGCGGCTCGCTCTCGCTGGGCGCGGAAAAAGCGGCGGTGCGCGCACGCTGGTCGCGACCAACAAGGGCGATCGCTGGTTCTTTCTGTACGGTTTCGAGAAGAACAATCGCGCCAATATCAGCGATGCCGAGCTTGAAGCACTTCGGAAGGTCGCAGCCGAGTTACTGGTCTGCACCGCCGCGCAGTTGGATATCGCCTTGGAAGATCAATCGCTTGAAGAGATATGCCATGACCACCAAGAAGACCCGCGCTAAGAGTTCAATCCTGGCTGCCGTGCACGAGACGGCCAGCGACCTGCATCGTTTGGGCTTTATCGACAAGCGCAAGATGGAACACTTCGATGCGCTCTGCCTGGCTCCGGTGCCGGCTTACAGCGCTGCGAAGATTCGCAAGTTGCGTTCAAATTTGAACATCAGTCAGGCGGTATTGGCGAGTGTGCTCAACACCAGCGTATCCACGGTACGCAAGTGGGAGCAAGGCGACAAGCGGCCCGGTGGGCCATCGCTCAAGCTGTTGAACCTGCTGGATAGGAAGGGGATTGAAGCGGTGTTGTGAGCGGAGTGGAGTAGTTGCATTGTTCGTGCTCACCAACCCAGAAGGCACTCTGACCCCGTTCCTATTACCGTGGCATTCGATTCTGTTTCGGCACTGGCAACAGACGGCGAAGCCATGCGGCCTCAGCGAGACATTTGACCGCATCGTCTAAACCTGCTCGCACAGACGGAGCGTGTTATCGAATAGTTTTCGCAGAAAACTGCCCAGGAATTTTCCCGACCACGTTGCCGATACCATTCTTTGCGGATTGAGCCGATCGTCGAAGAAGCTTGCCGCAGGCATGAAATAGGCCCTGTGACTGCCAAGGCCCACTATGAACTAGTTTCAGATGCGTAAGGCCATACGAGAAGCGGTTTTGGATACGACGCAAGGATTGCACGATGTTGGCGTCATAGGTGACGTTCCGCTGTGTAAATAAAAGCGATGTGTCCGCTGCCCGTCGAGGTGCTCAGCCCCGCGCTGATTCGCTAAATCAGTCGCACTAATCACTCGAGCCAGGCCGTCTTCGCATGCTTGCTCAATACGAGCCTTTCGACGGTCCAGAAGTGGGAGACGGGGAGCAAGGCGCCTGGTGGCCCTTCACTCAAACTGCACGACGTTGTGAAGGACAAAGGCTTGCAGGCGGTTGCGTGAGCGCAAAGTCAGGCGCTTCATTATCCGAGGCGGACACGGCGGAATTGACTCTTGTGGTGACTCACTCCGAAAAACGAAAAAAGAAGATAGAGGAGTTAGTCGTTTGAAACGGAAAATTCCTACGTCCCCTTATTCACTGGAAAGATTGTTCTCCTGAAACAAGAAGGGCTGCCGTCACCGGCAGCCCTGTGTACCCAGGAGTGTTCTTGAGAACGGAAGCCCTTTACCGTTCCTTCCGAACACCCTTGTACGGTTTGCCGTCGTCCTTGACGGGCATGAACTGGCCGTTGTCACGGTTGCGCTTTTGCCAGTCACCGTCGGTTCGCTGAAACTGCGACCGTTCTTTCACAGCACCGTTACGGTGCCCATCGCCAGTTGGCGGATTGGTTGCCATATTTCACCTCACGCGTATTGAATCAAAGTCCATACCACCGCCTGATTGCGAGACGGCAGTATACGATTACCCTTTGCAATGGGGGCAGTATCACCGCCATTGTTTGGGCGCCACACACCACTTTCCGGGCAGACTTCGCCCGTTCTTGCTGTCGTTCCGATAGGATGTCTCATGGGTACGTCTCAGTAAGTTGCCTCCGCCCCGGAGGGAGAGGGCGCCAGCGACGCTGACGCCATATAAGATTAATCCATACGGTATTGTTTGCAAGTCTTGTCATTACGAAATCGTATGATTAAACTGTACGATCAGCTCGGAGATGTCAGATGGCTTTCTCGGGACAATTGAAAAGACTACGACTGAAGAATGGAGAATCTCTCCAGGAACTCGCTGATGCAGTCTGTCTCAGCAAAGCGCATGTATGGGAGTTGGAGACAGGTAAGAGTTCCAATCCGACCAAGGAAGTCTTGGAGCGCTTCTCCGATCACTTCAAAGTCTCCGTCGCCGAACTCATAGGGGAGACCGATGTTGCGGAGGATCGCGACCTCGCCATCATGTTTCGTCATCTGCGCGACATTGCTCCGGCCGAACGCGAGCACATTCAAGCCTTGATTGACAGCATCAGAGCAAAAAAGAAGAAGGGCAAATGAACATCGACCGGATGGCCCTTGCTGATCTGGCGAATCCCGTAGCCATCGCCGCGGCCGTATTGAAGCAATGGCCAACTCCTTTCGTGCAGACACCCGTGGAAGAAATTGCGCACGCCGTCGGCATAACCGAAATCACTGAATTTGATGGCGACAGTTTTGAAGGAGCACTGTTGACCGATTCAGACAAGATGTCTGGAGCGATCCTGTACAAACGAGGAAGGAGTGAAGAACGAAAGCGATTCACGATAGGCCACGAGCTAGGGCATTTTCTCAACCCGTGGCATGTGCCTTCTGGCAACGGTTTCGAGTGCACTAGTGTACTGCTTCATAAATAATGAACCATATCCAAATCGCGCTGTCCAAGTGGGGAATTCCCGCGGACGGACAAAAATGAAGTCACCGATTATCCTCAATGACGAACAACGCAACGTGCTTGAACAGTGGCGTCGCTCGCGTACCGTGAGCGTGCGCTGGCGTGAACGCGCGCAAATCATTCTGGCCGCCACCGAAAAGGTGAGCGATGCCGAGATTGCCGCGCGACTGGGAACCACGCGCCACCGCGTGGCACGCTGGCGCGCCCGTTTTGCATCCGGCGGCGTTGAGGCGCTGAAGAAGGATCGGCCGCGCGCGGGGCGCCCTGCGCGCATGAACGCGGCCAAGATCAAGCAAATCGTGCACTTGACCACGCAGACCCAACCCGGCAACGCGACCCAATGGAGTACGCGTTTGATGGCCGAACGCGTTGGCGTAAGCGACACGACGGTGCTGCGTGTATGGCATGCCCATGGGTTGAAGCCGCATCGCGTACGCACCTTCAAGCTGTCCAACGATCCGCAGTTCACCGAGAAGCTGGAAGACATTGTCGGCTTGTATCTCGCGCCGCCAGAGCATGCGCTGGTGTTGTGTTGTGACGAGAAAAGTCAGATTCAGGCACTGGATCGTACGCAGCCCGGGCTGCCGATGAAGAAGGGCCGGGCGCAGACGATGACGCACGACTACAAGCGCAACGGAACCACCACGCTGTTTGCCGCGCTGAACATTCTCGACGGACAAGTCATCGGCCATTGCCAGCCGCGACACACCCATGTCGAGTGGTTGAAGTTCCTCAAGAAGGTCGACCGCAATACCCCCAAGGACAAGCAACTGCACCTGATCGTGGACAACTACGCCACCCACAAGCATCCACAGGTGAAGGCGTGGCTGGCCAAGCACCCGCGGTTTCATATTCACTTCACGCCAACCTCGGCCTCCTGGCTGAACATGGTGGAGCGCTTTTTCCGCAGCATCACGGCGGATCGTCTGCGCTGTGGTGTTTTCCACAGTGTCGCTGACCTTGAGAAGGCCATTGCCACGTACATCAGCCGTTACAACAAGAACCCCAAACCCTTCGTTTGGACGGCCAAAGCCAATGACATTCTGGAGAAAGTTGTCCGCGCCCGGGCAACCCTCGATAAAATGGTTCAAACAGCATGAAGCAGTACACTAGCAGTCAAATATTCGCAGCAGACGCTGCTAGCCTCAGCGGGCGACCGAAGTGGGAAGTAGAGGCGAACGCATTTGCTACCGAACTGTTGATGCCAAGCACCACGTTCACAGCGGACGCTCGAAAGGTTCGAACGCTCGAAATAGAAGCAATCCTCAGGCTCGCCGAAAAATATAAGGTTAGCAAACTGGCTTGCGCGCGCCGTATCGTTGGGTTAGGCCATGAACACTGCGCGGTTGTGCTCTCGCACTATAACAAGGTTGAGGGGATTTACCGCAGCAAGGAGTTTCCCTACATATATTTGCAAAAGGGAATGGAGTTACCAGCAAAATGTCTCACGCGCACGTTCGCTGGCCAAAATGATGCTTTATCGGAACTTGATTGCACGGAAGCAAGTTATTGGACGAACCGCGAACAAGGTAGCTCTAGCTTTTTTGAGCAAGTGCTTGTTCAAGCAAATGGTTGGCGCATGACCTTGCTCATATGTGAAGATGACGAGGAGTCTGAAGAAGGCTATGACTGAATGGAGGCAATTCGATGATCTCAAGAATAGAGCGCATTCTGATTTTGGCGAAGACCTATCCATCACCCAGCGCGAAGCACGTCGAGACATCGTGTGTGGCAGGCATCAGCCAGGATGGTTCCATGCGTCGCCTATATCCCGTGCCGTTCCGGATGATCGAGGAAGGCCAGAAGTTCAAGAAGTGGCAGTGGATCGATGCGCGGATCGAGAAAGCCTCCAAGGATCACCGACCTGAAAGTCATAAACTCTACGTCGATACGATCTCTTGCGGAGAAGTCATCGAGTCGAAGAACGCCTGGGCGGATCGTTGGGAGTGGTTGGACAAGATTCCTTCGTTTCACAACTTCGACGAGATCGAGGCGACGCGACTTGCCGACGGCCTATCACTCGCGCTGTTGCGTCCCAAACGGCTGCTTGGCCTTAACATCACGAAGGCACGCAATCCGGATTGGACCGACGAAGAACGGGAAAAGCTGATGCAAGAACAGATGCAGGGCAAACTGTTCTCTGAGGCGGAAGCGAGGCAGCAGGTAAAGCAACTTCGCAAGGTTCCGTTCGACTTTCACTACCGCTATCTGTGTGATACGCAAGAGGGCGAAAAAGAGCACAGGCACAAGCTGGTAGATTGGGAGGCAGGCGCCTTGTTCTGGAACTGTCAACGCAGCCATGGGAACGGATGGGAAGCACCATTCCGCGCCAAGCTAGAGGATGATCTCGGCGGCCAAGACTTGATGTTCTTGATGGGCAACCAGCACAGATTCCAAGACCAATGGCTGATCGTCAGCTTGTTTTATCCGCCTAGGCGAAAGCCAGTTGAGGATCGGCAGGGCTCGTTGTTCCAGCGCCCGCTGCCGTAATGTGCTTGATGTCTGCGTTGCAGTTTTCGCGTACCGCGTCGGCCACCATCGAACGGTGGCAAAAGTTGAAATCGGCTTCGTAGCAAAGCAGGACACAGTTCGACGACAGTGCCAAGGCGGAAAGCTCGACGATGGCCGCGCGCTGTGTCGCCAAATACGTCAAGAAACCAGCTGTGTAGCGTTTCCAGTCGCCGTCCTCGCGGTAACGCTGGCGCACAGGCCTGGGGCAACCCAGTTCGACCATGTGGGTATATTCGAAGCCGGAAAGATTCAGCAGATTGGCCAGCGCCTTCTTCGAAAATCCGGGTTTGCGCGACAGGGGCAACTCGCGAATGTCGACGACGGTTTCGATATTGTGCGTGGCGAGCAGTGACGTGAACTTGTCGATACTCAACCCTTCGTACCCTATAGTGAAAACAGTCATCTTCATTCACCCTGTCGCGTCCGGGGAACGACATGTATCGAATGGTGGAGCGGAGGAGGATCGAACTCCCGACCTCTGCATTGCGAACGCAGCGCTCTCCCAGCTGAGCTACCGCCCCACACGAACCGCGGCGCCGAGTGGGATCGGCGCGAGGGCGCGAATGGTACCGTGATGCAGCCGCCAAGCCAAGCCTCACGTGCGCAATTGGGTCGCTTGGATACTGCCGGCGCCTCGTGCGTCGGCAGTGCCCGGCAATGCATTGGCTAGTGAGTGCGCTGGTTGGCGACCGGATAATCGCCGTTTTGTCCGAAATTCACCGTGATCGGCGATCCGGGTGTCGCACTCGGACGGATCGAGAACAGGCTCGCGCCGGGTGTGGCGCTGGGGCGCCACACGGCGTAGTCGTCGAGTCCATCGCCATCGTAGTCCCCGGAAAGCGCGAAATCCGTTGCCGACGTGCCAAAGGTGACGGCGGGCTGTCCGGTATTGGTGCCCATGTCGTAGGTCGTCCAGACGATGTTTCCGGCGTTGCCGCGAATGACCGTGATGTCGTACAGCGCGTTGCCGGAATGGTTGCCGACCACGATCACGTCCGTGGGGGTGCCGAAGTTGAAGGAATTGGCGATGGTGCCCAGCGTGCCGTCGTAGATGCGGAACGAAGCGACGCCGCCTCCGGCGTTGGCCTGGACCGCCATGTCGGCACGCCCGTTACCGGTATAGTCGACGCCGCCGGCAGGGAAGGCGCCGTTTTCGCCGGTAGTGAGGTTGCGATCGGCACCGCCGCGGGTGAGGTGAACCAGCGTATGCGAAGGATTTCCGGCCGACGCGCCGGAGCGATAGACCGCGAAATCGTCGAATCCATCGCCATCGTAGTCGCCGATGTGGGCTGCATCATCACCCGTCTGTCCGAACACCACGATCAATGGCGTATCGGTGGGTCGGCTGGAGCGGCGCACGGTGTAATGCGCGATACCGGCGGCGCCGGCAGTCCACACCGCAGCGTCGTAGATGCCGTCGCCGTCGAAATCGCCGGGCACGAAGAAGTCGGTGGCGATGCCGAGAATGAAATTCTGTTGCGTTCCGGTCGTCGTGCCGTCGTTGTTCTGCACGAACCAGGTGATTGCGCCGGTCGAGCCGCCTCCGGTGTTGCGCACCACCAGATAGCTGGAGCGCCCGGTGCCGGTGAAATCGAATTGAGCCAGCTTGCAGGTGCCGCGCGTCCTGTCGTAGCTGTCGGTGAAAATCTGGTCATCGAGCACGCTGAGCACGGCCGACGAGATGCTGCCGGTGTCGCTCGATACCAGATCGGCGATCTTCAGTGTCCAAGTGCCGTTGACATTGACGCCTGACAGCCCATCGAACGCTCCTGAAAGGGAAGTGCTGCAGCCGCCGTGGTTGCTCAGATTGGTGCCGCCGGTGCTTGTGGCGTAGCGGCCCGACGCGAGGATACCTGTACTGGACAACGGCGCAGCACTCGCCCACAGGTCGCTGCCCGTATCGTCAAAGGTGTAGGTACCGTTCAGATCGGCTGGGTAACCGAAGAAGCTGGCCGGGTTGCGTCCGGCCCGGCCGAAAACGAGAAGATGCGCGACCCCGTTCGGCGAAGTCAGGGTCGCCTCAAGATCGCTCATGAACGTGTGGGCCAGACCTAGTCGCAGGCGCACTTTATTGATCGGCTGCACGATTCCCGATACCGAAAACGTGATGGTAAGCCCGGTCGGACTGTTGTCGGGAATTGCGCCGACACCGGCACCGACGAAATCGGCAGCATGCGCGCCGAAAGTGAAAATCCAGGGCACAAGCAATCCGCACGCCACCGATCGCCCGAAGCGCTTCACGCAGTTCATGATTGTCCCCAATTGGTCAACTTGACGAACTACCCCGCGCGGAGCAGAGCACAAGCAACATGAACGGCGTGTGAGTAATGATGCCGCCGCGTCCCGGCGCGGCGGCGGATCTTCAACTTTGCAGGCGCGCCCGCAGCCCGGCGTAGGCGGCGGCAAGCGGCTCGGCGTCGCTGGGCTGCGCCAGCAGGTCGGCGAGTGCGGGCGGAACGGGCACCGTTTCGCCAATCATAGGCTCGACGATTGTGTCGAATTTCGCCGGATGTGCGGTGGCCACGACAGCCCAGTCGCCGCGTGCGCCTTCCTGGCGCAGGGCTTCGAGCGTGCGTACCGCGGTCGCGGTGTGTGGACACAACGTTTCGCCGTGTGCGCGGAATCGTTCGCGGATGGTGGTTTCGATCGCCTCGTCGCTGATGCAATCAAGGGCGAACGCGCGGCGCAAGGTTGCTTCGTCTGGATACAGCCAGCGCAGGCGTTCGAAATTGCTCGGGTCGCCTACGTCCATGGCATTGGCCAGCGTGGCCACGCTCGGTCGCGGCGTGAACGTCGGCGCCGGCGAAGAAATCGTGCAGGGTGCGGTTGGCATTGGTCGCCAGCGCGATGCGCCCGATCGGCAGGCCGCAGGCACGCGCGAGCATGCCTGCGAACGCGTTGCCGAGATTTCCGGTTGGCACGACAAAGTTTAAAAGTGTATTTTGTCCACGGTAATGCGCGAGTGCCGCTTGCGCGTAATAGGCCATCTGCGGCAGCAATCGGCCCAGACTGATGCTGTTGGCCGAGCTCATCGGTACGGTTTTGCGCAGCGCCGCGTCGCCGAGCGCGCGTTTGACCATGTCCTGGCAGTCGTCGAACGTGCCGGCGATGCGCAGTGCGCGCACGTTGCCGCCGAAGCAGCCGAGTTGATGCGCCTGGCGCGGAGATACGCGGCCCTCCGGATACAGAATCACCACGCGAAAACCCGGAACATCGTGAAACGCCGCCGCAACTGCCGCCCCGGTATCACCCGATGTGGCGACGAGAATCGTCGTCGGCTTGCTCGATTCATGCGGGATTCGGCGCAAACACGCAGCGAGAAAACGCGCGCCGTAATCCTTGAATGCCGCGGTTGGCCCATGGAACAGCTCCAGCAAATAATCGCCGGGCGTGTGCAGCGGCAGCAGCGGCGCCGGAAACGAAAAGGCCTCGGTACAGATCGCGGGCAGAGCAGCGTCGAGCGCGTCTTCGCTGAAGAATGGAGTCAGGAGTTTCGCGGCGATTTCGGGCAACGATTCGCAGTTGTCGAACGCCTGCACGGGCAATTGCGGCAAGGATTCTGGCACGTAAAGCCCGCCATCCGGGGCGAGCCCCGTAGCGATGGCAGTACTCAGGCAGATTGGCGGCGCCGTGCCGCGGGTGCTGATGAAGTTCATGCCAGCAACCGTGCGGCGGGGCCGTTGAGTGGCGAGACGAAACTTTCGCTGTCCAGACCGGCTTCAGCGAATCCCGCGCGCATCGATGCTGCCGCGCGCTCGGCCTGCGCCTGCGATTCGAACCAGGCGAACACGCTGGGACCGGCGCCGGAAATGCTCGCTCCCAGGGCATGATGATCGAGTGCCGCCTGCTTGACCGCGGCAAAACCGGGAATCAGCGAGGCCCGTCGCGGTTCGATCAGCACATCGCGCAGTCCGGCGCGTACCAGATCGGCGTCGCCCGTGTGCAGTCCGCAAAGTGTCATGGCCAGATTGGCGCTTTGGGCAATGAATCCGGAAAGTTCGTAGCTTCCTTTCAGCGCTTCACGGGCGCGACGGGTTTCGAGCGTGGCATCGGGATGTACCAGGACACAATGCCACGCATCCGGTGCGGGCACGCGTACCAGTTGTCCGGCGGTGGCCAGCGCGATACCACCGAGCAGCATGGGTCCGACATTGTCGCCGTGGCGGCCGCCGCTGGCGACGGATTCGCCGGTCAATGCGTACGGATACAACTGCGTCGTCGGCAACGGCGAATCCAGCAGGGCATTCGCCGCGACCAGCGCGGCCACGGCCGAAGCCGCCGAACCGCCCATGCCGGAGCCGAACGCGATGCCCTTGTCGATCTCGATCTCGAAACCGAACGGCAAACGCAACTGATCGCGCAACGCGATCAGCGCCGCACCTGCCGTGTTGCGCTCAGCCTGCAACGGCAGTTCGATGCGGTTGCCGCGGATCGCGGCAATGCGCACGTCGGGCGCATCGATGCGCCGCACGTGCACGCGATCTCCCGGACCGGCGATGGTCTGGCCGAGGATATCGAAGCCGACACCGAGATTGCCGACGGATGCCGGAGAAAACGCGCTCGCCGCTTGTTTTGAATGGTTATCTGCCATGCCGTTCAGTGTAGCCGTGATTGGAACGATTCCATATTCGAAAGCCCTTTCTCCCAACGGCGAAGCGGTTGGGGGAGAGGGAGCGAGAGCGAAATGGAAATCTATACTTGTGCACCGAGTGCGCCCGCCACGCGCAACAGATCCGAGAACACGCCGGCTGCAGTCACTTGCGGGCCCGCGCCGGGGCCTTGCACGATCAGGGGATTGTCGCGGTAGCGCACGGTAGTGAATTGTACGATGTTGTCGGTGAGCTTGATGTTGGCGAATGGGTGATCGCGTGGCAGTTCGACAAGGCTGACGCGCGCGACACCGTCGCGTTCCAGATGCGCGACGTAGCGCAACACGTTTCGACTTGAATTGGCTTGCCTCAGACGCTGTGCCATTGGCGCATCGAGTTCGTCGAGACGGGTCATGAACTCGTCGGCATCGGAATTTTGCAGCGCGTCGGGAACCAGGTTTTCAACCTCGACCTCGGCCATCGAGAGTTCACGACCGGCTTCGCGCGCAAGAATTACCAGTTTCCGCGCAACGTCGGTGCCGGACAGGTCGTCGCGCGGATCCGGCTCGGTATAACCAAGCTCGTGCGCTTCGCGCACCAATGCGGAAAATGCGACGCTGCCATCGAAACGATTGAACAGCCAGGCCAGCGTTCCGGAAAGTATTCCGTCGATGGCGATGAGTTCATCGCCGGTATCGAGCAGGTCGCGCAGCGTCTGGATAATGGGCAGACCGGCGCCGACGGTCGCTTCGTAGCGAAAGCGCGCCGATCCCGACGCGCATGCGGCGCGAATCGCGCGATGGCGATGCAGTGCCCCGGCACCGGCTTGCTTGTTCGGCGTGATTACATGAATGCCCGCACCCAACCATTGCGGATAATGATCGGCAACCGCATCGCTGGCGCTGCAATCGACAATGATCGCGTGGGGCAGGTAAGTGGCGTGAACGTGTTCGCCGAAAGCGACGAGATCGCAAGTTTGCCGGTCTGCGTTGGCCCAGTCGCGCCAGTGAGCGCCGATATCACCACCTGCTGGCAGCCACATGCGCTTGCTGCCTGCGATGGCGCGTACGCGAAGATCGAGGTTCGCTTCCCGCTTGAGTCGGTCCGAGGCCGCAGCAATCTGGTCGAGCAAGGCTGTGCCGACGTTACCCGGCCCAATGACGCCGATCGATACGGTTTGCGCGGAAAGATAAAATGCTGCATGCGCGGCGCGAAGAGCGCGCGTTGCATCGCACGCGTCGATGGCCAGGGAGATGTTGCGTTCTGATGCGCCTTGGGCAATTGCGCAAATGTTCACGCGCGCGCGCGCGAGCGCGTCGAACAATCGCGCGGCGATTCCGGGTTGTCCCGCCATGCGATCGCCGACCGCGGCGAGCACGGCAATGTCGCCACGGACTTGCACGCCGTTGATCTGACCCGCAGCCAATTCGCGTTCGAAGGCCCTGCCGATTGCCGAGCGGGCAGCCTGCGCCTGCGCGGCGCGCACGACGCAACAGATTGAATGTTCCGACGATCCTTGCGAGATCATCATCACCGAGACTTGTGCCGCATGCAGTGCGGCGAACAGGCGTTCGGCCGTACCGGGTACGCCGATCATGCCATTGCCTTCGACGTTGATGACGGCCAGATCGTGTGCAAGGGTCAAACCCTTTACCGGGCCGGCGTCGTCGCCGCGTGCGTCGATGCGCGTGCCGGGATGCGCCGGACGAAACGTATTGCGTATGAAGATCGGCAGGCCACGCGCAATCGCCGGTGCCATGGTTTGCGGATGGATGACCCTGGCGCCGAAATAGGCCAGTTCGCAGGCTTCCTCGTAACTCATCGCGGCCAGCGTTACCGCCTCGGGTTCGACGCGCGGGTCGGCGCTGAGCACGCCGTCGACATCGGTCCAGATATGCAGTTCCCGGGCGTTCCACAGTGCCGCGAAAATCGCCGCGGAATAATCGCTGCCGTTGCGCCCGAGCACGGTGGCTCTGCCATCCGCATCGCGCGCAATGTAGCCGGTGACGATGATGCGCGATTGCGGATTGGATTCGCGCCAGCGTGTAAGGAGAATCGATGTTGCGTCCCAGTCCACCACGACGCCGAGTTCTTCGTGGGAGACGACCAGCACGCTGCGTGCATCGAGCAACGCATGTCCGTCGTCCAGGCTTTGAAGCAAGGCGTGCAACAATCGCGCGCTCCAGATTTCGCCCTGACCGCTGATGGAGTCGGCAACGGCTGGCTCGACGCTGCGCAGCACCGCAATCGCACGGAGTCGATCGGCGAGCTCGCCGAAGCTGTGCTTGAGCTCCGTTTTGATTGCGTCGGCCTGCGCGCCGAACAATTCCGCCGCAGTACCCAGATGACGATCACGCAAGGCTTGCCACTGGGGCTGCCAATCCGATCCGGCGGCCGCGGACGAGATCAATGCGAACAATGCGTCGGTGACGCCTTGCATTGCCGATACGACGACGACCTGTACCTCGCTGCGCTCTCTCAGCAACGCGGCGACATGCATGAAGCAGCGGGCGTCGGCAAGCGAAGAGCCGCCGAACTTGTGCGCAACGGTCGGCAGCAAACCGGAAGCCTGAGCGACGGCGGTCTGGCTATTCGGATTATTGGGTACGAGCGTTTCCATGGAAGCTCCGATTCGGGGCTCCGCGCTCTTCGAGGGTGGGGTCGTGTGGGCCCGCATCCTCTTCGAGGTGCGGGCCGGGGCTGAAGAACTATCTGCGCACGGGCGATCGCACCACGAAAGTCGTGGTTGTCGTCGTAGTCGTCGTGATGATCGATACGGTGCGCATGGCGACAGTGGAACCGATGCGTGGGGGGTATGTCAAGATCAGTGGCTGTTGAACATGGCCATGACGTCCTTGCGCAGTGCGGCCTGGCTGGCGGGGCGGGTGTAGAACATGTGGCCGCCGGGGAATTCCTTGACCTGCACGCGTGCCGGTTTGCCCATGTCCGGCATCTGGTCAACGACCAGGACCGAGCCCATGAACGGGCACGACAAATCGTTCCAGCCGTGCACGATCAGCACGTGCAGGCGCGGGTCGTTGGCGACGGATTGACGCAATTGCGCCACGGATCCGGCATCGGCATCATCGTCTTCGTGCCAGAGTTTGTTGACTTCGTAACTGAGCGCGTTGTAGCGGCCGTCAAATTTCCAGCCGACGGTACGGGTAATGAAATTGACCATCGCCGTGGTAGTCGGGGCGATGATGGAATTGAGCAGCGGGTCGCCGCTGCGTTGACGCGGCGATAGCGGGAACGGATCCCAGGCGCTGACGTTGGAATCGTAGACGCTGCCAATCTTGCCCTGCGAGCGATGGACTTCACGCAGGTAGGCGCGGGCGTCGATGCGTCCGCCGGAGTAGCGCACGAAAGTCGCATCCAGTCCGGTCATTTCGGTGACGCGCTTGATCATGGCATCGCGAGCCGCCGTGTCGGCGTTGCCCAGCATCAACGTATGCGCATAGTCGCCGCGGGTGTAGTCGATGACTTGCTGCATGGCTTGGGCGGTGAGTTTGCCCTCGCGTTCGAGATTAGCGGCGGTGATCGAGGGCAGGGTCAGCATCCACGGAATCGGCGATACGTATTCGTTCTTGTACGAATCCGGATCCAGATACGGTGAAACCAGCACCACGCCGTTCATCGCCACGCCGAGACGCGTCTGCAGGTATTCGGTGATGCGCGGTCCGCGGAAGCCGCCATAGCTTTCTCCGACGAGGTACTTGCGCGAATCCATGCGCCCGTTCTTGACCAGCCAGTCGTAGATGATGCGCGACAGGTAATGAATGTCGGCATCGGTGCTGTAGAAAAGTTTCGTCGCTTTCTTGTCGTCGACCAGCGCGCGGCTGAAACCGGTGCCGACCGGATCGATGAAGACCAGATCGGTGAAGTCGAGCCAGGTGCCGGGGTTGTCGTGCAGCGTCGCCGGATCGGACGGGCTGTCGCCGGCATCGCCGAAGTTGACCCGTTTCGGCCCGATCGCGCCGAAATTGAGATACACCGAAGAAGCGCCCGGTCCGCCATTGAGCGCGAAGGTAACGGGACGATCATGGGCACCATCGACCGTGTACGCCGTGAACATCACTTCCGCGGTTTTGTCGCCCTTTTCGTCGCGCACCGGGAGCGTGCCGACCGTTACCGTGTAATTGATCGTCTTGCCGGCGACGTGCGTGACCTGACTGGCATGGGCATCGGCGGGGAACGGCGGCAGGTGAATGTCCTTGGACGCATGGTCCGACGACGCGGTTGCGTCGGGCTTCGCATGGTCGGCCGCCATGACCGGGCCGGCGAGCGTGACGAGCATGACCGCCGCAAGGACGGCGAGTGTGTTGGAAAAGTGACGCATGGCGACTCCGGCGGTTGAACGTAGCAGCGTACGCTAGAGCATGTTCAGCGATGCTGCCTGTGCAAAAAGTCCTGCCAGGTGGCAAGTGCTGCTGCAGTTGCAATGCGCACGTCGCGTCCGCATGTCAGATTGCGATCACTTTCCCGGTTTCTGAAATAGCCCGTTCCAATGCCAGGAGATCCGATGCAAATCACCGTGTACGACACCCTGATTCCAACTGCCAACCGCATGCTCGGCAACTTGTCCGCGTTTCTCGACAAGGCAGCGGCTTATGCCGAGCAGAAAAAATTCGAACCCGGCGTATTGTTGAATGCGCGACTCGCGCCGGACATGTTCCCGTTGACCAAACAGGTGCAGATTGCCTGCGATCTGGCGGTGCGTGGCGCCATGCGTCTGTGCGGCGGCGAGATTCCCACGTTCGAGGACAACGAAACCAGTATCGACGAACTCAAGGCGCGCATCGCCAAGGCGTTGACCGTCGTCAACAGCACGACTGCGGCCCAGTTCAATGGTAGCGAGGACCGCGACATCACCCTGACAACGCGGCGCGGCGATCTGCATTTCAAGGGGCTGGATTTCCTGCGCGATTTCGTCCTGCCGAACATCTATTTTCACATCACCACGGCGTACGCGATCCTGCGCCATAACGGCGTGGAATTGGGCAAGGCGGATTTTCTCGGCGCCTGATTCCTGCAGCCAGGCGCCGGACAACCTTGAGTCGGCATTTTCGCGCCGACTCAGGGATCTCGAAGCATCAATGCCGGCTCAGCGACGGTTGCCGCGGAAGCGCTGCATACCCAGCGCGCCGCCCAGGGCCAGCATCATGGCCAGCAACGAGAGCGCCCAAAGACTCGTAGCCGGAGTGGGCGTCGCTGCCGCGGCCGCCGTACTTGAGATCATGCTGGTCAGAAACATTTCGTCTGCTGAATCACCGTCTGCGCCAAGATCAAAACAATCCTCCCCGTTCGGCGCGGCAGGCGATCCACTGGCATTGAACAGATTGAAATCGCCATTGCAGTTTGTGGCCCAAGGGCCAGGCGTGGTGAATTGACCGACTAATTCCTGCGAGAAGTCCAAAGTACTGGGGATGTCGAAAGAAATGCTAGCGAAGTCGGCAAGCGTGAAATTGCCATTGCCGCTGCTGGCACCACTGACGGTGACGTTGAGCCCCAATACAGAGGCGTCGGGAAGGTCGATGACATTGTTACCAGGGTTGCTGATCAGGGTACTTTCGAATGTGATCGAGCCGACCGCCTTGGCCATGCTCGGCGGATTCGCCTGGAACACGAAATTGAACGTGATCGGCGCGGCCTGCAGCGAACAAGTGAAAAAGAAGATGGCGACGGCGACCAACTGGCGACACACGCATTGCTGCATCTCATATCCCCTTGCGTGAAACCGCCGTCGACTATAGAGGACTGCTCTGGATATCGCAACGCGGAGTGATCGCGGTGGTCATGGTGCATCACCGCTCAACCGTTGCGAAAATTCAAGACTGCTGTCTCGGCCCGACCAACTGTTTGGCAGCACTGCTGTCGGATTGAATGTGCAGGTGCCGTTGCGGAAACGGAATGCTGATTCCGGCACGGTCGAACGCCTTCTTGATGTTTTCGGTCAATTCGCACTTGGCCTGAAAATAATCCGCGTTGCCGGTATGGCAGCGGATGCCGAGATTCACGCTGCTGTCGCCGAGTGCATACACCAAAACGCTTGGTTGCGGCTCAGCGAGCACGCGCGAATCGGCGTGGATCACTTCCAACGCGGTGGCGCGCGCCTGATCGATGTCGTCGTCATAGCCAATACCGATGACCAGTTCGATACGCCGCATCGTATCGGGTGTGAGATTGATGATTGAGTCGGTGGTGATCAGCGAGTTGGGCAAGGTGATGGTTTGATTGTCGGCGCCGCGAATCCGGGTCTGGAAGATGTTGATCATTTCGACCGTGCCGGTGACACCGTGGATCGTGACCACGTCCTTGACCCGGATCGGTCGCAACGCCACCAGCATCACGCCCGAGGCGATGTTCGACAGCGAATCCTTCAGCGCCAGGCCGATGGCAAGGCCGGCTGCGCCGAGCACGGCGAACATCGAGGTCATCGGAACGCCAAGCAGGTTGACCACGGTGAGCAGCAATACGATTTGCAATGCGGTCAGGACGACGCGTTCCAGAAATTGCGCGACGGTGAATTCCATGTGGCTGCGTTGCATGGCCTTGCCGGACCATTTGGCAAGCAGACCGGCGAGCCTCAATCCGACTACCAACAGGATCAGCGCCTTGAGAAGAATCCAGCCAACCGATGCTCCCAGTGTCAGCCACTGGGCATGTTCGGGCGCAAAAAGCCATTTGATCATTGGCGGACCTCCCGGGTTTGGTGCGTCAGTCGGAGCGAATCATTACCGTAACACGCCGGTCCTCCGGCAGTGGGATGAATTCGGGATCGTCCTCGACCATGGCGAAGCGCTTCCGCGCCCAGTCGTCCTGGGCTTGCGCCAGGACTTCCCTGGAACTGGAGACATAGTTCCACCAAATGTAGCGCGGTGCGTCCAACGGGGCGCCGCCGAGCATGACCACGTGGCTGTCGCCATGTGCGCGCAGTTCAATGGCCGCGCCGGGTGCGAACACACACAATTGGCCTGGTTGAAGGTTTTCGTTGCCGACGCTCACGCTTCCTTCGATGAGAAATGCGGCTCGTTGGATGTGATCGTCCGTGACGCGCAGCGTTGCTCCGCTCTTGATGTATGCATCGACATAAAACAGATCGCCATGCGTCGACACGGGCGAGCGCGCGCCGTAGGCATTGCCGGCAATGATGCGCAATCGAGCGCCGTCGGCCGCAATCTGCGGCAACGATGCGGCATCGGCGTGTTCGAACGACGGTTCGTCGGCTTCGTTTGCCAGCGGCAAGGCCACCCAGAGTTGCAATCCGTGCATCCGTTGTTCGCTTCCGCGATCTGCGGCGGCTGTGCGTTCGGAGTGCACGATGCCACGCCCGGCGGTCATCCAGTTGACGGCGCCGGGTTCGATGATCTGCGTATTGCCGAGGCTGTCGCGATGTTCGATGCGGCCTTCCCACAAATACGTGACCGTGGCCAGGCCGATATGCGGATGTGGGCGAACATCCATCGGTTTGGTTGCCGGCAACGTGACCGGGCCGAAATAATCCATGAACACGAACGGACCCACCGCGCGACGCTGCGAAGATGGCAACACGCGGTGGATGATGAAGCCGTCGCCCAGATCGTGCTCGTGCGCATTGATGCGTTCATTGATTGGCGATGGCATTGATGCTTTCCCCAGGCTACGCAGCGCGCTCGTTATGGGCGAGACGGCCCATGCGGCCGGATTGGAAATCCACAAACGCTTCGCGCAGTTGCTGTTCGTTGTTCATGACAAACGGACCGTAACCGGCAACCGGTTCGTCGATCGGCTCGCCGCTGAGCAACAGGACTTTCGCGTCGCTGCCGGCTTTCAGGGCGATCGTTTCGCCGTCGCGGGCAAATGTCGCGAGTTGGCCTGTGTGCGCGACCGCCTGATCGTTGATGCGTACTTCGCCTTGCAATACGACCAGTGCAAGCGTGCGACCGGCCACGAAATCGAATTGTGCGGTCTTGCCGTTGTTCAGGCGTACGTCCCAGACGTCGACCGGCGTGAAAGTGAGGGCCGGTCCGCGATGTCCGGCATGTTCGCCGGCAATCACGCGCACGCAGCCCGCGCCGTCGGCCAAATCAACGACGGGAATATCGCGCTTGAGAATGTTCTGATAACGCGGTTTCGACATCTTGTCGGCCGCGGGCAGATTCACCCATAGCTGCACCATTTCCAGATCGCCGCCGCTACGCGTGAACGATTCGGAATGGAATTCCTCATGCACGATGCCGGAAGCGGCCGTCATCCATTGCACGTCGCCGGGACCGATGGTGCCGCCGGCACCGGTTGAATCGCGATGCGTGACTTCGCCTGCGTAGACGATCGTCACCGTTTCAAAACCACGATGCGGATGCTCGCCGACACCGCGCGGCTTCTCGGCCGGATCGAAGCGCATGGGGCCGGCGTGGTCGAGCAGAAGGAACGGGCTCAGATCGCGCCCATGATCGCCGTAGGAAAACAGCGAACGGACCGGAAATCCGTCGCCCACCCAATGGCGCGGTGGTGCTTGGTGAACGGCAGCGAGCTTTTTCATGAGGTCTCCAATGGATCGGGCTGGATCGCCGATTTCGATCCCGCTACATATTGATGCGAATAGGTCGTATTGCAAGGCAGCAGTGTGAGCGCCTCCGCACCAATCATCGATCCCCGATCACGCGCCGGGACCGCAGTCGATGCAATTCGGCGGCGGCTTGGGTCCCATGCCCAGCGCCTGGAGCAAATCGCGCAACGCGCTGCGCAATCCCTCCTCGATCACCGGGTGATAGAACGGCAATTCCAGCACATCGGCAACGCCGAGCTGCAGCTGAATCGCCCAGGCCAACAGGTGCGCGAGATGTTCGTGTTGGGGACCGATCATTTCAGCGCCCAGCAGGATGCCGCTTCCGCGTTCGGCGTAGACCCGCAACAGGCCCTGATTGACCAGCATGACCCGCGCACGACCCTGATCCTCGAAGGATGCTTCGCCAACGCAGAAATCGATCCGTTCGGCAACCAGCTGTGCATGACGCCGGCCGGCGAAAGCGATTTGCGGATCGGAAAACACGATGCCCATCGGCGCGTGCCGCGCGCGCTTCAAGACATCCGGATAGCGGGCAGCGTTGTCGCCTGCGAGTCGGCCTTCGTCGGCCGCTTCGTGTAGCACCGGTCGATCGGCATTGGCGTCGCCGGCGATAAAGATGTGGCTGTCTGCGGCGCGCAGCGTGAGCGGGTCGAATTCGGGAACACCGTTGGCGGAAAGGCGCAATCCGCTGTTTTCGAGCGCGAGCCCATCGACATTCGGCTTGCGTCCGGCCGTTGCGAGCAAATAGTCGAATCGGTGCGTCTGCACGCCGGTTGCCACATCGTTGTATTGCACGACGACGCCGTTCGCGTCGCGTTCGATTTTCACGTTTCCGAGGTTGAGGGTCATCGATAGTTCCGCACCGAGCGTTTCGATTGCGCAGGCGCGAATGGCCGGATCGGAAATGCCGGCGAGCGCACCCTCGCGGCCGAACAGATGCACGCGTACGCCGAGTCGGTGCAAGGCCTGGCCCAGTTCCAGGCCAATGACACCCGCGCCAAAAACGGCCACGGAATCCGGCAGGTCCTGCCAGTCGAAGACATCATCGCTGACGATCAAGCGATCTCCGGCGGCTTCGAGTTCCTGCGGAATGCGCGGTCGCGAGCCGGTTGCGAGAATGATGCGTTTGGCGCGGACACGCTGCAAATCCGCTGACGAATTCGCGGATTCATCGACGTGCTTCAAGCGCAACGTGAAGGGATCCTCGAAACGCGCACAGGCTCGCACCAGATGCTCCGGGTCGAAACTGCGCATCGATTCGAGCACAAAATTCACGAAGCGGTCGCGCTCCGAGCGGATGCGCCGCATGACGGCTGCACCATCGACGATTCCGGCGTCGCTGCGGATGCCGAATTGCGGAAGTGCCTGCAAGCGATGCCTGGCTTCGGCGGGGGCGATCAGCAGCTTGGAAGGCATGCAACCGACCCTCGCGCAGGTCGTGCCGAGCGGGCCGCCATCGATCAACGCAATGCGTTGCGTGGATTTGCGTACTTCCCGATAGGCCGCCAGGCCCGCTGTTCCGGCACCGACGATGGCGACGTCGACTTCAGCCGTTTTCATTGTGATGCAACACGCTTCGAGCGCGGCACCCGCCGCCACGGTTTCGGGTTGCCGCCGTCACTTCGTTTCCGGTTTGGCATCGGCAGCGCGATCGAATTGCAAGCCGTAGGAATCGATTCTCAGCTTGCTCGGCTTGCCCGAGTCGTCGAGATCGAAGGTGATGTATTTGTCGCCGTAGAAGCGGTTTTGCCAGGCGACCCTGAACGTGTTGTCGTGCCAGTGCTGCAGGATACCGCTGAAGTCGGGATTGCCGAGGCGCAGGAAAAGACGACCGCTCTCGACGCTCACGCGTGCGTTGCCGTCGAAATCGTCGCGGTAGTTGCCGGCGTAAGCGGACAGGGCCAGCGGTGGTTTGGCGTGTGGCTTGCGCGTCGCCGCCAGTTTCCTGCGCGCAGCGTCTGCTTTTCGTTCCTTGTTGCGCATGGCGACATACAGGTCATTGCCGACATCATGCGGGGTTGAACCCAGGGTCGATTGCAGGAACCGGTTCACGATACCGAAGCGCGCGTTGGCGTGATCCATGTTGGTCATGACCACAATGCCGAGATTCTGATCCGGAACCAGCGCCAGTGCCGAGGCCATGCCGTCGATATCGCCGGCGTGCCAGACCAGAACGTGACCGGCATAGTCCTGGACAAACAAGCCGAGTCCGTAGGTGTAGAACTTGCCGCCCGGCATCCATGCACGGATTTCGCGACCGATTTCGCCGTCGGCGGGAATGACGATTTGCGACGACTCCATGGTCTTGATGATTTTTGCATCGACCACGCTCTGACCATCGAATGTGCCATCGGCAAGCAGCATCTGCAGCCAGTGGCTCATGTCGTTGGCGCTGGAATTGATGCCGCCGACCGGCGCGTCAATATCCATGTTGTGCGCCCAGTAACGCTGGATGACGGCAGGCTTGCCATCGATCATGCCGTGCGGCGAGGCCACGTCCGAAGACACCGCCAGTTCGGCTGCCGTCGTCGTCGAACGATTCATCGCGAGCGGTTTGAAAAGGTATTGTGCGACGTACTCGTTCCAGCTCTTGCCGCTCACGTCCGCAATGAACCGGCTCGCGGCCAGATACGTCATGTTGTTGTAGCAAAATTGGGCGCGAAAACCGTAATCGGAATTCTGATAACGCAGACGTTCGATTGCGTCGCTGTCGTCGGAGGTGTACCACATCGCCCCGGGATCGCAGTAGCCGCTGCGGTGCACAAGCAGATCGCGCAGGGTGATCGACTCGGTGACGTACGGACTGTCCAGGCGCAACGCCTTGACGTGATCTGCGGCGAGCGCTTCCCAATCGAGTTTGCCCTGCGATACCAGTTTGCCCAGGGCGGCGGCAGTGATCGCCTTGGTATTGGAGGCGATGCCGAACAAGGTATCCGCATCCACCTTGTCGGGCTTGCCGAGCTCGCGCACACCATAGCCGCGTGCCAGCTCGACCTTGCCGTCCCTGACCACGGCAATCGCCAACCCCGGCACCTGCCACTGCGCCATGCTTTTGCGGATGTAGGCATCAAGACCATCCGCAGACGCCGTGTTCTGTGCCTGCGCCCGGGATGCCACGAGAGCGAACACGGTCGCAAGGATCAGGCCTATTCTCATCTGGGTGTCTCCCTTTTCGCGTGAGTTCCGGCAGGGCAGGTCAGGAGGCCTTCTTCTTCGCCAGCCGCAACCACGTGTCGACGACGGTATCCGGGTTGAGCGACACCGATTCGATGCCTTGGTCCATCAGCCATTCAGCCAGATCGGGGTGGTCGCTGGGACCCTGGCCGCAGATGCCGACGTATTTGTTTTTTGCCTTGGCCGTCTTTATGGCCATCGCCAAGAGCTTCTTCACGGCTGGGTCGCGTTCGTCGAACAAGTGCGCGACGATTGATGAGTCACGGTCGAGTCCCAGTGTAAGCTGGGTAAGATCGTTCGAACCAATCGAAAATCCGTCGAAAATGTCGAGGAACTCGTCGGCCATCAATGCATTCGATGGCAACTCGCACATCATGATGATCTTGAGCGGCTTCTCGTCTTTTCCATGCGCGCCTTGTTCGAGGCCGTTTTTCGCCAACACTTCGACCACTTTGCGGCCCTCGCCCAGGGTGCGCACGAACGGAATCATCACCCAGACATTGTCCAGGCCCATCGTCTCGCGGACTTTTTTCACCGCCTGGCATTCCAGCGCGAAAGCCGCGGCGAACGAATCGTCGACGTAGCGGCTCGCGCCGCGGAAGCCGATCATCGGGTTTTCTTCGTGCGGCTCGTATTTTTCGCCGCCGATCAGGTTCGCGTATTCGTTGGACTTGAAATCCGACAGGCGCACGATCACCGGCTTCGGGAATACCGAGGCGGCGATGGTGGCGATGCCTTCGGCCAGCCGATCCACGTAGAACGACACCGGGTCGGCGTAGCCGGCCATGCGTTCGTCGATTCTGGCTTTGACGGCGGCATCCTGTTGCGCATATTCGAGCAACGCCTTCGGGTGCACGCCGATATGGCTGGCGATGATCATCTCCAGGCGCGCCAGACCGATTCCGGCGTTCGGCAGCATGCCGAAATCGAACGCGCGCTCGGGGTTGGCGACATTCATCATGATCTTCAGCGGCGCTTCCGGCATCGCGCCGAGATCCGCGACGATGCGCTCGAACTTCAGCCTGCCTTCGTAGATGTGGCCGGTGTCGCCTTCCGCACACGAAACCGTAACGTCCGCGCCATCAGGAACCGTACTCAACGCATTTTGAGTGCCGACCACGGCGGGAACGCCGAGTTCGCGTGCGATGATCGCCGCGTGACAGGTGCGGCCGCCGCGATTGGTGACGATGGCAGCGGCGCGTTTCATGATCGGCTCCCAGTCGGGATCGGTCATGTCGGCAACAAGCACGTCGCCTTCCTGGAACTGATTCATCTGCTCGATAGATTTGACGATGCGCGCCTTGCCGGCACCGATCTTTTGGCCAATGGAACGGCCTTCGGCCAGCACCTTTCCGCGCTCGTGCAATTGGAAGCGTTCCAGTTGCGTCGCATGACTGCGCGACTTCACGGTTTCCGGGCGCGCCTGCACGATGTAGATTTTTCCGGTCGCGCCGTCTTTGGCCCATTCGATGTCCATCGGGCGCTCGTAGTGGTTCTCGATGGTCAGCGCCTGGCGTGCGAGCTCGTGCACGTCGTCATCGCTGATGCAGAACGCATTGCGCAGTTCCGGCGGTGTCGGCTCGGTGCGCACGCGCTCTTCACCCTTGTCGGAATACACCATGCGCTGCTGCTTGGCGCCGAGACTGCGACGCAATATGGCCGGCTTGCCCTGACGCAGGGTCGGCTTGAACACGTAGAACTCGTCGGGATTGACCGCGCCCTGCACGACCATTTCGCCCAGGCCATAACTGCCGGTGACGAAAACCACGTCGCGGAAGCCGGATTCGGTATCCAGTGTAAACAGCACGCCCGAAGCTCCAATGTCGGAGCGCACCATCAACTGCACGCCGGCCGACAGGAAGACATCCTCGTGCCTGAAACCGTGATGCACGCGGTAGGCGATGGCGCGGTCGTTGTACAGTGACGCGAACACTTCCTTGACCGCATGCAGCACGTCGTCACTACCGATTACGTTGAGAAACGTTTCCTGTTGGCCGGCGAAGCTGGCGTCGGGAAGATCCTCTGCGGTCGCCGACGACCGCACGGCGACTGGTATGTTGCTCGAACCGGCGTCCTCACACAGCGTTTCGTAGGCCTGGCGAATCGCCTGTTCAAGATCGTCGGGTAACGCCGTATCGACAATCCAGTTGCGAATTTCCTTGCCGGCACGGGTGAGCGCATCCACATCGTCGATATTCAAGGCGGAAAGGCGATCCTGGATGCGTTTGGCCAGACCACTTTTCTCAAGGTATGTCTTGAACGCATCGGCCGTGGTTGCGAATCCGCCCGGAACGGACACGCCGAGCTTGCTCAGGTTGCCGATCATCTCCCCGAGAGAGGCATTCTTGCCGCCCACCCTGGCCAGATCGGACATGCGCAACTGATCGAGCCACAGCACCAAATCGCTCAAGACAATTCTCCGGGTTGCGAAACGAAAAGCGGGCGAACCCGCAAGAATGCGCAATTTTCGGGGTTTACGACGGGCGACACAAGCCGCGCCGGGTATCGCTTACACTTGAACTCGATTTTCCGACGGCAAAGCGCATGCGCAGAACCATATTCTACGTTTCCGACGGCACCGGAATCACGGCCGAAACGATCGGGCATTCGGTATTGACCCAGTTCGAAGGCGTCGATTTCGATACGTTTCGTCTGCCTTTCGTCGACGATGCGGAAAAAGCCCACGCTGCGGCGGCGCGCATTCGCAATATCTATACGAACAGCGGGGCGCGGCCGATCGTGGTGAATACGGTCATCGACCCGCAGTTGAGCGAGATTCTCGCTACCTGCGGTGCCTTGATGCTGGATGTGTTTGCCCCGTTCATCGAGCCGCTGGAAGCCGAACTGGGCATGCCGCGCAAGAGCCGGGTCGGACGCGCGCACGGCATGATCGATTTTGCCGAATACGAGGCGCGCATCAATGCGACCAACTATGCGCTTACCCACGACGACGGCGTCGACGTGAATTATGCCGACGCCGAAGTGATTCTTGTCGGCGTATCGCGTGTCGGCAAGACGCCGACTTGCTTGTACATGGCGCTGCACTATGGCGTGAAGGCGGCGAATTATCCGCTGACTGAAGAGGACCTGGACAGGCTCGAATTGCCCAGGCGACTGCAACCGCACAAGGCGCGTCTGTATGGATTGAGCATCGACGCACAACGTCTGGCTCAGGTGCGCGAGGCGCGCAAACCCGGCAGCCGCTACGCGAAACTCGAACAGTGTCGCCACGAACTGCAAGTCGCCGACAAATTGTTTCGTCGCGAAAACATTCCGGTACAAAACACGACCCACACGTCGATCGAGGAGATCGCCAGCAAGATTCTGTCTGCGCTGGGGATCGAGAAACATATGTTTTGATGGTTTCAGTGCACCGCTGCCGCACCGTCGTTGCCGAACGGCGGTCTGGCCATCCATACCACGGGTATCATGGCGAAGAACAGGATCGCACAAAGCAGGAACACGTCATTCACGGCGAGCGTCAGCGATTCGCGGCTGGCGATGGAATCGATCAATGCCCACGCGCGTTGCGCCGATGCCCCCATCGATTGCAGATGTTGCAGGTACGTCGTGGTTGCCGGATTCGCGGCGTTCAGATGCTCGGCCAGCGCGGCGTGGTGATAGTCCGTGCGGTGTTGCCAGATCGTCACAGTGACGGCGGTGGAAAAGCTCGCGGCGATCGTACGGAAGAAGTTCGACAGCCCGCCTGCTGACGCGATCTCGTCCGGCTTCAAGCCGGACAAAATCACCTGGTTCAGGGGAATGAAGAAGCACGCGATACCCAGACCCATTACCAGCCGAGGCAATGCGAGTTGGCCGAATTCGGCGTCGCTCGGGAACGTGGCGAACCATAGCGATGTTGCGCCGAACACCAGAAACGCAAACGTGGTGACCGAACGCAATTCCAGACGCTGAATGTTCTTGCCAATGATCGGCGACATCAGAAACGCGAGTATGCCCACCGGTGCGGTGGCCAATCCGGCCCAGGTCGCGGTGTAGCCCAGATCGATCTGCAACCACAGTGGAAACACCACGTTAATGCCGAAAAATCCGACCATGCCCAGCGACAAGGCGATCACGCCGATGGTGAAATTGCGTTTTCGGAACAGGCTCAGGTCGACGATCGGATGCCGGTCGGTCAGTTCCCATGCGACGAAAAACGCCAACGCCACTACTGCAGTAATGCCCAGCGTCAGAATCAGCGGCGACGAGAACCAATCCTTGTCGTTGCCATTGTCGAGCATGAATTGCAGACAGCCGACACCCAGGACCAGCAAAACCAATCCGATGAAGTCGATGGGAACGCGCGCGACCGGAGACTCGCGGCTGCTCAGCAAGGTCCAGGTGACTACCGCCGCGAGAATGCCGACCGGCACGTTGATGTAGAAAATCCATGGCCACGAATAGTTGTCCGTCAGCCAACCGCCGAGAATGGGCCCGAAGATCGGCGCGACCACCACTGTCATTGCCCACAATGCGAGTGCGATGCCCTTCTTGTCGTTGGGATAATTGTTCAGCAGCAACGCCAGCGACAAGGCCACCATCGGCCCCGAACCCGCACCTTGCAACAGCCGCGCGACTACGAGCATGGGCATGCTTGTGGCCATGCCGCACAGCATCGACATGGCGACGAACAGCAATACCGAGATGCAGAACGTACGCACTTCGCCGAAGCGCCGCGCGATCCAGCCGGTCAGCGGCTGCATGATTGCACTGGCCAGCGAATAGGAACTGATCGCCCAGGTGCCTTCGTTCGGACTCACGCCCAGACTGCCGGCGATATGCGGCACCGACACATTGACGATGGTCAGGTCGAGTACTTCCATGAACGTGGAGAATGCGACGGCGACCGTCAGCATTGCCAACGGCGCACCGTGCAGCGGTGCACCGCGCGCATTCGGCGGCGATGGCTGGCCCGATTCCGGTGTGCTCATGGTTCAGCGGCCCAGATTGGCCTTGATGATGGCGTCGGCGGCAGTATCGGCGGCGGCCAGATCCCCGGTATAGACCTTGGTCTGCGCGACAGCCGCTTTCGATGCGGTTTGCGCGAGTACCTGACCATTGCGATTGTGCGTGTCGATATTGACATCGGTGGACAGACCGATGCGCAGGGGGTGATTGTCCAGTTCCCTGCGATCAAGCGCGATACGCACCGGCACGCGTTGCACCACCTTGATCCAGTTCCCGGAAGCGTTCTGCGGCGGCAGCAGCGCGAATGCGCCACCGGTGCCCGCCGCGAGACCCTCGACGTGTCCGTGAAATGTCACGTCGCCGCCGTACAGGTCGGCGTTGATCCTGGCTGGCTGTCCGATACGGATATGCGCAAGTTGACTCTCCTTGAAATTCGCATCGACCCACAGATCGTGCAGTGGCACGATCGTCAGCAAGGCCTGGCCGGGCTGCACATGCGATCCGACCTGCACGCTGCGCTGCGCGACATAGCCTTCGATCGGCGCGACGATGGCATCGCGGTGGGCGTTGACCCAGGCTTCGCGAAACGCCGCACGTGCCTGCAGCACGATCGGATTGCCGGCCACATTGCTGCCATCGATCAAGGCATGGGCAGCCGCAGCCTGGCGTTGCGCAGCGTCGAGCGCGGCGCGTGCGTTGGCCAGCGCCTGGCGCAGATGAGCAACTTCTTCCGGGGCTACTGCGTGTTCGGCGAGCAATGGTTCGCGGCGGTCCAGATCCTTTTGCGCGCGCTGCACCTCGTCGCGCCTGGCCGCGATCGTCGCGTCATATTGCGCCGCCGATTCGGTTTGCTGACGGACCTGTCGCACCGACTGCGCCAGCGCGCTTTTCGCTTTGGCAAGGGTCAACCGAGCGTCGGTAGGATCGAGTTGCACGAGAAGCTGACCCGGCTCGACGCGTTGCGTATCGTCTGTGAAAACCGAGATAACCGTTCCTGGCACCTGCGCCGAAACAGTCACCTGGTTGCCGCCCACGTAGGCGTCGTCCGTTGTCTCGCGCTGCGACAAGACCAGCATCCACAACAACACCCACCCGCAACCAATGACGAGAAACAGCACGGCGAGAATGGAAAGGATGATGCGACGTTTGCGCTTTGCCTTGCCGTTGCCGTTTTCGTCGCCTGAGTTGGGCTTCATGCTCATCGTGTGGTTGCTCCGGAAGAGGCTTCAATGGATGTTGCGTGGTCGCGGAATCCGCCGCCGAGCGCGCGCGTGAGGGCGATATCGGCCGATAGCGTTGCGGCGACAAGCTGTGCATCGGCATCGCGTTGGCGATCCAGTTCAACGGTCGCGGCCAGCACCGGGCGTGCGTCGGTCACGCCGCGCCGTGCGCGTGCTTGCGCGGTGGTTTGCAGTTTTCGCGCCGCGCTGAGCTGTGCGGCATGCACCTGTCGGCGTGCCTTGAGCTGTTCGATCGTCAATACCTGCCTGGCAACTTCTTGCGTTGCTTCGGAAATGGTTGAGTTGTACGTGGCAACCGCAGACGCCAGGCGCGCCCTGGAGACGCCGAATCGCGCCTTCAATCGTCCATTCTCGAAAATCGGCAGGTGCAATGCCGGTCCGACGGCAACTTCGGTGCTTCCCGGCGACAGCAATTTACCAAGGTCGATCGACGACAGCCCGACCATGCCGGATAAACTCAGATCCGGATAAAACGCATCGCGGGCAACGTCGACGTTGCGAACGGCCGCCTCCACACGCCAGCGACTGGCAGCAATATCTGCGCGCCGCGCGATCAGATCCAGGCTGGCATTCGCCGGCATGGCGGCGCCCGTGCCGGGTAATGGCTGCATCGCCAGTTTCGGCAAGTCGGCGAGGGCAATGCCCTGCAGCGCCGCAAGCGCGGCACGCTGCAGTTGGCTGACGCCATCGAGCATGGCGACCTGTTCGCGCGCCGCGGCCAGATTCGATTCCGCGTGTTGCACGGTGTCGGGCGAGTCCACGCCTTGGCGCACGCGCGCCGCGGCAATATCACGCGCTTGCGCCGTCGTTGCGACTACGTCCCTGGCCAGACCCAGCCGGACTTGTGTTGCCTGCCAGCCAAAATAGGTGTCGGCGACGGCGGCAGTCAGCATCGAAGCGGCCGAGTCGCGTTCCGCGGCCGCGGCGCGCGCCTTGTCGAGTGCAGCAGAAATTTGCGCACCCTGGCTGCCCCAGAAATCAAAGTCGTAATTGAACTGCAGGCCGAGATCGCCCTGGTTGTACCAGGTAAAGCCGAGAAATTCGCTCGGAATCAGGCCGTGTTCGCTCAGACGATGGCGTTGCACTTCGGCGTTCCCGTCGATGCTGAGCCCGCCTGCCGCACGAGCCACGTCCACGGACTTCAATGCCTCGTCAAAACGGGCGCGGGCAACGGCAAGCGTTGGTGAGCCGGCGAGGGCGCGCGTTTCCAGAGCGTCGAGCTGCCGATCACCGTATTGTGTCCACCACTCCTGCGACGGCCACGGCGCGTTTGCCTTTGCCGGGATCCCGGCCAGTGGCGCGACCTGAGCGAGCTGCGGTGCCTGCGGGCGCGGTGGTATTGCGCAACCAGCCAGGAACACAGCCAGCAGGGCAATTGGCCGAAGAAGGGAATAGGGTTGCATGGGGTGGCTCCGGATTCCTTGGATCGCCTGATGGCGGACGCAAAAGTGAAGCTGACTGTCTATTTCAACACTATTCAGTTCTGTAATTCAAGGAAGAAATACCGGACCGACTCAATTGCAGGCGCCGGGATCATCAGGCACGGCATGGCAACGCCGGACGTTGCGATCGGATCAAAACTCCAGATCCAATGCCGCGCACAAGTAGTCAATCATCGGTGCAAGACGTTTGCAATTCGTGACGATCGTCGCCAGCAGCGCGTTCGAACAGGCTGTCGCCTGGGTAAATTCCATGCCGGCGGCGAAGCTCTTGCGCTTGATGTCGTCGATTAGTTCATGGTGCGGATCGAATCCGCGCGGCGGGCGAATCAGGCTCTCGCCCCAGAAGCCGAAATTCTCGCGAAATACCTTGTTGCGTGTCGCATGTTTCCAGGCGGCCGGATTGTCGACCAGAAAATCGCGCAGGCGTTTCAGCGTGGGCGATTCCGGATGCCACAAGCCGCCGCCGGCAAAACAATGTTTCGGCTGGATGTGAATGTAGAAAGAGGGCGCGGCGACCTCGCGGCGGCGCTCGTGGAACAGGCGGGCGCCCGCCCAGGTTTTGTAAGGAGTCTTGTCGTTGGCAAAACGCGTATCGCGATGGATGCGGAACAGCGAGCCACCGACCTTGCGCGGATCGGCACGAAAATGCGTGCTGATTTTTTCCAGCGGCGATTGCAGATCGGCGATGAGTTGCAGAAACGGTTCGCGCACGTGGCGCTCATAGTCGGCCTGGTGCGCATGAAACCACGTTCGATTGTTGTTTCGATCGAGCGCGAGCAGGAAACGGAACGTGGCAGGTGAGAAGTAGCTTTTGCTCATGACAGAAATATACCGCGGATAACGGCTCTGATTGCGAATTGATTCGACTGAAATATTTCAAGCCTCAACGCGATTTGCGCCAGCGGCGCATTGGGGAACTTCTGATCAAACGCTGCGCAGGCGTCACCCATTCTGGCTGCCGGCAAGACAAGATACACCGCACGATGCAGCACGAGCAGCGGAATTCCTGGATGTCGTGCCGCGTGCGCAGCGGTTGATCGGAGGCTCGTTGGGGCGAGCGATGCAGAGCAGGAAGGCAGTATTTTGGTGTTGCATTTCGCGTTCTTTGCGTCCTTCGACGACATTTTTTCATGGCTGAGAGCGCCGTGTGCGCACAACTCAGGCTTCGATCAGCTGGCGTCCCCAGATTTCGAGTTGATCGAGCAAAACGCGTTGTTCGCCGCTTAGTTCGTCACAGGATCGGGCGGCGGCGATCTCGGCGAAGTACGCGTCGGCGGCAATGCCGGTCAGGCCGGTTGCCCGGGTCAAACGCGCCCGACGAAATTCGTCCCAGCGTTTGCACTCGTCGGCATCGAGGGTGTGCGGGAAATTTCGTGCGCGGTAGCGAAACAGCAGTTCCGGATAGCGCGGGTCGTGAAAGGCGCTGTCGAAGGCGCCAAGTTGTTCTGGAACGGTAGCGCGGACTTTTGCGAACAGGCGTTTGTCGGCATCGCCGGCGAAGCCACGATAGATCGCCAACTCCGGATCCAGCGACGCTTCAACTTCAGACTGACTTGCGAAGACCCTGCGCAACTTGTCGTTCAGATCGGACGCTTCGTGCAGGCGGCGCAGGTGATCCATGCACCGATCCGGATCCAGGCCGATGCGCAGCGTGTCCGTTCGCCTGAGTACGGAAAGCGGAGCCAGTGCCGGCGATTTGTTGATGGCCACGGCCTTGAGCGGAATGCGTTCGACGTCGTCGGGAAGATCGCGACGCGGCGTGAACAGGCGATCGGCGATATCTTCGGCATCCAGGTCCAACAACGCCTGCGGGTCGGTGGACAGGTCGTACACGATGATCTTGTTCGGCTGCTCCGGGTGCTGCGCCAGCGGCACGATCATGGCCAGGCAGCCACGCTGCGCCGGGTAACGCGACGAGACGTGCAATACCGGCGTGCGATGCGTGTAGTCGAGCAGCTCCAGTGCGCGTTGTTTGCGGCGCAAGGAAAAATAGAAGTCCCACAAGCGCGGTTGCTTCGTGCGCAACAAGCGCGCAAGCGCGATTGTCGCTTCGACATCGGACAAGGCGTCATGCGCGCGCGCATGCGTGAGGCGATTTGCCGCCGCAAGATCCGCCAGCTTGAAGGAAGGGACGAACTGCGCGGAGCTGCGTTGCGTGCGCGGACGCTTCCTCATTGTCGGACGCGAGCGCTTGCGCGGCGGCGCCCTGCGGCCACTCGATGCCGTCGGGGCGAAGCGCGTAGCACAGCCGCGCCAGGTCGATGATGTCCCAGCGCGAGTTGCCGGATTTCCATTCGCGTTCGTAGGGATCGTAAAAATTTCGGTACAACAAATTGCGCGTGAACTCGTCGTCGAAGCGGATCGAGTTGTAACCCGCGCCACAGGTGCCGGGCAGGGCCAATTGGTCATGCACGCGTGCGGCGAATTCGACTTCGATGACACCTTCGCGCTGCGCATGTTGCGGGCTGATTCCAGTCACCAGACATGCTGCCGGTTGCGGCAATATGTCCGGTGCCGGTCTGCAGTAGACGGTTAATGGTTCGCCAACGGGTTCCAGGTCCAGGGTCGTGCGCTGACCGGCGAACTGCACGGGACGATCGCGGCGTGAATCGGTGCCGGACGTTTCGTAGTCGTGCCAGTACAGAGAGGGTTCGGGCTTTGCGGAAGCCATGCTGGGCGTCGGGACGGGATTGCGGCGATGGTAGCGCAGATGCGAGTTGCAAGACGCGAGACGAGAATACCCGAGACACTACGTCAATCGCGACTTGGCGGGAATGACGGCATCTGCAAAGCTTTTCCCGATTCCCGCTTCAGCAGCCCTCGGCCCGCAGCCCTTCTCTTCCAGGCAATACTTCCAATTGCCCGTTTGCCGCACGCAAACTCGGTTGCGGGCGTGCGATGTAATAGCCCTGGGCTTGATCGACGCCACAGGCATGCAGGGCGTGGAGGATTTCGGGTCGGTCGACGTGTTCGGCAATGGCGATCTTGCCGATCGAATGGGCGATGTTGGTGATGGCACTGATGACGGCCAGATCCACGGGGTCGTTGAGCAAGCCCTGAATGAACGAACCGTCGATCTTGAGGAAATCCACGTTCAGATGCTTGAGGTGGGCGAACGAGGAAAAGCCGATACCGAAATCGTCCAGTGCGAAACGACAGCCGAACGGCTGCAATTCCTGGATCAGGTGATGCACCGCTTCCAGATGATTCAGTGCGCCCTGTTCGGTGACCTCGAAGACTACTGCGCGCGGGTCGACATCGAATTCGACCAGGCAGTCGGTGATGTAGCGCCCGAGATCCCCATGTGTCATCGATTGGGCGGACAGATTGATCGTCAGTCCGGTCTGCTGGTTGAGCCGGTTTTGTTCGCGCAGGACCTGCAGCGCCTGGCGAATCACCCAGCGATCGATTTCGCCGATCATGCTGAAGCGCTCTGCGGCGGGCAGAAATGCGTTTGGCGCCACCAGGCTGCCGTCCGCTGCGCGCAATCGCACGAGCGCTTCATAAAAGCTGCGTTGCCCGCTTGCGTGGAGACGTTGGTGGCGTGTCCACAATGCGCCCGGTTGCTGCGGGAGGTGATCGTATGCGATTTCGGCCAGTGGCAAAATCGGTTGGAAGCAAAGTACGAAGCCGTTGTTTTTCAGGGCGTGTTCCAGGCGCGACGACCAGCCAAGTTCCATGTCCATGCGGGCACGCTGGTCGGTGCCGGCACTGAACACATGGATCTGGTTGCGGCCGCTGCGCTTGGCGGTATGCAGGGCGACATCGGCAGCGGCCATCGCATCGCTGCACGAGGTCGTGTTCGCATCCAGGCTGGCCACACCTATGGATACGCCGACGCGGTAGCTCTTGCCGCCATAGACGAACGGCAGCGCACTGAGCGTCTTGCGATACTCGTCGGCAACCTGGGCCACGTCTGAACGATTCACGTTGTGCAGAATGATGGCGTATTCATCGCCGCCCATGCGCGCAATGTGATCGCAGGCGCGCAGACGGGCCGACAGGCGCCGGCCGATTTCCACCAGCAACTGGTCACCTGCGGTGTGGCCGGCGGTATCGTTGATGTACTTGAAACGGTCCAGATCCAGAAACAGCAGCAGCGAGATTTGATCGGTGCGCTTGAGACGGATGATTTCCTGCTCCAGTTGGGTTTCGAACCAGGCGCGATTGTACAGTTTGGTCAGTGCGTCGTGGCCGGCCTGCCAGCGCAGTTCGTCTTCAAGCATGCGCCGGGCCGAGATGTCGCGAAAGGCCACGACCGATCCTTCGCGGCGACCATCGAGTTGCATCGGATAGACCGTGCATTCCACGGGCAATGGCCGTTTTGCCTTGCTCCAGAACACGGTTTGCCAACCCGGCACCTGACTGCCGCGCGCGTAGCATTGCGAAAGGAAACAGGCACTGCGCGGCACCAGCGTGCCATCTTCGTAACTGTGATGAAAACGATCGTAGGCTGCTTTACCGACAAGATCGGCCGCGTCGGTGTAGCCAAGCATGTCGATCGCCGCCGGATTGACGAACTGGATCAATCCGCGGTCGTCCACACCATAGACGCCATCGCCGACAGAGCTCAGGATGCTTTGCAGCCGGCGCCGTTCAGCATCCACGGATTTGCGATCGCTCACGGCTCGCGCCAGCGAACCCAGTCTGGCGAGGAACAATTCACGTGCCTCGCTCTTGAACAGACATTCCAGTGCGCCGGCACCCAGCGATTCGTTGATCACCCGATCGGAATACGTGCCGGTGATGATGGCCGAGAGCACGCCGCTGGTGCGCGTATCTTCCTTCATGCGCCGCACCAACTCGGTGCCCGGATCGCCCGGCATGAAATAGTCGACGATAGCCAGATCGAACGGCATCGTCTGCGCCTTGCGCCAGCCATCCTCCACGTCTTCTGCGGTTTCAACGAGATAGCCGTGTTTCATCAGCAGGCGCCGAAACGCGACGCGAACCGTCGCCGAATCGTCCACGAAGAGAATACGCAGATGCGACTGGCCCCCGGACTCGAGTCCGGGGGTAACCGGCGCGGGTGGCTTGAGCAGCTTTGCCATCGAGTCGGCGCACTCGCTGTAGTCGCTCCACAGCAACAGCCCGGTGCCGGGGCGCGCCATCATCCAGTTGACCGCAGTGCCATCGTTGGTATCGGCGAGCAGGAGTACGGCGATATGCTCGAAATCGTCGCGTTGCAGAATCGTCAGAACTTCATCGGCGCGTGAATCCGCATGCTCGGGCCAGCCGATCACCATGCCGCGGAAACCGGTCGGGTTGGCGGGGAACTGATCCAGGATAGGCAGGGCCTGGGCGTAGTCGCTCAGTTCGCTGACTGCAAATCCCTTGCTCGACAGCAGCGCCCGCATGGCGCGGCGGCGCGTGGCCGAAGGCTCGAGCAACAGGATTGCGTCCACGGTGGTACCCCTGGATACACCACAAACAAGCCTCCGAGTGTAGCCAGCCGGGCAAATGCGCGCAAACGGCGATGAATCTGGGCATGGTCGCAGCCATGATGCTATCTTGGGGTTTGGTTCGACTTCAGGCTTGCCTATGACCCAATCCACTGCGCACGACGACAACCTGATCTGGATCGATCTGGAGATGACCGGCTTGGACACCGATCACGATTCCATTCTCGAAATTGCGACGGTTGTCACTGACAAGTCATTGAATATTATAGCAGAAGGTCCGGAATTCGCGATCTTCCATGAGGTCGCACGTTTGCAGGCCATGGACGACTGGAACCGCAATCAACATACGAAATCCGGACTTTGGCAACGCGTCGTGGAGTCTTCGGTGGACCTGGCCACGGCCGAGGCGCACACGATGGAATTCCTGGCCCGTTGGGCCAATCCTGGCAAGTCACCGATGTGCGGCAATTCGATCTGTCAGGACCGTCGCTTTCTGCATCGTCTCATGCCACGTCTGGAACGGTATTTCCACTATCGCAACCTCGATGTTTCCACGCTCAAGGAGCTGGCTCGCCGCTGGGCGCCGGAAATCCAGAAGGGTTTCACCAAGGAATCCAGTCATACCGCCTTGAGCGACGTGCGCGATTCCATCGATGAATTGCGCTACTACCGTCAGTTCATGGGAACACTGGGCGGCGCGGCCGGGGCAACCTGATTGCCGGCTTTGCGCTTTGACAACAGGCGCAAGGAAATGCACAACACGCGCTGAATGACCGGTCAGGGCCTGCGCCCAGGTCATCGGCGGCGGTTGAATTCCGTTATGTTATACAATATCATTTCTCCTGTTCGATCGGATGCCTTGTTCCGGATCGGCATCATCTGCTGCTCACAGCCAAGTGCTACCCAAGCCCGACCACAACTCAACACGCAGTCACGATTTCAAACGGTTTGCCATGCAACTCGAGTCCGCCATCCCCGACAACACTGCGTCATGCCGCCACACTTTGGCGCGCGTGGCTGACCGGATTGGTGCGACCGCTTCTTTTTTGTGTGCGATCCATTGCGCCGCGCTGCCCTTCGTCTTGACCTTGCTGCCGATCCTCGGTCTGGGGTTTCTGGCCAGCCATACGTTCGAGCAGATCTTCATTGTCTGTGCCAGCTTGTTGGCCACAACGACGCTCGCTCACGGCTTTCGGCATCATCGCGTGCGAGGGCCGTTGTTGCTGCTGTTCCCCGGCCTGACGCTGTTGTGGACGGGCGGGTTCTTGTTCCACGTGCATGCCGGACTGAATATTCATGCCGTGCTGGTTGCGACAGGCGGAAGTTGCGTCGCTCTTGCCCACCTGCTGAATATGCGCATGGTTCGCGGGCACGCGCACAACCATGGCCGTGTGGTCGCGCAAGAATCCGCAATTGTGTAACGCCGCCGCATGCGGATAGGATCGAATGGCCCCGGTGCCAACGAAACCGGGCCGATCCGCGATGCACCCGACCAATCACAACCATACGTCCAGCGGTGAATCACGACTGCTGATCGCATTTCTGCTGGCAGCATTGACAATGCTTGCCGAGGCATTCGGCGGTTGGCTCTCCGGTTCGCTGGCGCTGCTCGCCGACGCCGGACACATGCTGGTGGACGCATTCGCCCTGTCGCTTGCATGGGCGGCGGCGCATTTTGCGCAACGTCCGGCCGACGCCAAGCGCAGTTACGGCTACGCCCGGCTTGAGGTGCTGATCGGCTACACCAATGCATTGGCGCAGTTCGCGCTGGCAATCTGGATCATTGTCGAAGCGGTCTCGCGACTGGCTGCTCCGGAACCGGTGCGCAGCGGATGGATGCTGGGTATCGCATGTACCGGATTGGCGATCAATGCGCTCATGCTTTGGGCGCTCGGCACGCACGATCACGAAGACCTGAACGCGGCCGGGGCGCGATTGCACATATTCGGCGATCTGCTCGGTTCGGTCGGCACTGTTATTGCCGCATTGGCAATTGCAAGCCGCGGCTGGATCTGGACGGATCCGGCGGTGTCGATTGTCGTCGCCGTGCTGATGCTTCGTGGCGCGTGGACGCTGTTGCGGCGTTGCGCCCACGTGCTGCTCGAAGGTACGCCCGAGGGAGTGGCGGTGGCAGATGTGGTGCAAAGCGTGATGCAACATGCCGCGGTGGAAGATGTCCATCATGTGCATGTCTGGCAACTCGCCGGGGGCCGGCGCGTGGCGACCCTGCACGCGCGGCTTGCCGAAGGCAGCGATATCAATGAGTCCCTGGCGTCGATCCAGACCGTGCTGCGCGAGCGCTTTTGCATTGCCCATGCCACGATCCAGATCGAGGCAGGCAAGTGCGTGCTCGCCGATTGTCGTGATGAGCCGCGGGAGCGTCACACGCGGACGCTATGATGGTGGCATGAATGCCGCCGGGAACGTACGCCTGCCAACGCGAATCAATCTGGCCCTGCAGGGCGGCGGCGCGCACGGCGCCTTCACCTGGGGGGTTCTCGATCATCTGCTGGAAAGCACGCAAATCGATTTCGAAGGCATCAGCGCTACCAGCAGCGGGGCGATGAATGCGCTGGCTCTTGCGCAAGGCTGGCTGGAGGGCGGGCGCGACGGCGCGCGCCGGGCGCTGGAAGAATTATGGACATCCGTGGCGAATCACACCAGCGTGATGCGCTGGTCGTTTTCCACGCCGGCCGGTGCAACGGCACAGTCGCTGCTCGGCAGTCTTGCGCAGTATTTCACCCCGAGCGAAATGAACCCGCTGGGATTGAACCCGGTACGCGACGTCGCCGTGCGTCTTTTCGATTTCGAACGGCTGCGCCGCGAGTCGCCATTCCGGCTTTATCTTGCCGCGACGCGCGTGCGCGACGGGCAACTGGTGTTGTTCGACAATGATCGGCTGAGTATCGACGCGTTGATGGCGTCGACCTGTCTGCCACAGATTTTCGCTCCGGTCGAGATCGACTCGGAGTTGTACTGGGATGGGGGTTACGCCGGCAATCCGGCAATCGAACCGCTGATCTATCACTGCCGCAGCAGTCATGTCGTTTGCGTGCTCGTACAACCACTGCGGCGCGCTGATGTGCCTCGCACTGCGCGTCAAATTGCCGAGCGCGTCGCCGAATTGATGTTTTCGACCACGTTCCTGCGTGAGCTGAACAGTCTGCGCGATGCGAAAGCATCGATTGCCGGGACGTTTCCACTGAGCTGGCTCGGACGGCGCCTGAAAAGTATCGACGTGCAACTGCTTGAGCCGGGCGAGTCGCTGGATGCGTACAGTGCCAGGACACGAATGGACACGCGTATCGGCTTTCTACACAATCTGCGCGACCTCGGCCGCGAGCGCGCGAGAAGCTGGATCGACGCCAAAACGTCTTCGTCGTAATCGTAGCGCAGGCAAGGCCGGAGCCGCGCGCGAATGTGGCCGTTTTCGGTTGCGTTCGGCCGCAGCGCTGGTAAGCTACGCGCGCTTTTGGCAAACAACACTTTTGGAGATCGATGTAATGGGTAGAGGCGACCGCAAGACGCGCAAGGGCAAGACCGCAATCCGTAGTTACGGAAATGTGCGTCCGCACAAGGCCGAAAAAAGTCCGGCAAAAGCCGTTGTGAAGAAGACTGCCGCACACAAACCGACGCCAGCCAAGGCTGCGGCGGCAAAGAAGGCTGCGCCGGCGAAAAAGGCTGCGCCAGCGAAGAAGGCTGCTGCCAAGAAAGCTGCACCTGCCAAAAAAGCGGCTGCCAAGAAAGCCGAATAATTCGGTCAGGAAATTTCGTTTCGACGAGACCCCGCGGCTGCGGGGTTTTGTTTTTCAGGGTCCAATCAGGGGCTATCGGAAATCCGTGCGCCGGCGGCGTACACATGTCGCGCCAGGCTGCCTCCGGTCCAGTAACTCAACTCTGCGGGATGCTCAACATCCCAGATCGCGAAGTCCGCGCGCGCGCCCACGTCGATAACGCCGCGATCGTGCAGCCCGAGCGCACGAGCTGCGTTGATCGTTGAACCGCGCAGCGCTTCTTCCGGTGTCATCCGAAACAGCGTGCAGGCCATGTTCATGGCCAGTCGCAACGATAGCAGCGGCGACGTGCCCGGATTCAGGTCGCTGGCGACCGCCATGGCTACGCCGGCGTCGCGAAATGCCGCTATTGGCGGAAGTCGGCTTTCGCGCAAAGTATAGAATGCGCCAGGCAGCATGACGGCGATTGTGCCCGCCTGCGCCATCGCGGCCACGGCGGCGGCGCCGACATATTCCAGATGGTCGGCCGAAATCCCGCCAAATTCGGCGACGAGCGCGGCACCACCTTGATCGGACAACTGCTCGGCATGCAGTTTTACCGGCAAGCCCAGTTTGCGCGCGGCCTCGAAGACCCGCCGCATCTGTGCCGAAGAGAACGCGATCTTTTCACAAAAACCATCTACGGCATCGGCCAGACCTTCTGCGGCAATGGCGGGCAGCATGCGCTCGCAAACCTCGACCACGTAGTCGGATTGCGTTCCCGCGTATTCCGGCGGCAGCGCGTGCGCGCCAAGAAACGTGGTGCGAACCGAGATGCCAAGTTCGCTGCCGATGCGGCGCGCAACGCGCAGCATCTTCGCTTCGTGTTCCAGATCCAGCCCGTAGCCGGATTTGATTTCAAGCGTGGTCACGCCATCGCGCAGCAATGCGCGCGCCCGCGGCAACGATTGCGCAAACAATTCATCCTCGCTCGCCGCACGCGTCTTTCTTACCGTTGAAACGATGCCGCCACCGGAACGGGCGATCTCTTCGTAACTCGCGCCGTTCAGCCGTTGCTCGAATTCCTCGGAGCGATTGCCGCCAAAGACAAGATGTGTGTGGCAATCGATCAGACTCGGCGTGATCCACGCGTTATCCGCCGATCCGACCCGCGCGGCCAATGCATCGGGCTTGTCCGGCAATTGCGATTGTTGCCCGGCAAACGCGATCTTTCCGTCTTTCCAGCCGAGCGCGGCATTGCGAATCGCGCCATACGCCTCGCCCGAATCGCGCATGGTGGCCAACTGACAATCAAGTAGCAAGCCGTCCCAGCGATTCATTGTGATGTCGGATCTGGCACCATCGGCGCATTGTCGTTGCAAATGCCTGCCTACGGCAATTGGCAGTTCAATCTTGCGCGAGTCGGCTACGCAGATCTGCAAGATACGGCGATGTCGATGCGTGCAACAGCGGTTCGATTCTGGTGCGCAACGCATTGGCGTCATCGCCGCGCTGCAAACGCGTCAAGGCATTGATCAGCGCGACCTGGATTTCCAGCACGCGCGGGTCGCCTGCGCTCAGCGCAGGGCTGCGTACGCTGAGCGCTTCGCGCAGCAACGGCTCTGCGATCGCCGCATGTTCCAGGGCAAGCTCGGCGCGGGCCAGCGCGAACAATGGATTGGACAAGCCGATGTTGTGAGGCGGTAGAGCCTTGCGCGCGATAGCCAGCGCATTGGTCGCGGTGGCTCGCGCGGTATCGGGTTGGCCGGCATCGAGTTGCGCTTCACTGAGTTGCGAATGCAACAGCGCCAGGACCGGGTCGGGTTGCTGGATCGTGGCTTTCAGCGCAGCGATCGCGGCACCCAGCTCGTGCACGGCTTCGGCGGGGCGATGTTCCAGGCGCAGCAGATTGCCAAGAAAACCGCGATCCTGATTGAGCCATTCCGACGATGGCGGATAATGCTTGCGTTCGATCGCCAGTGTTTCCCGCATGATTTTTTCTGCATTGGCGTAGTCGCCCTGCATCTGCAGGGCGATGGCGAGATTGCCAAGCGGTCCGACACGACCTTCGTCGCTGGCGCCCGGAATCTTCGTCCAGGTTGCCAGTGCGTCGCGGAAAGACACGCTGGCTTCGGCGAATTGGCCGAGCATGATTCGATCCAGCCCGATCATGTTTTGCGCACGCGCTATTTGATCCGGGTGAGTGTCGGCGAGCACCCGTTTCTGGTCTTCCAGCAACTGCAACCGGCCCTGCAATCCTTGCAGGTAGCGCCCTTGTTTTTCCTGCGCCATGAGCAGATTCGCCCGCGCCAGCAACGTCTCGCGATGATCTTGACCATAGAGCCTGCGCTTGATCTGCAACGCCTGTCGCAATGATTGTTCGGCAGCCGGATAGTCGCCCTGGTGCGACTGGATCAGGCCCAGATCGCTGAGGTCGTCGGACACGGCGCTGCTGGATTCTCCATGCGCGACGCGATCAGCGGTCAGAGCCTGACGTTCGCTGGCGATGGCTTCGGCATAGTTTGATTGTTCGTCGAGTGTGTGGGCGAGCAAGGCCAGGTCTTCGGAGCGATCTGCGTCGCCGCTGCGATCTTCGGACAGCAATTTACGCAGGATCGACTCGGCTTGTGCGGCGTCGCCACGATCGGTCAATGCGTGGGCGCTGATGCGTAGCGCATCGGCGCGTTCGCCAGCAGCCGAACTGCCGGCGCGGTGGGCGAGTTCGATCGCTTGGTCGGCGTGCGAGATCGCGCTGTCGTAATTGCTTTGTTCCGCTTCGGTGCGTGCGAGCTGGACCAGATTGCGTGCCTTGATCTGATCGGGCACACGCGCATCGGCATTCATGGCGACGGCTCTTTCGAGCAGCGTTTGAGCCATCGTGTAGTCGCCGATGTCCCAATACAAACTGCCGATCAACCCTGTGAGTTCGGCGTGGTTGGCAGGATCGATATCGTCGCCTGCAGCCAGTTGCCTGCTGCCGATATCCAGCAGTTGCCGGGCGCTCAGCGGCTTGCCCTGTGCCTGGTCGGGGCTGGCCTGCTCGAACACGCCGACCAGGAAGGCGCGCACGGCTTGCGCGCGATGCGCCTGGGCGCGGGCCAGACTCGCCTGATGCAGACTGATTGCGGTGGCGGTTGCCAGAGTGACGAATACGACAATGCCAGCGGCAACGCCGTAGCGGTTGCGATGCAGGAATTTGCGCAGACGATATATCGTGCGGTCGCCTTGAGCAGTGATCGGACGACCCTCCAGCCAGCTACGGATATCGTTGGCGAAGGCGAGGGCAGACGCATAGCGGCGCCGCGGATCTGTGGCCATGGCGGTGAGGACGATACGATCCAGGTCGCCGCGCAACCGGCGTCGCCATGGCACCACAGGTTGCGTCTTGGTCGATGCGCTCGGTGGCAGCGTCGCCATTGCGTGATCGGATGAATCGTTGCCCGAGCCGGGAAATCCGGAGCGGGCAGGGCGCGTGCCGGCGAGTAGTTCATACAGCACGACACCCAACGCATAGACGTCCGTTGCCGTGGTGATGGGCGCACCGCTGAATTGTTCCGGCGCGGCATAGTCTGCGGACAACAGGCGGGCAGCGGTCTGCGTGTGCGTGGCGTCGTCGGTTGCGGCAAGTACCTTGGCGATGCCGAAGTCGAGCAGCTTTGGCGTGCCGTCGACGCTGACGAAGATGTTCGATGGTTTCAGGTCGCGATGCACGATCAGGTTCTGGTGCGCATACTGCACGGCGTCGCAGACGCCCAGGAACAACCGCAGTCGTGTCTGCAAATCGAGATTATGCTCGTTCACATACTGGTTGATCGGCGCGCCGTCGACGTATTCCATAACCAGATACGGAACGCCGAGCACATCCACGCCGCCGTCGATCAAACGCGCGATGTTGGGATGTTCCAGCCGCGCCAGAATCTGGCGTTCCCGACGAAAGCGTTGCAGCAGACCGGGCGTGGGGTAGGCCAAACGCTTGACCGCGGCGCGTTGCTCGAATCCGCCATCGTTGCGCTGCGCCAACCAGACCTCGCCCATGCCGCCGACGCCGAGCGCGCGCAATACCTGCCAGGAGCCGAAAGCGGATGGCGTTTCGTTGCCGATCGGAGTCGATGTCTCGATAGCGCGGGCAATGAACTCCGGCGGTTGTTCCATGAACCCGTCAGAATTCGCGTCTGCACACAGCAGGCGTTCAACCGCCATCTGCAACTGCGCGTCGCCAGCGCACGCCGAGACCAGCCATGTACTGCGCTCATGCGCCGGCAACTCGATTGCCTGCTCGAACAACTCGGCGATGCGCTGGCGGTCCATGCAGACTATTGCGGATACAACGCCGCGTACAGGTACGCCTTGGCGCGGCGCCAGTCGCGGTTGAGCGTGCGCTCGCTGACGTCGCGAAGACACGCGATTTCGGCAATGGCCAGCCCTGCGAAATAGCGCAGTTCGACCAGTTGCGAAAGTCGCGGTTCTTCGCTTTCGAGCTGGGTGAGCGCGCTGTCCAGGCGCAGCATTTCGTCGGGATCGAGTCCCGGGCCTGCGGCATTCATCGCCGTGTCGAGTTCAACCATCTGTACATTTTCGCCACCACGCTTTTCCGTGATGCGCGTGCGCGCGTGATCGATAACGACCTGGCGCATGGCTTTGGCGGCGAGCGCGAAGAAGTGCGAGCGCCCATCCAGACTGAGCGCTTCGGGCCGAGCCAGTTTGAGATAGGCCTCATGCACCAGCCCGGTCGTATTCAGCGTCGATCCGGCGCCGAGCAATTGCTTGTGCGCGATCTGCTTGAGCTCGGCATAGACACGTTGAAACAGTGCCGGCAAGGCATCGGTGTCGCCATTGCCCGCAGCCTTGATCAACGCCGTGACGTCGCCCATCTGTGTGTCTCGTCGTACCCTGTGTTCGAGTATAGAACAGTGGCGGCTACGGGTTGTCGCATCGCGCCACGGTTTCGCGTATGGACGAATGAAAGCCGGCTTTTCTTTTCCATTTGCGGTGCCCGCAAGCATCGATGGCTTCACCCTGGGACCCTGGCAGTAGCGCCGGTCGCGGGGGGGCTCGAGTCGGGCCAAGCGGAACTCATCGATCGGTGTGAGCTCTGGCATGTTCGGTGCGGGCGTGTGGTTTGGGTTTCAGGCAAGGCATACGTGAAGGATTTTGAGATCGGCAAGGGGATGAGGATGAATTCGCGAGCATTTATCGTACCGGCAGCATGGCTGGCGTTGGCCTGTTGCGCTCACGCAATCGCGTCCGACCTGGTCGTCTATGACGATGCCAGCAAGAACGGCTTCGACCAGAATTGTTCGTTCAACGATGCCGGTGGAGATTTCAATTTCGCCAATACCAATCCGGTGCATTCGGGTACCGATTCGATTCGCTTGACGCCGGAAAACTACAACGCAGTGAGCTGGTGCACGCCTGTGACGCTTGCCACGACGACGTACAGCGGAATTTCGTTCTGGTTCAACGGCGGCGCGAGCGGCGGCGAGGACCTGGACGTGGCGGTCGCGCTGACCGGCACGAGAGTCGCGCACGCCAGTCTTGCCACGCTATACGGGCAGGCCTTGCCGGCCAATACCTGGGTGCATATCACCGCATCGTTCGATGCCGCGCCAACGCAATACAGCGGCAGCTTCGATCAATTCTGGGTTGGCTCGAACACCGATGGCGTGCAACCGGATGTCTACGTCGACGATGTCAGTTTGATCGGGCGCGTCAGCGTGAACGACAAGATTTTTGCGAATGGATTTGAAGTGGCGGCATTTCGCGGTACGAATCTCGTCGGCATGGAGATGGCCTATTTCAACTTCAATCAGACAACCGGCCCGGTTCCCGATACCGACTATCCGGTGTACGACACGCGAGTAATCGACTATTTCGCCTCCAAGCGTATCGCTGCGTTGCGTTTCCTGTTCAGTTGGGAAGGCATGCAATCGACATTGAATGGTCCGATTCCGGCATCCCCCAACGGAAACTACAAGGCCTATTTCGACAACTACAAGCGCATTGTCGATTACGCCACCGATGTCGAAGGCATGCAGGTCGTGATCGAACCGTGGGACGCGGATTCCGGCGGTGGCGCCGGTGGCGCGCGCTGGCGCGGCGATCTGGTTGGTTCGGCTCAGGTGCCGATGGCGGCGTTCGCGGATTTCTGGGGCAAGATGGCCGCGCTGTTCAAGGACAATCCCCGCGTTTCATTCGGCTTGATCAATGAGCCGAACAACATGTCGACGATGACGTGGTTTGCCGCGGCGCAACTGGCTATCACCGCGATTCGCGACGCCGGCTCCACGCAGCGAATCTACGTTCCCGGCAACGGTTACACCACGGCCAGTGCGTGGACAGCGAACTACTACGATACGGCGGCTACCCAGCGTTCGAACGCCTATGGCTGGCTGAATGCGAATGGCGTGGGAGCCCCGCTCGCTGATCCGCTCAACAATATCGTGATCGAAGTGCACACGTATCTGGATGCGGACCAGTGCGCCTGCGGAGCGAATCCCGACGAAATCACGTCGATCACCGCCGCGCGCACGCAAATTGCAGTAACCCTCGATTGGGCCACCGCCAATGGCTACCAAATGTATTTGGGGGAGATCGGCATGTACGCAGGAAACGCGAGCGCGGCGGCGGCATGGGCCGACTACATCGACTACTTCAATAGCAATGCCGGGCCGTTCGTCGGATTCACCTGGTGGGCCGGCGGCATGCCGGACTGGTGGAACGATCTGCATGGCCCGCACTTCGCGATCTCGCCGACAAACGATGTCGATTTCACCGGAGATACGGTCAATATGCAATTGATTGAAAACGATTTCTAGTGTGATGTCCCAAAAGAAACCATGTTTAGCGCCCGCTGTCCGAGAAGCTATCCTTCTCGTGCATGGGCCGAATGATGACAGGACGACCGACGCTGCCGTTGAACGTGACGTCGCAAGAACGGCGTGAGTTGGAAGCGATTGCCGGTTCTCGAAACTTGCCGCACGGCCTTGTACGTCGGGCGCAGATGATTTTGTGGAGCGAGGACGGCATGGCGCTTCGAGAGATCGCGCATCGCAGCAAAGTAACGCCGGCGGCGGTGTCGAACTGGCGCAAGCGCTTCCGGGACGCACGCGTGGAAGGACTGCACGACGCGCTGAAGTCGGGGCGACCGCGTACGCATGATGACGAATGCATCACCCAGTTGCTCAATGCGGCGTTGCTGCGCAAACCCGACGTCGATACCCATTGGACCGTGCGTGGGCTGTCGGACGCCACCGGGGTCGCCAAGAGTTCCGTGCAACGCTACCTAAAGATGTTCGGCGTCCAGCCGCATCGAACCAAAACCTTCAAACTGTCGAATGATCCTTTCTTCGTGGAGAAGGTGCGCGACATCGTTGGGCTGTACCTGAATCCGCCTGACCATGCCTTGGCGCTGTGCGTCGATGAGAAAAGCCAGGTGCAGGCGTTGGAGTGCACGCAGCCCGTTCTGCCGATGGGGTTGGGTTACGTCGAAGGCATCACACACGACTACATCCGCCACGGCACCACGACGTTGTTCGCCGCGCTGGATGTTGCCAACGGCACCGTCATCACGCAATGCAAACCACGCCATCGGCGTCAGGAATTTCTGGCCTTCTTAAGACACATCGAACGCAACGTCCCCGAGCAATTGGATGTTCACCTGATCGTGGACAACCATGCCACCCACAAACATCCAAGGGTGCGCGCCTGGCTCGCACGCCGCCAGCGATTCCATCTGCATTTCACGCCGACTTACAGCTCCTGGCTCAATCAGGTTGAGCGCTGGTTCGGCATCATTACCCAACGCGCCATTCGTCGCGGTTCGTTCGATTCCGTGACCGACCTGCGGCGTCGAATTCAGCAGTTCGCAGATCATTGGAACCGGCATCCACGCCCGTTCTCCTGGACCGCCACCGCCGAATCCATACTCGAAAAATTGACTCGACTTAGCAAAGCTATCTCTGGGACATCACACTAGTTCGCATCATCGACCCTGTCCAAGGCTGATCGATGGACGCGGTCGGAAGAGGTTGCATGCCGCCTATTTTGGCGATGGCGGCTCGGAGGACGTGGTGTCTGTGGTGGATGCACCGTTTGAATCGGCCGAATCCGGTTCCGGCGGCACAAAATCCGTCGCTTCGACTACCAGCGGTTCGGCAGCGTTTGCCTCAACCTTTTTCTCGTACTCCTCGATCGCTCGATTGGCGAATGCGTGGTACACGGGCGTCGTACAGAATAACGACGAGATTGCGCGAGCCAACAGGCAAACGGTCATCAGCGGAATGACCATGTTCTGGTTCGCGGTCAGTTCAAGGGCGATGACCGCAGAGGTCAGCGGTGCCTGAGTGACTCCGGCGAGAAATGCGGCCATGCCCAGCAGCACGACGGCGGCGCCGTTGGAGCCCGGTAGCAGTGCCGATATGGTATTGCCCATGCCCGCGCCGACAGCCAGCGCCGGCGAGAAAATGCCGCCGGGAATACCGGCCCAGTACGATGAGATATTCGCCGCCAGTTTGAGCAGACCGAAAGTCGCACCGGCCCCGTGTTCGGCTTGCACCAGATTGCGCGCCTCGTCGTAACCGGTGCCGTATACGCCGGTGCCATAGAATGCGCTGATGATGCCAACCGTAGCCAACGCCAGTCCGCAAGCAGCAGCGAACAGCACCGGCCAACGCTGACGAACGGCGGCGACGCGACCGAGGATGCCGCGATCGCTGAGCAGGATGACGCGCGAAAACAGACCGCCGCCGATACCGCCGCAAATACCGCATAGAAGAACCGGCAACCAGCTCGCAATCAACGGCAGACCGGCATCGACACGGCCGAAATAGGCATAGTTGCCAAGTACACCCAACGACACGCCGCCGGCGAAAATGACTGCGGTGAGCACGATGCCGCTGAAACGATGCTCGTAGGTACCCGCCAGTTCCTCGATCGCGAACACGACGCCGGCCAAGGGTGTGTTGAACGCCGCGGCGATGCCGGCACCACCGCCGGCGAGGATGAAGCGTGATATTGCCTTCGGATCGTCGAACCCGAAACGCCGACCAAGCCAGTACATGATGCCGGCGCCGACATGCACGGTCGGACCTTCGCGCCCGATAGACGCGCCGCCGGCCAGACCAGCCAGGGTCAGCAGCATTTTTGCCAGAACAATCGGCAAGGAAAGCAGCCGCTGGCGAATGCCAGGGTCTTCCACATCCAGAGCCATGATGACCTGTGGAATGCCGCTGCCACGCGTGGCGCGCAAGGGTCCGCTGGTCAACCTGGCGAGCAGGCCGAACATCACCGGCGTAACGATCAGCGGCAGCCATGGCGACAGGGCGACGATGTACTTGAACAAGTCGTAGGCGTAAGCGCTGCAGCGGGCAAACCCGATTGCGACAACGCCAACCAGAATGCCGCCACTCCACAGAGCCACGCGGCGCTTCCACTGTGCGGGGGCGAAAAATTCGTTGCCGAGCAACGCGCGCAGGCGATGACGATTGGCGTTTTCAACGGAAGCGGGCGGCATTCGGACATTATCGCAGAGTCGACCCAGCTCCTGCCAAATGATTTGCGAAATTCAAACCGCACGACGCATCGGTATCGGTATGATGCCGGTCATGTCCAGCCAATCCGGGATCTTTCGGCAATGACACAACGTGACTTTTACGCCGATGCTGCTTGGTTGCCGCATGGATGGGGCACCCGGGTTCGGCTTGGAATTTCCAACGAATGTGTGGCTGCGGTTGCTGCGGATTCACGGCACGACGACTGCGAATATCTTGGGCGCTATGTTCTGCCCGGGATGCCGAATCTGCATTCCCATGCGTTTCAGCGGGCGATGGCCGGTTTGACGGAGTGCAGTCAGCCTGGCTCGTCGCATGAAATCGAAAATGGACACGACAACTTCTGGACATGGCGCGAAACCATGTACTCGTTCGCCGGGCGCATAGCTCCCGACGATCTGCGCGCTATCGCCGCGCAGTTGTATGTCGAGATGCTCAAGGCAGGTTATACCCAGGTCTGCGAGTTTCACTATCTGCATCACCAGCCGGACGGCAAGCCCTATGCCGATCCCGCCGAAATGTCCCTGGCCCTGATCGAGGCAGCACGAGAAACCGGTATCGGCTTGACGCTGCTGCCGGTGTTGTACATGACCGGTGGCTTTGACGGTCGCCCGCTGAGCGAGCGCCAGCGTCGTTTCGGTCACAGCGTCGACGCGTATCTGGAATTGCTGCAGCGACTGCAGACGATGGAGAATTCCGCATTGCGCGTCGGCGTCGCGCTGCATTCCCTGCGCGCGGTGCCACACGACGCCATGCACGCCGTATTGGAATCGGGTTTGGTCGCTGCGTCGCCCATTCATATCCACATAGCCGAGCAGATCGGCGAAGTTCAGGATTGTCTGGCGTTGCGCAACGCGCGACCGCTCGAATGGCTGCTCGATAACGCGCCGGTCGATGAGCACTGGTGCCTGGTGCACGCCACGCACTTGGCCGACGATGAAACGCAACGCGCCGCCGCAACCGGCGCCGTGGCCGGGTTGTGTCCGACTACCGAAGCGAATCTGGGCGACGGATTGTTTCCACTCAAGGCCTGGCTCGATGCGGACGGTCGAATCGGAATCGGTTCGGATTCGCATATTTCCGTATCGCCCATCGAGGAATTGCGCTGGCTGGAATATGGCCAGCGTTTGACGACCCGACATCGCAATATCGCGGCGTCCGCCCTGTGCAACAGCAGCGGCGAAAGCCTGTGGGGAAATGCGCTGTTCGGCGGAGCGCAAGCCGCCGGCGTGAATATCGGCGCGATTCAAGCCGCGGGCGACGACGCTGCCGGAACGCGCGCCGATCTATTGGTGCTGGATGACGACGCGCCCATGCTCGCGGCACGCACCACCGACAACGCCATCGACACGTTCATTTTTGCGGGAAATGCCAACCTCGTGCGCGATGTCATGGTTGCCGGCGAATGGGTGGTGCGCGATTTTCATCATCGCGACGAACAACGCATCGCCGCATGTTATGGCGAAGCAGTGGGACGGCTCGCGCGCGGCGACTGATTGCAGTCCGCGGGAAGAAGCGAAGGATTGGCTCGAAGGACACAAAATTCGAAAAGGAAATCGATCGGATGTCTTGCCTTCGTGTACTTGTGCCCTTCGTGGTGAAAACCACGATTGAGCGATCCCGGGATATGTCTTTGTTGCCCGTTTGGCAGCGTGTCGGGTTGGCTCACCGGGCTGCAGGTTTCAGCATGTCCTTGACTGCTGCGTAATCTCCGTCATTCGCTGCCGGTTTGATTCCGAGCACATGGGCGAGCAATGGATAGACATCCACATTGTCGAATTCCGGCACGACAATTCCGGATCGGAATGCGGGTCCGTGCGCGACGAACAGCGCGGCCATCCTGGGGTCGGCGTTGTCGTAGCCGTGCTCTCCATGGGAGATGTGGCGATTGGGGCGATCCATGAACGATTGGGTATTGATCAGCCAGCCATCGTCGGCCAGGCACACGATCGGCGGAATCCGTGGATTGGTGCCGTAATGCAAGCGGGCGGGGATCTCCGATTTTTTCCAGCAGCGCATATGCGCGTGTTTCGCCAACAGCGCACGATCGACTTCGCCTTGATGCCCCGGTTTTGCCGCAATGCCCGCAACCACGCCGGCATTGGACACCGTGACGTCGTGAATGTTGACGATCTTGTCGAGCACGACAACCCGCTTTTCGCTGGTTGCGGTCATGCCATGGTCCGAAACGACCACGATGTTCGCGGAACGATAAATGCCGCGTTTTTTCAATCCGACGATCAATCGACCCAAAGCCGAATCGATTTCGGCAAGCGCCTTGTTCACCTCGGATGAGTCAGGTCCGGCATCGTGACCGGCGTGATCGACTTGTTCGAAATACAGGGTGACGAAATCAGGACGCTGGTCGTGCGCGGAATCCAGCCACGTCAGCACTTGATCGACGCGGGCATCCGGGGAAACCCTGCCATCGAAGCGATGCCAATGTTCGGGACGCACGCCGTCGATATCCACGTCAGAGCCCGGCCAGAACATCGTTGCAGAATGTTTGCCCTGCCTCTCGGCTCCAACCCACAACGGTTCGCCTCCCCACCAGGCAGGGTCGACGATGCTGTCGTACTGCTTGTAGACGAAGCGCTTGCCGCTGACCGGATCGCTGAAGCGATTGTTGACGATGCCGTGGTGGTCCGGATACAGCCCGGTGACCAGGGTGTAGTGATTCGGAAATGTCAGTGTCGGAAACGCCGAGCGCATGGCTTGCGCGCGCACGCCATCGGCGGCCAGCATGGAGAGATTCGGCGACAGTCCGCGCTGGATGTAATCGGCGCGGTACCCATCGATCGAAATCAGGATCAGCGGCGAGTAGGCCGCTTGCGATGCGGTGCGTTTGGTAGCCAGTGGTGTGCAGGCTACGAGAGCGAAAACGATCAGTACGACAACCAATCGCCACCTGGATTGCACAGCCGCGGACCACGCAGGCCAGGGCCTGCTCGTGCTTTGATTCATGACGAGCACCTTTTTGTACTATTGATCGTCGGCCGGCTACAGGGTTTGCGCGCTGAACGTATCGCAGTTCTTGATATCGCCGGAAGCAAAACCGGCCTTGAACCAGCGCGACCGTTGCGCGGACGTGCCATGGGTGAAGGAATCCGGCACCGCATAACCGCGCGATTGCTTTTGCAGGGTATCGTCGCCGACCTGTGCGGCGGCGTTGAGTGCGGCATCGATATCGCCGGCCTGCAACCAGTTCAGCTGCGCCTGCGAGCGATTGCCCCAAACGCCTGCGAAGCAGTCGGCCTGTAGTTCCAGGCGTACCGACGTACCGGCAGCACCTTGTGTTGGGCGTCCGACTTTTTGCATGATGCCGAGCAGATTCTGCACGTGGTGGCCGACCTCGTGCGCAATCACGTAGGCGCGCGCGAAGTCGCCGGAGGCATGAAATCGCGTGTCCATTTCCTTGAAGAAATCCAGGTCCAGATAGACCCGATGATCGGCTGGACAATAGAACGGTCCCATAGATTCGGACGCCGCGCCGCAGCCGGAACGGGTCTGGCCGTGGAACAACAACAATTTCGGCTGCTCGTAGGTTTGTCCGCCTGCCTGGAAATATGCGCCCCAGACATCTTCGGTACTGCCGAGGATCGACCTGACGAATTGCACCTGCGGATCATTTGGATTGCTTGGCGCATGAGCCTGGGAGGGCGCCACTTGTTGCGTGCTGTTGCTGCCGCCATTCAGGAACAGGCTGAAAAGGATCGGTCGTGTTTGCGGAAAGATCAGGCCGATGATGACGACAATGACGATACCGCCGATGCCGAGATGGAATCCCCCAAAGCGCATCCCGCCGCCGTATCCTCCGCCGCCGCCGCCACTGCCATCGTCCTCGATGACGTTGTCGCTTTCACGCCCCTTGCGCCAGTCCATCTTGTTCCCCTCATCGAGCCCGGATTTTCCCGACGAACATTACCCCCAGCAACGTCGTTGCCGCAAGTAGGCATGCTCGGCAGCCGCGTTTCGCTGGCGGCAAGCCGAAACGCGGCGTGGACTGTGGTGTCCGCGGCGATTGCTGCTGCGTCGTCGACGCAAAAAGGGGCCAAATTCAGCGACCGGGTTTGATTGGCGGAATCAACGCGATCCGGCGAACTCGGCGCCGCCAGCGTCCGTGCTAACATCAGTGCTCATTTGGCCATCCAATTTCGAGGCGCGATGCAGATCAAGACAAAGCTGCCCAGGGTAGGAACCACGATTTTCAGTGTGATGTCGCAGCTGGCTGCGCAATACAAGGCGATCAATCTGGGCCAGGGCTTTCCCGATTTCGATGGTCCGCAGTCTTTGCGCGACGCACTCACGCAGGCGATGAATTCGGGCAAGAATCAATACGCGCCGATGACGGGCATACCCACGTTGCGCGAACAAATAGCGCGCAAGACGGAATCCTTGTACGGACACAAGGTCAGCGTCGACAATGAGATAACCGTTACCAGCGGTGCGACCGAGGCGATCTTTGCCGCAGTTGCCGCCGTCGTGCATGCCGGCGAAGAAGTGATCGTGCTCGATCCTTGCTACGACTGCTACGAGCCGGCAATCGAACTGGCCGGCGCACGCGCCGTGCATATCCCGCTGACATTGCCGGATTTCGGCGTCGACTGGCAACGCGTGAAGGATGCAGTCAATGCCAGGACGCGTCTGATCATGATCAATTCCCCACACAATCCGTCCGCTGCGGTACTTGAACGCGCCGATCTGGATGCGCTGGCTGATATTGTGCGCGGCAGCGATATCTTCGTGCTTTCCGATGAAGTCTACGAACACATCATTTTCGATGGACTGGAACATCAAAGCGTGTTGCGTCACGATGAATTGGCCGCACGCAGTTTCGTAATCAGCTCGTTCGGCAAGACCTATCATTGCACCGGTTGGAAGGTGGGCTATTGCGTCGCACCGTCGCAACTGAGCGCGGAGTTCCGGAAAGTCCACCAGTATCTGACGTTCTGCACGTTCGGTCCGGCGCAGTGGGCGTTCGCCGAAGAGCTCGAACACAACCCGCAGCACTACCTGGATTTGCCGGCGTTTTATCAGGCAAAGCGCGACTGCCTGCGCGATTTGATTGCGCCATCGAAATTTCAACTGCTGCCGGTCAAGGGCTCGTACTTTCAACTCGTGGACTATTCGGCAATCAGTCGTGACGACGATCTGACATTCTGCGAATGGTTGGCGCGTGAAGCAGGAGTTGCGGCAATTCCGGTATCGGCGTTCTACGAAGCGCCTCCGGATGCTCGCCTGATCCGTTTGTGTTTCGCCAAGAGCGAGGAAACGCTCGCGGCTGCGGCGCAGCGTCTATGCAAGCTCTGAAAGTCGGCTTGGCCCAGGGTGCCACGCGCTGGCATGATCCTGCCGGCAATCGCGACTATTACGGGCGGATGGTCGACTCGCTGCGTGGCTGCGATTTGATCGTGTTGCCGGAAACGTTTACCAGCGGATTCTCCAACGAAGCGATCCACAACGCCGAGACCATGCAAGGACCGACGCTGGACTGGATGCGCGAGCGGGCATCCGCCATGGACGCGGCGATCACCGGCAGCGTACAACTGCGCGCCGAAAACGACCGCGTGTTCAATCGGCTCTTGTTCGTCACCCCGGATGGCGATGTGCGCCATTACGACAAGCGCCATCTGTTCCGCTACGCCGGAGAACACGAGCGCTATGCCGCAGGCAGCGAACGCGTCGTCGTGCAATGGCGCGGCTGGCGCGTATGTCCGCTCGTGTGTTACGACTTGCGCTTTCCGGTGTATTCGCGCAATCGCCACGATGGCGCCGGCATGGAATACGATTTGCTGCTCTACGTCGCCAATTGGCCCGCTGCTCGCGACTACGCGTGGCGCACGTTGCTGCGAGCCAGGGCAATCGAAAACCTGAGCTATTGCATCGGATTGAATCGCGTCGGCGTCGATGGCAAGGGTCTGGCATATTCCGGCGACAGCGCGATCCTGGATTTCCTCGGGCGACCGCTGGCCGAACTGGGATCCCAGGAACAAACCGTCAGCGTTGTGCTCGATGCCGATGCGCTCGCTGCGCATCGGGAACATTTTCCGGCATGGATGGATGCGGACGCTTTCAGCTTGTTACCGCCGTCGTGAAGGGACAATCGTTCAGGCGACGTCGAGGCGGCGTTGTTCGCGATGCTGGCGGCGCTTGCCAAGCTTGATCGAACGCAATTCGCGCAAAATCACATAGCGTCTTGCCGCGCGAAGATTGGCGCGACTGGTCAGGACTGCCCCGGTGTAGGGGCACATCACCTCGTAGCGGGTATTGGTCGATAATCCGACGTCGTCGTATTCATCGATTCGCTCGATGGTATGACCGAGGATGGTGGTCTGTTGGGTTCGATTGCTGCGCATTGCCGTCTCCTTAGAATGGCCCCGAGCGAAGGATACGCAACAAGAATATCGATACGGTTAATCGTGTGTTGCAGGCTGGTTAATCCAGGAACTATTTCTTTGGACGTGAACTTTTCACGAATTCCGCAATCGCCTCGGGTTTGTAGATCGGCAACGAACAACGGTTTTGCGTGCATACAAACGCCGCGGCGCGTTTCGGCGACGGATAGTTCACGTCGGCGTTCGGCAACGGCCCCTGCGATTTGTCCCACCATTCGATGCGTTTGTACCATTGTGGTAAATGCTGCAATGTGGCAAAAAGCGCAGCCGCCGCGGGATCCGTCTTTGCGCCGATCACGGTCAGATGCAACGGGTCGCTGTGCAGTTCGTCGTCGGCAAGCAGTATCCCCGGATCGGTGATTTCGCTGAGCGCGATCGTGGGTGCGGCCAACCAGCGCATCGCCGATTCGCTGGTCGCGTGCTGCGCGGCTTTGCCCGTGTAATGGGCGAGCAGATTGGTGAAGCGCGCCACTGAAATGTTTTCCTCTATGCGCGGGACGGCTTCGATCGGGCCATGTGATTTTGCGCCAATGTAGCCGCCTTGCTTGCGCGCAAAATTTGTTTCGATGAAGTCCGCTGCCGCGCTGGCCCGGATCAGCCAATTCCGCTCGGCGGTCGCGCGATAAAGAGCCAGAAATGCCCGCCCCATTGCCAATGTGTCGCCGAGATAGGGTCCGGCCGCGTCTTTTTCGTCGTGGCGAAAACCGCCGCGGGACAGCGCGCGGTGGGCAATAATCCATTCTGCCGCGTGTTTGGCGTCGGCCAGGGCTTTGGCGTCACCGTGCAGTTCGGCCCAGGTCGCGAGCGCTTCGATGATTTGCCCGTTTTGCAGCGCATAGATGTGCTTGTCGACACGCGGGATACCGCGAGCGCGGCGTTGCGCGTCGTTCAAGGCAAAATAGTCAGTTGCATGTACGCCGGGTTTCAGATCGGCGTCCTGGCTTGTGTAGAAGCCGCCGTCAGTGCTGCGCAAGAACGTATCGAGGTAACCTTGAATCTGACGCACCGCATGTGCATCTGTATCGCGGCCGAACGCAGCATACGCCAGTGCATAAATGCGCAGATACTGTGCCTGTACCGTTGCCAGCTTTTCGTAGTGCGGGTGTTTCCAGTCGCCGTAGGTTGAGTACTGGTCAACGCCGCCCCAGACCGGGTCGATAAGCGCCCGCGCCGCGTCGAGCGTTTTTTGCGCCATCGCCGTTTCGTCCTTGTCACCGTCCAGGGCGCGGTCGATGGCATATTCCACGCTGTCGCGATCGAGGTATTTTTGTGCGATGTCCAGACCACCGAGCGTGGCGTCGTAGCTGTCGTGGTGGCGTTGGATCAATTCCTTGCGAGTCGCTGCATCGAGCGCGCTTGGACGTGGACCCGAGGCACTCGTATCGACCTTTGCAGCCGATTCGGGCGACGGATCGGCCACGATGGCGTCGAGAAGCTTCAAGAACGGCCTGGGCTCGATGAACCCCTGGCGCTTGACGATTTCACTGCCGTCTGCGGCAAACACTACCGTTGCCGGCCAGCCATAGTCGCGGTAGCGTTCGGCCAGATCAGGACGCGAGTCCTGGTCGATCCGCAAGGCGACGTAATGTGCCGCGATTTGGGCACGAACATCGGTGTTGGCGTAGGTTTTCTCGTCCATCACGTGACACCAGTGGCACCAGATCGCCTCAAGATCCAGAAGCACGAATCGATGCCTGGCGCGCGCCTGATTGAACGCGTCGGTTTCCGAATGCAGCCAGTGGATGGGGTCGGCTTCTGCGGGATTGCCGAGTTCAGCGGACGGGGCTACAGTGGGCCGCGTCAAAGACGCCATCAGCAAGGCGCCGAGACAGGTCGAACGCAAAAAAATCCGGGAGTTCATGGCGTGTTTTTGCACCAAATGGCGTATCTGAGGTGGTCAGCTTACGTTATCGGCGTGATGCCCGCGTGTAAAACCCCTGCGGGCCGTGTTTCTGCTATGACATGGCTGGAACCATTGCGTAATGGCAAGTATGCTCTGCGCTGGGACAGACTGATGTTCAATTATCGGGAGTGGACATGAAAAAGTTGAACTTGTGTTTGGCGATAGTAATGATGGGGACGGTAGCAAGTAGCGCTTTTGCGGGTGGACATGGGCGGCCGGTCATTGGTGTGGCCGAATTCACCAACCAATCCGGCGCCGCGTGGTGGCGTGGCGGTGTTGGCTGGGAGTTGTCCGGCATGCTGTCGAACGAGTTGTCTTCGAGCGGCGATTTCAAGGTTGTCGAGCGTCAGAAGATGCAGAATGTGCTCGAAGAACAGAACCTGGCGGCTTCTGGTCGCGTTCGCGCGAACAGCGGACCACGAATTGGCAAGCTTACTGGCGCGCAATACCTGATTACCGGAACCGTGACCTCGTATGAAGAAAATACCTCCAGCACGGGTGGCCGATTCAGCTTCCGTGGAATCGGTCTGGGCGGCAAGAGTACTGAGGCGTATCTGGCGATCGATCTGCGTGTAATCAACACGGAAACTGGCGACGTGGATTTTTCGCGAACCGTAGAGGGACACAGTAAAGGAAGCGGCATTTCCGTAGGTGTGTTCCGCGGCGGCTTCGGAGGCGAACTTGCCCACGAAGAAAAGACTCCGGCCGGCAAGGCCATTCGCGGCGCTTTGGTCGAAGCTACCGACTATCTGGATTGTGTGATGGTCAAGCGCAACGGCTGCATCGAAGATTACAAACGCAAGGAAGAACATCGTCGCTCGAAGGATCGCAAGGCGCTGGATCTGGACTGATTTGCTTCGACTTCGCCGCGGCGCAACGCCGTGGCGGAGTTGTTTCGGCAGCCTTCGGAAAAGAACAGAAACAGTCCGCCACGGCCTGTTTCCGATGACACATCAACGCGGCTTGCGGGATTTGCGGTCGCGTCGTTTGTTCTTGTCGGGCGCTATCCGGTTGCCGATATCGTCGCGTGGCAAGGGTTTGTCCGGCGACAACGGCGAGGAAACGACGACGCCGGCCCTGCGCCCACGAGCACGTCCGCCCGGAAATTGCGAGTTCGAATTGCGCTCGTCGTAGGCACCGGTTACTGGCGGACGCCAGCCAGCGTTTGCATTGCCGGGACGGGGTTTGCGACCACGCCCCGGTGGACGCCTGCCGGGTGCGCCCGTGGCATCCGAGGCGCTGCCGCGCCACGGTTGCGTTTGCGGTTGGTAGATCCCGATCTGGGTTTGTCCAGATGCGTTGGCGCGCGGGCCGCGCGCACTGCGACCAGCCGGGTTGGGACCTTTGGCCCCGCGTGCCGGTTTTTTCTTCCCACGTTTGCGCTTGTCGCCGGGACGGGACAAGGGCTTGTCTTCGCGAATGCGATCGAATGCGCGAATCTCGCGGGCTTCGTCGTTGTAGGCTCCAGTCCACGCTTGTTGCGTGCGTGGCGCAGGACGGAATTCATTCACTGGCGACTTGCTTGCGCGACGCTGACCGATTACTGCTTGCAGGGTCAGCGTCGGAGCGGGATCGGTGGCCCCAACCAGATCACGCAACGTCTTGACCTGCTGCGGTTCGAGGGTCTGGCTTTGACCACGCAGCAAACCTCGCGGAAGTTCGACGTTGCCGTAGCGGATGCGCTTGAGGCGGCTGACCATCAAACCTTGGGATTCCCACATCCGTCGCACTTCGCGATTGCGGCCTTCGCGGATAACGACGCGGAACCAGGAGTGACTTTCGCCGCGACTGATTACTGCCAGCTCCTCGAATTTCGCCGGCCCGTCGTCCAGATCGACTCCGCTGCTCAACTTTGCCAGCGTTTCATCGGCGACTTCGCCGTGCACGCGGCAGATGTATTCGCGCTCGACTTCGGCGCTCGGATGCATGAGCCGATGGGCGAGGGCGCCATCCGTGGTGAGCAGCAGCAAACCGGTTGTGTTGATATCCAGGCGCCCGACCGCGATCCAGCGCGCACCCTTGAGTTGCGGGAGTTGCTCGAATACGGTGGGCCGACCTTCAGGATCGTCGCGCGTGGTAACGACGCCCTCGGGCTTGTTGAAAACCAGTACTTGCGCGTGTTCGGCACTGTCGTTTATGGCGACGAAAAGCCTGTTGTCGATTTCGACGCGGTCGCCAGCATGTACGCAGGAGCCAAGCTCGGCAACGCTGCCGTTGACCTTGACATCGCCGGCGTCGATGCGTTGTTCCAGCAGACGGCGGGAACCCAGCCCGGCATTGGCGAGCACCTTGTGCAGGCGTTCCTGAATGGCTGCGGCCTCGCCCTGCGAGCGTTTCAGCGTAAGTAGTGTGCGCGTTGGCGCGGTCATGCGGAGTGCTCCGGTTTGGCATCGACGATCGATGCGTCGTCGAATTCCGGCTCGCCATTGGCGGCGGATCGAACAGGCGAGGGGGTATTGGTTTCGACGGTTTCGTCGACAGACGACGATGCCGTATTGTTGTCGCTCGCGTCGGCATTTTCATCCGCATCGTCCGCAGCAACCGGACCCAGGGTGAGTTGCGGATCGAAGTCTTCGATGTCGCGGATTTCTGCCAGCGGCGGCAATTCGTCGAGTGACTTCAGATTGAAGTAATCCAGAAAAATCTTCGTCGTGCCGAACAACGCTGGTTTGCCCGGTACGTCGCGAAAGCCGACAACGCGAATCCATTCGCGCTCTTCCAGCGTGCGGATGATATTCGTCGACACGGAAACACCACGGATTTGTTCGATTTCGCCGCGCGTAATCGGTTGGCGATAGGCAATCAGTGCAAGCGTTTCGAGCAGGGCTCGCGAATATTTCGTCTGCCGCTCGGTCCACAAACGCGCGACCCAGGAATTGACATCGGCGCGCACCTGATAGCGGAAACCGGAAGCGACTTCGGTCAGCTCCACGCCGCGGTCGGCGCAATCCTCGCGAAGTTCATCGAGAGCGCGCGCCATATCCTCGTGGCCAGGCATTTCATGTTCGCCAAACAAGGCGCTCAATTGCGCCAACGACAGTGGCTGCGCTGCTGCCAGCAAGGCCGCTTCAAATATTCGCTTGAGTTGTGCTGCTTCAATCATTTGCGGTTCGATCATGTAGTGGTTCAATGAAGCGTGGTTCGGCATGTCCGCTTTTGTATTCAAGCCGGTCATGAAGCTATTCGGGCGGCCAACATCTGGCGTGTTGGGATCCACGTGAGACGGTGCGGCACCATTCTCCAGCGCAATATCGATATTTCCTGACTAGGCGCCGGTAGCAAGCGACTTCAGGTAGATCGGCGCAAGAGGTTCGCTTTGCATGATCTCGATCAGGTGTTCTTTGGCCAGTTCGAGCAACGCCAGAAAAGTGACGACAATGCCGAGCCGGCCTTCTTCCATATTGAACAGACTCTCGAAAGGACGAAACTCGCCATCCCCAAGCGCCTTGAGCACATCGCCCATGCGGCTGCGTACCGACAGGGTTTCCCGCTCGATGGCATGGCGACCCGTCAGCTCGGCGCGCGTGATCACGTCTTTCAGCGCGAGCAACAGTTCACGCATTTCCACCGGCGGCGGCAAACGGATGACGTTCTTGTCGGCAACGAACGCACTGACCGTTGAAAAATCGCGATCCATGCGTGGCATCGCTTCAATGTCCTCCGCCGCGCGCTTGAAACGCTCATATTCCTGCAAACGGCGTACGAGTTCGGCACGGGGATCTTCTTCCGCACCTTCGACCTGCGGTGGGCGCGGCAGCAACAGTCGTGATTTGATTTCCGCCAGGATGGCCGCCATTACCAGATATTCGGCCGCCAGTTCCAGGCGCAGATCCTGCATCAGCTCGATGTAGTCGACGTATTGCCGCGTGATCTCTGCGATCGGGATGTCGAGAATGTCCAGATTCTGTCGGCGGATCAGATAGAGCAATAGATCGAGTGGCCCCTCGAAAGCTTCAAGAATGACTTCCAGCGCGTCCGGCGGGATGTACAGGTCTTGCGGCATTTGCAGCACCGGCTGCCCGCGCACCAGGGCCAACGGCATTTCCTGCTGCTGTGGCACTGCGACAAAAATGCCGGTATGTGCGGCAGGAGCGAGATTTTCAGGAACCTGTGTGATCATGCCAGCGTCGTTTTCATGCGCTTGTGCGGCATCGCCGCACGGGATTGCTGTAAGCATTTCGAAAGAAGATTCAATGCCGTTTCAACGGTTGAGTTGCCGGCCGCAAGTCGGCGGCAATTGGCGATTCCCCCAACAGTGGCTTGCGTTTCCCGCAACGATTCGCCCGACATTTCGGGCCAATCGAGCTCAAGCAGCGCAATGAGCCGGTGCGCGGTAATCGCGATCGCCTCGCCCGATGCAGTTCGCCGGGATCCGCAACTCGCCATAGCCGACACATTTCCCGCAAGCGCGATCACATCTACCGAATCGGGGCAGGCCCTGCATCACGAAAATCCTGAATACTCGTGCCACCTGCCCGCGAGCAATCTGATCGGACGTTGCGAGCGCTTGAGAGTCGAACTGCGCGAGTTGGCCGCGTCTTGCGCCGGTGCTTGCCGGTTGGCTGTGCTGATCCACGCTAGGGTGCAAGCGTAAGCGGAAAACCGTTGCAAGTCCAGTGGCCGTCGAGCAACGCGGCGCCGAAAAGTGGCGGTGCCGCGGCATTCGGCAACGATGGTACTTCAAATCACCGTGCCCGTCGGACACGCAAGTGGGAGGTGCTTTGGCATGGACGTTGATTACGGTTCGGCCACGCTGTCAACGCGGGCGTGCAGGGCTGGCCGCCTCTGCATCGGCGTTGTGAAACCACTGGTCAAGCGACTCATCCAAACTTGCGTTGTTGATGCGCCGGTTTGCGTCGAACTGTAATTTTTTACAGGTAAATCAAGCAATTTGAGGAGACCAAGCGGAAGTACTTGAGGGATTGCCCGGATATGCCGTGGTGCTTGCAACGTCGACACTGTTTCTGAGCCGACTTGTCCGCCAGGACTGTTTGATGGACATGCCGTACTGCCGGCAGATCGGAACTGCCTGCGAACGGAGTCGAAGGCGGGCAGTCGGCAACCTGGAATGGAGGTGTCGCATGGGCGGGAGAGCAGCGCGGACAAGGAACGAGGCAAACGAATGGGTGGCTGCTCATAACGCGACCAATCAGGAGCAATGCCAGTCGTTGCGTCTCACACGACTGCTCAGCCGCATCGGCGCGCGGCAACGGATCATTCGAGCCGCCGCCCAGCCGTTTATTGCCGATGCCATCGCTTCCGATTCCGCCGTGTGGACATTGCTGGTAGCCCGAGATGGGCGCATCGAATTGACGTGCAATCATACCGTCGTCGCCGAGTTGACGGCTCACGCCGGCGCTGAGGTACTGCGTATGGACGAGGTGCCATTCGAGCGCGCTGAAGATGTCATGATCTGCATTACCTCTGAATTGCCCATACCGATGGACAAGATTGTCCGGTCGAGCCTTGAAGCCGATTTGGCACGTTGGCTCGCCCAAAACTTTTGAAATAGCCTAGATTTCGATGCGGCCTGCGCCTAAGAGTTAGGCCAGCCGCCGTGCGGCTGGTCGCTGTCGGCCGTGTCTCGTCACCAGCAAACCGTCCTTCGTCGCAAGCCCCATTGCGCCGACTGACTACATGCGCACACTTCAACGCATGCACAGCAGTAGCCGGTGGCGCCCATGATCCTGTTGATGAAAGTGCAATCCGAGGCGGCGTTGGTGCTGCGGCCGTTCGTCGACGGAGTAGCCGCGCCAATCGCCAGGCAGGCAGCGTCATGAATCTGCTCCATGTCCCGGCAGGAAGCCCGGGGTGGCTGTTCGTCGCCGCAAACCTGGTACTGTTTCTTCATATTGCCGGCGGGAGCGTTGGCATCGTTTCCGGCAGCGTCGCGTTGCTTGCCCGCAAAGGCGAGCGCCTGCATCGCAACGCCGGTAACGTGTTCTTTGTTTCCATGCTGATCATGGCTGCGATCGGGGCGGGTGCATCGCCATTCCTGCCGCTACCGCAAATGGCCAATGTCGCCGCCGGTACCCTGACAATCTACCTCGTCGCCAGTGCGTGGATCACGGTCAGGCGTAAAGGCAACGGCGTCGGTCGTCTGGAGATCGCAGGATTTGTCGTCGCCCTGGCCATCACCGCGGCCGGCGCGGTGTTCATCGTATCGGCCAGTGGCGACGCTCCCGGCACGATCGCCAAAACGCCGCCTCAAGCCTTCTTCGTCTTCATGCTCGTCGGGGCATTCGCCGCCGCCGGCGATTTGCGGATGATCCTGCGCGGCGGGATATCCGGCCCGGCCCGGATATCACGGCACCTGTGGCGTATGTGTATCGCCTTGTTTATTGCCTCAGGCTCGTTCTTCCTGGGACAACAGAAGATCATGCCGGTATACATGCAGGGCTCGCCATGGCTGTTCGTGCCGGTACTCGCGCCCCTGCTGCTGATGGTGTTCTGGCTGATTCGCGTCCGGCTCAGGAAAAGGCACAGAACCGTGCCGGCCGCCATTTCCTGATCCGATTATGCTGGACAGTACCTGCGAGGGTCTGACGACAAATTGCAATGAACTACAAGAAGCTGCACAAAATCCTGAAGCTCGCTGCCGTCTCGATTGTCCTGGTCGTCGTTGCATTCGTCATTGTTGCCTTCCTGGAATTGCGGCATTCCTATCCTCCCATGCCGAAGCTGGCTGGCAGGATCGAACACGGCGTGCTGCGCCACGACGGGCGAACACGAAGCTGGATCGCCTATCTGCCCGGCAAGGTGGCGATTCATCCGGCGCTGGTCATCGTGCTGCACGGATCGATGGGTTCCGGTGAGCAGGCACGCAAGTCTTTTGGGTACGACTTCGACCTGTTGGCGGATCGAGAAGGCTTCATTGCGGTATACCCACAGGGCTTCGAAGGCCAGTGGAACGATTGCAGGATCAAGGGTCCATATTCCGCCAAGACTGAACATATCGACGACGTGGGATTTCTGCATGCGCTGGTCGATCGCCTGGCAAGCGACCACGGCGTCGACCGCACGCGCATCTATGTCACGGGCGTTTCCAACGGTGGATCGATGACGCTGTGCCTCGCGTTTCGAACGCCGCAATTCGCACGCGCCTACGCGGCTGTCGCTGCCAGCGTGCCCGCCGCAAGCAACATGGCCGTACCGCCAAACAACCAACCGGTGTCGATCCTGATCATGGATGGCACCGACGATCCCATCAATCCATGGCAGGGTGGTGACGTGGTGCTCTGGCCGGTATTGGCCAGCCGCGGACCGGTGCTGTCGGTGCAGGCGAGTATCGATTATTTCCGCCACCTCGCCGGCCTGGACGGCGCGCCGCAGGTGACGCAATTTCCGGATCGCGATCCGGGGGACGGCAGCACGGTTGAACGTGCGTTGTGGTCTGCGCCCGGCAAGCCCGAGGTGGCGCTGTTTACCATCCTCGGTGGCGGCCACAGCGTGCCGCATCCGGCGATGTACGGTTGGCGCCTGCTGGGACATTCCAACCGGGACATCCATGCAGCCGAGGAAATCTGGGATTTCTTCGCGAATGCGCCGCAAACCACAAAGGAGTAAATCCGTCTCCGACATGTCTCCACGCGTGGCCGCCGGGTTCCCGTGGCGGCCTCGAAATCCGCAGCGCAGCGGCCCGTCATCGGCTTGTCAATCGTTAGTGTGCACGCGCACGCCACGGTGGGTTGTTGCGTTACGTCGCCGGTATATTTTGTTTTCAATCATCAATTTATACGTTTTTCTTGGCAAAGGACATGAATCGCACAAGACGACATCCTGCGGCGAATGCCTGCTCGGAGCATTTCTTGCTATGGTTGACCCATGCCCCTGATCAACACTGCATCGCCGGCGCGGCGCTTTCCGCAGATGCTGAGTTGGTCGCGTCTGATGCCGCCGTATATCGTCTGCGTCGTGTTGAGCCTGATCTGGCTGCCGGGCTGGAACGCATCGTACGCAGTATTGATCGGTCGCCTGTTGATCGTCGCAACGATACTGGTGCTGGTGTTCGGATCATTCGAGCGCTGGCCCCCACGACTGCCAAACTGGCTCGCCCGATGGGTGCTTCAGGTTGCCGGGGTCGCGATCGCGGTGCCGTTCGCGACAGCACTGGTCTATACGCTGACGACGATTGGCGACCCGGTGTATTGGCCTCACAACAAAGAGCGCATGGCCGGCTATTTCGGCATGTGCATGTTCGGTCTGCTGATCGCGCCGTGGATGGCCATGTCGGCACTGCATCGTCAGATCAGCGGCGAGGCACAGCGGCAGGCGCTTGCCTTCGACTTGGAACGCAGTGAATTCGAGCGCAGGGAAACCGAAGCCCGCTTGAGTCTGATGCAGGCGCAAGTCGAGCCGCACTTCCTGTTCAATACCCTGGCCAACGTTCGCGAGCTGGTCGATTCCGGCTCAGCGCAAGCATCGGCGGTACTCGGACACTTGATCGCCTACCTGCGCGCAGCCGTGCCGCGCCTGCACGGCGCGACGTCCACCATGGCACAGGAAGTCGAGTTGGTGCGCGCCTATCTCGAAGTGATGCATATGCGGATGCCCGACCGGCTGGCGTTCGCGATCGATGCCGGCGACGAGGGATTGGCGGTCGCCTGTCCGCCGATGACGTTGTTGATTCTGGTCGAAAACGCCGTGCGCCACGGCATCGATCCGAGCGAGCAGGGCGGTCGGATCGAAGTACGTGTACGGGTGGGCGATGGGCGTTGTCGTGTCGAAGTCGTCGACACCGGCGTTGGCTTGACCCATGCGAACGACGGCATGGGCACGGGATTGTCCAACTTGCGCGAACGCATGCAGCTGGCATTCGGCGGCGACGCACGATTGACGATTGCTGCGCGCGAACCGCATGGCGTATCGGCCGAGCTGGACTTCCCGGCTCGACGGGAAAACAAATGACCGGTTCGCGCCCGACCGCACTGATCGCCGACGACGAACCGCTGCTGCGCAACGCGCTTGCGCGCCAACTGGCCCAAGCCTGGCCGGAACTCGACGTGGTGGCACAGGCGCGCAATGGCCGCGAGGCCGTCGATAACTTCGAGGCATTGCAACCCGATATCTGCTTTCTGGACGTCCATATGCCAGCCCTGTCGGGCGTGGAAGCGGCACGTTTTATCGGCAACCGTGCACATCTGGTATTCGTCACCGCCTTCGATCGGTATGCGGTTCAAGCGTTCGAGCAAGGTGCGATCGACTATCTGGTCAAGCCGGTGGAACCAACCCGACTCGCGGCCACCGTGGCGCGCTTGCAGGAACGCCTGCGCATCGCGCAGCCGGCGCGCGACACCGAAGCCCTGGTCGAGCAACTGGCCGCGCGCCTGCAGAAAACGACCGCTCCGGCGCCACTGCGCTGGATTCGAGCATCGTTGGGACACGCCTTGCGCCTGATCGCCGTCGAGGAGATCGACTATCTGCGTTCCGACGACAAGTACACGCGAGTGGCCTGGCGCGGTGACGCCGGCAAACCCGGCGAGGCGTTGCTCCGTACGCCGCTGAAGGACCTGCTGGCACAACTGGATCCCGCGCAATTCATCCAGGTACACCGTTCGGTGGTCGTCAACCTGCGCGCCATCGACCGCATCACCCGCGGCGACAACGAAACTGCGAATATCCACCTGAAAGGCCGCGCCGAGACACTGCCAGTAAGCCGCACCTATCAGCGCCATATCAGGCAGATGTGAGCCGCCGGAAAGTGAATCGCGCCGGCTTCTGTAGCCACTTGGACGCCTCGTTTTGAGAACGGCTTATGGAACTCAACCGCTTCAACGAGCGCATCAACTGCCGATGGATCAGCAAAAGGCGGCAACGTGTCACACAGTTGCAGACGCCTCACTTACGGCCAATCGCAGGAATGATCCGGTCGGGAATCATGTGATCGCGCCAGCCGTTCCAGATGAGGCCCTGGCCGTAGTTGCCGCCGGTGAAACCGACCACCAGATCGAGTTCGGGCACGACCACCACGAGTTGACCGCCGTTTCCACTGGCGCCGTACGCGCGATAGTCATGCGTGGCTGAATGCAGTGTCGTCAAATGCCAGGCATATCCGTCTTCCCCCGGAAAATAGAAATTGCGAAAGTTCTCGACGGATAGACCGGTTGTTTCTGGCGAGACGACGGCATGTGTAGCCGTGGAGTCTTTTACCCACGCCGCGCTCACGATATGCCGGCCGTTCCACACCCCGCCGTCGAGATAAGCCTGGCCGAGCTTCAGCATGTCGCGTGGCCGAACGAACACCCCGCCGCCGAGATAACCTTGTTCATTCGGCATAAGGTCCCAGTAATAGGGGCCCCATCGCAAGGGGCGCGCCACCGTGTCGTCGAACAGCCGCGGCAGCCACAGATGCGACGCAGTAACGAGCGCTGCGCCCACGAGATTGATTGCGGGCGAACAATACGCGTAGCGCGTGCCAGGATCATGCGCCATTGGGAGATCGAGAACGTATTTCCACCAGTCGGGTGTCTTGCGTTGCGATTGCACCGCTTCTTCATTACCGGGCGAATTGTCGTCATTGTCATCGCAGGCGAGCCCGGAAGTGTGCGTCATCAGCTGCGCCAGCGTGATCCTGTTCTTGCGCGGATCGGGATTGGCGAATGGCCCCATGGCCGCTATTAGCGGATAAAGCCGAGTACCGGGGGATAGCCTTGCGCCGCGCCGCATCAACGCGCCCAGCATCACGGAGGAGAATGTCTTGGAGGCCGATCGCGTGTCATGCACCGTGTCGCGGTCGTAACCGGAGAAATATTCGTCGAGCACCAGCTTGCCATGATGAGCGATGAGCAACGAATGGATCAAGCTCGGACGCTTCGAGGCCGGATCGGTGTCAATGATGCCTTGAACGATTCGCGCAAGGGCGGTTTCGTCCATACCCGTGTCGCGGGCACGCGCGACCTTCCAGCCATCGTGAATATCTTCAGGCACACGATAGACATAGGCAGGTGTGCCCGGAGGGCGAAGATAGAAACCTGCCGCTTGATCCTTCGTGACGCGTGCGAACGTCAGGTCGAGATTTACGTCCGCGAGTCTCATCTGCAGGCGATCCGATGACGGCACAATCGACGCTTTCAGTTGCTTCTTCGAGTCGGATGGATCGGTGAATGTGAGTGTCCCGCCGGTGCGCGCAACCAACATCTGCGACGCACCGAGCCGAAAATTCATTTCCGGATTGCGAAATGCCGCCATCAAGGCGCCGTGCTTGCCGCGAAAGATTTTCAGATAAAGCGTGAACCTGTCTTCGATCGGCGTCACCGTCCCGCGCCAGGCGCCATCCTTTCCACGCGCGAATGCAACAGGAAAGGTGAAGGTTTGTCCTTTGCCATCAGGATCCCGCGGGTCGCCCGCACCGGCATGCGGCTGAATCCAGAAGCCGCGGATGGCGCTTCGATTGAGCCTGCCACGAAAAGCTCCATGATTGCCCGGAAACTTGAAGCGAAACGCAGCTCCTTGCGAGGTAAACGTGGCGCGGTTTCCATCAAGTGTTGCCGTCCACGTCTTGTCTTTGTGCACGAGAGTCAACGTTCCGGACGGCCCTGCATCCCAATGCGTCTGGCTCACCCACAAGCCTTCGAGCGATGCCGCTACCGGCTGCGCAAATGCAGGCGTGACGAGCAGTGCGGCCAATGCCGCGATACGAAAAGGAATGTTCATGTTTATCACCGTTCGCGTTCTTCGCGTTCGCGCAACCAGGTTGCGATGGGGGCCTTGCCGGCTTGCAGATTCTTCTTTAGCGCAGCGCAGGCGCCTGGCAGATCGCGCCGCTTGAGCGCCGCCAAGATGATGCGGTGATCACGGCACGCGTTCGACACATTGCGATGTTCGCGCATCAGCGCAATCTCATAACGGCGCGTGCGGCGACTGATCTGATCGATCATCTCGAGCAATACTTTGTTCGGACATGCGCTTATCAACTCGACATGCCATTCGTCATCCAGTGCAATTACGTCATCGGCCCGGGATGCGCGTCCGATCCTGTGATTCAGCGCGCGTAGCCGCTCCATTTTCTTTGCCGAGGGCAGGCCCGCGAGTCGCAGCGCTTCCGGATCAAGTAGCGGCCGAATATCATAAATCTGTTCAAACTCTTCCTGCGTCAGCGGCCGCACTGAATAGCCGATGCGAGGCGTTGAGACCAGCGTGCCTTCTTGACTGAGCCGGTTAAGCGCTTCGCGCAATGGCGTCCGGCTGACGCTCAAGGACTGCGACAGATGCGCTTCGTTGATACGAACACCGGCGGGCAGCGTGCCATCGACGATCATGTTGCGGACGGCGTCCGCCACCTTGTCACTGATGTTATCCCGGCTGAGCGGTGTCGCTGCATATTGCATACTGTATACAATATTTCGAATATCAAGAATTGTCAAGCCAATGTGCGCCGGCCCAATGGTTCAAATTGAAATCGGCGTCGCGATCGCTGAGGCTTAATTTCCACATTGATGATGAAGCCGGACACGGCTGGCGCCGCAATCCGGCAGATGGCGCGCGTTCGCGACGTCTTTGCACAGCACAGTACATATGTGCCGAGCAGAATGTAGTTCGTAACCAGGTCGACCGTATCTGGGATGCTTTCTGGAGCGGCGGCATCTCCAACCCGATGGAGGTCATCGAACCGATGAGCTACCTGCTGTTCATCAAGCGGCTGGGTGAGTTGCAGACTGTCAAGGAGAAGAGGGCTAGCCGCACCAAGCAGCCGGTCGAGCATTCCATTCTTGGTCCAAGGCAACAGAAGCTGCGCTGATCGGTGTTCAGACAACTTGGCGATCCGGGCTCGTTGTACCGCGTTGTGTCCGAAGAAGTATTCCCGCTCATCAAAAATCTGAACGGCAACAAGGAATCGACTTACGCGGCGCATATGAAGGATGCGCGCCTCACCATTCCGACGCCGGCGCTGCTGGCCAAGGTGGTGGACATGCTTGGCGCGATTCCGATGGAGGAACGCGATACCAAGGGCGATATATATGAGTACATGATCGGCAAGATCGCCGGCGTCGGGCAGAACGGCCAGTTCCGCACACCGCGTCACATCATCAAGCTGATGGCGTAGATGATGGCGCCAAAACCGTCAGACAGGGCATGCGTCGTGATTATGGTTCTGGCAATCCTGCCCACGCATTGGCTATGCGAACGCGTTCACAGCGGGGCGGAACTTCCATTTCTATATCAATTCGCGGATTTTGGAGCTTGTAGCTGTGATTGTTCTGTTGGTTTGAACGTGCCCTTTGTATATTATGTCAAATTCAAAACTCCCAGAAGATGTTCTCGATGCCTATTCAACCAACCGCTTGCGCATTGCGTAGCGCACGAGTTCGGCGCTATTGCGAACTTCGAGTTTCTCGAGCACCCGGCAACGATGATTTTCGGCCGTCTTGACAGTTACATCCAGGCGACGGGCGATTTCCTTTGTCGTCAACCCTTCGACGACCAGATGCATCACTTCGCGCTCCCGTGCAGTCAGATTGCCGTAAGGATCCTCGAAGTTGTGGTGCGGATGATGTACCTGCGACGCCAGCACCTTGGCTGCGTACGCGCCAAAATGGACCCCGCCGTCCGCCAGCGCGCGCACGGCATTCAGCAGTTCGTTGGTAGCGGTGTGCTTGACCAGATACCCGGCTGCGCCGGCCTGGATCATTTGCAGCACGTACTCTTCGTCTTCGTGCATCGTCAAGACTAGAATCCGCGTATGTGGAATATCCGCCGTAAGGCGTCGCACAACTTCCAATCCGTTCAAGCGTGGCATCGAGATGTCCACGACGGCCACATCGGGACGCAGAACAAGCGCCTTTTCGATGGCACTAATGCCGTCTTCGGCCTGTCCGACAACCTGGCAATCGCCGCTGTTGCGAAGCAGAGAGGCGAGTCCTTCGCGCAGAACGGTGTGGTCGTCGGCCAGTAATATTCGAATCATGCTCAAACTTTATCAGACGCTGTGGCCAATGGTATGCGAACTTCCACCGTCATACCTTCGCCCGGTGCCGTTCGAAATACAATTTCACCATCAAACAGCCCCACCCGATCGCGCATACCACCCAGACCGCCGCTTTGACCGGCACGCCCCGCCGCAAGTGCTTTTTGAATATCACAGCCAACACCATCGTCGCGAACGGTCAATTGCAGCACGGATTCGTATACGCGCAAATTGACCTCCACACTCTGCGCGCCGGCGTGTTTGACGACATTGTTCAGTGCTTCCTGGGTAATTCGAAACAGCAGTGTCGAAATATCGTTGTCCCATGCCGGCAATGGCTTGGCCATACTCACGCCAATCTGCAGCGAATGCGCCTCGCCGATGGTGCGTGCGAGCCAGCGTAGCGCCGACTCGATGCCGAGGTCGTCGAGAATTTGCGGACGCAACAGGCGCGATAGCGCGCGCGTCTCCTGCAATGTGGTTTCAACCAGAACACGGGCTTTCCCCAACTCCTCGCAGGCCGGGTCGCGTCCAATGATCGCCTGATCCATCAGATTCATCACCGCAGACAGGTTCTGCCCGATGCCATCGTGCAGATCGCGCGCCAGGCTGCGGCGTTCCTGCTCCTGCACGCGCCAGACCGATCTCGCGAGGCGCTTGAAGTGGGACTGACCCGAGGTCAGTCGCTCCATGATCTCGTGCTGTTTTTGTTGCAACTCCCTTAATTTTTCGCGCAGTTGCACGCGCACGTCGTTGGATGTTTCAGGTACCGTGGCCATCTCCGACCTCCTCGTTCCACCGTCGCTTCATTCTGGCTTCGAGCGTCGTGCGCGCTGCGGCAGGGGCATCCTCCAGCAGTTGTGTTCTTGCAGCGCTTGCCGCTTTTCCTGCCGACGCAGCCTCCATAGCATTCGCGCCGAAAGCGTTTTCACCGAGTCGATAGATCAGGCTCGCATAGGCATATCTGCCGACCTGCTTGAGCAGAGGAAAAACCTCGTGATAACGGGACTTGGCTTCGGCGTTGTCGTGATTGCGCAAGGCGATTGCGATTTCCAGTTCCAGCCACTGCAGGCGCAATGGCACTTCGGCGAGGCGTGTCGTTTGCGCTCGAACCTTCGCCAGTTGCTTGTTCGCCGATGAAATGTCGTTGGCCGCCAGCGCAAGCCGGATGCGTTCCAGATCGGTGCGTGTAGCAAGCGTGCCGCTGTGTGCCCGCGCCGCGGCTTTGGCGGCGTCATCGAGTTTCAATGCTCTTTTCTGCATGTCGCCGTTCAGGGCGGCTTGTGAAGCGAGAGCGAGCTGAAATTCGGCTGTCTGTTCGTCATTCAACCGTTTTGGATCGATCACGCCGAGCAACGTTCTTGCGCCTTGTGCATCGCCCAGAGCAAGAGCAATGCGTGCCTTGAGCAGGGCCGCTTCGGCGCCGCCTCGCTGATCGGCACGGCGCGCGAAGACACGCGCGGCCTGATCCGCGGAATTGCCGGCATCGGCGTAGCGGCCGTTGAGCAGAGACAATTCGGCAAGACTGATGTCTGCCACGGCAGCCTCTTCCGGCAGTTGGTGTTGCTGGGCGTATTGCAGCGACGCAGTCAAACCGCTTCGCGCTTGTGCGAACTGGCCGTGGGCGATATCCAACAAGGCCGTGCTTTGCTGGATATGCAGCATGCCGTTGCGATCGCCGAGTTTTTGATACTGATCCAACGCCTGCTTCCAGTAAACCGATGCATTGTCGAAATCGCCCATGCGGTAGGCGCAGAAGCCGATGTTGTTCAGGCTTTCTGCCACTGCGCCGGGATCATCGAGTTGCTGACGCAGCGCATACGCATGCCGATAGAATTTCAATGCTTCGGCGAAATCTCCGGTTTCTTCGGCGACAACGCCACGGTCGTTGTAAAGATCGGCAATGCTTGCGCGGTCGCCCAGACTTTCCAGCAGGTCGCGCGCCTGACCCAACGTGTGCTCGGCTTCCTCACGCTTGCCCTGCTCTGCCTGCACAATGGCGAGGTTTCGCAGCGACTTGGCCAGTTCGGCTTTTTCTCCCAGCCGTTGTCGAATGGCCACGGCTCGCTGATATTGCTCCGCGGCTGCTGCAAGTTGGCCCAGCCGCTCATAACCGATGCCGATGGCATTGCGGGTTTCGGCTTCCGCGCTGCTGTTGCTGGCCAACGTGTTCAATGTCAGCGCGTGCAGCAGATAGTTTTCGACAGCCGAACGGGCGTTGCCGTTTTCGATGGCGGTACGGCCCAGCAGGAACCACGCCTGCGCGTCGTCGCTGGCATCGGTCAGATAATCCTGCAGCAATGCAATGGCGTCATCGCGCTTGTCGCTGGCACGCAGATTGTCCGCTTTGGCCAGTATCAATTCGGGGTCGTGGGGAAATGCTTGCAGTGCCATCTGCAAGGCATGGGTTGCCTTCATGTCATCGCCGTCGTCATACAGGGCGCGGACATACAGAGCCTGCGCCAGCGGGCTTCGATCGTTTCCATAATGCTTGACGATTCGGGCGCGCAGGTTCTGCGCCGGCAGGCTTTGGTTTGCCGCTTCTTCCGCCTGAAGCAGTTCGGCAGCGAGCAACGGGCTGTCTGAATTCGAGTAGTGCGCCAATGTTTCCACGGCGTTCGCCGTCTTTTGCTGCTCCGTATCCAGCAACGCACGTCCGTAGTCGAGCAGCGAGTTGGTCGCAATGACAGGGGGTGCGCCGGTACGAATGTTTGCGCTTGCCAGAAATTCCGGCATCGCAGCCTCGTAGGCGGCAAACAATCCCGCAACGTCCCTGCCCTGCAAAACCGCTTTACGCGTCGCCGCCGGAGTGCCCGGGACGACAGAATCCAGATCCAGGACCCAACCGCCTTCGCCGTTGCTCAATTTGCCTTCAATAACTTGTGAAGCATTTGCAGCATTCGCAACGGCTGGAAGCAGGCGCAGCAAGGCCTCGCCGCTCACGTCGGGTGCGGTTCGCGCAATTGCCTGGAGTACGCGCCGGCGCGGGACGACGGCTATTGACGCATCGCTGCGCAGCCACGCATTCAGATGTGCGTTGAGTGCGTGCGCCAACGCGGCCTGCTCTTGATCGCCGGTTGCGGTCATGAAGGGCAGCAACGCCACTTGCGGCGTCGCCGGAACAACGGTGACAGGCGCCGGCAATTTGTGCAGGTAGTTGCCGACCCAGTAAACCGATCCCGCAACGCATGCGAGAATCAGGCTCGTCAGCAACAAGGCGCGCCGATTGAGCGGCGGCCGTGGCACATGACGTGACTCCAGTGCGCGCAGCGCGTCACTCGCCGAGGCGAAACGATGGGACGGTTTCAGCTTGAGCAGGCGATCCAGAAACGCGTGCATCCAGCGCGGCAAATCCGGGCGGCGTGTCGCCAACGAAGGTGGCGGTCGCATGACCCGCTGCATCACCGACTCGGCAGGCGTGCCTGCATTGAACGGAAGTTCACCGGCGAGCATTTCAAATGCGATCAATCCGACCGTGTAAAGATCGCTGCGTGCGTCGACACGTTCTCCGCGCGCCTGTTCCGGCGACAGGTATTCCGGCGTTCCCACAATCATCCCGGTATGCGTCATGCCGGTGGTTCCAAGACTGCGGGCGACGCCGAAATCGGTAATGAAGGCACATTCGTTCTTGTCGATGAGGATATTTGCGGGCTTCAAATCCCGGTGGACCACGCCGGAACGGTGTGCCGCAATCAATCCATCGAGCAGGTCGTGCACGATCGACAGGGCTTGATCCGTAGGCAGTCTGGAATTGTTGTCGAGACGGCGCTCCAGCGATTCCCCGTCGATAAAATCCATGCTGATGAACCAGCGCCCAGTGTCCTGCGCGATATCGTGAATGCGCACGACATGCCCACTCGATACCTGGCGGGCAAGCAGCAATTCCTGGCGGAATCGCTCGAACGATTCCGGCCGGCGCGCCAGCTCCGGGCGCAGCAGCTTGATCGCCACGTCCACGTCCAGTGCCAGGTCGTGCGCACGATAGACCATGCCCATGCCGCCAACGCCGAGCATCGATTCGATACGAAAACGGCCCGCCAGCGTGTCGCCGGAACTCAGCTCATACAGACCAAGCTGGCCGGTCGATGTTGCCGCAGAGCCTTCGCTGGCGGCAGCCTCCATGTCGACATTTTCTGGCATGCTCCCAAGATAGCGCGTTATGGATCGCGGCGACAACGGCCGGCGGGCGCTTCAATCCGCGCGGATTGAAGCCGGTTCGGCAGATTCTCCGGGTTGCTCATGAAGTGAGGTCAGAACGCGCGCAATTCGTCCCAGCGCGGTGCCAACTCGTCAATTTCTGCGGTGGAGGCCAGAAGTCGATCCACCTCGCCCTGCAACAGACTGACGGCAAGCACGTTGGATGCGTGGTTGGCCACGTTCTCGATCAATTCCAGATCGAGCTGGGTTACCGGCGGGCCGGGCATTCTGCTGTCGACGTAGATGACTCCGCTGCTGCCGTCGGAGAGCTGCAAAGGCACGCAAACCAGAGCGCGGATTCCTCCGAGACGAACGCTGGGTTGCAGTCCGAGCCACGGCGAATCATTGGTATCGCAACAAACCACGGAATGATGTTTTGCGAGCGCCTGGTCGACGGCCGTGGCGCTGCCGCTGAAGCTGGCTTTGGAAAGTTCTCCGATTTGGATGCCGCGACTGGCGCGAACGCGCAAAGGCTCCCCCGCCGGTGCGTAGAGCACAAAACCGCGCTCAAGGCCCGACAGTTCAAGCACGACATCCAGCGCCTGGGGTATCAGCGTGCCGATATCCAGTTTCGGAGTGAATCGAGCCGACAACTGCCTGGAATTCGCACGTTTGTCGACGTCGCGCGCAAATGCCTTGGCAACGTCGGCGCCATCTATCAGCTCCAGCCAGCAATACACGTCGCCCACGGCGAACCATACCGTTGCCGTGAAGCTGGCCTTGAGCGTCAAATGACCGTCGACGCGAAGTCCGTTCTTGCTGCCGATATCGTGAAGTTTCCAACTCGGCGGGTCGCTGGAAGTACCGACGAGTTCGGCATGACGTCGCGAAACCGAAGGATGTTCGATGCACAGCTCGCATTCGCTGACCCGACCAATCGTGTAGACCGTGTCGTCTTCGAGAATGCGAACCAGCGCCGCTTGGTCAGGCGGATAGGCTGTGAATCGTGCGGGCATGGGTTTCAGTTGGCGCAAAGTCGCGTCGTTTTCCAGCAGTGTCAGGCTGAAGCGCAGTGTTTGCGCCAGGCTCAGCAATTCGCCGGCGTCGTTGACCAGCGAGCGGTCCGCGTTCCATTCATTGGCGATCTCGTTGTTGTTCGATGCCGCCGTGATGTCCGCGATGAATGTATCCAGATCAAACAACGCAGCATTGATATCGAGTGTGGTCAAATCCGGGCCGCGATATTGCCAAGAGATCCGTCAGGGTAGTGAGCAACGTGCCGGTCACCGATGACGAAGATGCCAGACGGAATACCAGGTCGGTCAATTTTTGCAGCGCAATCGGTGGTATCAAACCGAGTATGGATTGAGGCCGGTCGTCCTTGACCAGCATAAAACGTGAAAAGGCTCCGCCACGGCCGCGTGCGCGAACGCTGCCATTCAGCAAGTCGTCTGTGACGTCGGCAAATGTGTTGCTGCCATGCGGGGCCTTGTACAGGCGGTAGTGCTGGTCGCGCTGGCGCATGTCAAATTCGGCGTATCGATTTCGAACTCATAGGTGTTGAGGAAATCGAGATTGCCATTTCCGACCTGTCCCGGCTCGAAGCCGTTGCGGAACAGGGCGACCGTGGGTTCCACCTCGATAACCACGGGAAAATCCGGATCGATGCTCACCTGCGCAGGCAATGGCGGCGGATTGTTCGGGTCGATCAGCACTGCGGTCAGATTCAGGCTGTCCGGGGTAAGGTTGTTCACCGCATCGAACGTGATCGTCACCGTCGCCGTGTACGTTGGAGTATTCGCGTCTGGAAGTTGCACGAACGCCGTGGCCACATTGCCACTGACGCTGACAGAAACCGTGGCCGTGGCGTCGACCGCAAAAAACAGCCCGGCCAGCGCGAAGCTGGCGAGTCGCATGTTTCGCAGAATCTCGTGAGCCGCTTTCATTTCTACCCCTGTGGTAGCCAAATGTTCCGAACGGTACTACCGGACGATGCACTTGGTGTTGCCGAACTTACGTCAATTTGTGTCGCAAACCTAGTCGCAAATCGCTTGAAAACACGCTCTGGGGGTTATTACCCAAGTCGACTGAGGGATATCCACGTCAAACCGGCGAACAGAGCCGATATGGCGGTCAAAGCACGATCTACGCCAATCCGCCGATAACGGCCCCGCATGTCCGTATAACCAACGATCTTTTCAATTGCTGTCGATCCGTGCCTATGCTTCGCCGCATCCACTGATCGGATTTTCGAAGCGCCCGTGCCCACGCAATCCCTACGCGTTCCAAACCCGTTGCCGGAAGAAAAGGCGCACTTGCTCGCGCGCCTCGTTGCCGGTCTGGATGAATCGGCACTGCACTGGCTGTCCGGATATGCAGCCGGTCTCGCGGTGCGCGTGGATGTGCCATCGGAATCGCCGCAGGCATCGACCCCGTCGGATCAGCAGTCAGAACGATTGACGATCCTGGTCGGCAGCCAGACCGGCAATGCGAGGCGTTTGGCAGAGACGCTCACGCAGCGAGTAGACAGCGTCGGCTTGAGCGTGCGCCTGGTGCCAACCGATGAATATTCGTTGCGCGAACTGAAGTCCGAGCGCTTGCTCTACGTCCTCATCAGCACCCAGGGCGACGGCGATCCGCCGGACGGCGCGCGCGATTTCGTCGAATCGCTGCTGGGAAATCGTGCGCCGCGGCTCGACCAGCTCAAGTTCGGCGTGCTTGGACTCGGCGACAGCAGCTACCAGAAATTCTGTTCGGTCGGAATCGCTGTCGATGCCCGACTGAGCGAACTTGGTGCGACCCGCTTGTTCGCTCGCGCCGATGCCGACATTGATATCGATAGTGTGGCGCAGCCCTGGTTGCAGCAGGCGTTCGCGCATGCAAGAGAAGCGCTGCAGTCGCCCGGCGTATCGGCGACCGTGACGCCGTTGCGGCCGCCCCGCACGACGCCGTTATGGGATCGCAACCATCCGTTTGCTGCGCCGGTTCTGGCAAACCAGCGGATTACCGGGTCAGGCAGCGACCGTGACGTACGCCATATTGAATTGTCGCTGCTCGATTCAGGGTTGAGCTACGAGCCAGGCGACGCCATCGGCATCTGGCCGCGCAATCCGGATGCGTTGGTCCATGAAATTGTGGCGAGGCTCGGACTGAATCCGGACTGCCCGGCAAAGCTTGCCGGCGAATCCCGACCACTGCGCGACTGGCTGCTGGGCAAGCGCGAGATCACACGCTTGGCGCGTCCATTTCTTGCTGCGCACGCGCAGCGCGCGCGACATGGCGAACTGGATGCGATCATCGCGGATTCGCAAACCCTTGCACGACTCCTTGCGGATTACCAGATTGTCGATGTGTTGCACCGATTCCCGGCAGATTGGACTGCACAGGACTTCGTTGACGCGCTGCGACCAATGACGCCGCGCTTGTATTCCGTCGCATCGAGTCAAAAAGTCGTCGACGATGAGGCGCACCTGACTGTCGCAAGGGTGGCGTATTCCGCGTTTGACCGTGACCACGTCGGCTCCGCGTCGCAGTTCCTGGCAATGCAGCAAGCGGACGCTCGCGTGCCGATCCATGTGCAGGTCAACGAACGCTTCCGTTTGCCGCGGGATTCGTCGCGAGACGTCATCATGATCGGCCCCGGCACCGGCGTGGCACCCTATCGCGGCTTCATGCAGGAACGCACGGCCGTCGGCGCGACGGGACGCAACTGGCTGTTTTTCGGCAACCCGCATTTCCGTTCGGATTTTCTCTATCAACTCGAATGGCAGCGCGCGCTCAAGCGTGGCGAACTGCAGCGTCTGGATCTTGCGTTCTCGCGCGATCAGACCGAGAAGACTTACGTGCAACATCGAATTCGCAGTCAGGGCCGTGCCCTTTATGAATGGCTTGAGGGGGGCGCGCACGTCTATGTCTGCGGTGATGCAACGCAAATGGCCAAGGATGTACACGCCGCATTGCGCGGCGTCGTGGCCGAGCACGGCGGCAAAAGCGTCGAGGATGCCGAAGCGTATTTGTCACGCCTGGCCAGCGAAAACCGTTATGCACGGGATGTCTACTGATGGACCAGACCGCTACCCCGCCCTCTGCGGTCGAGATCATCAAGCGCGACAGCCGCCGGCTGCGCGGCACGCTGGTCGAAAGCCTGTCCGACCCGGTCACCGGCGCCATTGCCGAGAACGACACGCAACTGGTCAAGTTCCATGGCAGTTACCAGCAGGACGATCGCGACCTGCGCGACGAACGCCGCCTGCAGAAGCTTGAACCGGCGTATCAGTTCATGATCCGCACACGCCTGCCCGGCGGTGTGGCCACACCGCAGCAGTGGCTCAAACTCGACGCAATCGCCGCACGTTACGCGAATGCCGGTTTGCGTCTGACCACGCGCCAGACATTCCAGCTTCACGGGATCATCAAGCGCGAGCTGAAAACGACACTGCAGGCGCTGAATGCGGCGCTGCTCGATACGATCGCCGCGTGCGGTGACGTGAATCGCAACGTGCTGGTCGCGGCGAATCCGCTCGAATCGCGCGCGCATGCGGCTGTGTACGCAACGGCGCAGTCACTGGCAACGCACCTGCTACCGAAAACGCGCGCGTACTACGAAATATGGCTGGATGAAAAACAGGTCGCCGGCAGCGGCGAGGAAGACGAGCCGGTGTACGGCACAACGTACCTGCCGCGCAAATTCAAGATTGCGTTTGCGATTCCGCCGCGCAACGACGTCGATGTTTTCGCCAACGATCTGGGCTTTATCGCCATTGTCGATGACGCTCGCGTGACTGGATTCAACGTGCTTGCCGGTGGCGGCATGGGTGCGACACATGGTGATGCCGACACGTATCCGCGTCTGGCCAGCATGCTCGGATACGTCCAGGCAGAAGATGTTGTCGCGGTTGCCGAAGCCGTGCTCACGACCCAGCGCGATTTTGGCAATCGTTCGAACCGCAAGCGCGCGCGTCTGAAATACACGATCGACGATCGTGGCATCGACTGGTTCAGGACCGAAGTACAACGTCGCGCAGGACTCACGTTCTCGCCACCGAGGCCGTTCGCGTTCGAACACAATGGCGACCGTTTCGGTTGGAGTCGCGGCGAAGACGGGCGCGAACATCTGACCTTGCGCATCGAAGCCGGGCGTATCGTGGATCGGGATCGAGCCACGCATTTGACCGGTCTGCGTGAAATCGCCCGGATTCATCGCGGCGAATTCCGTTTGACCCCGAACCAGAATCTCGTCATCGCCGGTATCGAACCGACACAACGCGCGCAAATCGAAGCCCTGGTAGCCGCTCACGGTCTTGACGGCTATTGTCGGGCAACGCCCATGCGCCTGCGTGCGCTTGCCTGCGTGGCGCTGCCGACCTGCGCGTTGGCGATGGCCGAGGCCGAGCGGTATCTGCCGCATCTGTTGAGCAAGCTCGAAGAGCTGCTCGATCGTCACGGCCTGCGCGACGAGCCGATCAGCTTGCGCGTTTCCGGCTGCCCGAACGGCTGTTCACGACCGTATCTTGGTGAAATCGCCCTGGTCGGCAAAGCGCCCGGACGCTACAACCTGATGCTTGGCGCAGATGCCCGCGGTCAGCGCTTGAACACTGCGTACCGCGAAAACGTCGACGAGGCCGAAATCCTGCAAAGCCTTGCGCCGCTTCTGGCGCGCTATGCCGCCGGGCGTGAAGGCACCGAAGGGTTCGGTGATTTCCTGATCCGCGTAGGCATCGTGGCGCCTGCACAACCTCCCAAGCCCAGGATTGCCTCGGAAACGACGACATGATGCCTCCGGACCTGATCAGCGCCGCCGAAGATGCGCGTGCACGCAGTGAACTCAACACCTGGATCGGCCATCAGGGCATTCGTGACCGCGTCGCCTGGGCGCTGGCGACATTGCCCGATGAGCAAGTGCTTTCCTCGAGTTTCGGCGCGCAGTCGGCCGCGATTCTGCACCTGCTCACGCGCGTCCGCGCGGATATTCCGGTCATCCTGATCGACACCGGCTACCTTTTCCCGGAAACCTATCGCTACATTGACACGCTGACGCAACGGTTGGCACTGAATCTCAAGGTCTATTCCCCGGCGATGGGTGCGGCATGGATGGAGGCACGTTTCGGAAGGTTGTGGGAACACGGCGTGGAAGGTATCGAACGCTACAACCGCATGCGCAAGGTCGAGCCCATGCAACATGCGCTCGACGATCTGGCGGCACTGACCTGGATCGCCGGCTTGCGCCGGAGCCAGAGTGCGTCGCGGCGGAATATCGATTTTCTGGAGCTTCGGGGCGGGCGCTGGAAGTTTCATCCCGTCGCCGACTGGAGCGACCGCGATGTCTGGCACTATCTGCAGGAACACGATCTGCCGCGGCATCCGCTATGGGAACGCGGATACATCTCCATCGGCGATGTGCATACCACGCAACCATGGCAGCCGGGCATGCTCGAGGAGGAAACGCGTTTTTTCGGCCTCAAGCGGGAATGCGGACTGCACTTCGACCAGTGATCAGGCCGTGCTCAAGACCGGACCATTGCGGCGGCGGCGGCCACTGCTCCGGCAGTTCGCCAGCGACCGCGCGCGCAAGATCGCGACGATCCAGCTGGGGCGCGATCAGTTCCACCAGTGCCAGCGCGTAACTGCGCGGCACACGGTCGCGGCGAAGTACCAGCCACGTCGTGCACTCCGGAAACAAATGCGCCGCATCAAGCACCCGCAGACCCCGCGATTGTTCGCCAAGCAAGGCCATCTCGGCGAGTATGCCGACGCCGAGCCCCGCCTGAACGTAGGTCATGATCAAATCCGCATCGCGCGAGGTGCAGGCGAAGGTCGGTATCGCGCCGGCGGCGGCGAACGCCTGGCGCAGCGACGATTCGGGACGCAGCGAGGATTCGTAACCGACCAGTGGATAACGCGCCAGATCGGCCAGAGTCAACGCCTGTCGACGTCCGGCCAAAGCATGATCGCGCGGAGCGACCACGGCGCGACGCCAGCGGAACAGCGGCACGGCCAGACCGCCTGCGGGAGCCGCCGCACTGGTGCTGATGATGGCAAGATCCGTTTGGCCGCGCTCGAACGCGCCCATCACCTGGGCATCGCCCAGTGGTTGCAGGCGCACATTCACTCCCGGATAGCGCTGCTTGAGTGCGGCAATGGCGGCGGGCAGGACAAAGCGCGCCTGGGTATGCGTGGTGGCGATGGCGAGCTCGCCGCCCTCCTCGCCGCGCAGATCTGCTGCAATGGAACGGATATTCGCGGTTTCTGCAGTCACCACACGCGCCCGTTCCAGCACGCGTTCCCCTGCCGGGGTGATCGCTTGCAGACTCTTGCCCTTGCGTGAAAAAAGCTGGAATCCCAGTTCGTCTTCGAGTTGCCGCAGTTGTTTGCTCAGGCCAGGCTGTGTGGCGTGTACCCGTTCGGCGGCACTGGTGATGTTGAGGCCGGAATCGGCAATGGCGATGAAATAGCGCAGTTGGGTCAGGGTCATGATCGTATTCGCATGGGTTGTCGGTGTCGCAACGGAAGCGGTGCTACCGGTCGACGACAACAACACAGCATGCGAATGGGATTCATGACGGACTCCGCGGCTCGGGCGGTACCAGCCGCCATGGCCGAGCATAGCGGGTTTTGTTTTGGACGTCTATACGTCCGCACCTTAGTGCGATCGGAATCGGTCGACGAAAACGCCCGATCGGCACCGTGCATGCCGGCTTGAATCGGTCCGTCACTGTCGATGCATGCGGGCCTACCGATGAATTTCGGTTGTCGCCAACATGAGTCAACGGCATATGCGTCTGCGCAAACGCTATTTGCTCGATGCCGACAGGCCGCATACGGTGCGGTGAAAGTACGTCTGCGGTGACTACCGCGACGCGCGCCTTCGGCCCAGGCAAGCACGCGCACGCGAATTGAAGCTTGTCGTGCGCGTGTGGCCGAATCCGCGTTTTTGCTTGTCGCGATCGATTTTCCTGTCGTCGGAAGCGGCGGCACTGCGCCTGTTTTTCGAGAGGTGATCCGGTGAAGCTGTACCCGCTGTTTGCAGACTTGTCGACACGTACCGCACTCGTGGTCGGTGCAGGCGATGTAGCCACACGCAAGGCTGAAGCGCTGTTCAAGGCAGGGGCGAGGGTCCGCCTTGGTGCGCCTGCGGTGAGTTCGCGACTGGCAAAGGGGATCGCGTCGCAGCAAATTGAATATCTGCCGGGTGAATTCGAGGAGCACTGGCTCGACGACGTGTGGCTGGTGATTGCCGCCACGGACAACGCCGAAACCAACCGGCGCGTCGCGGCGGCAGCGGCGCAACGACGGATTTTCGTCAATGTCGTCGACGATGCGGCCTTGTCGAGTTTTCACGTCCCTGCCATCGTCAATCGCGCCCCGCTGCTGGTGGCGATCTCTTCGGGCGGTGCCGCGCCGATGCTGTCGCGCCGGCTGCGCGAGCACCTGGAGGTGTTGCTCGATCACGCGCTCGGACCGTTGGCTGCCCTGCTTGCGCGCAAGCGATCCGCAATCCGTACGCGGTTGCGCGATGCACGAATGCGGCGGCGCTTCTACGAAAGGCTATTGGAAGGCCCCGTCCTGCCTGCGCTGTGCAAGGGCGACGCCGTCGCTGCGGAACGCGAACTGCACCGCGCATTGCACGAACCGGCTGCGCCAGGCCGCGGGCGTGTGGCGCTGGTCGGCGCAGGTCCGGGCGAAGCGGGCCTGCTCACATTGCGTGCACTGCGCCTGCTCAACCAGGCCGACGTGATCCTGCATGATCGCCTGGTCACCAGCGGAATTCTCGATCTGGCACGTCGCGATGCGCTGTATGTCGATGTGGGCAAGCCGGTCGGCAAGCATCATGCGACCCAGGACCGGATTCATGCGCTGATGCTCGAGCATGCGCGTGCCGGATGCGTCGTGGTACGTCTGAAAGGCGGCGATCCGTTCGTGTTCGGGCGCGGCGGCGAGGAACTGGAATTCCTGCGTGCCCATGACATCGATTACGAAGTCGTGCCCGGCATCACCGCCGCCGTCGCCTGCGCGGCCTATGCGGGCATACCGCTGACCCATCGCGAGCATGCGCAATCGGTCCGGCTGCTTACCGCACACTGCAAGCAATCGCTGGACACGCTCGACTGGCGCGAGCTGGCCGGCGAACGCCAGACCCTGGCGATTTACATGGGCGTGGCGCAATTGGACGCTGTGCGCAAAAACCTGCTCGAACACGGTCGCGCAGCGAAAACGCCGATCGCCTTGATCGAGAACGGCACGCGCCCCGATCAACGCGTGCTGGTGGGAACGCTGGACGACGTTCTGGAACTGGCCGGTCGATTCGAATTGCGTTCGCCAGCGTTGCTGATTATCGGCGAGGTGGCGGCGCTCGCGTTGCATCTGGGCTGGTATGGAACAGAAGGGCCGCTGTGCCTGCGCGAAAGCGACACCGGCCCGCGATACGGTCCTGATGCGGCAGCGATTGAACGGGTGCAGCACGCATGATGATCGCCGCCGTCCGCTGTACAAAAGGCGCAGAGCCCGTCGTCAGATGTCCCGGTTCAAGAAGATCGCCGTGAACATCAACGTATCGACGAGTGCGTGCGCGGCGACCAACGGCCAGAGATTGCGCCTGTAAAGCAGAAACAACAGCCCGAGGACGAGCCCGATCGATCCGGCCATGAACAGGCCCCGCAATCCCTGGTAGTAAATATGACATACGCCGAAAAAGAGCGCCGATACGACGACTGCCAGCGCGCGACCGAACCGCAACCCGGTAAGGGCATCGCCGAGTCGGCCGATCAAGAAGCCACGGAAAAATGTTTCCTCACCGAAACCGGCGCTGACCCAGGCAAGCGACAGCCACAGCAGGTACAACGGCAGGTTGCCGCGGAGATTGCCCCAGCGCTCCTGCACGCGGTCCGCAACGTGCTGCATGAATGGGATTGCCAGGGCATCGCCCAGCTTTGCGACGGCCAGACCCGTGCCAAGGATGGCCGCGACTCCAAGCAGGATCTGCGGCAACAGCAACAGCTTCGACTTGAGTCCGGGAAGCGGACGGAATCCCAAATCGCGCCAGGACTGCCCGCGCCAGCGGCGGTATGCGGCCAGTACGATCAATGTGAACAACAGCGTGATGGGGCCGGAAAACCGCCAGGTGACCGGATCGAGCGCCAGCTTTGAGCCGACCGCCAAAACCGAAAAGCCGATCACTTCGGCCAGGGCAACTTGTCTGTTCGACATTTTCATTGGATGGACCGCCGTGGTGTGTGTCAGCCACAGGTTACGTGTCCGACAACGGGCGGTTATAGAACGATCGTGCGTGCGGCTCCTGGTCGAACGCACGCGGTCCATTGCCCCGGCGTGATGCCGAAGGCCTTGCGGAACTGCCGCGTGAAATGGCTCTGATCGGAGAACCGGCACGCCGCCGCGACGTCGGCCAACGAGCATCCCTCGAGCATAAGTTCACGGGCCTTTTCGAGCCTGCGCATGCTCAGATACCGGTAGGGACTGGTCCCGAACAATGCCCTGAAATCCCGTGACAATTTCCAGCGGTCGCGCTGTGCGATCCGTTCCAGCGTGTCCAGCCCCAGCGGTTGGTCCCAATGTTCGAGCAAATACTGGCGTGCGGTTTCGGCCGACCCGAAATCTGCACGTGGCAGCCGGCGAGGATTGCCGCAGACCTCGCAAAGTGCGACGGAAAGTTCGTACAAGGCATCCTGCAGCTCCAGACGGTCCAGTGGTCGCTGGTATTCCTCCAACAGCGGGCGCAGCGCTCGCATCAGGCGCGGGTCGGTCGACGTACCGGATTCCAGAAACGGCAGCGATCGCCCTCCCAGCACGTCTTGAATCAGTGCAGGTTCGACATAGATGGACCGATACAGCAAACCTTCGTCGGTCCCCGCGCGCCCATCGTGAAGTTCGTCCGGATGCAACACGACCAAGCCGCCGGGGAGCGAATGCCGTTGCGTGCGCCGATAGCAGAAGCTCTGCACTCCCTTGAGCGTCCAGGCAAGCGTATAGGTGTCGTGGCGGTGTGGTGCGAATCCGGCACCGGCGACAAACGCTTCTATGCGTAACGGCTCAGCCGTTGCGCATTCGACGCGCGAATCTGGAGAGTATGTCCGCATCAATCGCAGTCGCCTGACCTCGGCGCGAATGGGTACACGACACGCCTCGCGGCCGCAACGGTCACGACGCAGCGTACGGCGATGTCGCCTGAGCGGCCAACGCGACTGAGACCATCGACATCCCAAATTAGCGCTTTCACGGAACGCGTCCGATTCAAGAGTTGACAAACGTGGCGGGCAAATCCGCACCGAAGAATATTTGATTCGTCGAGCAAGACTGTGCGGAAGCGTTGAAAGTTGCGTTGCGGGTGAGCCCGATTGGCGAGATCTCGGCTTGGAGGTCTCCGCGTGGTCATCACGGGCGCGATAGTGCGATCATGTGCGCCTGACGCATTGGGCCTTCGGATTGCCAATCGCTCAGGCTCGCTGGCAATCTCGCCTGCGCCGAATCGCTGATGCGCGGTGCGCTCAGCGCCGCTGCCGAAAAAACTGTCTGAGCATCTGTCCGGCTTCCGCTTCGCACAAACCACCGGCTACGTCGACGCGGTGATTGTGCAACGGCGAAATCAATGTGTCGAACACACTGCCGGCAGCGCCGGTTTTCGGGTCGGCCGCGGCGAAGACGACACGCGCGACGCGTGCATGCACGATGGCACCGGCGCACATGACGCACGGTTCAAGCGTCACGTACAGGGTTGAATCGGGAAATCGGTAGTTGCCGACCCGGTTGCCCGCATCGCGCAGCGCGCCAATCTCGGCGTGCGCGCTGGGGTCGTTGCTGCCGATGCTTCGATTCCAGCCTTCGCCGATGATCTGCCCGTCGCGAACCAGCACGGCCCCCACGGGCACTTCGGCGTGTTCGGTCTGGGCGTGATGCGCCAGCTCGAGTGCGCGATGCATGAACTGCGTATCGTCGGCATCGAACCCCGCGTCCACGTCTATTCCCATTCAATCGTGGCCGGTGGCTTGCCGCTGATATCATAAACAACACGAGAAATACCTTTTATCTCATTGATAATTCTCAATGAAACAAGCTCAAGGAATTCATATGGCAGGCGTGCCCAGCGTGCGGTCATGAAGTCGATGGTCTCCACGGCGCGCAACGCGATCACCCATTCATACGCGCGCGCATCGCCGACCACGCCGACTGATTTGACCGGCAGGAAGACCGCGAAGGCCTGGCTGACCTGATCGTATAACCCGTGCTTGCGCAATTCGCCGATGAAGATGTCGTCGGCACGTTGCAGCAGCTCGACGCATTCGGGGCGGATTTCGCCGAGCATGCGTACGCCCAGCCCCGGCCCCGGAAACGGATGCCGATAAACCATCACTTTTGGCAAGCCGAGTTCGACGCCGATGCGTCGCACTTCATCCTTGAACAGTTCACGCAGGGGTTCGACCAGTTTCAGGTTCATGCGCTCGGGCAAACCGCCGACATTGTGGTGCGACTTGATCACATGCGCCTTGCCCGTGGTCGAACCGGCCGATTCAATCACATCCGGATAGATCGTGCCCTGCGCCAGCCATTTAACGGCACCGGCACCGTTTGCGGTGAGCTTCGAGGATTCTTCGTCGAAGATATCGACAAACAATTTGCCGATGATCTTGCGCTTGGTTTCGGGGTCGTCGACGCCACGCAGTGCGGCGAAATAGCGCTCGCGCGCATCCACGCGAATCACGCGGATACCCATGCCGCCGCTGTCGGCCTCGGCGGCAAACATGGCCATGACCTGATCGCCTTCGTGCCAGCGCAGCAGGCCGGTGTCGACAAACACGCAGGTCAGACGCTCGCCGATCGCACGATGTAACAGTGCCGCAACCACCGAGGAGTCGACGCCACCGGACAGGCCGAGCAGCACTTGATCATCGCCGACCTGTGCCTGCACGCGCGAAATCTGGTCATCGATGATGTTGGCCGCGGTCCACAACGTGGCGCAGCCGCAAATATCGGTAATGAAACGCCGCAGCAGCGCACTGCCCTGCTTCGTGTGCGTCACCTCGGGATGGAACTGCACGCCATACCAGCGGCGGGCATCGTCGGCCATGGCGGCAACCGGTACGCGCCCGGTACGTGCCGTGACCACAAACCCCGGGGGCGCAGTCGCGACGTGATCGCCATGACTCATCCATACATCCAGCGCCTGCGCCGGCGCGTGATCGGTCAATCCGGCCAGCAGGCGATCCGCTGCGACAATATCGACTTTTGCATGGCCGAATTCGCGCGCGTCGGCGCTTTCGGTAGTGCCGCCGAGCTGCGCCGCCAGCGTCTGCATGCCATAGCAGATGCCGAGAATTGGCAGGCCAGCATCGAACACTTCCGCTGGCGTGCGCGGCGCATCCGCCAGGGTCGTCGATTCAGGGCCGCCGGAGAGAATAATGCCCTTCGCCCCGAACGCCGCGATCTGCGCAGGGTCATGATCCCACGCCCAGATTTCGCAATACACACCGATCTCGCGAATACGCCGCGCGATCAGTTGCGTGTATTGCGCACCGAAATCGAGGATCAGGATCTTGTCGCGATGGATATTGGCGGGCGAGGTCATCGGGTCAGCTTTTGGCATCGAACAATTCGCCATGCACCGGCAAGGGATTTTTCAATCGAGCCGGTAATTCGGCGCTTCCTTGGTGATCGTCACATCGTGCACATGCGACTCGCGTACGCCGGCGCCGGTGATGCGCACGAATTGCGGCTTGCTGTGCATTTCGTCGACGTTCGCGCAACCGACATAGCCCATCGCGGCACGCAAGCCGCCGATCAACTGATGAACGATATTGCGCAGCGGTCCGCGATACGGCACGCGACCTTCTATGCCTTCCGGAACCAGTTTGTCGGCATCGGCCTCATCCTGGAAATAACGATCCTTCGAACCCATCTGCATCGCGCCGAGCGAGCCCATGCCGCGGTAACTCTTGTACGAACGCCCGTGATACAGCTCGACTTCGCCGGGCGCTTCCTCGGTGCCGGCAAACATGCCGCCTATCATCACGCAGTTGGCGCCGGCAGCCAACGCCTTGGCGATATCGCCGGAATAGCGGATGCCACCATCGGCAATCAGGCACGCACCGCTACCCTGGATCGCCTCGGCCACCATGTTCACCGCGGAAATCTGCGGCACGCCGACGCCGGCAATCATGCGCGTGGTGCAGATCGATCCCGGCCCAACCCCGACCTTGATCGCGTCGGCACCCGCGTCGACCAATGCCTTTGCCGCGTCGGCGGTGACGATATTGCCGCCAACCACGGACATCATCGGGAATTCGCGCTTGACCCAGGCAACGCGCTCGATCACGCCCTGCGAATGACCGTGTGCGGTATCGACCACAAGGACGTCCACTCCGGCTTCGACCAGCGCCGCAACGCGTTGCTCGGTGTCGCCTCCGACACCGACCGCCGCTCCGACGCGCAGGCGCTCGTGGCTGTCCTTCGCGGAATTCGGATTGTCGCGCGCTTTCTGGATGTCCTTGACCGTGATCAGACCGCGCAACTGGAACTCATCGTTGACGACCAGAATTTTTTCAATGCGGTACTTGTGCAGCAATTGCAGGACTTCGTCCTCGGGGGCGCCTTCCTTCACCGTGATCAGGCGATCCTTGCGCGTCATGATGTTGCGCACCGGGTCATCGTGTTTCGTCTCGAAACGCAGGTCGCGACTGGTGACAATGCCGACGAGCTGCTCGCCTTCAACCACCGGAACGCCTGAAATGTTGCGCGCACCCACGATGTTCATGACTTCGCGAATCGACGTATCCGGCGACACCGTGATCGGGTCGCGGATCACGCCGGCCTCGAATTTCTTCACCAGGCGCACTTCGGCTGCCTGCTGTTGGACCGGCATGTTCTTGTGGATGATGCCAATGCCGCCGCATTGGGCCATCGTGATGGCCAGGCGCGCTTCGGTGACGGTATCCATCGCAGCCGACAGTACCGGAATCTTCAGGCGGATATCGCGGGTCAGGCGCGTGGACAAATCGACGTCGCGCGGCAAGACGTTCGAGTAGGCGGGGACGAGCGAGACGTCGTCGAAAGTGAGCGCCTCGGTGAGAATGCGCATACCGCTCCTCGCGCGGAAGTTAATCGCGGAATTATACCGGCGCGGCGGACTTCGCGCCATTGGAATGCGCAAAAGCCTATTCTTGATTGGCCAATAGCTGCGCGGCTTCGACCGTATTCTGCATCAGCGTCGCCACGGTCATCGGGCCGACCCCACCCGGCACGGGAGTTATCCACGATGCCCGCTCGGCGGCGGAATCAAACACCACATCGCCGGTCAGGGAGCCGTCGTCGAGGCGATTGATGCCGACGTCGATAACGACTGCGCCCGGCTTGATCCATTCGCCCTTGACCAGGCCCGGCTTGCCCACCGCGACAATGACGATATCGCCGAGCGCGATCATGTCCGGCATGTCGCGCGAAAACTTGTGGCAACAAATCGTCGTGCACCCGGCCAGCAGCAGTTCGAATGCAAGCGGCCGACCGACGTGATTGGAAACGCCCACCGCAACGGCTGTTTGCCCGCGTACCGGGCGATCCGTATTGGCCAGAAGCGTCATGACGCCTTTGGAAGTACAAGGACGCAAGCCGCGCTGTCGCAACGCCAGGCGACCGATATTTTCCGGATGAAATCCATCGACGTCCTTGTTCGGGTCGATGCGGTTGATCAATGGGTTGGCGTCGATATGCGCCGGAAGCGGCAATTGCACGAGGATGCCGTGGATCTGCGGATCGGCATTGAGCTGGTCGATGAGCTGCGTCAGTTCCTGCTCGCTCGCGCTTGCTGGCAAATCGAAATCCAGGGAGCGAAACCCGACATGCTTGCAGGCGCGCCGCTTGTTGCGCACGTAAACCGAAGATGCCGGATCGTCGCCAACAAGCACCACCGCCAGGCCAGGTGCCGCCCTGCCCTGCGCGACACCCAGCGCAACGCGCGCGCGCAGGTCGTCGAGCAACTCGCTGGCGATACGCTTGCCATCCAGAATCTTCGCGACCATGGGACGCCATCAACGAAAAAGAGCCGCATTATGGCGGTTGCAACGGCTGCGCTCAAACTCTCAGCGGTTACACTGTCGCGCGACGACGCCGGAGATGAACGATGGACACCACTACCGAAATCGAAGCCGCTACGTTTCGTCGCCTGTTGCGCCACCTGAACGTCGAACGGGCTGATGTGCAGAACATCGATTTGATGATACTGGCCGGTTTCTGTCGCAACTGCCTTGCCGACTGGTATCGAGATGCCGCTCTCCAGCACCGGCTCGAACTGAGCAAGGATGAGGCTCGCGAGCGCATCTACGGCGAACCGTTCGCGCAGTGGAGCGCAAAACACCAGAAGCCTGCGACACCTGAACAGCTTGCCGCGTTCGCGGCAAGGCAACGAGACGCGGGCAAGAACCCGTGATCGAATGCGTCATCTTCGATTGCGATGGAACTCTTGTCGACAGCGAACCGCTCGCCAATCTGGGTCTTGAAATAATGCTGCGCGATTACGGCGTGACACGTACCGCCGCATCGCTCGAACGCGAATACAAGGGCTGGAAATTGGCGAATGTGTGCGCGTCGCTTGAGGCGCGCCACGAAATCCAACTGCGAGAATCGTTCGTTGTCGAATATCGCGCCTTGCTGGAAAATCTCTTTGACGAACGACTCGAATCCGTACCCGGAGTCGAGCAGGCGCTTTCATGCATCGCACTGCCGAAGTGCGTCGCATCCAGCGGACCGCCAAAAAAAATCCGGCAGTCCTTGCAACTGACCGAACTGGAGCGGTTCTTTGGCGAAAACATTTTCAGTTCCTATGTCGTCGGTTCATGGAAGCCGGACCCCGGCCTGTTCTTGCACGCTGCAAAAGCCATGGGCGTCGCACCCGAAAACTGCGCGGTTGTCGAAGACAGCGAACTCGGGATTCAGGCCGCGCGCAATGCCGGCATGCAAGCGTACTGGTATAGCCGAGAACCGATGGAACCCGTTTTGTCCGGGGTCGTCTCGTTCAGCGACATGAGCCAACTCAGCGGTTTGCTGACCGAACAAGTTCGGTAGCCTCTGTTTGCGTCGCCGCTGCCAAAAGTCGGACACCGATGCGTGTCGACGCTCAATTGTGCCCTGTTCCTGCGACAGGAGAATTGTCGCTGCGAGTCCCGCATCGAGATCGGAACACGACAACTTGCAGCTCAATTGCTCATTCGGCCCTCATCCGGCGCTTCGTGCCACCTGCTCCCGGCAGGGGAAGGCAGAAGCCGATTCAATTCCCACTTCGCGTCCTTGCTGTCATCGTTGGCAGATACATCTCTTCTTCTGCAAGGTTCCGACGTCAATCATGAGCGGCGCAAATCTGCGCAATATCCTCATAACCTGAGAATTCGGCGTTGGCACCGCAACCCGGGCATGCCGGATCGCGCGGCAGCCGAAGCTCGCGGAAGCGCGCAGCCAGGGCATCGAAACACAAAAGGCGCCCGACAAGCGGCTCGCCGATGCCGAGAGCGAGTTTCAACGCCTCGCTTGACTGCAATAATCCGATGATTCCGGGAAGCACGCCCAACACGCCGGCTTCTGCGCAGTTTGGCGCGTCCCTGGCATCGGGCGGTTCCGGGAACAGGCAGCGGTAGCATGGAGAGTCTTCTCGGCGCGCGTCGAATACGCTGACCTGTCCGGTGAAGCGATGCACGGCTCCGTAAATCAGCGGGATCCTCAAGCGACGACATGCAGCATCGAGCAGATAACGTGTCGGAAAATTGTCGCTGCCATCGATGACCACGTCGTGGTCGCGAATCAAGGCTTCCACGTTGGTCGCGCGCAAGCGTGTGTTCTTCGTTTCGATGCGCACGCGCGGGTTGAGTCCGGCCAAGGTCATCTGCGCCGATTGCGTCTTGGCCATGCCGATGCGCGCATCCGCGTGAAGAACCTGACGTTGCAAATTGGATTTCTCCACTTTGTCGTCGTCGATCAAGGTCAGCGTCCCCACCCCCGCGGCGACCAGATACAGTGCGGCGGGCGCACCCAGCCCGCCGGCACCAGTCATTGCGATGCGCGTCTGACCGAGTTTGATCTGGCCGGCAGCACCAACCTCCGGCAGCAACAAATGGCGAGAATAGCGTTCTGCTGCGTCGGCATCGAAAACATCGTATCGAACCGGCAGTTTTTCCGCCTGCCAGCGCACGAACCCGCCTTGCACGGAAACGGTGTTCGCATAACCGAGCGAACGCAGCGTCTGTGCGGCGACCAGCGAGCGCCGGCCTGTCGCACAGATCGCAAGGATCGGCGTTTCGTGGCGTGGGGCAAACTCGGCGATGCGTTGCTCGATCAACCCAAGCGGAAGGCCGATCGCACCCTCGGGAGTGCCACCTGCGCGCTCGTCTTGCTCACGCACATCGAACAGGATGGCGCCTTCGCCTTGACGACGTGCCGCCTCATCGGGCGGGATCTGTTCGATCACGGTCGCGGGGGTCGGGGCGGATCGTTCGTGGATCGCGGACATGGCGCAATTGTACTCGTGCTAATGCGGCCAGCCGGGAAGCGGCAACACTTCAACAACCGTATCGACAGCGAAATCGTGGGTGGATTCAGGCAACACGACCAGGACATCGGCCTGAGTCAAGCCACTCAACATGCCGGAGCCCTGGCGCTCGACCGGCGTTGATCTCATCACGCCGTGATCGTCGCAGGTCAGGCTTGCGCGCTGGAATTCCGTACGCGAATGGCTTTTGTGTATGGCGCGCGTCAGGCGGGCCCGCAGCGGGCCGGTAGCGCCTGTTGCGCCGGTCATCGCATCGATCGCGGGCCTTACCATGGTCAGGAACGTGGCAACCCCGGAAACCGGATTTCCCGGCAGCGCAAAGATCAGCGCTTTGCCGATGCGACCGAAAAGGACCGGCATGCCCGGTCGCATCCGGACCTTCCAGAAAAACACCTCGCCAATTTTTTCCACGAGTCGTGGCATGAAATCCGCCTCGCCCACCGACACTCCGCCGCTGCTCACGATGATGTCCGCGTCGCTGCTTGCCTGGATCAAGGCTTCACGCAACAAGACGGGATCATCGCGAAGGCGTTCGTGGCGAACCAGTTGCGTACCATGTTGTTCCAGCAGGCCGCCGAGACTGAAGCGATTGCTGTCGTATATCCTCCCCGCGCTCAACGCCTCGCCGGGTGGCGTCAGTTCGTTGCCCGTCGTCAGCAGAATCGCGTGTGGCTTTTTTGCAACCGCAACTGAAGCGAGACCGAACGCGGCAAGAGCAGCAACGTGTGCGGGTGCCAGCCGCGTGCCGCGGTTCAACGCACGTTCCCCGGCGCGGAAGTCTTCATCGGCTGCCCGTACGTTTGCGCCTGCCTGCGTGCCTGAAGCGATTTCGATTTGCTCACCCTGAGCAAGCGCATTTTCCTTCACGACGACGGTGTCGGCACCCGCCGGTAGCGCGGCTCCGGTGGTGATGCGCACGCATTCGTCGATGCCGACAGTGATCGACTGGTCGGCGCCGGCAAGAATTTCACCGCGCAACCGGAATGATTTGGTTCCGGATTCCGGCAGATCGCAAGCGCGCACTGCAAAACCATCCATCGCCGAGTTGCGGAAACCCGGAACATTGCGAGGTGCGGGCACGTCGGCGCCAAGTACTCGCCCGAGCGCACGAACCAGAGGAACGTCTTCGACCGGAAGCCGGTATGTTGTGGCGATATCGACAACGCGCGTTTGGGCGGCTTGCAGCCCCAAGCCGATGGCAAGCGGTAAGCCTTCATTCTTCATTGGCCCGCTCCCACTGTCGAAAATCCTCTCGCGTATTGAGGTTGACGAACGAATTGGCAACTGCCGAAAAATCCACGGCGACAGCGCCAAGCGCGTCTTGCCATTGCCATACACCCATATCTGCCGCGAGCGCAGATTCCGCCGTGGCGGCGACTTCGCGACGATAGAGGGCGAACAGTGGCTGGCGACGACTGCCATCGTGCGCGACAGCCACGCGTGCATTGGCCGCGTGCAATCGTATAGCCAATCTGGACGCCGGTCTCGGGCAATCGACCGGAGTGGTCAAGAGCCACGGCGTAGAACAGGCCTTCAGCGCGCTGACGATCGCTGCCATCGGTCCGGCAAACCCTCCGACCTGGTCGCTACAAGTTACCGCAAATTGTGCGTACAAGCTGATGTTTCTACTAGTACAAATGAGCAGATTCGACGCCTGTGGGCGGATCGCCTGAATGACGTGACTGATCATCGGGCGCCCCGCCAGCAATTCGAGGCCTTTATCGCGCCCACCAAGCCGCCGGCCCGCTCCACCGGACAAAATGGCCGCCGTGACCAAAGCTGGGTTGTATGGCGTTGACGACATCGAATTTGTTGGTCTGGTACGGATGAACGGGCCGACATCTGGATCAAGCCCAAGAACGCCCGCATCCGCCTTCCCGGCAGCTTGCCCTGACTTGCGGGGGAAAGGAAATCAGGGTTGCTCACCGCCTTGAGGGGCACTACCTTCGCTTGGCATGCCCCATCAGACGCTTGCGTTTCTTGACCTGGCGTTCGGTCAGCACATTCTTGCGCCCGGCAAACGGGTTCTCGCTCTCGCGGAACTCGATACGTACTGGCGTGCCTTCGAGTTTGTAGCGTTTGCGGAAGAAGTTTTCGAGGTAGCGGCGATAGCTGTCGGCAATGTGCCTGGTACGGCTGCCATGAATCACAATGGTTGGCGGATTGCTGCCGCCCGGGTGAGCGAAGCGCAACTTCGGCGCGTGCCCGCGAACCAGTGGCGGCTGGTGGGCTGAGTAAGCCTGTTCCACGGCACGGGTCAGTTCGGCCGTCGTGAACTGTCGCGTCGCCGACGCGTGCGCGCGATTGATTGCGCGCATCAATTCGGCAATACCCGAGCCATGCAGTGCGGAAATCGTCACGGATTTTGCGAAGCCGACAAAATCCAGTTTGCGTTCGAGGGATTTCGTACACTGCTCACGATCGTACGTACTCAACCCGTCCCATTTGTTCGCTGCCAGCACCAGAGCGCGACCTTCGTCGAGAACGTAGCCGATCAACGTGGCGTCCTGCTCGGAAACGCCTTCGTGCGCGTCCAGCATCACTACCACCACATGCGCCGCAGCAATCGACTGCAGTGTTTTGATTACGCTGAATTTCTCGATCGCTTCCTCGACGCGCGCGCGCCGCCGAACCCCAGCGGTATCTATCAGCGTATAGCGTTTGCCGTCGCGCTGAAGCGCGACGCGAATGGAATCGCGCGTTGTACCGGCGACGTCCGAAACCACAACGCGGTCTTCGCCGAGCAAGCGATTCACCAGGGTCGATTTGCCGACATTCGGACGGCCGATGATCGCCACGCGAATGCCGTCATCGTCGTTTTCGGAATCCGGCGCATCGACATCGACGGCCGGAAGACCTTCGAGTATGGTCTCGATCAACGTACGGACGCCGCGTCCGTGCGCACTGGAAAGAGGCAGAGGATCGGCGAGACCCAGCGTCGCGAACTCCGCGAGGGCGGCAGCCTCGTCCATGCCATCGACCTTGTTGACCGCCAGCAGCATGCGCTTGCCGCTTCGGCGCAACGCAGACAGCACATCGCGATCGTGCGGCAGCACGCCGGCGCGCGCATCGACAACGAACACGACGGTGTCAGCTTCGCCTATTGCCGCTTGCGCCTGCTTCGTGGTTAGCGCGCCGATGCCGTCACGATCTTCGGTCAAACCGCCAGTGTCGACAACGACGAATTCGCGTTGCTCTTCAGGGCGGCATATACCGTAGTGGCGGTCGCGTGTAAGTCCCGGCTGATCGGCAACCAGTGCGTCGCGCGTGCGCGTGAGCACGTTGAACAATGTGGATTTGCCCACATTCGGTCGGCCGACCAAAGCGACGACGGGAAGCATGCCAAAACCTCAGATTTGCCGCACCCGGCGAGCTGCGGCCGTTCATGTGCGCAACGGCTGCAGCGTCCAGCGCGACTTGTTCACCAACCCGCTACTTGATGCGCCAGGCCCCGATCTCACCGTCGACGTCCTCGACGTATACCGTATCGCCGACGACAATCGGTGCAGAACGAATTGCATGCTTGGACAGACGGTCGCGTGCGGCAAATTTACCGTCGCTGGCAGCCAGCCAATGCACGTAACCATCGAGGTCGCCGACGACGACGTAGTCGCCCATCGCGGCGGTTTCGCCGAGCCAGCGATACTTGAGTCCGGCTTGCTTCCAGTCGGAAGCGCCCGTGCGCAAGTCCAGAGCCCACACCTCGGACTCCGCGTCGGCGACGAATACCCTGGTTGGCGATATCGAAACGCCCGTGTAGCTCGACAGCTTGTGCGTCCAAAGCGGCCGCCCGGTTTGGGCGATCAATGCCGCGACCAGACCGCGATAACCCGCTGCGTAGACCACGCCGTCGGCGACCACCACACTGCCGTCGACATCCTGCAACCGTTCGATTTCGGTTCGACCTTCGCCGGGCGACAGAATCTGTTCCCACACGGTCTTGCCGTCGTTCAAGCGCAACGCGACAACTTTGCCATCGTCCTCGCCCGCATAGACGATACCATCGGCAATTCGAGGTGCTGCATTGCCGCGCAAACTGAGAATCGGCACGCTGGAACGATCATATATCCAGCGGCGCGAACCATCCGACGAATTCAGGCCGTATACACGACCGTCGTCACTGCGGACAACAACGACACCATCGGCGATCGCCGGTGGCGCTACAACCTCCGACGACACCTGGGCATGCCAGCGTTCGGCACCTGAAGCGGCATCGAAGGCCTGTACCACGCCTTCCATCGAACCGACCACCAACAAACCGCCGGCGACGGTTGGACCGCTGCTCCAGCGCAGCGAATTATGCCCGCGATGCCAGATCCAGCCATGCCCCGAGCCTAGATGCTTGCTCCACAGTGTGTGCCCGTCGCCGCCATCCAGCGCGGCAACCGTGCCGTCAACGCCGGAAGCATACAACTTGCCGTCGGCATAGAACGGAGCCAGCCGGATTCCGCTGCTGTCGGCGCCCTTGCCGACACGCTGACTCCACAATTTTTGCGGGGCAAGCGTCGGCACGAACTCAGTTAGCGGCGTAGGCGGCTGAATATTCTCTTTCTTGGAGCTGTTGAAGATGTTCTTGATCGTTGTGCAGCCGCTCATCGCGGCAGCGATGAGCAGCAGCATCAGGCCGCGCTTGATCAGGTCGCGGGTCAAAAGATCGTGCTTCATGAGCCTTTTTTCTCCTGCCCGGCCAGATCGTTGAGCTTCATTTCGAGAAAGGTTCGGGTCGTCGAATTGGCCTGTTTCGCATCCAACGCGGAAATTGCCCGCCCGTAAGCTGCGTGCGCATCGGCTTTGCGTCCGAGCGCTGCAAGCGCATCGCCACGAACTTCGGCGCGCATGGAGGCATAACCCGTCTGCGGAAGCTTGTCGAGCAGGTCCAGCGCCTCTTGTGGTTTCTTTTGTGCGATTTCAGAACGCGCGAGATACAAGCCGGTGATCGTCTTGAGCGCATCGATATCGGCGCTTTGATAGGCTTGTTCCAACGCCGCGTGAGCGTCGGCATGGTCGCTGCGCTGCGCGTCGTGAGCGGCCAGTCGCAATGCGGACAACATCGCATATGGCGTATTCGAATAATCGCTTTGAAGCTTGGCAGCTATCTGCTTGGCGCCATCGATATTATTCTTGTCGAGGTCGGTCTGGAATACCTCGTACTGCGTTGCCGCATCCAGTCGATGCGAAGCCTGATGCCTGCGCCATTGCTGCCAGCCAAAAATAAGCAGCAGGCCGAGCCCTATCCCAATCAGGATGGACAGTACGTTCTCACGCAGCCACTTCTGCACCAATTCGCTTTGTTCACGATCATCCAATACATCGAAAGCCATTGCTGAGCACTCGCAGGGTTATATTGATCAGGAGTTGTCGATCCCGAACCGACAAGCGGTATGGGACCGCGTCGCAGTCGACGCGGGTTGCGTAGGGTAGCAGGAACGCGACCGGTACCTGTAAAGAAGGCGTTCAGCCGCCGCTCGGAGACGTCGTCCAGTCGCCGTCGGCCAATTTGAAACGGGCGACATTGCCGCGCAAATAGGGAGCGAGATCGCGAGGTTTTCCATCGACGCGGATGCTGACGCCGCTCGCATTGCCGAGCAGCACACTGAGCGACTGCTTGCTGTGATAGTCGCGCACGGCACCTGCGGGAAGCAATGCATACTCGAGCTGTTTTCCGGATCCGTCCTCGACCTCGACCCAACTGGGTTCGACGAGTTGCAGGTGCAGACTGTGGGATCCGTCGTCGGCAACCGGAGCCTCGGCGACTTTGGTCGGCGCCGGCAATGCAAGCGCCGGCGCCTCGGCCGGTTTTGGCTTGCCGGCAGTGAAGGTTGCCATCGATGCCATCACGGCCGGAACATCAGTTGCGTCATGGGCAGGTTCGTGACGGGTCGTTGAAGTCGCTTTCGCAGAAGACGTTACTTCGTGGGTAACGACATCACCTTGCGCGGAGGTGGCCGGCACGCCGAGAACCGGCGCATCCAACGGCGCGATGCGGGCAATTCCCGCGTCCAATCCAGCGTGCATGGCGAGCAATACGGCCGGTACGACAAACACGCCTGTCAATATCAGGTACAGCGCAGAGCCCGAATATCTGTCGAACAGGTAGCGTGGGCGCGAAATCGCGCCGGAAGTCACCAGGGGCGGTAGGTCGTCGTGGTCGTCAAGCACGCTCGATGCGAGCGTCTGTGGAAGATCGAGCAATTGCAGGTATTTGGCGAGGTAGCCGCGCAGGAAAATACCGTGGCCGATACGATCGAAATGTTCGGCTTCAAGTGCTTCGATCACCGTATGCGGCAACTTCAGTTGATGAGCGACATCTTCGACAGAGCACCCGCGAGCTACGCGGGATTCCCGCAATCGCACCCCGAGGCAAATGGCATCTTCGCAGGATTCGCTCGATTCGACCCTGTGAGCCGCTTCGGTAGCTGTCTCGCTCACAGATGTGTCGTCGGACTCGATTTCATCGATGTTGGTTGGATTGATATTCATTGGAATAGGTTGTACGGCATCAAATAACGATAATTGAATCTGCGTTGCGGCCTTGTCCCCAGCCGCATTCGCACTATCGTCCGTGACGGTACCTTGCCCCCTTTTCATGCGCATATCCGTGCGCGTGAACTCACTGCGACGCCGGGGCGACTGCGTCAAGTGAGTGAGTCTGTGTGGATTCCGGGAAGTCCTTGCGCAGGCGCTGCGCGTAATCGCGCGCGGCGTCGGCATGACCCAGCCTTGTTTCGATATTGCGCGCCAGCAACAGCGCGGCCGGATCGGGCTTGCCTAGCGACTCGAAGCGCTGGATAAATGCACGCGCGTGGAAAAAATCGTTCTTCAGGTACAACAGCTTGGCCATGTAGAACAGCGCGGCCGCATTTTTCGGGTTCGCATCCAGCGCGCTGCGGAAATCACGTTCGGCCTCATCGTAATTCGATGCGCCGGCGTGATCGACGAGGCAGGTACCGGCATTGGTCAGCAGGACGTCGGGTGTTTTGTAAAACGGATCGTGCATCGCCGCCGAAAAATATTTCTGCGCTTCGGTATATTTGCCTTCCGCGCACAGAAACACCCCATAGTTGTTGTTCGCATCGCCCGATTTCGGTGCCAGCTCAACGGCTCGGGCATAGTGCTGCTCGGCCGCCTTGATGTTGCCGATCTTTTCGTAAAGCACGGCAATCACTGTGTGCGCATCGACGAGGTTGTCGTCGTATTGCAGCGCCTTTTGCAGGTTGTCCAGGGCAAGCTCCAGTTTGCCCTCTTGCATGTAGCGTTGACCCAACTCCATGCGCACGCGTGCCGCATCGACGCGCTTTTCGCTGGAACTGTCGCCGTTCAAGCGCGTGCCGCCGCTGGATACGCACGCACCCAATAGTGCGCAAAGCAAGGCGGCGAGACAAATGTTTATCGATTCACGCCGCATGTTTGGCTCCGGCTTCGAGACGACGTTGGAATTCCGCCTGGCGCCGCGTGCGATCCACAACCTGCCCTTTCAATTGCCCGCATGCCGCATCGATATCGTCGCCACGCGTGCGCCGCACCATGGTCAGTACCCCGGCATCGAGCAGAATTGTCTGGAAGTCGCGGATGCTGGATTCTTCCGAACGCTGGTACTGCGTTCCGGCAAAGGTATTGAACGGAATGAGATTGACCTTGCTCGGCAGCTTGCGCATCAGTTTGATCAATTGACGTGCATGTTCCGGGCGATCGTTGACGCCCTTCAACATGGTGTACTCGAAGGTGATCGTCGAACGTGCACGGCGCGCGGCGTAGCGGCTGCAGGCGCCGAGCAACTCGGCAATCGGATACTTCCGGTTGAGCGGAACCAGTTGCGTGCGCAATTCGTCATTTGGCGCATGCAACGATACCGCCAGCGATACATCCGCCACTTCCCCGAGACGGTCGATCATCGGCACAAGACCCGCGGTGGATAGCGTCACGCGCTTGTTCGCAAGACCAAAGCCGAGGTCATCGCGCATGACATTCATGGCGCGCACGACATTTTCGAAATTCAACAACGGCTCGCCCATGCCCATCATCACGACGTTGGTCAGCTTGCGCTGGCGATGCGGGACATTGCCCAGGTGTCTGGCGGCGACGAATACCTGGCCGATGATTTCGGCCGACGACAAATTGCGATTGAAACCCTGCGTGCCGGTCGAACAGAACGTGCAATTCAGGCCGCAACCGATTTGCGAGGATACACACAACGTGCCGCGGCTGGACTCGGGAATGAAAACCGTTTCCACGGCGCTGCCGCCGTTAAGACCCAGCAGCCACTTGTACGTCGCATCTGCAGCCTGCTTCTCGAACACGATGGGCGGCGGCGCGATGACTGCCGCCGCTTCGAGCTTGGACCGGAGCGACTTGCCGATATCGGTCATCGCGGCAAAATCGGTCGCGTGATGGTGATAGATCCACTTCATCACCTGCTCGGCACGGTAGGGTTTTTCGCCAAGTTGGACAAACAACTCACGCAACCCGGGACGATCGTAGTCAAGCAAGTTGACCTTCGCGCGGTCCGCCGGCGATGCAGACAATTCGCCAATCCCGGCTTTGCCGGAGGCAATGAGCCGTGGCACGCCAGCTGCCGACTCCGGCTCGGGCCCGGCGCGCAACTGTTTTGCGGATTGTTCGATCGTTGGCATCACGGCATATCAGCGCGGGCTGATTTCAGTGCCCGAGAAAAAGTACGCAATTTCCACTTGTGCCGTTTCGGGTGCGTCCGAACCGTGTACTGCATTGGCGTCAATCGACTGCGCGAAGTCCGCACGTATCGTCCCGGCGGCAGCCTTGCTCGGATCTGTTGCGCCCATCAAGTCGCGATTCTTCGCGATTGCGCCCTCGCCTTCCAATGCCTGGATCATGACCGGACCTGAGATCATGAATTCAACCAGCGGCTTGAAGAATGGACGTTCGCGATGCACGGCATAAAAGCCTTCGGCTTCGGCACGCGAGAGCTGTTTCATTTTTGCCGCGATGATTTTCAGTCCGGCTTTTTCGAAACGCGTGAGAATTTCGCCGATGACATTCTTGCCAACCGCATCGGGTTTGATGATCGAAAGGGTGCGCTCCAGCGCCATGTGTCGCATCTCCGCAAATGACTATTGAGAAACCCCTGGTGGAAATCCCCGGGACAAGGATGTAATCGTAACACCAAATCTGCGGTATTCCGAGGGCTTAGCGCACACATCGACAAGTATTTCTACAAAGCTTCGTCAACCGGTTCGCTTTGCTGTCGCAGGTGATAATGCGGTGTTGCCACGTTGACCGCATTCTTGCGCCAGCCTATGATTCAAACGGTTGTTTCAGCGGCGGTCCGGCGGCGCGATTCAACGCCCTTTCGAAGGACTCCAGATTGAATAGCCCCCATTTTTCCACCAAACAGCGAATTCTCGATTCTGCCGAGTCGCTGTTCGCCAAACACGGCTTTGCCGGAGCATCGCTGCGCCAGGTAACCGCTGCGGCGAGCGTCAATCTTGCTGCAGTCAATTACCATTTCGGCTCGAAGGAAAATCTCATCAACGAGGTCTTTCGGCGACGCCTGGACACCCTTAACGCGCATCGCCTGGAAACGCTGTCAGCCGCACTGGGCAATGCCGACCACACCCTTGAAGACTTGCTCGCCGCGTTTATCCGTCCGGCATTGGCCCTTTCGACAGACCAGCCAGGCGGAGGTACCGGTTTCGTGCGTGTGCTGGCGCGGGCCTACGCCGAGCACAACGAACAACTGCGCAAGTTCCTGCACGACAATTACAGCCCCGCACTCAAACAATTCGCTGTGGCGTTCGCCAAGCGTCTACCGCATCTCGACAAACAGGAACTTTACTGGCGGCTGGATATCATCAGCGGCGCACTGACTTATGCCATGGCCGATTTTGGCATGATCAAGCGCCGTGGCAGCATGAGTGAACAGCAACATCGCGATCTGGCAGCCGAGCATCTGATCGCGTTTGCGGCGGCGGGATTGAGGGCCAGATAGCTACGGCGGGCTTGTGAGGTCTGGGGGCAACGGCCTGAAGTTCGATCCAGCGAAACAAGATCGGCCCTGCGCATTTCAACCCCCAGCCGCCGTCCTCGCGAGCCCGCAGTATCCGCCACCAGCAGGACAACCAAACACCATAACCGGAGTCCCACAAAAATGTCATTCCCCACACTACGTGTCCGCAAGGCAGCCGTCCTCGGAGCGGGCGTCATGGGCGCGCAAATTGCTGCACACCTGGTCAATGCAGGCGTCGAAACCGTCTTGTTCGATCTTCCCGCCAACGACAGCGGCGACGTCGATCAGAGCCGCAACGGCATTGTGCTCAAGGCAATCGCCAACCTGAAAAAACTGTCTCCGGCACCGCTTGCACTCGCGTCGCTTGCAGACAGCATCGTGCCGGCCAATTACGAGCAAAATCTGGACTGGTTGTCGGATTGCGATCTGATTATCGAAGCAATCGCCGAGCGCCTCGACTGGAAACGCGACCTGTACAGCAAAATCGCCCCGTTCGTCGCCGCTCATGCGGTGTTGGCCAGCAACACATCTGGATTGAGTATCAACAGCTTGGCCGATGTTCTTGACGAAGCACTTCACCACCGTTTTTGCGGCGTGCACTTCTTCAACCCGCCGCGTTACATGCATCTGGTCGAACTGATCCCGTGTACGAAAACGGACCCCGCCGTCCTGGACAGCCTGGAATCCTTCCTCACGACAACATTGGGCAAAGGCGTAATCCGGGCGAAAGACACACCGAATTTCATCGGCAACCGCATTGGCGTGTTCTCGATGCTTGCGACGATGTATCACACCGGGCAGTACAAGTTGAGTTACGACGTGGTCGATGCATTGACCGGGCCCGCCATCGGTCATCCCAAGAGCGCCACCTACCGCACGGCCGATGTCGTCGGGCTCGACACCATGGGCCACGTCATCAAGACCATGCGCGATACCTTGATCGACGACCCATGGCACGAGCATTTCGCCACGCCGGCCATATTGCAGGCTTTGATCGACAAGGGCGCGCTCGGGCAGAAGGCCGGCGCCGGTTTTTTCCGCAAGGTCGGTCGCGACATTCTCGTGCTGGATCCCGACAAGGCGGACTACGTGCCGATGACGGCGACGGTCGACGATGAAGTTTCGACCATCCTGAAAATCAAGTCGCCCAGCGAAAAGTTCGCAGCGCTGCGCGACTGCCGCCACCCACAAGCACAGTTCTTGTGGGCGATTCATCGCGACCTGTTCCACTATGCCGCCTATTTCCTCGGCGACATTGCGGCCTGCGCTCGCGACATCGACTTTGCGATGCGCTGGGGTTACGGTTGGAAACTCGGCCCCTTCGAGACCTGGCAGGCTGCGGAATGGGCCGATGTCGCAAAATGGATCCGCGAAGACGTCGCCGCTGGCAAGACCATGAGCAGTGCCGCACTACCGGGTTGGGCGAGCGACCCCAAGCGGCAAGGCGTGCATTCGGCCATGGGTTCGTATTCGGCATCAAAGAACGACTACCTTCCCATGTCGACCGCGCCAGTCTACAAGCGCCAGTTGTTCCCGCAACACGTACTCGGTGGTTCGGCCGACAAGGGCAAAACACATTACGAGACGGAAGATATACGCCTTTGGAATCTTGGCAGCGACGATATCGCCATCCTTTCGTTCAAGACAAAAATGCACACCGTGAATGCCGGTGTACTGGATGGCATCCACCACGCGATCGACGAAGCCGAACGCCATTTCAAGGCGTTGGTGATCTGGCAGGATGGCGAACCATTCAGCGCGGGCGCGAATTTGAGCGAGGTAGTTGCGACAATCCAGTCTGGAAGGATTGCCGAATTCGAGAGTTTCATCGCCCGCTTCCAGCAAACCAGCATGCGCATCAAATATTCGCTGGTACCGGTGATCGCCGCCGTGCGTGGAATGGCCTTTGGCGGGGGTTGCGAATTCCAGATGCATTCAGCCCGCACCGTCGCGGCGCTGGAGAGTTATATCGGTCTGGTTGAAGCGGGTGTCGGCTTGCTTCCCGCCGGCGGCGGGCTCAAGGAAATCGCCATTCGTGCTACCCGGAACTCGGTCGGCGGCGACGTGTTCACGTCACTCAAGTCCGGGTTCGAGACAGTGGCCATGGCCAAGGTTTCGTCCAGCGCGCTGGATGCCAAGCAGCTCGGGCTGCTGCGCCCCAGCGATGTGGTCGTTTTCCACGCCGACGAGCTGTTGTATGTCGCCAAGGCCCAGGCGCATGCGCTGGCAGAAAGCGGGTATCGTCCGCCGCTTCCCGCACGCAACATTTCCGTCGCCGGCGACGTGGCCGCGGCCACCTTCAAGGCGAACCTGGTGAACATGCTTGAAGGCGGTTTTATCTCACCCCACGACATGGAAATCGCCACGCGCATCGCCGACGCCCTTTGCGGTGGCCAGGTCGAACGCGGTTCCACGGTCGACGAACAATGGTTGCTCGATCTGGAGCGCAAGCACTTTGTAGCGCTGGCGCAATTGCCGAAGACGCAGGAGCGCATTACCCATACCTTGAAGACCGGGAAACCGTTGCGGAATTGAATTGCTCCAGGACTCAGGGCGAAGGGCTGAAGAGCCACAAGCTCCATGCCCTTCCGGCCCTCAACCCTATGCCCTCAGCCCTCTTTCATCAGGATCTCACAATGCCCAATCGCCAAATCCAGGACGCCTACATCGTTTCCGCCATCCGCACACCTGTGGGAAAAGCTCCACGTGGCGTGTTTCGCAACACCCGTCCCGACGACATGCTCGCGTTCGCCATCGATGCAGCGCTGGCAAAGTTTCCGCAAGTGGACAAGTCGCGCATCGCCGATGCCATTATCGGCTGTGCCATGCCCGAAGCCGAGCAAGGCATGAATGTCGCACGCATCGGTGTGCTGCTTGCCGGTTTGCCGCAAAGCGTGCCCGCAGTAACGGTGAATCGTTTCTGTTCATCCGGATTGCAAGCCGTGGCCATGGCAGCCGATCGCATCCGTCTGGGCGAAGCGGATTTGATGATCGGCGGCGGCACCGAAAGCATGAGCATGGTACCGATGATGGGCTACCACCCGGTTTTCAATCCGCGCATCTTCGACGATGAGCACATCGGCATCGCCTACGGCATGGGCATTACCGCCGAAAAAGTTGCGGAACAGTGGAAGGTGACCCGCGAGGAACAGGACGCCTTCGCCGTTTCCAGCCACGCCAAGGCACTGGCCGGAATTGCCAACGGCGACTTCACTGACGAAATTGCGCCATTTGCATTGGACGACCATTACCCGGATTTGCGCAATCGCGGCATCGTCGGCGATACGCGCACGATCAAGGACGACGAAGGTCCACGCGCCGGCACGACTGCAGAAGTCCTGGCGAAACTGCGCCCGGTATTTCGCGCAGGCGGCAGCGTCACCGCGGGCAACTCGTCGCAGATGTCCGACGGTGCCGCTGCCGTTCTGCTTGCCAGCGAGCGCGCGGTCAAGGATTACGACTTGAAGCCGCTGGCCCGTTTCGTCGGTTTCGCCGTTGCCGGCGTTCCTCCGGAAATCATGGGCATCGGTCCCAAAGCCGCAATTCCAAAAGCCTGCGAACTGACCGGAATAAAGCAAGATGAACTGGACTGGATCGAGCTCAATGAAGCCTTCGCCGCCCAGGCGCTGGCTGTGATCAAGGACCTCGGATTGAATCCAGATCGCGTGAATCCCCTCGGCGGCGCCATTGCCCTGGGTCACCCGCTCGGCGCCACCGGCGCCGTACGCATTGCGACCCTGCTCCACGGCCTGCGCAGGCGCCGGCAGAAATATGGCATGGTGACGATGTGCATTGGCACCGGCATGGGCGCGGCGGGGATTTTCGAATCGCTCTGAGAGTGGGATGGTTTGCCGCCCCTGACCTTCGACACTGTATGTCCGTGGTGCATTTGCCCTAACGTTATCAATTGGGCCGGCACACGCGCGGCCTGCTGTTCTTGCACGTTTCCCTTGTGCCCCGCTGCGGGCTCGCTCCTTTATGAGGTATTTCATGTCCAAGCAGTTGCTCAAACCCCTTGCCCTCGGCATCAGTCTGGCGCTCACGATCAGCGCATGCGGCAAGCACGAATCGAGCGTGGCGCAGGCGCCCGCAGCGTCGCCGGCTCCGGCCGTTGCAAGCAAGGCCTCCACAGCAAAGCCGGCAGCGGCAACGCCCGGGGCCGGTACGTTCAACGCCGCCGATTTCGGGGCGCCGGCCGAGGCCTGCACGAATCTGGGCGATTACGTCAATGCGAAGTGGAACAAGGACAATCCGATCCCGCCGGATGAAACGCGCTGGGGCTCGTTCAGCGTACTGCACGAGGAAAGCCTCAAGCATCAGCGTGAACTGGTCGACAACGCCAACAAGAATGCAGATGCAGCAAAGCCCGGCTCTGTCGAGCAGAAGATCGGCTGGCTGTACCGGTCGAGCATGGACATGGCCACGCGCAACAAACTCGGCTTCGATCCCATCAAACCGGATCTGGACGCGATCGATGCGCTCAAGTCCAACAAGCAGTTGCCGGCCTGGTTGAATCAATCCTTCGCCAAGGGCGATGGAGCCGGGTTCAGCTTCGGCTCGGGCGCGGATTACAAGAACGCGAAACTGCAGATCGGTTATGCCTTCCAGTCGGGACTGGGCCTGCCGACGCCGGACTATTACAGCGATCCGAAATTCAAGGACGTTCGCGCCGACTACGTCAAGCACATGGCAAAAATGTTCGAGCTGACCGGAATACCGGCCAAGCACGCTGCCGAACAGGCCGATCTGGCCATGAAACTTGAAACGCAACTGGCCAAGCACTCCGTGCCACGAGTGGAATTGCGCAAGCCTGAAAACCAGTATCACTTTGTTTCCGTCGCCGACGCCGACAAAGTCACGCCACATTTCGACTGGAATGCCTTTTTCAAGGCGCAAGGCGTAGGCGTGGACAAGGGTTTTTCGTTGTCGCAGCCCAAGTTCTTCGCCGAATTCGATCATCTGCTGGCGACTGCACCGTTGAAAGAGTGGAAGGCCTATCTGAAATTCCATACGATCTCGTCAGCCGCCGACGAGTTGTCCGACGCGTTCGTCGACGCCCATTTCGATTTTTACGGCAAGACCCTTCGCGGCCAACCTCAGCAGAAGGACCAGTGGAAGCGCTCTCTCGGAGCGGTCAATGGCGCCATGGGTCAGGCGCTTGGCCAGCTCTATGTGGCCAAGTATTTCCCGCCGGAAGCCAAGGCCAGGGCCAAGACCCTCGTCCAGAACGTGCGCGATGCACTAAAAGCCCGCATCGAAAATCTCGACTGGATGAGCCCGGAAACCAAGAAAAAAGCGCTTGAGAAATGGTCGCTGTTTCTGCCCAAGATCGGTTATCCGGACAAATGGCGCAGCTGGGATGGCCTGAAAATCACGCCGGACAACTACTACGCCAATATGGAGGCGGCGTCGAAGTTCAACTACGACTACGATATTGCCAAAATCGGCAAGCCGACCGATCGCCATGAGTGGGGCATGACGCCGCAGACCGTCAACGCTTACTACAACCCGACCGACAATACCATCAACTTCCCCGCCGCGATCCTGCAACCGCCGTTCTTCTATGCCAACGGTGACGACGCGATCAACTACGGCGGCATCGGCGCGGTTATCGGGCACGAATCCAGTCACGGATTCGACGATCAGGGCAGCCAGTTCGATGGCAACGGCAACCTTGAAAATTGGTGGTCGCCCGAGGACAAGAAGAAGTTCGAGGCACGTACCGATCGTCTGGTCAAACAGTTCGACGATTACGCGCCACTGAGCGACCATCCGGATCTGCACGTCAACGGCAAGCTGACGCTCGGCGAAAATATCGCCGATCTCGGCGGCATCAATATCGCCTACGACGCCCTGCAGACTGCATTGAAGAACAATCGTGCGGAAGCCAAGGAAAAGATCGACGGATTCACCGAGGACCAGCGGTTCTTCCTGAGCTGGGCGCGCGTATGGCGCGGCACGGTGCGCGAGAAGGCACAGATGGTGCGCCTGAATTCCGATCCGCATGCTCCGGCGAAATTCCGCGCCGTCGGCGCGCCGTCGAACATGCCGGAATTCGCCAGTGCGTTCCACTGCAAGGTCGGAGACGCGATGGTCCGTGGCGGCGATGCGCAAGTGAAAATCTGGTAGTAGCGCAATGATGACCGCGCACGGCTGCAAGGCTGTGCGCGGTTTTTTTGTGCGCGCAACCCCAGAGGTGAGGAGGCAATCGTGCGCGAAGCGTACGCTACATGCTCAAACCGGACCTGGCCGCAGAGGTGAGGCGGCAATCGTGCGCGAGCGCACGCTACATGCTCAAACCGGACCTGGCAGCAGAGGTGAGGAGGCAATCGTGCGCGAAGCGCACGCCACATGCTCAAATCGGACCTTGCAGCAGAGGTGAGGAGGCGATCGTGCACGAAGCGCACGCTACATGCTCAAACCGGACCTGGCAGCAGAGGTGAGGAGGCGATCGTGCGCGAAGCGCACGCTACATGCTCAAACCGGACGTGGCAGGCGGCCGCGCACGCTGTCTGCATCGTGCGGCCGGGAATCTGCGATCAAATCGCGTGCTGCATCGACCTGTCCCCAAACGTTCCAAAGCAGCACACCGCGGACGCGGCTGCCATCAAGGTAATACACCACGCCTTCGCGATAGGGCTGGGTCCAATCTTCGACGATGTCCAACTGGTCGTCGAGCAGCCCAACGGCTTCGTAACCCAGATCGAACAAATCCGAATAGAAAAACGGCAAGGTCGTATAAGCTTCGGCAACACCGGTCATCGCGCGACCGGCATGATGCCCCATGCTAATGGCGGCGTTCTCGTGCTCGACACGCAGACGACGATCCAATACTGCACTATGGAAATTCGCGACATCGCCGGCGGCCCAGATATCGGCATCGCTGGTTCGTAGCTGCTCGTCGACGACGATGCCGTTGTCGACATTGAGACCCGCATTCTCGGCCAACATGACGTTTGGTGTGACCCCGAGTCCGGCAACGACAGCATCAACCACCATTGTCGCGCCATCCGACAGCGCCAGTTCGACGTTGTGCGGATTCGATTTGCCATCGACCACTTTCACGCCGCTGCGCACTTCGACGCCGCGCTCGCGAAAATATGCGTTGAGGAACCCGGCCAATGCAGGTGGATAACGTCCCGCGCCAATGGCTTCGCCCGGGAAAAACATCGTCACCTTGCAGCCCACGCCCGCCAGCGACGCGGCAATCTCGCTACCGATGAATCCACCGCCAACGACCGCAATGTGCGCATCCGCAACGGCATAGCGACGCAGTTGCAGGTAATCGTCCAACGTGCGGTAGGCGATCACGCGTTCATTGGTGGCGAATGGAAGGCGGCGCGGCGTCGCGCCGGTCGCGAGCAGTAACCGGCGATAGCGAAATATGTCGTCGCGCGAATCGCGTAGCGTGTGTGCGTCGCGGTCCAGCGTCTCCAAGTGCAGACCGAGATGCAGGCGGGCTCCGCTGCTGGCCGCCGTGCCCAGATCGATCGATTCGATCGGTTTGCCTGCCTTCCACAAGGCCTTGGTCAATGGTGGGCGTTCGTAGGGCGGGCGGTCCTCGTCACCGACGATGCCAATGCGTGCGGCGGGGTCGTTTTCGTGAATCGCCCTGGCAGCGGCATCTGCGGTCATGCCGGCGCCAACAATCAGATAGTCGTAGGCGTGCTCCATGTGCGAATCCCGGGCAACAACCCGCTACAACTCGAATCCGTCGATGAATATCCGATCCAACGGCTGCACCTCGAACGCGCCAATATCGGTGGCCACACCGATACGCCGCGGGTAGTGATTCCCGCGCTGATCGTTGGCGATATCGCGCGGCGGTGCAACCGGGCCGGCGTCGACCGCACACGAACCGATCGGCAATGCGATCGTTTGCGTCGGGCCGTGGTTATCCGCCAGCGATCCGAGATTGGGGTTACAGTTAATGCTGTCGGCAGGCAGACTGATGTAACTGCCATGTGTGTGAATCAGGTCATAGGTACCGCCCAGCGTCACTCCACTGGTGGTCGCATCCGCATCGTTGCCCGGATCGTTGGCGTACATCAGGCTTGCCGTGGCGGTCGAATAGGTCTTGACGAGAATACCGCCGCCGGGCGAGCCGAACTGGGTGGTATTGCCGGTAATGGTGCAGAAATTCAATGTCGTCGCATTGGCGTATTCGCCACCGCCGCCACGCTGTGCGTAATTGCCATATACCGTGGTGTTGGTCAGCGCGACGGTGCCGTTGTCGTCGAAGATGCCTCCGCCCTGCCCATGTGCCGCGGTGTTGCCGCTAATCGTCGAATTATCGATTGTCAGGGTGCCGTAGGTACTCATGATTCCGCCGCCATTGGATGCCTGCGCGGTATTGGAGTTGATCGTCGAATCGGTAATCATCAGCGCTGCCAGACTGTAAATGCCCCCGCCGGAATCGCCGGCGAAGTTGCCGCTGATCGTGGAATTGCTCACGTAAACCGGATCGTGCCCGGTCACGTACAGCCCGCCGCCGTTGCCCGTATCGGCATCCCCGTTCTGCAACGTGACGCCACTGATGGTCAGGCTGGAATCGGTTTCGATCAGACGAAACGCCGGCGCCGAATTGACACGCTGGATCGTTGCCAACGGTTTGCCGCTGGCGTCGAGATCGCCGGTCAGCGTGACCGGCTTGGTCAGTGTGATGGCGGTATCGCCGGTAACATTGCCGCCCGCGGCCTGATCCGAGAACGAAAACACGAAGTTCTTGAGGACTATCGTGTCGTCGAGTCCGAACGTCCCGGTCGAACTGCACCCCGTGCCAGCGATCAGGTTGCCCTGATTGATCGAATTCACCGCGTCGAGCAGTGTGCAATTGCCGGAACCGTGCGTCAGGTTTCCGGTGTTGACCGTGATGTTTGCCGCCGGTACGGTTGCGGAAAAACACAGCGCGACCGCCGCGGCCAGCGGCGATAGTCGGCAAGCCGGCTTGCCCTGGGCAGACTTGTTCCCGATAAGACGATGAATCATCGCAGTGCGTCCTTGTGCGGAGGAACTCGAGCGGAGATACGCATCAGACCACCGTCAACGTCACGTCGATGTTGCCGCGCGTCGCATTCGAATACGGGCATACGACATGCGCCTTTTCAACCAGCGCCTGGGCAGCCGCGCGATCCATTCCAGGCAGGGATATCTTCAGTTCCACTTGAATGCCGAAGCCCTGCGGAATCGGTCCGATGCCCACCAGACCGGTGATGGATGTATCGGACGGAACGCTGATCTTTTCCTTGCCGGCCACGAATTTCATTGCGCCGAGAAAACACGCGGAGTAGCCACAAGCGAACAACTGTTCCGGATTGGTTCCGTCCCCGGTTCCACCCATTTCTTTCGGGGGCGCAAGCTTGAGATCTAGCTTGTTGTCAGATGAGACAGCGCGTCCGTCGCGCCCGCCGGTGGCGGTGGCTTGCGCGGTGTAAACGACTTTTTCGAGTTTCATGCCGGGACTCCTGCGGAGGGTAAACATCTAATTATGCTCCTGAACCGGCGAAGTTGCAGCGGTGCACTTTGACCAATGTGCAGTGATCGACACTTTATGCGCCGCCAAGGAGTTGACGCTTCGCACCAGAGCGTTGCGATCCTGCGACTACGGGTGACCACTCGATGCCGAGGGTCGATTGCGAGGCTTCGCGCAAGACAATCCAAACATCGCTGCGGAAAAACTCAGGCTCACCCAGTAATCGGTCGGCGCGAATCCCCACCAGTGGATATGCCACGGGATGTATGTCGGCCCGAAGTGGCTCACGCCAAATGCCGGATTGAACACGAACCAGAGAAAATCCTCGGCGATCCAGAACAGCATGATGCAGCCGAGCACGCGCGCTTCGGCACGCCACGACCAGGCACCCGCAAGCACGAACGGGAAATGGAAAAACAGGGCCATGCAAGGAAATACCCAGGCGTGATAACCGGTCATCGGCCGTCCGCCCCAGAAGATATCGAGCCAGAAATTCGGCGCGATTCGCCAGGTTGGAAGATTGGCCGCCCAACCGGCGGCACCTTCGATCTGGATCTCGACCTTGGCGAAGAAAAACGCCAGCAGCACGACCCACAGAATGGTAGGCAACAGCCAGCGCCGTAGATGCGCAATATCGTTCATGCGGCTTGATGCCGCCCGGCGCGGTCCAGAACGATCCGCAAAACGTCGCGCGCCGCCTGCGGCCGCCCCAATGCCCTGGCACGATTGCGCATGCGAGTGAGTCGTTCGGGCGCGGCAAGCAGTTCACGTACCCGATAGGCCAGTCCCAGCGCATCCACTGCCTTGAGCGCTGCGCCCTGTTCAATCAGATAATCGGCGTTGCGTTCCTCCTGCCCGGGAATCGGCGAATGCACGATCATCGGCACGCCCATCGCCAGGCACTCGGAACTGGTCAGGCCGCCGGGTTTGGTGATCGCCAGATCCGCACAGGCCATCAGGCGTTCGATCTGATGCGTATAACCGAGTGGAAACAGACGCCCTCGATGGTGCTGCGCCAACTTGTGCAGGGACGCCAGCGTAGCGGCATTTTTCCCGGCCAGTGCTACGAGCTGGAAATCCGCTTCGAGCGAGAGCAGTTGCTCCGCAATCCGCAACAGTTTTCCCACCCCTGCCCCCCCGCCCATCAGCAGCAGCGTGCGACGCTGCGGGTCGATGCCGAGCTCGCTCGCACACGCTACACGATCCAGTGGTTGCGCGAACGCGGGCATGATCGGAATGCCGGTCGTGTGTATGGTGTCGGCGGCGATGCCGACACCGCGCATGCGAAAGGCGACTTCATCGTTCCCGGCGAAATAGCCGGTCATGCGCGGAATCACCCACATCCGATGAAGGTCGAAATCCGTCACCTGCACCCATACCGGCACATCGAGCCGTTCGCGACGAATCGCATGCATCAGGATTTCGGCCGGCAGGAAGTGCGTGCACACGATCGCATCAGGTGCGAATGCATCGATGCGCTTGCGCAAAGCGCGTGTGTTGAGCCGTTCGAAGACTCGGCGCATCTTGTGCATCACGGCATCGGTATGCGCATCGGCCGTCATCCGGTACAGCCAGCCCCACAGCGCGGGGTGCTTGTCGACGAGATTGATGTAGGCGTTGGCGTAGAGTTTTCGAAACGTCGCGGAGGCATAGTCCATGACGTCCAGATGCAGCGCGTTCACTCCGGCGAATTCGACCTGTGCGCATGCGCACAACGCCTCGGCCGCGCGCACATGGCCGGCGCCGGCCGACACGCTCAACATCAGGATGTTGCGTGCTTTCATGGTTTCCGTTTCCTTGCGGTCCACACGCGACAGCGACACCGAACCGGTGCCACAGGATAGCGTGCAAACGCGTGTGTCGACTATCCCGATACCCGTAACAGCACGGTCACAATAGCTCCATACATTGACGGCCATGCCCGCAGTCAGAACGATTTTTCTTTCCGACATCCATCTCGGAACGCGTGCCTGCCAGGCAGATCGTCTGCTCGACTTCCTGCGTGAGTATTCGTCCGAAAACCTGTTTCTTATCGGCGACATCATCGATTTCTGGGCGATGAAGCGCAGCGTTCACTGGAGCACCGCACAAAACACTGTCGTACAGAAGATTCTGCGGCGTGCGCGTCACGGGGACCGGGTCATTTTCATTCCCGGCAATCATGACGAGGCGCTGCGCGAGTACCTGGACGTCACCATGGGCGATATCCGTATCGTCGGCGAACACGTGCATACCACGGCAGACAACAAGCGTTATGTGCTTTTGCACGGAGACGAGTTCGATCAGGTAACGCGCCATCATCGCTGGGTCGCTCTGCTCGGCGATGCGGCGTATTCGGCGCTGGTGAGGGTCAATATCTGGTTGTCGTGGCTGCGCCGACGCCTGGGCATTGCCGGCTACTGGTCGCTGGCCGGGTATGCCAAGCGTCGCGTGAAATCAGCACTCGACTTCATTTCGGACTTCGAGGACTCGGTGGTGCATGCGGTGCGCGAGCGAGGTCTCGATGGCGTCGTCTGCGGACACATTCATGCGGCGACAATCAACCAGCACGACAACATCGTCTACGCGAATTGCGGCGATTGGGTCGACAGTTGCACGGCCATCGTCGAACACCATGACGGACGACTGGAACTGATCCACTGGGGAACGGAAAGGCTGTCGGACCCGCGGCAACTGCAACTGGACGCCGGATACGCCTGATTCGCGCAACGAAGACGAATCGATCCGCTCGTAGTGTCTGGCCAAGGCAACGATGCCTATCGGCACAACCACAGTCAGCAGCAAGACTGCCACGACCCAGCCAGCGCCCGGTGCGATCCAGACGCTGCGATCCAGCCAATTCAGGAGTTGATCCATGCTACAGCACCCGTCGCCACGGTGATGACTGTGCGGGAATTGGATGACAGCTTTATGGCGAACGCGCGCTGCGCTCAAGCGGCTTGTCTATGCGCAGACCGGAATCGAAGCCTCGACAAAGGGGATCAACGTTCCCCGCGAGTGGCCTTGCTCGGCAAGATATTCCAGCCAGCGATTCAGAAAACTCGCCATGCGCATGCGTTCCTGAAATACCGTCCGGGCTGGCTCGAACGGCCCAAGTTGACGCCAAAGTCGCCTGCCCGGATCGCAATGCGTCACTTCGGCGACATGCGCGTCCTGGTACATGCGCAACCACGCGGATGGTGCCGGGCCTCCGGTCTCGTGGTCGGGTATGCAATAGGTCAGATGCAGCTCAATCGTGTAGCGATGCCGTTCGATGACATCCAGACGTACATCGAGATTGTCGTCGACGCTGGACAAGTAGCTGCCGCAAGCAAGCTCAGCCGGCGCGAACATCCGCGCCAGGCGATGAAAATTTTCCGCGTACAACCCCATCAGGTACGCAAAGCGTCCAGGCAACAGGTTTTGGCGTTGTGCGAGTACGGCAGACATGCGCCGATCATAGCATCCGTTCACCCCGCAACCAGTCTGTGCGAGTGGCGAAATGAACGCTACAATCGGGGTCTTCGCAATCCACGGTCATCAACGAAACGAATGGTCGACGTGAATCGCGCACCAGCGATCGCGATGCGTCGATCGTCGGTACGGTCCAGCAACGTCGTACTCACTGTCTGTGGCCATGGCCAGCAGTGCCATGATGAAAAGATCTGGCACTGGACGATGGATGTCTTGCGCCCGAGTGCGACGATCCGTGCCAGTTGCCATGGTCGTGCGAATCGCCATGCCACCCGCCGTGCCCATGATGACCTTCATGGCCATGCCACGACCCATGATGGCCGCCATGGTAGTGACCGCCATAGTAGTAATAGTTTCCGTAGAAGCCCAGGTCGAACCACGGGCTGCCATAGCAACATCCGTAATACGGGTAGTAGCCGGGCGCGTATTCGTAGTCATAACCTACAGCACCGCCATCGGAATACACGGCAGTCCCATCGTCGTAAACAACACCAGGTCTTTCATAGTAGCCTGGTCCGTACACGCAACCGCCAAGCGCGAACAAGACCGCGGCTATCGCAGACAAGCCAATCATATGTTTCATGCCGAGTCTCCTGTCGAGATACATGACAGCACGATAGGCGCCTGCGTTTGAATCGCGGCTGAGTGCCGGCGACACTTTACGCTTGTTTGCAAATGTGAAGGTCACGCGATGAAGCTGCAATCCACCGAGTCAATAACCGGTGTTGCTCAGGCCATGAAAGAACATGCCGATGGCCGGCGGATAAACAACGATAGTGGCGAGAACACCGTACGCTGCGCCCCACAGATGCGCACTGTGGTTGATGTTGCCGGTACCCTGACGATCCATGTAGAACGTGTAGACCACATATAGAATCGCATAGAGAATTGCCGGCATCGGCACGACGAAGACGATTATTTTCGCCCACGGCTGCAACAGGATAAATGCAAAGAGAACTGCCGAAACCGCGCCTGATGCACCCAGGCTTCGATAGCGTGAATTGTTCCGGTTGCGCAGATAGCTTGGCAGGATCGACACGATCAACCCACCCGCATAGAACACCAAGAATCCGAACGGCCCGAGCAGAGCGGTGTAGACCTGTTCCATCAAACGCCCGAAGAAGAACAACGTCAGCATGTTGAACAGCAAGTGCTGCAGATCCGCGTGGATCAAACCGTAGCTGGCCAGTCGGTAATATTCCTTCTTTCGGCTGACTGCCGGTGGCCACAAGATCAACTTGTCGACGAGTTGGGCATTGCTGAAGCCGGAAAACGAAACGATCGCGGTGATCGCGATGATGATCAGGGTAATCGTCACAGGATTCTCGTACCAATGCGTGCCGGAACAAGCCGATACTATACAGCCCCGGTGACACGCCCATGAAATTTGTCGCTCGCTGCCTCGCAACTCCGCGAGCACGTGAAGGAAAGTCGAAAACGTTGCCGGATACCGGATCGTTCGCCACTGCGATGGCGTGCAATGTCGATCAACTGCCGGGCGCTTCGTCGGCGCGCATGGCCGGCAATGATCGCTGGAAGCCCCGCGCATGGAGCGTGTGCAATGATCGCGCGAGGACTCTCACGCCCAGGGGATAGCCAATCAGCATCGGCAGGGTGACCAGCAATTGCGCCATTGAGCTGCGCGGAACAAAAGCGAAACCATGAATCGCCAGGGTCAACTCGCAAGCCGCCGCTTGCACGAGCAGCCCACGCAGCAAAAGACTCCAGCCGCCGACGATCACTTTGTCGTTCGCCAACATCACGGTCAGCAAGGCGCTCGGCAGCAGATTGAACTGCATCAACGCAACCCACACGCCGCCCAATGCCGAATCGATCAACAGGGACGAAATCTCGATGCGTTCGTGATCGCGGCTGCGCATCGCCCACGACGTGGCCAGCAGCGGCCAACCGAAACTGGCTGCGACGAAGAATCCCCAAGCCATGGGACCCGTGCCGTTGACAAGCAAGACCGCCGCAACGCAGATGAATCCGAGGGCGCTACGAACAATACGCAGGCGCAGGAACAGCTGCATCTGTCCAAGTGTAACGGAGTCCTGGACGATGCGAGTGCGATCTGGAAATGGCAAAAACATGACAGTTGAAAGCGTAAGATCGCGCGGATATCGGACGATGGTGTTCAAGTTGAAGCAATTCGGATGCCAGCGCGCCGTTTGCAGCAGCCCGCGACGCCCTTCAGCCGCAAATCCCTTTACTGCGCGCCGGCAAGCATGGAATGCTGCGCATCCCATCCCCGCGATTCGAGATTGCCATGATCGGTTACGTCACCCTCGGCACCAACAACCTGCCCCGCGCCGTCGCTTTCTACGACGCTTTGCTCGGAATCCTCGGTGCCGAACGCGGCATGGAATCGGACCGCTATGTCATTTGGTCCGCAGCAGCCGATAAACCCGGGTTGGGCGTGATTGTGCCCTACGATGGCAAACCGGCTACTGTAGGCAACGGCACGATGGTGGCTCTGGCGGTCGAGCGACGCGACAAGGTCGATGCGGTCCATCGCAAAGCGCTTGAACTCGGAGGCAGCGACGAAGGCGCCCCGGGTCTGCGCGGTGAAACGTTTTATGCGGGCTATTTCCGTGACCTGGATGGCAACAAGCTCAATGTGTTCTGTGTCGGTTGAGACTTCTGCGAGCTTTGCACCGTGACTCATTTCCGCAACCCGCAAGCCGAGCAGATGGGCGATGAGTCGATGGCACGAACACTCGCGTATCAGGCGCAAGCCATATGGCCTCAGGAACTGGCGCTCTTTGTGCGTTATGGCTTGTCCGGTGCCTTGAATATTCTCGACCTGGGATGCGGCACCGGAGAAATTACGCGGCGGCTGGCGACGCACTACCCCCAGGCGCAAATCGTCGGCATCGACATCCTCGATGGCAACCTTGAGATCGGGCGCCGCGAAAGCGCGGCATTTGGCTCGCGGATCCGCTACGCCGTTGGCGATGCGTTTGCGTTGGACTTTGCCGACGGGCAATTCGATTTGGTCGTGTGCCGGCATGTATCCCAGGCGGTTCCCAATTTTCCGCTGGTGCTCGATGAAATTGGCCGGGTACTCAAATCCGGCGGCTGGCTGCATTTGTTGTCCGAGGACTACGCCATGTTGCGAATGCCGCGTGGCGCCCGTGATCCGGATCGTTTCTGGATCGATCATGCGCTACCGTATCTGGAGAGCATCGACTGCGATGGGCGTATCGGTCGGCATACACCGCCGTTGCTGGAACAGCGCGGATACGCGGATATCGCCGTGGACTATGTGATTGTCGATACGCTGCGGGTACCGCGTGAAATTTTTGCAGGCATCCTGCAGGCGTGGCGCGATGGCTACGTCGGACCGCTTGCGCAAGCCAGCGGGCGCAGTCCCGCTGATGTCCGCGCCGACTTCGATGCGATGATCCACGACATTCAGACACCCCCCAATTACGCCGTGTGGCACGTTCCGATCATTTCGGCGCGGCGCGCATGATCGAGTCGCATGGGAATAATCGCCGTACCGATTGATCGCTGCGGCGCATGCGCGCACAGTCCGCAAAACGCCAACGACCAGGATCTGACATGGCCATGCAATCCGACACCCGCAACCTCGCCTTGTTCTGCGATTTCGAGAATGTCGCACTCGGCGTGCGCGAGGCAAAATACGCGCAGTTCGATATCAACGTCGTTCTCGAACGATTGCTGCTGAAGGGCAGCATCGTGGTCAAGAAGGCGTACTGCGACTGGGAACGTTACAAGGAATTCCGTCCTGCCATGCACTACGCCTCGTTCGAGTTGATCGAGGTCCCGCATGTCAGCCAGTCCGGCAAGAACTCGGCCGACATTCGCATGGTCGTGGACGCACTGGACCTGTGTTACACCAAGGCGCACGTGGACACGTTTGTGATTATCAGCGGCGACTCGGACTTCTCGCCGTTGGTCAGCAAACTTCGCGAAAACGACAAGACCGTGATTGGCGTCGGGGTGAAGAATTCGACATCGGAATTGCTGATAGCCAATTGCGACGAATTCATCTACTACGACGATCTGGTGCGCACGCGCAAACCGAAACAGGCACCGAAAAGGAAGACCGAATCCAGGGGCAGCAAGTCCGCATCGGCCAAAGGCGGCAACGCGAGCAGGGAACAACAGGCTTTCGATCTGCTGCTGGAAACCGTCGAAGCGTTGATCGACGAACGCGGCGAGGGCGAAAAAGTCTGGGGTTCGATGGTCAAGCAGGCGCTGAAACGCCGCAAACCGGGATTCAGCGAAAGTTTTTACGGTTTCAAATCGTTCAATGCGTTGCTTGAGCAAGCCAGGGCGCAGGGCCTGCTGGAACTGGATCGCGACGAAAAATCCGGCGGGTACCTGATCAAGACCACCGCAGCGGAACGATAATTCTGCCGGATCCCTCGCAGATGGTGGCGACGATGACGATCCGGTTATCCAGGCGCGCAGTGATCTGCACTCTGGCAACGATCCTGTGTCAGTTCGCCATTTCGGCCGACGCATTCGTCGTCAACGCGTACATGGACGGCAACGAAACGCTGTATCTGAAATGGGGCGACAACCACGCAGGAAGCCTCGGCGGTACTGTCACGTGGTCGTTCATTCCTGCCGGTACGCCTGGCAGCACAACCTATTGCGCGAGCGCGTGTCCTGGAACCAGCGTGGACTCCGTCAATATCGAGAACTTCCCCGGCGGCGGATTCACCGCCACGCCTTTGACGTCGCTCGAATCGCATATCGTCGCGATGATGGATCGCTGGGCGGCGGTATCCGGCATCCTGTTTGTCAAGGTGGACAGCGACAGCGGCGTGGCCATCAACGATCCCGGTGCGGTGCCGCCGGCAACCGGGCAAATTCGTATCGGCGTATTCGCTTTTGACGGCGACGGATATGCCGGCGTGGGCTACGCACCACCACCCAATGGCGGCACCGGTGCCGGCGATATCCTGATCAACGCAAACGCCTATTTCCAGTTTGCGTCCGGCAATGAGGGCGATGCGTTCGATGTGACTCATGCGCCCAACGACTTCGATTCACTGATCCTGCACGAGCTGGGCCACGCCATCGGATTGGAACACCCACCGTACGACGGCACCTGCCCGGTCATGCAGGTCTATTCCGACTGCCTCGGACACATCAATCGTGAGCTGGACCCCGACGATATCCATGGCGTGCGGTTCCTCTACGACACGTTGTTCGCAGACGGTTTCGAATGAGAAAGAATCGGATCGGCCCGATGTCTGCGCCCGTCCCCGTCACGCTCGGCCGGCATATCCGACCAGGCACCGCTCCGCCCCTCTGGAAAAACCTTTCGGACTGGTTTACAACGCATACGCGGCAATACGTTCCGCATACCCGACTCAGATCCGGAGACCGCCATGAGCAAAGGCATGGACTCGAAGAAGGCCGAAAAGAAGAAACCGACCAAGACGCTCAAGGAAAAGCGCGCCGCGAAGCAGGAAAAGAAGAAGAGCAAGTAACATTCAGGGCGCGACCAGCCGGAGGGCGGTCGCGCCAAGTTTTTCCCGACCGCCAGCAACCGGAAGGTGGTCGCACCAGTGAGCTGTGCCGATATCGCGATTCCTGCGATGATGGCGCATGAACGCCTTCTCATCGCTGCCCTTGTCGCCCGCCCTGATGCATGCCGTCGACGCATTGGGCCATACGGAAATGACGCCGGTGCAGGCCCGCAGCCTGCCACTGCTGCTTGCAGGTCGCGACGTAATCGTGCAGGCGCCCACCGGTAGCGGCAAAACGGTTGCATTCGGCCTCGGCTTGTTGCACCGACTCGATCCGGCCCTGCTGCGCGCACAAGCGCTGGTGCTTTGTCCGACCCGCGAACTCGCCGACCAGGTCGCCAAGGCGATCCGACGTCTCGCGATCGGCATTCCCAACGTCAAGGTATTGACGCTTACCGGCGGCGTGGCGATGGGGCCGCAGCTGGCCTCGTTGCGCAAGGACCCGCACATCGTGGTCGGCACGCCGGGGCGAATCCAGGAACTGTTGCGCAAGCACGTGCTGACGTTGGCAAAGATTCGTACGTTGGTCCTCGACGAAGCCGACCGCATGCTTGACATGGGCTTTGAGGACCCCATTCGCGAAATCGTGCGGGCAACGCCGCCATCGCGGCAAAGCCTGCTGTTTTCCGCAACTTATCCGGAGTCGATTCGTGCCATCGGGCGCAGTCTGCTGCGCGAGCCGGCAGAGATTACGATAGTCGAGGAGATCAAGGAATCTGCGATCGACCAATTGTTTTTTGAAGTCGACAGTGTCGCAGCGAAGCCTGCCGCACTTGCAGCGTTGCTGATCGAGCATCGACCTGAATCCAGCGTGGTTTTCTGCAATACCCGTCGCGATACACAAACCGTTGTGGATGCGCTGGCGGAACTCGGCATCGCCGCCACCGCATTGCACGGTGATATCGATCAGCGGGACCGCGATGAAGTCCTGCTGCAATTCGCCAATCGCAGTTGTCGGGTACTGGTAGCCAGCGATGTCGCAGCACGCGGTTTGGATATCGACAACCTGGCCGCAGTGATCAATTACGAATTGCCGCCCGATCCGGACATCTATCTGCATCGAATCGGCCGCACCGGTCGTGCCGGACGCAGCGGGTTGGCGCTCAGCCTGTGCACGCCGCGCGAAATGCCGCGCGCGTTGGCCATCGAAAAAAATCTTGGCGGCAGGCTGCGCTGGCTAACGGTTGCGAGCGTGCCGAAAGATATGTCTGATGCGCTGCGGCCAGCCATGGCGACGTTGCGGATCGATGCCGGACGCAGCGACAAACTGCGCCCCGGCGATATTCTCGGGGCGCTTACGGGCGATGCGGGTTTGTCCGCGGACGCCATCGGAAAAATCGACGTCTTTGCGACCCGAGCCTACGTCGCGGTGTGTCGCCGGCTTGCGGCAACGGCGCTGGACCGGCTTCGATCCGGAAAGATAAAGGGCCGCAAGTTACGGATACAACGAATATGACGGCCTTTTGAGTCAGTCGTTTGCGGCAACGTCGGCCGCGTCGCTCGACGAGGTTTCGTTGCCGCTGCCATCTGCGTCGCCCTGCTTCCGGGCGCGCTTTTTCGCCAGCTTTTCTTCCTTCTGTTTCTTCTTGGCAATATCGCGCTGGCGTTTCTCGTACTGATAGTTCGGTTTGGGCATGCCTTGTCGCCTGGGATGAAAGCCCAAGTGTGCACGCAATCGCTGCGGATGTGTAGTGCGCGACGCGACAGCGCCATCGGTGCGACAGCGTTGTCTCGCTAATTCGGCAGGGCCGCGTTGTGATAGACCTCTTGAACGTCATCGAGATCTTCGAGCCAATTCAGCAAATCCTTCAACGTCTCGGCAGTTTCGCCGCTGACCGCAACGCGATTGTCCGGACGCATCACGACTTCCGCGTGTTCGGGTTCAAGTCCGGCCGAGTCGAGAGCAGTTTTCACCGCCTCGAAATTCTCCGGCGCGCACAACACGGTGACGCGATCGCCCTCGTTGCGCACATCGTCGGCACCGGCTTCCAGCGCGACGTCAAGAATCTTTTCCTCGCCGTCAGGATCCACGCCGGGAAATATCAACTCGCCGGTGCGCGAGAACTGAAATGCCACCGATCCGTTTGTGCCGAGGTTGCCGCCGTGTTTCGACAGCGCGTGGCGCACGTCGGCCACGGTGCGCTGAACGTTGTCGGTCATCGCGTCGATAATGATTGCCACGCCCGCGGGGCCGTAACCTTCGTAGCGCAGTTCCTGCATGTTGTCCGCGCCGTCGGCACCTGAACCGCGCTTTACCGCGCGTTCGATGGTGTCCTTCGTCATGTTCGCCGACAATGCCTTGGCGATTCCCATGCGCAGCCGCGCATTGGTGGCCGGATCGCTGCCGGCGCGCGCCGCAATGGTGATTTCGCGGATCAACTTGGTGAATATCTTGCCGCGTCGCGCGTCTTCCGCGTTCTTGCGACCTTCGATGCTGGGGCCTCTGCCCATAACCTGCCTGCCGTGGTGTTGTGAAGTGGGTCCGCACGGGCGACAAGCGCCCACGCAACGGCATATTATCCGACGGATACAGGTGGCAGCGCCACCATGTCGGCACTTATTTCGGCTTGCTCATCAAGGCTTTGAGATTGGCGAACGGGCTGCTTGTGGCGGCAGCAACCGGATTGCCAGCCGTGTCCAGGCTGCCTGCGGCGTGATCGATATAACGTGAATGCTCGTTGTCGTGGCAATACACGCAAAGCAGCTCCCAGTTGCTGCCATCGGGTGGATTGAAATCGTGATCGTGATTGCGATGATGCACGGTCAGCTCCTGCACATTCGCTCGGGTAAACTCCCGTGCGCAACGACCGCATACCCACGGATACATCTTCAGTGCGCGTTCGCGATACCCCTGCCCGCGCTGCGCGGCATCGCGTCGCGCCTGCGCCACGATGCGATCCAGCTTCGCGTTGTCCAGCCTGGAATTGTTGTTTGACATCGACGGCCTGCAAGGTCTCGCGCTTGATTGATGTCGGTGTACGTTCGGAAGTTTACCCTTTTGCGCCCCTTCGACGTATGAAATTTGATCGTCAACGTGATGAGCACGATTTGTCTGAACTCGCCATATAAGTAGCACTTCCGCCACTTCGCTCGCTATACTCCGGGGATCAGACTCCCACAACCGGACCACTCGGTCCGCTTGCAGAGGAAACCGTCGTGCGTACTCGTCTTTTGCTTTCATTGCTTGCACTATCGCCGCTCGTTTTCGCTTCGCTGGCGATAGCTACATTGGGAGCCCAGCCGGTGTACTTCAGTCAAGGGCAGTACACGGCTGCGCTGGAACAATCCGAACACCGCTGGCATTTGCAACCGATGCAAGAAGCGCAAGCGGATGTGATCTACGCCGGCAATTCGTGCGCGAGTCGCCAGCCGATTCCGCATGGCGTGTGGTTCGTGACGCGCGACGCGGACCGCAACCCGCAGCTCGTTGCGCCCTCTTCGACCGTGCTGCCTTCAGGCTATCCCGAACAATTGCCGCTACGCCTGTGCGGCGACAGGCCGGACAACCGTATCGCGCTTTATGTTCCGGCCGTAGTGTTCGACTGGCTCAATGGACACGTCGGATCGGTAATGATCGATGAGTAGCGGAAATTTTCACCTGGGCATCCTCGCGCTCGATGGATGCATGGCATCGAGCGTCACCGGTCCGGCCGATGCGTTGCACGTCGCCCAGCGACTTGCGGATATCCGTGCGCCGGGAGCGGCCCCTCGCTTTCGCAGCACAGTCTTCAGCGCACGCAAGAAAGCCCGGGTTCGTTGCAGCGCGGGCATGGAATTCGGCGGCATCGAGCCAATTGGAGAAAATCCCGGGTTCGATCTCGTGCTGGTGCCGGGTATCGACCATCGCACCCAGGAAGATATCTTGCAGCAGCGCGTGCGATTGCGGCCGGAGTTGGCGTTACTGCGCACGCTGCACGCGCGCGACACGCGCATCGCGGCGACATGCAGTGGCACGCTGCTGCTTGCCATGACCGGCTTGCTCGACGGCCATCGCGCCACGACTAGCTGGTGGCTGGCAAGCACGATGCGCAAACGCTTTCCCGCGATCCGTGTCGAAGAACAGTCGTTGATAGTCGAAGACGGCGACTTCGTCACTACCGGCGCATCCACGGCGGTGTTTTCGCTGATGATCCGAATCATTGCCGAAACCGCCGGCGACGAATTGGCGCAGCAGACGAGCCGCATGATGCTGCTCGATCTTGAACGCCAGAGCCAGGCGCCGTACATCAGCCAGGCGCTACTGGAAAAGCCGCGTCATTCGCTGGCCGAAAAGATTTCGCATTTTCTCGACCGCGAACTGCACAATCAGATCAGCGTTTCGCGTCTGGCCGGCCATTGCGGCACCAGCGAACGGACGCTGCTGCGGCATTTCCGCACCCACTACGGCGTCGGCCCGCTGAGCCACATCCAGCACTTGCGCGTCGAACGCGCCAAGGCGTTGCTGGAAGCGACGCAGCTGAGTTTTGACGAGGTTGTCGAACGCTGCGGTTACAGCGATGTGCCGAGTTTCCGCAAGCTGTTCAAGCGCGAAACCTCGTTGACGCCCGCGGTGTATCGCGAGCGCTTTCGCCTGCGCGCCACGTTGACGGGCGCCGGATTCGCGTCGGCGCACGCCCGCTCGCGCGCCTTGCAGTTGTCCTGCGCACGCAACGGCCACCGTCCGAGAATTGAATGAATCGATCTGCCGACCGCGCTGTGGATCAACGCAAAATCGGTGACCCGCCACCGGATCGGCGCAATCCTGACCGGCACCGGAAACACGGACCGTGCGTAGGCCACGGTGACATGCGGGGTAAAACGCCGTTCCGACCGTTCGCCCGAAGCGGCTGCGATCCATGTTTTGCCAAGCTCCTGGCGCAAGCGTATCACCCGGCGTTGCGAGGCTTTCGAACAGAGCAGTACACAAGGTGCCCGCACGCCAGGAAAACTGACCATGCGGTCCAGCGTGAACTCGAAGGCGGCCTGCCGCAATCGCTCGGCTGCGCTCATGACGCGCGCGATCAGCTCGGATGGCCGTTGCCGGAATTCGCCGAGAAAATACAAGGTCAGATGTCGGTTTTCGGGCTTGATGACGCCGGCACGGACGCCCTTTGCAGCGAGCATCGAATCCAAAGTGTGCTGGATAGCGCGCGCCGTGTCGGCATCGGGGCGCAAGGCAAAAAACAGGCGGCAATTGTCAGCAGGCATGCTGTCGGCAAGTCAGTCCTTGTCGTCGATTGGGTCGCTTTCGGGGCTTTGCTTGCCGATCTCCACGGTGCGTCGGATGTTCTCCTGCACGCGCTGCTGCCATTGCGGCGATGCGCGGAATCGCTGCAGCGCATCCGCCGGTGCGGCGGATAGCGCCTTGGCTGCGGACGCTGTCGTCGCGGCCGATATCGCCGGAGCGGCGAATACATCGGTGCGATTGCCGGTATTGCCGGTATTGGTCTGTGCAAAGAAGGGCACGAAGGTATTGCCGATGCTGCCCAGCGCCTGATAGTCGCCGATGAAATATGCCGGCGGTCCGCCTTCCGCTGCTTGCGGCGCAATAACCAGATCGAACGGGCCGGCAATCTGACTTTCCTGCCATTGCATGCCGTCGGCCGAATGAGCCAGCCAATAGTCGGTATACAAAGTCGCGTTGTCGCTGGTATCGCTGCGGAAATCGAAATAAGTCACGCCGATCGTGCCGTCGCCGAGCACATGCACTGTCGGGGAAAATGCGGCCACGCCGGCATTGCTGTTGACCCGCACCGGCTCAGACCAGGTCGTGCCACCATCGCCCGAGTACGCCAGCGCGACACCATCGCGGGCACCGTTGCTGAAGCGCGAATCCTGCCAGACCACGATAAGTTTGCCGTTGCTGTCGACGTCAATGGACGGTACCAGTGAGCTGTCGCGCACGGCCACGCCGGTATCCGGATCGCTGGTACCGACCGGCAGTTCATCGGCTATCCTGATCGGCGCAGACCAGCTCAGCCCATTGTCAGTGGATCGAACGACCGAGAGGAAGGCACTCATGCTGCCATTGTCGGCGCTGTCGATTTCGCTGAACAATGTGATCAGCGTTCCGTTCGGTACGACCACAACGATATTCCCAAGGGTCTGGGCATTGGGACCCGGGTCGTAGATCGGGCGCGATGTTTCCCAGTGATCGCCGCCGTCCGTGCTGCGCGTGAATTGCGTTACCGCACTGGTCATGCTCGAAAGACGATCCCACGTCGCATACACGAATTGGGGATTGACCGGATCGGCGGTGATCGAACCCTTGTCGTCGAAAAAATCCTGGCCGTCGCGAATCAGAACCTGGGTTGGCATCCAGGTCGTTCCGCCATCGTCGGAACGCGCAGCGAGCATCGCGCTGGTCGAACCTGCTTGCAGCACGAAACCCGTAAATGACAATGCCAGAGCGTGAAACCGGCCATCCGCCGCTACCGAGATCCAAGGATCAGTCGCGCGGGTGTAATCGCCATCGTTTGCAGCCGTGCCACCGCCACAGCGCGAAAATGGCAGGACGTGTCGCGTCCAGGTCATGCCGCCGTCCGACGAAACGCCAGCGATGATGCCGCGAGCCCCGCCGCTCGACCAACGATCCTGTTGCCATAACCCCACCATGCGCAGCTGGTTTGTTGGATCGACCGCCAACGAGGGCTCGACCTCTGCATTGGTATACGCAATTCCCGACGCTGCCGTGCCGTCGCAGTTGGCGCTGAATGGGGAAGTCGACGAGGCTCGATATTGCGGATCAAGCGTCGGTATTGGAGGTGGCGCTGGTGGCGGTGGAGCGGACATCGATGACGGACTGTTCGACGAGCCACCGCCGCAGCCGGATACGGCAAGTACCGCTGCACCAAGAATTCGAGCCGCCACCGAAATGGACAATCTCATCGCAGCGCCTGCCCCATGGATACGGAATCAGTGCACAGTCTACTCGCGAAAACGAAGAAATTCGCATCCATATCTTGATCTTTTTCCAGGAAAGCCGGGAACCTAGATTCCCCAATCTGGTGCATCAATCGCCTTGTGCGCATCATCGAGCGCCTGCGACCAGCGTTCGCGAATCTTGCGGAAGTAGGCATCGTGCTCGCCGATCCGCCGCACCAGCGCGCCCTCGAACCGGTCGCGTCGATGCACCAGAAGGTCCAATGGCATGCCCACGCTCAAGTTGGAACGCAATGTGGAATCCATGGAAATCAGCGCGAGCTTGACCCCGTCCGTGAGCGAGGTCGCGCTGCAGACAGAACGATCGAGTATCGGCTTGCCATACTTGTGTTCGCCGATCTGCAGGAATGGTGTATCTTGCGTCGCCTCGACAAAGTTGCCCGCGGCGTAGATCTGGAACAGGCGCTGCGTGCGTCCGGCAACCTGCCCGCCGAGCAGGATCGACACGTCGAACGACACATTCTGCTCGCTCATGGCCTTGGCATATTTCCGGTAGACCCAGTTCACCGCTTCGCCCACCAGCGAGGCGGCTGCGAACATGCCGGGAACGGAGTAGATCGTACGCATCTGTCCGCTGTCCGGATCGGGCAAGCCGTCCTCGATCAGATTCATCACGGCCTGCGTGATGGCCAGATTGCCCGAGGTCATTGCCGCGATCTCGCGTTCACCCGGTGTATTGAACACGTGCAGTTTGGCAAACGTTGAAATGTTGTCGACCCCGCCATTGGTACGGGTATCGGCCAGCATCACCAAACCCTGGTCGAGAAGAAGACCTACGCAATACGTCACGATTGTTGCTCCGATGAATTGCCCGCTATTGCTGGCCTTGCTTGCGCACAATGTGCACGCTCACTTCCAGTGTTTCCTCAACCCCACCCTGATGCACGCCGCGGACCGGCGCGGCGTCATGATAATCGCGACCGCAGGCAAGACGCACGTAATGTTCGTCCGGACAGATGCGATTGGCTGCGTCGAATCCAATCCAACCGATGTCGCGAACATGAATTTCCGCCCAGGCGTGACTGGCAGCATCGCCGCCATCGACACCGGCGCACAAGTAGCCGCTGACATAACGCGCCGGATATTCCAGTGCACGCGCCGCTGCGATGAGCAGATGCGCGTGATCCTGGCAAACGCCGGCACCGTGCGCGAGCGCCTGGCTTGCCGTGGTCTGTGCATGCGTCTGGCCGGGCACGTAATCCAGTCGATCACGCACCAGGTTGCACAAGCCGTGCAATCGGGCGACGTCGCCATCGGCCACCGGCGTAGCGGCGGCCAGTTTGCGAATGGAAGCGTCGACGTGAGTCAGCGGCGTGGCGTACATGAAGTATTCCGCCGGCAGCGATTCGGGTCCGGCGTCGAGTATGCCTTGCGTATCCCGGGTTTCGACCTCGCCGCGCACGTCGATGCGAATTCCGCTTACCGGGCCATCTGCAGTGTGCGTTGCGACCCGGTTGCCGAAGCCGTCGCCGGTCGATGCAGGCAAGCGGCGCCCGTCGACATCGACCTGCCAGAAAATGACGTGCTGCGACGTACACATGCTCGGCCACAAGCGCACGGCCTGGGTCACACGCAATGCCGGTTCGGCATAACGATAATGAGTAGCATGCCGAATCGAAAGGTGCATCAGAACAAGTGACCTCGCGCAATTTCGCTGCCGAGTTCCTCGCAACGCAAAATGAATGCGCTCAAGTATTCGTGCAGTCCGACTTTCAGCACGTTTTCAATCCGGCCGAAGCGCAGTTCGGCGTATTGCGCATGCGCCAGGCGCTTGGCTTCAGCGCTGCGTTGCGGGTCCTGATCGACGATCGCATCCAGATTCAGCACGATCTGGTCGAAGCAGAACACCAGGGAGCGCGGAAATTCCGGGCGCAATATCAGCAATTCGGCCACGTGCGCGGGCTCCACCCTGCCCTTGAACAGCACGCGGTAGGCACGGCGCGCACCGACCACGCGCAAGATGGCAAGCCACTGGTAGTAGTCGACAAGGCCGCCGACGTCTTGCACGCTCGGCAGGCGCACGTGGTATTTCACGTCGAGCAATCGCGCCGTGTTGTCGGCACGTTCGAGAAATTGACCCAGACGGGTAAAATGAAAACCGTCGCGACGCAGCATCGTGCTCGCGTACGTGCCGTGCACCAGACTGGTGCGCGACTTCACCCAATCGAGAAATTCCGTCAGCCGATCATCATTCATCTGTGCCGGATCGAAATCGCGCAGTTCCATCCAACTGGTATTGACCGCATCCCACATGTCGCTGGTCAGTGCGGTGCGCACGGTACGCGCATTGCGCCGCGCCGTCTCGATGCAATTGACGATTGAAGAAGGATTGTCACGATCGAATGCCAGGCAAGCGACGACGCTCGTTGCATCGGCTTGCGAATGCCTGGCCGCAAACACGTGTTCGCAGCCGGCCGCAACAATGGCGGATTCCCATTCGCTGCCGCGATCGGCATCAACGCGCACGGCGCTCATGTGTGCGGCGACCTGGAGCAGGCGTGCCAGGTAATCGGCGCGCTCCACGTAGCGGGCAAGCCAGAACAGGCTGTCAGCGGTGCGCGCGAGCATCAGCTTTCCAGTATCCAGGTATCTTTGGTGCCGCCGCCCTGCGACGAGTTGACGACCAGCGAGCCTTCGCGCAATGCGACCCGGGTCAATCCTCCGGGCACGATCTTGATTTCCTCGCCGTTCAGCACAAACGGCCGCAGATCGACGTGGCGCGGAGCAATGCCCGCTTCGACGAATGTCGGCACCGTCGACAACGCGAGCGTCGGCTGCGCGACGTAATCGTACGGATTGGCCTTGAGCTTTTCGACAAACGCGGCGATTTCTTCGCGAGAGGCGTGCGGGCCAACCAGCATGCCGTAGCCGCCCGAGCCATGCACCGCCTTGACCACGAGTTCGTCGATGTGGTCCAGCGTGTAAGCCAGTTGATCGGGTTTGCTGCAATCGTGCGTCGGTACGTTCTGCAGCAATGGTTCTTCGCCCAGATAAAACCGTATCATCGCCGGTACATGGATATACACGGCCTTGTCGTCTGCAATGCCTGCACCGATCGCATTGGCCAGATTGACGTTTCCGGCACGGCACGCGAACGTCAACCCCGACACGCCCAGTGTCGATTCGGGTCGGAACACGAGCGGATCCAGATAATCGTCGTCGAGCCTGCGATAGATCACATCCACACGTTCGAGTCCTCGCGTGGTGCGCATGTAACACACATCGTTCTTGACCAACAGGTCGGCGCCTTCAACCAGATCGATGCCCATCTCGTCGGCAAGGAACGCGTGCTCGTAATACGCACTGTTGTGAATCCCGGGTGTCAATAGGGCCACGGTCGGTTCACCCGGGCAATTTTCCGGGGCTACCGAACGCAGGGTTTGCAGCAGGTCGTCTGCGTAATGCGCCACTGGAGCCACGCCGGCGCGTCGGAAAAGATCCGGAAACAGACGCATCATGACTTCGCGGTTCTCGACCATGTACGAGACCCCGGACGGGGTCCGGCAATTGTCTTCGAGCACGTAGTATTCGTCGGGTCCCGTGCGTACCATGTCGATGCCGGCGATGTGCGTATAGACGCGATGCGGCAAATCCAGACCCGCCATCTCCGGACGAAACTGCGGGTTGTTCAATACCAGGCGTTCGGGAATCGTTCCAGCGCGCAGAATTTCGCGATCGTGATAGACATCGTGGATGAAGGCATTGAGCGCGCGCACGCGCTGCTCGAGCCCGCGCTGCAAGCGCTGCCATTCCGCCTGCGCCATGACGCGCGGAATCAAATCGAACGGAATCAATCTTTCCGGATCGCCGCCTTCGGTATAGACCGCGAAGGTGATGCCGATGCGCCGGAACAGCACTTCGGCTTCACGGCGTTTGAGAGCGAGTTGCTCGGGCGGCAGCGCCTTAAGCCAGGCATCGATCAGCGCATAAGGCGGTCGAATTTCATCCGGCCAACCCATCTCGTCGAATCCCGCTGTGGCGGTTGCCGTCATCGGCCCTTTTTTTCCCATGCAGGCTTACAGTGTGACACGATTAGTGTAAAAAGAACGTAGACGTTCACCCGAACTCGAAGAATGGTACCGACAATTGCATCCTCAATGACCGGCAAAGCGGCAATACGGATTTTCACGACATGCAGTGATCTGGATGCCACGGTTGCAATGTATACCGAATTGTTCGGCATGCGTCTGGACATGATCATGCCGGCAGATGCGCCGCGTATAGCGGTCTTGTCCGATCCTGGCATCCGCCTGGAAATCGAAGCGGAACCGTGCACCGCCGACGCGCACCATCCGGCCGCAAAAACACACTCTTCCAACCAACTTCTGATCAGTCGCGCCGGCGCGGAGAACGCCTGGGTTCAGGGTCGTGCCGGAATGTACTACCGCGATCTGATACCAGGACGACTCGATGGCCGCATTATCGCCTCGCACATTCGCATCGCCGAAGGCGGCCCGGTACCCGACTACGTGCATTATCACAAGGTCGCGTTCCAGATCATCTATTGCCGTCGCGGCTGGGTGCGCGTGGTCTACGAAGATCAGGGACCGCCTTTCGTCATGCACGCCGGCGATTGCGTGCTGCAGCCGCCAACGATTCGCCATCGCGTCCTTGAATCCTCGGCCGGGCTTGAAGTCATCGAAATCGGTGCGCCGGCAGAACACGAAACCTGGCGCGAACATGGCTTCGATTTGCCGACACCGAAATTGCGACCCGAACGCGTCTTTGGCGACCAACAGTTCGTGCATCACGTCGCAGCGAATGGGCAGTGGAAAGCACTTGCGCACGGCGATTTTGCGTATCGCGATACAGGGATTGCAAAGGCCACGAATGGCGTTGGGAGCGTGCGCGTTTTGCGTTCAAACGCGCAGCCCGGTACTGGAGATTCAAGCACTACCACGCAACTACAGAATGGCGATTTGCTGTTCTTGTACGTACTCGAAGGTCGCTTGCAGTTGCACAGCAACCAGCTCGGCGCACATACATTGGGCGCCGACGACGCGTGCGCCCTGCCCGTGAACGCCGACTACCGTTTGGTCGCAGTGGCGCCATGCGAAGTGTTGGAAGTGGCGCTGCCCGCGAGCGGTACCCGTTGATTCAAAATACGGACAACCCCGTGATTGCGGTAAAGCGGTCCAGCGCCGCACTGCCTGCCAGCGAATTGCCTTTTTCGTCGAGACCCGGCGACCAGACTGCCATGGCGAGGACGTTCGGCACGACCGCGACGATGCCGCCGCCGACACCGCTCTTGGCCGGCAAGCCGACGCGAAATGCAAAATCCCCTGCCGCGTCGTAGGTGCCGCAAGTCAGCATTACCGCATTGATACGCTTGGCGCGTTCGGCACTGATCACTTCCTCGCCACTGCGCTGGCAACGTCCGGCGTTGGCGAGGTACAGAAAGCTGCGCGCAAGATCGACGCACGACATGCGCAACGCGCATTGATGGAAATAGAAATCCAGCACGGCATCGACGGGGTTGTGGATATTGCCGAAGCTGCGAATGAAGTTGACCAGGGCAGCGTTGCGAAATCCCGTATCGCGTTCCGAACGTGCGACCTCGGGATCCATGTCGATGCCGGGATTGTCGGCACGCTTGCGAACAAACGCCAGCAGGCGTTCGCGGGCGTTGCCTTGACCGGACAGGATGACGTCCGCAACGACGTGGGCGCCGGCATTGATCAGCGGGTTGCGCGGAATGCCGCGCTCTCGTTCGAGCTGCACCAGCGAATTGAATGCGCTGCCCGAAGGCTCGCGCCCCACCCGTTGCCACAGCGCGCCGCCTACGGCCTCCAGGGCAAGCGTCAAGGTGAATACCTTCGATATGCTCTGGATCGAAAACGCCTCGTCGGCATCTCCCGCATGGAACTCGCGTCCGTCGAGCGTCGCTAGCGCCATGCCAAAGCGATCGGCGGGAACCTTTGCCAGGCGCGGAATATAGTCGGCAACGCGGCCCTGTCCGACCAATGGTTCGACTTCCTTGACGATGCGCGCGAGCACGCCGTCGAAATCGATATCGGATAACGGGTCGGATCGACTTTGTCCAATGTTCATCTGATTGGTTTCACCAGGGTCCGGCTTGGGCTTGACGTTGTCATTCAGACAAGCATACCCGCTGCTTTGACATAATGCCGATCTACAGGGTCCAATCGGCACTATGAAAAAAGCACGGCCGCGATGGCTCACGATTCTGGGCGCGGCGATTCCTCTATTCGCATGTGCGCAGTCCTCCGGCGACGTCCGGCCGATCGACCTGTTTGACATCGGCGCACCTGCGTTCACCACATTTTCCGTACGCGATGGCGTGCCTGCCTCCGTTACTGTCGCAATTCAAACTGATCGCGATGGATTCGTCTGGCTGGCGTCGCCGCATGGCCTGGCGCGATACGACGGGCAGCGCTGGCAGCCATTGAACGATCCGGCTCTGCAATTTGCGATCGATAACCTGTTCCTGGATCACACCGGCACCCTGTGGGCCAGTTCCCGGGATCATGGATTGGGTCGCTACGACGGTACAAGTTGGCATTTCGACGGCCGCGCGACCGGTCTTGCGTCCGATCGCGTTCGACGCGTGACCGAAACAACCGATTCGCAAGGTCACGTCCAGTTGTGGGCGGTGACCTGGGACGCCGGCTTGTTTCGGTACGACAATGGATGCTGGAACGCAGACCCGGGCAATTCCCAGCTTCCGCAAGGCGCATTGCTGTCGCTGGCCATGACCCACAAGCTGGGCGGCCACGAACGACTTTGGGTCGGCACCGGCAACCAGGGCTTGTGGTATAGCGAAGCCGGCCGCTGGCACCAATTCCATCATGCCGGATTCGATACCGGCCAGATCGAGAGTCTGTTCGCCACGCAGACTGGCGGTCATGAAGAATTATGGATTTCCGCCTTCGGCAATGGACTGTGGCGGCTGGACGACGGCGGCTTGCATTCGTGGACCAAGGAATCCGGCGATTTGCCGACCGACGAACTTTACGACATGGTGCAAACCACATTGCCAAACGGGGATCACGCGGTGTGGGTGGCTTCGCGCTCGGGCTTGGTACGCATCTATCACGATCGCGCACGCGTATTCGATCGCCGCCATGGCCTGCCTTCGAATGCAATCCGCGGCTTGAGCGCATGGCGCAGTCCCGGCGGCGTCGAAGTGGTGTGGCTGGCCACCGAATCAGGCGTTGCGCGAATGATTGTCGGTGGCAACCAATGGAAGACTGCTTCGTTGCTGGGTGCTCACTCGATAGGCGTCTTCGGCGTGTTGATCGATTCGGCCAAGGATAGAGACACGCGCCTTTGGGTGGCTTCGACCGGGGACGGGCTTGGGCTCTATCAGAACGGGCACTGGCGCTACTTCACCCAGAACGATGGCTCGTTGCCGGATTCCGACGTGCGCATGATCAAGCACGCCGACGATACCGATGGCAAACCCGGTCTGTGGGTTGGCGAGCGATCCGGATACCTGCTGCGCGTACACGACGGACCCCGCTTCGAAATCATTCCGACGCCGTGGGACCATGATGCCGGTCAGGCGGTCATGGACATGCTCAGCCGCAAGGTCGATGGCAAGACAGAACAATGGTTCGCCACCCGCGACACCGGCATTTATCGATTGCGCGGAAAAATCTGGACGGCATTCCGGCCAGCAGGCGTCGATGGCCAATGGTCCGTCGACAAGCTGCTCGAACAGATCGACAGTCACGGCCGTTCCTGGCTGTGGGCGACGAGCAATCAAGGCCTGGCGAGATTCGATGGCAAGCAGTGGGTACTGCTCGGCACGCAGGCGGGGCTGCCGGGAATCGGCTTGATCGGCCTCAATCTGTTGTCCGACGCGAACAATCGTCCAGTTCTGTGGATCGGCAGTACCCACTACGGAATTATTCGCGTTGATGTCGGCGATCCACTGAACCCGCATGTCCTGACTGCCGATCTACCGCCGCCCCCGGACCCGACTGCCTACAGCGCGTTGCGCGACTCAAGGGGACGCATCTACATCTGCACCAACGACGGCGTGCAGATGCTGCTGCCACAGGCGAACGGATATACCTCACGCGTATTCAGCCGTCGCGACGGCATGGTCCACGACGAGTGCAACACGAACGCTCAATTTATCGACAGCCGGGACCGCTACTGGACAGGCACACTGGGTGGCTTGACCGTTTACGACCCCACCCGCGAAATCAGCGACACACACGCCAAGCCACTCGTGCTCACGGCAATCGCCATCGACGGCAAGCCAGTCAACGGCAGAACCGTACAGGTTCCATCCGGTCAGCACGAATTGCGCCTGGACTATGCATTACTGTCCTGGCAACACGAAAACGAATCCCGTTTCCGCACCCAGCTCATCGGTTACGAATCGGCACCGGGCGACTGGGTCGCACAGAGTTACCGCGATTTCAGCGCGCTGCCGCCCGGCACCTACACCCTGCGCGTCGAGGCGCGTGACTATGCCGGCAACGTCAGCAAGCCGTTGGAAATACCCGTGCTTATCGTGCCGTATTGGTGGCAGCAGACCTGGGCGTGGATACTATTCTGGATCGCTGCATTGCTGGTTGGATTCGCAATGGTGCAATGGCGAACCCGCAGTCTCCATGCGCAACGCCGACGGCTCGAAGACGAGGTAGCCGAACGCACGGCAGAATTGCGCGACGCCAATGCGCAACTCGTGGAGCTTTCCTACCGCGATGCATTGACCGGTCTGGCCAATCGGCGCAGCTTGCTCGACGCGCTGGAACCAGATGCCATTGCCGATGCCAGCAGTACCCTGCCGACCGCGCTGATCTTCATCGACGTTGATCATTTCAAGCAATACAACGACCGCTTCGGTCATCCTGCTGGCGACGAAGCGCTACGTGGCGTTGCCGAAACGCTGCGCGCGTGCGCGCCGCCCAACGCGCTGGTCGCGCGCTACGGCGGCGAGGAATTTTCCTGCCTGCTGGTGGATACGGACAAAACGCAGGCATTCGCACTGGCTGAACGAATTCGCGCAGCCGTGGAATCCACAACCATGTGCGTACCAGGCAGCAAGCAAACCACTCGCGTCACCATCAGTGCCGGCGTCGCCAGCCGTGTATTGCGCGCTGGCGCAGATGCGCATCGGCTGATGCGCGATGCCGACGCTGCCTTGTATGAGGCGAAAAATGCCGGGCGCAACTGTGTGCGTGGTTGAATCGCTATTCGATGAACGTTGAGAACCGTTCCAGCGGCAAGCGCTGAATGTCCGGCACCCGACAGTCACTCGCGGCATGCCCAACGACCAACAACAAGAACGCCACTTCGTTGCGCGGACGTTGCATCAATGTGTTGAGAAAACCCATCGGGCTTGGCGTATGCGTCAAGGTTGCAAGCCCGGCGCGATGCAGAGCGGCAATCAACAAACCCGAGGCGATGCCGACGGATTCATGCGGGTAGTAGCGCTTGCTCTTGTTGCCGTCGGCGTCCACACCGTTGCGCTCATAGAAGACGCCGATCAACCACGGTGCGACGTCGAGAAACGGTTTGTCCGCATCGGTGCCCAGCACAGACAATGCTTGCAGCCATGCCGACGGCGCCCGATGCGCGTAGAACTCGCGCTCCTCGGCTTCCGCCGCTTCGCGAATCGCATGCTTGAGTTGCGCATTCGCGACCGCGACAAAACGCCAGGGCTGCTGGTTCGCGCCGCTCGGCGCGCTGCCGGCCGCTCGCAGGCAATGTTCGATGATCGCCCTCGGTACGGGAATTGGAGAGAAATTGCGCACGCTGCGTCGGCTCGCCATGTGCTCGGCAAATGACTGCGCGCGACGCAGACGTTCGTCATCACTCAAGGCCTCAACGGCATACGCTTTGAATTCCGGTTTCTGCATCTGACTAGCCGCGCCGGTGGACGATGGGTTCGATTTGAATTTCAACGTGTACGGGGCCCGCAGAAGCGCTGCCGGAGTCCGTGGATTTGAACGCAACGATGACAATCCGTTTCGCGCTCACGCCGGCGCGAACCAGGCAATTGGCCAATTTCCGTGCACGCAGCTGAGCCAATAGCCAGGCATGGCGATTGTTGCCAATGGCGCTGACGCGAACCGAGATGAGAGCTTTTCGATACTCCCGCAAAATGGCGGCAACCGCAGACAAGCGCCGGCAACTGCGACGTTCCATCCCGGAACGCGCTTCCTCAAAATCAACCGTTCCGCTCAGGTCAAGGACAACTCGATCGAATCCGCCGCCAACGACACGACCTACGCCCGCCTGTTTCAGGCGACCCTGCAAAACGTCCAGGAAATAACCGACTTCGCTCGGGTTCAGCGCTGCGCGTTCACTGCGCGCCAGCTTGCTCTTGACCTGCGCTTTGTCCTGCTCGAACGCGTGTGCCTTTGCCACGTGCATGTCGTTTCGCTTCGCAACCGATGCTTCTGCGTCGCTGTCCTTGACCAGGCGGGGAGCGTGCGCTGCGCAAGCCGTCAACACCAGCGCGAGCGCCGCACTGACGCAGCGCCGCAAATGCGGCCGGATCTTCCCGGCCCCGGTCCTCGAGTTTGACCTATCCATGACCGCGTTGCTTCCGGTTACGAAAGAAGTGAAGAAATTCATCAAGCGCAAGGGGTTTGCTGAAAAGATAACCCTGTGCATATTCGACACCGTGATTGACCAGCCAGCGGGTTTGTTCGATGGTTTCCACGCCTTCGGCCACGGTCTGCAGTCCCAGCGACTTGGCCATTTCGATGACGTGTTCGATGACCTGACTCGTTGCCGCCTCGGTACCGATCGCGTCCACGAACGATTTGTCTATCTTCAGTACATCCAGCTCAAACGATTGCAGGTAAGACAGGCTCGAATAGCCGGTCCCGAAATCGTCGATGGCGACTTTGTGGCCGCGCCCCCTGAACTCGCGAATCATTGCGCGTGCACTATCGCTGTTGACCAGGGCACGTTCGGTGATTTCCAGTTTTATGACCCGAGCAGGCAGATTCGCCGCCTTGAGTGCATCTGCCAGCGCATGTCCGGCGTGTTCGGTCTCGAGATCTTCCGGGGAAAGATTGAGATTCACGCTGATCCCGGGTGCGTGCTTGAGCAATACGGGAAGATCGCGCACGACGTTGCGCATCATCGCCAAGGTCACCTCAGCAATCTGTCCGGACTCCTCGGCTAACGGGATGAATACCGCCGGGCTGATCCAGCTGCCGTCGGCGCGCTGCCATCTCGCCAATGCTTCGGCACCTTCACAGCGTTCGCTACGCAGATCGATCACCGGTTGATAATGCACGGAGATATTGCCTCTGGCCAAGGCACGGCGCAGTTCTGTCGCCGGATCCAGTTGATGCCGCGAATAGCGCATAACCATACCGATCCACAAGGCAATCAACAGCCCACCAATGGCAAGGCCAGCAACCAATATCGGAGTATGCCGGACCCAGAAATTCGCGATCGGCTCGCGCGCCACCACGTCAATGGGGAAAACGCGGTCATGGATGAAATGCGAAAACACTTCGCCGCGCTTTTGATCGACCGTTACACCCTCGGGCAATGTTTTGGGAGACGGCAGATCGACTCGTTGAGGGATCGACGCCATCGGCAATCCTTCGACCCACAACTGCGCCTGGCGTTGCTTGATCAACCCCAATTCAAGCAGCAAACGCGGATCGATCGCCACGTCATGATTTCCGTAACGCATCACAAACAATTCGACCCCACCATACTCGGTCTGCGTACTTGGCCACCAGGCAATCACGCCATTCGGGTAAATCCGATCGGCATTCGATGGTTTGAGCCCTTGCGGTGGCAGAAACCCAACACCGCACAGGCGCTGCGCAGCATGCCAGTAACCTATGCTTCGAATGTACGCATGTGCGATCGCGGCTTTGCGCAATACGTCCAGGTGAGCCTGCGAACACGGCTTGAGGTCAAGCTTGTTGAAAGCAGCGAGCATGTCGCGCGTATCAACAATGATCTGTTCGGTGCGATAGCCGAGCTTCGCCGCGAGGCCGCCTTCGTATTCGGTCTCCGACGCAACGGAACCGGTCCATAGCAACCACAGCACCAGACCGAACAACACCGCAACGCCCACGATGGCGACGACGAATGAGCCAAGCATGACTTTTCCGCGCCGCTTCATGATGCCTATTCAGAGTTCCAATGAATGACTGTCGCCGGGAATTTGGCAATGATTGGTGCGGGAATATCAACGCAATTGACTGTCCTTGCTGCCCCGCCGATTTATCCCGGCAGCGCCACCGTGCAAGCGATCGAACTGCTCCTGGCAAGCAACGCAAAGACGTACGCCGGGAACGGCTTTTCGCCGTGCCGCAGGAATGACTTGGCCGCATTCCTCACAGTGCGACAACCCCGGACCTCGGCTCAGCTTTTGGCGCGCGCGCTTGACCGCATCGTTCACCGTCGCATCGATTTGATCCTGCACGGCACCATCGCCTGCCCAACCGGTTGCCATGGAGTACTCCTTCTGCGTTTCCCGCAGGTGCCGATAAACCCGCAATCTACTCCCGCCGCTTCAACCCGCGCAACTCAAATTGCACAAACTGCAAAGTATGGAAGTTGTCATGTGCCGATGAAAGCCAACCCGGTCCGATGCGGTCCGGGTCGGAATTTCCGTCGCGCCAACGATGAAATGCCATGTGTCTTCTTCACGGTTCGAATCCATTGGCAAAAATCACATCCGGATCGCTCGATCCGTACTCGTATGCGCCGATATCCGCTTTTAGGGTGTCGCCAACCAGAGCCGGCCGGGAATAGCCGCGTTGGTCGGTTGCCACAGTTGGCGTTTCTCCAGCCGCATCGATAGCGCACGATCCGGTCAACAGCGGCAAGGTTAATGTCGCCCCGCCGTTGTCGCTCAGAGAACCCAGCATCGGGTCGCACGTCAACGTACCCATGGGCACGTCGATATTGCTTGTGCCCAGGAGATCGTAGCTTCCGCCCAAGGGCACAGCAGAATGCGATTGCACGTCTTGCGGTGTATTGCCGTAGATAATCGTGCCCGTCGCAGCCGCGGAGGTATAAATATAAAGACCGCCGCCGCTTTGCGCGCTATTGGCAAAAATGGTCGCGTAGGTGATGGTTGCGGTTTGGGCGTGAATCCCTCCACCGGACGCGCCCGCCGAATTGCCGGTGATCGTTGAATTCGTCATCTGGACATCGTCGGCAAACACGGCGCCACCGTCCATGGCAGCACTGTTGCTGTAAAGAGTGGTTCGACTCAAATTCGCATTCGCGCCGTCGACATAGACGGCGCCGCCGGAACCGCCCTGCGCCGTGTTGCCGCTGAGAATCGACTCACTCAGACCCACCGCGCCATTGGCAGCGATGCCTCCGCCACTGAGTCCGGACTGATTGCCTGAAACGATCGAATGTTCAATGAGGACGTGATCGGTAGCATCGATACCACCACCCACGCCGGCAGGATCGGTCGTGGAATTGTCGCGGATAGTGGAGTAGTAGGCATTCACGCTACCATTGGTCTGGATCCCACCGCCCGCATAGGCCGCTGAATTATTGCTGATTTCCGATCGGTACAACGTAACCGAATCGGTATCTGCGATACCTCCGCCTCCACTCGACGAACTATTTCCCGTGACGATGCTGCGGCTTAGCGTCAGTGGACTACCGGTCACAATGGCGCCGCCCGAATAACCGTTCGTTGACGCCCCGTTTCGCAATATCAGACCGTCAATCGTCAATGCGCCGGTGGTACCGATCAGACCGAATTCCGGGGTATTGGCAACGCTGCTGCGTTCGATAGTCACGTAAGGAACGCCGTTTTCATCAAGCGAACCAACCAGCGTTGCTCTGGCCGCCAACTCCAGAACGTGGCTCAATGCGGCTGGATTCGCCGTAAATGTGATCGCCGTTGGTACTTTGAAGCCAGTCAGATCGATGGTGTCATCGTTGCCGTCTCCGGCGATGCAACCATTGACCGCCAGCTGCGTATTCAGCGCGTTCACCGCGTCCGCAAGCGTACACATCCCAGCAACACTGCCTTCGGACGAATCGTTGACGACGATGTTGGCCGCCTCGGTGCTGCCGGCCAGACAGAAGGCTATCGCCGCTGCCAAAGGCGCCAGTCTGCGAGCCGTGAATCGACAAGATGAAGCTTCGTGATCGAACAAGCGATGAGTGGACATGGAACCTCCCGGTAATGTACGTCTTCCCTGGAAAATCTTGATCTGGCGGCGCTACCTCGAAGCGCCTGGCCGAGAACAGCAACAACCCGACCATTGCATTTGATGATTCATTTGCAAGCTAGCACGTCATACATGAACGGAATCCATCGTAGTAGCGATGCTGGTAAACCAGCGCTGAACGCAACTTCAACCATTGCCCTGCAGCCCATTGCCGGCGCGTCCACAATCCGTACGTGCAGCAGCTACCGGCGTATTTGCTCCACGTTCGACGAGCGGCGCAAAAATGACCAAACGGGATCTTTACCTGGCGAATCCAGATGCAAGGCGAAGGCGCTTTCGCCGGCACCGGCCGGGAAAGCATCCGAACGGTTCCGGGCGGCAGAAATCGCAATGTGGGGTCGCCCGCCTTTTGCGGGACGATGAAATCGCGTTTGGTTGCCGCAGTTCAAGGCACAGATGCAATCGCAAGGTTGCGATCCGGATTGCCGCTGGCTCTGGTCCGCAGATTTGGTGGAATATGGCCAACGGCTCTGACCGGGATAACCTTGAAACCACCATCGGCATTGACGCGAGTCTTGGAGAGGCCGGCGATGCCCACCGACACTTGCAACCTCGCCTGCGTATTCAAACCGAGCGCGCGCGTGACCAAAGAGCGGGTTATATTGCCGTGCCACGCCATCAGATCCGCGTGCTCCTGGCCGTTGACAGGCACAAAGCAGTTCGCGGAGATCCGCTCCAATTGCGCCTTGCAGGCCAGAAGATTCCGCAGTTTCTGTCGCGCCATGATGTCGACGCGGCGGGTCGGCGGTGTACATGCGGTCCGAGGAGATCGTCGGCCTTCGCACCATCGACGCAGTTTCTGTGGCGCGAGATCTGGCTGTTCCACAAGGCCGGTCGGAATTGGAAAATCGATGTGGTGCCGCCGGCCGACGACAACCCGGAACCGGGCTCACGCAACCTGCGCCCTCAACCTGACCGGATTGTTCAGAAGCAAAGCCGTCGGGTTAATATTGCCACCCCCGGTAACCACACATTATGTTTGTGACCGCTGCCATGCGTGCGCGCCCGAACCCGACGACTTCGAACAATGTCACGCTCATCAGTGCGCTGCGCGAAGCACTGGTGACGATGCTGGCCGCAATTGCCAACTTGCTGTGTGCGCTGACACTCGCGCCCGGATCAGGAGCGGCAGTGCTGGCAGTGGTGCTATGCCTGTCGCTTTCGCGCAGCCAGCTCGATCGCGACTGGCGCCATCGGCTGGAATCGGCGCTCCTGCTCCCGATCGTGGGCATGGCCACCATCGGCGTCGGCCTGCTGCTGCTGCACGCACCGTGGCTCGGCGCCACCGTGTTCGTCGCCGGCATGTTCGTTTCGATCTGGCTGCGCCGGTTCGGTGCGATTGCGCGACGGATCGGTTCGCTGATTGCACTGCCGTTCGTGACCCTGCTGGTCACGCCGCCCATCGTCGCACCACGTGGTGGCCCGATACCGTCACTGCTGCTTCCGGTAATCATCGCGCTGCTGGCACTGTTGTGGGTCAGTGTGCTGCATGCGCTCGCGCGTGCTGTCGGGTTCCTGCCTGCATCAAGAGAATTGCGTCAATCCGTGTCTCCGGAACCGGTGCGCGCAAGCACCCTGCGGCCGATAGCCAGCACGCGAATGGCCATCCAGATGGCTATCGCACTTGCATTGTCTTTCGTCATCGGCTACCTGTTCTTCAGTGACCGCTGGGCCTGGATCGTACTCACGGCATTCATCGTCATCAGCGGCAATCGGGGCCGGCTGGAGGTTGCATACAAGAGCGTGCTGCGCGTGGCGGGCGCAGCAGCCGGCACGGTTCTCGCACTTGTGCTGAGCGCTCATCTCGGCGACCACGGCGTCGGAACCGCCGCCTTGATTCTCGCGTCGATCTTCATCGGGGTATGGTTGCGCCCGCTCGGCTACGCCTGGTGGGCGCTGTTCGTGACAGTCGCGCTGGCGCTGTTGCAGGGCTTCGCCAACTTGCCGGCGTCGCATGTCCTGTTGCTGCGCTTCGAGGAGATCGTGATCGGCGCGGTCGTTGCCGTGGCCACCGCATGGTGGATTCTGCCCGTGCGATCGACCGGCGTGCTACGCAGACGCCTGGCCGATGCGCTGAGTGCACTCGGCACGGCGCTCGATCCGGCAGCAGCCGAACGCACGCCAGCTGCATTCATCGGTGCAGTCGCCAGCGTCGAGCAACTCGCGCCGGCGTTCCGTGCCAGTCGCCTGGCGACAAACCGTCTGCGCAAACTGCAACCGGCGGACTGGATTGATGCACTGGTTGTCTGTAGCCGCCCTGCGATCGCGTTGATCGAAAGCGGCGAGACTCCGGCCGACGTGCGCCGCGCAGTCGGGACCGCGCGCCAGGCGTTGCTCGAACCTGACGCCCTGCTGCCCGCTCTGCAGGGGCTGCAGCAGGCATTGGCTCGATAGCTTTCCCCGTGTAACTCCCGGATTCGAACTCCGATCGGCGTAGATCGACCCGATGGCCGTACGCTTTTCGGTGCCGGCTTCGGTCCGGTTGCGCATTCATCACAAACAAGCATCCACAGTTCACACGGTTGCGGGCGAACAACGTCGTTTGCAACCACGTGTTGCTCGTAGGCAGGTCACGCAGCAGCACGTTCAACGAAGATGCCACGACCTGGATATTGATCCAATGACCTTGCAAGACATGGCCTCGATGCCGCGCGCCAACGGGCGAGTGACACTGGTTTATCATTGCAGATAAAGCGCAATCATTTCCTTGTTTCCGACGAACGGGCAACGCAGGTCGTGCCTGCGGCCGCGCTTTGCCGGCGCCGATGCGCGTTTCGGTACCACCGGCCGTGTCGATCAGGCACTGCGTGGCATTGGCGCAATGCCGGGATCCTCCGGACTGCTCCAGTCTTCGGGTTGCAACGGCAGCAAGCCGTGCGCCTGCCGCGCCCTGTCGCATTTCGGGCTCGGTGCACCCTGCTCCCAGGCCGGCACAAGCTCTCGACACACTGACGGGCGCTGCACGTAGATTGAGCACGAAGCTGTCTCCCCAACAACGCCGTGCAACGCCTTGCAATAGGGCCGGACAGCGTTCGTGCCAACCATCGCGACACGGTGCGGATCCAGTTTCGCGGTCAGTTCCGATGGCACCGTGCCACCAAGAAAAGACTCCGCCTCGGACCAATGAAAAGCGACACGGAAATACGCGCAACAGGCACCACAGCGTAGACATGGATGACTCATGGTCGTCTCTGGACCGCACCCCTCGGCACGGAGCGGCGCGGATTCTACGGTGCGATGGACAAAAGCGATAGAGCAAAGAATCATGTCCCATGCCGCCTGCTAAACTTCCATCGTGCGGACGGAGAACAGCAAGTTGAAAACCTATCGGCATCGCGAATTTGCGTGTCTTGTATTGCTGGCGCTTTGTGCCGGGCCCGACGCTGCGACTGCAAGCGCGCAAGGACAACCCTTCGATCGCCCGCCGCCGCCACCGCCAGGTGCCCCGCCGCCATATGGCCGCCGCCCGCCGCCACCGGGCTGGCAACAGGGCCGGCCGCCTCCACCACCCCGACCGCCGGGCTGGCAACCGCATCCGCCGCCATTGTCGGCATTGCCTCCGCCGAGGGAGCCGGCGCAAACGACATCGCCGCTGCCGACTGCGTCAACATCCGGGACGCGAAGCGACGCGCCGGCCGCAATTGCGCCAATTGCTGCGCTCCGGCTTGTGCCCCGGAATTCCGCGGCAGCGGCAGCGACCAACACGCCCGCCGTACAACCGTCCGTGACGGATATACCGCCCAAAGTCATCGTACCCCCGGCATCGGCAACCGCATCGTCATCCGTAGCATCATCGCGTTGGTTGGCGCTGGCCCTGGCACTCGCAGCCGCGGCCGGCTGGCTGTTGTGGCGCCGCAGTCATCGGCTGGCGCTCGAGACTTCGCGCCTCGCCCGTCAGCACCGCGTGCTGCAGCACGTCAACAGCCGCCTGAAGAACGAGTCCGAACAGTTGCGCGAGCGGGCGATCAACGATCCTCTGACCGGCGCGCTCAATCGACGCGCCTTTGCCGCCGGCCTGCGCGAACTCGTCGAGAATCTGGCTCGTTACGGTCGCCCGGTGCATCTGATCATTTTCGACCTAGATCATTTCAAGCAAATCAACGACCGCCTCGGACATCTGGCAGGTGACAGTGCCCTCAAGCTTGTCACCGGTATCGTGCATGAGCATCTCGTCAGCGCGGACCTGTTCGGCCGCTTCGGTGGCGACGAGTTCCTGATCGCCTGCGCAGACCGCGACATGGCGTCGGCGGAAGAACTGGCGGAAACCATTCGCGCTGCAGTGGAGACGGCCGCTCCGAAGCACCGCCCTTCCCTGCCCGGCCTGACCTTGAGCATGGGCGTGGCAGAGGCCAACGCAGGCACGGGATACTCGGCCGACGACATGCTGGCGCGCGCCGATTCCGCGCTTTACCAAGCCAAGCATCGAGGCCGCAATTGCATCGTCCTGGCCGAGGACACGATGCCGAACAGTCGTGCGAACGCACTGGGCGGACGGCATCTGTAGGTCGTGGCGGTTGCCGTCATGGCGATTTTCACACTGCGACGCATCGCGCGAACGGCATCAAACCACAGCGAAACCACCGGAACGTGTGTTTGACCTGCATGCCCGCGCAGCGACGAACGTGCCGGCAACCATCCGTGCATCGTGGCATGAAGGTCGAACGGGCGCACCGTGCCCACTTGCAGTGTGGGCGGTGGAAGCCTTCAATGGCCGATCGGGATATTGGCTGCACGCAATCCGTCGGCGTCCACGTATCGTGGTGTGATGCGGACCCGACGATCGGTCGGGTCCGTGTATGAGAACGCGCACAGCCCAAACGTTTCTGCCGCACTCTCTCCTTGCCCCGGCCAGTCACGGCCGGGGCGTGGCAGATCTCACAAGGTCGCAAGGAATGCGAGCAGATCGTGGCGATCGCGATCAGACAGCGCGACGTAGCGGTCGCGAACGACCCTTGCCTCGCCGTCGTGGGCGCGGATCGCACGGTCGACATCCGGAGCGCTACCGTCATGCAGGTAGGGCGCACTTGCACGCAGCCCCCATAACGGCGCAGTGCGCATTTCGGTTTGCGCAGCAAACGCCTGCGCGATGCCATCGCCCTCCGCGCCCATATCATGCAGCAACAGGTCCGAATACAGCGCCGCCGGTTTGTGGTCGAGAGCGGCGATCGGGCTCGGCCCGGTCTGCATCACGGGCGTATGGCAGGCAGCACAGCCGGTGTCCGCGAATACGCGCTCGCCATCATGCGCCTCGCGCGATTCGGGCAGGCGCGGTGGTGGCGCCAGCAAGCGCATGAAGTCCGCGACCACATCGATGTCGGCTTCGCCGGTGGCTGGATCGACCGTGTCTTCGGGATCGGCGACGTGATCGAACTGCGCGAGCAGCGCCTTGTTGCCGTTCGGCGCGTTCTCTTCTGGGAACAGTCGGTTGGTGATGCCCATTTCATTTACGTAGGCATCACCGGCGAACTCGAGCAGGGTAGCGATCTGCGCCTTCCAGCCGAAACGGCCGATACGCGTTCCGCCACCAACGCGGTCAGCGACCTCCGACGGCAGGCCATGGATACCATCAGGCTGCGGGCGCTGCGCGTTGGCGACAATCTCTGCATCAGGAATCGCCTCGATCAGGCCAAAACCATAAAGCGGCGGCGACTGGCGCTTCGCAGTAACGTTGGCTTGCGGCGGCACCACTTCCAGTGCGGCCGGAGCGATCGCACGCAACTGCTGCAACGAGCCGCCAAGGTCGGTCAACGGATCGAAACCGTTGGCGTCTTGTCGACCGAAGCGCGTAGCCAGAAACAGACCCGCACCGCCGGCTGCCGGGCTGCCATGACAAGCCACACAGGACGGGCCGTTGAATATCGGCCCGAGACCGCTCTGCGGCGTCTCGACGTTGTTGAACTCGTCAAGCCCTGCCCGAAAGCGTTGCATCTCGGCCGACGACAGCCCCGGCAACGGCGCGCCGAAACTGGCCTGCGCGGGCGGCGGCGCATCGTCCGGTGCCGGATGATGGCGCACAGCAGTATGGGGTGGCGGTGGTGATGGCGGTGGCGGTGCGGCAAAGGCATCGGCACCCAACACCAATACGGCCAAAGCGAGGGCAGACAAAGGCGAAGTGCATTTCATCAGACAAACTCCGATCGGGTCGAGAATGGTGACGGGGGGGGTAACTTCGGGCAGCTAGCCGCCGCGAGGTCTGCGCTTGCCCGCGGCACCCGGCGGCGGTGGCCGATGCGCGCGCAACCAGTCACGAACTCGCGCGGCAAGTTCGCCGCCGAGCACGGCATCCAACTGCTTGTCGGTATCGGCATCGATGCGCTGCCGCTCGCTGCGTTGCGCCTGCATCCGCGAGCGGCGGTCGCTGAGCACATGGGCCAGTGCGGCGGTCTGTTTTGGATTCAGACCCAGGTCGATCGCAATATGCGCGGCAACGTGCTGCGGCGGCGGTGGCGGTTTCGGCGCGCGGTGCGGCTGCGCGGGCGCTGCATTGACGGGTGGCAGTTCGGCCATGCCGGCTCCGGCCAGCGCGCAGAATGCCAACCCCAGAGCAAACAACACAATTGTCTTCATTGGAAACTCCTGATTGCCAGCGCCGGCGATCCGGCGACGATCAGGCTAGCCAAAGAATGCGCAGCCACCGCGCAGAAATTGTGGAGAAGTTGCGCAGATTCCTGCGTGCCGCTTTGCTGCACGCCCGCGCAGCGCTATCGTGGCAGGCAAGGTCCGGGTGCCGGGCGTGGAGTGAAAGTGGATGCGACTTCGGGTCTGGCAACGTGTGTTCCTTGCTTTGGCCGGCCTCAGCGTCGGCACTCTGCTTGCGGTGCTGGTCTGGCAGCAGCTCGAGTTTCGGCGCGGATTTCTCGACTACGTCAATGCGCTGGATCTGGAACGTGTGGGGCGTGGCGTCGGCGGCCTCGCAGCAGCGTATGCCGAGCACGGCGACTGGTCGTTCATGCGTGGCGACACGCGCGCGTTGATCGACAAACTCGGTCTGCAGCCGGGGCGCGGTGCCGAGCGCAGGCGACCGGCCGGAGCGCGACCCGCCCCACCGCCACCTCGCGTCGACGGCACGATGCCGCCACCGCCGCCACCCGAGCGCCCTTTCCGGCGGCGCGATCCGCCACCGCCACGTGGCGCGAACAGCGACCTGGCGCGGCGCTTGCGTCTCGTCGATGCCGGCGGCTACACCGTCGCCGGCAATCCTGTTGTCGTCGCACAGGCGCCCTCGATAGCGGTCGTTGTCGATGGCGTACAGGTCGGTCGATTGCTGGTTGAACCAGTGCCGGCACTCGATGCCAACCTCGATCGCGACTTCGCCCGCGCACAGGCGCGACGCGCGTTGCTGGCCGCCGCAGGCGTGCTGCTGATCGCGCTGAGTCTTGCCTTCGCGCTCGCGCGGCGTATGGTGCGACCGATACGGCTGATTGCCGGTGCCGCGCGTGCCCTGGCAGATGGCGACTATGGGCAGCGTCTGGAGTTGCGCCGCGGCGACGAGTTCGGCGCATTGGCCGAGAACGTGAATCACCTTGCCGCAACCCTCGAACAGCATCGCGATACGCGCCGTCGCTGGGGTGCCGACATCGCGCACGAACTGCGTACGCCATTGAGCGTCTTGCATGGCGAGATCCAGGCACTGCAGGACGGTATCCGCGAGGTGACGCCAGCCGCATTGGCGTCGTTGCGCGGCGAGTGCGACCGCATCGCCGGGTTGGTCGAGGACCTGTATCAACTCAACCTCGCCGACGCCGGTGCCCTCGAGTACCGCTTTGCGCAGTTCGATCTGGCCATGTTGCTGGAACAGGTTATCGCCGCGCACAGCGCGAACTGCGACAAGGCCGGACTGGGCTTGAAGCTCGTACCATTGCCAACACCGCACTTGCTTGTGCGCGGCGATGCGCAGCGACTGGCTCAGGTGTTCGACAACCTGCTGGTAAACGCCTGCCGTTACACCGATGCGCCCGGGCGTATCGAGGTGTCGGCGCGTCGTGAGTCAGACTACTGGTGTATCGATGTCGAGGACAGCGCGCCTGGCGTTCCGGAACAAAGTCTGGCGCGACTGTTTGAGCGCTTGTACCGGGTCGATCGCTCGCGCAGTCGCGCAGCCGGCGGCGGCGGTCTTGGATTATCGCTGTGCCAGGCGATCATCGACGCCCATGACGGAACCATCGAGGCGCTGCATTCGCCGTTGGGCGGTTTGCGCGTACGTGTGCATCTTCCGATCGCCGGGGCCGCGCTGTGAGCACGGGGACGGTCCTTGTGGTCGAAGACGAGGCAAAGATTGCCGCCGTTCTGCGCGACTATCTGCAAGCTGCCGGATACGCGGTGGAGCTCATCGACAACGGAACGGCAGTGGCACCGAGGCTGCGGGTCGGTGGCGGTATCGCTGCGATCGTGCTCGACCTGATGCTGCCCGGATGCGACGGTCTTCAAGTGTGTCGTGAAGTACGCGCGTTCAGCAACGTCCCGATCCTGATGCTGACAGCGCGGGTCGAAGAGATCGACCGCCTGCTCGGTCTGGAACTTGGTGCCGACGACTATGTCTGCAAACCGTTCAGCCCCCGCGAAGTGGTCGCCAGGGTGCGCGCTCTGCTGCGTCGCGCCAGCGCCACATCGCCGCCACAATCAAGCCCGCTGGTGCTCGACGAGGAACGCTTCGAGGCACGCTTGCGCGACCAGCCACTGGCCCTGACGCCGGTCGAATTTCGCCTGCTCAGTACCCTCATGCGACACCCCGCGCGGGTATTCTCGCGCTCGCAACTGATCGACACGCTGTACCGCGATCACCGCGTAGTCAGCGAGCGCACCGTCGATAGCCACGTCAAAAACCTGCGCCACAAGCTTGCGGCAGCCGGCTGCGACGCGCTGGTGTCGGTCTATGGCGTCGGCTACAAACTCGACTGGGATTCGACTGCGAATTGAATCGTGCTCACCGGCGCAGAGCCCGGTTTTCGCGGCATCCCGACGGTGCCGGTCGGCGTGCAACGTTCGCAGCAAACCGCTGCCGACCCGCGCGCTGATCGCCAGGCCGATCGGGAATCCATTTCCCTGTTCGGAAACAGGCGAGTAAAGTACCGGGCAGCCTGCCATGGAGCCATTACCATGAACCACCTGATGAAACTCGCCGTCATCGTCGCTGTCTGCATCGCCGGTTTTTCGGCGCCGGTCAGCGCCGAATTGAAAGTCGGCACGCACGCACCCGATTTCACCTTGCCGGCGTATCTTGCGGGCAAGCCATTCACGTTCGATCTGGCCGGCGCGTTGAAGAAGGGCCCGGTCGTGGTCTACTTTTTTCCGGCGCCGCACACCTCAGGCTGCAACGTCGAGGCTCACCTTTTCTCGCAGGCCATGGACAAGTTCGACGCCGAGCACGTCACGGTGATCGGCGTATCCGCCGGAAATCTCGATCAACTATCGGCGTTTTCCAAGGAAACCGACCATTGCAGCGGCAAGTTTCCGGTCGCTGCCGACAAGGGTGCGAAAGTAGCCAAGGAGTACGACGCCCTGCTCATGCTCAAGCCCGGCTGGTCCAATCGCACCTCGTATCTGATCGCGCCATCGGGATCGGTCGCCGCCGTCTACTCCGCGCTGAGCCCGAAAAAACACGTGCAGGAAATGCTCGATGCGGTGAAGGCATTGAAGAAATAGCTTCTCAGGATCGCCACCCATGAATTCGAATCGTGTCACGCCTGCCGCCACCATTTTGGCGAGCCTGCTCTTGTCGGCTGCAGCCAACGCTGTATCGCCTGCCCCGAAAGCTGTCGCGCACGCGCAGTTTTACGCATCGCCCGACCCGGCACTCAAGGCGCTGCCATTCTCCGAAGCGGTGCGTGCCGGCGACCTGTTGATCGTGTCGGGGCAGATAGGGGCCCTGCCCGGCAAGATGACTTTGGCACCCGGTGGTATTTCCGGCGAAGCACGACAGGCGATCGAAAATATTCGCGGCATTTTGCAGCGCCACGACGCGACGTTGGCCGACGTGGTCCAGTGCACGGTATTTCTTGCCGACATGAAGGACTGGCCGGCCTTCAACACGGACACGGCTTTTCATGTACCAGAAAACAAACTGCCACGTTTTGCCAATGCCTATGCTTTTAATCATCGTAAACGCGGGCTCGAATTGTTTGACGACGCAGCGAATAGTGCATGGCTACCGGAACCGGCGTTTCAATCCGCCGGTGGTGGCTTGGTTTCAACCGTAGATGATTGCTACGCGTTTGCGCGCATGATGCGCAATAAAGGGCGGCATGGCACCGAGCAAATTTTATCGCGCGCTAGCATTGCGTTAATGACCTCCGATCAACTCACGCCGGCGCAACGTGAAGGCGCAGAAATATTTTTTAATGATAATCGCAGTTGGGCCTTTGGTATGGCCGTTGATATCAAGCAAGATGAACTTTACCGCACGCCCGGACGCTTCGGTTGGGATGGCGGTTTTGGTACTTGCATGTATATCGATCCGGTAAAAGATATGGTGGGTATTCTGCTCACCCAACGCATGATGGAATCGCCACGCACACCGCCGGTATTCAGCGATTTTTGGACGCTTGCGTATGCGGCCATCGCTTAGCAATTTGAATTTGAGATCTACCACTGTCGTGGAAAGCGTACCGCGTACTCAGTTTTAAAATTCCAGAGGTTAACCAAGAGGGAGGTCGACCGTTACATTCGGACGGTAATCGTTGAAAAGGCGCTATGGAAGAGAGTAAATATCTGCTGATCAATTAGCGATTGGCCCAGTCCTTTTCTGTCGGTACAATATACCTAATGTGGAGGCAAAACGCGCCGTTAAGTTTGACGCAATTTGCTTGCCCTGCAATTGACGCTGCGTCGACAAGTGCATTGGCGGTGCTATTTGATGCAAGCTTGAATGTCATCCAGACGTTGCATAGCCAAACTGCGTATAATTGCGCCCGCCGCTAAAAAGCAAATCCAATACTGATTTGGGGGGAGCATTGTGTTTCATATCATTCCTGGCTTGTTATCTACAGAAGAGCTAAAAAAAATACATGAATTGATAGGCAAGATTGCTTTCGCGGATGGAAGGGTTTCCAACCCCGATTATACAAAAAAAAATAACCTGCAGCCCTTGCCCTCCGATCCGGCTCAGCAACAAGCATCCGTGCTGCTTCAACAAGCATTGTTTCAAAATGAGTATTTTCGCGACTATTGCCAACCCAGGCGCGTTGCTCCGCCCATGGTCACCAAATATGTTCCCGGCATGGCTTATGGCGAGCACGTGGACTCGGGATTTATTCCTTATAATCCGCCACTGCGTATAGATGTGAGCTGTACGATATTTTTATCTGATCCTGCCAGCTATCAAGGTGGGGAACTGGAAATCCGCTTGGCCGACCGAAAAATACACGTTAAGGAAAAAGCCGGTGCGGCGGTTTTCTATCCATCCACTTTTTTTCATCAAGTACGGCCAGTGACTGAAGGACAACGTATTGTCGCCATCACCTTTATTGAAAGTATGATTAGGGATGTTGCGCGACGAGAGATTCTTTTGGAGTTGACCGAGTTCTTGCATGAAAATGCGACGAAGGTAGGAGTGGATGCGCAAATGCGACTGGAATACGTGAAAACCAATTTGTTCCGAATGTGGCATGAGGACTAATAAGCAATTTGTAATATAAAAATTTGATCCATTCATAGAAAGATGACGCAGGTAATACGCGCGTCATCTTCCCTTATTATTTTCTAGTCGAAATGATCGACGTAATCAAAGGTTGTAGCCGAAGTTTGCAATGGCTTTGCCAACAAGAGGATGTGTATGTGCAAAGCTTCTCATCCAATTTATGCCTTTCGTGATTTCGCTCCTGTTAGCGTGGCAAGATTGTGCGAGACGCTCACGCCGCTCTTCGCCCGAAAATGCATAATCAGTCGCTTTGGAATATCGCGTCATAATCGGGTCGCGCAATATGCCATTGATTTCGGCATCGGAAACGGGTTTGCCGAAATGCAGAAAAATGGTTTTAAGTATTGATATTGGGTTATTTAAGTAAGTATCGAAGTCGATCTGAAGGGCGCGTTTCCCGGCCGCTTCTTTGGCCATATGCAATTGCACCATTTCGGCGGCAAACGTCATAGCCGCGACCTCCCCCGGGGACATTGAATGCAGTGGTTGAAGCGTCGCACTTGTTGATTGAATTAGTCCACTCATTCGCGCCTTAGCTCCGCCTATCAGATCGGCGACGTATGACGACGCCCCTAATACGGTAGTAATGTAAATTTCGGGAGCCATTGATAATAAAATGCCATGATCATTCTGGTAGCGCTTCAGCCAATTGCCAGCCATTAGGCTTGTGAAGCTAGTCGTTTTGACAATGGCCAACATATCTTGCCTTGGTGTTCTCGCCCATAACCGACGAAATAAATCGATTCGATCCGCTAAGTTAGCGGCGGACATTGGCGACCAAGGCGCCGCTATCTCTGCAGTAAAGTTGGCGAGATCCCGCAGTGGTAACGGTTCACGCAGCGAAAAACAGTCAGTGCTCAAGCCGAGTGCCCGAGAAATGAGTGTTGAACCGCAGTGACCTATATGAAAAATCAAACCCACAGCTCGCTCAGGAAATGGGCGAATAGCGAGTTGGATATCATCCAATGCCATCCATTGGCCTTTCAGCGACGGCGAAAGGGCGCGCTGATCCAAAAAAGCAGCGTGTCTATACCAGTCCTCATTGACCTCCAACATCCAGGCACGTGCCGATAACCAGTCAACCTGAAATGGATAGCGTTGATGATTTTGCAATAAATTGCCGGCAACAGGTGACTCAGGTTGAATGGCCATTATTTTCTCAATCAGGATGCGCGCGAAAGTATAGGGCCGCAGGTGATTTAATATCAACTCAAATGCCTTAAATTGCCGGGCCAGCGGCAGGTGTTTGTGTTGATTTAACACAGTAATTGTCGGGTATAGGAAATTCAACCGCCCTTTTCGCGCAGTCTGCGGGATGGCCTGGGGTGGGGCAAGCCTGCGATGCGGAACCTGATGCGCCGCGCGGGTGGCGCAGGTGGCGTTTCCGCCGTCGCGCACATCTGGCCTCAGCGGTTTTCGCGGCGTTTTCCCGCGTGCGGGCAGGCGCGTTGCTGCGGTGCCGTGGCCGCATCGGTTTTCGCCAACGATTTTCCGCTGCCCGCGGCGTTGCCGACCGGGGCGCTGGTCTTCATGCCGCCGCGGCGCGGGGCGGGCCGCGCGGTTCCGGCTGGTAGTGCGCCTGCGGCAGCGCGCCGTGTTTCTCGACGTGGTCGAGTATCTTGCGGATGGCTTGGAGTTGTTCCACCGCCGCCACGATGCGGGCGTGGCCACCGCAGCGCTCGCAGGTCTGCACGTCGAGGCTGAAGACGCGCTTGAGGCGTTGCGCCCACGTCATGCTGCGGCGGCGTTCTTCCGGGTGCGGTGGTCGGTGTCCGATGGCACCGGTGCGCCGTCCGCGTTCGCGCTGTTCTTCGCCGCGCCCCTGCCCCTTCCTGCCGCCGTGACCTGCGCGCGCAGGGTCGCGTTCGGTGCGAACACGCCGTGGAACCGTGTCAAGTGCGCGCGCGGCGACGGCACCAGCGCGGCCAGCCGCGCGAGGAACTCCACCGGCTCGAACATCACGTGCGTGGTGCCGTCGCGCCACGGCGTCTTGAGGGCGTAGCGGACTTGCCCGTTCGTGGTCAACGCGATGCGCTTTTCCGACACCGCCGGGCGCGCGATGTAGCGGCACAGGCGTTCGAGCTTGGCGCTTTCGTGTTCGCCGGCCGATACGCCCGCGTGCAGCGAGAAGCCGCCGACCTTGCCCGCCTCGCAGGTGAAGCCGTCCACTTCCCCCGGCAGCGTTTGCAGCGTCGTCACCTTGCGCCCGGCGTTGGGGCCAGTGGCGATGCGCTACGTCACCGCACTCATGTGCAGGCCGTCCATGCCTTCGTCGCCGCTGGCCGCGTCGGTCAGGAACGGCACGTCGTCTTCGCTTTCCAGCCAGCCCTGCTTCGCCAGGTGGCGGCACACGCGCCGCGCGATCTTGCCGCACAGTTTCGTGAGCGCTTCGGACGTGGGCGCGCGGGCGCGGTGCAGGCGCGGCTTGCGGCCTGCGCGCGGCTCATACACGCCGTCGAGGAACAACATGTGGAAGTGCACATTGAGGTTGAACGCGCTGCCGAAACGCTGGATCAGCGTCACCGCGCCGCACTGCGCCACCCTGCGCGCGACGCCCGCCTCGTCCGCCAGCCACGCGCCGATCACGCGCTGCACGACGGCCAGCACCGGGCCGATGCTGTGCGGTTTGCTGGCGAACAGGAAGCGCAGCGGATACGGGAAGCTCAACACCCACTGCCGCACCGGACGCGCGCCGAACACGTCTTCCACCAGATGCCGCGCGGACTCGGCCATGCGCCGCGCGCCGCAACTGGGGCAGAAGCCGCGCTTCTTGCAACTGAACGCGACGAGCCGCTCCGCGTGGCAGTGTTCGCACACAACGCGCACGAAGCCGTGTTCGAGCACGCCGCAGCGCAGGAACGCGTCGAACTCCTCGCGCACGTAGCCGGGCAGCGTGCGGCCTTCGTCCGCCAGGCGCGCGCGCAAGGCGGGCGCGTGATCGCGCACCAGCGCGTAGAGGCGCGTGTGCTCGGGCGCCTGGCGCGCATAGCGTGGCGCGAACGCCACGCGTAGGCGCGAGGGCGAAGCGGAAGGCGGCATGGCGACGTGCCGCCATGCGGGTCACGCGCTGGCAGCGGGCTGGCGAATCGGCGGTTGTGCGGCGGCGGCGTCTGCCGCAGCCGGCCCGCACAGGGTCCGCATCCGTCCGGGGGCGCGGTATCGGCATTCGCCGACGCGCGGTGTGCGAGATTTCCCACACGGCAGGGCAACCGAAGGCCGTCGCCTTGCCGCAGGCTTGCACCGTTGCGGCAAGTGCGAAAATTTGCGCCAAATGCGAGCATCAATCGGCACACCATTCGTGCACCCGGTATGCGCCGATCGGGGGCTCGTTGGCGCGCCGAATCTGCGCCTTCATCGGCACGCAGTTGCGGCCCAATCGGGCGCTGATTGTCGCCCGCCGAATCCGCCCGAACCGATCCGCAAAGGGCGGCATGGGAGGCATGGCGCGCCAGAATCTGCGTGGTTGCGCGGTTTCTCGAAAATCTTGAACAAGATCAAGCAACGATGACGGTCGAATCCAGCAGGGCCTCGTCGGACCATTTCGTTGTCATTGCCTTCCAAGAACGACTAACCTCACAAGTTCTTCCTATGGCAAAGAAGCGACCACCGCGCCGGGAGTGCAGCCACTGGCCCTGACGCCGGTCGAATTTCGCCTGCTCAGTACCCTCATGCGACACCCCGCGCGGGTATTCTCGCGCTCGCAACTGATCGACACGCTGTACCGCGATCACCGCGTAGTCAGCGAGCGCACCGTCGATAGCCACGTCAAAAACCTGCGCCACAAGCTTGCGGCAGCCGGCTGCGACGCGCTGGTGTCGGTCTATGGCGTCGGCTACAAACTCGACTGGGATTCGACTGCGAATTGAATCGTGCTCACCGGCGCAGAGCCCGGTTTTCGCGGCATCCCGACGGTGCCGGTCGGCGTGCAACGTTCGCAGCAAACCGCTGCCGACCCGCGCGCTGATCGCCAGGCCGATCGGGAATCCATTTCCCTGTTCGGAAACAGGCGAGTAAAGTACCGGGCAGCCTGCCATGGAGCCATTACCATGAACCACCTGATGAAACTCGCCGTCATCGTCGCTGTCTGCATCGCCGGTTTTTCGGCGCCGGTCAGCGCCGAATTGAAAGTCGGCACGCACGCACCCGATTTCACCTTGCCGGCGTATCTTGCGGGCAAGCCATTCACGTTCGATCTGGCCGGCGCGTTGAAGAAGGGCCCGGTCGTGGTCTACTTTTTTCCGGCGCCGCACACCTCAGGCTGCAACGTCGAGGCTCACCTTTTCTCGCAGGCCATGGACAAGTTCGACGCCGAGCACGTCACGGTGATCGGCGTATCCGCCGGAAATCTCGATCAACTATCGGCGTTTTCCAAGGAAACCGACCATTGCAGCGGCAAGTTTCCGGTCGCTGCCGACAAGGGTGCGAAAGTAGCCAAGGAGTACGACGCCCTGCTCATGCTCAAGCCCGGCTGGTCCAATCGCACCTCGTATCTGATCGCGCCATCGGGATCGGTCGCCGCCGTCTACTCCGCGCTGAGCCCGAAAAAACACGTGCAGGAAATGCTCGATGCGGTGAAGGCATTGAAGAAATAGCTTCTCAGGATCGCCACCCATGAATTCGAATCGTGTCACGCCTGCCGCCACCATTTTGGCGAGCCTGCTCTTGTCGGCTGCAGCCAACGCTGTATCGCCTGCCCCGAAAGCTGTCGCGCACGCGCAGTTTTACGCATCGCCCGACCCGGCACTCAAGGCGCTGCCATTCTCCGAAGCGGTGCGTGCCGGCGACCTGTTGATCGTGTCGGGGCAGATAGGGGCCCTGCCCGGCAAGATGACTTTGGCACCCGGTGGTATTTCCGGCGAAGCACGACAGGCGATCGAAAATATTCGCAGCATTTTGCAGCGCCACGACGCGACGTTGGCCGACGTGGTCCAGTGCACGGTATTTCTTGCCGACATGAAGGACTGGCCGGCCTTCAACACGGTCTACAAGAATTACTTCAAGGCTCCGTTCCCGGCGCGCAGCGCGACGGGCGCGACTGGTTTGGCTTTGGGTGCGCGGGTCGAAATGCAATGCACGGCCTACGCACCGCAGTCGCCAAAAGAACGCAGCGCTCGCTGAATCCGCCGGCCTATGCCGTTCCAACAACCCGGTAGCGTGCGTTCCACGCACGAAATAGGCTGCACCGTGCGCGTAGCCAACGCTACAACTACCGCTTTACGCGAGAAAGGGGGACGGGCAATGAAGCTGTCGAAATGGTTGGTGATATCTGTCCTGTCAGGGATCTCGTTGCATCTGGTCGCGCAGGACCCAACGATGGAGCAACTGGAGAAGCGGTTGGATGCGGCAAAAAAGGCCGAAGCATCAAAACAGGCGGCGGCGCAGAAGAAGGTCGAGGCGGCGCGGCGGGCCGACAAGGAACGTCGCCGGCAGGCAGCGGCAGAGGCGGCAGCGAATGCCGATGCGGCAAGAAGGGCCGAATCGGCACAACAGGCGGCCCTGCTGAAAAAGGCCGATACGGCGCGGCGAGCGGAGTCTTCGATGGGTACGCTGATCGTGGAGGCCGACCGGGACTGTGCACTGAGCATCAACGGCGAATCGAGAGGCCGGCTCGTCGCCGGGCACGCGATCACGATGAAGGTGCATGCCGGCGACCAGTTGATCGAATGCAGCGCGGGCGTGCGCCAGCAGGCGCAGAGCACGGCGCACATACCGGGCGGTGAACAGAAAGTGGTGCGCCTGCTGGTGCCGTCCGGGGAGCGCTTCGAGAAGGTGGCGGGCGGCGTACGGGATAATGCACAGAATGTCGTGTGGGCATCGCATGACAACGGCACCGACATCGGTTGGACGCAGGCGGGCCAGTACTGCCAGTCGCTGGGGTCGGGCTGGCGCCTGCCGACAACGGCGCAGTTGCTATCGCTGTACGACCCGAACAGCCAATATGCGCAGACGGTGAGATATATGGTGATGTTTGGTGTAACGATCAAACCGGTAACGCCGCTGATCCGGCTGACCGGAATCGGCTACTGGAGTTCGGAAGTCAACGGCTCCACGCAGGCCTTTAGCGTCAATCTCCTGAATGGCTACCGGGGCCCGTACGCCGTCTCCGTCACCACCGGCGCTCGAGCGCTGTGTGCGCGCCGTTCCTGAGCATGGTCGGGTCATTCGATGATTTGATCATTGCTTTTTGCCGCGCGACCGAAGGCCTCGCCAAAAAAAAAATTTTGCGATGGCCCGTTACGAACGCTTGCCGATCTGGTGTGCTCGTTTGGGCGAGCCGATGCCACCACGCCTCCGCTTCGCAGGGCGGTCGACGTCTTGCTTCGTTCGCGGTCCCGAATGCGAACCTCGCGGGAAACCGGGTTTCGCGGTGCGTCAGTGCCACTCGGCGCGGATTTTCGCCAACTGCTTGGCCTTGTTCAACGCCTCTTCGGCCCGCGTCACATCGCCGACTTTGAGCTTTGCGGCGCACAGTTGCTTGTATTTTTCCGTCAGTAAATCCAGATATTTCACGGCGGCGTCGTGGACCGCCGACTTGGCTTGCGCAAAGTCCTCGCGCGCGTTGGCGAAATCCCCTGCCTTCAGCGCCTGCGTTCCCTCGGACATGTGCGAATTGGCCGCCACCAGCGTTTGATCGATCTTGTCGCCCTGCGCTTGCGCCGTGTCGGTGAATTTCTTGACCGCGGCGAGCGCCTCGTTTCGAAACTTCAGACTCGTTTCGATGGCGCCCAGCGAGTTGACCAACGACTGCAGCCCGTCCTTGGCTTTGTTCAGCGCCGTTTGTGCCTGCGCGATGTGACCGTTGGCCAACAGGTCATCGCCGCGCTTGCGCGTGGCTTTGAGGTCGACCAGTGTGTTGGATTCGAACACCGCGCGCTTGGCCAGGTCGCGCGCCTGCGTGGCCAGGTCATACGCCATCTTGGCATCGGCAAGGTTTGCGTTGAGGTCGTCGCTTTCCGCGCGCGTGTGCGCCGTGCGCAACATGCTGTTGAGCCGGTCGACCACATCCTTGGCAGCGCGTGCGCTGCCGTCGAAATCGTGCTGCGCCGTATCCAGGCGACTTAGCAGCGTCTGGATCGCGCCTTGCGCTGCGACGGCGTCCGCCCTGGATTGCTGCGCGGGCGCGGTATTCGGAATGAGTGCGCGAATTCGCGGCCAGAAGGCGACCACGCCGCCGCCGAGCACAACGATTGTCAGCGCCCACCCCGCGGCGCGCGCTTTCCAGCGCGTTGCGGATATTGCCGCGGGTGCAGGAGCAGCGGGCGCTACCGGATCGCGCTGCGTGCCGACGCGCGCCGACGGGGCTTGATGCGGCCGGGTCTGCCGCACCGGTGCCGCCGGTGCCGTAGCGATCAACCGCAGCGAGCGCTCCAGTTCTTCGATGAATGCACCGGCATTCTGGAATCGCTGGCGCGGGTCTTTCGCCAGACCGCGATCGATGACCGCAGCCACGCCAACCGGCATCAGGCCCATGGCCGTCTGCGATAGCGGCTCCTGAACGTGTTTGAGCAGAATCGCATGCGGCGTGTCGGCATCGAACGGCAACTGGCCGGTCTGCCACTGAAAGCACATCACGGCCAGCGCGTAAACGTCGGTATACGGCCCCAGCGGATTGCCCATCGCCTGCTCGGGCGCCATGTAACTGGGGGTGCCGAAGATGCTTCCGGTGGCGGTCTTCAATTTGCCGGAACCTTCCAGCAATTTGGCCACGCCGAAATCGGCGAGATACGGCGCGCCATCAGGGGTCAGAAGAATGTTTTGCGGTTTGAGATCGCGATGGATGATGCCTTTGCGATGGGCGTAGTCCAACGCCGCAGCGACACCGCGAAAGACCTTCAGTGCCTCCTCCGACGCCAGCGGGCGCTTTGTCAACCGGTCCGCGAAGTCGCCGCCATCGACGTAGCGCAGCGCCATCCACGGTACGTCCTCGTCGATGCCGAAGCGGTACAAGGGGATGATGTTTGGGTGATCCAGACCCGCGATGACCTGCGCTTCCTGCGCGAAGCGCGCCGCGAAATCCGCTTCGTCGGCCAATTGTTCAGGCAGAACCTTCAGCGCGACCAGACGGTTCAGGCCGGCCTCGCGCGCCAGATAGACGGTGGCCATACCTCCTCGGCCGAGGCGCGATTCGATCGTGTAGCCGGCAAACTGTGTGCCGTCGGCGAAACGCATCGCGAGCCTCCCCACTGGATTACCGCTTTGATTCTAGCGGAATTCGCACGCGCCGACCGCGGATTCGCAGGAGGCAGCTTGGGTTGAACGCAATCAACCCCAACAACGCAGGCGCGTGACGAGACAGCGATGGATTGCCCACGAATCACGTCCAACATCAAGCCAATCCGTGCGCTGCTATGCACACAATGGCAAATCTTCTACTGCACCGCTTTTGCCTGCTCGCGCTCGGCGATCAGCGCGTCATCGATCTGCCGTGCGCGCACGGCTGCAGGCCGTGCACTCAGGCGCGCAACGTACGCCTCGAATGCCGCACGCTTGTCGATCATGCCGAACTGCATGCCGAATCCCAGGTGCGAACCCACGTACAGGTCGGCAGCGGTGAATCGGGTTCCGGCCAGGAACTCGCTTTGCGAAACCGCGGCTTCGAGCACATTCAGAACCGTTGCGCAATTGCCGTAGCCGATCATGCGTTCGCGCTCTTTCGGCACCTCGAAGCCCAGCGCCTTGTTGCTGATCGCCGCCTCGACCGGACCCGCGGCGAAAAACAGCCAGCGGTAGTAGGGCCCGCGCAAGCGGTCTCCTGGCGGCGGCGCCAGATTGGCTTGCGGAAACGCATCGGCAAGATACGCGCAGATCGCCGCTGTCTCCGTCACGACCGTCTCGCCGTGGCGCAGCGCTGGTACCTTGCCCATCGGATTGATCGTCAGATACGCAGCTGCTTTCATCGTCGTGGCGTACTCGACAATCTCGGTACGATACGGTTGTCCGACTTCCTCAAGCATCCAGCGCACGATTTGCGCGCGCGATTGCGGGTTGGTGTAGAAAACGATTTCGTCGCTCATGCGGATATTCTCCGGTTGATGTTGTCGGTCAGCCCACAGCGTAATCGTCGCCGTAGTACTTGCTGGTGATACGGGTGTGGAATTTGATCGCTTCGATCGGTTCGTAGCGGGGTTCGCCCAATCCCGGCAACACTTCCAGCATCTCGTCTTCCCACACGTAGATCGCCATCGGAAAACTCACGCGCGACTGACCCGCATGCGCTGCATCGGGACGGCTCACGCGATGCGTGGTGGAAGGCAGCCGGTCGTTGCTGATGCGCTGGGCGTAGTCGCCGGTATTGAGGATGATGCTGCCCGGCGGCGCATCGAGGCGAATCCATTTCATGTTGCGCCGGTTGAGCACTTGCAGGCCGCCGACGCGCGGCGCCGGCAAGAACGTGAACAGGTCTACGTCCTCGTGGCCGAGCATGCGCCCGCCAGCCGTCGCCGCTTCCTCCGGGGCCAGCGGCGGATAGTAATTCAGGCGAAAGCCGAAATTGGTGTTGGTGAGTTTGCGGTCGTAGAGATGCGGATCGCAGCCGAGATGGCGCAAGATGCTTTGCATCACCGGCAGAATGAGCTTGTCCTGTGCACGGCAAATCTGGCGGAAAAACGGCTCGTAACCGGGCTGCGGCCAAAATGCGCGCTCGTCGTAATCGGTGCTGCCGTCCATGTCGAACGCACGCCGGCAGAAGACCCAGCCTTCGACCAGATCGGGATGAATGATCGTGGTTTGCCTGATCGGAAAATAACCCTGATTGACCGAGCCGTGCCGGCGGGCGAGATACGGTGTACGGCTGTCGACGCTCGTTGTCTCGAAAAACCGCGCCACTTCGCGCTCGGCTTTTTCGTAAAGCGCCGTGTCGATGCCGTGACCGACAAGAATGGCGAAGCCGATGCCTTCCAGCGCCGCTCCCAGTTCGCCGGCGAACGCCGCGCGACCCGCTTCGCCGCCGTGGAAGAACTTCGTCATGTCGCAGGTCTGGATTTGATAGTCGTCGTCGAACTGGTCGCTGTCGGCGTGTTCGGACAATGCGTACACCTGTTGCTTGTCCACCTGTTCGTAGCGGCGGAACGCCTGGTTGATCGCATGGACGCCGTCTTCGCGAGATGGGTTCATTGGGTCTAAACCTCGTGTGCGGAAAAATCAACGCAAGACAGAATAAACATAGCCGGCCAATGCCAGCGCCAGCACCCCGGGAACCGCCCAGCGTAGCCACTGAAAATAGACGTTTTCCCAGTGACTGGCGGTCGAGCCGACCAATTGATCAAGTGTAGCTCTTTTACCCAACCCCCAGGTCAGCGCGACAACCGCAATGGCGCAGCCCAAGGCCTGCATGCCGGAACCGAATATCAGGTCCAGGCTGGCAATGAATGACGGGTGGAACGCGCACGGCACTATCAATATTGCCTCGAGCACGCCGATCAGCAGCAGTTTGCGCCCGCCGCCGAGGCGCAAGCGCGGAAGATCGTCGGCGCCGGCGTAAAGCACATCCAGCGCCGCCACGTTGGATAGGAAGGCCACCATGATCAGGCCCGCGAGAAAGGCGCCGCCGAGCACCTCGCCGAAAGGCAGACGGTGAAAAAGATACGGCAGCGTGTCGAAGATCAACGTCGGTCCCTGTGTCATGTTCAGACCGAAGACCAGTACCGCGGGCACAATGAACAAGGCGCTGAGCAGCGAGGCGCCGGAGTTGCCGACGGCGGTCAGGATGGCGGTTTGTGCGATCGAAGTATCGCGCGCGACATATCCGCCGTACACCAGCATGAAGGTACCGCCGAGACCCAGCGAATAGATCGCCTGGCCCATCGCGGCAAAGACGTCTATCGGCTGCATCGCCGAAAAATCCGGGCGCAGAAAAACGGCGACCTTGTCGAACGCGCCGGGAAGCGACAGCGCGCCGACAATCAGCGCCACGGTCGCCAGCCAGAAAAACGGCACAAACACCTTGCTGACGCTTTCGATGCCACGCTTGAGTCCGCTATGAATAACATAGAGGCTGGCCGCGAGCAGGACGATGGCGATCGGGTACTGGATTGCGCCGTCGGCCAGACCCGCGCCAAGCGCAGGCCCGGCATCTGGTGCGAAGCCGTTGGCGAGTCCCACCCACAGGCTGTAGGCGACGTTGGCGATGACGACGACATAGTAGGAATCGGCCACGAGAATCGTGAACAGCAACACCAACCCGGCCGCCAAGCCGACGCGCGGCCCGAACGCGACGCGCAGTGCACCGACCGGGCCTTTGCGCGTGGCGCGACCGAGCGCGATTTCCGCGCTCAGCGCCGGGATCGCGATCAGTGCAGTAAAGGCCAGATAGACGAACAGGAATGCGCTGCCGCCATAACGTCCCATCATGTAGGGAAAACGCCAGACGTTGCCGAGTCCGACCGCAACCCCGATCAGCGTCAGCACCGTGGCGGTGCGCGAGGAAAACAATGGGCGGGATGGGAGCGACATCGAAGTGGCATCAGAGTCGGGGCGACATTCGCCCCTTGTGAAGCACCTATCCTACCTGTCGCCGGCGCGTCGTGCGCCGCAAGGTTTGCGCATTCCGGTGACGTCGATCGGCTGTTCCGGCAGTTCGTAGCCAGCGTACTGATCGCGATCGCTGTCAGTCATCGGCGCTTCCCGAACGGTTGAATCCGCAGCACCGGGCTGCGATTCAACAAAGGTCTCGCATCGCCGATCAGCACCGGCGCGGCGATCACTCTCGCTCGAAACTGCAATCATGGCCGCGCAGCACCGAAGTACGTCCGACATTCTGCGGGCCCGTTCTGCGCGAATCCCGCAACGCCTCGACACGATGCTACGGCTTCCACTCCGGCACCCGTCCCGGTGTCCATGGCGCGCCGGCCGCTTCCGCGGCGGACTCGACCCGGGCCAGGTCGACGAGGATCAGGCTGCGCAAGTGCGCAAGCACCGGAGCGAATTGCGCAGCGGCAATTTCGTAATTCTTGCGATGCGTTTGGGTTGAGCCTTCGGTCGTGTACCAGGAGCCGTAGACGATCTGGTTGATGCGATCGACGATCGACGGCGGCGCGGGTTCATTGCGGAGCGCAATGGTCGAATCGCCGCTCAGCGCGACCTGGATATCCTTCAGGCGCAATTCGATCGAGCGCAAATTTTCCCGTAGCGCCGGACTTGCGCGCGGCGTATCCAGCAACGCCTGCTTGAGGTAATCGATGTGCGTCTGCGCTTCGTCGGCGGCGCGCACCGCACCGAGTGCGGCGCGCTGCAAACTGCCGGTCTGCTTTTCGAATGCGACCAGTTTGACGCGATCGGCAGGCGGCAACGTCTCGTTGCCCAGTGGCACCGCCTGGAAAGTTTGCGCGGCACCCATCGGCACGAGTTTGTCGTCGACTTGCTCGGCCAGCGCCACCTTGTAAGTTCCGGGTGCGACCAACGGACCGACCGGTTCCGGATCCCACGGCGCGCGCTCGACTTTTTTCAGCGATGTCGGTTCGGCCGGCGGATAGCGCAAATCCCAGGTGACGCGCTGAATCCCCGCCTTGGTGGTACCGACAACACGGCGCACAACGTTGCCGTCCTCGTCGCTTACGATGAGCACAACGGCCGGCGCTTCGGCGCGATCCTCGCTGCGCAATTGGGACCACGTTGGATAGGTCGCGTCGCCACCTTGTTTCTCGATCTTCTTCTCGGCATCGCGACGGCGCTCGGCAGGCGACTTCAATTCATGCTTGAGGTAATAAGTGAATACTGCGCCCAGGGGCGGATTCGGAGCCGAATAGAACTGATCTCCATTGGTACCTTGGCCCTTGCCGCCGAATGGCGACGATCGCGTGAACGTACGCGCTTTCCTTGCCGGAAACAGCACGGCCTCTTGCGCCAGCGACTGATCGTTTACGAACCGCAATGGCGTGTAATCGTCGAGCACGTAAAAGCCGCGACCGAAGCTGGCCGCGACCAGATCGTTCTCGCGCTGCTGGATGGCCAGGTCGCGAATGGCAATCACCGGCAGCCCCGACTTGAGCTGCACCCAGCGCTTGCCCGAGTCCGGGCTGAAGAACAGGCCGAACTCGGTGCCGACGAACAACAAACCGGCGTCGCCGGGGTCTTCGGCGATCACGAATGTCGAACCGCGTTGCGGCAGATTACCGGTGATCGAAGTCCATGACTTGCCAAGATCGGTGCTGCGCAAAACGTAGGGCTTGAAGTCGCCGCGCTTGTGATTGTCGAATGTCGCGTAAATCGTATGTGCGTCGTGCGACGAGAATACGACGCGCGAAACATAGGTTGTGTCCGGCACGCCGGGGAAGCGCTCGATCCTGCTCCAGTTTGCGCCGCCATCGCTGGAAATCCGGATCAACCCATCGTCCGTGCCGACGGCGAGCAAACCTTGCTTGACCGGACTTTCGGCCAACGTGACGATGCTGCCGTAGAACGATGTCGACGAATTCTTGCCGACCGCATCGACACTCCACACCCGCCCCATGATCTTGAGCTTGTTGCGATCGATCTGGCGCGTGAGGTCGGGACTGACCGGCGTCCACGAATCGCCACGATCGTCGCTGCGGAACACGCGTTGCGCGGCAAAATACAGGCGCTTGTGATCGTGCGTACTGACGATCACCGGCGAATTCCAGTTCCAGCGCAAGGGCGGCTCGTTCGCACCCGGCTGCGGCTGGATATCGGTGCCGACGCCGGTTTTGCGATCGAAGCGAGCCAGCACGCCGTACTGCGATTCGGCGTAGACGATGTCCGGATCGTCGGGGTCGACCACACTGTGAAAGCCGTCGCCCTCCTGGGTGATAAACCAATCCGAATTGACGATGCCGTTGTTGCTGCGCGTCTGCGACGGGCCGCCCACGGAGTTGTTGTCCTGGGTGCCGCCGTAGATGTTGTAAAACGGCAGCGCATTGTCGACAGCGACATTGTAGAACTGCGACAAAGGCAGGTTCTGACTCCAGATCCAGGTGGTTCCGCGATCGAAGCTCTGGTACACGCCGCCGTCGCAGCCGGCAAGCAGATGCTTGTTGTTGGCCGGGTCGATCCACAGCACGTGGTTGTCGACATGCTTGTGCTTCTCGTCGACGCGATGAAAGGTCTTGCCGCCATCGTCGCTGACGTGCATGAAGGTATCCATCGCATACACGCGATCCAGATCCGTCGGGTCGGCGAAAAGCTCCATGTAGTACTGGCTGGTCGATGGCTGATAGCTGCTGCGTTTTTTCCAGTTCTCGCCGGAATCCGTGGATCGATAGAATCCGCCTTTCTTGTCCTGTGCATCCAGCACCGCGTAGACCGTATCCGGATCGACCGGCGAGATCGCCAGCCCGATTCGTCCCATATCGGTCTTCGGCAGCCCATTGGTAATCTTGCGCCAGGTCTTGCCGCCATCGGTCGATTTGCGCAGGCCGGTTTCCGGGCCGCCGGGAATCACGCTCCACACGTGGCGACGTCGCTGGTAGGTCGAGGCAAACATCACGTCCGGGTCGCGTGGATCCAGCATGACCTGAGTGACGCCGGTATTCTGCGAGGTCTCGAACGCCTTCTTCCAGGTCTTGCCGCCGTCACGCGTGACAAACAATCCGCGATCGCCACCAGCCGACCACAACGGTCCTTGCGCGGCAACCCACACGACGTTCGAATCGCGCGGGTCGACCGCAATCATCGAGACGTGCTCGGAGTGCTTGAGACCCATATTTGTCCACGTCGTACCGCCGTCGATCGACTTGTACACACCGTCGCCGTAGGACACGCTGCGCTGTGAATTGTTCTCGCCGGTGCCGATCCACACCACCAACGGATTGTTCGGATCGATCGTCACGCATCCCAGCGAATACGACCCTTCATGATCGAACACAGGCGTCCAGGTCGAGCCGGCGTTGATGGTTTTCCATAGCCCGCCGGAAGCCGCGGCAACGTACCAGGTGGACTTGTCGCGCGGGTTCACGGCCAGATCGGCGATGCGCCCGGAGATCATGGCCGGGCCTATGCTGCGCAGCTTCAATCCGGAGAACGTTGCGGATTTCATCGGTCCGGAATTGGTCTCCTTGACCGATTGATCAGTCGATTTCTTTGCATGCGTGGTAGCCGCGAATGACGCCTGCGCGTCAAACACGGACAGTACGGCAGCCCAGACAAGCACAGCGAACCCATAGCGCGAAAAGATCGAATGCACAGTGTTCCCCTAGATTCACGGACAGACGTCCATCATACGTCAGCTGCGCGGGGAATGATTGCGGCGCCGGATTGCCTGGCGGAGCAGCAGACGCAAACGCCGGTTCGAAATTCAGTCGCCAGACCTTGGGCATCTCGCAAATCGATGTCTGGTAGCGTAGCCTTGCGCGATTCGCGTCATCCGATCAAAAGCCACCATGTCCGCGGTATTCGACAAATTGAACCTTAAAGGCCAGCGCACGATTCTTGTCATCAATGCGCCGGCATCGTTCGAACCGGAGTTGCGTAAACTGCGCGATGTCGACGTACTGCGCGATGAAAAATCGACAAAGGAAATAGACTTTTGCCTTGCCTTCGTCACCCGGATCGTTGAAATTGAAAGACTGAGCGCATCGGTGACTCGAAAAGCGAAAGGCGACGCCCTGCTTTGGTTCGCTTATCCCAAGGGCTCATCAAAAAAATATAAGTGTGAGTTCAACCGCGATACGGGTTGGGATGCGCTGCGCGCGGCCGGTTTCGACACGGTCCGGCAGATTGCCATTGACGACGACTGGTCGGCATTGCGATTCCGGCGCGTTGAATATGTCGGCGCTGGCGGCAAGCCATCCAAGGCAGGCAAGAAGTAGCGCGCTCTCAATCGCGCGAAATCACCGGCCTGGTGATTCGCGATTTGCGTCGGTTTTGTTGTATGCGCATATCCTGCAGCGGCTTCGGGTACTTTGCCGTTTGCGAAAGCAATTCGACAAGTTGGTCCAACGACCGTCCTGCAAGCGCGTACTTGAGGAAGCCGGGCCGTTTTCCGATGCGTCCGTTTGCCGATTCAATTCCGAGGCGGCTTTCATGATTGCCATTTCCCGTGTGTGTTGCGTTCAGCGTGTGGCAGTTACCTTGTGACGTCATCCGGTGTGTGCAGCGGAGAGGTTTGCCGATCAATCGTCCCGATGACACGGAAGTGATTGATTTGTATTCCGCCGATTCAAGTCGCAAAGGAGACATGCCATGTTGAATGTCCAACCGCAGGATGGAACCAACATCCTCGAATTCACGATCGACGGCGGTTTCAACCGTTCCGAGTTCGACACGGTTGCAGCCAGGATCGAACAGATGGTTGCGCTTCACGGCAAGATCAGGGTGATCGAAATCATCAAATCCATCGGCCCGATCGAACCATCTGCGTTCTGGCAGGACCTGAAATTCGCCCCGAAACACATGAAGGATTTCAGCCATGTTGCCGTGGTTGCCGATCAAAAATGGATCACCTGGCTGAGCAGGATGGCCGAACCGTTCCTGTCGGCGAAAGTCCGGATCTTCGGGCTGGACGAAGTCGAAAAGGCGCGCGTGTGGATCAAGACCGCGTAATACGGCCGTCAGGCAACAGCTTCATTGAAATCGAAGGTCCAGCCGGGCAACCATGCACACAGCGGTTCGCCCTGTACATAGTGCACGCCCAGTCGCAACAGCACGCTCAAATCGGCGATGCCGGCGATGTCGCCGGCGACGACGATCTTGCCCAGCGATCGCGCCTGGTTTATGGCCCGGGACCAGGACTCCCAGGCCGCATCCGGTTCGATCTGCGCATCGCCGCCACGCCGCAGCTTGACGGCACTGAACGCATCGATCGCAAGAAGCTTTTCAATATCCGTCCCGTCGGCATGCTTTGCGTCGAGCACGAGGCGAACACCTACCCGCTGCAGCGAGTCCAGCGGGCCGCGCAGCCGGGCAAGGCGACCGCGTGCTTCAGCGGCGTCGCATTCAAGCGCCAGCACGTTGCTCGGCACGCCATGTGCGCCCAGTTCCGCGGCCAACCATGGCGCGAACGCGGGATCAAAAAGATTTTCCACGGCTATCGGCACGTACAAGCGCAGTTCCTGGTCCGGTTCGCGTCGGTCGCGCACCGCTTCGATGATGCCGCGCAACTGGTGGCGATCGGCATGTGCCACGAGTTCCAGCTCGCGTGCCAGCTCAAGATAATCGTCTCGCAACAGGGCCAGTGCTTGCGACGACTTGGGCGGCCTGAGTGTCATGCGCGCCTCATATTGGCCGGCGATCTGGCCGCCCAGCGAAATCAATGGTTGGTATGCGAAATGCGCTGTTCCCCGAACACTGGGTGCACGCAGAATCGCGCGTACCAGACGCAGACGCGGATCCTCGTTGCTCGGCGCGCGCGGGACGCTCAAATCGTACTGACCACGCGTACCGCCGGCATCCTGCGCCGTTGCCAGCAGCGCGCGCACGCGATCCAGCACGGCGTCTACATCCGACATATCCGGATTCAGGCGGCAAGCGCCAAGGCTGAAGTGCATCCGCACCTGCAGTTCGTCCGAAAGCCAGGTTCGCGCCTCGAGTTTTTGACGCAGACCCTCGAACTGCTCGCGCGCCACAAGTTCGTCTTCGGCATGCAGCAGGATCAGGAATTTGAGCTCGCCGCTTGCGCAAAGCGTACGCGCACCGTGAATTTCGGCTGCCAATGCCGCGGCGAGTTGTTGCGCGAGTATCCCGCCGGCAGCAAACCCGATACTGCGTTGCACGTTGTCGGCATCGTCGACCGCAATCATCGCGAGCGCGGGACAGAGTTCCTGCTCTTCGCGCAGGCTGCGCACCACCTCGCGAACCAGCACGTCGCGTCCGGAAAGCGTGCCACGGCGTTCGCCGCGACGATCGGACTGTGGCGCGTTGAGTTGGCGTGCGCGCTTGATGCGGCTCTCCACGGTAGTGACAAGATGGCGCGGCTTGACCGGCTTGGTGATGAAATCGTCCGCGCCTATGCGAATTGCATCGAAACGAAAGTCCGGATCCAGTTCACCGGACAGAAACACGATCGGCAGGAACGCGTGGCCCGATTCGCGTATGCCTTGCGCGACCTCGATACCATTGCTGCCCGGCAGGTACAGATCCAGCAGCACCATGTCCGGCTTGAACTCTTCGATCACGTTCGGTACACGCGTGGGGTCATCGCAGACGCTGGTTATCACACCGCGATGGCGCAGGATGGATTCGCAGAACTTGGCCTGGCCGGCGTCGTCTTCGACGATCAGCACCCGATAGCCCAGCGCGCGCCGTTGTGCCCACAGTTCGTCCATGCGCGCGATCAGGACAACCGGATCGCGTCCGCAGACTACCGCATCGGCGCCGGCTCGCTGCGCGAACAAGGTTCGCGTGTTGTCGGACTCTTCGGCCAGCACCATGCATAACGGCAAGTCCTTGTGTGCCGGGCGTCGACTCTGCACAGCTTCAGTCAACGCGTGCACTTGCGAAGCGAACGCATCGTCGACCAGCAGTACATCCGGGTCGACTTCTTCCAGCGCATTGAGCAGATTCTGCGCGGATTCGAAAGGCCGCACGATATAGTTCTGTCGCCCCAAGGCAGCGGCAAGACCGGGCATTTCGCGTTCCTTGGCACGCAGATAAAATGCCTGGCGACGAGACGCTTCGTCGTTACCGGCAGACATGCGTACAGTGCGCCGAACCGCCGTTTCACCGCTGGCCTCCGCCAGCGCCTCGATCAATCGATCGAGCCCCTGGCGTTGCGTGGGATTGGGTACGGCAGCGCCATCGACGAACGAGCACAGATACACGACCAGTGCCATTGCCGGCGCGGCGATCCCATTGGCCGATTGTGCTTCGGCCTCGGCAGCCAGGCGTTCGAGGTCTTCATAAAGCGCATCGGCGCGCTCGGGTTGCCAATGTTTTCCCAGCGTCACGCGCCAGTCGTCGACAAATCCCTGCACGCGTTGACGCAAAGCCCTGTCGCCGTTTGTTGATGGGGGGTCTTTGCCTTGCGGTTCGTTCTCGACTGCGTTCGACATGAACTCGAATCCATTGGCACCGGCATACTATAACCCTTGCTTTGTGGTTTGCTGGCGAACGTGATCGCAAGCGGGTACCCTGCCGTCCCGCCTTCGCATTCCCCGCAAATGACCGCATCAGCTCCCACCCACGCCGCCGAGCGCGAAATATTTTCGCCCAGCGAACTGGTACGGCTTGCGCGCGCGACGATCGAGCAGCGATTTCCGCTGATCTGGGTGGAAGGCGAAATCTCCAACTTCGCGCGCCCGGCATCCGGGCATTTGTACTTCAGCCTCAAGGACGCAAGCGCGCAGGTGCGTTGCGCGATGTTCAAGCCGAAAAGCAGCTTTTTGCGCTTTCGACCTGCCGACGGCATGCGCGTGCTGGTGCGGGCGCGGGTGAGCCTGTACGAAGCACGCGGTGAGTTCCAGCTCATCGTCGAACACATGGAAGAAGCCGGCGAAGGAGCGCTGCTGCGGGAATTCGAACAACTCAAAGCTCGCCTCGCGGCGGAAGGTTTGTTCGACGCATCGCGAAAACGCGCGCTACCGTCCCTGCCGCGACGCATTGCGGCGATCACCTCGCCGACCGGCGCTGCGATTCGTGACGTGCTCAACATCATCGCGCGCCGCTTTGCGCTTGCCCAAATCGATGTTTTGCCGGTGCCCGTTCAAGGCAACACTGCTGCCGCCGCCATCGCGAAAATGCTCGCAGCCGCGTCTGATTGCGGACGCTACGATGTGATTCTGCTGACGCGCGGCGGCGGTTCGCTGGAAGACCTGTGGGCATTCAACGACGAAGCGCTGGCCCGCGCCATACGTGCCAGCAAGGTTGCGGTAGTAAGTGCCGTCGGCCACGAAGTGGATTTCACCATCGCCGATTTTGCCGCGGATCTGCGCGCACCGACGCCGTCGGCGGCGGCGGAATTGCTGGTGCCCGATTCCACTGCACTGGCGCGTGGACTGCGCCACAATTACGAAAAACTGCGCGTGCAAATTCGCCATCGCCTACACGCATTGGCGCAACGCAGCGATCACGCCTGGGCCCGTTTGCGTGCGCAGCATCCGGGCTTGCGCCTGGCCACCGGCCATCAGCGTTTGCGGCAGTTGCGCGCGCGCCTGCATGCGCAAAAACCGGCTGCGCAGTTCAAACGTCGCAAGAGTGAATTGCGCGCGCTGGAGCAACGCCTGCAGATGTCGCTGTCGCGTCGCCTGGAAAATCACGCCCGGCATATCGGCGAGTTGGCGCGGGCATTGAATGCGGTCGGTCCACTGGCGACGCTGCAACGCGGTTACGCGATCCTGATCGATGTCGACAGCGGCCGCGTAGTGCGTTCGGTGACGCAGGCCACACGCGGAACACGGATGCTGGCGCGCGTCGCCGACGGCGAATTCGAACTGCAGGTACCACGCAATGACTAGACACCATCGCGAATATCATCTGACGCAACGCTTCGGCTGGCTGCGCGCCGCCGTGCTGGGCAGCAATGATGGAGTGATCTCGACGGCCTCGATCATTCTCGGAGTCGGCGCGGCCGGTGCCGGCCATCAGGCCATACTCACGGCGGCCACGGCCAGCCTTGTTGCCGGCGCGATGTCGATGGCGGCGGGTGAATTCGTCTCGGTCAGTTCCCAGTCGGACATGGAAAAGGCGCAGACCGAAGTCGAACGCGCCGAACTGGAGAACGACAGCGTCGGTGAACACAAGGAGTTGGAGAACATCTACATCGAGCGCGGTCTCACGGCATCTCTCGCCCGTCAGGTCGCGCAGCAACTGATGGCGCACGATGCGCTGGATGCGCATTTGCGCGATGAGCTCGGAATAACGCACACGCAGCGACCGCGGCCCATGCAGGCAGCGTTGGCATCCGCGAGCAGTTATGCAATCGGTTCGGTCTTGCCGGTTGTGACTGCAGCGATCGCGCCAATACATTGGCTGATGATGGCGGAAAGCTCCATATCGTTGATCACGCTGGCGTTGCTGGGTGGACTCGCCGCGCGTGCCGGCGGCGCCGGCATGACAACCGGAGCGCTACGCATGCTCGGCTGGGGCGCGTTCGCGATGGCAATTACCAGCGGCGCCGGTGCCTTGTTTGGCGCGATAGCCTGATGACGTGTCAACATGGGCGTGGCCGATGAAAACGTTTGACGCATTGCCCCACGACGTCGACAATCGACCAACTTTATCGGGGAGAACACAATGAAAGCGTCTGACCTGTTCGTGAAAGCCCTGGAAGCCGAAAACGTCGAATACGTATTCGGAATTCCCGGCGAAGAAAATCTCGACCTGCTCGAGTCTCTGCGCACCTCCTCGATCAAGCTGATTCTTACCCGCCACGAACAGGCGGCCGGTTTCATGGCCGCGACCTATGGCCGTCTTACCGGCAAAGCCGGCGTATGTCTGTCCACACTGGGACCGGGCGCGACCAACTTCGTCACCGCGGCGGCGTATGCCCAACTGGGCGGCATGCCCATGCTGATGCTGACCGGGCAGAAGCCGATCAAGGTTTCCAAACAGGGGCATTTCCAGATTGTCGACGTTGTCGACATGATGAAACCGTTGACCAAATACACACGCCAGATCATTTCCGCCGACAGCATCCCGGCGCGCGTGCGCGAATCGTTCCGCCGCGCAGAAGAAGAACGCCCGGGTGCCACGCATCTGGAACTGCCCGAAGACATCGCCCACGATCAGGTCGACGCCAAGCTGATCAAGGCCAGTTACCATCGCCGCCCCGTCGCCGACGAAAAAGCCGTGACTCACGCCATTGAAGCGGTGAATGCGGCCAAACACCCGTTGTTGATGATCGGCGCCGCGGCCAATCGCAAACTTTGCAGCAAGATGTTGCGCGAATTCGTCGACGTGACAGGCATTCCCTTTTTCACGACGCAGATGGGCAAGGGCGTCATCGACGAGACGCATCCGTTGTGGCTGGGCAATGCGTCGCTGTCCGACGGCGATTTCGTGCACCGCGCCATCGATCGCGCCGACTGCATCATCAACGTCGGTCACGACGTCATAGAAAAACCGCCGTTCTTCATGAAAGAGGGGCGACGCACCGTTATCCACGTCAATTTCGCCAGTGCCGAAGTCGACCCGGTGTACTTCCCGCAAGTCGAAGTGGTTGGCGACATCGCCAATTCGGTGTGGCGCATGAAGCAACGCATCTCGCCGTGCCCGCACTGGGACTTTGCGTACTTTTCCGAGGTGCGCAAACATCTCGATGCACACCTGGCCGAAGGCAGGGACGACGCACGCTGGCCGATCTACCCGCAGCGCATGGTGGCCGATGTGCGCAAGGTGATGCCGAACGACGGCATCGTGTGTCTGGACAACGGCATGTACAAGATCTGGTTTTCGCGCTACTACCGTTGTCGCGAGCCCAACACCATGCTGCTGGACAATGCGTTGGCGACAATGGGCGCGGGTTTGCCGTCGGCTATCGGTGCGAAGATCGTGTATCCGCATCGCAAGGTGCTGGCCGTCGCCGGCGATGGCGGCTTCATGATGAACTCGCAGGAAATCGAAACCGCAGTGCGCCTGAAACTGGACCTGGTCGTCCTGCTGATCCGTGACAATGCCTACGGCATGATCAAGTGGAAGCAGGCCAACATGAACTTCCCGAATTTCGGCATGGACATGGGCAATCCGGATTTCGTCGAATACGCCAACTGCTACGGCGCGCACGGTCACCGTCCATCGTCCGCCGACGAGTTCGCCCCGATGCTGCAGAAATGCCTCGACACACCCGGAGTACATTTACTCGAAGTGCCGATCGACTATTCCGACAACGACCGTATCCTGAACAAGGAAATCAAGGAACTCAGCGCGAAGGTTTGACCCATTCCGCAGGGTGGGAGAAGTCGCGCAGGCAACGTATCCTGCCGGGAAGTCGCGCCAGCGACGCAGTCCGCTGTCTTGGCCCCACTTCCGACAATGGCGGGATTGGCTGCGCTGCTCGCGTCCTGCATATTGATTTGGTTTAGCGACTGCAAAAATCGTTCAAGCGCAAGAACCGGATTCCCGCTTGACCAGCCCTCCGGCTGTTGAAAAGCGCCTTGCCGCAATCACGAACTGGAGTATTTCGCCATGCTGAAACCCACCTACCCCTACTTTCTCGCCAACGAGGCGCAACAGCCGAATACGGACCTGGAAGTCACCGACAAGTTCACCGGCAAGGTGGCCACGCGCGTGGCAATGGCGGACGCGAAAGCCATCGATGCCGGAATAGCAGCGGCCGTAAAAGCACAGGAGCCATGCCGCAAGATGGCGCCTTACCAGCGTCAGGACGTACTCGAACATTGCGTCAAGCGTTTTCGCGAACGCTACGACGAACTGGCGATGGCGCTGTGCATCGAGGCGGGCAAGCCGATCAAGGATGCGCGCGGTGAAGTGACCCGCCTGATCGACACGTTCAAGGTCGCAGCCGAGGAATCGGTGCGCATCGACGGCGAAGTCATCAATCTGGAAATTTCCGAGCGCGCGAAAGGCTACCGCGGCTTCAGCAAGCGCGTGCCGATCGGCCCATGCTCGTTTATTTCGCCGTTCAATTTTCCGCTGAACCTGGCCGCGCACAAAGTCGCCCCGGCGCTGGCCGTGGGTTGCCCGTTCGTGCTCAAGCCGGCCAGCCGCACGCCGATCGGGGCGATCATCATCGGCGAGGTACTGGCCGAAACCGGTTTACCGAAAGGCGCGTTCTCGATTCTGCCGGCACATCGAGATGGCGCGGATTTGTTCACTACGGACGATCGTTTCAAGCTGCTGTCGTTCACCGGGTCGCCGGCCGTTGGCTGGGATTTGAAGGCGCGCTCCGGCAAGAAGAAGGTCGTGCTCGAACTCGGCGGCAATGCGGCCTGCGTAATCGATTCGGATCAGGCCGACCGTCTGGATTTCGTCATCGAGCGCGTGATCTTTGGGGCGTTCTATCAATCCGGGCAAAGCTGCATCGGCGTGCAGCGCATTCTGGTGCAGGAAGAGCTTTACGACCGTTTCCGCGATGCGTTCGTGAGTGCCACGAAGAAACTGATCGCCGGCGATCCGAAAGACGAAAAGACTTTCGTCGGACCGATGATCGACGTCAAGGAAGCCAAGCGCCTCGATGACTGGATTCAGGAAGCCGTCGCAGCCGGCGCCAAGTTGCTGTGCGGCGGCAAGCGCACCGATGCGATGCTTGAAGCAACCGTGCTTGAGAATGTCGACCCCAAACAGAACGTAAGCTGCATGGAAGCATTCGGACCGGTTGCGATCCTGCAGAAATACAAGCATTTCGACGAGGCCATCCGCAGTGTCAACGACAGCGAGTTCGGCCTGCAAGCCGGCCTGTTCACCTACGATGTGCGCAAGGCCATGCAGGCCTGGGACGAGTTCGATGTCGGCGGCGTGGTCATCGGCGACGTGCCGAGTTTCCGCGTCGACAACATGCCCTACGGCGGCGTCAAGGACTCGGGTCTCGGTCGCGAAGGCATTCGTTACGCCATCGAGGACATGACGGAATTGCGCCTGATGGTGATGCGCGATGCGTAGGCGATAGGACAGACCAGCCAAAGCGTGTCGCAGTTACGGGACTTTTGGCGTTGTTCGGAACAAGACTTCGACATGCCGGACATTCGCCGGCAATCACGAGGGCCCGAAATGTTCCGATTCCACCGTGCCGGTCTCATATTGCTGCTGTTCGCGTCGGTGGCGCACGCGCAGAGCACGACACCGCATCCGCGACTGATCCTGGACACGAATACCCTTGCTGCCCTGCGCGCCCGCGCCGCAGCCAATTCCCCGCAATGGCAGCGGCTGAAGAGCTACTGTGATCGGTTTATCGGCGGCACGGTGAATTATCCGGACCAGTCGGGTTATCCGGACGCGCCCGACATCGGGCAGGGCTACGAGGGCGACGGCTACTGGGCGCCGTTGTGGAGCGAAGCGTTGTGCTATCAGACGCTGAAGTCGTCGAATCCGGGAGCCGCTGCCGCCTATGGCGCCAAGGCCGCGGACATTGCGGTCAAGCTTTCCGTTCTCTATCCGGCTGGCCACGCCGAAAACCCCTGCACGGACGATGGCTACGTCATGCGCTTTTTCGGCGTGGGCATGGGCATTCTCTACGACTGGGTCTACGACGTGCTGACTCCGACCCAGCGCACGCAGATCTACACCACCGCCAATGCCTGGCAGACCACTTGGGAAAATGTGAATGGTTGCTCCGGATTCGCTTACCAGCATCCGCAAGGCAATTATTTTTCCGGCTTTTTCCATGCAAAAACCGTGATGACGCTGGCGACTGCAGGCGATAATCCGCAGGCGCCGGACGAATGGACCGATTGGCTCGAAACCCAATTCAATACCGCGGCATCCAACCCGCCGCATCTCGGCGTACAGCCCTACTACGCGGCGCACATGAGCGGCGGCGGCTGGCCGGAAGGTTTCGGCAACTACGGGCCGCTGGCGACGCTGAACATGAGCCTGCCGGCCTGGGAAGTGAAAACCGCCACAGGTACCGACCTGGTCCACGCCGACGCGCCGTATACTTTTCCCGTCGATCAGGCCGATTACCTGATGCACTTCACCTGGCCATCGCGCGACTACATCGACGACCGCGACACCAACCACTCCAACGGCGATGCGGGCGCGCCGCCCCCGGGTTCCGCAAATGTCGGCATGTTCATGCAGGTACTCGGTGTGCTGCGCTACTGGAATTCGCCACACGCCAACGTATTCCAGGAATACACCAACGAAGTCGTCGCCGCGCGCGGCGACGACAGCGACGCCTGGGAGGAATTCCTGTTTTACGATCCAAACGGCCCGACCGCGTCGCTGGATTCGCTGCCGTTGTCGTATTTCGCCAGCGGACCCAATGCGGTCTCCGCGCGTTCGGACTGGACGACGACAGCGACGTGGCTGTCGTTTCGCGCCGGACCCTACGTCAACAACCCGCAAGCCGGCGAGGAAGGCTTCGATCAGGGCAGTCTGGCGCTGGTTCGCGGAGCCACGCCGCTGCTGGTCAACGGCACCGGCTGGATCGTTCACGAACCCGGCGGTGATGCTGCCGAAACGCGTGTATACAGCGATGAGTACGGTGATTTCGACGGCAGTGTCTACTCGGGGAATCGCACGATCTACAACGTGTTCTATGTGCGCGCGATGAGCGGCAATACGGTCCTAGGCAAGTACGGCCAGGCGGCGAACAGTGCCGAAGACGACAATGCGCAGACACGCATAGCCGCGTTCGAAGACGGCCGATCCTATCTGTACACCCTGGCTACCCGGCTCGAAGACATGTATCCGCTCGACGCCAACGACCACCCGCAAGTGGCGTCTTGGTCGCGGGAAATCGTCTATCTGCGCCCAAGCCGCGTGGTGGTTTATGACCGCACGACGGCCGGCAATACGGTGGGCGCAGATACGTCAGACGACCAGTTTCTGGCCTTTCATTTCCCCGCCAATCCGACGGCTGCGTCGGCACCCGGAGGCGAGAAGCGCTATGACGTGACTTACGCAAGCACGTTCGCCGGAGCGATGACGACGGTATTGCCGACCAATGCGGCAACCACGGTAATCGGCATGTATCCGGCCAACGACGGCGAGCCTGCGAGCAATCCGGTCAAGGTCTGGCAGGTGCAGGTGCGAGCGCCCGATAATTCCGCAGATCAACAATGGCTTAACGTGTTTGATCTGGCTGCGGCCGCAGCGACGGTGGCGACGGCAAGCAGAATTGTACCGACGACCGGAGCGGCCACGGGGACCTTGCTTGCGGGAAGCGACGGCAATACCGCGGTGCTGTTCAATTCCGGCAGCGCGAGCACAACGATCGCCGGATCCATCGCCTATTCCGTTCCAGCCTTCGCTACGCAGAACGTAATCACCGAAGTTCCGGCCAATTCCGGTTTCACCATTTCCGCAACAGCAGCCGGCGGCGCGCTCGCGGTCCATGTCGTCCCTGGCGGGCTGCTGTACAGTTCGGGCAGCGGCGTATTGAACTTTGATGTCAGTGCGGCCGGCAGGGTTACTCCCGGCGACCGTATCTTCGCCGACGATTTCGAGCATTGACGCCGCGACTTGCCAGAGAACCTCAGATTGCCCCTGCGCAGGCGTCGCCCGGACTGCCTGTTCACGATGCGAGACGTACCGGCGCCAGCGGACCGGGTGCCTGTCAAGTCAGTGCAACGCGGGCTTGCGGACAAGCCTATCGTTGAGACCGCGCACAGATGTTCGGTGCATCCTTAACCCCGGCGTACCCGCCGGCGCGTTTTATGCGGCACAAGCCCCAACAGACGCTTGAAGCTCTTACCTGTGGCGTTGGTTTGACGTACTCTGCGCTGCATGGGGGCTGAACAAAAAACGGACGAACAATTGATGCTCGCCTACGCGAAAGGCGATATTCATGCCTTCGAGACGCTATATGCGCGATGTCGCGGCATGCTCTATCGCTACATCCTGCGCAGTATCAACGACCGCGCGGCTGCCGACGATTTGTTCCAGGAAACGTGGAACCGTGCGATCACAGCGCGGGGACGCTATCGTATCGAGTCGAAGTTCACGACCTGGCTGCTGCAGATTGCACATAACCTGATCGTGGACAGCTACCGACGTGCACGCCGGCAGGCAGGAGCCGAGGAAACCGAAGCGGTGCTGCGCGAGCTTGACGCGCCGGAATCCGAACGCCCGGAACAGGTCCTCGGTGAATTCGAGCAACGCAGGCGCTTGCAGCTTGTGCTCGACGCACTGCCGCTCGAACAGCGCGAGGCGTTCGTGTTGCGGGTCGAGAGCGGATTCGGATTGGAGGAAATATCGGTAGCTACAGGTGCCGGACATGAAACGGTGAAATCGCGCCTGCGCTATGCGCTGGCCAAGATTCGGGACAAATTTTCGGAATGAACAGCAACGAAAAACTCGAACGAGAACTCGAATCCTTCCTGCGCGAAGACAATTCGCGCATTGCCGTGCTCTATCGAAAATTGCCGCGTCCGGAACCCGATGCACGAATCGATGCGCAAGTTCTGGCGGGGGCACGACGCGCCGCCGGCACGTCAAATTCCAGGCGACCTCGGCGCTGGTTGCCCGCGATGAGCGCGGCGGCTGCAGTGCTGCTCGCAGCGAGCGTAGCCATTCGTGTTGCTCCGCAAATCTGGAACTCACATGCTCCCGCAACAACCGGCGAGCGAGATGAGCGCGCAATCGCCACACCACTGAACAAGACGAATTCCATGACATTGCCGGCGGCACCTGAAGCGGCGGCAAAAGCACCGTCCCCGCAATTCGAAGCAGCAGCACGACCGGAGGTTTCGGCAGCGCAGTCGCCAGCGACTATGTCCGCGACTGCACGCCCCAAACCGGTGCGCAAATCCGCACCGGCGATCGTCACGTTGTCCGCACCACAAGCAGCTCCGCCGCCGACGCCAGACGAGGCTTCCGCCGAACACGGCGATCTCACGCACAAGGACGCCGGGAAGCCGACGTCGGCGCCGATGCGCGAGCGCGCCCAAGCCTTCCCGGCTCGTCCCGCAGGTTCACGATCCGATGAACCCCCGAAGCAATACGTCGGACCGGCAACGGAAAAACAGAAATTGCGGCATGCCGATTCCACATCAAGCGGCAGCGCCGCTGGTGCCGCTGCCGCACGGGCCAACTCACCGGCTTTCGCAGGATCGATTGCACCGCTTGACGAGGCCAAGCGCGCAGGTACGCCTGCTGCCGCGGCTCGAGATCGACTGATCCGCAATTCGCATTTGTATCCGGAATCGTGGATCGCAGCGATTCGTCAGCTCATTGAAACCGGTCACGACGATGAAGCCAGGGAGAATCTGCATTATTTCCGCAAGAAATATCCCGACTACCATCTGCCTGACGACTTGACACGCTTCGCCGAACGCGGGAAATGATGGCCATCCGATTCGGCCTGATCGCAACGGCGCAATTCGCGCAAGAAATTCGCAAGAGCAGATTCATTGCCAATGCGGCGGCGATCGCGTCTGAACAATCGGCCGTGGAATTTCTGCGACAGGTGGCCGACCCGGGCGCGAATCACAATTGCTGGGCATGGCGCATCGGACAACGCTACCGCTTCAACGACGACGGCGAGCCGCCCGGCACAGCGGGTAAACCGATTCTGCAAGCCATCGATGGCCAGGCGATGGACAACACGATGGTTGTTGTCACGCGCTGGTTTGGCGGCATCAAGCTCGGTGCGGGCGGACTGGTACGTGCGTACGGCGGATGCGCAGCGGAATGTCTGCGCCTGGCCGAAAAATGCGAGTTGATCGATATTGCGCTTGTGGAATTCACGATCGAATTTTCAGTGCTGGCGACATTGCGCGCACGCCTGCAGTCGCTTGATGCGAACATCGAAGTCGAAGATTTTCACGAATCCGGCGCGACCCTTCGAGTAAACGTGCCCGTTTGCAATCTGCCTGCATTGAGCGTGTTGCTTGCTGCACTTACGCGCGGGCAAAGCGAAATTCGTCAGGTCGACAGCTGATGCCCCATATCCACGATACGGCTGCAGTTGCGGATTCGCATTGAAACTTCCATCGCCCGCCACCATCAAGACATCTGCGCTGGCAACAACGACGACTCATGGCCGATTCCGGGGACACCACACAAACAACGCCGCCACGACGCCTGGCTTCACTTCGCCTGCTATTGCCTTACTTCCGGCGCTATCGCCGATTGTTCATCGGCTGGCTGGCATTCCTTGCCCTGTCTTCGACCGCCACGCTGTCGCTGCCGTTGGCCGTACGCGTGATGATCGATCACGGTTTCGCGCACACCGATGCCGCCACCGTAAATCGCAGTTTTCTCGGCCTGTTCCTCGTCGCGATGGTCATGGCCGTGGCGACGGCAGGGCGCTACTTCTGCGTTGCCTTGCTCGGCGAGCGCGTGGTCGCGGATCTGCGTCGCAAGCTGTATTCGCACCTGCTGATTCTCGACCAGGCATTCTACGAACGCACCCGCGTCGGGGAATTGATCTCGCGCCTTGGCAGCGATACCGAGCTCGTACAAACCGTCGTGAGTTCCAGCATGTCGGTCGCACTGCGCAGTATCGTGACCGCCATCGGCGGCGCCGCAATGCTGGTCGCGACGAGTCCGCGCCTGGCCGGATATGCGGCGCTGGTGATACCGCTGGTCGTGCTTCCGATCGTGCTCGCCGGTCGGCGCCAGCGCAAACTCGCGCGCGCCAATCAGGATCGCATCGCCGATGCTGCCGCCATCGCCAACGAAACGCTGAATGCCGTGTATGCCGTGCAGGCTTACGCACGCGAACCTGTCGAAACCAGTCGCTACGACAACGCGATCGCGCGCGCCGTATCCACCGCGCGCCGCCGCATCGGCCAACGCGCGGGATTGTCTGCGCTGGTGATTCTGTTGATATTCGGCGCGATAACGCTGGCCCTGTGGGCGGGCGCGCGTTCTGTCATGAGCGGCAGTCTGGATCCCGGCGTGCTCGGCCAATTCGTTTTGTACGCGGTGATATCGGCTGGCTCGGTCGGTGGCCTGACCGAAATCTGGAGCGAGGTTTCGCGCGCAGGGGGCGCAACGGAGCGCATCGGCGAATTGCTGGCGACATCACCCACCATCGTTTCCCCGCCCGAACCTGCACGACTTGCAACGCCGCTGCGCGGCGAAATTGAATTCGAGCATGTCGAATTCCGTTATCCCAGCCGCACCGAAGCGCCAACATTGCACGATTTCACGCTGCACGTGGCGCCGGGAGAAACCGTCGCACTGGTGGGTCCGTCCGGTGCCGGGAAAAGCACGGTTTTGCACCTGTTGCTGCGCTTCTACGATCCACAGCACGGCAGCATTCGCATCGACGGTGTCGATCTTCGCGCCATGGCCATACCCGAATTGCGCGGCGCTATCGCGCTGGTGCCGCAGGACACCATCATCTTCGGTGCCAGCGCCGCGGACAACATTCGCTTCGGACGCGTCGACGCCGACGATGCTGCAGTGATTGTCGCAGCCAAGGCGGCTGAAGCCAACGATTTCATTCTCGCTCAAAGCGACGGCTACGCAACGCATCTTGGCGAACGTGGTGTGCGCCTATCCGGCGGTCAGCAACAGCGCGTCGCGATCGCCCGCGCCCTGCTCAAGGATGCGCCGATCCTGCTGCTTGACGAAGCCACCAGCAATCTCGATGCGCAATCCGAGGCGTCGATACAGCATGCTTTGGAACGCCTCATGAACGGCCGCACCACGCTTGTCATTGCACACCGCCTGGCCACCGTGCAGCGCGCCGATCGCATTGTCGTCATGGATTCGGGTCGCATCGTCGCCCAGGGCACCCACGCCGAACTGCTGCGCGATGACGGTCTGTACGCCGAGCTGGCACGACTGCAGTTTGCGGCGTGAGAAACACACGCGGGCCGCGTTTACAATTTCATGGCGGCGCCGTGGCTGCCTGCGTCAACCCCACCTGCAACCAGCCAAGGTTGAAACCGATCGCGTGCGCCTGCGGATCGACCCAGACGTAGTCGAGCACCTGTCCACTCGCATCGTCGATGAGGTCGAGTTGAAGCACGCTCAATTTGCGTTCGGGATACGTGGTGCGCGCCAATTGCAATGAGTAGCCGCTGGCGGCACCGTCGCGCCAACGCAGCTTGACGCGACCGCCTTCGCTGGAAAGGCGAAGATTCCTTTGCACGTGCCAGTCGCGATTGCCGGACTTCGCGTCCGGGCCGCCGCCGTTGATCGCGGCCCAGCCGTTGAACCAGCGCACGCGTCGAGCATCAATGTCGGCAGCCGCGCCACGAGCCTGATCGGCGAACGTGACCGACTGCAACATGTCCGCTTCGAGCGTGAAGCGCAGCGGCAGCAAGGCGGCAGATTTCCCCAAACCAGGCAGCAGCGCGCTGCATGCGGATGCATTGGCGCTGGCGCGGAATTGCGAATTCTTCCACACACCGGACAACGCGCACGGCGCCAGTTCGGCCCATTGCGCGGCGACAAACTTGAATTCGCCCTGCTTGTCATCGAAGGCGGTTTTGGCCGCGCTCGGGTCGATCGCGCGATACGGCGTCAGTACCAGGCCATTGGCACCGCTTGCAGGACTGATCAGGTAAAGCCACACCGCGTCCACAGAGTCGCTGGTATCGAGCGTTTGCAAGCGCCATAGCCACAGACTGCCGCCGTGATTGCGCGAAACAGAGCGCCATTCCTCGCGCACATGCGGAACGGCAATCACGGTTCCGGACCGCACCTCGACCGCAACCCGATGCACTTGCTCGTGGTTGTCGTATTCACCAGCGACAACCGCATCCAGTTGCGCCAGCGCACTACCGGAAGCGGAGTTGCCGCTGCCGATCGGCAACGACTGGCAGCCGACAAGCAGCGCAACGCCGGCAATCACCATCAACTGACGCATCAAGCTTCTCCGTGGTCGTTGCATCCGCACGATCATATCGCTTCCAGCGCTTGCTGAAGATCGGCAATCAATACATCGGATTCTTCCAGTCCGATCGACAAGCGCACCAGATTCAACGGCACACCATGCCCAGGTCGCAAAGGCGCATTGGCCGGATACACCGCGCAGACGGGAAACATCAGCGATTCATACCCTCCCCAGGAAACCGTCATCAAAAACCTTTGCAGCGAATTGCAGAAGCGTTCGACCGCGGCAACATCCGCGACCCGCAATGCAATCGTGAGCAATCCGCTGGCGCCGTGCATCTGTGTCCGGGCCAAAGCGAATTGTGGATTCGACGCCAGCTGCGGATAATATACTTTTTCAACCTTCGCATGATTTTGCAGAAACGCGATCACCTGTTGCGTGGTTTCGCCGATCCGTTGCATGCGAACCTGCAAGGTGCGCAGCCCGCGGATCATCAGCCATGCATCGTGCGGGGACAAGATAGCCCCGCAAGTCATGTACGGGCCGCGAAACACTTCGCGAATGACGTTTTCGCTCGCGCACAGCGCGCCGGCGACGACATCACTGTGACCGTTGAGATATTTCGTTGCCGAATGCGCGACCATGTCGATACCCAGGGCGATCGGTGATTGATTCAGCGGACTGGCGTAGCTGTTGTCGCACAAGGTGCGGATACCACGTGGTTTCGCAAACCGCGCGACTGCAGCCAGATCCTGCATTTCGTAGGTCATCGAATTCGGGCTTTCCAGCACGATGAGCCTGGTCGCCGGCGTCGCCGCGTGCTCGAAGTTGGCAATGCCGGTACCGTCAATAAACGAGTGTGTCACGCCGAAACGTGCGAGCAACTCCTTGAGCAGTGCACGTGTCCATGCGTACGGCTTTTGCACACAAATGACGTGATCGCCGGCCGACACACTGGCGATAACGGCCGCCGCAATGGCAGCGGCGCCACTGCCGAACATCAGACAATCTTCAGCGCCTTCCAGTGCCGCGATCTTCTTGCGCAAGATCTCGACGGTTGGATTGTTGCCGCGCGTGTACATCGTATGGCGCAATTCGTCGCGAAATCCGTCGCGCATCGAAGCGACGTCGGGAAATGCGAATATCGATGTCTGAAAAACCGGCGCCGAGACGGATCCACGGTATTGGTCCCGATCTTCGCCCAAGTGGTTGAGAATGTAACTCAGGTCCTGCGGGACGACGGGATTTGCGACTCGGGGAACGTGCGGCATGATATATCCAGACATGTAGCGTGCGCATCGCGCACGAATCGAAACAGGCGTGCGCGAAGCGCAGGCTACCCCGCTTGGGGTGCCCCACTCCCTGGCCCCGAGTCCCGCGAAAACAGGCGCACCACGTCCGCCAATTCCGCATCCTGCATCGCGAAATGCAGCGTGGCCTTGACCAGCCCGGGTTTGCTGCCACAATCGAAGCGCGTGCCCTCAAAGCGATATGCATAAACCTCATGCTGTTTGAGCAGCGCGGCGATGGCGTCGGTCAACTGGATTTCGCCGCCGGCACCAGGGCGGGTCTGCTCCAGCAAATCGAAGATGCTTGCGGGCAACACGTAGCGACCGACAACACCGAGGTTCGATGGCGCGTCCTCTGGTTTCGGCTTTTCCACCATGTGTCGAATCAAGGCTGCTCGCCCCTCGCCCGCCTGTGTATCGACGATACCGTACTTGCCCGTCGCCTCGTGCGGCACTTCCTCTACGGCGATGGCTCCGGCATTGCGGGCGATCGCGAACTCCGCCATCTGGCGCAACGCACCCTTGCCGGAATTCGAGATCAGGTCGTCGGGAAGGATCACGCCGAACGGTTCGTCGCCCATGACGGGCTTCGCACACAGCACGGCATGCCCCAGACCAAGCGCCTGTTGCTGGGTGACGAAAACACAGCGCACATGCGCCGGTAGCACGTTGCGCACCAGCGACAAAAGTTCGCCTTTTCCCGCGCGATCGAGTTTCGCTTCGAGCTCGTACGCCGTGTCGAAATAATCGGCAATGGCGTGCTTGTAGCGATTGGTGACAAAGATCAGCGTATCCGCACCCGCGTCCACGGCCTCATCGACGGCATACTGGATCAGCGGCTTGTCCAGGACCGGCAACATTTCCTTGGCCACGACTTTGGTTGCCGGCAGAAATCGCGTGCCGAGACCTGCCACTGGAAAAACGACTTTGCGTAACGCTTGGGTCATTGCAACTCCCTGTGAGTTTTCAACAATAGAAATCATCGACGCGGGTCAACATGGATCGGCACGGGCAAATCGGCCGCAGATCGGGTGGAACCCAGTGATGCCCAACATTAATGCCAAAATCGGGCAACGGTCCGAAGCCGACGTTCGCATTCGCTCACCCGCAAGCCACGATACGCTCGGGCTTTTCGACGAACGCCGCTGATTTCACAACAATTCACGCCTGATTGCGCGCGATCGGAACAACATCCGAATCGCCGCTTTGCTCGCGCCAGGTGAATTCGGGCAACAACCGGCCCAGACAATCGCGCAGCGCAACTTCGTCGAAGGTGCGCACCGCAACCGCAGCCTGGCCCAGTTGGTTGTTGAGCAGGTCCCACGACATGCTGCGCGGCTTGGCGAGAAATATCTTCGCGTGCGTTGTGCTCTGGTAGCTTTCCTGGGAGTGAAACAATTCCTCGAACAATTTTTCGCCGGGGCGCAGGCCGGTATAGATCACGGCTATGTCCTTTTCCGGAACCTTGTTGGCCAGACGGATCATCTGTTCGGCGAGATAACTGATCTTTATCGGCTCTCCCATGTCCAGCGCAAAGATTTCTCCGCCTTCGCCAAGCACGCCGGCTTGCAGGATCAATTGACAGGCTTCGGGAATGGTCATGAAGTAGCGCGTGATTTCCGGATGGGTAACGGTAACCGGTCCGCCATTGCGGATCTGCTCGCGAAACAACGGGACTACACTACCGGCCGAATCGAGTACATTGCCGAAACGTACGGTGATAAACCGAGTGGCCGAAACGGCGGCGAAATTTTGGCAGAAAATCTCGGCGACGCGCTTGCAGGCTCCCATCACACTGGTTGGATTGACCGCCTTGTCGCTGGAAATGAGCACGAAGCAGGCGACGCCGAACCGGTCCGCCGCTTGCGCAACGCAGCGGGTACCAAGCACGTTGTTGCGAAAGGCCTCGCGCACCTGATTCTGCAACAAGGGCACATGCTTGAAGGCAGCCGCGTGCAGCACGATCTGCGGACGGGCGCGCGCGAAAACATGTTCGCATACTGCGCTGTCGCCACAATCGCCGAGTGCCGCATCAATCAACAGCTCAGGAAATTCCTGCCTCAACTCCTGTTCAATCTTGTACAAATTGAATTCGGACAATTCCAGGATGGTCAATGACTCGACTCCGAGGCGGGCGACCTGGCGACACAACTCCGCACCGATCGATCCGCCGCCGCCGGTGACGAGTACGCGTTTGCCGGACAAACCCGTGCGAATCGCGGTCCAATCCAGCTGCACCGGTTCGCGCCCGAGCAGATCCTCGATCGCCACTTCCTTCAATTCGTTGAAGTGCATGCGACCGGCCACGACATCCTGCAAGCGCGGGACCGTACGGAATGGAATCCCGGTTGCCTCGCAAAGCTCGACGACGCGGCGCATCTGCGCGTTGTTCGCGGACGGCATTGCGATCAACAGCATCTGCGCAGCGACCTGGGTGGCCAGGTCCGGCAGATGATCGAATGGGCCCAGCACGGGTACGCCATGCACCTTGGCTCCACGCAATGCGATGTTGTCGTCGAGCACGCCGACCGGACGATATCGATTTTCATGCGCCAACTCGCGCAACAACGCTTCGCCGGCACGACCGGCGCCGAGCACCAGGACCCGTCGCGCCGGAACGTTACTGACCAGATCGATGCGGCTGTCTTTCCAGTAGCGATATGCCAATCGCGGCAGACCGAGAAACACAGCCAATACCGCCGGGTAGATAACCAGCACTGCTCGCGGCACCATGCTCAAGCGGTCGTAGAGGAACAACGCGATAACCACTGCCAGCGTGCCCACGATGCACGCACGCGCGATGTTCCATAAATCCGGCAGACTGGCGAATCGCCACAAACCCTTGTACAGGCCCGTCCAATACAGGATCAAACCCTGGACAAGCACGACAATCCCCGTTTCCGGAACAAACCAGACCAACGGTGGCGGATTCGGCTCAAGGCTGAATCGCAGCCAGTTGGTCACGATCCAGGCAAACCAGACCATGGCCAGATCATGCAGGACAACGGCCAGTCGAGGATGCAGGGTGGCGATCAAATTACGCAAACGCATGCGATGTTTCCGATTCGATCTTGCGCAAGCAACGGTATTTTCCAAATATCCAAACGATCAACGCAAACGCGTAGACAATGCCGGCGATTATCCACCCGCGAACCTGCGTGTGCGTAGCGACATGGCGATTCATCCAGTACAGCGCTGGAATCACGACGACAATATTCCAGACGGTGTAGTAGGCAACAACCCGCGCGTGCGACATTCCGGTTCGCACCATCCATTGGTATAAATGTTCACGATGCGCGCGATACCAACGGCGACCGCGCAGCATGCGCGAAACCAGCGTGCAGCCCGAATCGACCACGAACGCTGAAGCGGCGACGAGTCCACTGGCTGCTGCCGTATCGCGCGAGGAAAACTGCCAGATCGCCGCGACCGCGATCAGCATCCCGATCGCGCCGCTGCCGACATCGCCCATGAACAAGCGCGGATGCGGAAAATTGAACGGCAAGAAACCGACGAGGGCTGCAATCCAGAGTCCGATTTGCAGCGCGTGAACCGGATTGGGTCCGCGCAGGCACAGAACCGCGAGCGCACTCAACACAAAAATCGCCTGAACGGTCAACAGGCCATCGATACCATCCATGAAGTTGTGCAAGTTGATGGACCACATAGAGGCGAAAACCAGCCCGCCCGAAAGGAGCATCGCCTGCGCCGGATTGATACCCAAATCCAGCCCCGAAAAAAACGCGGCACCAATCAACGGCGCCAGCCAGATGACGGATGCCAGGAAGTGCACCAGCAGGCGCGCCCATACCGGCAGCGGTTCGTGATCGTCTATCCATCCGGTGAGCGCAACCATGGCAATGGCAATTACCAGGAGGAGCGGCAGGTGTCCGCCGGGAAACAGAATCCCGGCGGCACACAAGCCTGCCAACACTGCCACGACAATGCCGATGCCCCCGCCGCGAGGCGTTGGCACATCGTGCGACCGGCGTTGACCGGGCATGTCGAGCAGCTTTGCATGGCGCGCGTAGTGCAGCGACAGCCAGGTTACCGCGCAGGCAAGCAACCAACTGCACAAGAACCACAGCCAGATTGTGTTTGAAACCACATGCATGAAAGGGGCAATCGATCAGCCTGAAGGAAAAATGGACAGCAACCAACAGTTTACACAATGCCGCTGGATCGTCGCCGGATGACGGACCCTGGCGGGCCCGTCGAAACTACTCACCTGCGACGCCGTGAATCGGCCGCACCGAACCCCAGGTCTTGCAACTCGGACATTGCCAGTGATGCGCCTTTGCGCCAAAACCGCAGTTGCTGCAACGGTACATCGCCTGCCCTTCGAGCAGGTTGCGCGCCAGATCCTGCAGGATCAGCAGGTTTTCGCGCGCTTCCCCATGCGACGTATGCAACGTGGCACCGATAAGGGTCATCAGACCACGCACCGACGGGCGCTGGCGCAATTGCCGGGTCAGGAATTCGATCGCCGCACTCTCACCACGCGTACTCGCATACAGTTTGGCCAAGGCGATCACCGGTGATACGCCTTGTGAATGCCCGACGATGCCAACCAGGAATTCCTCTGCGCGTTCCATCTGCTGAAGACGCGCGTAGCAGTCAAGCAACGGCGGCAAAATCTCGGGAACGAAATCCGCATCCAGCGCGGCTGCACGCTCGAACGCATGGGTTGCTGCTTCGTATTCCCCGCGCTGCGCGTGAAGCTGGCCGAGTACAAAATACGCGCGCACGCAGTCGGACTCACTTTTGAATGCATCGTCCAGATGGGCGCGAGCGGTCGCAAAATCCTTGGCCGCGCGCGCAGTTTCCGCCTGCTCGCAATAGAACTGGGCAATAATCGCGCCTTCGGATTCTCCGCTGATGTCTTCGAGCCTGCGCGCGTGCGCGATCGCGTTGACCCAGTCTTTCTCGTGCTGATAGATGCCGATCAGATGGCGCAAGGCGGAAGGCACCTGCGCTTCCATCGCGACGAGGTCCGCAAACAGGATTTCCGCGCGATCCAGCAAACCTGCGCGCATGTAGTCCTCGCCCAGCTCCAGCATGGCTACCGTTTTTTCTTCGTTGCTCAGGTTCGGACGCGCGATCAGGTGCTGGTGCACGCGGATGGCGCGATCGACTTCGCCGCGGCGTCGAAACAGATTGCCCAGCGCAAGATGGGTTTCGACGGTATCGCGGTTGAATTCCGCGAGTTTGAGGAATACCTCGATCGCCTTGTCCGGTTGCTCGTTGAGCAGGTAATTCAATCCGCGAAAATAGCTCGAAGACAGCTCGCTGACGCCGACCCTGCGCGAGCGTTCGCTGTTGCGGCGACCGAAGTACCACCCGGAAAGCGCGGCCAGCGGCAACAACAGCGCCATCAGCGGCAGCAGCAACGGCGGCATGCTGATCATGCGTCGTCGTTGCTCGTGGACTTCTCTGTTTCGGTTTGCGTCCGCAACGTGCCCTGTTGAAGTTGGCGACTCAGTGCGCGTACACGTCGGCGCAGCCGCAGTACGAGCGCAAAATAAACCAGCAGCCCGCCAACCAGCCAGCCCGCAACCAGGGCACCCAGCAAGGCCGCACCCTTGGGGGCATGCACGACGACAAAATAGAAATCATAGGCGACGCGTTCGCCATTGAGGGCACCGAATACGGCCCCGGCCACAGCGAACAACAATGCGAGCGCAATCAGTCCAAATCGCATGCGTGAATCGTCCCGGGTACCGAATGTACGCGAATGTGGGATGTCGACAAAGTAGCAGAGTACGCCGGGTCAAGCATCGATCGGTCGGACAAAACTTCGGAATTCTCGCGATTGCGCGCAAACAACTCTCGCATTGCGATCAAGCAGGTTTGGCCCGTGTCTGAACCGATTGATTGACGCGCTCGCGCAACTGCTTGCCGGGTTTGAAATGCGGCACATACTTGCCAGGCAAGGCTACGGCACCGCCGGTCTTCGGGTTGCGCCCCATGCGTGGCGGGCGGTAGTGGAGCGAGAAACTGCCGAAACCACGAATCTCGATACGCTGACCCGTCGCCAATGCCTGGCTCATCTGTTCCATTACGCCCTTGACCGCCAATTCAACATCATTGAAGACGAGATGAATCTGGCGTGAGGCCAAGGCTTCGATCAACTCGGATTTGGTCATGGGCCCGCGATCCGTTCTTGTTGGCTTTTGAGGATGTCGGCACAGACTGGCGCGTTCTTGGCGTTCCAGCCTGTGCCGATAGTACCGTAGCGGCCTGCAGGCGATGGGCCCGCAGGCCGGCCGAGCTCACTCGGATTTATTCATCTGTTCCTTGAGCAAGGCACCCAGTTTGGTGGTGCCTCCGGAAGCGGACTGATAATCCTCGAGCGCCTGCTGCATTTCCTCGTCGTCCTTGGCGCGGATCGACAATTGCAGCACGCGACCTTTGCGATCCATACCTGTGAACTTGGCTTCGACGGCATCACCGACCTTCAAATGCTGGGTGGCGTCCTCGACACGCTCCTTGGCGATGTCGTTGGCGCGCAGGTAGGCTTCAACGCCCTCGCCCAGATCGATCGTGGCGCCCTTGGCATCGACTTCCTTGACCGTGCCATTGACGATGCTGCCACGCGGATGCGTGGCCATGAACTGGCCGAACGGATCCTGCTCAAGCTGCTTGATGCCCAGACTGATGCGCTCGCGCTCCGGGTCGACGGCCAGTACCACGGCCTCGATGGTGTCGCCCTTCTTGTAATTGCGAACCAGTTCTTCGCCGGTGCTCTGCCAGGAGATATCCGACAAATGCACCAAACCGTCGATGCCGCCATCCAGGCCAACAAAGATGCCGAAATCGGTGATCGACTTGATCTGGCCGGAGACGCGGTCGTTCTTCTTGTGGATCGCGGCAAACGATTCCCAGGGATTGGCCTGGGTTTGCTTCATGCCCAGCGAGATGCGGCGGCGCTCTTCATCCACATCCAGCACCATCACTTCGACATCGTCGCCGACCTGTACCATCTTGGCCGGATTGACGTTCTTGTTGGTCCAGTCCATTTCGGAAACGTGCACCAGGCCTTCGACTCCGGGTTCGAGTTCGACGAAACAACCGTAATCGGTGACGTTGGATACCTTGCCGAACAGCCTGGTGTTGCTCGGATAGCGACGTGCGATGGCAACCCACGGATCTTCGCCAAGTTGCTTCAGGCCGAGGCTTACGCGGTTGCGCTCGCGATCGAAGCGCAGCACGCGCACATCGAGCTCGTCGCCGACGTTGACCACTTCGGACGGATGACGCACACGCTTCCACGCCATGTCGGTGATGTGCAGCAGACCGTCGATGCCGCCCAGGTCCACGAACGCACCGTAATCGGTGAGGTTCTTGACAACACCCTTGACCACAGCATTTTCCTGCAGGCGCTCAAGCAACTGCTCGCGCTCTTCGGAATGCTCGCTTTCCACGACCGCACGACGGCTCACGACCACGTTGTTGCGCTTGCGGTCGAGCTTGATGATCTTGAATTCCAGTTCCTTTCCTTCCAGGTACACCGGATCGCGTACCGGACGCACGTCGACCAGGGAACCCGGCAGGAATGCGCGGACGTCCTTGATGTCGACGGTGAAACCACCCTTGACCTTGCCGGAGATGCGCCCGATGACAGTCGCATTGGCTTCCTGTGCGGTCTCCAGTTCGTCCCAGACCATGGAACGCTTGGCCTTTTCGCGCGACAGGCGCGTTTCGCCGAAGCCGTCTTCAATCGCGTCGAGGGCTACTTTCACCTCGTCGCCAATTTCAACTTCCAGTTCACCCTGTTCGTTGCGAAATTGCTCGATGGGGACAATGCCCTCGGATTTGAGCCCCGCGTTGATAACGACAACGTCATTGCGAATCTCGACCACGATGCCTGAAACAATGGCACCTGGTTTCAATTTGCTCAGGGTCTGGCTTTGTTCAAAAAGTTCGGCAAAACTCTCGGTCATGTTGGTTTCCAAATTAGATAAAGATTGCATTCCAGGTAATTGTTTTTACTGAAATTGCAATCCACCGGTTATGGTACGGAATACCCGCACCGTTGCTGTTCCCCACCGCATGGCGATGGGACGAAAAGTCGTGACAACTTCGCCACGACAAAAAAATGTCCGCTCTGGTTCAGGCCATCGTGGATCGCTGGTCGACGCGCTCTTACGCCTTTCCCCGATTCCCGATTCCCGATTCCCTATTCCCGTTCTCGCGCACCAAGGCCAGCACCGCCGCAACGACTTCATCGATCGGCATTCCGGTCGAATCGATGGATACGGCGTCGGCAGCCGGCCTGAGCGGCGCCACAGTCCGCTCGGCATCGCGTATGTCGCGTGCCTGTATCTCGCGCAAAAGGGCGGCAAGTGTAACGCTCAAGCCCTTTGCTTTCAACTGCTTATAACGCCTGCGGGCGCGTTCTTCCGCAGCTGCCGTCAGAAACACCTTGAACGGCGCATCCGGAAAGATAACCGTGCCCATATCGCGGCCATCGGCGACCAGCCCGGGGGCCTTGCGAAAACTGTGTTGCTTGTCGAACAGCGCAGTGCGTACGGCCGGGATCGCCGCGATTGCCGATGCCGCCGCACCGCAGGTTTCAGTGCGGATTTCGTCAGTCGCGTCGAGGCCATTGACCACAACGCGAGTCTCGCCACCGTCCTTGGGATCGCGAAAACTGATCTTCGTGCTCTGTGCGCAGCGGGTCACCGCATCGGCATCCGACAGGTCCAGGCCAGCCATGCCTGCGGCAAAACCCACCGCTCGATACAAGGCGCCGGAATCCAGCAAATGCCAACCCAATGCATCGGCGACGTTACGACTGATCGTGCCCTTGCCCGACCCGGAGGGACCGTCAATTGTCAGAACAGGCACATTTTTTTGATTTGCGGTCATTGGGTCTGCGCTACTGAGATGAAATTGCGCAGCCAGAAGCCGTGTGAGCGCAACCGGCGCGAATTCTACAACGTCAAGTCATCGTCCGAGGAAAATGTTGCCGCAACTGCTCATCAATTCGCATCAGCAGTACTCCGTGTATTGCCGCGTCAGTACAGATCAGCCGCTCGTGCCATCACTCAATCGTGACCGGGCTGCAGCGCAAATCCACAACGATTTGCCGACTCGATGAAGCCTGGAAACGACGTTGCCACGTTTGCGCAGTCGCGAATGGATATCTCGCCTCGGGCGACCAAACCGGCGACCGCAAAGCTCATCGCACAGCGATGATCGCCTGCGGAGTCGACTGTTACCCCGGACATTTCGCCACCTTCGATGGTGGCACCATCCGACGTTTCCACGACCTCGACTCCCAGTGCGCGCAACCCCGCGGCCATCACGGCAATGCGGTCGGATTCCTTGACCCGCAGCTCTGCAGCACCGCTGATTCGCGTCGTTCCGCGTGCGGCAGACGCGGCAATGAACAGAACCGGAAATTCGTCGATCATGTCCGGCACCCAGTCGGCAGCCACATCGATTCCACGCAACGATGCGTGGCGCACCTCCAGATCCGCGACGGGTTCTCCACCGAGATTGCGCGGATTTGCTTCACGGATATCCGCACCCATCGCGCGCAAAGCGTGGAGAAGGCCAATGCGGCGCGGGTTCATGCCGACATCACGCAGCAACAGTCTGGAACCGGGGACAATCGTTGCAGCGACAAGGAAGAAGGCGGCTGAAGAAAAATCCGCGGGTACCGCAATATCGGTGGCAACCAGACGATGCCCGCCGGTCAATCTTGCCCAGCCCGGACCACATTCCAGCGGCCAGCCAAATGCGCCCAGCATGCGTTCGGTGTAATCACGCGTCGGGTGCGTTTCGCGCACGCAGGTTTCGCCTTCCGCATACAGTCCTGCGAGCAAAACCGCCGATTTCACTTGCGCGCTTGCGACGGGTGAGGTGAATTCGATGCCGCGCAAGCGGCGATTGCCTCGAACTTGCAAAGGCGGTACACCGCCTTCGCCGGCCGCGATGTCCGCACCCATGCGCAACAAGGGTTCGATGATGCGGCGCATTGGTCGTCGCGACAGCGATGCATCACCGGCAAGTACTGAATCGAACGCTTGCCCGACGAGGATTCCGCTGAGCAGGCGCATGCCGGTACCGGCGTTGCCGCAGTCGATGGCGTTCTGCGGCGGCTGCAATCCGTGCAGTCCAACACCATGCACGATGCGTCGATTCGGACCGGGCGCCTCGATACGCACGCCCATCTGCCTGAACGCAGCCGCCGTGGCACGGGTATCCTCGCCTTCGAGAAATCCTTCGATTTGCGACGTACCTTCGGCCAGCGCCGCAAGCATGATCGCCCGATGCGAAATCGATTTGTCGCCGGGCACGCGCAGTTCGCCTCGAACCGGTCCGCTTGCCGCACTGATCCATTCGCTCATGGCAATGCATCCAGCAGACGCTGGTTTTCTTCCCGGGTACCGACACTGATGCGCAGGCACTGCGGCAATCCGTATCCGCCCATCGGGCGCACGATCACACCGCGCTCGAACAAGGCTTTTTCCATTTCAGCCGCATCGCGTCGAAAATCGACGAGCACGAAATTGGTCTGCGATGGCAGTACATCCAGTTCCCGCGAACGCAGCCGATCGGACAGCCACTCGCGTTCGGCCAGATTCCACGCCTTGGCCCGGGCGACGTGGCCGGAATCCGCAAGCGCCGCTTCGGCGGCTGCAAGCGCCAACGAATTCACATTGAACGATTCGCGCAGTCGTTCCAGAATGGCGGCGACTTCATTTGAACTGATCGCATAGCCGATTCGCAATCCGGCCAGCGCGTAGGCCTTGGAAAAGGTTCGCGTCACGATCAGGTTGGGGAAGCGGTCACAAAATGCGAGAGCGCTGGTCAATCCATTCGCATCGACGTATTCGTGATACGCCTCGTCGACAACGACCAACGTCGTCGTCGGAATTTCCGACAGGAAGCGCTGCAGAGCAGCGTCGCCAAACCAGGTGCCGGTAGGATTGTTCGGATTGGCGATATAGACGATGCGTGTGTCAGCGCGCACGGCTTTCGCCATCGCATCCAGATCGTGACCGCGCTGCATCGTGCCATCTTCGCGCGGCAAAGCGGGCACACGGATTGGAATCGCTCCGGCAGCTGCCGTCGCGATCGGGAACACGGCAAAGCCGAATTCGGAAAAAACCACCGAATTCGTTGCGTCGGCGAAGCACTGCGCGATCAACATCAGCAATTCGTGGGAACCGTTGCCCAGCGTGATTTGCGCGCAGTCCAACTTCAGATTCGCGGCCAGTGCCGCTTTCAGGGCCCCGCCGTTCGGGTCGGGGTAGCGCCACACATCCGGCAACGCGCCTTGTATTGCAGCGATCGCACGCGGACTGGGGCCAAGCGGGTTTTCGTTGGACCCCAGTTCGACCAGGACGCTGGCGAAACGCCGACGCAGAGCCGGCAGATCGTGTCCGGGATCGTAAGCGCGCAGCGCACGCGTAGCTTCGTTGGCGAGAGACGAGACCGCCGGGCCGTGCAGCGTACCTTGCGGCGACGCCACAATCCGGCTCACGGCACCGCCACCGGATAGGATCCGAGAACCTTGATCTGCGCTGCATGGGCCTTGAGTTCGGCAAAGGCTCGCTTCATGGCGTCGTCTTCAACGTGACCGGCCAGATCGATGAAGAACGCATATTCCCATTGCGCCTGATGCGAGGGTCGCGATTCGATCCGGTTCATGCTGATGCCGTGGCGCGCAAACGGACTGAGTACGTTGAACAACGCGCCAGGTTGATCCTTGATGAAGACCAGCGCCGAGGTACGATCATGGCCCGATGACGGAAAAATCTGACGACCCAGCACCAGAAAACGCGTGGTGTTGTCGTCGCGATCCTCGATCGGGCTGACGATGACCTTGCGCAAGCCATAGACATGCCCTGCCGATTCACCGGCGATTGCCGCGGCATCGTCGGCATTGCGAGCCCGCCGTGCCGCTTCGGCATTGCTCGATACCGGTACCTTCTCGGATTTCGGCAGGTTCGCACGCAACCAACCCTTGCACTGCGCGAACGATTGCGGATGCGAATAGACGCGTTCGATGTCCTCGATACGTCCTGTGCGCGAGAGCAGGAATTGACGTACACGCAATTCCACCTCACCGCAGATTTTCAGATTCGACGTAAGGAACATGTCCAGGGTGATCTGGATAGTGCCCTGCCCCGAATTCTCGACAGGGACGACGCCAAAATCGGCCGCACCACTTTCAACTTCCTGGAATACCTCTTCGATGCTTGCCAGCGGCAGGCCATGCGCCGAATGTCCGAAATGCTTGCGCACCGCCTGTTCGCTGAAGGTACCCTCCGGACCGAGATACCCGACCTTGAGCGGCTCCTGCTGCGCCAGGCATGCCGACATGATCTCGCGGAACAATCGTACCAGCACCTCATCGGACAACGGACCGTCGTTGCGATCCACCACCATGCGCAGCACCTGCGCCTCGCGCTCGGGACGGTAGTAGTCGACCGCTGCCTTGAGCGGCCCCTTGGCCTTGCCGACCTGACGCGCCCAGCCGGCACGTTCGGCGATCAACTGCTGGATCGTGCGATCGATCGAGTCGATCCGCTGACGAGCATCGGCCAGCGATGGTGGCGCTGCAGCAGGTTTTTTCTTCGGCATCGGATTTGACCAGTCAGTGTTCGAGCGCACGAACCGAAAGAATACCTTCGATCTTCCGGATCGACGCGACCAGTCCGGCGCTGGCCGGCGAATCCAGATCGATCAGGGTGTAGGCGATTTCGCCGCGCGAGGCATTGTGCATCTGCGCAATATTCACTCCGGCCTCGCCCAGCACATGGGAAAGCTGACCGATCATGTTCGGGCGGTTCTGATTGGCAATGCAAAGGCGTCCAGCTCCGCTGGGCGACATTCGCGTATTCGGGAAATTCACCGAATTGTGCACGTTGCCAAGCTCCAGAAATTCGCGCAACTGGTCAACGACCATGACCGCACAATTCTCCTCGGCCTCGCCAGTGGATGCGCCCAGGTGAGGCAGTCCGATCACCCGCGCATTGCCGAGCAACTCGGCACTCGGAAAATCGGTGACGTAACGCCCGATCCGAGCATCGGCCAAACCCGCAGCCAGCGCTGCCTGGTCGACGATCCCGTCGCGCGCAAAATTCAACAACACGACACCGGAACGCACAAGATCCAGCGCCGCCACACCAAAAATTCCCCGAGTCGCATCATTCAACGGCACATGGAATGTAATGTAATCCGAGTCGGCATACAGTCCGTTCAGCGATGTGGCCTTGTCCACGTCCGACGACAGTGCCCACGCACCATCGATGGTCATGTGCGGATCGAAGCCAAGTACACGCATGCCCAGAGCGTGCGCCGCATTGGCAACCTTGACTCCGATCGCGCCCAGACCCACCACGCCGAGCGTCTTGCCGGCCAGCTCGCTACCGACGAAGCGCTTTTTTTCCGCCTCAACGCGCTTGTGCAATTCCGCATCGGCCTGCAACCCATTGACAAACGACAGTGCATCGCCAAGATTGCGCGCCGCCATCAGCATGCCGGCCACGACCAGTTCCTTGACTGCATTGGCGTTGGCACCGGGCGCATTGAATACCGGCACGCCACGCAAACTCAATTCTGCCACCGGAATATTGTTCACGCCGGCACCAGCCCGCGCGACAGCCTTGATCGAGGCGGACAAAGGCTTCCCGCGCATGTCGGCAGAACGAACCAGCACTGCATCCGGCTGTTCGATCTCGTTGCCGACTTCGTATTTGTCGCCAGGCAGGCGATCAAGCCCGTTGCGCGAAATGTTATTCAGAGTCTGAATCTTGAACATCGGATCCTACCTTGCTGGTTGCCATTGCGATTTGCTGCGCCGCCCGGTTTTCGATGGCAACCATTCGTCGCTGCAAGTATCGTGTTGCTGCGCATCGCCCAAACGCGATTGTCACCCGTTGCGCTGCGCAAAATCGCGCATGAAGTCGACCAGCGCCTGCACGCCCTCAAGCGGCATGGCGTTGTAGATGGACGCGCGCATCCCGCCCACCGCACGATGCCCCTTGAGCGCCATGAGACCGGCCGCCTGCGCCTGTTTGAGAAATTCGGCGTCGAGTTCCGCGTTGGGCAACGTGAACGGCACGTTCATTCGCGAGCGTACCAACTTTTCCACGGGATTCGAGTAATAACCCGATCCATCGATATAACCGTACAGCAGTTCGGCCTTGGCACGATTGCGCTCGCCGATCGCGGGCATGCCACCTTCTGCCAGCAACCATTTGAACACCAGACCGGCCAGATACCAGCCAAACGTGTTCGGCGTGTTCAGCATCGAGCCGGCTGCAGCATGTTCGGAATAGTTGAAGATTTTCGGCAAATCTTTCGGGCAGCGCTCAAGCAAGTCCTCGCGCACGATCATCACGACCAGACCGGACGCGCCGATATTCTTCTGGGCACCGGCATAGACGACGCCGAACTTCGATACGTCGATCGGGCGCGACAGGATATCCGACGACATGTCCGCCACAAGAGGAACGTCCCCGGTGTCTGGAACGTCGTGAAACTCGACGCCGTGAATCGTTTCGTTCGGCGTGTAGTGCACATACGCCGCAGCGTTGGTGAGCTGCCAGGATTCGCGCGCGGGAATCGTCGTGAAGTTGTTTGCCGCTCCGGTGGCGGCGACATGAGTCTGGGTCAGGGGCGTGGCTTCCTTGACCGCCTTTTCGCCCCAGTGACCGGTGACGACATAATCCGCTGCCTGGTCGCGGCGCGCGAAATTCATCGGTATCTGGGCGAAATGCTGGGTAGCGCCGCCCTGCAGAAATAGCACTTTGTAGCTTTGGGGAATTTGCAGCAGGTTGCGCAGATTCTGTTCGGACTCCTCGGCCATGGCGATGAAATCCTTGCCGCGATGACTGATTTCCATGACCGATGCGCGTGCGCTGCCCCACTCCAGCAATTCCGCTTGAGCGGTGCGTAAAACCGGTTCGGGTAGCGCCGCAGGCCCGGCGCTGAAGTTGAAAGCTCGACTCATGAACGGACTCCGAAGGGAGTCCCATTATGCCGCAGCGCAGCAATTAGGCAACTGCGCCGGATTCCGGGCGCTGTCCCGGCGCAACCCCTGACTCCAACATCGATTCGAATACTTCTTCGGGTACTGCCGGCGAATAAAGAAATCCCTGCGCGGAACTGCACCCGGATTCAAGCAGTCGCGTGGCCTGTTCGTGGGTCTCCACACCTTCGGCAATGAGACCCAGACCCAGGTCCTTGGCGAATCCGACGATGGTGCGCACAATCGCTCCGTGACGCGGATTCGTAATCATGTCGCGAATGAAACCGCGGTCCACCTTGAGTGCATCAAACGGCGAAGTCGCAAACGAGTCAAGCGAGGAATAGCCGGTGCCGAAATCGTCCACGACCAGCGACACGCCAAGCTCCTTCAAGGCATTCAGCGTGGTTTCGGCTTCGCGACGGCCGCCACGAAATACGGTCTCGGTAATTTCCAACGCCAACGCGGACGGGTCGATCCCGGTACGATTCAAAACTCCGCGCAAATTGTTGACCAGCTCCGGTTCCGCGAACTGACGTTCGTCGATATTGACACTCGCCCGCAACCGCGCGTGCGCCGGATAGCGGCGCTGCCAGCGCAAGAGGTTTCGGCAGGTATGCTCGAGCATCCACCAATCCAGCGCCAGCAGCGTGCCGGTTTCTTCGGCGACGCTCAAGAATTCGTCCGGCATCAGCAGTCCCCGCCGCGGATGCTGCCAGCGCACCAGTGCCTCGCAAGCCAGCAGGCGGCCGCTTTGCAAATCGACGATCGGTTGATAGAAGGCGCGGAACTCGCCGCGTTCCAGCGCAAACCGCAATTCGGTTTCGATCATGAGCCGCGCTCGCGCGGCAGCATGCATGGCATCGTCGAAAATCACGTAGGCCGACTTGCCACTCGCCTTGGCGCGGTACATCGCGGTATCCGCATCGCGCAGTATCTGTTCGGGCGTCTGATAATCCGGATGTCCAAGTACGACGCCGACACTGGCTCCGGAAAAAATGCGATGTCCGTCGATCTCGAACGAACCAGCAAGCAGCGACAGTACCCTCTGGGCGAGCTGCTCCGCACGCGTGCGCGGACACGGCCCGTGCGGCAGAAGCGTGAATTCGTCGCCGCCATAGCGCGCTACCAGACAATGCCCACCCAGATTTGCGCGCAAGCTTTCGGCGATCTGCACCAGCAAAATGTCGCCGCTGGCATGCCCGAGGCTGTCGTTGACCAGTTTGAATCCGTCCAGATCCAGAAACAGCACTGCGTAGTTGTGATCGCCGCGTTCGCGGGCATCGGCAATCGTGCCCGCCAGTTGTTGCTCGAAAAATACGCGGTTCGGCAGACCGGTCAACAAGTCGTGCATCGCGTTGTGTTCGAGGGCGCGTTGCACGCGGTGTTGCTCGGTAACGTCGCGAATGGTGCCGGTTGTATAACGAGCACCGTCCATTTCGGTGCTGCCGGCGCTGACTACGACTTCGATGCGTGCACCGTCCTTGCGCATCAAGACCACAGAGTAGTCGCCGCGACCAAGCTCGCCCGAAATCTGCCGTTGATAACGGGCATCCTGATGCTCGCGCGATTCGGGTGGCACCAACAGGCGAAAATCCGCGCCGACCAATTCCTGTTCGGTATAGCCGAACATCGTCGCAAAAGCGTGGTTGACGTAGGTGTAGCGATCCTCATGCATCATGTACACACCCACCTGGCTGTGTTCGACCAGCGTGCGATAGCGGGCTTCAGAGCGTTGCAGAGCCGCTTCTGCGTCGCGCCGCGCGCTGATGTCCTGCGCGGAGCCTTCGACCCACAGCATGTTTCCGTCGCCGTCGCGAACTGCCAAAGCGCGCACCTCCGCGGGCACGGTTATGCCATCGCAGCGACGCGCCTCGAATTCGAATGTCAGCGCTTTGGGGCTTGCGGCGATCCGCGCCAGCACCGCACGGCGATGATGCGGATCGGCGTAGTACTCGTCGATGGGACGCCCCGCGTCGAGCAACTCCTGAGAATCGGTGTAGCCGAGAATCCGCGCGAACGCGTCGTTCGCCGCCACGATGCGTCCGTCGGGCATTGAGCGAAACATCCCGGCCACGGAGTTCTGGAACAGTTCGCGATAGGTGCGCTCGGCATGCTCCAGCGCATCGCGCTGGCGTTGTTCCTCGGTAATGTCGCGCGCGGTGCCAATGCTGGCAACTTCACCCTCATAGTCCACGGCACCTGCATGCACGTGCAGCAGGCGTGCAGTGCCGTCCTTGCGCAACATGGTGACATCGTAGCTTTGCACCGCGTACGAACCTTCGAACCTTTCCTTGCGTCGTACGCTTTGGGCCGCCAGCGATTCGGGCGCAATCAGGCGCATGTAACTGGTACCGATCAATTCCCTTGCGGTATAACCGAGCGTGGCAGCCATCGCTTCGTTCATGAATCCTACGGTACCGTCGTGGTGGATAAGGAACACGCCATCATGGCTGTTGTCCACCAAGGTGCGGTACATCCTTTCCGACTGCAACAGGCGTTGCTCGGCTTCGATCTGGCGGGAAATATCCACGACGGAGCCTTCGTAAAACAGCGCTACGTCTCGATCGTTGCGAACGACTCGCGAGCTTTCGGATATCCAAACCGTGCTGCCGTCGGCACGCCGTATCTGGGCTCGTTCGTTTTCGAACTTGCCGTCGCGATCCAGTTGCAGGCAACGCTGCGCCGCCAGTTCCGGATCGGCATACAAATCGCTGGCAACCTTTCCCAGCGTTGCACCAAGCATTTGCGCAGAGGATTCATAGCCGAAGATTCGGGCCAAGGCCGGATTGACGTCGATCCAGCCGCCACCGGGCAGACTGCGATAAAGCCCTTCGGTGGCAGCCATGAAAAGCGCGCGATAGCTTCCCGGATCGGTGATTGCACGAGTTTCGGCAACGGCGGCATCAGCAACTTGCTGGAAAATTGCAAGCACGTAGTGGTGCGACTCATATTCGAATCGTTCGCAGCACAAACGCGCCGAAAGCTGGCGTCCATCGCGACAACGAAACACCACTTGTTTGTCGCAAATTCGTTGTGCGGAGCGCAATTCCGCCCAGATTTCGGCGCGCGTTTCCAGATTCGCCCAGAATCCGAGTTCCGTGGCGTGGCGGTTGAGCAGATCTTCACGCGGGGTGCCGAGCACGCGGGCAAACTCGTCGTTGACGTCCACGACTTTACCGTCGCCAGCATCGAGAACGGCAACCAGGCTCGAAGACAAATGAAAAATGCTGGCGAGGTTCATTTCCCCCTTCTTCACCGGCAATTGACTCGTTGCAGGGCAGTATAGCGCTGCCCTGCGCCGAGCATGTCAAGATTGGAAGGATCCGGGCAACTTTCCGGTCTATGCGTGGGCCCAACGACATTTGTGTGCGCCCGCGGGCCTGCCGCGAATGCTTCGCCCCAATGGAGGAGGCCATCATGCGAGTGCCAATCGGACCAGACCCGCGTCCATCGACCATCACGCCGGAATCTGTCTACCGCCGCCGCCGCGACGTACTGAAATTATTTGGGCTCAGCGCGGTGGGGTTGGCTACGGGTTGTCGCAGCCAGGCATCGACTCCTACTGCCGCGGCCGCTCAAGCCGAAACCATTCCCGGCGCAGCGCTGGCGATCGCGCACACCGTCAACGATGCAGGCGGCGAAACGCAAACGCGTTACAAGGACGCGACCCATTACAACAATTACTACGAATTCGGCACAGGCAAAGGCGATCCTGCCGCCAACTCGGGAGCATTCCATGCTGAACCGTGGAGTGTCGAAATCGCGGGCCACGCTGAAAAGACCGGTCATTTCAGCCTCGAAGACATTCTCAAGCCACACCCCCTGGAAGAACGCGTCTACCGCATGCGTTGCGTGGAAGCCTGGTCGATGGTGATTCCATGGGTCGGCTTTCCGCTGGCAGATTTGCTCAAACGCTTCAAGCCGACCGCCCAGGCGAAGTATGTCGCGTTCACGACCGTCGACAGACCAAGCGAGATGCCCGGGTTGAATTATCCAGTACTCGACTGGCCCTACCGGGAAGGCCTGCGCATCGACGAAGCGATGCATCCCTTGACGCTGATGGTGATCGGCATGTACGGCCACGTATTGCCGAATCAGAACGGCGCTCCGTTGCGTCTGGTCGTGCCCTGGAAATACGGATTCAAGGGTATCAAGGCGATCGTCAAGATCGAGTTCGTTGAAACCCAGCCCATTACAACGTGGAATCAGGCCGGTCCGGATGAGTACGGTTTCTATTCCAACGTGAACCCTGCAGTGGACCATCCGCGCTGGAGCCAGAAAACCGAACGGCGCATCGCCGGCGAAGGTTTCAATCTGTTCGGCAACCGCATCGAAACCAAACCGTTCAATGGCTATGCCGATCAGGTCGCCAGCCTGTATGCCGGCATGGATCTGCACAAGTACTTCTAATGGGTTTCGGTCGCGCAGCATTGTTCCGCGATCGGATCGCGGCAACCAAACCGTTCGTGTTCGTGTTGTGCCTGCTTCCGCTCGCGCATCTGGGCTGGGACATCTGGCACAATACGCTGGGTCCCGATCCGGTAGCGCAACTCGAACACCGCAGCGGCGACTGGTGCCTGCGCCTGCTGCTCGCAACGCTCGCGATCACGCCTCTGCGCAGACTGAGCGGCTGGAACAAGATCATTCGCTATCGACGCATGCTCGGCCTGTTCGCGTTTTTCTACATCAGCGTGCATTTGAGCATTTATCTGGTGATCGACCTCGGCGGATTCTGGTCGCAGTTGCTTGGCGAGATCGTCAAACGTCCCTACATCACGGTGGGATTCACCGCATGGCTGCTGCTGATTCCGTTGGCCATCACCTCAACCAAAGCGATGATGCGTCGACTCGGACGGCGCTGGCAGCAATTGCACAGATTGGTCTATCTTGCCGCGTTGCTCGGCGTCGTTCACTTCATGTGGCTGGTCAAGGCAGACAAGCGTGAGCCAGCAATCTATCTCGGCATATTGATCGTATTGATGCTGTGGCGATTGCCGCGGCTCTCGCCGAAGATCAAAAAGCCGGACCCGGCGCAAACACCGCGTGCCGCAGGACTATCGGACCCGGGTTGAACATGCCGGGATCCGCCGCCCGTCAATACTTCGCAAAGAACAAGATCGCCAAGCCGATGCCGATCAATGCGGCCACGCCGATCAGCCACCAGATGTCATTGCGTTGGGTTGCGGGTTCCGGCGCGGATTTCACGCCGGCGGTCGGCTTGGGAACCGCGCGCATGGTCTGGGTGATGTTGGCTACGGGTTCCGCGGATTCGTCGACATCTGCGTCGTGTCCGCGTTGTGGCAATCCCGGCGCTTCGAGCAAGAATCGGTTGTGTTCAAAACCGATCTGGTCATCGGGAAACAAGACCGCGTCGCGCACACTGACCCCGTTGACGGTGGTGCCATCAGCCGAGCCCAGGTCGCGCAAATAGATGGCCTCCCCAACGACCTCGATAAGCGCGTGCCTTTCGCGCATTTTTGTTTCGTCGAGCACCAACCCGCAATCTTTGCCGCTTCCGATCGTCAAGCGCCCGCGAACGGGGACTATCTTGCCGAAGTAATTTCCGGAGACGCCGCGCAGTACCAGGCGCGCCGGTGCGGAAGGATCGCCCTGATTGGCGCTGTCTTGCTCGGGAGATTGGGCCGGCAGCGTCGTACGGATGCTGTCGTCGCTGTCCGGCTTCAGAACAATCTGCACCGTATCGAGACTGACGATGTCGCCCAGCCGCAGCAGCGCCTTGGAACGCACACGCCTGGCGTTCACATGCGTACCCGCTTGCGCGTCGATGACATTAAGGACCAGGCTGCGTTCGCTGACCTGAAGGTTGACGTGATGCGCGGCGATCCCCGGGGCGTCGATGACGATGGCATTGTCCGGCGCCGCACCGATCGCATTATCGCCGGTTGCCACCAATACGTCGGGATTTTCGTTGTTCGGAAAGCACAGGCGCATGATCAATGCCGCAACCCCTCGGCCACAATAGCGACTGTATCACAACAGCAACTGCACGCAGGCAAGCTCACCATCGCGCGTTCACGTCCAGCAGAAGTCTGTCGGTATGTTGACTCACTCCGTCGCGGCGCTCGTGGAATTCCGCCAGCCGCACGTTCCACGTCGCATTGAAGCCGTACCCTATCCATGGCATCACTCCGCGAGCCCAACTGTGGAACCACCAGTCGTCGGAATTGAACGCAGCCATGGCAGCGTCGCGTTGAATGCGTTGATCGGAAATACCGAACTCCCAGCTGTGCGGATGGCGTCGATCTCCCAGCACCAGGCTGAAACGTGCGCCATCGCGATGGTCCGCGGCACCGAGATTGCGCAACAGGTCCAGACGCGATTCAAGAGGCCAGCCACCGGGACGAAAGCGCGCGACGAATTGCAGGTCGAGCAACCGGAAATCACTGATAAGGGTATCGCCGTCGTGCCGGTTGGTTCTTGCCAGTCCTTGCTCAGTGAGACGACGCAAATTGGAGAAATCGAGGTAGGAAACCAGCACGTCCGCACTGGTCGGTTCGCCCTCATGCCAGTGATAGTCGGCTTGCAGCGCGCCGATGCGCGAGTGGTCGCCATAAGGCAGATTGCCGTCGAAATATCCCGCGACGATGCTGAAGCGGTTGAAACGACCGGCTGCCAACGACGCTTGTGCGCTGATACCCACCGGACGCAGATCCTGATCCCAGACCATCGGCGACAATTCGAGCGGAAATACGGTTTTCCCGGCCAGCAACGATGTCGAATCGTTCGGGCGCCAGCGGACAAACATCTGATCGAGGGCGATATCGTTGCTGCGTTCGTTGTCGTTGTAGCTTCGATCATCGGAATTGGGATTGCTGGCGACAGCGAGCTTGATGGCCGCGCCAAATTCGAGCGTCGGAATCGGATCATAGAAAATGCCGAACCGCCCGCGAGCGAACGTCCGGGAAATATTGCTGTCGTTGGCGCGCGGAATATCGGTTACGCGATCGCCACGCAGCAACACGTCACCGAACCAGGTCCACGGCGATGCCGGCGCTTCTTCGCCCGGCAGGACCAGCGGGTCATCGGCCGCCGTTGCGTTGGAGGCCATTAGAATAATCGCGGCGATTAAAAACGTTTTAAGCATGGCATCTCCCCATTTAGCCACGCGCCATTTCGCGAACCAACCTCAAGAATGCTCCACAAGTATATGAAAAATCAAGCCCTGAGTTGTGCCAAAGCCTGCCCAAGCTCCGCAGCGGTTGCGTAGCGCTCCGCCGGTCTGCGTTGCAGGCAACGCAGAATGATGGCTTCCAGAGCCTCTGGAATCTCGGCCCAGTGCTCGGATGGCTTGATTGGTTCCTGTTGAGTCTGGGCGATATAGATTTCCATGGTGTTGCTCCCGCGAAATGGCAACTGGCCACAGAACATCTCGCAAATCAGCACACCGCACGAATAGATGTCCGCGCGCTGGTCCAGTTCTTCGCCGGCCAACTGCTCCGGGGGCGAATACTGCGGCGTGCCCAGAAATGTGCCGGGTTCGGTATGTCCGGGCATGCTGCGCCGAATCGGCCGGGCGATGCCGAAGTCCATGAGTTTCGCATTTCCGGTCTGCTCGAGAATCAAATTCTCCGGCTTGATGTCCCGATGCAACACGCCGACATCATGCGCTGCAGCCAATCCGGCGCTGAGCTGGCGCGCAATGCGCAGCCCCGCCGAATAGGGAATCCGCTTGGTTTCGCTGAGCAGATAGCGCAACGTCAAGCCACGCACGTATTCCATAGAGATGTAGGGCAATCCTTCAACTTCACCGAAGTCGAAGGTTCGTAATACGTTCGGATGAGTAATCTTGCGCGCCAGCTTGATTTCGCTCTTGAGACGATCGAGCTGCTCTTCATCCACCAGTGCATTGGGCCGTAGCATCTTCAATGCCACTACGTCGTCCAATTCCAGGTCGTGCGCCTTGTACACGACACCCATGCCGCCGCTGCCGAGCTTGGACAGAATTCGGTAGCGCCCACCGAATTCCACGCCCGGCTCAATCGTCGGGCTGCGCACACTGTCCCGGCCTGGAGCGGGCTGCGCAGCCGGAACGATGGTCGAGGCTTCGGCGGATGCGTCTGCCGCAACGGCCGCAACAGCCTCCGCCATTCGCTGCCACGCCGAATCGGATACGGCATAAAACCGCTTGCCACTGAGCACACCGGTCGCGACGGCCAGACACGCGTCGCCCAGCGCGGCTTTGAGTTCGTCACCGCCTTGCCGGGTCAGCAGTGTTTGCGCGCTGGCTGCCTCCCCCAGTAGTCGGTCCAGATGCACCTTGGCAAGGCCGATGACGACGCTGTCCCGGGTCGCATCGCCACCATAGACCACGGCGCCCGACGCCATGGCTGCCGCTGGCAGGACCAACCCTGCCTCGCCGGCGCTATGCCGAATTCGGGCCAGCGCCTGCAGCGCATCCCGCCACCGCGAATCGCCTCGAAAACCCAGCAGGAACCGGGGACCACTCAATTGGCGAACCCGTGCCGCGCCGGCGGCGCTGCGGATCATTTCAACAATACTTTCATATTTCGCCAACACCTGGTCCGGCGTGGTCGCCTCATGCGCATTTGCCGGTTCGCGAAATTCGATCCCCAGCAAGCACAAGGCTTCGCGCTGCGCGGGCTCGAATTTGGCCGGCGCCTGGGATTTCGGTGATGGCAAAGACGCTTGTTCCTTGGACGGATCCGGCAGAAAGCGGGAAAGGTTGCCGACATAACCGGCGATATCGTTTTTTTCGCGCAGGTCCGACAACAACGAATCGAAGGCTCGCGACAGGCGCGCCAGTTCGTCGCCTCCCGACAGACCAATATGGGTATCGTAGCTTCCGGCAGCGGCGCGCTCGGCCGCCAAAGCCATCGCACGTACCGGACGCAAAATGCCCTTGGCGAGCAGATACGACAGCAACAGCGCAACGAGCATTGATATCAGCCCCGCAACCATGACCCAATGCAGAATTTCGCGATAGCTGGCGAGAATCGTGCCGATCGAGGTCAGCGACAGCACGGCACCCAGTTTGCCGACGCCGGCGCTCGCAGTCGGCGTCAATTGCGCGCCCCAATCCTGATCGAGAAAACGTAGCGTCAATCGCGGCATCGGCTTGCCCGCCGCGACTGCGGCAGTCACCTGCGCGGACTGCGAAGCAAAGGATTCACGCAATGCCTTGTTGCCGGCTTCATCGAACGAACTGGCGACCAGTTTCAATCCATGCGCGGATGGCAACCAGAAAGCGATCTGTGCACCACTGACTTTTGCGACCTGCTGGCACAAGGCATCGTCGACATCTTGTGCAAGCAACAGAAAGCCGACCAGGTCCCGATCCTGCGCCAGCGGCATGATCGCCGCCTGATACAGCTTGCCACCCTGGCGCCAGTACCCGCTGAACGGAGAAGCATCGGCAATTGCCGGGTGCACCAGCGGATCGTCGGCCAGCGACTCCTGAAACGCTTCGGTCTGATCGCTGCGTCCGAGTACGTTACCCTGCGCATCGAGCACGATACCCAGATCGAAACCATACTGACCCTGACGTTCCTTGAGCAGATCGGGAATGGATTTGGTATCCGTGCTTTCGCTGTCGCTCAAGCCCGGAAGGTTGTTGTCCGAACCTGCGGCCTGCGAGACATAGCGGGCCGTGCCGGGATCCGCCGCGATCAACTGGACTTTCAACTGCAAGCTCTGCAGTCGGCTCTGCTCGAACTCCTTCTGCACCGCGGAGCTGGTCGCCAGGGCATCATGCACGGCATGCCCGGCGATGCGCTCTCCCTGCCAATACGTCACAGCAACCGCCGCGCCAGCGGCCAGCGCAATCACAAAAGCCGATCCGAGAAAGAATTTTATCGCCAGCGGCAAACTGAAGCCGGCGCCGGTTTTGACTTCAGTATCCGCCATTGCCGTTCCCGCGATAGGGTTTACCGAACTTGTTCATGTGCCGCGGGACGCGGCGGCGATTCAAGTCCAGACGCACCGAAATCCGTGGGGCGCTGCCCGCAGAAATTTCGCTGTGCCAAGGCGCCGCGCGTTCGTACCAGATCACGAGATCGCCCTTGCCAGGCGGTACGTCGTCGAGCGAGAAATGACCGTGTGAGTCCGGACGCGTAAAAAATGGCGTATCGAGAACCAGGATATGTCCGATCATCGAATGATGAACGTTGCAATACACGCGTACATAGCCCACATGGGAAAAGGTCTCGGTCTCGCCATCGCCCTCCCCGTACAATCCGGCATCGAAAGCATTGTACTTCGAGGTCGAAAATGCATTGTGCAGAATCGGATCCTCATTGGGAAAACGAATCTTGCTGCCGACCGTCGTCGCAATCACGCTCGGCACGAATTGCTTGTCGCGCGTGCTCATGACCTGGACAGGAGTGATCGGTATGTGGCGCAACGGCGCTTTGGGCCGAAAATAGACGATTGCGTCGCGCGCCTGATCGGCACGCAGAGGCTTGCCGTCGGCGAACAGGTCGACTTGGCCGGAAATCGTTGCCGCCCATGCCTGTGCCGCCAAGATAAGCAATGCCGTCGTCAGCAATACCCGCACACCAGGCTCCCCCTCATACGGCATCGGCCGACGCCTTGCAACATGGCGCGGAATGCCCCGTTTGCGGCATCATAGCAAAGCTTCGGCGCTTGTCGCGCCACGCAGCAGACGCGGGATGTTGAAAACCGCCCTGATGACGCAATACAGGACGCATCGCGCGCGAGTCGATCGCGCCGGTGATTGATTCACGTAATGACATTCGCGGACTTTGCCGCGCGCAACGATTGAAAAGGTCCTGGAAGGATTTTTTCAACATCCAGTTTTGGAACCCGACAATCATGGCCAGCATCGATATTTGTCGCAAGCACGGTTGCAGCATGGCCAAGGCCAAGGCCGCCGTCGACAAGACCGCCCATTCGATCAGCCAACGGTTTGGAATCGAAAGTCACTGGGACGGCAACGTGCTGCATTTCGAGCGCAGCGGCGTCAATGGCCAGATACACGTAAGCCGCGATCAGGTGCGCGTGCTAGCCGAGTTGGGGTTCCTTTTGGGTACGATGAAGCCCATGATCGAAAAGGAGATCTGCGAACAGCTCGACAAGAATTTTGCCTGACGCAGTCGACCAAGGTCCATGCTGCATTGCGGCGAAGTCGCTCCGGCGCGATAATCGGCGTTCACTGCGCCGCCAAGCGCCACCAATCGATTTGCGGAGAATCCCATGACCTCATCCATTGTCATCGCCGGCGCCAAGCGCACTGCGATCGGTTCCATGCTCGGCCAGTTCACGGGCGTGCCGGCAACGACGCTTGGCGCAACGGCCATCAGCGCGGCACTCAAACAATCCGGGGTCGAGCCGGCCGATGTCAGCGAAGTCATCATGGGATGCGTGTTGCCGGCAAATCTGGGCCAGGCGCCCGCGCGACAAGCGGCGATCGCGGCAGGGTTGCCGAAATCCACCGGTTGCACCACGATCAACAAGGTCTGCGGCTCCGGCATGAAGGCGATCATGCTCGGACACGATCTGATCAAGGCCGGCTCTGCGACGATCGTGGTCGCCGGCGGTATGGAGTCAATGACCAATGCGCCACATATGGTCGCGGCACGCACAGGGATTCGCTACGGCGACGCCAAACTGGTCGATCACATGGCGTGGGACGGTCTGACCAATCCCTACGATGGCCAGTCGATGGGCGTGTTCGCCGAAGCCACGGCGGACAAATACAAATTCACCCGCGAGGAGCAGGATGCTTTCGCCATCGAATCGGTAAAGCGCGCACAGGCAGCCATCGCATCCGGCGCATTTGCCGCGGAAATCGTGCCGGTCAAGGTTGCCGGGCGCAAGGGCGAAGTCGAATACGCCACCGACGAGCAGCCGGGAAAATCCGATATAGCCAAGATTCCCACGCTGCGCGCGGCATTCCGCAAGGACGGCACGGTCACCGCAGCCAGTTCGTCGAGCATCTCCGATGGTGCCGCGGCCACCGTGCTGCTGAGCGAGGATGACGCCAGGAAACGTGGCCTCACACCGCTCGCGCGTATCGTCGCCCATGCCACCCATTCGCAGGAGCCGGAATGGTTCACGACCGCCCCGGTCGCAGCGATCGAACAGGTATTGAAGCGCGCACAGTGGAAAGTCGAAGACGTGGACGTATTCGAGGTCAATGAAGCCTTCGCCGTTGTCGCGATGGCCCCGATGCGCGACCTGGGGATCAGTCACGACAAACTGAATATCCACGGCGGCGCGTGCGCACTGGGCCACCCGATCGGCGCTTCGGGCGCGCGCCTGGTAGTTACGCTTATCAATGCTCTCAAGACCCGCGGCGGCAAACGCGGCGTGGCATCTCTGTGTATCGGCGGTGGTGAAGCAACCGCACTGGCAATCGAGTTGGTGTAAGCTCGGTCGGCCCGGCGGTCGTATTCGCCGGCAATTGAACCCAATCGCCGGTTCCATTCGTCAACACAGAATTTAGGGAGGCATCCATGCAATACAAGCACTTCATCATCGCTGCAGCTCTTGCCGTGACTTTGGGCGCGTGCAGCCAGAACTCGCAACAAGCGGCACAAGATGCCGCGGCCAAGGCCAAGGAAGCTGCCGCTGCCACGAAAGCGGCTGCACAACAGACTGCAGCCGCTGCTCAGCAGACCGCCGCGGCAGCACAACAGGCAGCCGCACAAGCCAAGTCCGGTGACATGAGCGGCGCTGCGGCTTCGGCAAATCAGGCGGCAAGCGCGGGTCAGGCGACCGCGGAAAGCGCCAAACAGACGGCTGAAACCGCCAAACAAGGCGCAGCCGACGTCAAACAAGCTGCCCAGGCCGCCCAACCCGAGCCGAAGAAGGATGACGGCAACGGTCATTGATCCGATCCAACTGCACCAAGTCTTGAACCAACCGGCCGCTTTGCGGCCGGTCTGGTTTCTGCAGCCTGGATCATTTGCTGGCGTCCACTGAAAGGGTGTGGTTTCATTCCAGCTTCGCCGGACATGAGTGAACAGATGCCGATCATCGAATCGCGGATCGATCCCAGATCGCCTGAATTCAAGGCGAATGCAGCGCAGCTGCGCGGTGACGTCGACGATTTGAAAATCCTGCTTGCACGCACCGCACTCGGCGGCGGCGAGAATGCGCGCACCAAACATACCGATCGAGGCAAGCTCCTGCCACGTGAGCGCATTCGTGCGCTATTGGATTCCGGTTCGCCGTTCCTGGAATTTTCCCCGCTGGCCGCGTATGGCATGTATGAAGGCGCGGCACCGGCCGCCGGACTGATCTGCGGCATTGGCCGGGTCTGCGGAAATGAAATCGTTGTGGTCGCCAACGACGCCACGGTCAAGGGCGGTACGTATTTTCCGATGACCGTGAAGAAACACTTGCGCGCGCAGGAGATAGCGCTGGAAAACCGCCTGCCATGTGTTTATCTGGTCGATTCCGGCGGTGCATTTTTGCCGCTGCAGGACCAGGTGTTTCCGGACAAGGAACATTTCGGCCGCATTTTCTACAACCAGGCGCGCTTGTCGGCACTGAACATTCCGCAGATTGCCGTGGTCATGGGTTCGTGCACCGCGGGCGGCGCCTATGTGCCGGCGATGAGCGACGAAACCATCATCGTCAAGGAGCAAGGTACGATCTTTCTCGGCGGCCCGCCACTGGTCAAAGCCGCGACCGGTGAAGTGGTCGATGCCGAATCGCTCGGCGGTGCCGATGTGCACACGTCGATTTCCGGCGTCGCCGATCACTTCGCCGAAGACGATGCACACGCCTTGTCCATCGCGCGCGATATCGTCGCCAACCTCAACCGCAGCAAGACCATTCCGCTGGCGCTGCGCACGCCGCGTGAACCGCGTTACCCGGCGGCGGAGATATACGGCGCAATTCCACAAGATACGCGCCGTCCATTCGATATTCGCGAAATCATCGCACGCATCGTCGACGCTTCCGAATTGCACGAGTTCAAGGCGCGCTATGGCAAGACTCTGGTGTGCGGATTCAGTCATATATACGGCTACCCTGTCGGCATCGTCGCCAACAACGGAATCCTGTTCTCGGAATCCGCACTGAAAGGCGCGCACTTCATCGAACTGTGCAACCAGCGCAATATTCCCCTGGTGTTCCTGCAGAACATCACCGGCTTCATGGTCGGCAAGAAATACGAACAAGCCGGTATCGCCAAGGACGGCGCCAAGATGGTTACCGCGGTGGCTTGTTCGCACGTACCCAAGTTCACCGTGGTCATCGGCGGCAGTTTCGGCGCAGGCAATTACGCCATGTGCGGCCGCGGCTACCAGCCACGGTTTCTGTGGATGTGGCCGAATGCGAGGATTTCGGTGATGGGCGGCGAACAGGCCGCGTCGGTCCTGGCCACCGTCAAACGCGACGGTCTGGAAGCGGCAGGCAAATCATGGAGCGCCGAACAGGAAGAACAGTTCAAGACGCCGATCCGCGAGCAGTACGAACACCAGGGCCACCCGTACTACGCCAGCGCAAGGCTGTGGGACGACGGCATCATCGATCCCGTCGATACGCGGCGGGTATTGGGCCTGGCGATTTCCGCGTCATTGAACGCGCCGATCGAACCGCAGCGATACGGCGTCTTCCGCATGTAGCGCGTACGGGGCGGCGCGAGTTCAGCGAGCCGCGGGAACGCTGACCAACGCCGATGTTTCTTCCGGCTGTCTGACCACGGTCGCTTTGCCCGTGTGACCGAACATGCGCATTCCCACCACCAGCAAGATCACGACGGCAGCATAAAACACCAGTTGGATACCGGACGGGCTTGCGTCGTATCCGATGAGGATATGCAGCATCTTGCCGACAACGGAACCGTTGGACAGCAACCACGAGCTGTTCCATATCTGATTGCCCAGTTCCGGCAGGAGGTTGGCTTGCACCAGATAGCGCGCCGCCGTCGACGCCAAACCGGCCGCAAGCAGCACCAGCATCCAGTTGGTGGCGGCGAAGAAATAGCGCATCGGAATTCGCAGCAAACCGAAATACAGCGCAAATCCCACCGCTGTTCCGGAAATGATGCCCAGTGCCAGGCCGGCAACGAGACCGTCTGCGCCACCTGCCACCATGCCGGTCAGAAACAGCACGACTTCCGAACCTTCGCGCAGCACGGCGAGCGCGACGACTGCCAACAGCATCGTCAACGAGCTGGCGCCGGCCTGAACCGCGCCGCCCATGGCCTTCATCTGCTGCGCCATTTCGCGTCCATGGCTGGACATCCACACGACGTGCCATCCGATCATCAACACCGCCGCAAACAACACGCCGGCATTGAACAATTCCTGGCCGATGCCGCTGACCGCACTGGAAATCGCTCCGGCAAACAACGCCACGATGATCGCGCCGAGAACGCCAAGACCGATGCCGCCGCCGATGAACCAACCGCGTCGCGCGACGCCGCGAGTCGCTGCCGCAACGATCGTGACAATCAACGCCGCTTCAAGAACTTCGCGAAATACGAGTAGCGAAATGCCCCACATGGCTTACTCCACCAACAAAGTGCCTTGGGCGGTTTCCTGATGGAAATCACCGAAGAACTTGTATGTCCCGGCTTTCAGCGGCCCGATGAAAACGGTAATGCTGGCATTCGGCATCACGATCTTTTCGCGATTGAAGTCGTTGCTTTCGAATTCTTCCGGTGTCGGGTCCTGATTGGCCACGATCACCTTGAATTGCGTGCCCGACGGCACCTTCAACCGGGTCGGCGCGAATTGGTGATTCTTGATCGTCAGATTGAAAACCGGCATGTCGGCGGCCTGCAGCGATCCTGCCAGGGCAAAGAGCCCGGCAAAGATTACCCAGCGCATCGCGAATTTGCGTGTCTTGTTCATATCGCAAATGATAATGGTTCGTATTTGCTAAAGCAAGACGGCAACGCAAGCCAGACCGTCGCACGACGACTGGCGACGTTTTCCGGCGCCGGTTATCACGAGTGCGCGCAACCCGTTATGATCGCTGTCACTCCGCAACCAACCCGATTCGCATGTCCGACTCACTCGAAATCACCATCGAGCAACACGTTGCGCGTATTGCCATCAATCGACCGCAGGTGCACAACGCGTTCGACGACAACGTGATCGCCGGCCTGACCGAGGCGCTTGAAAAGATTGACGCCGACCCCTGCCTGCGCGCCGTCGTGCTGACCGGCATTGGCAGTACCTTTTCCGCCGGGGCCGATCTGAACTGGATGCGCAGCATGGCCAAGGCTTCCGAAGCAGAGAATCGTGCCGACTCCGAGCGCCTGGCCACGCTCATGCGCACGCTGAACTTCCTGTCAAAGCCAACCATTGCGAAAATCAACGGCTCTGCGTACGGTGGCGGAGTCGGCCTCGTCGCCTGCTGCGATGTCGCCATCGCCGTGGATACTGCGAAATTCGGTTTGACAGAGGTCAAACTCGGCCTTGTTCCCGCGGTCATTTCACCTTATGTCATCGCCGCGATTGGCTCTCGCCACGCCCGACGATTTTTCATCAGCGCTGAAATCTTCGACGCTGAAGAAGCAGCGCGTATCGGTCTCGTGCATCAAGTCGTGTCCGCCGTGCACCTGGACGAGCATCTCGATCGCAGCCTGCACTGGCTCAAGAAAGGTGGCCCGACTGCCCAGCGCGAGGCCAAATATCTGGCCCTGCGCATGGGTCGGATAACGAAGGACGAGGCACAAACCAGCGATACCCGCAATGCCGCGTTGATCGCGCGCCTGCGGGTTTCGGCCGAGGGTCAGGAAGGACTCGGCGCATTTCTCGACAAACGTGCGCCGCGCTGGGTGGACGGGAAGCTCACCTGATCGATCGTGTCCGGCAATGAGCGCAGAAGCAAAAATCATGTCATCTCCCATCCTCAATATCGAAGACGTGCAGGTCCGCGCGATGGATCCGGATGAGGCATGCAAGAGTACACCGCCGGGCGACTACGATGTCCGCTGGGGCGAAATCGCCAGCCGCATCGGCGCGCGCAAACTCGGTTACAACCTCACTGTGGCGGCACCGGGCAAGCGCAATTGCCCGTTCCACAGCCATCGCAACGATGAGGAAATGTTCTTCATCCTCGAGTGCAATGGCGAGCTGCGCTATGGCGAGCGACGCTTGCCGCTGAAAAGTGGCGACGTTATCGCCTGCCCACCCGGAGGTCCGGAAACCGCGCACCAGATCATCAACACCGGTGCCACGCAGATGCACTATCTGGCGATAAGTACAATGTCTGCCGTGGAAGTGTGCGAATACCCCGACTCCGGCAAGTTCGGCGCATTTGCCGGTGGTACGCCGGAAACCGCGGGCATGGCGCGCTTCCGCCATATCGGAAGACGCGGCGACTCACGCGACTACTGGGAAGGTGAATGATGTTCAAAAGCATTCTTGTCGCCAACCGCGGCGAAATTGCGTGTCGTGTCATCCGAACCTGTCGTCGGCTGGGTATCCACACGGTCGCTGTGTATTCCGAAGCTGATGCGACCGCACAACACGTTCGCCAGGCCGACGAGGCGTGGCCAATTGGCGGCCCGCAACCGGCCGATTCGTATTTGCGTGGGGACGCAATCATCGAAGTCGCAAAAAAAAGCGGCGCACAGGCGATCCACCCTGGATACGGGTTTGTTTCGGAGAATGCGGATTTTGCCGAAGCCGTCGAGCACGCGGGGCTTGTTTTCATCGGGCCTTCTGCCGCGTCGATGCGCAAGATGGGATCGAAAGCCGGCGCCAAGGATTTGATGTCCGGTCACGGCGTACCCGTTGTACCGGGCTATACCGGTGAGGACCAGGACGCCGAGTTGCTCGCGCGCGAGGCCGAACGCATCGCCTACCCGCTGATGGTCAAGGCGGCCTATGGCGGTGGTGGCAAGGGCATGCGCATCGTTCGCAGCGCGGGAGAATTCGCCTCGGCGCTGGCATCGTGTCAGCGCGAGGCAAAAAGCGCGTTCGGTCGCGACCGCGTACTGCTGGAGCGCTACATCGAAACGCCCCGGCATATCGAGTTCCAGATATTCGGCGACCACCACGGCAACATGATTCACCTCAACGAACGCGAGTGTTCCGCGCAACGCCGCTATCAGAAAGTGCTGGAAGAAGCACCTTCGCCATTCCTCACGCCGGAACTGCGCACACGCATGGGTGAGGCCGCGATTGCCGCCGGACGCGCACTGGGCTACGTAAATGCCGGCACGGTGGAATTCATCGTCGGCGCAAAGGGCGATTTCTATTTCATGGAAATCAATACGCGCCTTCAGGTCGAGCATCCGGTGACGGAGATGACGCTGCACCTGGACCTGGTCGAATTGCAACTTCGCGTTGCCGCGGGCGAAGCCCTGCCCGGCTCGTTGATCCGCAACAAGTCGGTGCCAGCCGATGGCCACTCCATTGAATTGCGCCTTTACGCCGAAGATCCGCAAGCCGGATTCTTGCCCGGCTCCGGTAAATTGACCAGGCTGCATTTGCCGCCGTCCAGCGAACATGTGCGTGTCGATGGCGGTGTAATCCAGGGCGACACCGTGACGATCTTCTACGATCCGATGATCGCCAAATTGATCGTCTGGGATCGCAGTCGCGATCAGGCGCTGCAGCGCATGCGCGAAGCGTTGGCCCAGTGCGAAGTGGTAGGGCCCAAATCCAATATCGACTTTCTCGAGCGCCTGGTCAGACACCCGGTGGTGGTGGATGGCACCATCGACACCGGATATCTGGACCGGAATCTTCCGGAATTTCTGCCGGTTGATCGAGAACCTGATCCGTTGTCGTTGTTTGCTGCGGCAAGCGCGGTGCTGCTCGACGAGGAAAATCTGGCCGCGAATCTGGCGCGTACCGGCACGGATCCCTATTCGCCGTGGGCGCGTGCGGATGCCTGGCGCATAGGCCATCACGGCAAGCGGCTGGTGTGTTTCAAACGCGGTGATCAACGCATCGAAATCGATGCTCACGGTAGTGCCGGAGATTACAAGCTCACTTGCGGCAAGCATCACGGCAACGCGACGAACGTGCATTTCCTCGATGGCAAGCTCAACGTCTGTCTGGATGGAATCGCGCACCGTTTCGACGCAAGCGTAGATGAACATTGCGTTGTGCTCCACGACGGAATCCAGCGGCGCAGATTCTCTCGCATCGGCGCATTTGCGGTCGCGAAATCCGCGCAGCAGCAAACCGACAGCATTGTCGCGCCCATGCCCGGCCGCATTGTTCTGGTCAAGGCAAAAGCGGGCGACGCGGTCGTGGAAAGTCAGGAACTGATCGTCATGGAAGCGATGAAAATGGAATTGACGTTGCGTGCGCCGCGAGACACGATGATCGCAGAGCTGCAAGCCAGCACCGGCGAGTTTGTGGAAGCCGATGCGATTTTGGTTCGATTCGAGGATGCAAAATGAACCTGCCTGTTTCGATTCTGCGTCGACCCGCGCCACTGGGGTTAATGCTGGTGATCTGTTTGATGCTTTGCAGTTGCACCGAAACCCGCTTTGCATCGCCGCCCGGCGGCCACCTGGAAACCTGTGATGCCCGCTGGAAAGGGCTTTGGCTTCCGCGCGACGAGCCCAACAGCGACAGTGCGTTTCAAGTCGACGCCTCCTGCCGCTTTGTCATGATCGAGGTACCGAAGAATGGCGCACCGACAAAATACACGCCCATCGCCTTGAAGTACGCGCACGTCGATGACAAGAATTATCTCGTGGTTGCCGACGACGCCCTGAAGCCGCTCGTCGACATCAAGCCGGTGTATGGTGTCGATCCAGTTCCGAAGCAGGCGTTCTATCTTGCGCGGTATGTCGCAAACGGGGACAACATGGACGTGTACTCGGTCGACAGCGAACGCGTCGCTTCCCGGGTTATCGATCGAAAGCTCGACGGCACTGTCAGCAAGACGGCGAATGAACTGCATGTCTTTGTTTCTGCGGACGCGCCGCATATGCTGGAGATTCTGCGCGGCGAATCGATCTTTTCGGACAAACCCGGGATCAAATTGATTCGCAGCAGGATGTCGGTCGACGAATTCGAACGGCATGCCAGAAAGACCGCAGGCGAGAGCAAATCATGAGCAAGCTGCCATCCAGCGTGCGCATCGTCGAGGTCGGCGCGCGGGATGGCCTGCAGAACGAAAAGACGATCGTACCCGCAGCAGTCAAGGTTGAACTGATCAACCGGCTCTCTGCGAGTGGCTTGAGGACCATCGAGGCCACGAGTTTCGTCAGCCCGAAATGGGTCCCGCAATTGGCCGATGCGGCGGAAGTTTTCACGGCGATCGAAAAACTGCCTGACGTGCGCTATCCGGTGCTGGTACCGAATCTGCAGGGTTACGAACGCGCGCGCGCCGTGGGGGCAACGGAAGTCGCGGTATTTACGGCCGCCAGCGAAGCGTTCAATCAAAAAAACATCAACGCTTCGATCGATGAATCTATCGAACGCTTCATCCCGGTGCTGGAACGCGCGAAGGACGACCACGTTGCGGTGCGCGGTTACGTCTCCACCGCACTCGGATGCCCGTATCAAGGCGATGTGCCGATAGCCGACGTCGTACGCGTCGCCAAACGCCTGCATGACCTTGGCTGCTATGAAGTGTCGCTCGGAGACACCATCGGCATCGGCACGCCGCTCAAAGCGCGCGCGATGTTGCGCGCTGTCGCGGAAGACGTGCCGATGTCCGCTCTCGCGGTACATTTCCACGATACGCGCGGTCAGGCACTGGCGAATATCCTGGCATGCCTCGAACTCGGCGTAGCCGTCGTGGATGCCTCGGTATCCGGCGCCGGCGGTTGCCCGTACGCGCGTGGCGCAAGCGGCAATGTCGCCACTGAAGATGTTGTGTACATGCTGCGTGGCATGGACATCGCGACCGCTGTCGATCTGGATGGATTGATCGCGACCGGGCGCTGGTTGAGCAAGCAACTCGGGCGTGACAACGCCAGCAAAGTGGGGGTCGCGGCAGAAGCCGGGAGCTGAGCCACGAGGGACACAAGGGACGCGAAACAATGAGACCGGAAAATGCGATGAATTGCCTTGTTTGGCGAACTTCGCCTCTTTGCGGATGGTGCATTCTTCTACCCTTTTTGTCCTTCTTGGTTACACCGTTTCGTTGTTGACCTCATTAGGCACCACTACCGCCACAACCGAACCCTTGCCCATGCCAGCCCGACTCGCACCCGATAAATCCCGCGGTTACCTGATACCGATGGGTATGGCAGTGCGCGCTCCCGGACAATCGGGAATATTCAAGCGTCTGATTGCGTTGCTCGGGGCGCAAAGCGTCGTGGCACTGATTGTCGCGAGCCATCCGGAAGACGCCGCGCCGGACGAACTCGAGGCGCGGCTGAACGCGGGCGGCGCGCAACAGGTGCAACGCATTGCTCTCGCACGGCGCGAAGACAGCGAACGTCAACCTGCCATGGCTATCGTGGAGCGATCGGACCTGGCCTTGTTGTACACCGACCAACCGCTTCGCCTATCCACGTTGCTGGGCGGCACGACGCTGGCGCGCTTGCTGCGCCGGCGCAATGCGGAAGGCATGGCAGTCGGTGGTATCGGCCCAGGTGCCGCAATTCTTGCCGAGCACATGCTCGCCGGCGGAGCGGCTGGCTCCACACCGCGCATGGGCAACGTGACACTCGCGCCGGGTCTTGGCCTGTCCAACCGGCTTGTCATCGATCAGGGCGGTGCCAGTGCCGATCGGCTCGGTCGACTGCTGGGTGCGTTGGCATTGAATCCGTTTGCGCTCGGCATCGGCATCGATGCGGATACGGCGGCCTTCATCGGTCCGGACAACGTCATGGACGTCGCCGGGCTAGGCGGCATCACCGTCGTCGATCCTGCCGATGTGGGCCATTCGAACGCAGCCGATGCCGACCCTTGCGCACCGATCAGTATCACCAACCTGCGCGTGCACGTGCTCGTCCACGGCGCGCGCTACGATCTGGATTTCCGCAGACCGCTCTGATGTCCGCTTATCCGATGACCGATACGACATTTACGTTGCGCCAACTTGTTCCTGCCGACAACGCGGCAATTGCCATGATCATTCGCACGGTGATGCCCGAATTCGGCGCCGATGGCCCGGGCTTTGCGATCCATGATCCAGAAGTCAGCGACATGGCCACAGCATATGCGGCCGCCGGATGTGCGTATTTCGTTATCGAGCGAAACGCTCGAGTCTGCGGCGGCGGCGGCATCGCACCATTGCACGGCCATGCGGGTGTTTGCGAGTTGCGGAAAATGTATTTTCTGCCGGAGTTGCGCGGATGTGGCGCGGGAACCGCTCTGATGCAACGATGCCTGACGGCCGCGCGCAACCTGGGTTACACGCGCTGCTATATCGAAACCTTGACCGGCATGAACGCAGCGCAGCGCCTGTACGAGAAGCACGAATTTTCCAGGATCGACTCGGCCCTCGGCAACACCGGGCATTTCGGCTGCAACCGGTTCTATCTGCGCGATCTTTGATTCAACCGGCGTTCGCCATAAATCGTTTCGACGTCAACCGATTTTCGTTTGGCGCGTTTTCCTCCTGCAACGACATGCGTTGCATTGCCGTTGTCATTCGGGAGGATTGTCATGCGCCAGCACCTCGTCGCGGCAGGCCCGCAGCTCGCGGCATTCACCCTGCTTGCATTTGTCTGCGTTCCCGCACTGGCATACGACCTGATTTTCCATTCGGGATTCCAGGCGGTTGCCGATACGCCAAGCAGCGACGCCGAAGCTGCGCGGTTCCTGACCATGGCGACGTTCGGCCCCACTCCGGAAGAAATCGCACGCCTGCGCGGGATCGGTTATTCGCAATGGATCGAACAGCAACTGGCGATGCCGACCACGCTGGAACGCCCGACTGTCGAAACACTCGATGCGGGTGTGCAAAACCCGGGGCAAGGCGATCGCCGCGAACAGTGGCTGAAAGCGGTATTGACGTCACCCGATCAGTTGCGCCAGCGCACGGCCTGGGCGCTTTCGCAAATCATGGTGGTTACCGACCAGGGCAACAAACTCGGCCAGGACCCGGTCGCGCTCGCCGAGTATTACGACGTGCTCGCGCGCGATTCGTTCGGCTACTACGACGCCTACCATGCCTATCACGCCGGCAGCTATCTCAATCTGTTGACCGATGTCACCTACAGCCCGGCGATGGCCAAGATGCTCACGTTCGTCCAGAACGACAAAGGCAATCCGCTGCTGGATCTTGCGCCCGACGAAAATTACGCGCGTGAAGTAATGCAATTGTTCTCAATCGGCTTGATTGAGCGCAATCCGGACTTTTCGCCAATACGCGACAATGCCGGCAACACCATTTCGACCTACGACCAAGACGTCGTCACCGGCAACGCACACGTGTTTACCGGCCTCAGCTACGACCCACGTTACTCGCCGCATTTCAAGAGTTATCCAACCAACGGGTCAGGTTGGACGATTGCCGATTACCTGCCGATGGTCTGCTATGAAGATCATCACGACGAAGCGCAAAAAACCGTACTCGGCGATCAAACTCTCGACAATCCAGCGCCAAATTGCGATACGGATTTCGCCCAGTTGATCGGTATCATCGCCAATCATCCGAATGTCGCGCCCTTCATTTCGCGGCAACTGATCCAGCGCTTCACCAGCAGCAACCCGTCGCCTTGCTACATCGAACACGTCTCGACCGTATTCAGCAACACGCATGGCGACTTCGGCGCTGTCGTCAAGGCCGTGATCACCGATCCGGAAGCGATGACCGGTCTGCAGGACGCACCTTGCAACGTCTCCACGTTTTTGTTCGGCAAGCCGCGCGAGCCGGTATTGAAGCTGACCGCCTTCTGGCGCTACTACCATGCTGCCGCGCCGGACGGCTCCTATTCAAAGTCCAGCCTGAGTCGCAACTACGGACAGGCGCCGCTGGATGCACCAAGCGTATTCAATTTCTATCTGCCCGATTACCTGCCGCCTGGCGAACTGGCCGATGCCGGCTCGTACGCACCGGAATTCCAGATCGAAAGCGAGAGCGCGATCGTGGCTACTGCAAACGATCTGACCAGCCGGGCGAAAGCCTATGAAGGCGCCAACGGGGTCGGCACCAGCACGATGGTCGTTGACCTGGCCGCGTTGTTCGCGCTGGCCAACGATCCTGATGCACTGGTCGCTCAAGTCAATCACGACTTGCTGTACGGCAGCATGAGTAGCGCCATGCACGACACGCTGGTCACCATGGTGGGGTTGATTCCGTACACCACCGCCGCCCCTCAACCGCGCGTCACCGCGTTGCTCCAGGTGGTTCTCGCCTCCCCCGAATTCTCGATTCAGCACTAAGGCCCGCCATGAACACGCCAATCGATCCCTCGCGTCGACAGTTCCTGCGTCGAGTTGCCTGTTCCAGCGTGGCCTGTGCCAGCGGGAGCGCGTTGTTCGGCCAATTGAGCCTGATGAATTCCGCGTTGGCAGCCAGCTGCGCTTCGTATCCCCCGGTTACCGACTACAGGGCGCTGGTGTGCCTGTTCCTCGCCGGTGGCAATGATTCATTCAATTTGTTGATACCCAGCGACAGCACGCGCTACGCGATCTACAACACCTCGCGCAGTGGCCCGGCTCCCGATGGCATGGCGATCGATCCCGCCGCGCTCATTCCGGTTCATCCGACCACCCTCGATCGCACCAGCGACCAATACGGCATGCATCCGAGCTGCCCGGAACTGGCCAGCGCATTCGACAACGGGAATCTGGCCTTCATCGTCAACACCGGCACGATGCTGCAACCGACGAACAAGACTCAATACAACACGCCCGGTTATCCGCTGCCGCCACAATTGTTTTCGCACGCCGATCAACAGGCGCAATGGCAATTCGGGCAACCCGTGCAGAACGGCAGTGTCGGCTGGGCAGGACTGGCCGCCGATCGCCTGAGTGTACTCAACCCCGGCATGACGATCCCGATGTCGATCACTTTGAGCGGTCAGAATCGCCTGCAGGCCGGACATAGCGTGCAGCCTTATTCGGTAACCAGTTCCGGGCCGGCAGGACTCAGCGGCTATAACGGATCATTGGGCACCTTGAAAATCAATGCGCTTGAGCAACTGCTTGCCCAAACCTATTCCGATCCGCTAACGCGAAACTACCAGGCGACCTTGAACAACTCGATCGACTGGTATCAAACCTTGAACTCGGCGCTTCAGGGTGCCGCCGACGTCTCCGCGAATTTTCCACCGACGGGCACCAATCCGGTCGCCGATGCCATGCAGGAAATCGCAAAGATCATTTCGGTGCGCGGCGCACTCGGGGCGAAGCGGCAAATCTTCTTCCTGACCTACGGCAGTTTCGACACACATGACGGACAGCTCGATGTGAACAGCGGCCAACCGGCGTTGTTTTCGACCATCTCGCAGGCACTCGGAGGTTTCTACCACGCGACCGTGCAACTCGGCGTGCAAAATGCCGTTACCAGTTTCACGTTCTCGGAATTCGCACGCACACTCAATTCCAATGGCGATGGCACCGACCACGCCTGGGGCGGCATTCAACTGGCAATGGGCGGATCGGTCCTGGGCAGGAAGCTCTACAGCGCTCCCATGGCCAGCGGCAATCGCTACTTCCCCGATCAGACGCTCGACGGAGATGATTGTCTTGCACGCGGCCAGATGATTCCAAGCGTGTCGTGCGATCAATATTCGGCGACGTTGGCGCGTTGGCTCGGAGTCAACGACTGCGACATCGGAACCATTTTCCCATACGTCGAAAATTTCCCGACGAATGATCTGGGCTTCATGGCTTGACGACTGCTCCGGGCGCAGGGAAGCGCCGCTTGTCGAACGCCCGACGTCACCCTCGCCGAACGTTCGGCTACAATGCCGGCACTTCAAGCGATGGTGAATACTTCATGCAATTGGATCAGGTCAAGGCCGTCATTACAGGCGGTGTTTCGGGGCTCGGTTTCGCTGTGGCCAAACATCTTGTCGCAGCCGGCGGAAATGTGGCGTTGCTCGATATCGACGACGACAAGGGTGCGGCTGCCGTCGCGGAACTCGGCGCGGCCGCGAGCTATCTGCGCACCGACGTCACCCATGAGGAAGGCGTCGCAAGCGCGCTGAAACTGGCTGCGGAAAAAATGGGGGCGCTCAATGTCGCCGTAAGCTGTGCCGGTATTCTCGGCGCCGGGCGCGTGCTCGGCCGCGAAGGTCCAATGCCCCTTAAAACATTCCAGACCACGGTCATGGTCAATCTGGTCGGCAGCTTCAATGTCGCCAAGGCCGCAGCCGACATCATGCAGCACAACGCAGTTGGCGAGGACGGTGAACGCGGCGTAATTGTCAACACTGCATCGATCGCCGCCTACGAAGGTCAGATCGGCCAGGCTGCATATTCGGCATCCAAAGGCGGCGTGATCGGCATGACCTTGCCGATGGCGCGCGAATTCGCCCGCATTGGCGTACGCGTCATGACCATCGCTCCGGGCGTTTTCCATACGCCAATGGTCGACGGCATGCCGCCGGCAGTGTACGAATCGCTTTGTGCACAGGTACCTTATCCATCGCGGCTGGGTACGCCAGAGGAATTTGCCGATACCGCCGCTTTCATCCTGCAAAATCGCTACATGAACGGCAGCGTGATTCGCGTCGATGGCGCGATACGGTTGCAGCCAAAATAGGCAGGAACGGGAAGTCGGGAATAGAGAATGGCCACATCCGCAGAGCGGTTGCGGGGTTTTCACTTCACAGACTGATTGCCCGATACTGCTCCTGCGTTTTTCCGATTCCCCATTCCTCTTTCCCAGTCCCCATTCCCCATTCCCCATTCCCCATTCCCGATCCTGTCCATGAAAGCTTCCGACATAAAGAAAGGCAACGTCGTCGAACACAATGGCCGCGTCTGGCAGATTCGCGACATCGAACGCAGCTCGCCGACCGCGCGCGGCGGCAACGTCACGTTTCGCTTCACCCTGTACAGCGTGCCCGGCGCACAGAAACTCGATCTGTCGCTGCGCGCCGACGACGAATTGAAGGAAACCGAACTGGTTCGGCGTTCGGTGAACTATTCCTACATGGATGGCGATTTCTTCGTGTTCATGGATGCCGAGGATTACACCCAGTACACGCTCGGTCGCGACAGCATCGGCGATGCCGCCGGCTTCATCGCCGACGGTCTGGAAGGTTGCTACATGCAACTGATCGACGACGAACCGGTAGCGTTGCAATTGCCGCCGACCGTTACCCTGGAAGTCGTCGACACGGCACCGGAACTCAGGGGCGCGACGGCCACGAAGCGTCCCAAACCCGCCAAGCTCAATACCGGCATCGAAATCCAGGTGCCCGAATACATCACCACCGGTGAGAAGATCCTGATCAGCACCTTGACCGGCGAATTCAGCGGCCGGGCGTAGCGCGACATCTCTGCGGCCTCTGAATTGCCGTAATTTTGGAGTCATGCAGCGCAATTGCGCGGCACGGGTCGTGGCTGGATGGAAGAAGTCCAAAGCCCGGTCTGGTCTGGCCAGGCCGCTACCTCTGTTACAATTGCGGGTTCCATGCGCCGCAATCGCGGCCTTTTCCCAAGTATTTTCGGAGTTTCCATGTCTGCTGCAATCCTGAAATCGCTCGGCCTGTCCGGGATCGAGTCCGGCACCTATCTGGGCAATGGCGAATGGTCGAAGACCGCCGATGCCGGAACCATCGAAGTGATCAATCCGAGCACACACGAAGTGATCGGCCGCGTACACGCCACATCCGACGCGGATTACGAGACGATCATCGGCCGCGCCCAGGAAGCATTCAAGGTCTGGCGCGCCACGCCGGCACCGCAGCGCGGCGCGGCAATCCGACTGTGCGCCGACGCCCTTCGCGAGCACAAGGATGCGCTGGGTTCGCTGGTCGCGCTGGAAATGGGAAAGATCAAACCGGAAGGCGACGGTGAAGTGCAGGAAATGATCGATATCGCCGACTTCGCGCTCGGCCAGAGCCGCATGCTTTACGGCAACACCATGCATTCCGAGCGACCCGGCCACCGCATGTACGAGCAGTGGCATCCGCTCGGCGTGATCGGCATCATTTCGGCGTTCAATTTCCCGGTTGCCGTGTGGGCCTGGAATGCGTTCATCGCTGCGGTTTGCGGCGATATCTCGATCTGGAAGCCGTCACCGAAGACGCCATTGTCGGCGATCGCATCGATGAAAATCTGCAACGAAGCGCTCAAGCAAGGCGGATTTCCCAATCTGTTCTTCCTGATCAACGACGCCGGCGTCGATATCGCCAAAAAGTTCGTCGACGATCCGCGCATCCCGCTGATCAGCTTCACCGGTTCCACGGCGGTTGGCCGCCACGTCGGCGAGCGCGTTGCCAAACGCATGGGTCGCAGCTTGCTCGAACTCGGCGGCAACAACGCAATCATTGTCGATCAAACGGCGGATTTGAAACTGGCGATTCCCGCGATCGTGTTCGGTGCAGTTGGTACGTGCGGTCAGCGTTGTACCTCGACGCGCCGCCTGTTCGTGCATGCATCGATCTACGACAACGTCGTCGACAAGCTGGTCGGCGCATACAAGCAGGTGGAAAAGAAGATCGGCGACCCAACCCAGGCAACGACCCTGATGGGCCCCTTGAACAGTCCGGATGCGGTAAAGAACTATTCCGCCGCCATTGCCAAAGCCAAATCGGCCGGCGGCAAGGTGCTGACCGGCGGGGAGCCACTGGCGGACCGTCCCGGAAATTTCGTATTGCCGACGATCATTGCGGGCCTGAAGAATTCGGATGAAGTCGTGCAGACCGAAACCTTCGCGCCGATCCTGTACGTGATGCCGTTCAACGCCATCGATGAGGCGATCGGATCGCACAACGGCGTGCCGCAGGGTTTGTCGTCGGCGATTTTCACGCAGAACGTAAAAGCTGCAGAATCCTTCCTTTCCAGCGCGGGCTCCGACTGCGGCATCGCCAACGTCAACATCGGCACCAGTGGCGCGGAGATTGGCGGCGCGTTCGGTGGCGAAAAGGAAACCGGCGGCGGCCGCGAATCCGGCTCCGACGCCTGGAAGGCGTACATGCGCCGGCAGACGAATACCATCAACTATTCCGATCAACTGCCGCTGGCGCAGGGAATCAAGTTCGAGTTTTGACAGCCGGAATTGGGGATTCGCGATTCGTGGAGCGAACACTTCGTCTGCTCATTCGGCGCCAGGCGATCTTTTCGATTCGCTTCCACACGATCCGGATCTCGCCAGCCCATGCCGGGACGCCGCATTTTTGACGGGCATGGCGATTTTCCGGCAGCATGCACATGCTATGATCATGTGCATGTACTGGAGGCGCCGATGAAAACGCAACGCGTGACGTTACTTGTTTCCACCGAAGATAAACGACGCTTCAAGAAGCTCGCGGAAAATCACGGTGTGAGCACGAGCGAATTGGTGCGTCAGGCGGTGAAGGCCTATGACGTAAGTTCCATCGGCGAGACGCGTGAGCTGGTCGCCTTGACCAAAGAACTGCGTGCGGCAATTCCGTCAATGCGCAAGGCGGTGCGCAGCGCCACCGCCGCGGCCGATCGCGCCCTGGCCAATATCGAACAACGCCGCGCCGCACGCTGATGGGCGCGCTCGCCGACGCCATCGCGGTGCTCAAGGATGTGCTGCGCATGCGCGACGATCTGGATCGCCTGTCCAAAAGCGTCGACAAGCTGGCCAATACCGCCGACGATCTCGACCGTCGCCTGATCCGCATCGAAACGATGGTCGAAATCGCCAGCAAGCGCGCCGTGGCGCAACCACGTTTGACGAAGAAGTAGGCCGCATTCGGAGACGAATATCGCCGCTGGGCGCAGATCGAAATCCGAGCCGGCCGGCCGATCCGCATTCACTCACGTGCAACGCATTTTCCGCTCGATGATGTATACGCTTGCCCGCCCATTGCTATTCTGTCTCGACGCCGAGCGTGCGCACGATGTCGCATTGACGGCAATCGAGGCGGCGTATCGCACGGGACTCAATACCCTGCTCGCCCGCAAACCGGCACCATTGCCGACAACCGTATTTGGTATCTCGTTTCCGAATCCGGTGGGACTTGCCGCAGGACTGGACAAGAACGGCGCACATATCGATGCGTTGGCGGCGTTGGGTTTTGGATTTATCGAAATCGGCACGACGACGCCGCGTCCGCAGCCGGGTAACCCGAAGCCACGCATGTGGCGCCTGCCGGAACATCAGGCCGTGATCAACCGACTCGGCTTCAACAACGGTGGCGTCGATGCATTATTGCGCAATGTGGAAAAAGCACGGTTCTCGGGTGTGCTCGGCATCAACATCGGCAAGAACAAGGACACGCCGAACGAACGCGCCATCGACGACTACCTGTTTTGTCTTGAACGCGTCTACGCGGCGGCAACCTACGTCACGGTGAATATCTCCTCACCGAACACGCAAGGTTTGCGCGACTTGCAGCAGGCCGAATCGCTGAAGCGGCTCATTGACGCGCTGCGGGAATCACAGGAATCCTTGGCGGCGAAACACGGGTCGCGCAAGCCGATGTTGCTCAAGATCGCGCCAGATCTTTCCAATATCGAACTGGATGCCATTGCCAAGCAACTTCTGATCGCGAAAATCGATGGCCTGATCTGCACCAACACCACGATCGATCGCGACGCGATCGCTGGTGCGCGGCATGCAGAACAAACTGGAGGTTTATCCGGCAAGCCATTGTTCGACAAGGCAACTCGCGTACTGCATGCGATGGCAGAGCGGGTTGGCGACAAGATTCCGTTGATCGGCGTCGGCGGAATTGTCTCGGGTGTTGATGCAGCGACCAAAATCGACGCAGGTGCGACATTGGTTCAGTTCTACACCGGCATGATTTATCGCGGGCCCGCCCTGATCGACGAATGTGTGGAGGCGATTCGTGCGCGCAAATCCAATTGACTGCCTCTCTTGCACGCGCCGCGCCGCGCATGGCTGCCCTCTCTGCCGACGTTCTGCGCTTGGCAGAGAGGGCTGGGGTGACGAGGCGAACGCTTGGGAAGCTCAAGCGTTGCTTTTCGTCGACGCCACTCCCTCACCCGACCCTGTCCCCTTTTTCGTGGAATCGGGAATTGGGCTTGCAAGCGCATCATGCGTGTTCGGTTCGAGGATCTGTGTGCATGAATGACCGAATCACCGGCCGGGCGCGCGAGTCGGGCTACACCGTCATCGAAAATGCTTCGCTGCAAGGTCGCACCACGTTCGGTGTACCGGCACGCACGGATTTGTTGATCGATGTCCATCGAGTCGGTGTGCTGCCGGAATTGTTCGGTCTCGCCGCACTGAAACCGGAAAAAACGCTGGTACTCGGAGGCGGCAGCAACGTGCTGTTTGTCGGCGACTGGCCCGGTGTGGTGGTATCGATGGCGACTCGGGGAATTCATTTGCTTGAGGATCGGGATGACGCCGCGATCGTTCGTGTCGATGCCGGAGAGAACTGGAATGATTTCGTGCACTGGTCTCTGGGCCATGGCTACATGGGTCTGGAGAACCTGGCATTGATTCCCGGCAGCGTCGGCGCTGCACCGATCCAGAACATCGGCGCGTACGGGGTCGAGGTGCGCGAATTCATACACCAGGTCGAGGTCTTCAACCGGCACGAACGCAGGTTCACGCGCCTCGACAATGCGCAATGTGAATTCGCCTATCGCGATTCGATATTCAAACGTGCCCCCGATCGATTTGTCGTATCCCGCGTCGACTTTCTGCTGCCGCGCACGCGAGCACTGTGCCTGGACTATGCCGGGGTGCGTGAAGAGCTCGCGCGCATGAATGTGCAGAATCCAGGCGCGGCAGTCGTTGCCGAGGCAATCTCGCGTCTGCGCACACGCAAACTTCCCAATCCCGCATTGACGGGAAATGCCGGAAGCTTTTTCAAGAATCCGATCGTTTCCGTCGATACCGCAACTCAGCTGCACTCCCATCATCCGGACTTGCCGATTTGGGAAGCCACGGGCAACACGAAAAAACTGTCTGCTGCCTGGATGATCGAAGCCTGCAATTTCAAGGGCTTGCGGGAAGGCGATGCGGGCGTTTCGACCCAACATGCACTGGTTCTGGTCAATCACGCAAACGCCACCGGCGAACAAATCTGGGCGCTGGCGCAGCGCATACGCGATACGGTGAAGGCACGCTTCGGCGTCGAATTGCAGCCGGAGCCATCGATTGTCCGGGCACATACATGATCGGTCATCAGTTGGGTTGGTTTCCGCTTACCACGCGTTTAGGATGGTCGTTTGCCCCTGATGCTACGTTGCGTGAGCCCGATTGATCGCGACAGTACAAGTTCGACCATGTCCGCGGCATCGCCGCCTCATCATCCCACGGAGTCACACCATGAACATCGCAGTTCTCAAACCGCTCGCCTGCGCCATCGTGCTGGGCCTGGCCGGCCTGTCCGGCGCCGCCTGCGCCCGCAATACGAGCGGCACACCTGCCGCTGCCACAGCGAATGATGTATTGCGCGCGACCTTGGGCAACGGATTGCGTGTGGTTATCGTTCGCGACACCTTGGCGCCGATGGTAACCACGCAGATCACCTACCTGGCCGGCGGCTACCAGACTCCGAAAGGATATCCCGGCACGGCGCATGCGCTGGAACACATGATGTTCCGCGACAGCAAGGGCATGTCCGGTTCGCAGTTGAACGAGATGACCGGAAAGATGGGCGGACAGAACAACGCCTTCACCACCAACGACGCGACGCAGTACTACTTCGTCACACCGGCGTCGTATCTGGACATTCTGCTCAACATTGAAGCATTGCGCATGCGCGGCGCGCTTCTGACAGACAAGGATTGGGGGCTGGAGAAAGGCGCGATCGAGCAGGAAGTTTCGCGCGATATTTCACAACCCAGTTACCTCGCATTCGAGAAAGCCGAGCGAGTGCTCTATGCCGGCACGGGCTACGAAGAAGACCCGCTGGGAACGCGCCCGTCATTCGACAAGACCACCTCGAAAATCCTGCGCAAGTTTTACAACGACTGGTACGTGCCGAACAATGCCATTCTGGTCATCGTCGGCGATGTCGAGCCACAGTCCACACTGGCCGAAGTGAAGAAGCTGTTCGGCAGCGTTCCGCGCAGCGACACGCCGAAGCGCACCGAACCCAAATTGAAACCGGTCAAGGCGCAAACGATCACCAGCACTACGCCGGACGCCACAGGGTCGGTGTGGTTCATGTACCGGATGCCCGGTCAGACCTCGAAGGACAACGCCGCAGCGCAAATCCTGATGGACGTGCTCAACAACGCACGCAGCAACCTCTCCGAACTGGCCGCACAAGGCAAGGTGCTCAGCGCCGATGCCGGCGTGCAGCCGTTCAGTTACGGCGGCATCGGTATCGTCGACGTCGGCTTTCCGAAAGGCGGCGACGCCAAGCAAGCGCAGCAGCATCTCGAAGACGTCATGGCCAATCTGCTCAAGGATGGCGTACCGGCCGATCTGGTCGAGGCAGCCAGGCGTTCGGAACTGGCTTCGTTCGAGTTCAACAAGAACAGCGCCGTCAGCCAGGCCAGCGCATGGTCGCAGGCCCTGGCCTGGCAAGGACTCGACTCACCGGCAGAGGCCGAAGAACGATTGCGCAACGTGTCGGTGGATGACGTAAACCGGGTCGCTCGTCACTACCTGAAACCCGACCAACGCGTGACTGTCATACTGACCCCGGATCCGAATGGCAAGCGTCCGCCGAACAGCTCCGGATTTGGCGGCACCGAGTCGTTCGGCGGCGATGACAAGCTCGATGTCGCACTGCCGGACTGGGCGACCCACTCGCTGGCCAAGCTGGAAATGCCGCACTGGACACTGAATCCGGTCGAGATGAAACTCGACAATGGCATCACCCTGATCGTGCAACCCACTGACGTCAGCAAGACCGTTACCGTCGTCGGTCATGTTGACAATGACTCGGGCCTGCAGGAGCCAAAGGGCCAGGAAGGAGTGGGGCGCCTTCTCGGTTCGTTGTTCGATTACGGCAGCACCAGCCTGGATCGCACCGCTTTCCACAAGGCCCTCGACGAAATCGCCGCAACCGAATCCGGTGGCACGGATTTCCAACTCGCCGTACCCACAGCCGGATTCGATCGCGGCATGCAGTTGCTGGCTGACAACGAATTGCATCCGGCACTGCCACAGGAAGCATTCAATGTGCAGCAGAAAACCCTGTCGCGCACGCTGGCTGGCGAACTGCAGTCACCCCGCTACAAGATGTTCCGCGCGCTGGAAAAAGGTTTGCTGCCTGCCGGCGACCCGGAACTGCGCGAAGCCGTTCCTGCAACGGTGGACAAGCTGACCTTGAAGGATGCGAAAGACTTTTATGCCAGCAGCTACCGCCCCGACCTGACCACCATCGTCGTCGTCGGCGACATTGCACCGGATCAAGCCAGGGCTGCCGTGACCAAGTACTTCGGCGACTGGAAAGCCAGCGGAAGCAAACCCGATGTCATCCCGAAACCCGTTCCGCTGAATCCGCCCGGCTATACCGTCGTCGAGAATTCCTACGCATCGCAGGATCAGGTGCTGCTTGGTCACATGCTCGATCTGAATCTGCACAACCCGGACCGCTACGCGTTGACCCTGGGCAACGACGTACTCGGCGGCAACGGCTTCGCCTCGCGATTGATGGTCGATATCCGCGTCAAGCACGGCTATGCCTACGGCGCCGGTTCGGGCATGAGCTTCCGACGTTCGCGCTCGGTGTTCTACATGCAGTACGGCAGCGATCCAACGAAAGTGCAACCGGTGGACGGCCTGCTCGACGAGAATCTGCTCGCCATGCAGAACACCCCGGTCAAGGATACCGAGCTGAACAATGCCCGCCAGTACGAGATACGTTCGATTCCGGTCAGCGTTTCCAGCGTGAATCGCATCGCCAGTTCGCTGCTTGCCTGGAGTTACAACGGAGAGCCGCTGGATCAACCGATGGTCGCTGCCAGGTACTATCTCAACCTGACGGCTGCGCAAGTGCAGGCGGCGTTCAAGAAATATCTGCACCCGAAGCATATGGTTCAGGTCGTGATGGGGCCGAAACCAACCAAGCACTGATCCTCCGATCACGCCCGGCCCGTGCTGCGGGTCGGCTGGCGGTGACGAAAGCGGCTACACGGATAATCGGCGATTTATGCGGCGGCAAGTTCCGGGACGCCGGCCCAAGCGGCTCGATCGACGCACTCGGCCGGGATCATTGCGACGGTGAGTCTGCCGACCTGGCAGGGGCGCGGCAACAACCAAGTGTCGGTTGGGAGTGCCTGCCTCTTCAACCAACTTTCGACCCCGGCCGGCTTGGAAAACAGGCCCGGGAGCCCGACTCATTCGCCGCACTGAAAAGACAGCAGATGATCCGGATTCAGCGCCATCGTTTGCCCAAGGCTGATGACGCCGCTTTTGCGCAGGTGCACCTCATCGCGGTGCAGGCGAAGTTCGTCATCTTCGCCGAGTTTGACGTATGTACCGTTGGTGGAGCGGTCGGAAATCATGTAGTAACCGCGCTTGTATTCGATCAGGGCGTGGTTGCGCGATACCCATTCGGCATCGACGACCAACGAGCTTTCAGGATCTCTCCCGAGAGTAAACGGCGGCGACAACGGGTCGATTTCGAGGACCTGACCGCGGTAGCGCATGACCAATTTGTTTTGGCTGGCCGGCGTTGCGTCGAGACGAATGGCGCGTTGCACCATGGTTACGTTGGAGGTGTCTTCCTGCCACATGACATCGACGATGTCGATCGGATGCTGCTTGCCGGCCACGCGCGCCTGGCCGACCGAGCGTGTGCGCAACATGCCGGCGTTCGTGAGCATTTTCAGGGTGCTGGCGGTGCTGACGATCTGTTCGCGCTTGGCCAACGCGGCCATGCGTGCGGCCACGTTGACCGCATCACCGTAAACGTCGTTGTCTTCTTCGACCAGCGCATCGCCGTGATGCAGGCCGATGCGGATCGCCAGGCGATCCTTGGCGAAACCCGGGTCCAGAGCGATGCGCTTTTGCATGTCGACCGAACCCAGCAAACCCTGCATCGGGCCGGGGAACGTGCACATGATTTCGTCGCCGATGGTCTTGATCACGCGCCCGCCGTGACGCGCCGTCACTTCCGACAAGGCGTTCAGAACCGCCGCGATCAGACGGCGTGCTTCAAGATCGCCGCGCATCTCGAACAGCTTGGTGCTGCCGCTGACGTCGGCGAAAAGAATGGTGAGGGGTTGGCTCTGGGTCATCGGTAAGCAAGTGTAGGGCAATCCACCGACCGGCTCCAAGTCCGGCGTGCAGAATCGGGCATCATTTTAACGCTTGTGCGGCTGCGACGATGTCCGCATCGCCCGGCAGCACCAGCGTTGCGGCACCTGCGAGAGGCGTATAAGTATCGACGCCCACTACACGTTTCAACGGCTTGGACCCATGCCCGGCTTCCACAATTGCGGTAATTACTCCTTCGCCAACGCCGGCCGAGCGCCGTCCTTCATCGACGACGAGAATGCGCGCACAGGCACCGGCATGACGCGCAATCGCCGCCTCGTTCAACGGGTGCAGCCAGCGCAGGTCGATCACGCGGGTTTTCCAGCCTAGCCCGGCTTCGATCTCGCGGGCGGCGCGCAGGCTCATCGGCACGCCGTTGCCAAAGGTGAAAATCGCGAGATCGCGGGCGAGCGGCGAGTAGACACGTTCTTCGCCGACCGTCAGCGCCTGATCCGGTGCGGGATAAACGAATTGCCACTGGCCGTCGCCGGCTTCGTAAAGGTCCTTGGTCATGTACAGCGCAATAGGTTCAAGGAATGCGCAAACGCGACCGTCGACCTTGGCCAGCGCCATCATTGTGCGCAGCATCATCGACGCATCGTCACCTCGCGATGGACAGCCGACGACCAGGCCGGGGATATCACGCAAGGCGGTGATCGAATTGTCGTTGTGGAAATGCCCACCGAAGCCTTTCTGATAGCCCAGCGATGCGATGCGCATGACCATCGGATTGCGATACTGCCCGTTGGAGAAAAATTGCAGCGAGCAGGCCTCACCGCGAATCTGGTCGCAGGCGTTGTGGAAATAGGCCAGATACTGGATTTCCGGCATGGGCAGCATGCCCATATTCGCAAATCCCTGGGCCAGTCCCAGAATCAGGGTTTCGTCGAGCAGCGTATTGAAGACGCGACTGCCCTTGAACGCCTTGTGCAATCCTCGGGTAACCGTATAAACGCCGCCCTTTTGCGCGACGTCCTCGCCGAACAACAAGGCTTCCGGATACTTGCAGAACAGATCGTGCAGGGTCTGATTGATCGCGATGGCCATGTGCCGCGGCGGCAGGTTTTCCGGCAACCTTTCTTCGCCGCCAAACACGGCGACGCGCTTTTCGCCATAGTCGGCGCGTTTGGCTTCCAGATTTACCTGATTCGGATGGTACGGCGCCAGCGGCGCGATCACATCGGACAGCTCGGTCAATTTCGGGCGACGATCGGCCTCTTCGGCGGCGGCGAAACATTGCTTGCGGATCGCCTCGTATGTCGCCAGCAACGCATCCCTGGAATACAGTCCCGATTCCAGCGCAATTGCCGCCGAACGCAGCAGTGGATCGGTGGCTTCGACGGCCATGAGTTCTTCGAAGCTGCGCCATTCGATCTCGAAATCCGTACCGGCATGGCCCATGACGCGCGTCGTGCGCAGATGCAGAAACGTCGGCCGGCGCCGGGCACGGCAATGATGGACGGCACGGGCAACCTGTTCATAGCCTGTGGCAAGGTCGAGTCCGTCTGCGAAAAAATAATCCAGATCGCGGCGTTGGGAAAAGTTGGCCGAAATCCAGTCCGTCGGTGTCTTCACCGATATGCCGATACCGTTGTCCTCGCAAACGAACAGGACCGGCGCCGGCAATTTCTGATATGCCGTCCATGCGGCTGCATTGAAAGCGGTCTGCGCAGTGGCATGGTTTGACGACGCATCGCCGAACGAACAAATCGCAATGGAATCGGCGGGTATCGGCAACGCATGACCGATACGCCGCGCCTGCTCGATGGCTACCGCGGTCCCGAACGCCTTGGGCAGATGCGAGGCAATCGTCGAGGTCTGCGGCAACACCCATAGCGGCTTGCTGCCCCAGACTTTGTGACGGCCGCCTGATATCGGATCGTCCTTGCTGGCCGCAAACGACAGCGCCGAATCCATGATTGGATCAAGCTTGCGACCGTCGCTACCGGGCAGCTTGCGAAAGCGTTCGGCCATGAAGGCGCCGGATCGGTAATGCAGGAATGCCGGATCGGTATGCCGGGTCAGGCGCGCGACCATCGCATTGCCTTCGTGCCCGGACGAACCGATCGTATAGAACACCTTGTTGCGCACCCGCAGCACGCGCGCCATCAAATCCAGATGTCGGCTGATCAGCTGCGATTCGAACAGTTCGGCAAAGTCGCGCCGCGTGCACAAGCTGCCCGGCACGACTGGCGCATCAGCCGGACCCGGCGGCGATGGCGTGCCCTGCCACGCCTGCACGAACTCGATGAAGTTCTGGTCGCAGACTTCGGCACGATTGACGTTTTTGTGGCGAGCGGGAATGGCATTCATGCAATGCGAGACGATCCGTTGTAGGGCAACTATGTCGGCAATTTCAAGGAATCGGCCACTCGTCGCGCGTTTTCGGCTGCGATGGCCGGCATCGCCACAAAACCGGGCTGTTGGCGCACTGTGTCCAACCAGGCACCAACGGCCGCATGGCGCGACAGGTCGAAGCCGCCGTCGCCGGCGCAATGGGTGTAGGCAAACAGCGCGATATCCGCAATGCCGTATGCGGTACCGCTGAACCAGGAATTGGTCGCCAGATGCTGGTCCATCACCGCAAGCGCCTGATTGCCGCGCTCGCGCAATCGCGGCAATTCGGCGCGCCGCGGGGAATCCAGCGGCGTCCATCCGCAGATAAAGCGTGCGACCGCGACGTACGGCTCATGGCTGTATTGCTCGAAGAACATCCACGACAACGTCTGCGCGCGTTGCCAGGAATCACCAGCAAAATACTGCGTGCCTTCGGCCAGCCAGTAGAGGATTGCATTCGATTCGGTCAGGATACGGCCGTCGTCGAGTTCGAGCATCGGAACCTTGCCGTTCGGGTTCTTCTGCAAATATTCCGGCGTTCGTGTTTCACCACGGGCGCTATCGATTTCGATCCAGCGATATTCGCGGCCAAGATGGTCCAGCAGCATTCGCACCTTCTGGCAGTTCCCCGAAGGCGAAAACCCGTAGAGCGTAATCATTGGGCCAACTCGCTGCGGCGCGCGCGCCATTGCTCGCGGGTTTGTCCCCAGATTTCCGCGGGCGAATCTTCATATGGCGCCGGCATCTTCACCGGACCGCGCATGCTTGAACCGAGCCGTTGGGCCAGCGCCTGGGATGCTTTGTTGGACGGATCGATGCAGTGAATGACTTCGCTCCAACCCAGATGATCGAAGGCCCAGTCGATTGCGGCCGTGGCGCCTTCGCAGGCATACCCGCGACCCCAGAATTCGCGCGCCATAACCCAACCGACCTCGGTGCCGGGCCAGTCCATCGGGTGCCATGGGCCCAGTTGACCCACGTGACGACCGCTGGCGCGCTCAATCACCGCGAACATCGCAAATCCCTGGATATGCCAGGCGCCCGCCATGGTCAGGAATTTGCGCCACGCGGCCGCGCGCGTTTGCACTCCGCCGACGAATCGCGCGACTTCATTGTCGGAATAAATCGCAGCGTAAGCGTCGAAGTCCTCGCGCACGGGGGGACGCAGGATCAGGCGGGGCGTTTCGATGGCGATGTTGTCGAAATTCACTTTGCAGCTCCTTGGCCCCGCTCACTTCGGAGAGGAGTTGGAATAAGGGTCCGGCGGCACGAAGCATCAATCGGTGTCCAAACCCTCATCCGACCCTTCGCGCAACTTGCTCCAAAAAACGGAGAAGAGCCCCAATCAGAAAGCGTTGATTCCCGTCAGTTCACGTCCGACCACGAGTTGGTGCACGGACTCGGTACCTTCGTAGGTAATTACGGATTCCAGATTCAGCGCGTGGCGGATCGGACAGTGCTCGGTGGTGATGCCGGCACCGCCAAGGATGTCGCGCGCTTCACGGGCAATGTCGATCGCCATGCGCACATTGTTCCATTTGGCCAGCGAGACCTGGGTCGGCTGCATCTTGCCGGCATCTTTCAGGCGGCCGAGTTGCAGCGACAGCAATTGCGCCGTCGTGATCCTTCGCGCCATATCGGCAAGCTTCAATTGCACTGCCTGATTGGCCGCGATCGGGCGCTTGAACAGAATGCGCTGCTTGGCGTACTCGATCGCCTCGGTCAGGCAGGCGATGGCGGCGCCGATCGGCCCCCAGGTGATGCCGTAACGGGCCTGGGTAAGGCAGCCCAGCGGACCTTTCAACCCCTTCACGTTGGGCAGGCGGTTGGCCTCGGGCACGCGCACGTTGTCGAAGAACAACGCCGAGGTAACCGACGCACGCAGGCTCATTTTCTTGTGGATTTCCTGCGCGGTAAAGCCGGCAAAATCCTTCTCAACGAGAAAGCCCTGGATGCCGTCGTCGGTCTGCGCCCAGACGATCGCGATATCGGCCAGGTTGCCGTTGGTGATCCACATCTTGGCGCCGTTGATGACCCAGTCGCCGCCGTCCTTCTTCGCATTCGTCTTCATGTTGGCCGGATCCGAGCCGCCGTGCGGTTCGGTCAGCCCGAAGCAACCGATGACCTTGCCTGCCGCCATGTCCGGCAGCCAGCGCTTGCGTTGTTCCTCCGAGCCATACGCGTAGATCGGGTACATGCACAGCGACGACTGTACCGAGGCGAAACTGCGAATGCCGGAGTCGCCGCGCTCCAGTTCCTGGCAGATCAGGCCGTAACTGACGGCGTTCATGCCGGCGCAGCCGTATTCGGTCGGCAGCGACGAGCCGAGCAGGCCGAGTTCGGCCATTTCCGGGATCAGATCCCGGGGAAAAACCCCCTTGTCGAAACAGTCGCCGATGATGGGCAGTACGCGCTCGTCGGTGAAGCGCGCGACCGTGTCCTGCACCATGCGCTCCTCTTCGCTGAGCAGCGAACGCACGTCGTACAGATCGGTAGGGTTCAGGGGTACGGCAGGCATCGACAGCTCCAAACTTTGCGACAATACGGCAAGGCCGCGTATTCTAGTCGACGCTCAGCACAAGGTCACGAAAAAGCAGCATGCGCGTCCCCGTCCTCGCCTACCACGCCGTCAACATCGCCGGCAACGACTACGCCAACAACGATCATGTCGCGTTCGCTGCCGATTTGCGCGTGCTGGATGACCTTGGCCTGCACATCGTGCCGCTGCATTGGGTCGTCGAACAATTGTTGGGTCTGGCCGAGCGCGACCTGAGCCGCTGCGTCGCGCTCACCTGTGACGACGGCTCGGACTTCGACTATTTCGATCTGGATCATCCGACCCACGGCCCGCAACGCAGCTTGTTCAACTGCATGACGGACCTGTGTTATGAACGCGGCTTTGACAAACAGCCGCACTTGCACCTGACCTGCTTCGTTATCGCGTCGCCCGAAGCACGCGCGCAAATCGATCGCGTCTGCCTTGCAGGTCGTGGCTGGATGAGTCAGCACTGGTGGCAACCTGCCCTGCAATCGACCCGCATCGCCATCGAAAACCACAGTTGGGATCACAATCACGACGCCATCGCGCTTCCGGGAGTGGAAGGCATGCAGCGCGGCTCGTTCCACGCGGTCGACAACTACGCGCGAGCCGATGCCCAGATCGCCGCCGCTGCCCGCCACATCGACGCAACTATCCGACCGCGACGGACAACCGTGTTCTGTTATCCCTACGGCCAGGCCAGCGATTACCTGCTGCACGAATATTTTCCGAATCACCAGGACACGCATCGAATGCTGTGTGCATTGGGGGACGGTGCGCAACCCATCGAAAAGCAGAGCAATCGATGGAACCTGCCCCGCTACGTTTGTGGTTGGCATTGGAAATCGCCGGACGAATTGCGCACAATTCTTGCCGAAGCGCGCTAAAACGGTCCCAGCGCTTCGGCTTCCGCACACAACGCACAGCGTCGCGATTCATCGACCAGGCGCGGCCAATAGACCAGCAGATGCGGGTGACGCAGAGGCTGGAAGCCGGCCCGCATCAAGACCTCGAACGAGCGCGCGTCACCACAGTGACCGAAGATCGCGTCCTTGCTCGCACCGAATCGGTGCAGCCCGAAACGGGTGGCTTGCAGCATCAGCCCGCCTGCTGCATCCACAGCGGCACGTTGATCCGGGTGCATGCGCCGCACGACGTCGCCGTCGGTACAGGCGCCGCCGATCAACCACAAATTTCCGCTGGAAAAAAAGTGCAGGAAATGCGCCAATTCCTCGCGTCCGGCGGCATCGCTGTAGAACACTGCCAAATGGTGTGGATAGGTTGGTGCCGGATGCGCGTACTTGCGCAGGAACAACGAGTCGGCCACGCCGGAGTCGAATTCGACCTCTTCGACGCGCACAAAATCGCGCAGCCGCGGATCGACCATCTTGTCGGGCAATGCGGTCATCAGAACGGCATGAAGCTCGCTGCTTTTGCCGTGAGTTCGCGCTTTCGGTGATCGCTCGCATCGCGCAGGAAATTGGCAAGCAGGTATTGAACGCCGGTTTCGCCGAAGCCGAGCTTCGGCGTCGTTTCCAGCGCGCGCGCATCGCCGCAACACGTAAAGATGGCGTCGCACGTCGGACCGAAATGCTCGAAACCGTAGCGTAGCGTCGCCAGCATCAGACCGCCGTATTCGCGCAATGCCTGCTGCTGTTCGGGTTTCATCGAACGCAGCACATCGCCGTCGGTGGCCGCGCCGCCGGCGAGCCAGATGTCGCTGCAATCCGTGAAATGCACGTAGCTGACCGGCATTCGCGAACCGTCGTCGCGAAGGTACCAGGCGACGATGTGATGCGGAAACCGCGGCGCCTGCTTGCGGTAGCCGCGCAGGAAAAGTGAGTCGGCGATTGACGGATCGTCGACCTCCTCGACGACGATGAAATCGGAAATGCCCATCGCGGAATTCTAGCCCATGTTCCGCACGCCATGCGGCACATGACCTGTCGCTACATGTTGACGTGCGGATTCGACGTTGACGTGCGAATCGTCAAAAAATATGTCGGCGCCAAAGGCCTGCAAAAACGGCCCCTTGTCGCGACCACCGAGAAACAGCGCCTCGTCCAGCCGCACACCCCAACTGCGCAGAGTCAGGATTACGCGCTTGTGCGCTGGTGCCGATCGCGCCGTGACCAACGCGGTGCGGATCGGCGATGCGTCGCCTGCGGGGAATGCCGCCTGCAGGCCATGCAGCGCGGCAAGAAAACCGCGGAACGGGCCGCCGGAAAGTGGCGTATCCACATTTTCCACTTCGTTGCGATGGAATGCCTCGATGCCTTGTTCCTGCGACACGCGCTCGGATTCGTCGCCGAACACGACCGCATCGCCGTCGAAAGCGATGCGCAACTGCTCCGACGATTTCTGCGGCGCCTTCGATGGCAGGATCGTTGCCGCAGCCACGCCGGCGGCCAGCGCACGCGCCACATTCTCCGGATTCGCCGAAAGAAACAGATTCGCAGCAAACGAATGCACATACGGCGACGTGGACGCGCCGCTGGTGAAGGCCGCGCGCGAAATGTCCAGGCCGTAGTGCTCGATCGAGTTGAAGATGCGCAAGCCGGTGTCGGCGGAATTGCGCGACAGCAGGATCACTTCCACGCTCGGCGCAGCCGGCGGCGCCTGGTTGAGCTTGAGCAGTTTGCGCACCAGCGGAAACGCGATGCCCGGTTCGAGCAGATCATTCTCATGCTGCATCTGATAGACACGATAGGCTTCCACACCCTCGCGTTCGAACAATTCGTGGCTTTCGGACAGATCGAACAACGCGCGCGAGGAAATCGCGACGACGAGCTTGCCGTTGTCGCCGCCTCGATTGTCCACCACCGGATCAGCGCCCGAAACCATCGATGAAAATGACTTCGTGGTTGGCATTCCAAGCATCGATGCGACCGTAACCGAGCATGTTGTTCGGCCACGTGAGGCTCGATGTTCCACCACAGGTCTGCGATACGGGATCGGTTACGCCCTGGCGTACTGCCGTCGCGCGCAGAATCTGCGCGACTTCCTGCGGATGGCCCTTGAGTGCGGGGAACGCGGAAAGCAACAAGGCAACGGTGCCGGCAACGTGGGGCGTGGCCATGCTGGTGCCGCTATACGAGCAACTGTAGCTATTCGTGGGAATGCTGGAGCAAATGTCGACGCCCGGCGCGACAATGTCGGGCCTGACCATCGCACTTCCGGTTACCGGGCCGCGAGAGGAAAAGCCGGCCAAAACGTCATTGTTGTCAGTTGCACCAACGACGAAGCTGGAGTCGTAGATCGCCGGCGGGTCGGGAATCGTATTGCATGCAGAACCTGCGTTCTGGGCCGCTGCCGCGTAAAAAATTCCGCCCGCAACCAAGTTGTTCACGGCTTCCTCAATCTCCGAGCCGGTTGTACAACCCTCCGATGCCGGGCACGACCAGGAATTGCTGACGACGTCAGGCGCCAAATCGGAATTCGGATTTTGGCCGTCGGGGTCATTGAGTGCGTATGGCGCCAGCATCCACTGCATGCACTCGATATAGCGTGCAGGTGTGCCATTGCCGTCTTTATCCATATTGCGGCAACCGATCCACTTTGCACCGGGCGCAACGCCAATCTGATCGCCGGTGCCATCGTCGCCGATCATCGTGCCCATGGTATGTGTGCCATGACCCATACCATCGCATGGATAAGGAGAATTGTTGATGCAAGGTGTACTGTATGGCGAATCGCGAACGGCATCGTGCCAGTTGTAATTGTGATCGACGCTGACACCATTCCAGCCACGGTAATGCGATTTTAACGCCGGGTGATCCCATTGATATCCGGTATCCTCGCCACCGATCACCACACCTTGTCCGGTGAAACCCGCCGCCCAGACCAGTGGCGCCTCGATTTTGTCTACCCCCCAGGAAATCGACGCAACGGCTTTTGGCATCAACACGTTCGCACCTACCGGCTGCGGCAAGTTCACACGGATCCGCGTATTGGGTTCGATACGCGAAATCTCGAGGCGCGCCGCCAATCCATGCAATGCCGACTGCGGAATGCGTGCCTGGATCACGTTCGCAATCCAGTAGTCGCGGTGCGCAATCCCTCGCGCGTCGAGCCAGGCGCGCGTGTCGGCCTGCGCCGCCTTGGCGCGCGCGCGCAAGGCGGCAACCAGTGCACGGCGGTGGGCAAGATAATCGCCGCCGGTTTTCAGTGGCGCCAGCGACGGCGGCGCTTGATCGACAAATACAAGAATCGTATCTGCATTGCCGTCGCGATTCAGCGCGTCGAGTACGCGCGGACTAACCTCGGCGGCAAGCGCATGGCCGCAGCAAAGCGCAAACCCCAAGGCCAGCGCGCGCCGGCGCCTCGGATTAATACGCAAACTGCTCATTGAGAATCCGGTCCTCCAGATTGTGTTCCGGATCGAACAGCAAGGTGACGGTTTGTTCCTGCGATTCGCTGATCGTCACCTCGACCACATCGCGGATCTCGTACGAATCGGCGGTGGCGCTGACCGGTCGCTTGTAAGGATCGAGAACCTCGAAATGCACGGTTGTCCCGGCATGCAGGATCGCCCCGCGCCAGCGGCGCGGACGAAACGGGCTGATCGGGGTCATCGCCAGCACATCGACGCCAAGCGGAAGGATCGGCCCGTGCGCGGAAAGGTTGTAGGCCGTGGACCCGGCCGATGTGCACACTAGTACGCCGTCGCACATCAGTTCCTCGATCTTCACCGAGCCATTCAGCGATACCTGGATGTGCGCGGCCTGCTTGGTCTGGCGCAACAACGATACCTCGTTGAATGCGAGCGCAATACTTGTGGTGCCGGACTCGCTGACTGTTTCCATCAGCAACGGTTTGAGCGAGGTCGGTTGTGCAGCCGCCAGGCGCTTTTCCAATCCATCGGGCTGGTACTGGTTCATCAAAAATCCCACCGTGCCCAGCTTCATGCCGAACACCGGCTTGTTCAATGCCAGATGCCGATGCAAGGTGCGCAGCATGAAGCCGTCGCCACCGAGTGCCACGATCACGCGCGCCTGCTCTATCGGCACATCGCCGTAGCGCTTTTGCAACTCGACCAGCGCGGCTTGCGCCTGTGCGGTCTTGCTGGCGACGAAGGCGATTGAAGCGGCTGGATCGACCATACAAGCGATTCTACGCGACAAGTCGCACGTACGGCCATCGCCTGACGATGCCCAGAAAACCAAACCATGTCGTGGCTTGACCCCGCAGCGCTTTGCGCGGCGTTGTATCGTAGGCCATCCACGGAGAACCACCATGTTGAAACCGCTATGTGTCGCCGTAATCGTCGGCCTCGTCTCATGTTCGGCCATGGCCGACAACCACCTGGGCTATTCGCTCACCGTCTACAGCGCCGCGCAGCCGGGCCAACTGAGTACGGCAAATCTGGCCAACTACGGCGTGAATTTGCCAGGCTACGCGCTGGTACGCGACAGCCGCCGGATGTCGCTGACGCAGGGTATCGGCGACTTGCGTTTCAGCAACGTTGCCACACGCATGGATCCGACCACTGTCGCATTCGAGTCGCTTTCCGATCCGGATGGCACTCGCGTCATGGAACAGAATTACCAATACGACCTGGTCGACAAGGCCAAGCTGATCGATCGCTTCATCGGACAAACCATAACGGTCGATCAACTTCGCGGAGACAAGATCGATACCGTCAAGGGCACGCTGCTGTCGGCCAGCGGCGGCCTGATTTTGCAACGTCCAACCGGGGAAGTACTGACGTTGAACAACTACAGCAACATCCGGTTTCCCGCGCTGCCCGGTGGCCTTATCACGCGCCCGACGCTGGTCTGGAAAGTCGACAGCAAGCGCGGCGGCGCGCAGGATGTGCGTGTGACCTACCAGACCCAGGGCATTACCTGGTGGAGCGATTACAACGTGACCCTGCGCGAACATGGCAAGAGTTGCGACATGGATCTCGCGGCCTGGGTGACACTGGTCAATCAGTCCGGCGGCAGTTATCCGGATGCGCAGCTAAAACTCGTCGCCGGCGAGGTTCACCGCGCACCCGCGGGTCAGGCCGGCACGATGGCGCCGGCGATGGCACAAAGAATGATGTCCAAAGACGAAGCCAGTGCGGGTTTCACCGAATCGGGCCTGTCGGAATACCATCTGTATACATTGGGACGACACACCGACCTGCCGGACAATTCGACCAAGCAACTCGAACTGTTTCCTGCCGTTCACGATGTCGCCTGCCGCAAACAGCTCGTCTTTACCGCCGGACCGGTGCCGTGGAGCTACTGGTCGGGTCCGATCGTCGATCAGGGTTATGCCGCGACCAGCCAGGGTAGCGTCGGTTCGTACCTGGAATTCGACAACAAGAAGGCCAATCGCCTCGGCATACCGTTGCCGGCAGGCCGTATAAGAGTAAATCAGGCCAATCAATCCGACGGTGCGCTGGAATTCATCGGCGAAGACGTCATCAAGCACACCCCACGCAACGAGACTTTGCGCATCAAGTTGGGCGAAGCCTTTGACGTCGTCGGCGAACGCAAACAGACGGGCTTTCATGTCGACAGCGCAGGAAAGACGCTGGATGAGACGTTCGAGATCAGCGTACGCAATCGCAAGAAGCAAGACGCCGCGGTCGTCGTGCGCGAATATCTGTATCGCTGGAACAACTGGCAGATCACCGCCAGAAACCACGATTTCAACAAACTCGATGCGCAAACCATCGACTTTCCGCTGAATATCTCCGCCGATGGCGAAGCGAAGCTGACTTACACGGTTCGCTACAGTTGGTAGGCAACTCACTCGTGGCCCGAGCGGCGCGACAGGCAAGCGCTGGGAATACATGATTCGTCGCGCCATGTCGCGATGGCGCAAATCTCTAATTCGTGCCGGCCGGGCCGATATTCCGGCGCATGCCGGGCCACCATTCCGGTCCATGCCGGCAGGGGTGAGTGAAGCGGGTTAACCGGGCTACCGTGTACTCTTTTTCCGATGGGAAGGAGAGTGACGGTGGCGCAAGCGAGGTTACCCGTGCGCAAGATTCGAGAAGTGCTGCGGCTGAAGGCCGAGCGGTTGAGCGATCGTCAGATTGCTGCGGCGATCGGCAGTGCGCGCTCGACCGTGCAGGAGTGCCTGCGCCGCTGCCGAGAGGAGGGTTTGGCGTGGCCGCTCGCGCCGGAGCTTGACGAAGAGGCGTTGCATGCGCGGCTGTATCAGCGTGCAGTACCGTTGTCGCGCGCACCGTCGCCTGACTTTGCCAAGCTGCATGCGGAACTGCGGCGTCCGGGCGTGACGCGCATGTTGCTGTGGCAGGAGTACAAGGCGACCCAGCCGGACGGTTGGCAGTACAGCGTGTTCTGCGATCAGTACCGACGCTGGCTGGGTTGCCAGGACGCGGTGCTGCGTCATACCCATCGGCCAGGCGATAAACTGTTTGTCGATTACGCTGGCCAAACGATCGAGATCACCGACCGGCTGACCGGGCTGCGGCGATCGGCGCAGATTTTTGTCGCGGTGCTCGGTGCCAGCAACTACACCTACGCCGAAGCAACCTGGACGCAAACGTTGCCAGACTGGCTCGGATCGCACGTTCGCGCGTTGCAGTTTCTCGGCGGCACACCGGCGGCCATCGTGCCGGACAATTTGAAGTCGGGCGTGAGCCGCGCCTGTCGCTACGAACCGGCGCTCAATCCCGCGTACCAGGATTTTGCCGAACACTATGGCGTGGCGATCCTGCCGGCGCGCGTACGCAAGCCGCGCGACAAGGCCAAAGTCGAAGGCGGCGTGCTGATCGTGGAGCGCTGGATTCTGGCGCGTGTGCGCGACGTGACGTTTTTCTCACTGGCCGAACTCAATGCCACGATCGCCGCATTGCTCGCCGAACTGAACACGCGCCCATTCCAACGCCACGAGGGCAATCGTAGAGCCCTGTTCGAGACGCTGGAGCGGCCGGCACTGCGTCCGCTGCCACTGCACGCCTACGAGTTTGCGACTTGGAAGAAAGCCAAAGTGCATCTGGATTATCACGTCCAGGTCGAAGGCGCGTTCTACTCCGTGCCGTATGCGCTGATCGGCAAAACCGTCGACGTGCGCCTGACCACCCGTGGCGTCGAGATCTTCCACCGCCAGCAGCGCATCGCTGCACACGTGCGCAGTGTCCAGCGCGGCCACTTCACGACCCTGGCCGGACACCGGCCCGAGCGCCACAGCGCAGTCGTCGAGCTGACCCATGAGAAGTTGATGCAACGAGCCGTCGCGATTGGACCAGCCACCGTGGAAGTACTGACCCAGCAGGTGCAACGCCGCCGTCATCCCGAAGAATCGTTGCGCGCCAGCCTGGGGATCCTGCGCCTGGCCAAAGACTTCAGTCCTGACGCATTGGAGCGCGCTGCCGAACGTGCCGTGGCGCTGGCCACCTTCAGCTATCGCGCGCTGCGCGCGCTGATCAGCGCGCCGACGGTCGAAGCCGAACCACCCGCCTTGCCGCTTGCCCATGCCAATGTGCGTGGCAGTGAGTATTTCCACTAACCCCAAGGAGAACCCATGTTGACCGAACCGATGATCCAGCAATTGCACGACCTGCGCTTGCGCGGCATGGCCGCAGCGCTCACGCAACAACTCAGCCAACGCGAACGCATGGAACTGTCGTTCGACGAACGGCTTGGCCTGCTGATCCAGCACGAGATCACCGAGCGTGCGGGCGCGCGTCTGGCGCAACGACTGCGCTGGGCACGACTGCCGATCCCCGCCGTCATGGAAGACCTCGACACACGCACACCTCGCGGCATCGATCCGCGTGCGCTGGCCCAGGTACGCGACCTGAGCTGGATCGACGAACATCTCAATGTGCTCATCACCGGTCCGTGCGGTGTCGGCAAGAGTTTCATCGCCTGTGCGCTGGCGCATGCCGCCTGTCGTGCCGACCATTCCGTGCGTTGTTTCCGCTTGCCACGCCTGGCCGATGAGCTCGCGCGCTATCGCGCATTGAACAACCGCTCCAGTTTCCTCAAGCAACTGGCCAAAGCCGAGCTGCTGCTGATTGATGACTTTGGCCTGGCACCGATGAGCGAAGAGGTCAAACGCGACCTGCTGGAAATCCTTGATGATCGTTACGATCGCCGCTCAACCTTGATCACCAGCCAGCTTCCGGTCGATCAGTGGCACGCGTATCTCGCCGATCCGACGTTGGCCGATGCCATTCTGGATCGACTCGTACACAACAGTTATCGACTCGCTCTCACCGGAGCATCGATGAGAAAACACAAAACCCAAACGCAAAAAGCCGCCGCCGTCACCCGCAAAGCTTGACGTCGTCGGCAATCGAAACGAAAGTATCTACACCGCTTCACTCACCGGCCCGGCATCAACCGGAACGGTGGCCCGGCATCCTCCGGAATGCTGGCCCGGCTTCGCCGGAATACGCAGGATGCGGTAGGCCGGCCAAGTCAATGCCAGCAGTACCAAGGCGATCGCGCTATGGCGGAGATCGCTCCACACCGCAGCAACCAGAAACACGAGCGATCCGAGCAAGGCCAACGCGGGGACGAACGGATACCCCGGCACGCGGAAAGGTCGTAGCGTGTCCGGCGCGCGGCGTCGCTTCACGAAAAGCGCAGTAAAAGCCAACACGTAATTGGCGACGAAGAAAAATGCCAACAGCGCAAGAACCGCATTGAAGGTCCCGGTGAGAATAAAAGTCATCGCCATCGCGGTACCGGCAAACAAAGCCGGCACCCGCGTACCACCCCTGTTTACCTGCGCGAAAACGGGCGGCAGCAGCAAGTCGCGACTCAGGGCGTAAGGTACTCGCGATCCCATCAACTGCAACGCGTTTATCGAAGCGAACAACGACACCACAGTCAGGATGCACAGCACCGTATCTCCTTCCGGTCCGAACAGGCGCCTGACCATGTTCCTGTTTGACGCAGCGTGGTTGGCGGTTCAATCGTCTGCGCTACGGGATCGAATGCCAACCGCAGTCCCCGACTTGCGCCGCCTCGCTTGCGTTACTCAGCCGATTCCCAACGCCCGCTTCAAAGGCCGCCGCAATACGAATGCCAGCACGCCTCCGCAACCGGCGATGGCGGCGTGCATCGCCCAGAATCCCGTGGGCGTCATGTGTTCGTAAAAGCCGCCGAGCCAGCCGATGATCGTGTTCGACAGGAAAAGGGTCAGAAACACGGCGCCCATCAACGTCGCCTTGACCCTGGTCGGCGCGGTCCGGGACACCAGCGCCAACAGCGGTGGCCAGTAATAAAGAAAGCCGATGCCAAGCAGAATGTCGTAGACGATGGGAATCAGCACGTTGGTCCGCGTGCCGACCATGCACGCGGCGACCAACAGCAGGTTTGCGATTGCCGTCAGCCAGGCACCGGTGCCGATCTTGCCGAGATCATCCGGCTCACCGCCGCGCGCAGCCTGGTACCGCCACAACGCAAGCAGCAGTGGCACGCCGACAATACTCGCCAACGGATCGATCGAAGTGAACCATGCGACCGGCACATGGAAGCCGAGAAAATCCAGATCGACGCTGCGATCGATCCAGACCAGGGCCAGATTGGTGTTCTGGTAATAACCGATACTCTGGAAAATGGTGATCGCCGACACCACGGCCAGCGCGCCGACGATACGCCACTGGCGCGCAGTCAATGCGATTTTTGTTTGCGTGCCCGCAATCCGCGGCCGATCGGCCGGCAGGAAGCGAAAGCCGGCGATATACGTGACCAGACCGATCAGCATCAACGCGCCGGCCAATCCGAAACCCGCATGCCAACCATAAAGCTGCGCGAGCAGACCGCAGGCCAGCGGACCCACCACGGCACCGACATTGATGCCCATGGAAAAAATCGTGAACGCACGCGTGCGCCCTTCCCCGTCGGACTCGGCGTACAGTTCACCGACTTGCGTGGAGATGTTGCCCTTGAGCAATCCGCAACCCGTGATCAGCAACACCAGCGCCAGCAAAAACGAGGCATCGAACGCCATCGCCAGATGACCCGCGCTCATCATCACCGCACCGATCATCACGGCCAACCGCCGACCGATCCAGCGATCCGCGATCCAGCCACCCAGCACTGGCGTGAAATACACCAGGCCCGTGTACAGACCCATGATCTGCGACGCCAACGCCAGCGTCGTCATCGGCCCGAACGCCGATTCCAACATGGAACGAAAAGCCGGGAACCCGGCGATATGCTCGACATGACCCGGTAGCAGCAGCGCCTGGCTCATGTACAACACCAGAATCGCGGTCATCCCGTAATAGGAAAACCGCTCCCACGCTTCGGTGAACGACAAATACGCCAGCGCCATCGGCTGGCCGAAGAACGTACTCGGCCGATCGGACGTCTGTGTATTCATGCAAGCTCCCCCACCATCGGCGGGAGCCTAACCCAAAACCGAAGTCACGAATACCGACGAAGGGAATGGCCACTATCCCGGTTTGAAATCCGTTCGCACAGAGCCTCGGCGCAAAGCGCCGAATCCGCTCCCCGAAGTGTCATTGATTTCGAGCTTCTCTGAACGCAGCCGACTTCCTGTCCCCGCCTCGACCCAAAGCCACTGACCGGCGTCCGGTCCTGGCTTCAACCTGCGCCTTGAATCGATCATCCCCAAGCACCCATGCCTTGTTCGTCGCTTCCCGGATCATCGCAAGGTCCCGCTCCGGCATTCTGCCGCGAAGCAGTGTGCGGTAAGCGCGCCGACGCGCTTCGTCGGTTCTGGCCAGCCGTTGGTACAACGGATGTGGCGTCAACAACTCGATGGGCTTGCCCACGGCATTCCCTTGATAGCTTGACCAGGGATAATCCGCCGCGTGCGGCACCATGCCGGCCCGCACCGGATTCAGTTCGATATAGCGGTACACCGTCAGCAGGTAGACTTCGGCATCTACCACGGTGGATTTGTATCGTCCTTCCCACAAGGTCCCGGTGCGGCGATGGGCGAAGTTGAAGTACTGAACATATTTGCGACCCAGTGCCTGCAGCATGCGACCGACGCCCTTCTCACCGCCCGGCGTCACCAACAGGTGAACGTGATTGGTCATCAACACGAAGGCGTGAATGGCGACCCGGTATTTTGCTGCGGCATCCTTGAGAAACGACAAATACGCCTTGTAATCCGCCTCGTCGTAAAAGCAGGCTTCCCGGTTGTTCCCACGCTGGATCACATGCTGAGCACAGCCGGGCAGATACAGTCGAGGCCAGCGAGCCATGAGATTCCTTCATGAATTCAAGCCAAGGCTAATTCGTTTGAGCTGTGAAATCAATGACTCTGACGCCATTGATTTAATTGAACTCGCGTGTACGCAATCTAGGCATTATGCCAACTAATTGACTTGATATAAATTGGGTGCGGCGAGCTTATTCTAATTTCTGAATACTTTTTCCCAGAAATGCTAGTAACCTTACATCTATAGATCGCCTCATTGATATTTTTCCCTACGGCGAACCCAGAAAACGTTAGTCGGCAGACACGATGTCCATCATTAATCAAATACGCACTAATCGATGTAAATAAAAGGTCGTCAGCGACGTTCATGTAATTCGGGCTAATGAGCTCCTCAGGCGGAATCTTATCTAACGCATCCGTCTGTAAGTAAAGAGCGGCGCGCTCGGTAATTGCACTAATGCCTGACTCAGACCTGAAGACTTGATAATGAGACCCAATCATGACCGGAGCCGGATGTAATGATACGCTTGTACCAAACAAAATAATCTTGATTGGTATAAGTATGTAATCTAGAAAATTACTCATTTTTTAAAGCACTCTGGGCATTCCGGATTGTCTTCTAGGTACTCGTACCTCGCCACATAAAGAACTAGAAGAGCCCACTCTTGACAATTAATACCCCCTCCTAACACAAGTCCAGCACCGGGTAAAGCACAATAGGTTGGCGCCCCAATTTCATTTGCAGCTCGGAATACGTATTTATCAAACTTGGGATCCTTACATATCATAGTGCAGCCACTATTTTCACTTTCCCCGCCTAGATATACTCGGCCGGGCCCAATAACGGCGCCTTTGTTAGCTGGACCGAAGCCCACAAATGTTCCGCTGACGTCCAAAAAATCATGTCGAAACGGATTTACATGGCTCGCTTGTGTCGTATTCCAATACAATCTCGAGCAGAGTTTCACCCACAATCCAAAAAAGTCTATCGCATTCAGAGGACGTTGACTTACATATCCGTAAGTGCTGATACCGCCGTCGAGACCAGCCGGATCGGATTCGACGTAGCGTCCGGTGCCCGGCTCATAGTCTCGGAAGTAGTTGTAGTCTAGCGAGCCCGACGCGATTCGCCGCCGCCGACGATGGCTTTGCTTGATGCGGTGCGGCTTGGCGAGTGCGGCGAGCATAGGCGCCGAGTGTAGCAGCGGATTTTTCTCTTGAGACGCCTTTTTTCTTAGCCGCCCGCTTGGCTTTGCGCGCGCATGGATGCGCGCGTGACACACGCGCAGGACGCGACGATCGAGCAAGCCAGGGACGGCGCGCAGACGCGCAGCGTGCAGGACGCTGGCACTTGCGCCGCCGGGAGCGGCGCACCTTAGCAAGGCACAGGGACGTTGCCTGCGGCCATTTTACATAGTGCGGGTTGTGCGGCGCGCAGCGCGAACCCCTGGCTGCCGGCCGCCGTAAACAACGGGATTTGTATACAAGTTAGCGGCGGCCGGCAGCCAGGGGCGCACAACGGCGCATTATGTAACATGGCCGCGGGTGAAGGCGCGCGAGCAAAGCTGGCGCGACTGAACTGACAGGCAACAACGGCGCGCACGTTGTGGGCGCCGGCAATCGCGAGGCAGGAGCCGAGCGTGTTCGCTCGAAGCAAGCCGCTAAACGAAGGCGGCCAGGGACGACCAGAGGCAGCCGGCGCGGCGCTTGCCTGGCGGGAGCGCGAAGGAGCGCGCGACCGAGCAGCGCAAGCCCACGCAAGCGTCCGTGACGGCGTGTGATGCGATCCGACGTGTCAGTCCGGCGTCGAGGTCGCCGACTTGCGCGTCAGGCTCGCACTCGGATGCGTGGCCGCGTGCACGGCCTTGAGTTGAGCAATCGCGACGTGCGTGTAGATCGCGGTCGTGCTGAGCTGCGCGTGGCCCAGGATCGCCTGCACGTAGCGCACATCGGCGCCGTGGTCGAGCATGTGCGTCGCCATCGAGTGGCGCAGGATGTGGCAGGCGCCGGGCTTGTCGATGCCGGCCTCGGCGATGAGTTTCTTCATGCGATCGGTGAGCTGATTCTTGCGCATCGGCTTGCCGTCCGGCCGCAGCCACAAGCGTCCATCATCGAGCCCGGCGAGCCACTGCACGCGGACGTCGTCGCGATATTTCACCAGCCACGCCAGGGCGCGCTCGCCGATCGGCACGACGCGATCCTTGCGCCCTTTGCCTTCGCGCACGAACACGATGCCGGCGAGTTGATCGACGTCGTGCAGCGTCATCGCGAACAATTCCGCGCGGCGCAGGCCCGTCGAGTACAGCGTCTCGATAATCGCGCGATCACGGATGCCAATGTCGCCGTAGATCGCCACGTGCCGCAACACCTGTTCGATCTCGGCGACACTGAGCCACGTGCGCGGCAAGCGCTGCGGCAGCTTCGGAAGTTCCAGATCGGCGGCAGGATTCGCCGGCAGTTGTCCCGTGCGCACCAGCCAGCGAAACAGCGCATTGATCGGCAGCAGCAATTGATACTGGAACGCCAGCGCCAGCGGCGTGTCGTCGCGCTTGCGCGCGTGGAACAGGAAGCGCTGATAGCGTTCCAGGATCGGCAGCGTGATGTCGGATGCGCTCAAGCCGCGCGCCTCGCACCACGTGACGAAGCGCAGCAGCGCGCGCTTGCGGCTCGTGATCGTTGAAGGCGTCAGCCCCTTCGCTGCACTCGCATCGAGGAACTGGCGCAGCAACACGGCCCACGGCGCGATCATGGCACGACGGCTGCGCCGTTATGCCCTTCGACACGGCTCAGGACAGGCTTACGTTGCGTTGCTGCGCGCGGCGTGCGCAATCGTGGAGTTTCTTCACCAGCAGCAACTAAAGAAGAAGAACCCGCGCCAGCGCTCGCGATGCGGGGTGTTTTGCCGGCCTGCAAGGCCGGTGCGAGGTGGGTGTTTTCGGGGTGCGAGGTGGGTGCGAGGTTCGGCCCTTCACCCTGCGAGGTTGCGTGCTGGGGGTGCGAGGTTCGCAACGACTCGGCATCGAGCAACCCGACGAGCTGCGGCAGCGGACTGCCCACCTCGCCATCGAACAACAGCTCATAGACGAAGCGTTGACCCGTGCTGCCGCGATGGATGACGAGGTACTCCAGTTCGACGAGACGATCCACGTGCAAGCGCAACGCCGTGTCGGTGATGCCGGCGAGCGCGCGCACGTCCTTGCGTGTAAAGCGCACATCGCTGCGCACCATGCTTTGCCGCTGCATGCGCTCGTCGACCAGTCGAACGATCACGCCGAGCACACGCCGCGTCTGTGGCGGCAGTTCATCGAGCGAGCGGCCGAGCACCTCGCTGGCCAATCGATTGGCCAGCGCAATGTCGTCCAGCGTGACCTCAACATATTCAATCGCGTCACCGGCAACGGTCGCTGTTTTGATCGGCCGCTGGAACTGGTGCAGGAACGCAATCGCATCGATCAGCGTCAGATACTTCGCATGATCGCGGCGCAGTCGCGTGGACTCGCTGCGGAACGTCAGCGCTTCCGCGTAAGGATTCACGACGGCGAGCGGACGCAGCAGCGTTTGCGCGGCGCGATGTACGCAGCGGATCGCATCGGCGTGTTTCGTTGCCAGCAATCCAGCGAGCGTGCGCGCGGAACGCTGCCTTGCGTGGATCGCTTCGGTCTGCTCGCGGCTCTCGTTGATCGTCAGCACCAGGCACCGATTCAACAGTTCTTCGTCAATCTCGATCGCCGTCGTCGTCAGGAACAACATCACCGGACCTTCGACGCGATATTCCTCGGTCACGAGCTTGCCCGTCGTCGGGTCTTTGCCGGTGCTCGCAATCGTCAACTCGCCTTGCGATTGCAGCAGCTTCAACGCATACGCGGCCTGGCGCACGCCTTCTTCCTCGGCAATCGCGAGGATCTTGTGCTTCAGATCCCCTTCGCCCAGGTAGAACAGCGATTGCCCGGTCATCGCCGAGTAGTGCACGCGCTCGGCTTCCGGCATCAGCGACAGCAGCGCATCCATCAGTGTGGATTTGCCCGCCGCGCTGGTGGACTGGATCAAGATGGCAAGGGGCCGTTCCAGCTTGCGCGATACGGCCGCGAGATACCCAACCAACGCGTTCGCGTCTTCGCCGACCACACCGATCGCGGCCACGTCATGCACGATGCGCTCGGCCAACGCCGGATCGCGCAGCAGTTGCATTGCGGCGTCGTGCTGTTCGGGTGTCAATGCCGGCTCGGGCTTCGATGACGCGACCGCCGCGCGGATCGTGCTGTCTTGCAGTTCTTCCAGCTTCAGCAGCAGCCGCGCCAGGTCACGCTCGATCACGCTGTCCTCGACGCCGAGCGCCGAGGCCGCTTGTTTGACGAACACGGCTCGCGCCTTCGCCGCGTACAGGTCGAAGGTATCCACATGCAACGCTTCGCCCGCACTCGCGAGCACGTTCACGCGCAAGGTGTCGGCGCTCAGATTCTTGGCGAGCCCGCGCACGCGATAACGCCGGTCGCCGAACGTCACCACGATCTGCTGCTCGCTTACCTCGGCCGCCAGCGGCTCGCGCGCGCACACGGACTCACGCGCAGACATGGGCGCAGGTGCGCGCAAGGGTGCAGGCGCGTGCGTGTCCACAGGCGAAGCAAGATCGGCAACTAAGAGAGAAGATTCGACAATGCTGCTTTGTATACTTGTCGGTGACGGCTCGGCCACCGGTGCCGTTTCCATCCTGCCGATCGCAGGTGCCACGGCTTTGCCGAGTGGCACGGCTTGCTGCAATGCCAAGCCGAGACTTTTTTCGGGTGGTCCGACTTTCAAGGCGTACGCGTTCGCATCCATGCCCTTCGGGAACAACACACGATCGCTGGCGATGCCGTGTACGGCCAGCTTCGGCACGAGGTCTTCGGCCGCACCGTCGCCGGCTTCGTCGCGATCGTAGGCAATCAAGACACGCTTGACGCCATGCACGACGAACGCTTGTAGCAGCTCATCGGTAAACCCGTTCACGCCGTAGGCGCTGGTGACGTTGCGGAAGCCGGCGCACCAGAACGTCAGCGCGTCGATCAACGCTTCGCACAGGATCACGTCTTCCGATCCGCGCCAGCCGTCGAGGTTGAACGCGCCACGATGCGGCCCCGGCAAGTACAGGTGCAACGGCGTACCGTCGCGCTGCTTGTCGGCGAGCTTGCGTCCGTACACTTCGACTACGTTGCCCGATGCATCGGTGATCGGGATGACAAGCGAGCCGGTAAAGTGCTCGTGTCCCGATGAACGCAGCAGCCCCAAGCGCTGCAACTGTCCGCGCGCCGCCGCACCAGCCTTGATCTGCTTCTCCGGCAACCGATACGCCAGCGTGCGATCGGCCACGCCGAGCCGGAAGTGATCGATCACGTCTGGATGTGTCAGGCCGCGTTTGGCCAAGTACGCCAAGCCGTCCGCGCTTTGCTTCAATGCGACGTGATAGAACCCGATCACGTCATCAAGCAAGGCCGCATCGTCTTCGCTCGCTGTTAGCGGCGCGATCCGTTTCGGCGGCGGCACTGACGGCACCTCGCGCGTGAGCGTGCCCGCCTGTGCGCGCAACCACTCCACCGCATGCCGGAAGCTCATGCGCTCGGCGCGCATCACCCAGTCGATCACCGAGCCGCCAGTCCGGCATGCGCCCAGGCAGTGCCACAGGTTCTTCTCGGGCGAGATCACCAAGCTGGGCGTCTTGTCCTCGTGGAACGGGCAGCGGCCGTGCCAGTCGGCGCCGTGGCGCGTGAGCGCGATGCCTTTCGCCTCAGCCAAGGCCAGCACCGGCACTTGCGCTTTGAGCCGGTCGATCTCGTTCACGGGAATGCGTCCCATTTTTCTCGCTCCTTCCAAAAACCTGTCAAGAGGGGTGGAGTAGATTTAACTCTGTCTCAGATTAATCTATCATAGAGTTAAACGAACTGCACACCCGCGGAGACCTCGTATGCTCAACGCTCCTTTGCACACCCCGGATTTCGTCGTGGTCATCACCGACAAGAAGTTCTACGCCGCACTCGGCCAGCGCATCGCCGAGCGCCGCAAAGCCCTGGGACTGACGCAGCAGCAGTTGTCCGAGTCGCTCGGCATCGCCCAGCAGACGCTCGCGCATTACGAGGTCGGGCGGCTGCGCGTCGCCGCCGCGCTGCTGCCGGCGTTCTCCAAGACGCTCGGGCTGTCGCTGGAGGAGTTGTTCGGCGAAGCGACCAAGACGAGCAAGCGCGGCCCCGCACCGAAGCTGCAAGCGCAGATCGAGCGCATCGGTTCGCTGCCGCGTTCCAAGCAACGCATGTTGCTCGACATGCTCGATGCCGCGATCAACAGCACGAACTCACAGGCGGCGTGAGAGAGGATGACGCCATGACCACCGTACAGATCACCTTACCCGATGCGCTCGCCCAGGAAGCCGCCCAGGCCGGTTTGTTGGCGCCCGAGAAGATCGAGGCGCTGTTGCGCCAGCGCCTGCGCGCCGAGCGCATCGAACGCATGCAGGCGGCGCGTGCAAAGCTCGCCGCCGAACCCCTTCCACCGATGACGCCGGACGAGATTGCCGCCGAGATCGCCGCCTATCGCGCCGAGCAGCGTGCGTCTCATTCTTGATACCAACATCGCGCTGTCGGGCCTGTTGTGGGGCGGCCCGCCCGGACAACTGATCGACGCCGCCGTGCAGCAGCGTATCGAGCTCGCCAGCAGCACGGCGTTGCTCGCCGAGCTGCAAGGCGTGTTGGCGCGGCCGAAGTTCGCCGCGCAATTCGCCAAGCGCCGGCTGACCGCCGCCGACGTGTTCGACGGCTATGCCGCGCTCGTCGTCAATGTCTCGCCACTCGCCACGCCGCGTGTCGTCGAACGCGATCCCGATGACGATCACGTCATCGCCTGCGCGCTCGCCGCGAGAGCCGACGCCATCGTCTCCGGGGACCGGCACCTGCTCGATCTGCGCCAGCATCAGGGTATCGCCATCCTCACCGCCAGCGACGCGCTCAAGCGTATCGCCTGAGCCGCCAGAACATCGAAGCTCGCGCAGGGCGGGCCTCGGGAAATGTGAATTTGTATAGTCTGCCGCAAATCAATCGAGTCTGACCCCATCGGTTTGTTGATCCGGCGGCTTACCTCCTTCCCGGTTTTTTCGTGCATAGAATGCAATTAGGATAAAAAATATGCTCCCGGCGATGCTGCTTCCGGCATCAAGAAACCGCCCCATTGTTGCAAGCCAAAAGCCGACGAATAGACAACCGGAAGCCATCAATGCAAGGACAATAATAGCGAACTGAATCCGTTGCTTACTAGCCATACGCGATTTCTCAGTATTCAGTTGGATTTAGCGTGCAAACTGTTATGCAGCGAAGTCCAGTTCCAAGCTCCCAGCCTGTGACAGCGGCACCCACGAGTGCGCATGCTCCACTGATCGTAAATGCCGCTCCAGCTGTAGTACCTCCGGCAGCATAACTTGAGACTAAGCCGGTACCCCCGATCACGGGGCCACCGAAGAAGCTCCACGGCCACTTAAATGTATTCTCGTCCCAGCATTTCGCTGAGCAGGTTTTACATCCTCCATTTGCACAAATATCTGGGCTTGGTGTGGGTGGCGGGTCGGGGATGTTGACACAATTACGACCTTCGTAGGTAAAGGTCACATCACCTTTTCCAGGGAACCAAGCGCTATAGGATTTGGTGCTCGGCACACAGACAGTCTTTAACCCCGATGGGTCAAAGTATATTAGTGGATTATCGCGAACGTAGGCATATGTATCTATCGCCCCCCGCAACCCAATCGGATCACTCTCCACATATCTCCCCATCCCCGGCTCGTAATCCCTGAAGTAGTTGTAGTCTAGCGCGCCCGACGCGATTCGCCGACGCCGACGATGGCTTTGCTTGATGCGGTGCGGCCTGGCGAGTGCGGCGAGCATGGACGCAGATCAGCTCCGGCAAAAAAATCCCTTGAGACGGTTTTCTACCCTGCGGCACACCGCACGGCAAGCGATTTTTTTCTTAGCTGCGCGCTGCTGGACGAGCGGTCAGGCGTCGGGTGGTTCCGGCGCCGCCGGCTTGCGTGTCAGGCTCGCGCTCGGATGCGTGGCGGCGTGCACGGCCTTGAGCTGGCCGATCGCCACGTGCGTGTAGATCGCCGTCGTGCTCAGTTGCGAGTGACCGAGGATCGCCTGCACGAAGCGCACGTCAGCGCCGTGATCGAGCATGTGCGTGGCCATCGAGTGGCGCAGGATGTGGCACGCGCCGGGCTTGTCGATGCCGGCCTCTGTGATGAGTTTTTTCATGCGGTCGGTAAGCTGGTTCTTGCGCAACGGCTTGCCGTCCGGGCGCAACCACAAGCGGCCGTCATCGAGTCCGGCGAGCCACAGCACCCGAACGTCATCACGATATTTGACCAGCCACGCCAGCGCGCGCTCGCCGATCGGCACCACGCGATCCTTGCGCCCCTTGCCTTCACGCACGAACACGATGCCGGCGCGTTCGTCCACATCGCGCAAGGTCATGCCGAGCAGCTCGAAGCGACGCAGGCCGGTGCTGTAGAGGGTTTCGATGATGGCGCGATCGCGCACACCGACGTCGCCATAGATCGCCACGTGCCGCAACACCCGTTCGATCTCATCGACGCTGAGCCAAGTGCGCGGCAAGCGTTGCGGCAGCTTCGGTAACTCCAGGTCAGCCGCGGGATTGGCCGGCAGCTGCCCGGTACGCACCAACCAGCGGAACAGCGCATTGATCGGCAGCAGCAGTTGGTGCTGGAACGCCAACGCCAGCGGCGTGTCATCGCGCTTGCGCGCGTGGAACAGGAATCGCTGATAGCGCTCCAGGATTGGCAGCGTGATGTCGGCAGCGGACAGACCGCGCTCATCGCACCAGGCGATGAAGCGCGCCAGGCCACGTTTGCGCGTCGTCACCGTGGCCGGCGTGAGTCCCTTCGCTGCACTCGCATCGAGGAACTGGTGCAGCAGCACGCCCCACAGCGCGCTCATGGCACAACAGCGGTGCCGTTGTACCTACGATACGGCGCCACGCGCGGCGACCGGGGAAGTGGAGTTTCTTCTAAAGCAGCAACTAAAGAAGAAGAACCCGCACCAGCGCTCGCAATGCGGGGTGTGTCGATTGCCTGCAAGGCGGGTGCAAGGTGGGTGTTTTCGGGGTGCGAGCGGGGTGTGAGGTTTGCCTTCTCACCCTGTGAGGTTGCCCGTTGGGGGTGCGAGGTTCGCAACGTATCCGCATCGAGTAGGCCGACGAGTTGCGGCAGCGGATTGCCCACGTCGCCATCGAACAGCAGTTCGTAGACGAAGCGCTGCCCAGTGCTACCGCGATGGATTAAGAGATATTCCAGCTCGACCAAACGATCCACGTGTAAGCGCAACGCCGTGTCAGTGATGCCGACCAGTGCACGCACGTCCTTGCGCGTAAAGCGCACGTCGCTGCGTGCCATGTTCTGCCGCTGCATACGCTCTTCGACCTGCCGCACGATCACGCCAAGCACGCGCCGTGTCTGCGGCGGTAGTTCATCGAGTGAGCGCCCCAGCACGTCGCTCGCTAGACGATTCGCCAACGCGATATCGTCCAAGGTGACCTCGACATACTCGATCGCCTCACCGGCGACCGTCGCCGTCTTCACCGGACGCTGGTACTGGTGCAGGAACGCGATTGCATCGATCAGCGTCAGATACTTCGCGTGATCGCGGCGCATACGCGTGGATTCCGAACGGAACGTCAGGCGTTCGGCATAAGGGTTGACGACGGCAAGGGGACGCAACAGAGTTTGCGCTGCGCGATGCACGCGGCGGATGGCATCCGCGTGTTTGGTCGTCAGCAAACCGGTGAGCGTGCGTGCGGAACGCTGACGCGCGTGGATCGCCTCGGTCTGCTCGCGTGACTCGTTGATCGTGAGCACGAGGCACCGATTGAGCAGTTCTTCGTCCAGATCAATCGCGGTCGTCGTCAGGAATAACATCACCGGGCCTTCGACCCGGTATTCCTCGGTGACGAGTTTGCCCGTTGTCGGATCCTTGCCGGTGCTCGCGATGGTCAGCTCACCTTGAGATTGCAACAGCTTCAACGCATACGCGGCCTGGCGCACGCCTTCTTCCTCGGCGATCGCGAGGATCTTGTGCTTGAGGTCACCTTCGCCCAGGTAGAACAGCGATTGTCCGGTCATCGCCGAGTAGTGCACCCGTTCGGCTTCGGGCATCAGCGACAGCAGCGCGTCCATCAATGTGCTTTTGCCTGCGGCGCTGGTGGACTGGATCAATATGGCCAGGGGCCGTTCCAGCTTGCGCGACACCGCCGCCAGATACCCGACCAGGGCGTTGGCGTCCTCGCCGACCACGCCGATCGCTGCCACGTCCTGCACGATGCGCTCGGCCAACGCGGGATCGCGCAGCAACTGCATCGCGGCGTCATGCTGTTCGGGCGTCAACGCTGGCTCGGCCTTTTTCGGCGTGACCGCCGCACGGATCGTCGTGTCCTGCAGTTCTTCCAGCTTCAACAGCAGCCGCGCCAGGTCGCGCTCGATCACCGTGTCCTCGACGCCGAGCGCGGATGCCGATTGCTTCACGAACACCTGCCGCGCTTTTGCCGCGTACAGGTCGAACGTGTCCACGTGCAACGCATCCGCAGCGCCATTGACCAACACGTTGACGCGCAAGGTGTCGGCACTCAGATTCTTCGCCAGACCCCGCACGCGGTAACGCCGGTCGCCGAACGTGACGATGATCTGCTGCTCGCTCACGTCGGCGGCAATAGGTTCCAACGTGTCAGGTGCAACAGCCGCGACTAAAGCGGGAGATTCCACAACGCTGCTTTGTATACTTATCTCTGGCTCTGCCGATGACAGCGCGATGGGAGCAGCCGTCACGACAGATTTTGCTTTGCCGATGGTAACGGCTTGCTGCAACACCAGGCCCAAACTCTTGTCGGCCGGCGCAACCTTGAGCGCATATGCATTCGCGTCCATACCCTTGGGGAACAGAACGCGTGCACTGTCGATGCCGTGTGCGGACAGTTTCGGCACCAAGTCCTCAGCCGCACGGTCGCCGGCCTCGTCGCGATCGTAGGCGATCAATACGCGCTTGACGCCATGCACGACGAACGCCTGCAGCAGTTCGTCGGTGAACCCGTTCACGCCGTAGGCGCTAGTGACGTTGCGGAAGCCTGTGCACCAGAACGTCAGCGCGTCGATCAGCGCTTCGCACAGGATCACTTCGTCACTGCCGCGCCAGTCAGCCAGGTTGAACACGCCGCGATGCGGGCCGGGCACGTACAGGTGCACGGGCGTGCCCGGACGCAGGTCGTCGCGCAACTTGCGCCCGTACACTTCCACCACATGCCCAGCCGCATCCAGCACCGGCACGATGAGTGAACCATTGAAGTGCTCGTGACCGGAGGTGCGCAGCAAGCCCAACCGCTGCAATTGCCCGCGCACCGCAGCACCGGACTTGATCTGCTTTTCCGGCAACCGGTACGCGAGCGTCCGGTTCGCATACCCCAACCGGAAGTGATCGATCACGTCCGGATGCATAAGCCCCCGTTGCGCCAGATACGCCAACGCCTCGGGCGACTGCTTCAAGGTCGCGTGATAGAACTCGATCACGTCATCGAGCAACGCTGCGTCATCCTCACTGGCCGCCAGCGGCGCAATCAACTTCGGCGGCGCCGACGGAACCGCCTCACGCGTCAACGTTCCGGCGTGCGCACGCAGCCATTCGACCGCGTGCCGGAAGCTCATGCGCTGATCGCGCATTACCCAGTCGATCACCGAGCCGCCGGTGCGACACGCACCCAGGCAATGCCACAGGTTCTTCGCCGGCGAGATAACCAGGCTCGGCGTCTTGTCCTCGTGGAATGGACAACGGCCGTGCCAGTCGGCGCCGTGGTGCACCAACGCGATCCCTTTGGCTTCGGCCAGCGTCAGCACCGGCACTTCGGACTTGAGCCGGTCGATTTCCTCGCTCGGGATACGTGCCATGCGGATTCCTCGCAAAAAGCTGTCAAGGGGGTTGAGTAAAAATTAACTCACGGTTATGGTACTCATAATATGAGTATAGTCAACTCGTCGCTACCGGAGTCGCCGTTATGCTGACCACCTCTAACCTGCCTACTGACGCCCTCATGGCCGCCAAGGAAAAAGCCTTCTACGTGCAACTCGGCCAGCGTATTGCCGAGCGGCGCAAAGCGCTCGGCATCACACAAGTGCAACTGGCCGAAGTGCTCGGCATCGCCCAGCAGACGATGGCGCACTACGAGGGCGGCGTCGCCCGCATTGCCGTGGAATCGCTGCGCACGCTCGCGCAGACGCTCAGCGTGTCGATCGAAGAACTGGTCGGCGACGCCGATCCCAGGCGCACGACCAAACGCGGCCCCGCACCGCGCATCCAGCGGCAGCTTGAACAACTCCAGCAGTTGCCCAAGATCAAGCAGCAGGCCATCCTGCAAGTGCTCGATTCAGTGCTGGCCCAGGCCGGTCGCTAAAGGAATAACGCCATGACCCAAGTCACCGTTTCGCTTCCCGACGATCTCGCGCAGCGGGCACGCAATGCCGGCCTGCTGTCCGATGCGGCCATCCGGCAGCTTCTCGAAGACGCCATGCGCCGCGAAGCCGGGCGCGAGCTGCTTCGGCTGGCAGACGAGATTCGTGCAGCGGGGATTCCGCCGATGAGCGACGAGGAGATCGTTGCCGAAGTGAAGGCGTACCGCGCCGAACGCCGCGCCCGTCAGTCCTGACGGTGCGGCTCGTTCTCGACACCAACGTCGTCGTCTCGGCGCTGGTCTTCGGCGGCACGCCGCTGCAACTGCTGCACGCCGCCGTAACCGGCGACGTGCTGCTGTTCACCTCACCGGTCTTGCTCGCCGAACTGCGCGAGGTACTGGCCAGGCCGCATCTGGCCGTGCCGCTGGCGCGCAAGCAATCCTCGGTCGAGCAGGCCATCGCCAAGTACGACGAACTGGCGCTGCGCGTCTCGCCGCCGTCGATCCCGCGCATCGTGCCGAACGATCCCGACGACGATCATGTCATTGCCTGCGCCATCGCCGCGCACGCCGATGCCATCGTCTCCGGCGACCGCGATTTGCTCGATCTCGGCCAGCACCAGGACATTGTCATCATCACTGCCAAGCAAGCGCTCGCCCGGCTCGGGTGACCGCTCCGAGCGCGCATGCGAATCGCTTGCTCGCTCAAGCCGCGCTGCTGCGCCATAGTCGGCGCCGCCGCGCCGGCAGCATGCGTTCCGCTTGCGGCGCAAACGGCGCTACACGTCGAGCACGCAGTGCGTAATGTGTGCTGCTGAGGGACGGCCATCGGCCGACCCGAAGCATCCCCGATCGGGGCGCCCACCCGCAAGGTGGGCCGGAGGTTCGCGGCTATCACGGCGGCCGCGTTGCCACCGGCTGAGATTCCTTGTCGGGCAGCGCGAACTGGCGCCCGAGAACGCCTCTCGCGCCGCCGCTCGATCTCGGCGAGAACCATTCTCGCGGCTCACCGAGAACGCGTCTCGTGGACGTCGCCGGCTGCGTCGCGTGCGGTGTCAGACGATGCCACAGCCGACGTGCGCCAACGATGCGCCGCATCGCTGCGCGATTTCGTGCCGGTCGTGGCGCACATGCCCCCGCAATGGCGCGCCGGAATCGTTGTGCCGCAAGGCTTCCAGCATGCCGCGCGCCACACCCTTTTATCTTGCATCGCTTGTTAAGAGTGAAGCTGAGCAACGAAGCAAGATAAAAGGGTGTGTAGTCGCCGACCCGCAAACCCTCACGCCATGCAGCATTCCGTACTACAACGCTCGCGTGCGTGCTACAACAATGCACGCAAACCGCATTGCTGTGCGGTGAATGGCACTACACGCGCAGCTCGGCAGCCAATGGCGGCTCTCGGCTGCCACTTGCGCTGCCAACCCAATGCGCTGAGCCGCAACGAAAAAGGGGCGCCTCACGCGCCCCTTTGGCTGCCATCGCAAGATGCATCGGGTGTGCCTGACTATTTCTTCGCGAGTAAAAGATATATTGCTGCCGTCGTGACGGTGGATAAAAAAATCGCGGCAACCGGGAGAAACGGTGCACGCAAAAATACCTCGGTCGAAAACTCTTCGTATCCTAGTATTGTCAAGACAATTGAAGCCAAGACAAGCACAAGAGCCGAAACAAAAAAAGCCTTAACCAAAGGCAGTATCGACCAGCGAGCAGGTCTGGAAAAGTAGCGAAGCTCTAGCAACAGTAGGCCCATTGCTATCACGGCCAGCACACCACAAATCGCCCACTTCCCTATAAGAAACTCGCGTGCATTTTGGAAATTGAGAATCGATAGCAATACACCTAACAACGCTAGGGAAATTAGCAGCAGGTAGCTTACAAGCTTCGACGGAGCCATGCCTGCATATCCTTTTAGTTGCATCCACATGACTCCACCTTCCCATCCGTTACAGTCGATATCCCAGCGCCTCCTGTTATCGACAAATCCCACCCAAATTGGTATCCGCCACCTATAGATCGCGCTTCGCCGAGCTGAATGGCTTGCCAGTTATAACC
>CAVQCW010000004.1:592500-594533 GCA_963711075.1 uncultured Pseudomonadota bacterium | reverse complement strand
ATCAAGCCGCACGGATCATTAGTATCAGTTAGCTCAATGCATTACTGCACTTACACACCTGACCTATCAACCACCTAGTCTTGATGGTTCCTTTAGGGGACTTGTGGCCCGGGAGATCTCATCTTGAGGCGCGCTTCCCGCTTAGATGCTTTCAGCGGTTATCGCTTCCGAACATAGCTACCCGGCAGTGCCACTGGCGTGACAACCGGAACACCAGAGGTTCGTCCACTCCGGTCCTCTCGTACTAGGAGCAGCCCCTCTCAAATCTCCAACGCCCATGGCAGATAGGGACCGAACTGTCTCACGACGTTCTGAACCCAGCTCGCGTACCACTTTAAATGGCGAACAGCCATACCCTTGGGACCGACTACAGCCCCAGGATGTGATGAGCCGACATCGAGGTGCCAAACACCGCCGTCGATATGAACTCTTGGGCGGTATCAGCCTGTTATCCCCGGAGTACCTTTTATCCGTTGAGCGATGGCCCTTCCATACAGAACCACCGGATCACTAAGACCTACTTTCGTACCTGCTTGATCCGTCGATCTCGCAGTCAAGCACGCTTATGCCTTTGCACACAGTGCGCGATGTCCGACCGCGCTGAGCGTACCTTCGTGCTCCTCCGTTACTCTTTGGGAGGAGACCGCCCCAGTCAAACTACCCACCATACATGGTCCCCGATCCGGATAACGGACCTAGGTTAGAACGTCAAGCACATCAGGGTGGTATTTCAAGGTTGGCTCCACTGCAGCTAGCGCCACAGTTTCATAGCCTCCCACCTATCCTACACAGACGAACTCAACGTTCAATGTAAAGCTATAGTAAAGGTTCACGGGGTCTTTCCGTCTTGCCACGGGAACGCTGCATCTTCACAGCGATTTCAATTTCACTGAGTCTCGGGTGGAGACAGCGCCGCTGTCGTTACGCCATTCGTGCAGGTCGGAACTTACCCGACAAGGAATTTCGCTACCTTAGGACCGTTATAGTTACGGCCGCCGTTTACTGGGGCTTCGATCAAGAGCTTCGCCTTGCGGCTGACCCCATCAATTAACCTTCCAGCACCGGGCAGGCGTCACACCCTATACGTCCACTTTCGTGTTTGCAGAGTGCTGTGTTTTTGATAAACAGTCGCAGCGGCCTGGTCACTGCGGCCCTCCCCTCAGCTCCATTCACCAGTAAGGGCGCACCTTCTCCCGAAGTTACGGTGCTATTTTGCCTAGTTCCTTCACCCGAGTTCTCTCAAGCGCCTGAGAATTCTCATCCTACCCACCTGTGTCGGTTTACGGTACGGTCTGCGTAAGCTGAAGCTTAGAAGCTTTTCCTGGAAGCGTGGTATCAGCACTTCGCCCTAAAGGGCTCGTCTTAGTGCTCAACGTTAGCTCCCCGGATTTGCCAAAGATCCCGCCTCCACCTTTCCCCAGGACAACCAACGCCTGGCCTGCCTAACCTTCTCCGTCCCTCCATCGCACTTACGAGAGGTGCAGGAATATTAACCTGCTTCCCATCGACTACGGCTTTCGCCCTCGCCTTAGGGGCCGACTAACCCTGCGTCGATTAACGTTGCGCAAGGAAACCTTGGGCTTTCGGCGTGGGGGCTTTTCACCCCCATTATCGTTACTCATGTCAGCATTCGCACTTCCGATACCTCCAGCAGACCTTCTCAATCCACCTTCACAGGCGTACGGAACGCTCCTCTACCGCGTATAGCCCCGAAGGACTACACACCCTGAGCTTCGGTTTACCGCTTAGCCCCGTTAAATCTTCCGCGCAGGCCGACTCGACCAGTGAGCTATTACGCTTTCTTTAAAGGGTGGCTGCTTCTAAGCCAACCTCCTGGCTGTCTATGCCTTTCCACATCGTTTTCCACTGAGCAGTAAATTTGGGACCTTAGCTGCAGGTCTGGGTTGTTTCCCTTTTCACGACGGACGTTAGCACCCGCCGTGTGTCTCCCGTGTAGCACGTCTTGGTATTCGGAGTTTGCCATGGTTTGGTAAGTCGCGATGACCCCCTAGCCATAACAGTGCTCTACCCCC
>CAVQCW010000004.1:5000-587500 GCA_963711075.1 uncultured Pseudomonadota bacterium | reverse complement strand
TCGTTCGCGGGAGATGACCCGGCCGTGCAATCGACATTGAAACAATTGGATGCATTGCATGGCGCGACGCTGGCCCCGCCTGCGCCGCAACTGTTTGGGGCATCGCTCAAGGAACTGCGCAATCTGCGCGCGACGCACGCTTTGCGTGCGCCGTCCGCCTTGCCATCGAAAGCAGTATTGCCGAGGCCCACCGAGCAACCGCAACCCGCTGCCGCAACGCAGAAGCATTCCGGGCTATCCCCGTGAAACTCTGGATCATGCTGCTCGGCTTGCTGGTCGTCGCTTGCGCCGCTGCGTTTGGCTGGCAAACGCTGGCAGCTGATCCTGGATATGTGCTGATTCAGGTCGGCTCCACGAGCATCGAGACCTCGGTGGTATTTGCCGTTGTCGCATTGCTGCTCGCGTTCGGATTGTTGAGTTTGTTGTTGCGCGTGTTGCGATGGCCAAGCAAGGCATGGTCACGGCATGCGCAGAAACGTGGACACGAGCGCATCGCCAGCGGACTGGTCGCACTCGTCGAAGGCAACTATCGTCGTTCGTTGCGCGATCTGGATCGCGCCTCGCATCAGACTGGACTGCATGCTCCAGCGCTATTGGCTGCAGCATTCGCTGCGCATGCGACGGGAGAGGGAGAATCGGCCAACGATCTGCTGGGAAAAGTATCCGACGAGGTCCCCGCTGCCGCACAAATCCTGCGTGCGCGCTTCGCTTTGGATACCGGAGATGCAGACGCCGCGTTGCGGTCGTTCGACACTCCGAGGCTGGAAAATGCAGCGCCCCCCAACGCACGCTGCTTGCAAATCGAAGCGGCGCTCTTATGCGGCAAGAATGCACTGGCGCTGGAAGCCCTCCAAGCACTGATACGACGCAATACCCTGAATGAAACAACGTTCAATGCGCTGCAAGCTCGAGTGCTTTCTGCCGCCTTGAGCGGCGCAAAGGATGCCGACAGTCTCGGCACGTTGTGGTCAGGTTTGAGTCGGAATCAACGCAACGTGCCCGAAGCGATCTCGGCTTACGCGCGCCGCGCTGCAGCATCGGGACAAACGCTTGCAGCGATGGATGAGCTGGAATCGGCGCTGCAACGCAACTGGTCCGAATTGTTGATACGCACTTACGGCGAACTCGGTGAAGCCGGTGCAGATTCGCGGTTGCGGCGCGCTGAAAACTGGCTGGACAAGCAACCAAACAGTCCCGGGCTTTTGCTCACCCTTGGGCGCCTGTGCATTTATGGGCAGGTCTGGGGCAAGGCCAACGAATACCTGCAACGCGGCCTCGCGCTGGAGGCGTCGGCACCACTCTGGGAAAGCTTGGGAGATTGCCGAAACGGACAAGGCGCAACTTCCGATGCGGCGATTTGCTACCGCAACGCGTTGCGCTTCACCCGTGGCGAGGCCACGCAGATGCCGAGTTCTGCGACTCGCGGAATTCTCGACACGCGGGCGAGCGCCATTGAACAACGCAACGTGCACGGTGTTCCACAACTGGATTTGCCTGGCGCAAAGAACTGAATCGTTGCTGCCTGATTTTTATCGTGCGATGTGCTCCACGGCTTCGACGTGGCCGTTGACCATGTGCAAAACGTAGAGGAAATTCCCGCCGAGATCGTAAATCCAATCTTCGCGGGAATCGTCGCGCTGGCTGTAAATCCCCGGTCCCAGTCGGCGCACCTGCGCCAATGGATGCAAATTCCGGGAGACAGGTTGCCCGCAATTGGCGATGAGTTCGCCACTATTGGCTCCGCTTATCAAGTCGGCCGGAGCACAGGAACCACCGATGTCGTCAACGCCACGGCCAAGCGTGCGTTCGCGCACGAGCCGGCCATCGCGAAACAACAACCGCACCAACAGTCGGCTCGGGCCGAAATTGTAGAACCAGGCGGTGTAAACCGTCTGCTGGATCGTTTGCACGGGCGTATCGGCACCGGTCGCAAGCAGTGCGAAGTGATCTTCGATGTAATACGGATCGCCGCAACGATCGCGTACCTGAAAATCGTAGTCGCCGGTGCCCACGACACGATTGCCGCACCGCAGGGCGTACGCGCTGGGCACTGCGACCAACAGCAGCAAACAACCCGACGTCAATTTTCCAATTGCGTTCATGCGTCGTGAATTCCTGCACGCGCCTTGAGAATCTGGGCAAGCACGTCTGGCGCGTAATCGAACGAATCGTAGTAGAGCCGATCCTCGGGCAAGCCGGCCTGGACGAAACTGCGCCGACCAGAATCGATCAATGCTGGCGGCCCACTCATGTACACGTCAAATGACGACATATCCGGATGATCCTCCAATACGGCTTCGTGGACGAACCCGAGGCGTTCGCTGCCGATGTCATCGGCTTGGTCGGGATCGGAAATCACCGGAACGAATTGCAACGTTGAATGTGCGTGCATCCAGCGCTCGGGCAATTCGCGCAGATACAATTCCCGTGGTGTACGTGCCCCCCAATACAGAATCATGGATCGACGCGTTCCGAGATGCAGAAAATGCTCAATCAAGGTTTTGATAGGCGCGAATCCGGTGCCGCCAGCCACGAAAATCATCGGTCGTTCGGAGTGCTCGCGGGGGACGAATGTTCCGAGTGGTCCCTCGACCCGCAATAGCGATCCTTCTTTGAGATCGGTAAAAACGTGGTTGGTGAAATCGCCGCCGGCAACGTGGCGCACATGCAATTCGATATGCGTTCCCGAATGTGGCGCATTTGCGATCGAAAACGCGCGGCGTCTGCCTTCCGGCAACAACACATCCAGGTATTGACCGGGCAGGCGATTAAGTAGCTGCGCGTGCGGCGGTTGCAGCACCAGGCGCATGACCTCGGGGGCCAACAGGGTTTTCTCGGTCAACTTCAGCGGCAGCATGCGTCGCGGCATATCCGCTACCGAAGCCACCTCGCGCGCGGCCACGACAAGGTCCGTAAGCGGCGCCGCCTGACACAGCAATACTTGATGCCTGGCCACTTCCGCAGCATTCAAAGCACTCGGCGGATTGTGCGGATAGTGGCAATTGCCGGAAATCAGCGTCGCCTTGCAACTGCCGCACACCCCCGACAGGCAACTGTAAGGTAGCGCCAAACCAGCGCGTCGCGCCGCGTCGAGCACGCTCTCATCGGGCTCGACTTCGAAGCGCTTGCCGCTGGCTTGCAAGGTTACGGTATGGGTCACACCGTTGATTGTGCCCGATTGCGCCACGACGTTGATATAGTCGCACTGACAAGCATCACCGGAGCCACCCGATGTCGCCATGGAAACAGGACACCTCGCTGGATCGTTTGAATGCATGGAATCGCAGCACGATGTGTGACACGCTCGGCGTGCGCATCACGGAAGTCGGCGCCGACTTTGTGCGCGGCACGATGCCGGTCGATGCACGCACGCGGCAGCCTTTCGGCCTGCTGCATGGCGGTGCTTCGGTGGCCTTGGCCGAAACGTTGGGCAGTCTCGCCGGAAACCTGTGTCTGAATGCGGAGAAGGAACTCGCGGTCGGTCTGGACATCAACGCGAATCATGTGCGCGCGGTCACTCATGGCGAAGTTACCGGAACCGCACGTGCTTTGCATTTGGGCCGGAGCACCCAAGTATGGGAAATCCGCATCGAAGACGGGCAGCGCAAACTGGTTTGTATCGCGCGTCTTACCCTGGCGGTAGTGCCACGCCAATCGTTGCAACTGGCCGCCGATTGATCGCCACGGCGTCGCCATATGCGGGGCTGAGCCCTGACGTCGTCCTTGCCGCGGTCGAGTCTTCGGGTCTGCGGACCGATGGTCGCCTGCTGGCGCTCAACAGTTTCGAGAACCGCGTCTATCAGGTCGGCATCGAAGATTCACAGCCGGTCGTGGCCAAGTTCTATCGCAGCGGACGCTGGTCGGATGCGGCGATTGTCGAAGAGCACGCCTTCGCACTCGAACTGGTCGCCGCGGAATTGCCGATTGTCGCGCCGCGAGCGTTCGATGGACGCACGTTGTTGCGTCACGAAGATTTCCGATTCTCGATTTATCCGCGTCAAGGCGGGCGCGCGCCGGAACTCGAAGGCGCTGAGAATCTGGCGTGGATGGGGCGACTGCTCGCACGCATGCACGGCGTTGGATCTCGCAAGAACTTTGCCGCGCGCGGAGTGTTCGACCGCGTAACCATGATCCAAAAGCCATCGCAGGCGGTGCTGGCATCGACATTGGCGCCGACGCCACTGCACGATCGATATGCGCGCGCCGTCGAATCGCTGGACATTCAAATTGCCGAACGCTTTGCCAGGGCAGGACCGATTCGGAATCTGCGTTTGCATGGCGATTGTCATCCCGGCAATGTCTTGTGGAGCGACGCCGGTCCATACTTCGTCGATCTTGACGACGCACGAATGGGCCCCGCGATACAGGATTTGTGGATGCTCGGGTCCGGTCCGCGCGCGCTCGACTGGCTGCTCGAAGGCTACACTGAATTTTTCGACTTCGATCCCCGCGAGCTGACCCTGATCGAACCGTTGCGCATAATGCGCCAGATCCACCACGCCGGCTGGATCGCCCGGCGTTGGGACGATCCGGCATTCCCGAAAGCGTTCCCCTTCGCCGCCGAAGCGCGCTGGTGGGAGCAGCATGTGCAAGACCTGATCGAGGCACTGGCCAAGCTGAACGATTGACCAGCAGCCGCAGCAAATCTCTGCCAAACGGCATCGCTGTCTCTAGCGATGCGACCGTCGCTTGGCTACCATGCACGCAGATGAATGCCCCGGTAGATTCCATCTCCACCCCATCCCATGACTGGCTGCGACCGTTGCGCTATCTGTGGCGCACGCCGTTGCTGCTGCTGCATGCGCTGATCGCATTTCCGCTCGCACTGTTGGCGTTCAATCCCGTGGCCAGACGCGTGGCGATCAGCGGAGAGCGCTTCGATCATGCGATGACGCGCTGGTGGTCGGGTCGCATTGTGCGCATCTTCGGGTTCCGCATCCACCGCATTGGCGAGCCATTGCAAGGCGCCGTCTTGTTCGTTGCCAATCACGTTTCATGGCTGGATATCGAACTGATGCACAGCACGCGCATCATGTGTTTCGTGGCCAAGGCCGAGATTGCACGATGGCCGCTGGTCGGCTGGCTGGCTACTCGTGCGGGCACCATTTACCACCAGCGCGGCAGTGGCCATTCCCTCAATTCTGTCATGCAGCGTGTGGTCGCACGGCTGGGAGAAGGCATGGCTGTTGGCGTGTTTCCGGAAGGCGGTACGGGACCCGGTGATCGCTTGCGGACGTTTCATGCGCGAATCTTCCAGGTGGCGCTAGATGCAAATGTGCCTATCCAGCCGGTCGCCTTGCTGTACGGACACGACTCCCGCATGGACCTGCGCGTGCCATTCGCCGAACATGAAAGTTTCTTTGCCAACTTCGTGCGCTTGCTCGGCGGTCCAGGCATGGACGCCGAAGTACATTTTCTTGAGCCGGTTGGGCAAAACCACAATGGCCGTCGCCAGATCGCGGCGGACGCACGCGCACGTATCGGCGCAGCGCTTGGGATTCCCGACGCATGACCGAATCGGACGAATTCAATCCGCCGTTCTGGCTACGCAACCCGCATGTGCAATCGATTCTGGCTTCCAGCGGTGTACGCCGTTGGGTGTTTCGTCGGCGTCGCGCCACACTGGACGACGCCGCGACCGAACACATTCTGGATTGTAGCGATGGCGTGCGCTTGCAGGGCTTTTACACGCGACAGCAGGTCAGCGACCCATCGCGTGCGCTCGTTGTGCTCTTGCATGGTTGGGAAGGCTGCGCGCAATCGAGCTATTTGTTGCACACTGGAAGCCGTCTGCTCGACGAGGGTTGCGATGTATTTCGCCTGAATTTTCGCGATCACGGAAATACACATCATCTCAATCGCGGACTGTTTCATTCGCGCCGGCTCGACGAAGTGGTCGACGCAGTCAAGAAAGTCGGCGAACTGCTTCCGCAGCGTCCGCTGATGATTGGCGGATTTTCCCTCGGCGGCAATTTCGCTTTGCGCGTTGCTCTGCGCGCGCACGCCGCGGGTATTCCATTGGCGTGGGCATTTGCCGTTTGCCCGGTCATCAGTCCGCGCGCGGGGTTGCGCTCGATCGAGGATGCGCCATGGTTTTACGAACGCTATTTCATGCACAAATGGCGTGGTTCCTTGCGCCGCAAGCAGGAATTGTTTCCGGAGAGCGAGTTCTTCAGCGCCGAAGAGCTACGCGGAAACATGCGCGAACTCACGCGCAGCATGGTGCAACGGCACACCGACTTCGGCACGCTGGACAATTATCTGGACGGCTACTCGATTGCCGGCGATACGCTCGCCAATCTTGATGTTCCGGCCACGATTCTCACGGCCGAGGACGACCCGGTCATTCCCGTCGTTGATTTTCGCGCCTTGAAACTGGCTCCGGCCACAAAATTGAAGATCGTCGCCCATGGCGGTCACTGCGGATTCATCACCGGCTTGGCGCTTCGCAGCTGGGCCGAGGAATTCGTCATCGCGCAGATGAACGCCATTCTGAATGGGACCTCGTCAATCGACGGAAACCGTGCGGCCAGCGGCCCAGGCGCGTAGCGCGGCCACTGGCTCTGCCATCAGCGCGGACAGGGGTCGCGTTTCCTTGAGCGCGGTCGACACACAGGCTTGATCCACCATGGCATTGTCGCCAGCTGCGGCGTATTGTGCCGAAACGATAGCTTGCTCTATCTCGGCACCGGAAAATCCGTTGCTTGCGGCAGCCAACGCGGCAACATCGAAATCCTCAGGTTTGAGTCCGCGCCGCGACAGATGGATCGTGAAGATGTCCGCACGCGCCGACGCACCCGGGAGATCGACGAAAAATGTCTCGTCGAAACGTCCCTTGCGCAGCAGTTCCGGCGGCAGTTCGCGTACCTGATTGGCGGTCGCGGTAAGGAAGATCGTATCGCGCCGCTCTTCCATCCAGGTCAACAGGTAACCGAGCACACGTCGTGATACGCCATCGTCGCTGTCGCCGGTCGCCAGCGCCTTTTCGAGTTCGTCGACCCACAACACGCATGGCGCGAGTTTGCCGGCACGCGCCAACGCATCGCGCAAATTGCGCTCAGTCTCGCCTTGATATTTGTTGTACAGCACGCCGAAATCCAGTCGTACCAGGGGCACACCAAGCCCACCGGCAATCGCTTTGGCCGCAAGGCTCTTGCCGCAACCTTGCACGCCGAGCAACAACACGCCTTTGGGCGGATCAAGACCTGCCGCGCCTTTTACACCGAGGAACGCGCCTCGGCGTTGCGCGATCCAGCGCTTTAGACGAGCCATACCGGCGACATCGGTGAACTGCGTCGTATCCGCCTCGAAGCTGAGCAAGCCGTCCTTGTTCAACAAGTTGAACTTGTCGCGCATGATATTGGCGACGTCGCGCAGGCCGATTGCACCGTCGTCGTAGATGGCTTGACGCAGGATGCGCCGTGCGCTTTCCAGATCCAGTCCGCGCAAGTTGCGCACGACGGCGCGCGCCGCATCGGCGTCAACGGCGACCGCTTTGCCGTCGTGATCGCGCGAATAGGCATACGCCTCGTCGCGGACCAACTGCGCCAATGCCTGCGCGTCCGGCAACGGCAAGCAATAGCGCGTTGCCAGGGGCTCAAGCTCCGGTGGCAATTCGAGATGCGGAGCCACCAGCACCAATGTGTGCGCCGCGCAGTGCTCGCGCTGACAGATCTCGCGCAGGAGCCGCAGAGTCATGCTGTAACGCAAATATGGCTGGAAATCGAGCAGCAAATAGATGCCCGCAGCAGGATGGCGCTTGATCGCCATCAAGGTGGCACTGGCATCCGGCGCAGCCCGCAGCTCATCGTCGTCGGGCGCGGCGGCAATATCCAGCCTCCGCAACCCATCGGTAATGCTCCAACGGTACAGCGGTCGCAATACTTGCGCGATCGTTTGGCGGAAGGTGGCGATGGCGCGGATTTCCTCCGCAGTCTCGATCACCAGCAACGGCGTAGCCGCGCGAATCAAGGTCGCCAAGTCTCGAGTTTCAGTCATGGTGTAGGGTGGTTCGGTCCGACGCGTAGGGTAACCGAAGCGGTCAACGCCTGCCTTTGGCACAACGTGCGCCGCGTCATCACCGTTGTCCACTGTTCGACGTCATGACGCTTGATCAGGCGCCGGAACCACACCGCAGCGGCGACGTTGCCAATGCCGAAGAAGGCTATCGCAAGTTTCCGCGAAGCCAAGCGGACGATGCCGATGCGTTGTATCTGGTCGCGGTGTTGCGCCACCGGCTTGGTGAAAACGATGCCGCGAAAGTCGTCGCGTTTTTGAGCTGTTGCCGGAACACGCCCGGTACAGGCCGATGCCGAACGGCTTCAAACGAGGCAGCAGGTGATGAATTTGCCGGTCAGCCGGAACGCAAGGAGCAAGATGTCGTCGGGCTTTTTGGTTGTGGCCGACCTGGCCAACCAGCAAGACCGCTACGCGCGTTTCATCGAGCTGCATTGACCGTTCTCGCCATTGATCCAGGCGGTCCCGGCGCCGCGTTGGCTACGCGGCATGGCTGGTACGCGTGAACGACCTTTGCCAGGGCGCGCAGATAGTACGCACCGCATTGCAAAGTGCATACGGGGACGGCGCCGAACTGCGCGAACCGCTTGCTGCGGCGCTCGAATGGCTTGCTCGTCACGAAACGCCAATCAGTTGCGGGCACATCCGAATGAAAACCGCCCTGCAGCGGCGGCACTTGGAGAGTAACGAGCGAATACAAATTCGAAGCCCTATAGCACCAATATGATGCATTCAGTCGAAATTTCAGCACAACTTTAGTTCAACCTGCATCGTTTCGATGCATCCGGATTGGCTTATCTAGCTGATAATAAAACATTTTTTCGATTGGCACCGGCCTTGCTGTAGATATGCAGTTTCCTCACTCACCGTAAAGGCCTGCCATGTCCCACGAGAAAGTTCTTGAGCTCATCCGCGAACACGACGTCGAATTCGTCGATTTGCGTTTTACCGACATGCTCGGTAAACAGCACCACGTCAGTTTTCCCACGCATGCCGTCGACGCCTCGACGTTCGAGGACGGCAAGATGTTCGACGGTTCCTCGATCACCGGCTGGAAAGGCATCAACGATTCGGACATGGTTTTGATGCCCGATTCCGAAAGCGCCGTGCTCGATCCATTCAGCGCCCATCCCACCCTGATCCTGATCTGCGACGTGCTCGAACCAAGCACCATGCAGGCGTATTCGCGATGCCCGCGTTCGATTGCGCGCCGCGCCGAGGCATACCTGAAATCGACCGGAATCGGCGACAGCGCGTTCTTCGGACCAGAACCTGAATTCTTCGTGTTCGATTCGGTGCGCTGGCGCAACGAGATGAGTGGATCGTCGTATGAGATCGACTCCGAAGAAGCGGTCTGGAGTTCCAATCGCAAGCTCGATGGCGAAAATTCGGGACACCGCCCCGGCGTCAAAGGCGGCTACTTCCCGGTTTCTCCGGTCGATTCGCTCGGCGATCTGCGCAGCGAAATGTGCAAGACGCTCGAAGCGATGGGTCTGACCGTGGAAGTGCACCATCACGAAGTCGCCACCGCCGGACAATGTGAAATCGGCACCCGCTTCAGTACGCTCACGCGCAAGGCCGACGAGCTGCAGACCTTGAAATACGTGATCCGCAACGTCGCCCACGCCAATGGCAAGACCGCCACGTTCATGCCAAAACCCATCGTCGGTGACAATGGCTCAGGCATGCATGTGCACCAATCGTTGGCCAAAGGGGGCACCAACCTGTTTGCCGGCGATCTTTACGGCGGTCTGTCGCAGACGGCGCTGTACTACATCGGCGGCGTCTTCAAGCACGCGCGAGCGATCAATGCGTTCACCAATTCAACGACCAACAGTTACAAGCGCCTCGTGCCGGGTTTTGAAGCGCCGGTGATGCTCGCCTATTCCGCACGCAATCGTTCGGCCAGTTGTCGCATACCCTTTGTGCACTCGCCGAAGGGGCGCCGAATCGAATTGCGTTTCCCAGATCCAATGAATTCCGGCTATCTGGCTTTCACTGCACTGATGATGGCTGGCCTCGACGGCATCGTGAACAAGATCGATCCCGGCGCGCCGATGGACAAGGATCTGTACGATCTGCCGCCCGAGGAAGAAAAAAACATTCCACAAGTGTGCGCCAGCCTCGACGCCGCGCTCGATGCTTTGGACAAGGATCGCGCCTTTCTCAAGGCCGGCGGCGTGTTCAGCGACGATTTCATCGACGCGTACATTCAGACGAAGATGGTCGAAGTGACGCGCTTCCGGGCAGCAACCCATCCGATCGAATACCAGATGTACTACTCGATCTGATAGGGATCGCTGCGCCCTTTGCGTGCACCGCGGCGCCCATTGCACTAAAATCGTGCAATGGGCGCCGATCACATGCCGGGTTTGTTGCCGCAGCACCCAACCTTCGCGCTGCTGGATCAATTGGCCACCGGGATCGGCATACTCGACGCCGACCTGTGCTTTATCCATGTCAATCCGGCATTCATCGAAATTACCGGTCTACCGCGCTGGCGTGCCTGCCCGTTGACCCGGATCGGGGCGATTGCCGAAACGGTGAGTGCATCGATCCAGCGCATGCGCACCCTCGGCACCACCGTGATGTTGCGCGATGTAATGCTGCCTGCATGCCCGTCCCGCGTCGACATGGCACTGAGTACGTGGGGCAAAAGCGGCGTGCTCATCGAACTGCACAAGCGCAGCACACTGGATAGCGAATCCACATCGAAGATCTCGCATACGCTGCGTGGACTGGCACACGAAGTGAAAAATCCGCTGGCCGGTTTACGCGGCGCGGCACAGTTGCTGGAACGGCGCAGCGGCGATGTGGAGCAAAAGCATCTGGCTGCATTGATCATCAGCGAGGCCGACCGTCTGGCGGCGTTGACCGATCGATTGCTGCATCCAGGCGGCAAACCCCATTTGAGCATGATCAACCTGCACGAAGTGTGCGAACGCGCGTGCGCGCTGATCAGCGCCGAAGTCGAGCCTCGTGTGCGCATCGAGCGCGACTACGATCCCAGCCTGCCGAACTTGCGTGCCGACGCCGACCGTCTATTACAGTTGCTTTTGAACCTGATGCGCAACGCCATCCAGGCATCTGCGAACGTTTTGACTGTGCGCACGCGCGCGCAACACAATGTAGCGGTCGCCGGCGAGGCGATCCGGCTTGCGGCGCGCGTGGATATTGTCGACAACGGCTGCGGTATTCCGGAAGGCTTGCGCGATACGCTGTTTCTGCCGCTGGTATCCAGCAACCCGGAAGGCACCGGGATCGGTTTGGCGCTGGCGCAGGAGATCGCCGCGGAACAGGCTGGACAGTTGAGTTTTCGCAGCATGCCGGGCAACACGGTGTTCAGCCTGATCCTGCCCCTGGAGTCGTCCCGTGCCTGAAGTCTGGATCGCCGACGACGACAACGCGATTCGCTTTGTGCTGAGTCAGGCACTGGCAGAAATCGACGTGGGTGTGCGTGAATTCGTCGACGCGGAATCGTTGCTCGCCGCGCTCGACGAGACCTCGCCCGATGTCGTGATCAGCGATGTGCGCATGCCCGGTTCGAGCGGGCTGAAATTGCTGGAAACGCTGAAGGCGCGATCGATCGCGGCACCGGTCATCGTCATCAGCGCGTTCACCGATGTTGCCTCGACCGCGGCGGCGTATCGCAATGGCGCGTTCGACTACCTGCCGAAACCTTTTGACCTGGACCAGATGGTCGCCGCCGTCGAACGCGCCCTGGCCGAGACGCGACCGCCGCCGGCCTTGCCCGCGATTGAGCCGGAGCAGGAACTGATCGGTCAGGCACCTGCCATGCGCGAGATGTTCCGCCATATCGGCCGCATCGCCGCCACCGATTTGAACGTGCTCGTGACCGGAGCCACCGGAACCGGCAAGGAACTGGTGGCGCGTGCGCTGCATCGCCATAGTGGCCGGGCGGCTCGCGCGTTCGTCGCCATGAACACCGCGGCGATTCCGTCGGAGTTGCTCGAATCCGAATTGTTCGGCCATGAAGCCGGCGCCTTCACCGGCGCAGTCAAGCGTCACCCGGGGCGTTTCGAGCAGGCTGAAGGCGGCACGCTTTTCCTCGACGAGATCGGCGACATGCCGCTGCCATTGCAAACACGGCTGTTGCGCGTTCTCGCGGAAAACGAGTTTTACCGCGTCGGTGGCCGCGAGTTGATTCGGGCCGATGTGCGTGTCATAGCCGCGACGCACCAGGATCTCGAAGGCAGGGCGGCGCGTGGCGAATTCCGCGCCGATTTGCTGCACCGACTGGACGTCGTGCGTCTGCATCTGCCCGATCTGGAACAACGCAGTGAAGATATCCCGCTGCTGGCATCGCGGTTTCTGGCACGCGCTGCCGCAGACATGCGCTTGCAGCCGAAGCGCTTTTCCCCCGCAGCGCTCGGTGCACTGGTGCAATTGCCATGGCCGGGCAATATCCGGCAATTGGAAAATCTTTGCCGGCGCCTGGCGGTGATGGCTCCCGGTCGCGAGATCCGCGTGCAGGATCTGCCGGATACGCGGCCGAAGCCGGACGCAGGCAGCGTTGATGAATGGCGCGCACCGCTGCTGCGGCATGTGCGCGAGCGCCTCGACAACGGCGATCGCGATATCTACGCGCAACTGCGCGGGCAATTCGAGCAAACCGTATTCGCTGCCGCACTGGCACAACACGACAATCATCGCAGCCATGCGGCCGAACAGCTCGGCCTCGGACGCAATACACTGACGCGCAAACTCGGCGCGTCGCGCCGACGCAAACCCAAAGCGGACAAAAGATGATGACCGCAATTTCGGATTTGAAGGTGCGTGCGGCCGTTCAGGGCGATCTCGACGTGCTGGTGGAGTTCAATGCCGCCATGGCAATGGAAACCGAAGCCAAACAACTGGATCGACCCAGACTCAGGGCGGGTACCCAGGCCGTACTCACCGATTCGAGTCGCGGGTTTTACCTGGTCGCCGAAAGTGCGGGTGTTGTCGTGGGCTGCCTGATGGTTACGTTCGAATGGAGTGATTGGCGCAACGGCAATTGGTGGTGGTTGCAAAGCGTCTACATACACCCGCAACAGCGCCGGCGCGGCGTTTTCCGGGCGTTGTACCTGGCCGTCGAGCACAATGCGCGCGCGCGTACCGATGTGGTCGGCATACGCCTGTACGTCGAGAAGAAAAACACGCAGGCACAACAAACCTATGCCGGGTTGGGGTTGTGCGAGGAACACTATCGGATGTATTGCAAGCCGATGCGCCGCGACTCCGGCGCCGACACATGATTGTTTCGATGCCTGCGAGCAAGGCCCGTTAATGTTGCTGGATCGAATTCGCCGCGGCAGCGCCGACGCACTGACCCTGTTCCTGCTGCCGGCATTCGTGTCGTTGCTGCCGTGGCGATGGGGTTTCGCGATTCTCAAGCGGGTGTCGCGCAGCGAGAGACTGTATCGTGAAGCGGTCGAACCGGCATGGGCGGCGGCGCAACCGCACTGCCCGGACAGCGACGCGACGCAGTGGAAATCCCGCTTTCGTCTGCTACGGCTGGTCGATCACGCCGACGTATATCTGACGCTGCTTCGCGGCAAACGCTGGCGTCGACGATACGTCGTGCAAATCGGCCAATTGCCCAAATCGGCAACATGCGTGCTGCTGACCTACCACTGGGGCGCAGGCAATTGGATTTGGCCTGTCCTGCGTAACCACGGAATCGCCGCGCACTTTCTCGCGCGTCGCGCGCAGGGGCGGGCCCTGGGTCTGACGCGCGCCTCCCACTGGTTCGGCCGATTCCGCGGCTGGGCCCTGCGCAGGATCGGCAGTGCCGGCGCGCTGTTTACCGGCGGCAGTTCGGCGGCGGCCCGCGATGCACTCGGCGCCGGGCGCAGCATTGTCGGCATGCTCGATTTGCCCGTGCATCCGCAGCAACGATTTGCCCGATTGGCGCTGTTCGATGGCGAAGTCCGGTTTCCGCTTGGACTGGCCGATCTGGGACTGGAAGCGGGTGTGCCGCTCGTACTTTTCAGTGTTGCCCTGGATTTCGACACCGGCGCGCGAACACTGCGCCTCGAGGCGCTGCCTGCGGACTCATCGCTCGAGGCAGTCATGCGCAATTATGCACAGCATCTCGATGCGCGCCTGCGCGAAGCACCCGAGGCGTGGCACATGTGGCGTGAGGCAACGGCAATGTTCGTGACTCCGGTTTCAGGATCGCAATCGCAAGGCATACAATAGCCTCGACATGTCTTGACGGCGCGGTTTCCGCCGTTCCCAACCACCGCTTGCGAAGGACGCCTCATGACCACAACCCAACGTGTCGCCATCCTCGGCGGTGTACGTATTCCGTTTTGTCGCAACAATACGGCATACGCCGATGTCGGCAATTTCGGCATGGCGGTCAAGGCATTGGGCGCGCTGGTGGAACGTTTCGATCTTCACGGCGTGGAACTGGGCGAGGTAGCGTTCGGCTCGGTGATCAAGCATGTCTCGGACTGGAATCTGGCGCGCGAGGCAACACTGTCCTCGGGACTGGCACCAACCACGCCGGGCATCACCACCGCGCGCGCCTGCGGCACATCGCTGGACAATGCCATCATCATTGCCAACAAGATTGCTGCCGGCCAGATCGAAGCGGGTATTGCCGGCGGCGCGGATACCACCAGCGACGTGCCGATTGTCTACAGCCGCGCATTGCAACAACGCTTGCTCGCTGTCAATCGCGCCCGCGGTGCGATGAATAAACTCAAGACCGCTGTGCGCGGATTCTCGTTCGGCGAACTCAAGCCCAGTTTTCCCGGCGTGGCCGAGCCGCGCACCGGCATGTCGATGGGCGATCACTGCGAGTTGATGGCCAAACAGTGGCACATCTCGCGCGAAGATCAGGATGCGCTGGCACTATCGAGCCACATGAAAGCTCGCCGCCGCCTACGAACGCGGATTCTTCAAAGATCTCGTCATGCCGTTCCGCGGACTGGAGCGCGACGGTTTCCTGCGCGCAGATACATCAATGGAAAAACTCGCGGCGCTGAAGCCCGCGTTCGACAAGACGTTCCGGCAAAGGCACGCTGACCGCAGGCAATTCAACCGGCCTTTCCGACGGTGCCGCCGTCGCTGCTGCTGGCCAGCGAGGCATGGGCCGTCGCGCGCAAACTCAAGCCACAGGCTTATTTGACCGCATGCCGAAGTCGCCGCCGTGGACTTTCGTGCACGGCGAAGGCTTGCTGATGGCGCCGACGATCGCGGTACCGCGCATGCTCGACGCGGCTGGCTTGACCTTGCAGGATTTCGATTTCTACGAAATCCACGAAGCATTTGCTGCCCAGGTGCTTTGCACGCTACGCGCATGGGAAAGCGCGGATTACTGCAAGAACCGGCTGGGTCGCGACAAGCCGCTGGGCAGCATCGACATGAGCAAATTCAACGTCAACGGATCAAGCCTCGCACTTGGCCATCCGTTCGCCGCCACCGGCGCGCGCATCGTTGCCACGCTTGCCAAATTGCTTGAGGAGAAGGGGTCAGGGCGCGGCCTGATCTCGATCTGCACCGCCGGCGGCATGGGCGTGACGGCCATTCTGGAACGACCGTAAATCCTGTTCCGCGCTTCATCGAGATTTGGTCTACGAAATCCCGTGGGTCATCGCTACCGCATTGCTCACGCTGGTTCTGAGTACGCCGCGAGCGTTCCACCTCGAAGAGTACGCTAGCGCATACACATCTTGTCCGGGCTGTTTCCTGATGCCGACGTTGGGACACGACGCTTGGCTTGTCGCCGGCATATTCGTCATTCTTGGCGTTGCAATGATTGGCAAACCGCGCCGCGCAGACGAGCGGATTCGCGTTGGATCAGGAAAACTTGAAGTGCGACGACCATGCCGCGCTGGGCGCATAGGATGTACGGCGTGCGCGCATGCGCGCGTGCAGTTCGGCGCGGCGGTCCTCGAGCCAATCCTCACGCCCGAGCTTTGCCGCATCGGCACCGCGGTGTGCGGCTTCCTCGGCGCGGTACTCGCAGAATTCGGCGTAGGCCTGGATTTCCGGCTGCAGCACCTGCTGCACGACTTCGATCATGATCGCGTCATCGAGGAATCCGAGCACGGGGATATTGTCCGGAATCAGGTCTTCCGGATCGGCGAAATAGGTCAGCGCGCCGACCACGCGGTTGCGGTCCTCAGCGGACAAGGCCCAGCCTTCGTCTCCGGCCATGGCAATGAGATTTTCGACACAATCCAGGCGCGAACGCACGAATGCCGGCATTTGTTGCTCGTTCGCCCGGGCGAATGTTTTGGACGCTTCGTCCAGTATCTGTCGGGCCGTCTTGCCGGAAGCACGCTGTTCGGCACGCTGCATGGCTTCCATGAAATAGGGCAGGTCTTTATCGGAAATTTCAATGTTGAATTCGAGCGCCATGACGCAATTGCCTGTAAGGGAATGCCGGAAGCGCAGACTATCCAGCCAGCGCGGGCACGTCAATGGCGAGGTCAATTGTCGGGGTTGGCCAGCCACGCGGACATCGGCAATTCCCGCACGCATATTCAAATCCGCGACGGCGCGTCCAATATCCTGAATAAGCGGGGTGTTCACTTGCCGCGGGGTGATGCGACGATTGGGTTCAGTATGGCAAAACCCCTTGCTTGTGAAGCCGGGCTTCCGTCCGACTGTGTCGAGCCGATCACCTTCAAGTGCGGGGCTTCCGCTCGACGCGGTCGAATGCAAGCCCCACTTTGAAACAAAAAGTGACCGCTATCCGCGGGATCAAGTCCAGGGTCGACCCGTCCCACTCGTCAGTACGTCGCTCGCTCGCCGCGCTATCCAGCAGACTGACGCATCACAGAATCGAATGCAGCCCCGCTCCAAATGCCGTCACGATCCTTGTGTAGATGGTCTTGAGCGGAAGGTCGACTTCCGGGAAATCCCCGACATCGCGATAGCACGAATAAAATCCGCGTGCGCCGGGACGGATGGGTTTGCAGCCGGGTTGGATCTCGAAACTGGAGGCGTATCGATACGGCCACAAGTCGAACAGCGGCAAGGATGCCGACAAATCGCCGATCTTGCGATTGAGCTTGCTCAGCCAACTGTTGCCCTGACGGCGCGCGATGGTCCAGGCATTTTGTGGTTCGCTGTCGCGCAAAATCGCCGCGCGCAGGCGTTGCGCGAAGGCGCGATCGTGCACGATGAAGCCCGATTCGGTGTTGTAGTGATCCGAGCGCGGATCGAAATTGTGCGATCCGATCATGCCGATGGTGCCGTCAATGACAATCGACTTCGCGTGCAGTCCGAGGCGCACGCCGTGCTCGGTCAGGGGCGCACGACCGTACTTCTGGTAACGGCGATTGTTGTTTGGACCATCTCCAAGTTCCTCGTAGTCCGCAATCAGGTCGTCGGCTTCTGCCGGAAACGGCTTGAACTCGTGGATCTCGAAACCGAGCTTGAGATAGCGTTTCTTGTATTTATATGACAAGGCATACACGTAAAACGCATCTGTGGCAGCCAGCGAATTCGTCGATACGCGCACGCGCAATTTCGGATACTTGCGATGCTGGTGTTTGAAAACCCGGCGCGCGGCGCGACTGAGCACCAGATATGGTGTCTGCAAAACGATTTCGGAACGCGCACTGCTCAACAACTCGACGATGTGATGGCTCAGCTCGTTATCCCGCTGCGTGTTTGGATCGTCGAATTTTTCCGGCCGGTCCGAAAAGTATTCGACGTCGCCGACACGCATCGCCGAGTCGATGAAATGCCGCTGGATGTATTCGCTGCTGTCCGCATGACGTGACAAGGCCTCCACCCGCGCGGGGTTCTTGTACGCATGCGCTTGGTAGGCGGGCGCATTGATGCCGTCGTTCAGGATTCGCGCGGACACGTCGCGCAAGCGGCTCAGCGGCACGCTGCGAGGGTGCCGCCAAAACGACTCGAACGATTGCTGCATCGCTGCCGCTACCGGACCGGTCACGAGCAAGTCGCGGTCGCGGTAATCGAAATCGTCGTCCCAGTCGAAATAACGGTCTTCGTAATTGCGCCCCCCCGCAATACCTATTTCGTTATCGATCAGCAGCAGCTTGTTGTGCATGCGCTGATTGAAATTGAAGAAACAGCAGACGATGCCGGCTGCGAATTCCAAAGGCGGCGTTGTCGCGCGATGAAACGTCGGGTTGTACACGCGCAACTCGAAATTCACATGCGCGCGTGCGAGCCGCGCCAGCAATTCGACATCATCGAGCGAAAACAGCTGATCCACCAGAACGCGGACATGTACGCCGCGCCGCGCCGCGTTGACCAGTTCGTTGAGCATCAGATAGCCGGCATCGTCTTCGGCGAAGATGAAGGTTTGCACGTCGATGCTCTTGCGCGCGGCACGAATCAGGTGCACGCGCAACAACAGTGCATCTTCGCCCTTGTCGAGCAGATTCAGATAGTGCACCGGCTTGCCGGGTGTGGATTCGGCCAGCGCGCGCGCGGCCAGCGCGCGGTAGGGCGAAGCGATGGCGCAGGCATCGGCACTGTGGCAGGTCAGTGTCCGATCCTGCGCCGCATCGGCAGTAGCCAGCGCACGGCGCGCGCGCACGTGGTCGACTGCGCAGCCGCCGAGCAGCATGCTCAGCGCGATCGGCACAAGCGCAAATTGGCGAAGCCGGGTCATGGCATCGATTCCGATGTCGGTTTGACCAGGATCGACAACTGCAGTCCCACCTTGTCGGCCAGCGTGCCGCGACGCGAATGCATGCCAAAGTCGCTGCGCCGGATATGCCCTTCGGCGTGGACTGCGCATCCGGCGTTGAGCGGATGCGTGCAAGTCGACGGCTGCAGCATGAAGCGCACGCGCTTGACGATGCCACGGATCGTGAGCGTGCCAGTCACTTCGCCACCATTTCGCATCCTGATCAATGGGAACGAATCGGAAACAAAGTGAATTTGCGGATAATGTTGTGCGTCGAAGAACTCCGCGGAGCGCGCCCATTTCGCGTAATTGCTGCTGTGCATGCGTAGATCGTTGGCGTTGATGCGTGCATCGACGGTGGCGGTGGCGTGGAACCGATCGACAAGGACGCTGCCATGCACGGCACCGAATCGACCATGCAATCCGATAAGCCACAGCACCTTAACCTCAAAGCCGGCTTTCGAGTGCGTCGGGTCCAGGGCGAACGTTTCAGCAGGCGGACCTTGCGCCGCAACCGCGCAGACCGGAATCAGGACCAGGCGCAGCAAGCATCGCAGAATCCAGCGAAACGCGACGTTCACCGCAGCTCAGGGCGACCAGAACGCCTTGAGCCTGCCGCTGCCCGGCTCCGCTTCTCCATCGAGTTCGAACCAGGCGATACCGGCCGGCGGCATGCCTCGAAAATCGCCGGACTGGCCGGTCGCCAGCAATGCGACCAGGGTCTCGAAGCCGGGATTGTGACCAACCATCAGCAGCCGTGCCGCATCCGAATTTTCGTCGATCAAAGCGTCAAGCTCGCCGGCCGTGGCTTCGTAAATGCGCGGCTCGACCTTGATATCGAGCTTGCCCAATGCGTGTTCCAAAGTCTGCTGTGCACGCGCCGCAGGCGAACACAACACGCGTGCCGGCAACGCGGCTTGCGCGCGCAACCATTCGCCGGCCGCCCGCGCTTCGGCAATGCCGCGCGGACTCAAGTCACGCACGCTGTCTTGTGCCGCACTGCCGCCGGACTCTGCGTGAGCATGGCGCAGCAGGATGATTTCTCGTTTCATGGTCGACCCCTGTTCTTGACGGCACGGCGTGATTTGGGACTGCACAAGATCCGCATGCAAGCTGGGTCATGTCTGCTTGCGCAACCAGCGCAGCAGCTTGCCCCAATCCTCCTGATGGGAGCGGATCAGTTCTGAGTTGTAGTCAAAGACACTCTTGCCAAGTCCCGTGAGCAACACATAGCCCTGCGTATCGCGCAACTGCGCGACCAGCGGAAACGGCAGATTCCTGAATTCATCCACGGCTTGTTGCGACGCCGTCGTCCACGGCTTCAGGCGGTTGCCGACCAATCCAACGGAAACCTTTCCGTTCTTGACCCTGGCCCTGGAGGCCACCTCGGCAAGAAACGCTTCGCTGGCTTCCAGGTCGAGGCGCGATGGCAGTACCGGAATCAGCAGGACATCGACCTCGCTGAGCAACTCAGTCAATTCCTTGCCGTGGATCGCGGCTGGTGCGTCGACGAGCACGACATCGGCGTCGGCGGGAATGCGTTGGGCCCAGTCCGAACGCAGACCCGACAGGGCCAACACGGGTGCCGGCAAACCGGCGCGCTTTTCCGCCCAGTGCTGGCTCGAACCTTGCCGGTCGGTATCGACCAGCACGGTGTTCTTTCCGGACTGGGCAAAATGGGCGGCGAGGTTCGTCGCAATCGTGGTCTTGCCGCAACCGCCCTTGGAACTGGCCACCAGAATCTTCTGCATGAGCGCATCTCCGTGTCGACAATGTGCCGGCAAGAGTACAACGCGGCCGCGGCCGGCGAAAGCCGATCAGGGCAGGGACGGTTTCGCGCCCGCTTCGGGCTGCCAGCCGGATGGTGGTTGCAGGGATACGCCCTGACTGCGCAGCACTGCGTCGACTGCGGCGCTTTCGTCACCACTGGCCAGCAAGGCTTGCAGGTATACGCGGGTAACGCGCGTATCGTCCGCCAGACGGCCGCCGAGTCGGCTGATCTGCAGCATGCGCCAGGCCAGACCGCGCGCCTGGGCATGCGCGGCGTCGCGGCCTTGCCCCGGCGGCGACAGCGATTCCAGCAGATCGATGCCGATTTGCTCTGCGTACAAGCTGGGGCTGGCGGCCATGCTTCGCGCTGCGCGGATACAGTCCTCGACCCGGGCCGTATCCGACGCATCGACCGTTTTGCATGCTTTGTGGATTGCCGCATTTTCCGGTTGTACCAGGGCGGCGGCGATCCCCGCCGCGGTGGTCAGACGATAGCCTTCGACGCTGGCATCCTGTCCGGTCGCATTGAGCAACTCCGAACGCATCGGGAGGATGGTTTCGGCGCGATAAATCATCGCGATGATCGTGCCGAAATAGTCGTCGTAACGCTTGGCCTGTGCGGCACTGCTCAGGGCCGCACGTGCGGTGATGTCGTCCCCGGCCTGCTGCGCGTGGGATAACGACAAGGCCCAGACCGCGGCATTGGTTGCATCGAGCTGTTCGAGCTTCTGCAAGGTGTCGGTGCCGGGGCAGGGCTTGAGCTTGTCTTTGCACTGCGTCGCCGCCGTCACCCACCAGACCAATGCCGAGTCGGCGCCGAACCGTTGTGCACGTTCGAGCAACGCCGGTGTTTTCAGCACGGCCGGTCGCTTCGCGTCCTGTGCATCGGGCGCCGCCAGCAGCGCCGCCGCCAGCAGCGAAGGCGGATCTGCGCGCAAGGCCAGCAGATTGATTTGGTCGTGACGGTACTGGGTCAATTGCTGTTCGGCCGTCATTTCCGGCTTGGCCGAGGTTGTTCCGGCGCCTGGCAGCAAGGGCTGCGCGAGCGCAGCGAACGGCACGGCAAGGGCAAACCAGGCAACGAATGCTTTCATGCGCGACAACTCCTTCGGATGGGAACCTGGATTCACCGGCGTTGCTCGAGTTTCGTGCAGGATCATTTCGATGCAGGCCATGCGCTGTCAATAGCCCGCCGCCTGCCCGTCCTTGCGGCTTTCCGAGGCACCGATGTAGACATGATTTTTCGCGTCCCATTCGATGGCCTGATAACCGCCGTAGGGGCCGTGGGCGAAACGCACGCTGTCACCTTTTTCCATCAGGCCGCGCACGGTCGCGTAGGAAAACCCGGATTCCAGATCGACCCAGCCGCCGTCGGTCATTTCGGTTTCCTGACCCTCGGGTGAGGTCGAGCCTTCGTGCTGGATGCGCGGCGCGTCGCCGGCTTCCTGCAGGTTCATGTGCCAGTCGATCAGGTTCTGCACGATCTGCACGTGTCCCTGCGGCTGCATGTCGCCGCCCATCACGCCGAAACTGATCCACGGTTTGCCGTCGCGGGTGATGAAACTCGGGATGATGGTGTGGAACGGCCGCTTGCCCGGCGCATAAGTGTTGGCGTAGCCATCCTTGAGCACGAAGAGTTCGCCGCGATCCTGCAGGATGAATCCCAGACCCGGCGGCGACATGCCCGAGCCCATGCCGCGGTAATTGGACTGGATCAACGACACCATGTTGCCCCAGCGATCGGCCGTGGTCAGGTAGATCGTGTCGCCATGCAGTTTCGGCGAATCGCCGGCGGCGACGGATTTCATCGCGTGGTCGGGTGAAATCAGCTTGCGTCGCTGCGCGGCATAATCTTTCGAGATCAGCCAGTCCAGCGGCACCTTGTAGAAATCCGGATCGGCATAGAAATGCGCGCGGTCCTCGTAGGCCAGTTTTTTCGCCTCGACGAACAGGTGCACATGCTCGGCACTGTCGAACGGGATCTTCGAGAAGTCGTAGCCTTCCAGTATGTTCAGCATCTGCAGCGCGGCGATGCCCTGTCCGTTCGGCGGCAGTTCCCAGACATCCACGCCGCGGTAATTCGTCGATACCGGCTGCACCCATTCGCCATGGTGGCTGGCCAGATCCTGATAGCGCAGGAAGCCACCCTGCGCCTTCATGTAGTCGGCGATGGTGTGGGCAATCTTGCCTTTGTAGAACGCGTCGCGGCCGCCATCGGCGATGGCCTGCAGGGTATTGGCCAGATGTGGATTCTTCCAGATCTCGCCTTCCGCCGGGGCGTGTCCGTCGATCGTGAACTGTTCGGCAAAACCGGGAAACTTGCTCAGCCGTGGTACCGAAAGTTTCCAGTAATAGGCGATCAGTTGGGTGACCGGAAAACCTTCGCGCGCGTAGCTGATTGCCGGCGCCAGATCGTCCTTGATCGGCAACTTCCCGAATTTGCCGTGCAACGCGAACCAGCCGTCGACCGCGCCCGGCACATTGACCGGCAGCGGACCCAGCGGCGGCACCGCTTTGTAACCGTGATCCTGGAACCACTTCAGCGTGAGCGATTTCGGCGAACGACCCGAGCCGTTGTAGCCGTAGAGCTTTTTCGTCTTCGCGTCCCACACGATTGCGAACAGATCGCCGCCAACGCCATTCGACACCGGTTCCATGAGGCCGAGCGCCGCATTCGCGGCAATCGCCGCATCCACCGCCGTGCCACCTTTCTTGAGCACATCCAGTCCGATCTGCGTGGCCAGCGGCACCGACGTCGCCACCATGCCGTGCGTGGCCAGAACGTCCGAACGCGTCGCGAACGGCAAGCCGGTGATGCGGTCGCCGGCGTGCGCCGTCATGCACAGCAATGCGGCGAAAATCAGTGCGAAACCGATGCGCTTCATAGTCTTGTCCTTCACCCGGAGTGCATTCCAGCATACATCCAACAAACACGGTATCGGGCACAATCTGCGTTGTGCATCGCACGATCGCCTGCGCTGACTGTCAATGCAGCTGCCGCTATGCCGAGGGATATGTTTCGTGTTCGCAAACTTTCGACGCCACATGCACGATTTCATGAGCGCACGCAGCGGCACGCGGTTTCGCGCCCACCATCGTCGTCACCAGGCACGCCCGCGCGTGATGCACACCATCGTTGCCGTCGGCATCGGACTGGTGCTGGTCGCGGTGGGGTTCGTGTTGCTGTTCCTGCCGGGCCCGGGCCTGCTCGTGGCGGCTATTGGCTTGGCCTTCATCGCCGAGGAATCGCCGTTGGTCGCACGCTGGCTGGATCGCGCCGATTTCTGCCTGACCCGCGCTTATTCGCGATGGCGCAAGTAAATGCCCAGTAGAAATGTCAGCGTGGTTAACGCGCCGCTTGGTAGTCAGCTTGGCGCTTGTCTCGTCGCGCGCGCTGCGTTGAAACTGCAACGCGCGCCATCGCGCTATTCGTCCAGCGCGGCTTTCAGGAATTCCGGCAACGCCAGCGCCGCCTTGTGGGTTTCGGCGTTGTAGTAGCGCGTCGGGAACGCCTTGGTCGCTGCGCCGCGTTCGCGAAAGCCGGACAGGTCCAGTGCCTTGCGCGCCATCGTCGCGCTCCACCATCCGCTCGGATAGCACGGTTGCGGAAACGTCAGTGTGCGCAGGGAATGGAAGCCGGCGTCTTTCATGGCCGTGCGAATCGACAACAGCAACGGCAGATGCACCAGCGGCGATTCGCTCTGTTGCACGAGGATGCCACCGGGACGCAGCGCTTCCAGACAGGTCTGGTAGAACGCCGCGTTGAACAGGCCTTCGGCGGGACCGATCGGATCGGTCGAATCCACGATGATGATGTCGAGCGACTCCGCTTCGCACTGCGCCATCCACTTGATGCCGTCGTCAAACAACAGTTGCGCACGAGGATCGTTGTTGGATTCGCACAACTCCGGAAAATACTTTTCCGCCAGACGCGTGACGCGTTCGTCGATCTCGACCTGAATGGCCTGCTCGACTTCCTCGTGACGCAGTACTTCGCGCAACGTGCCGCAATCGCCGCCGCCAATGATGGCGACACGTTTGGCGCGTGGATGCGTGAACAGCGCCGGGTGCGCCATCATCTCGTGATAGAAGAAATTGTCGCGCGTGGTAACCATCATGCAGCCGTCGATCACCATCAACTTGCCCCAGTCGGTGCTGGCGTAAATTTCGATCGACTGGAACGGGGTGCGTTCGGCGTGCAGACGCTCGCTGACGCGGAATCCGATCGACGAGCCGGAATATTCGTGCTGCTCGTTGAACCAGGTTTCTTCGGGATCGGCCATGTCACGTCCATGCAAGGCAATTCGGTGCCGAATTGTACCGGTTCCTGCCGGCGCAGACACGCAGTTACAATACGCGCGCGGGTGCAGTCCTGCGACGAGCCGGTCCCGCGGCATTCCGGGCCTGCGACCGGATTCGACATCGCGAGCAGGTTCGACGCTGCGACGTTTCATTTCCATCGAGGAGTTCACGCATGTCCAAGTGGAACGCAGACGCCGCACGTGCGCAGTACGCAATCGCACATTGGGGCGAGGGCTACTTCGATGTCGACAACGACGGTCGACTGCTGGTGCGTCCGCGCGGAAGCGATGGACCGTCGCTGGCGTTGCCGGAGATCGTTGCTGCGGCGACTGCGCGTGGTTCGCGCCTGCCGTTGCTCGTGCGTTTCGCCGACATCCTGCGCCATCGCCTGGCACGCCTGCAGACGGCATTCGCCGATGCGATGCAAGCCGGCGACTATCCCGGTGGATACACCGCGGTGTATCCGATCAAGGTCAATCAGCACAATGGCGTTGCCGGCGAACTCGCGCAAGCCACCGCCAGCGGATTCGGCCTGGAAGCCGGATCGAAACCGGAACTGATGGCGGTGCTGGCATTGGCCAAACCCGACAGCATTGTCATCTGCAACGGCTACAAGGACCGCGAATACCTGCGTCTGGCCCTGATCGGACGCAAACTCGGGCTGCGTATCTTCATCGTCATCGAAAAACCTTCCGAACTGAAAGCGGCGCTTGAAGAGGGTGCCGCGCTCGGCGTCGAACCGCTGTTCGGCGTACGCATGCGTCTGACCAGCCTCGGCGCGGGCAAGTGGCAAAACACCGGCGGCGAGAAATCCAAATTCGGATTGACACCACGTCAATTGCTGACCCTGATCGACACGCTCAAAGACGCCAAGCTGACCTCGTCGCTGCAATTGCTGCACGTATTCATGGGCTCGCAGATATCCAATGTGCGCGACATCGCCGCCGGCATGCGCGAGGCCACTTGCTACTTTGTGGAATTGTGCAAGGCGGGCATGCCAATCGGATATGTCGATGTCGGCGGCGGCCTGGGCGTGGACTATGAAGGTACGCGTTCACGCTCGGCGTGCTCGATCAATTACGGTCTGGATCAATATGCGTCGACCATCGTGCAGCCGCTGGCCGACGCCTGCGCCGCGCACGATCTGCGCCCGCCGCACATCATCAGCGAAACCGGCCGCGCAATGGTCGCCCACCATGCCGTGCTGGTGGTCAACGTCAGCGATATCGAACCGGCACCCGAAGGCCGCGTACCTCCGGTCGATGAAGACGAGCCCGCTGCATTGCGGCGCCTGCGTGAAATCCACAGCGAAATCGATGCGCGTTCGGTGATCGAGCTGTATCACGAAGCGCAACATCACTGGGCCGAGGGTCACGCCCTGTTCGCGCTCGGTCAGTTGGGTCTGCGCGAGCGGGCTCGCCTGGACGATCTGTACTATGCCGTCGTCAATGCGCTGCGCCAGCGTCTGGATCCGGCCGAGCGCTCACACCGGCAGGCACTGGATGAACTCAATGAGAAGCTCGTCGACAAGTACTTCATGAACTTTTCGATTTTCGAATCCATTCCCGACGCCTGGGCGATCGATCAGATCTTCCCGATCGTGCCCATCAGTGGACTGGACAAGGCGCCGGACCGGCGCGCCGTGATCGCCGACCTTACCTGCGATTCGGATGGCCGCATCGACGCCTATGTCGACGGTGGCGGCGTGGACGTCAGCCTGCCGGTGCATGCGCCGGTTGCCGGGCAACCGTATCGGCTCGGCATTTTTCTGGTCGGCGCCTATCAGGAGGCGCTCGGCGACATCCACAACCTGTTCGGCGACACCGATGCGGTCAATGTGCGCCTCACCGGTGACAGCGGCTACGAGTTCTCGCATATCCGCCGCGGCGACACCACCGATGTCATGCTCGACTACGTCGGCTACAACCTCGATGCGTTGCGCCAGGCGTATATCGACAAGATTGCCGCTGCCGGAATCACCGGCGTGCAAGCCGATCGGTTGCGCGGTGCGCTCGAACAGGGTCTGACCGGATACACGTATTTGACCGAGTAATTCCGGTTACAGATCGTGATGTTGGGGATCGAGTATGCTCACCCGCAAACGGCACATCTGCGTTACACCGACGCGGCGAATCAATTGTCCGGGCGCGTACCGAAGCTGTTGGCAAAAATGATGTCGGTCTGCTCTACCGCGCCCAAATCGAAATTGTACGGTGCTGCATCTTTGTAGCGCGCGGGCACGCCAGGCACGTCGTATACGCTGCGGCCATAAATGTCCGCGATCGGGGCGTAATCGTAACTGTCGCAATTGTCGACCGCCGGCGAACTGCCGCCCGGGGCAAACAGGCTGTCCAGTTGCGGCGCATAGCCGATCCAGTCGCCGGAAGGACTCACCGGCAGATACGTGGAATCGCGCAACAACGCACAACCGACGTCGGAATACGTGGCGCCGCCGGAGAAAAATCCGATGTAATGCCCGGCCATCGACGCATTGGCCGAACCCCACAAGATGCTGCCTTCGGCAAACAACGTGCCGCCGCTCATCGAAAACATGCGGGTCACGTTGTTGACCAGAACGGTGTTGTAGCGGAAGTACACATTCTTGCCGTTGTCGCTGTAGACCAGAGCCGATGGCACGTTCAGCGCGGTGCCGGTTTCGGCGCTGTTGTTGATGAAAACGTCGCGCTCGAACAACATTTCGCCGGCACTCCCGGTGGCCGCAATCGCAGCCAGACCATTGGCATCGGCATTGCCGGAAAATTCCGTGCGCAGGAAACGTATGATGCCGCGCGATGCGCCATCGCTGCGGTCGTCGGTCAGGTAGGCGGCGGCGCCATTGGCGACCGCAGTGGCGCTTGCCAGACCTTGGGCCTGATTCCCGCCGACGTAGGAACACGCAACCGCTCCCAGGAAAAAAGACATGCACGGACCGCCGCTGTTGTCGAAACGCCAGTCGACGGCGTTCGACGAGTAAACCGCACCGCCTTTGTCTTTTGCCGTGTTGTCGGTGAACTGGGCATCGACGATGCGCATGAACGTGTACGCACCTCCGGATGCCTGATTGGGGCCTTCGGCGAAGATGCCACCACCCTCATTGGCACTGTTGTTCTGGATATACGACTCGAAAGCCGCGGACCCGGCCGGATGCGACTGCATGCGGATCTGACCGTACTGGCTGTAGACGCCGCCGCCCAGACCGCTCGACGTGGAGAAGGGATCCGATTTCCCCGCCGAGTTGTACGTGACAAAACTGCCGTTGCGCAGCGTGAGTGCGACATTCGTCGGCGCCGCGGCGCTGCCTGTGTTTTGTTCGTCTGCCAGCCAGATGCCACCGCCGTTCTTCCAGGCCTGATTGTTGTCGACGCTCGAAGCATCCATCACCACGCGACCGTGATCGGATTTGATGCCACCGCCGAACGTCGCCGTATTGTCGAAGATATCGCTGCCGTTGATTACATCCAGTTCGGGATATTTGGCCGGATCGGTGCCGTTGGCATAGATGAAGATGCCGCCGCCTTCGCCGAACGGATCGCCGGCGCCGTTTCCCGATGAGAATCCGCTGATCGAGGAATGGTCCAGCGTGAACTGGACATTGTTTTCCACGAAGATTCCGCCGCCCGCATTCGCCCCGGTGAGGCTCGGATCATGGGCGCCCTTGAATTTCAGGTTGCGCACGGTGATTTTTCGCCGCGGCTGCGTGTTGTCGTTATTCACGGACAGCAGGCGGTAGTTCGCATCGTGGACGGGCGCGTTGTACACCAGCTCTGTGTAGTGGCCCGGATCGGGCGCGGTCGCCGCGCAGCTCGAGAAACCGCCGATTATCGTGATATCCGATTTCGGATTCCCGATGTATACATAACCATTGGGATCGATGTAGCTGTCGCCCAGCGACGCGTCGGGAGTATTCGAGTCGCGGATTTCGATCGGCCCGTTCGGGTTGGCCGCAGCGGCCATCAACGCGCTGCGCAAATCCGAATAATCGCAGTCGGGATCGTAGAAGAATCCGACGTTGTAGACGACGTCGGCGTGTGCACAGCCGATTGCCAGCAACCATAACGGGGCGAGGCGGCAAATTATTGCAATCAAAAGTAGTTTCATGGGCGTTCTTCCGGCACGACTTCAGAAATCATTGTGTATTCGTAGTCCGGCGGAAAAACGTGCCATGCAATGAGACGTATGATCAGCTCACCGCCACAGCGGCCGGGGCTGCGGTATGCATCGATGTATGCGCGCATGAACCAGCGCCACGCAGCTTGTCGCGCCATCGTCGCCGGGTTGCGTGGCCTGTATCGCCGCCGTCTTGCGATTGAACAGGTGAACACAGGCAATCCGACGCGCAGGCCGCGAATTCAGCGTATTGAACTTGCGAAGCGAGCCGAACACGATCTGTCCAAATCCGGAGGTGGGGCATGTGGGGAAAAAGTGCACGAATGATGTTGATCGCCATGCTGATGGCGGCGAGCGTGGCGGCTGCCGAGGCGCCCAATCTTGCTGCGCTGCGTGCCAAGGCCGAGCGCGGCGATGCCCAAGCGCAATTCATCCTCGGCGTTGCGTACGACAAAGGTAAGGGCGTGGCAAAAGACGAGGCCGCAGCCGCGAATTGGTATCGCAAGGCCGCCGAACAGGACTTCGCCCAAGCGCAATACAATCTCGGCTCCTCGTATGGGCACGGCGAGGGCGTGGCAAAAGACGAGGCCGCAGCCACGAAGTGGTTCCGCAAGGCTGCCGAACAGGGCTACGCACCGGCGCAATACAACCTCGGCGTCTTGTACTACAAGGGTGTGAGCGTGGCAAAAGACGAGGCCACAGCAGCGAAGTGGTATCGCAAGGCTGGCGAACAGGGCTACGCACCGGCGCAATTCAACCTCGGCTACCTGTACGCTCACGGCAAGGGCGTGGCAAAAGACGAGACCGCAGCCGCGAAGTGGTACCGCAAGGCGGCCGAACAGGACTACGCAAAGGCGCAATACAACCTCGCTGCTTTGTATTTCAACGGTGACGGCGTCGCAAAGGATGAAGCCAAGTCGGCAAAGTGGTTCCGCAAGGCGGCCGAACAGGGCGACGCATCAGCGCAATACAACCTCGGCGTGTTGTACAAGAACGGTAAGGGGGTGGCGAAAGACAAAGCCGCAGCCGCGAAGTGGTTCCGCAAGGCCGCCGAACAAGGCTACGCTGCGGCGCAATACAACCTCGGCCTCTCGTATCGCAACGGTGAGGGCGCGGAAAAAGACGCAACCCGCGCCGCGAAGTGGTTTCGCAAGGCCGCCGGACAGGGCCTCGCACAGGCGCAATACAACCTCGGCCTCTCGTACTACAACGGCGCGGGCGTGGCAATAGACGAAACCGCAGCCGCGAAGTGGTTCCGCAAGGCCGCCGACCAGGGCAGCGCAGATGCGCAGGTCAACCTTGGCCTCCAATACGCGCTAGGCACGGGTGTGCCCCGTAACCTGGAACAGGCCTGCTATTGGTTGTCGCTGGCCGGACCCGACGCCAAGCAGCCTGAAGGAGTACGCGACGAGGTTTGCGCGCAGTTGGATTCAGCGCAACGCAGCGCGGTGATGGTCTTGGTTAGGAAAGCGCAGTCGGTGCAAAAAAAGTAGCCGACGCGGCATTGCCGCAGCATTACCTGGCACGAATCGCCGCCGTTTTACGATTGATCAGGCGAACACGGGCATTCCGAAGCGCGGCAACAATTTCAGCAGCCGCGAACGCGCGCGAAGTGAGCCGACCACGATCTGATCAAACCCGGAGGTGGGGCATGTGGGGCACGAACGCAAAACTGGCAATCGTCATTGCGACACTCGCGATTAGCTTTACGCTCGCGGCCAAAGAGCCGCCGAATCTTGATGCGCTACGCGCCAAGGCCGAGCGCGGCGATGCACAGGCGCAATTCAGCCTTGGCGATGCGTACGCACACGGCAGCCAAGGCGTGATGCGGGATTTGACTGTGGCGTTCAAGTGGTTCCACAAGGCCGCCGAGCAAGGTAATGCAAGGGCGCAATACAACCTCGGAGTCTTGTACGACAGCGGTGAGGGCGTGGCAAAAAACGATGCCACAGCCGCGAAGTGGTACCGCAAGGCCGCTGAACAGGGCTACGCACCGGCGCGAAACAACCTCGGAGTCTTGTACGACAGCGGTGCGGGTGTGGCAAAAGACGATGCCGTAGCCGCGAAGTGGTATCGCAAGGCCGCCGAACAGGGCTACGCAGTGGCGCAATTCAACCTCGGCACCCTGTACAACAATGGTGACGGCGTGGCAAAAGACGAAGCCGCAGCCGCGAAGTGGTGGCGCAAGGCCGCGGAACAAGGCCACGCCCGAGCGCAATTCAACCTTGGCATCTTCTATTTCAACGGTGATGGTGTGGCAAAAAGCGAAGCCGCGGCCGCGAAGTGGTTACGCAAGGCGGCCGACCAAGGCTACGCACCGGCGCAATACAGCCTTGGCGTCTTGTACAGGCATGGCCATGGCGTTGTAAAAGACGAAACCGCAGCCGCGAAGTGGTATCGCAAGGCGGCGGAACAGGGCGACGCCCAGGCGCAAAACAACCTCGGGTTGTCGTATGACCACGGCCGCGGCGTGGCAAAAGATGAAACCGCAGCCGCGAAGTGGTATCGCAAGGCGGCGGAACAGGGCGACGCAATTGCGCAATACAACCTCGGCGTCTTGTTTGCGCGCGGCACAAGCATGAAACCGAATTTGCCACTGTCGTGCTTTTGGCTGTCGCTGGCCCGACCCGACGCCAAAAAACCGGATGCGGTGCGCGACAAGGTCTGCTCGCAACTGGATTCCGCGCAGCAGCTGGCTGTCATGGTCAAGGTCGTGGAAGCGCAGTCGCTGCTCAAACATCGAACGTCGGAAAGCAAGCCGTAGCGCTATTCCAGCCTGGAAGCCGAACATGAATGCAAATACTCCAGAAATGGTTTTGCCCAACGCGTACCGCGCCACCGCGCTACACGCCGGTTTTTGGTACCGCGCCGCTGCCTACTTGATCGACATGATCATTTTATTGGTCGTGTCGTACGCGTTGGCTATCGTGGTGATATCCACGCTGCATTTGCCGATCAACCGGGTTGTGCTGATCCTGCTCTCCTGCTCATTGGTGTGGTGGTACTTTGCATTGTTCGAATCTTCCGAGTTGCAGGCCTCGCCAGGCAAGCGCGTTTTCGGCTTGCGCGTTGTCGGCGAACACGGCGGTCGTATCAGCTTTCTACGCGCCAGCGTGCGCGCATGGGTCATCTTGCTGTTGCCGAACATCGCAGTGGAGCTCGTATACCTTGCCGGAAACGGTTTTTTTGTCAATCTGGTCAATCTGATCGCGTTCATCGTCTGGGCGGCCATGCCCGCCTTCACCCGCCGCAAACAGGGTCTGCACGACTGGATCGCCAACACGTTCGTGGTGCTCGAACCAGGATTGCAGGCCTTTTGCGACGATGACAAACAAGGCTTGCAGCACGCCCGACCGAAACTTCCGCTCTGGGTGGCGGTGGTGCCGGTGGTGGCAATCTGTATCGGCCTTCCGGCCTGGGGAGGATATAGGCTGTTCCACAATATCCAGGTCCGCAACCAAGCGCAGCAAGCCGCGTTCTTCGCCGACAATGCGAAGACGCCGATTGCCGAATACGCGAATAATCAGAACGCGCCGGCACCGAATAATGCCGCCGTGGGCCTGCCGGCACCAAGTGCCATACACGGCCGTTACGTCAGCTCGGTCGAAGTCAAAAACGGCACGATTATCGTAACCTTGGGCGGGCAGGCTGCAAGCGAGTTGCAAGGCAGGCATTTGTTGTTCCAGCACACGCCCGAACCGAGGTTGTACGGCATGCTCAGGTGGCATTGTTCGAGCAACGATATTGCGCGCAATGTTTTGCCGCCGGGCTGTCTGTGATCGTCGGCAGGATAGCGAAATTTTGGTTTGCGGGTGATGCACGGATTTGTTCATGACGAATGATCCGCCCGTGATGTTTCCCGACCCGCTCTTGCCGGCAACTGAAAAATCCGGACTCTTCGCGGATCGGTCCGAGACGGCAATAGTTGGACGAACTGGCGGGAGCAAGCATGGCCACAGGTGATGAGACGGTTATCGAGTTGAGCAAGGTCAAGATTGTCTTGCTGATTGTCGGTGCCCTCATTTTCGCGGCAGTCGGCTTTCGGATCGCAACAGCCGACAGTGCGACAGTGCTGCGCGAAGCGCGCTATTTTGCTTTCAGTCCCAACGTCATATGGTTTATCGGCATTGCAGGTGTCGTGTTCGCCAGTGCTGGTTGCCTGTTCGGCATCTACAAATTCTTCGACAAAAGACCCGGTCTGGTTCTTCGTGCCAGTGGGTTCGTGGACAATACAAGTGCCGTCGCGGCCGGATTCGTTCCATGGAGCGAGGTGACCGCCGTGCAGACATTCCAGGTCGCGCGTCAAAAAATGCTCGTTGTGATGGTTGCGGATCCGCAACGTTACATGCGCCGTGGCAATTCGCTGTCGCGTGCTGCCAAGCGCACCAACTTCAATCTGTGCGGCAGTCCGATCGCGATTTCCGCAAACACGCTGAAGTGCGATTTTTCCGAGTTGCAAAGCGTATTCGACCGCTATCTGCATAAATACGGCAACGCCCACGGTAACAGCGAATGAAATCACACGAAAACCAAACCATGGATTCGACCCAAGCTACGCCCAAAATGCCACGCGACGGCCGCGCACCCGGCTTGTACGCTGGGCGCTGGTTTCGCTTTGCCGCGTTCGTCATCGACCTGATCGTTTTGACCGGCGCAATGCTGCTGTCGGTTTATGTGTTTCATGCCCGGCTGCTGGACATTGGGCTGGGTTGGTTCGTGCTGGCGTGCTGCGGTGTTTTCTGGCTATATTTTTCCCTGTTCGAATCGTCATCGCAGCAGGCAACGCCGGGCAAGCGGTTATACGGGTTGCGCGTGGTTGACGAACGCGGCGACCGAATCGGCTTTGTGCGCGCCAGCGTACGTGTCTGGGCCCACTTGCTGTTGCTGCTGCTCGCCTTGATGGTGCTGATTCTCGCACCCGTCATCGCAAGGCATTTCGGCAACCAATTGTTGGCGCTGAAGGCGATGCGGTTCTTGTTTTTCGCTTGCCTGGCGATGCCCGTAGTGACGCGGCGCGAACAGAGCCTGCCCGGCTGGATTTCCGGTTCGTTCGTTGTGCTGACATCCGGCTTGCGCGCCTTCCACGACGACGACGAATGGGCCATGCGCCAAATCCGCCCGCGACTGCCGCGCTGGGTGGCGGTGCTGCAGATAGTTGCCGTATGCCTCGGCCTGGCGGCCTGGCCCGTGTATCGGGTGTATCGCTGGGATCATGTTTACCATCAGGTGGCGGTAGCCGCAGATTCCGTCGACGCGGTGAAGGGGTACATAACCAAATATACCGGCACCCGCGATGCGCTCACGGCAGCCAACGCACCTGACAACGCGGCCGTGCATCTGCCATCAGCGACCGCGTTGCGCAACCGCTATGTAAGCGCCATGACCGTCGCCAACGGCAAGCTCATCGTCACCCTCGGCGAGCAGGCCACCGACGAGTTGCAAGGTAAACACCTGATTTTTCAATACGCACCCGCTCCGGGGTGGCAATGTTCGAGCCCGGACATCCCGCGCGACAAGCTGCCGCCGCAATGTTTGTGACGTGCACGGCTACCGTACCGTCAGCGCCGACTTCGGCTTGATCCCGGATGCGAGTTGATCAACGTAGGGGTACCCCATGTCCGACAATGATGAAAAGGTCATAGAACTGAGCAAGGTAAAGCTCTATGCGCTTGTGATCATCTCGCTGATAATGGTTGCAGTTGGCTTGTGGATAGCCAGTCTCGACAACGACACGTTGCTCAGAAATGCGCCACTTCACGGCGACGTGTTTCCGTTCAATAGTCCAACTGCCATGCGCGATATCGCTATTTTCGGCATTGTGTTTTTTTGCGCGTGTGCGTTGTTTGCCGTCTTCAAGTGCTTCGACAACAAGCCCGGGCTGATTCTCAATGCGGCCGGCTTTACCGACAATGCCAGCGGCGTCGCAGCGGGATTCGTGCCATGGACACAGGTGAAGGCTGTTCGCGAGCGCGACGTAATAATAGCCAACGATTACAACCCGTCGATCAGTCTAAAACATGGGTTCACCTACCGGACAAGGCGGATCAGGTTTCTGATCGTGGACGTGCACCACCCCGAGCGCTACATCGATCGCGGCAATGTCTTCAAGCGCGTGCTTAATCGTATCAATGCCAATATGGCCGGAAGTCCGATCTGCATTACTTCATCTGTGCTGGAAATCGATTTCGATGAGCTGTTGACCGTGTTCAAGTCGTATTTGTCCAAGTACGGGAATACGCCGACATGACCGATCGCCGGCCCGGCGCGCTCGCTCGCGCTATAGCGCGGCCAATATGCGGCCGAAGTCGGTACCGCGGATTGGCCCCGTGCCCATCGGCAACCGTGCCGGACAGTTTGCGTCGCACGCGATTGTGCAGGTGCAGCTGCCACGAGCTAAGATGGTCCGGTCGCCATCGACTCGAGGGATCGATTGTGGGTGAGATCACCGAACTACTGCGCACCGCACGTAACGGCGATGCGCGTTCGATGGACCAGGTGTTCGCCAAAGTCTATCCTACCTTGCGCGCATTGGCCGGCGCGCGCATGCACGATGCGGCGGGGGAGTCCACGCTCAGTCCGACCGCGCTGGTGCACGAAACCTATCTCAAGCTGATCGGTGCCGAACATCTGGATTTGACCGATCGGCATCATTTTTTCGCCTGCGCGGCGCGCGCGATGCGTCAGATCCTGATCGATCACGCGCGCGCGCGCGCCAGCCAGCGCCGCGGAGGTGCGGCAGCAAAAGTCGACATGGAATCAGTTGACGTGGCCGGCGAGCCGGACCACGACCTGCTCGATCTCGATACCACCCTGAACCAACTTGACGCGATCGACACCAAACTGCGCGAACTGGTCGAGATGCGGGTATTTGCCGGCCTGACCCTGGAACAGCTCGCCGAGACCAGCGGACGCTCGTTGCGCAGCGTCAATCGCGACTGGCAACGAGCACGCGCGCTGATGATGGCGCAGATGTAGGCGCAGACGCGGATGGACAGCAGGCAACGGGACGAATGGCGCGAGGCAGACCGGTTGTTCCAGCAATTGGTCGATCTGAATGAACCTGCACGCAGCCAGGCTCTCGCCGAAAGCGGCGCCGGCTCGCAGGTGCGTGCGAAGCTCGTGTTGATGTTGAACGCGAGCCAGCGCGAACACCGCTTGCTGGACGATCCGAACGTCCAACTTCCATGGCTCGCTGTCCTGCAAGACGACAGCGCGAGCGGGAACGACGATCCGCTGAGCGGGCATCGGATCGGCGACTGGAAATTGGTCGAGCTGATCGGTCGTGGCGGCATGGCGACCGTGTATCGCGGCGAGCTTGTCGGACACGATTATGCGCAACAAGCCGCGGTGAAATTGCTTGGCATGGCCTTGCGCGGTCCCGTCGAGCAGGCTCGATTCCGGCGCGAACAACGCATCCTCGCTCAACTGCAGCATCCGCATATCGCCAGCCTGATCGATGCCGGCGTGGCCGACGATGGAACGCCTTTCCTGGCCATGAGCCTGGTCGATGGCGAACGCATCGACAGTTATTGCGTCAGCCATGATCTGGACATCAGCGCGCGCGTCAAGCTGGTGTTGCAGGTGTGCGCGGCGGTAGCGTACGCGCATCGACAACTGGTCATTCATCGCGACATCAAACCGGGCAATATCCTGGTCGACGCCAACGGTCATGCCACGCTGCTGGATTTCGGCATCGCCCGCCTGCTTGATGCCGACAGCACCGGCGAAGCCACGGTCACGCGCGCATTCACCCCGGACTACGCCGCGCCGGAACAGCGCGGCGGCAATCAGGCGCTGGGCACAGCCTGTGGATGTGTACGGGCTCGGTGCAGTGCTGCATCGCCTGCTGACCGGCGCGTCGCCGCAACACGATACACATGGGGATCCGATACCTGCTTCGACAGTCGCCCGCGGGCGTGGCGATACAAAAGCGGCCGCGGTGTTGCGCGGCGATATGGATGCGATCCTTGCGCATTCGCTTGCCGCCGATCCGAGCCAGCGCTATGCCAGCGTAGACGCACTGGCCGGCGACTTGAATGCATGGCTGGGACATAGACCGCTGCAAGCGCGTCGCGCGACGACGTGGACGCGACTGCGCAAGTTCGTGCGCCGCAACCGCGTGGCCTGCGCGCTGGCGCTGCTGGCACTACTGGCCGCCTTGGGCGGTATGGCGACCTTTGTTCTTGGTCAACGCGCCTTGCAACGCCGCGCTACCGAACTGCAAGCTGTGACGACATTCCAGACCGGGATGCTGGAACAGATCGTCCCCGAAGACGTCGGTGCGCATCTGCACAGTGCGCTATCGGACGCATTGCACGCGTACGCGCCGTCCGACGAAGCAGGCGCTGCGGCGGCCGCCCGGATCGACTACACAGGCCTCGCCGTCGACATGCTCGACGAGGCCGTGTTGAAACGCTCAGTCAAGACCGTCCGCAAAAGCTTCGCCGACCAGCCCCTTGTACAAGCACAACTCTTGCAGACCCTGGCCGACAGCTATCGCGATCTGGGCATGCTCGATGTAGCCGAACCGATCCTGCAGCAAGCGATGAAACTGTTCCGCAATACCCTGGGCGTGGGAGATCCACAGACCCTTGCAAGCATGCGCGATCAACTCGAACTGGTGCAAGAGCGCGGGAACGCGCGCGATTTGCTCGAGGGCGAAGCTCGCCATCGCGAAGTATTGCGCCTGCATATCCGTTACCTTGGCAACGACAGCGTCGATACGGCGCTGGCGAGAGACGCGCTGGGCCAATGGCTCATGGAGCATGGCAAGGCCGCCGAGGCAGAAAAGTTGCTACGCGCTGCCGCGGCAAGCATCGAACACAGCCGCGGGCATGACGACCGGGATGCCGTAGCTGCCCGCGCCGATTTGGCCTACGCCATCGAGGCTCAGGGCAACCTCGCCGAGGCGGTGCCATACTTTCGTAGCTCGATCGCCGACATGTCCAATGCCTATGGCCCTGATCATCGTGACACGTTGGTTCAAGAAGCCGATCTGGCTTACGTCCTCGATCGACTGGGCCAAACGAAGCAAGCCGAGGCACTGTTGCGCAAGGTATACGAGAAGTACCGCGCCAGCCTTGGTGCCGACCACCAATTGACGCTCATCTGCCTCAACAGTCTTGCAGCCACGATGGCTCATGGCGGAGATTGGGCCGGTGCCGAACCCTTGGAGAAACGTGCCTTTGACGGCCTGCAGCGCGTGGTCGGCCCCGATCATGCCTTTACCCTGAACGCACAGATGGCCTTAGCCAACACTTATCGCCATCTTGGCAAGCTTGATGACGCCAGAGCGCTGCTGACGGATGTGATAGGCAGGTGGAAGCCCCGCGGCGATCGCCGGGCCATGGCCAAGTGCCAGCGCTGGCTAGGGCAGACATTGCAGGCGATGGGCAAGCTCGGACTCGCCGAACAAGCGCTCAAGCAGTCGTGGCAGACAGCGCAGTCGATCAAGCGCACGGACGAACAACGCAAGACCGCCCAGGCGTTGGTGAGCTTGTACAGCGGCCCGCATGGTGACGCAACCAAACGCGCGCATTGGGCAGATACCTTGCGCAATTTGTCCGCCAGTGCGGGGGTGCCGACGAAACAGGACCAAAGCGGTTCCTGACTCCCGACCGCTAGCAAAGGAGGCCCCAATGAATCCGTTTTTCCGCTATCGCTCATCCAGGCAGCGCAACGACCCGCAGCACGATGCGCAACGAGTTCGCTTGCGGCCATGGTGCCTGTTCGCCCTGATGATGTTCAGCTGCGTTGTGATCGCCAACCCGGATCAACGCGCGCCTTACACGATCCGGATGTGTGCGGCACCTGTCGATCTGACGCTTCACGGGGTGCCCGTTGACGATTCGTCGGTACCCTCCATCTGCGCAAGCCCCGCACCCGCGCAACCACTCCGGATTCCCTTGTACGATGCGCATGCGAAAAGCTCAGCGTCGGGGTCGCCCTTTCTCTGGGCGCATTTAATTGTTTCAGCGCATGGTGACCGGCTCGATGTACGCCTACAAAGCGGGAAAACGGTCCGCTACGAAGCGCGGCATGTACCGTTCGATGCCGAGCACATCGTGCTGCATTCCGAGTCGCCGGGTGATGCGTTGCGACCGACGATCTCAACGCGTCGTCTACGCAAACTTCATTACATAAGCATCCATGTGTTGAATGCCAAAGCGTCACGAGTCGCGCATGATTTGCGGCGGCTGGGCAAGCTGAATATTCAAGGTCTGAACAACATTACCGACGCGAAGGTGACGATCAAGTTTCAAGCCATATCCGTGTTTAGCACACTGCAATTGCTGGCAATGGTCTCCTCCAGAGACGGCGCTCACCAAGCGCTACTGGTCAAGCACAACCGGCAAGACCGTTACATCATTGGGCGAAACCGAAACCTTCCGACCATTCTCGAACTGGAAAACAAGCTTCCAGTCGACGATCGGGCACGCACAATAGCGATGTTGCAGCGAATCATCGCACTGGCAAAACCGACTGCGCCCGGAGAAATCGCCGTGCCGGTTGCCAATGAGCTTCGGAGACTTTCGGATATGGCGTTCGCGGATCGAGACCTTGCCCACGCCATCGCCTTGGATCGATTGCGCCTGACCGAACTTGGCACGCGCTACCATGGGGACGAAGATGCAGATTACGGCATCGCATTGGCCGATCTGGCCGATGCCCAGCTCCAGCAGCATGACTTCAAGGACGCGCAGGCAATGACCACGCTGCTGCGTGCGGTGGCAATCATGCAGCGGCATCCGGGTGATGACATGTTGCCGCATATTGCCGGAGCGTAGGGGTACCTGGGAATTGCCGCGGTCAAGGCGGAGCAGGTCGACGACGCCGTCGCCTTCAACACCAAGGCGTGGACGGTAATGAACAGTCCCGAGGCAAAACAGTTGTCCGACGTGGCCTTGAGTGACGCAAGCATTGTCGTCGGCGCCAGCAATACGGAACTTGGCTTGCATTTCAACGCCCACCACGAGGACGCGAAGGCCCAACTACCTTTTGAACGCGCGTTGCTTCTGCAGCAACGGTTCTTCGGCGAAGACAAGGTTACGGACATGGATCGCGAAATGGTTACGACCAACGCCGAGCAACAGGGCGACGATGCGCGCGCGGCGAAATACTATATACAACAGATCGCCGTATCGGAGAAACGCGCACAACCGATCGACTATTACTATCCGCATTCGCTTTCACGGATGAGTTACATCCGTGCAATCGAGGGGCGCTACGCGGACGCCATCGCCCTGTGGCGCAAGGACGAGGACGTACGTCGCAAACGGCTCGGCAACACGACACCACAGGTTGTCGCTGCCTTGCGCGCCGAACGGTTGCTCTATCAACTCGCGGCCAAGCCGACAAGGCGCGGGCGCTTTCGATCCGAGTCGCCGCGGTGCAACCGGTCGTGGCCGATCCTGGCGTCGTCAAGAAGATCGACTGGCGCGTCCGTCACGAGCCCGAACACACGATCAGCGCATCTTTTTGGCTCTCCTACGACAAGCAGATCGAACAAGCCTCGCAGTTGCAAAAGCCCGACATCAACGCGCTGGCAGGCGACTACGAACACCTGGCCGACTGCGAACTCGCCATGCGTCCGGATCATTCGCAGCTGGCGATCCACAACCTGCGAGCAGCGCTTGCCATTCGTCTGAAGCACTGGGGCCCGAATGCATTTGAAACGAAACGCGTCGCACAGAAGCTGATGGCGCTCTATCGACACAACGGCACGCCGGACGACGCCAAACGCGTGCAGGGACGTTTGCAATCGCACTAGACTTCCGACGGCGGCCCGTTGCACGCGTGTGGGTCATATTGCTGTTGCCGGTCGTCGCGACGCAAGAAGTTGTCGTGCCGCGCCGAGGTTGCTTGACAGTCCAATGAATCCGCGCCAAGCCCCGGTCCCGGGTCGGGGCGACAGCTATTTCTTTGTTGCCCGCTTGACCAGCGCGACGAGGCGCTTGTCGACCATGTGGCCCTTGAGCAACTTTCGCGCTGCGGTGGGCGACAAGCGCGCGCCGGCGTCGACCAGCGCCGCGGCCGCATCGTAGTTGGACAACAACAACGCCATGCTCAGCGCTGTGTATCCCTGCGGGGTGCGCGCGTCGAGCTTTGCGCCGCCGGCGATCAGGCGCTTGACCACTACGCCGGGACATTTCTGCGCGGCAGAAATCAATGGCGTCATGCCGCCGAGACCCGGGTCGTTCGGACGTGCACCGGCGGCAAACAACGCGTCCATCATCGCAACGGTGTCGGCGGGCCTGACCCGACCGCCACTGCAACTCATGGCCGCCAGTTCCAACGTGGTTTGCGGCAACTCGTCTTTTTCGTTCGGGTCGACTCCGGCGGCCAGCAGCGCCTCAACCTCCTCGACCCTGCCGCCGATCAGCGGGCTGGTCAGGTTTCCGCGCAACGGCGACAACTGATGCGCATCCAGATAGGCGTTGGCCTGTTCACGCGTCATCGCGGGTTGCGCGGCCTGCAACGCGCTGGCAAATGTCGAGCTGGCGAGCAGCAGTGTGAAAGTGTATTTGCAAGCGTTCATCGTGAGCCTCCCGTTGCTGAAACTGCAATTCGCGTTGCTATGCATCAGTGTTTCCCCGACCGAGTCGCACGCGCGAGGATCGCGCGCTTTGCCGGGTCTTGCGGCGGTTCAAAAAACAATTGATCGGCTTCCTTGTGGGTGATGCGCGCACCGTGATCGATCAGCAATTTCGCGACATCCCAGTGATTGGATACCAGCGCCATCTTCAACGGGGTGAAATGCTGGGCATTGCGCGGATCGGGTTTTGCCCCGGCATCGAGCATCTTCTTGATGATCGGCAGCGGGCAACTTTGCACCGCGTGGATCAAGGCGGTATTGCCGAGCTTGTCGGCCGCATTGAGGTCGAGGCCATGCTTGACCAGCACGTCGATCACTTCAACCTGGCGTGCCGGGTCCATATCCTGCTCCACGCAAGCAAGCTGGGTCGCGTAGCCGATCACGCCTCCGCCAACACTTTGCGCGTTTACGTCCACGCCCGCGTCAATCAGCGCCTGAACGACGTCTGCCTGACCATGCATTGCCGCGTCGTCCATCCCGTCGATCGAAACCTTGGTCCCGTGCGCGCGCAGGAACGACAACGCCTGGCTTTCCCTGGCCGCATCGGTTGGATGTACCGCCGCGTGCGTGCCGGAACGACTGCCGCGGCTGCGCTGCCAACTGCGCAACAATTCGCCGCGACTGTGGATAAAACCCTTTTCTTCGCTGGTATCGGCGTTGGCGATGGCGATGGCCCGCTCAAAATCCGCGTCCGATGCATCCAGCGTTCGCAACGCCATCAACGCATCGCCGCGCACCGTCCAGTCAGCGGTACTCTTGGCCACATCGAGCAGTACGGCCGGCGCGTGTGTCAGCAACCACGTCTTCACCGCCGCAGGGCTGTCGCCGTCGGCGGCACCAAGCTTTTCGATCGCGTCGATCAGATGCGTACGCTCACTGTCGTCGTGGCTGGCACGCAACGCATCCAACAAAGGTTGCAAGTCCTGATTCGGCTTGGCGCTGCCGTCCTGCACGACTTTCTGCGCATGTGCGATCAGACCTTCCACGGAATCCTGCCTTGCCTGGCAGACCGCACAGAGCAAAATCCCCATCAATACGGTTGTAAGCAGGTATTTCTTCATCGGACACCTCCCAGCGTAGAAAGCACAACAGCGCAATTTCCTTGCAACGCGACTGGCTGCGCAAGCAGCCTTGCCTGCATCTACGCAAAACGACCCGATTGTGTGCCATCTCCCTCCCGGAGATGCCTACTCGTGTAGTGCTTCACTAGTCGCGCGCCACCTGGAATCCGGCGAACGACTGGCTGACCGGCATGACCTCGAGGCGATTGACGTTCAGGTGTGGCGGCAGGTTGGCGATCCACCAGATCGTCTGCGCGATATCGTCGGCGGTTATGGGATGCGCGCCGTTATAGAGTTTGTCGGATGCGCTCTGGTCGCCGCCGGTGCGCACCAGGGTGAATTCGGTTTCGGCCATGCCGGGTTCCACCGAGGTGACACGCACGCCAGTGCCGTGCAGATCGCAGCGAAGGCTCAGCGAGAACTGGGTGACGAAGGCCTTGGTAGCGGCATAAACGTTGCCGCCGGTGTAGGGATACGTCGCCGCGACCGAACCGATATTGACGATCGTGCCGCGGCGCTTGATCAGGCCCGGCAGCAACTGGTGCGTGAGCGTGACCAGCGCAGTGACATTGGTATCGATCATCTGCTGCCATTGCGCGAGATCCGCGCTTTGCGCTTTCGCCGTGCCGAGCGCAAGTCCGGCATTGTTGACGAGCACGTCGACGTTGCTGAAATCCGGTGCCAGCGCCGCCAGCGCCGCTTGCATGGCGTCCGCGTCGCGAATATCGAAAACCGCAGCATGAACGCGATCGGTACCATATTGATCAACCAGTTGCGCAAGGCGTTCGCCGCGACGCGCGCAGGCAACCACGCGCCAGCCGGCCCCGGCGAAGCGATGCGCCGTGGCCGCACCAAATCCTGCGCTGGCACCGGTGACGAGGATGGTCTTTGCTGACATGACGGCGATCCGGAAAAAATCGAACAATACACGATACGTTGGGTTGGCGTTTCGGCGAGGCGCGCTTCAACGCTGTGACGCGGGTTACAAAAACTTCACCGCGACAAGGGTATCAAGAGCGCATCATCCCGCATGCGGAGACGTCATGTTCACTCGTAGCCTGCTTTTGGTGGTATTGCTCTGGGTCGTGCCTGGATTCGCTCAAGTGCCTGCGGATTTGATGCTGGTCGATGCGGCGCCGGGTTACAGCTTCGATCAGCCGCTTGCCGCGCGCAGCGCAAACGACGGTTCCGGACGATTGTTCGTGATCGAAAAGTGCGGAACCATCCGCATCGTCAAGAATGGCGTGGTCAATGCGACGCCTTTCCTGTCGCTGAATGTGGCATGCAACAGCGAGCAGGGACTGCTGGGTCTGGCATTTTCTCCCCAGTATTCCAGCAACGGCATCTTCTTCGTCACCTACACCGATCCGAGCGCGCAACACCTGGGCACTACCAACGATCAAGTACTGGCGCGCTTTACGGTCTCCAGCGATCCGGATATCGCCAATACAAATGGCACCGTTGTCCTGCGCGTGCCCGACATCGCCGACAACCACAACGGCGGCGACATCCATTTTGGCGCGGACGGCTATTTGTACTGGTCCATGGGCGATGGCGGCGTGCAGCCGGACCCGAACGGCTTCGCCCAATGCCTGTGGAAGAAGCACGCCGACAACACTCCCGGCAATTGCAGCACGACGGGCGGCAGCGGCGCGCTGTATTACCTGCTCGGCAAGATCATGCGCCTGGATGTCGACCACTCGACGATGGCTGCCCAGGCCAATGCCTGCGGGGCAACGCCGGGAATGTTTGCGGAATATTCGATACCGGCCACCAACCCGTATGCCGATCTCAACGACAGCGCCAATGCGACGAAATGCGCCGAGATCTGGGCTTACGGGTTGCGCAATCCGTTCCGCTTCAGTTTCGATCGCCAGACCCACGACATGCTGATCGGGGATGTCGGGTATTCCACGACCGAGGAAGTGGATTTCCAGGCCGCCGCATCAAGCGCGGCCGATGCCTACAATTACGGCTGGCGGGACTGCGAAGGCCCATTCCCTCGCGGAGCGACGTCCGGCACGTGCAGCACCGGCATCGCGCCGATCCTGTATTACTTTCATGGCAGCGGGGACATCACCGGCTGCGCGGTCATCGGCGGCTATCGCTACCGTGGACCGCAGGTGCGATTGCAGGGAACCTATATCTTCGGCGATCTGTGCGGGACGTTGCTTGTCGGCACGCAGAACGGCGCGAACTGGGAGCTGTCTGCATTCTCTCCAAGCGGCGTTTCGGCCAATCAGCCTTACGGCTTTGGCGAGGATGAGGTCGGCAACATCTACGTGACCGACGGCGGCGGGAAAGTCTACCGCTATGTTCTCGACAGCATTTTCACGGATGGTTTCGAAGGCATGTGAGCGGCGCCCATGCGATAAGGGCCTATTGATTCGACGCTTGCTTCATCGGGATCGCCTTGACGCCATTTTCTGCGAGGATTTTCTTGGTGGCTTCGGTATCGCTGGCGTTGGCGTAGGGGCCGACCATGACGCGGTTCCAGGTTTTGCCGTTGATGTTGATGGACTGGACTTGCGCAATGATGCCCAGCATGGCGAGTTTGGCCTTGGCTTCATCCGCAGCGCGTGGGTCGGTATACGAACCTGCCAACAACACATAGTGGCCACCGGGCTGCTGTGCGGGTGGCGTGGCCGCTGCCGTCGAATTTGCAGTGGCTTGCTGGCGTTGCTGTTCGGCCTTGGCCTTGGCTGACAATTCGGCATCCGGAATGACGACTTCCATTTCCGGTAGTACCGAATAGAAGTCGTAGGTCTTCTTCGGCGGTGGCGGTGGCTTATTGGCGTCGGCGAGCGCCTCATCGCCATCTTTGGGCGCCGTGGCCGTGGCATTGGGCTGCGGCAGATTCTGGCGACGCAACATCGGCGCCCAATCCTTGATCAACACCAGCGCGGACAGGGCCAGGCCGAGCAGCACGCCCAGCCCAAGCCAGATCCAGGCAGGCCACGCCTGGCGTTCGTTCCCGCGAAACGCTTGTTTGTTCTTGTTCGACATTACATCTTCTCCGGTGCGGATACGCCGAGCAGATCCAGACCATTCGCCAGCACCTGCCGCGCAGCGGCAATCAGGCTCAGGCGCGCATCGCGCAGGTTGGCGTCATCGACGATGAACGCCTGGGCGTGATAATACGCGTGAAGCGCCTGCGCCAAATCGCGCAGAAAGGCTGCGATCAGGTGCGGTTCGAGATTGGCGGCCGCCGCATCGACAATTTCCGGATAGCGCGCGACCTGTTTCATCAACGCGATTTCGTGCTCGTTGTCGAGCAACGCCAGCCTGGCCAGGCCGTTGTCGCGACTCCAGACAAGGCCGCGCTCGGCCAGTTGGCGCATGCACGCTGCAGACGCGGGCGTGCGCGTACTGGATGTAGTAGACCGGATTGTCGTTGCTCTGCGAACGCGCCAGGTCGATGTCGAAGACCAGTTGCGAATCGCTCTTGCGCGCGATCAGGAAATAGCGCGTGGCGTCGCGGCCGACTTCGTCGATCAGGTCGCGCAGGGTGACGTAGCTGCCGGCGCGCTTGGACATCTTCACTTCCTCGCCGCCGCGCATCACCGTGACCATCTGGTACAGCACGTAATCCGGCCAATCCTTCGGGATGCCGCAGTCCAGCGCCTGCAGACCGGCCTTCACCCGCGCCAGCGAACCGTGATGATCCGAGCCGAGCTACGGTGATCGCGTCGCTCGTAGCCGCGCTGCCACTTGCTCAGGTGATAGGCGACATCCGGCATGAAATAGGTGTAGGTGCCGTCGGACTTGCGCATGACGCGGTCCTTGTCGTCACCGAAATCGGTCGTGCGCAACCACAGCGCGCCGTCTTCCTCGTACGTGTGGCCGTGCGCGACCAGCTCGCGCACGGTCTCCTCGACCTTGCCATCGGCGTACAGCGAGGACTCGAGGAAATACATGTCGAAGCCGACACCGAAGGCCTTCAGATCCAGGTCCTGCTCGCGGCGCAGACTAGGCCACCGCGAAATTCGCGGATCGCGTCGAGATTGTCCGACATCGCCGGCACCGGTCACCGCCTGGCCTTCGGCCTCGACCGATTCGCCGGTCAAGGTACGCACGGGCCACGTCGGCAATGTAGTCGCCGCGGTAACCGTCTTCGGGCCAGCCAGCGTCGTCGGGGGCGATGCCGCGCGCGCGCGCCTGCGTCGACATGGCCAGATTGTGCGATCTGCACGCCGGCATCGTTGTAGTAGAACTCGCGCTTGACGCTGCCAGCCGGTGGCATCGAGCAGCCGGCCGACGCAGTCGCCGAGCACGGCGTTGCGGCCGTGGCCGACATGCAGCGGACCGGTCGGATTGGCCGAAACGAACTCCACGCCTGCGGTACGCCCGCCACCGCGTGGCATTGCGTCCGTAGTTTTCCTTCGCGGCAAGAACCTGGCGCACTTCGTCGTGATAAGCGTCTGCGGCGAGGAAAAAGTTGATGAACCCGGGTCCGGCAATTTCCACCTTGGCCACATGTGCGTGCGCAGGCATCGCAGCCACCAGCGCTTCGGCGACGGCACGCGGGCTTTTGCGCGCCGGTTTGGCCAGCAGCAAGGCCGCATTGGTGGCGAAATCGCCGTGCTCGGGATTACGTGCGCCTTCGATCACGAACGGCACGTCGGCATCGGCAGGCAACAGGGCCTGATCCCGCAGGGCGCCGATGGCCTGCAGTACGATCTGATTGAGAGCTTGTTTCACGAGATAGTCCGGAAATTCGAGCGCTATTGTAGTCGGGGCGATGTCGAATCAGAAAGCGTTGCTTCACGCTGCGCGGCAATGGTGCGTTGTGAACTATACGTCGCAAGTGGCTGATCCAGCAGCTTTCCACATCGCACGTTCAGGCTGTGGATAACTCTGTGAGTAATCCACCCTTGCTGACATTCCTGGGAGCCTGAGGGCGATCGCCCAATCGCTCGGAAATAACGCCGGCATTCGCGCAAGCCGCTGTTGCTAAAAGCTTTTTTCTGGCGTAACCGTCCTGTAAACAAGGCTAAAATGCAGCATTGTTGGCAGATGCTGCATTGTGTATAAATTTACGACGTAACTACCTGTCCCGCCGTAAAATTTCTGCAACATGCCAGCAAGGGAAGCATTCGATTTCGGCCCACGAACTGCGCGCTGAGGGCTGTGCGACGCATCGCTGCTACGCGGTTTTCGCAACGATCTGACGGAATGCGGACAACACCTGGTCGCCATTGCGCGGTTCGGGTACGCGTTCACGCAGGGCTTCGATCATGCGTCGCATGGGCTCCGTATTGGCCTGCTTCGCCGCCGCAAACGTCTGGCGTCCGACGGCAGAACTGAAACGGTGCAGGTCGAAGAAATAGTGTTCCTGCCCGCGCGTCAGGAAACCCAGCACCGGCTGCGCTGATTCGGCACTGCTGGTATCGCGGTGGCTGCGCATTTCGCGCTCCAGGCACAGGCGTTCGGCACTGGCCATGAACAGCGGAAATGCCTCGGCCACGTTGGCCGTATCCAGATCCGCAGCGACCAGAGCCAGATCGACCGCATCGACAATGCGTTGGTCCTCACGCCAGTTTTCGACATGCTTGTCGAGTTTGATTTCGAGCTTCTGCGCCAATGCACCGCCGGATTGCATCACCATGTCGGCGCTGTTGTACTCCAGCGCCGGCGGCGGCGGCCGCGCATCGAAAGTGCTGCCGGCGATCATCAATTCTATGGCGATGAAAACTTCCGGATTGGCTTCTTCGTTGAAGCCGCAGGCATGCAGGATGCGAACCGTTTCTTCGATACTGGCGCGTTCGTTGCTGCCGATTCCCGCCTGATATTCGGGCACTTCGCGCTGGCGCAAATCGTGCGCCGCGGCGAACAGCGCCAGCAGAAACCAGTCACGCAGACTCAAAGCATCCAGACCGATCGTGTCAATCAGGCGTTCGACTCGCGGGCCGAGTATCTCGAAGATGTGATTTTCGTTGTGATAATCGTGGAAGTCCTCGCCCCACGTCCCGTGCCGAAAGGCCATGCGGCAAAACGCCATCAGCACGGCATCTTCGGCGGGACGCACCGGCGCCGAGGGGCGCTCGGCAATCAACGGCGCAAAACGCCGGCGACGATCGTCGAGCAGGGCAAGCAGTTCAGGGCGACGTTTGGACACGAGCGTGCGCGCGGTTGCCGGATCCGGAACCAGCGCCTCGATGGCGTCAGCGGCGTATTGTTTGGGGTATTGAAAAATCACAGCCGGCAACCGTCCTCCCGCCCGCAGTATAGCCCGGATGCGGCGCGAGTCGATGCTGGCGGGGTTCGGGGATGCCCTGACCAAGTCCTCGCGGGCGCCGCCTCCATTGAATTCAATCGGCCGCGGCCATCGTGTCTGCCTTCGCTGATGCGACTTGATCTGCGCGCGACGGACCTGTAGCGCCTTCGCCGACCTGTTCGGGGGACCCTCAAATCAAGCCGTGCTCGGCCATCGACAGCGGTGTGCCGGCGCCGACGATGAAATGATCGAGCACGCGGACGGCGATCAATGCAAGCGCGCGCTTGAGCTCAACGGTTATGTCGCGGTCGGCCTGACTGGGTTCGGCAACGCCGGATGGGTGGTTATGGGCAAAGATCACCGCCGCCGCATTGTGTGCCAGGCATCGGCGTACGACTTCACGCGGGTACACACTGGCGCCATCGATGGAACCTCGAAACAATTCCTCGCAGGCGATCACGCGGTGGCGCGTATCCAGAAACAGGCAAACGAACACTTCGTAGGGGAAAGCGCCGATGCGCGCCCGCAAGTAGTCGCCGCAGGCGCGCGGATGGGTTAGCGCGTCGGGGCGTTGCAGTTCGCTGGCCAGATAACGCCGGCCCAATTCCAGCGCGGCGTGGACACGGCAGGCCTTTGCCGCGCCCAAGCCGGCGTGGCTTGCCAATCCGGAGGGTTCAAGGTCGAGCAAGGTTTTCAGGTTTCCGTGCCGCAACAGCAGTTCGCGGCCCAGATCCACCGCAGTCTGCCCGCGCCTTCCGCTGCCGATGAACAGCGCGAGTAGTTCCGCATCGGACAACGCACCTGCCCCGCGCGCCAACATTTTCTCGCGCGGTCGCTCTTCGACGGGCCAATCCTGGATTGTCATGCCGTCACTATTGCGGAATTCGCGTGCTCCCGACAGCCGGCCGGAGCCGGAATTCCGGTAAGCTATCGGCTCGATTCCATGTCGGCGTTTTCCTACATGACGACAGCACCATTGATCGATCTGCGCGTTTTGCTTGGCGTCTCCGGCGGCATCGCCGCCTACAAGGCCGCCGAGCTCACGCGACGTTTGCGCGATGCCGGGGCGCAGGTGCGTGTCGTGATGACTGCCAACGCCACGCGTTTCATCAGCGCGCTGACGTTCCAGGCATTGTCGGGGCAGCCGGTACGCGCAGGTTTGTGGGACGAGGCCGCCGAAGCGGCCATGGGCCACATCGAATTGGCCCGTTGGGCCCAGCGCATTCTGATCGCCCCGGCCAGCGCGGATGTGATCGCACGTCTGGCGCACGGTCTTGCCGACGATCTGTTGACGACTTTATGCCTGGCCAGCGAAGCGCCAATCGCCGTTGCCCCGGCGATGAATCAGCAAATGTGGGCGCATGCGGCCACGCAATCGAATCTCGCGTTGTTGCGCGAGCGCGCAGTCGCCGTTCTTGGTCCGGACTCGGGCAGCCAGGCCTGCGGCGAGTTCGGCGCCGGGCGACTGCTGGAACCGGATCGCATCGTCGCGGATCTGGCAGCGTTGCATGGGCCCCGGGCGATGCGCGGTACGCACGTGCTGGTCAGCGCCGGACCCACGTTCGAGGATATCGATCCGGTTCGCTTCATCGGCAATCGCAGTTCCGGCCGCATGGGTTTTGCGGTCGCCCAGGCCGCGGCGGAGCAGGGCGCGGAAGTTCATTTGATCGCCGGCCCGGTAAACCTGCCGACACCGCCAGGCGTCACGCGCGAGAACGTGCGCAGCGCGCGAGAGATGCGTGAGGCGGTCATGCAGCGCGCGGTCAATTGCGACATTTTTGTTGCTGCGGCCGCAGTTGGCGACTACCGGCCGGTGCGCAGCGCCGATCAAAAACTCAAAAAACACGGTGGTGATCTGACCCTGAAACTCGACCAGAATCCCGATATCGTGGCCGGCGTCGCGGCATTGAAGAAAAATCGCCCATTCGTCGTCGGATTCGCGGCCGAAACGCAAAATCTTGCGGCCCACGCACGTGCCAAGCTGGTCGCCAAAAAGCTCGACCTGATCGCTGCCAACCGGGTCGGAAACGGCGCCGGTTTCGACACTACGGACAATGAACTGTTGTTGTTCTGGCCCGGCGGCGAAGCGCAGTTGCCGCGAGCGGACAAACCGGTGCTTGCGCGTGAATTGCTCGCACGCATCGAATTGCTGCGCAGCACGCAATCGAAGCACAACAAAATGCCAGGCAAGAAGCGGTGATCGACGTAGAATTGAAAATTCTCGACCCACGCGTCGGCAAGGATTTTCCATTGCCGGCAGCGGCCACGACGGGTTCGGCCGGGATGGATTTGCGTGCGTTGCTCGATGCTGCGCTGACGCTCGAACCGGGTGCCAGCGCGTTGATCCCTACCGGCATCGCAATCCACATCGGCGATCCGGGCTACTGCGGCATGATCCTGCCGCGCTCAGGACTGGGTCACAAGCACGGCATCGTATTGGGCAACCTGATTGGGCTGATCGATGCCGACTATCAAGGGCCGCTGATGATTTCGTGCTGGAACCGCGCCCAATCGACCTATACCATTGCTCCGGGGGAACGCATCGCCCAGTTGGTATTTGTCCCGGTGGTCCGCGCCGACTTTCGGGTCGTCGACGAATTTGCGACGAGCCAGCGCGGCGAAGGTGGATTCGGTCATACCGGCGCGCAGTGAGCGCGAACCGGGCATTCGGCAATGGTGCGCAGGAGTAGTGTCGCAAGCATGAACGACCCAGGCGACAAAGCGTCCGCCACAAAACGTGGTTCCGGACGCTCCAGGTTCGCGGACGGCGGCGCCGCATTGCGCGACGCGCGCACGCTGTATTTTGCCGGCGCCTTCATATTGCTTATTGCCGGCGCATTCTGTATCTGGCAAAGCTGGCTGATATTCAGCCGAAACAGCGGTGCATCCCAGATCGACAGCGTTACCAGGTGGGAACGCCAGGCGCTGGAAAAATTCGTCGCCGACACGCGTGCGCGAGTCATCTCCGCCGTGGACAGCGCGCCCGTGACCAGCGCACTTGCCCAGGGCGGGGACAAGGCACGCAGTGACGCCGAACAAGCGCTTAAGAAGGCGTTGCCGGACCTGGTCAGCGTCGAGTTCTTCCGTCCGGATCTGAATGATGTGCTGAGCAGCGACTTTGCCAAGTTCGGCTACACGAAAGCCGCACTGCTCGTACAAAGCCAACACAACCAGCGCGGCGCCCCGCTGCAATCACAGCTGGATGCACACCAGCAGCGCCACCTGTCCTTCGCATTGCCCGTGCGTTTGGACAAGCAGACCATCGCGTATGCGTTCGTTGAACTTCCGTATGCGCCATTGCAACGCGTATTTCGTCAGGCCAGGCTGTCGGATGCGCGTATGGATCTGCGCCAGGGCGATGGTCGTGGCGACTTGTTGCTCGAAAGTATTGGCAACATGGACACGCAAAATTCGTTGAGCGATCCCGGCGTCGCGATTCCCAACAGCATGTTCCGCATCGGCAGCGTTGCGCAGGAATTCTATATTGTTTTGCCGGACACGCTCTGGGTCACGCTGCCGCTGAGCCTGCTGTTGCTGGCCGTGGCGATGCTGGCGTTTTATGCGCGCAAGGTGGGTGCTCAGGCAGCGCTGGACCGCCTGTACGGACGCAAGCGCGCGCCAGCAGGCAGCGAACCGACCATGGCCGAGGCGTTGGCGCAAACTCCGGCTGCGCCCAAAGCAGCTCCACCGGCCTCGCGGGTTGGCGCTACCGCCAAAACAGCCGCGCCGGAACCATCCAACGTTCCGGTGGATCGCAGCATCTTCCGCGCCTACGATATTCGTGGCGTGCTCGGCAAGACGCTGAATGCCGACGTTGCCCGCCAGATCGGCAGCGCGATCGGCAGCGAAGCACAGCAGCGCGGCTTGGGCGAGATCGTGGTTGCGCGCGACGGACGCCAGTCGGGTCCCGAGCTTTCCGCAGCACTGATCGAAGGCTTGCGCGGTAGCGGCTGCAATGTCATCGATATCGGGGCTGTGCCCACGCCAGTGTTGTATTTCGCCACGTATCACTTGAACGTCGGCTCCGGCGTGATGGTCACGGGTAGCCACAATCCGCCCGATTACAACGGATTCAAGATCGTGCTCGGCGGCGAAACCCTGGCCGAGGACGCAATCCAGGCGCTGTACACGCGCATCAGCGAACACCGCCTGAGCACCGGCAACGGTGGGCTGCAGACCATGGATGTGGCTCAGGACTATCTGGAACGCATTACCGGCGACGTGATGGTCGAGCACAAGCTCAAAGTGGTCGTCGATTGCGGCAACGGCATTCCCGGCATGCTCGCACCGGAAGTTCTCGAAGGCATCGGTTGCGAAGTATTGCCGCTGTATTGCGATGTCGACGGCAGCTTCCCCAATCATCATCCGGATCCGTCCGACGCGAAAAACCTGCAGGACTTGATCTTGTCGGTAAAACAGATGAACGCGGATCTGGGACTGGCATTCGACGGCGACGGCGACCGTCTCGGTGTGGTCACCTCCAGCGGCGAAATCATCTATCCGGACCGCTTGCTGATGTTGTTCGCCCAGGACGTGCTTACGCGCAACCCGGGCGCAACCATCATCTACGACGTCAAATGCACCGGCAAGCTGCAGCCGTTGATTCTGCAGGCCGGGGGCAGCCCGATCATGTGGAAGACCGGGCATTCGTTGATCAAGGCGAAAATGCGCGAAACCGGCGCGGAACTCGCCGGCGAGATGAGCGGACATTTCTTCTTCCGCGAACGCTGGTACGGTTTCGATGACGGCATTTACGCGGCGACACGCTTGATGGAAATTCTGGCCTCCGATCCCGAGGGGCGCAGCCCGCAGGAAATTTTCAACAGCCTGCCCAATGGCGTAAGCACGCCGGAGCTCAAGATCGAAATGAAGGAGGGTGAACACTACCAATTCATCGAAAAGTTCCGCGAGAAATCCAGCTTCGAGGGCGCGCGGGTGACCACGATCGATGGCGTTCGCGCCGATTGGCCGGATGGCTGGGGCCTGGTGCGAGCCTCCAATACGACACCCGTACTCGTGCTGCGCTTCGACGCGGACAACGATGCCGCACTGAAGAGAATACAGGACGCGTTCCGCACGCAATTGCTCGCAATCGAACCCGGCTTGGCATTGCCGTTCTGACGGTTTGTTGCCTGCCGGGTTGTTGCCGCAGCCGAGTGGCTGTCAGCACGAAGCAGTCAAAGCAAAGTCCATGGAACGTCCGCGCCTGATGTGGTTCGTGTCCTCGATGACAAATCGACTGACACGTGTTGTCGAGCCGGCACCAGCTATCGCCTTCGTTGCGCCGGGCACGAGCCGATGTTCTTCAACGACCGCCGATGTGCTGGTCAATGTTGCTCGCGCGCCTTCATCTTGCGGTAGTGTTCGATCTGCTTGGCAAACTTGACCGCGGTGTCGGCCTTTTCCTGCTGTTTGCTGGCGATGTAGGCTTTCTGTTGCTCGACATTGCTGCGCAACGACTCGATCTGCGAGCGCAGCGCGGCCGAAACCGGCTTGCCGCTGCGTTCCAGGTCGGCGGCGTGTTCGAGCATTTCGGTGAGGCTTTTTTCCTGGCTGTCCAGGCTGATCTGGGTGGCACCGATGTTCTGGTTGAGCATGTCGACTTGCGCCTGTTGGGCGCTGACCAGTTCGCGCTCGGTCGGATAGGCGACCAGCATTTGCTGATCGGCCTTCTCCTGCACTTGCCGCGCACGCTCCTGCTGTTCCTTGATCGCGCGCGCCTTTGCGTCAGCTTCGAGTTCTTCCGGCGTCTTGGTTCGATCGACATGCTTGATTTTCAGGCCGCTCGGACTGATGACGTCGTAACCGTATTTGAGTGCCTCAAGCGGCAACACGTCGTCGAAGTGCAGTTGGCCTTGCCCATCGGTCCATTTGTAATGGTTGGTTCCGCCGGTCTTTGTTGCCGCAATCAGCGGCGTGGAAAACAAGGCGAGGACCAGGGTGGCGACCAATGTCGATTGAATGGGGCGCATGTCAGTTACCTCCGTCGCCGAGTATAACGATTCACCGCGGACGTGGGCGCCAGCCCGGTATCCTGGTGTAGTGCTTCACTAGGCGCTACCGTAGGTGGCGCGATAGGCGACCAGTTGTTCGTGGAATTTTTCCAATTCCGGGCGCTGCGTCGCCAGCGTCAGCAATTCGTCCAGGCGTGCGATGGCAACCACCGGGATGGCGAATTCGTCGGCGATTTCACGTGCGGCCGATTTCGCACCGCGACCACGCTCCTGACGATCCAGCGCAATCAATATGCCGGCCGGCGTGGCTCCGTGGGCGCGAATCAAGCCCAGCGATTCACGGATTGCGGTGCCCGCACTGATCACGTCGTCGACGATCAACACGCGCCCCGCCAGCGGCGCGCCGATCAGCACGCCACCTTCGCCATGATCCTTGGCTTCCTTGCGGTTGAAAGCCAGCGGAAGATCGCGGTCGTGCTCGCGCGCCAGGGCCACGGCGAGACTCGTGGCCAGTGCGATGCCCTTGTAGGCCGGGCCGAACAGCATGTCGAATTGGATCCCCGAGTCCATCGCCGTTTGCGCGTAGCAGCGACCGAGAGTGCTCAGCGCCGCGCCGGAATCGAACTGGCCAGCGTTGAAGAAGTAAGGACTCGCGCGCCCGGACTTCAGGGTGAACTCGCCAAAGCGCAGAGCGTCGCAACGCAATGCCAATTCGAGAAATTCGCGTTGATGCGGAAGCATGACTGAGTGCTGAGTGCCGAGTGCCGAGTGCCGAGTGCCGAGTGCTAGCGTGCCGAAAGCCATCGCACGATGCAATGCCGGCCAATGCCTCCACCGCGGCGCGATCGCCAAGAACCGCTGCGGACGGCGTTGCCGTTTATCCGTGTCGGCGAACCGCTGAAATGCACGCCGGTCCCTGCGTTGCCGGCAACATCTGCCTCAGCTTGTGCTTCCGGCGCGCCGCGTCGCTTTGGCACCGTACATGGCCTCATCCGCCTTGCGCAGCACGGATTCGGGGTCGCCATCTACCGGCAAGGCGGCGCTGCCGACGGAGAAATTGATCGGCTGGACGTCCGGAGCTTGCGGCGCCAGATTCTGGCGCACGGCATGGATGCGTTGGGCGATTTCGGCCGCCTCCATGTCCTGGGCGACGACGACGAATTCATCGCCGGCATAGCGGATCACGCGGTCGCCGCTGCGGAAATTTTCCTGCAAAGCACGGGCGAAGCGCACCAGGCAGGCGTCGCCGGCATGATGGCCATGCTGGTCGTTGATCTTCTTGAAATCATCGAGATCGAAAAACAGGATCGTGGCACCAGTTGTCTGCGCTTCACGCAACATCGTCGGCAACGAGCGTCGGTTGAAAACACCGGTCAACTGATCGCGAATCAGCAATTGCCGCATCTCGTCTTGTGCTGTGCGCAATTCGTTGTTCGACTGCGTCAGTTCGCGCTGAATCGTTCCGTATAGCGTCAGCACACAGCCCAGAGCGATTACCCATTCCGCACCCGTGTCGAACGATGAATGCGCGGCGAGAAAAACGGACAGGATCGACGAACCGGCCGTGGCGCCGTTCGCCCATTGCAGTGCATACGCGGCACTGGATGCGATCGCCAGCAGCGAACGAATTGCAAATCCGGTGGCCAGCCAGCCATTGTTGCGTATCCCGCATCTGAACAACGAGACCACACCCAGCGCCAGGAAAATTGCAATCACGGCCTCCTGGACAACACCCAGTTGGTCGATCGTCTTCGTGAACGTGCCGACCGCGATCGAAAAGACCGCCACGCCGGCGCACAGTTTGCCGTAGCCAATCCGCACCGGCTGTCTTGCGGCAAAGCCGGCGCCCCCCATCAGCAGCAACAGCACGAACAGGGTCTTGGCAAACACGTAGCAGGACACGAGCACGACCATCGCCAGACGCGTCTGCGGCTGCAATATCCAGAAACAGATCGTCACCGACAGTGCGCCAAGATTCATCAGCCACGCGGCGACCCACATGCGCAGCTCGCGGCGCCCGAGCGAAAATGCGAGGGCGACGAAAAACCCCGCGATCATCACGTCGGAAGTGGTCTGAACAATCGTGCTCCAGCGCCACAACAGAAGTTCCATCAACACACCCCCTTCGCTGCGATGGCTTCGCCTTGTCGCAGCGAAGCCGGCGGGCTGCCATTGGCGTACTCCACTCTAGCTTGTAGTTGCACCGCAAACCACAAGGACGAGCCGGAATGTTGTCTGGAGAACGACAGATTCTTCGAACCTCCGCTGATCGCATCGACAGGGCATGAAGACAGGTTTCTGAAAACCGCCAATCAGAATGAATTCGGTTGCCGCATGTTGCCGGGGTGGATTCAAGAATGTGCCATCAAGATGGATTCGACGCCTTGCCCGCCTGCAACTTCTTTTCCGTTCGGCATGCCGACCTTCGAAACTGGCACAATGGCAACTTGCCCCGCATTTACCCTCCCCAATCACAATTCCGACACGATGCCCCTGAAGATCATCAGTTTCAATGCCAACGGTATCCGCTCAGCCGCCAACAAGGGGTTTTTCGACTGGCTGAAACGGCAGCGCGCCGATGTCGTGTGCCTGCAGGAAACCAAGGCGCAGGAGGATCAGCTCACCGACCCGATGTTTCGTCCGGACGGCCATCACTGCTTCTATCGCGACGCGATCACGAAGAAGGGCTATAGCGGCGTGGCGATCTACTCGCGCCGCGAACCCGATGAAGTACGCAACAGCCTGGGCTGGGCGCCGTTCGACGACGAAGGCCGTTATATCGAAGCACGCTACGGCAAGCTCAGCGTCGTATCGCTGTACGTCCCGTCGGGCTCGTCCGGCGACGAACGCCAGCAATTCAAGTTCAAGGTCATGGACTGGATCAAGCCGATCTTCGACGAGTGGCTGGCAAGCGGTCGCGATTATGTGCTGTGCGGCGACTGGAACATCGTGCGTTCGCGCAACGACATCAGGAACTGGACCTCGAACCAGAAGAATTCCGGCTGCCTGCCGGCCGAGCGCGCGTGGCTGAATGCGATGATTGCCGATGATCGCGGCGACGACACGCCGCCGCCGAAGAAAGGCTGGGTCGACAGTTTCCGCGTGTGTAAACCGGATGCGACCGACGAATATACGTGGTGGTCGAACCGCGGCGCCGCGCGTGCCAACAATGTCGGCTGGCGCATCGATTACCAGATCGTCACGCCTGCGCTGGGCAAACGCGCAAAAGCGTGTTCGGTGTATCGTGACGAACGCTTTTCCGATCACGCGCCCTACATTGTCGGCTATGCCGGGGCGGGTACGTGAGCGAAACGTCTGCCGTTCATCTGCACGGTTGGCGCGCACTGAAGGCTGCGTTCGGCACACCGGCTGCACGCACCATGTTTTTCTTTGGCTTTTCCTCGGGTCTGCCGTTTCTGCTGGTCGGCGTGACACTATCGGCGTGGCTCAAGCAGGACGGCATTGATCTCGGTCTGATCGGACTGGTCAGTTATGTCACCCTGACCTACACGTTCAAGTTCGTCTGGGCACCCGCTGTCGATCGAATGCGTTTGCCCCTGTTCGGTCGCCTGGGGCAGCGCCGCGGCTGGATTCTGTTCGCACAATTGCTGCTCGCCGGCGCGCTTGCGGCGATGGCATGGATCACGCCGACAACGGCGTTCGCCGCATTCATCGGCGCCAACGCACTGGCCGCATTTGCCGGAGCCACGCAGGATGTGGCGATCGATGCCTACCGTGTCGAAATTGCACCACTGGAAGAACAGGGCGGACTTGCATCGACTTCCACTCTCGGATACCGCCTTGCCCTTATCGTCAGCAGCGTCGGCACGTTGTATATCGCACAATTCCTGAGTTGGCGGATCGGCTACCTGACGATGGCCCTGTTGCTCGCGATTCCGATGTTGGCGGTAATCCACTCACGCGAACCGGTACGCAACCTGCCTCGCGCGGCGTCCGTGCGTGCGGCGATCAGCGACGGCATGATCGGGCCGTTCCGCGAATTCTTCAGCCGCTGCGGCATCACCCTCGGCCTGGCCTTGCTCGTGTTTGTCGGCCTGTACAAGTTGCCGGAGCAAATGGTCGGTATCGTCGCGTATCCGTTCTATCTGCATCTTGGTTTCGATCTGGCGCAGATTGCCAATGTCTCGAAAATCTACGGCGTCATCGTCAGCCTCGTCGGCGCATTTGCCGGAGGTTTCGCGATCGTGCGTTTCGGGTTGCGCGGTCCGGTGATCTTTTCCGTCATCGCGATCGGATTGTGCAATGTGCTCTACATAGTGATGAGTTTTCACCCCGGATCGGTCGCCTGGTTCGCGTTTGCGCTTTCCGGGGACAATTTCGCCAATGGATTCGGCGGAACCGTACTTGTCGCGTTCATGTCCGGGCTGACCACGCGTGCCTACACCGCGACCCAATATGCCTTGCTCAGTTCGCTTGCCAATCTTCCCGGCAAGCTGATCGCCGGTGGTTCGGGTTTTCTGGTCGAGCGTTTTGGCTATGCGGGATTCTACGCATTGACCATGGTTTCCGTCGTACCGGCGCTTTTGCTGTTGTGGTGGTTGCAGCCGCGAATGAATGCCCTGAACAACGCCGGGACGTGAAATTCTTCACGACTGCTGCGAGAATGAGCCGGCAGGGGGCGATCGGAAATCATGGAGCCAAGGTGCCGGACATTCTCGTGCGCAATATCGATGACGCGATTGCCGAGCGCATCAAGGCCATTGCGCGCGAACGCGACTGGTCGATCAACGAGGTGATCGTGCACGTGTTGCGGCACAGTCTGGGTTTGGGCGGCGAGGATGTTGCCCAGCGCGAAATCCATGATGTCGCCATGCTCGGTGGCACCTGGGATCCGCGCGAGGCCGACGCATTTCGCAACGCGCTGGAAGCATTTGAGCAAGTCGACGGCAAACCGTTGTTCACCCAACACAATCCAGGCAAGGATCAATCGCCGAAGTAGACCGCGCCGAGTACGCGCGCGCCGCGCGCGCCGGTCACACTGGCGACGTTTTCCGAGGCTCGATCGGCCAGGCGTTCGCGTGCAAGCCAGGCGAAGCACATGGCTTCGACGTAGTCGGGATCGATTCCACGCGTGGCGGTGCTGGTTACGGCTATGGGTTGCAGCGCCGTCTTCAACGCCGCCATCAGCACCGGGTTGTGTACGCCGCCTCCGCATACCAGGACCTCGCTCGCTCGCGACGTGCAACGCCCGATCGCGTCGACAACACTTCGCGCGGTCAGTGCGACCAATGTGGCCTGCACATCGTGCGGCTCGATCGGGAATCCTTGCAGATGCGCCTGCAGCCAGGCCGGATGAAACACGTCGCGGCCGGTGCTCTTGGGCGGCGGCAGTTCGAAGTAGGCGTCGGATAGCAGGCTGCGCAAGAGCCTTTGGTCGACCCGGCCGCGCGCCGCGAATGCGCCGTCGTCATCGTAGGCACGATCCAGGTGCCGCTGTGCCCAGGCATCAAGCAGACAACTGGCCGGCCCGGTGTCGAAACCGCGCACGACAGCATCAGCGGCTTCGGGAATGATCGTGATGTTGGCAATGCCACCGAGATTGAGCACCACGCGCGCGCGGCCATCGCGCGGCAGCATTGCAGCGTGAAACGCCGGCGCCAACGGCGCACCCTGGCCGCCCGCAGCCATGTCGCGGCGCCGGAAGTCGGCCACGGTAGTAACACCGGTATTTTCCGCAATGGTATTGGCGTCTCCCAATTGCAAGGTGTAAGGCAGCGCTTGCTGCGGTCGATGACGAACGGTCTGTCCGTGCGAGCCGATGGCGACTACGCGGGACGAATCGATAGCGCTTTTCTCAATCAGCGCATTTGCCGCAATTGCGAAATTTTGCGCAATTTCCACATCGAGCGCGCCGAGTTCATCGAGGGCGATCGTGCCATCGCCCTGGGCGAGATCGAGAATGCGTCGACGCAATGCCCCGGGATATGGCTGGGTCAGCGCTGCATGCAGACGCGGTTGCACATCGAAACTGCACAGGGCCGCGTCGATGCCGTCGGCACTGGTGCCGGAAATCAGGCCGACGAAATATCCATCAAGGCCGGTGTAGCCGCCGGTGACCGCGGCCACGGCTCAGCCGTCGCTGTTGGAACGATGTGTGGCGGCGCGTACCAGCGCGACATTGGTATCCAGCGTATGAATTCGCGTCTGCAGCGGCTGGATATGCTGCTCGAAGGCAACCAGCTGTTTCGAGGGCAACGGTTGCGGCTTGGGCATGGTCACGGTCAGCGGATTGCGCTGTTTGCCGAACACGCGCACTTCGTAGTGCAGGTGCGGTCCGGTGGCCAGACCGGTCATGCCGACGTAACCGATCACTTCGCCCTGGCGCACACGACTGCCGACATGCAGGCCGTGGGCGAACCCGGACATATGTCCATATGCCGTCGAGTATTCGCCGTTGTGGCGAATCAGGACGAAGCGGCCGTAGCCGTGTTCCCATCCGCGAAAACGGATCACGCCATCGCCCGCGGCATGAATGGGCGTGCCTTTCGGCGCGGCGTAGTCGACACCTTTGTGCGCGCGCGTATAGCCAAGAATCGGGTGATGGCGCGCCAGACTGAAACGCGAGGAGATACGCGAGAATTTCACCGGCGTGCGCAACAGCGATTTTTGCAACGGGCGGCCGTCTTCGCTGTAGTAGCTCACGCTGCCATCGGCCAGGGTGTAGCGGTAGGCGGTGAAACGATGGCCCCGATTGACGAATTCCGCCGCGAGGATATCGCCGCAATGCAGATACGCACCGTCGCGGTATACGTCGTCGTATACAACCGTGAACGTGTCGCCGCTGCGAACGTCCTTGATGAAGTCGATGTCGAATTTGAATACGTCGGCGAGCTTCATCACCATGGCGTCATTCATGCCTGCGCGCTCGGCCGCATCGAACAGCGATCCCTGCAGTACGCCGTGCGCGATATGTCGGCGTTGTTCCAGGGTGCGCGTTTGCAAGTTCTGGTGCATTCCTTCGTCGTCGAATCGGACATCGACGCGATTCTTGTCGTCGCGATCGAATCGCAAACCAAGCAAGGCGCCATCGCCTGCGCGCAAGAACGCGAATTCATCCCCGGGCTGGATATGGCGCAATGCCTGCGTGTTTTTCGGGTCTTGCAGCAACTCCTGCAATTGGTTACCGGTCACGCCGTTGTCGCGGAAGATCGAATCCACGGTCTGGCCGGACTTTACGGCAACGGTTTGCCAGTCGGAATTTTCGTGCGCCGTCTTGGCGGCGGCGAGTTTCGCCGCCGGCGTCAACGGCGGAATATCCAGATTGAGCGTCACTCGTGGCGTCGCCGACGGGTCGAACCGCGCATCGGCCCACCGTGGAACGATCACGCCAAGCGCCGCGAACACCGCAAGCGCCACACCGACTGCAACCCAATGACGGCGGCGCCACGACAGCGGACCTTCAACCGCGTGGCGACGCACGACGTTGACCGTGGCCGATCCGTAAAAATGGAAGTGACGCCGAAAGGCATCGACGCTGCGTGTCGCGCGGCGTGTGATCAGTCGTATAAAATGGGAAATTGATCGGTTTTCGGACACAGGGTTTTCCACTAGGCGCGCGGTAACATAGCGGCTGCATCCGAGTCCGTCAACGCGAGCTGTGGCAACGGTTTGCGTGAATTACCGGGTTAACGCGAATTTAACGCCTTCAGGTCAGTTTGTGCAGTCGAGGCATTGATCGTGGCGTGTTCCTGGTGTCCTTCGTGGTTCAATCCTTTCTCGTATTTTCGGAAATTCATGTCATGAGAGACATCGCAACAGCGCTGGACCTGATCGGCCGCGGCGCCGAGGAAATCATCAAGCGCGAGGATTTGCAAACGCGCCTGCAACAGTCGCGTCCTCTTCGCATCAAGGCAGGCTTCGATCCCACTGCGCCGGATCTGCACCTGGGCCATACCGTGCTGCTCAACAAGATGCGCCAGTTCCAGGATCTCGGCCATCAGGTGATTTTTCTGATCGGCGATTTCACCGGCATGATCGGCGACCCGAGCGGCAAAAACGTCACGCGCAAGCCACTGACCCGCGATGACGTGCTCGCCAACGCGCAGACCTATGCCGCACAGGTCTACAAGGTGCTGGATCGCGAGCGCACCGAAGTACGCTTCAATTCGGAATGGTTCGGTTCAATGCAGGCCGCCGACATGATTCGTCTCGCCGGCCAGCACACGGTTGCGCGCATGCTCGAACGCGACGATTTCGACAAACGCTACAAATCCGGACAACCAATCGCGATTCACGAGTTTCTGTATCCGCTGGTGCAGGGCTACGATTCGGTCGCGCTCAAGGCCGACGTCGAACTCGGAGGTACCGATCAGAAATTCAATCTGCTGGTCGGACGACAATTGCAGGAAAGTGCGGGGCAACTGCCGCAAATCGTATTGACGATGCCGCTGCTCGAAGGTACCGATGGGGTCAACAAGATGTCGAAATCACTCGGCAACTACATCGGCATCAATGACCCGGCGAACGAGATTTTCGGCAAGATCATGCGCATCTCCGACGAGTTGATGTGGCGTTACTACGAATTGCTGTCGTTCGCCAGGTCACTCAATGACATCAGGAAAATGCGTGCGAGCGTCGAAGCCGGTGCCAATCCGCGCGACTACAAGATGGAACTGGCTACCGAACTGACCGCACGCTTTCACGATCAGGCGGCGGCCGATGGCGCCATCGCACACTGGCACGACGTCGTGCGCGGCGGCGGCGTTCCGCAGGATATCGCGCTGACCTCGTTGCCGGTAGCCGCCGACGGAATCCGCATCGGCGCATTGCTCAAGGCCGTGGGTCTGGCCCCGAGCAATTCCGAGGCGACGCGCAAGCTCAATGAACGTGCCGTACGTGTGGACGGTGAAGTAATACAGGATCGTGAACTGACGCTGCATGCCGGCGCCGAACACCTGCTGCAATTGGGCAAACGCGGGTTCGCGCGGGTACGTCTGACCAGCACCGAAAATTGACGCTGCGATGAACGCCCAGCCCGGCACCGGCACATCCGACGCGACCGAATTCAATGAAGTCGAGCTTGCCATGTTCGGCGAAATTCCGCTGGCGCGCGCGATGCGGTTGCGCGTGCGCAGCCATGACGACGACGAGCTCGTACTCGCTGCGCCACTGGCGCCGAATATCAACGACAAGGGCTGCGCATTTGGCGGCAGCCTCGTCAGTGCACTCACGCTTGCCGGCTGGGGGTTGATTTATCTGCGACTGCGCGCGTCGGCGTACGATTGCGACATCTATGTGCAAGACAGCCAGGTGCGCTACCTCGCTCCGGTGTGGAGCGACTTCGAAGCGCACGCACGCCTGGCAGATGGCGAATCGTGGAACGATTTCGTCGCCATGCTGCAGGCGCGCGGGCGCGGACGCCTGCGTATGGAATGCACGGTCGGTCTCGACGACGGCAAGGATGCATGTACGCTTCAGGCGCGCTTCGCGGTTATCGCGCGCCGATGAATTGATCCGCGCTTTGCGGCACAATGCGCCACGTGGTGAAGGAGGTTGTGATGCTGCGTTCCATCCTGGTGCTGTTCGTACTCAGCCTGTGCGCCGGTTGCGCAACAATCTCCAGGCAATCGGAAAGCCGTGAGCTGGACACGACGTTGGTTGCCTACGCCAACGCGCTGCGCTGGGGCGGCTGGGAGCAGGCGCTTGCGTTTGTCGCCGCGGATACGCGCAAACGGCATCCGCTTACCGCTTTGGACATGGAACGCTTCAAACAGGTACGCGTGGCCTCCTACAACGAGCAACCGGCCGTGCCGGTCGGGCCGCACGAAGTGCGCCAGGTCGTGCAGATCGGCCTGATCAACATCAACACCCAGACCGAACGCACCATCGTCGACAACCAATTGTGGCGCTACGACGAGAAGGACAAGCATTGGCACCTGGTCTCGGGCCTGCCGGACATCACGCAGCGCTGACGCCATGCGCGGGTTGCTGCATGCCGCGTTGATCTGCGTCGTCCTTTGCGGGGCCACGGCAGTTGCCCAAGGCGCTACGCCACCAAGTCGGCGTTATGCACTGAGCGCACCAGATGCCGCCCTGACTGTCGAAGCAGCAGCCATCGATCGCAACCGGGCGCTGGCCGAAGACATCGGCAAACCGAAATCCGCACGCCTGCGCTATGCGCTGCGCCGCGCCATTCAAAACGTCAGTGTCAGCGATGGACGCGCAAGCGCCGGGGAGTGGCGCGATCTACCCGGCGGCATGATGCTGTGGCGTTTGCCGGTGCACGTCGATGGCGCGCTCAGTCTCGACGTCGGTTTCAAAAAATTTTTCCTTCCTCCCGGCGCGCAACTTTACATCAGCAATAGCGGTCACCAGCGTGGACCATATACCGATGCGGACAATCCGCGCAGCGGCATCTTCTGGACACCGATCCTGTACGGCGATCACGCGTTGATCGAAGTATTGTTGCCACAAAACATGCGGCCTTACCTACGCCTGCAACTGACTGCCCTGCATGCCGGCTACCGCGATATTTTCGCACCGGTCAGCCGCGCAAAATCGTTTTTCGATCCAACCGCGGGCAGTGGCGCGTGCAATGTCGACACCATCTGCTCGCAAGGCAATCCGTGGCGCAGCGAGATCAACGCCGAGGCCGTGCTGGCCAGCGACGGCGAGTTCTGCTCGGGACAACTGCTCAACGACACGCGCGCCGACCACGCGCCGTTGATGAGCACGGCAAACCACTGCATGTCCACGCAGGCCGATGCCGACAGCCTGATCGTGTACTGGAAGTACGAGAGTCCGACCTGCCGCGTCGTCGGCAGTGCAGCAAACGCCGCACCGGTTCCGACCAATGCCGCGATCGCGCAAGTCGGCGGGGCGACCTTGCTGGCCACATATCAAGCGGCGGATTTCACGTTGATGCGCCTCAATCAGGCACCGCCCGTCGCGGCCAACGCGTACTGGAACGGTTGGGATCGCAGCGACACCGCGTTCAATGGTGGCGCCGTCATGCATCACGCCTTGTCAGACGCCAAGCGCATCAGTCTCGCCGCCGGCAGTGTCACCATCGATGACACCGATTATGGCCAGCAGGATGTCCCGGGGCTGCACCACTGGCGTGTGGATCACTACAGCGCGGGCACGACCGAGGCCGGCTCGTCGGGTTCCGGCCTGATCGACGCCAACCATCACCTGCGCGGCGTGTTGTCCGGCGGCAGTGCAGACTGCAGCGAACCTGACGGCGACGATTTCTATGGCCGCCTGAGCACAGCCTGGAATGGCGGTGGCGCACCGGAGAATCGCTTGCGCGACTGGCTCGACCCACTCGGCACGCAACCGCAAGCCATCGCCGGCAGCGGGGGTTGCGCGATACCGCAGGTGACGCTGGGCAGCAGCGAGAATCCGGCCCGAGCTGGCGATCCGGTTCAACTCGTTGCCGGCGCAAGCGGCGGCGTGCCTCCGTACAGCTTCCAATTCGACGTCGATGGCGATGGCGTCGCCGACAGCGTCGCGTCCAAATCCGCAAGCGTCACGACCGTGTATCCCGGCACCTACAGCGGCAATGTCGGTGTTGAAGTCACGGATGCTGCCGGCTGCACCGGTTCGGCTTCGCGCGCTTTGGTAGTGGACGCGCAAAATGTCCAGTTCACCGGCAACGGCACTACGATTCCGGACTCGTTGCTGTGCGGCAGCGCCACGGGCGGGCTGCAACCAGGCATGCGCCTGCGAATCCCGGTGTTGTTGCACAACAACGGATTGGCATCGACCAGCCACGCCTACGCCGTATTTGCGCAGAATATCGATGACCCGGCGCATGCGGCAATGACCATCGAAACGCCGCTGATCGCGCTGCCGACCCTGACGCCCGGCGCAAGCACCTGGGTCTACGTCGACTATGCCATTTCACCCGACGCTGCCTGCGGCTCGCCCGTCGCGATCGACTACATCGGCACGGTCGACGACAACGGATTCGGCGGCGAACGCGCAACCGTGACGGCGCATACCCTTGCCGGCTCAACCGAATGCCATGCGCAAACCATGTGCCCAGCCCGGGTCGTGCCCGTTACGCCGCACGCCGGGAACTATTTCGACCCCAAGCGTGGCGGAAACGGCATGACAGTGGTACTGACGCCGGTTGCCGATTCCGACCCGATTTTCTTCGGCGCATGGTTCACTGGCGACGCGCAACGCCGGCCAAGCTGGTTCGTGGTGAACGCGGCTTTGCATGGCAAGCAGGTAAACACCGCGCTGTATCAAACACACCAGGACGTACCTGGACAATATCCCGTGCCCGTCAGCAGCGTCGGCACGGCACAGGTGTCGCTCGTTTCAACAGACAAGTTCGTCTATACGTGGTCCCGGGATGGCAAATCCGGCGGCGCCGTCTACGTTCCTGTTGTCGCCGACCCGGCGCGCAGCGTGCGCTCCTGGTACAACCCGACGCAAAGCGGTTGGGGCAGCTTTGACGAACTGTACCCGGCCTATGGCAGCGGCGGTTTGCCGTTCGCCTTCAACCTGACCTATATCTACGACGCTGCCGGCAATCCGCGCTGGACCACGGGTTCGGATTCCAGCTATCGCGATGGCGACAGCCTGCAGGAATTGGTGGTGCGTCCGACCTGCCCGGGCTGTGTCTGGCTGGATTACCTCATTGGCACGCAAACGGCCGGGACGCTGCGTTACAACTTCACCGGCAGCAGCGAGCGCGTCACAACCGACATTGCGTTCCCGTCCGACTACGCAGGGAGTTGGATTCGCGACGATTTCGGCATCGTGCCGCTGGTGCCTTGACAGCCGGGAATGCAGAGATGGGAAATCGGGAAAACCATCATCAGCCCCTTGTTCAGGCTTGCGCTGGAACGACGAACCCTCGATGTTGCGATTCCCCTTGTCCGATTCCCGGCTCGTGCCAATCCCGACTCCTTTTTGCTTCCGCTCCCGCACTGACGCATAATCCGCGCCCTTTTCCGTTTCGCTGAGTCCATGTCCGATTTCCTGCATAAACTTCCTGATTTTCTTGGCCACCATCCCATGCTTGCGACGCTGTGTGCCGGCATTCTGGTCGCTTTGATCGCCACGGAAATCAAACGGCTGTTCCGCGGCTATCGTGAGCTCACGCCGGCGGCATTGACGGCGTTGATCAACCGCGAAAGTCCCTTGCTGGTGGATTTGTCCAATCAGCCAGACTTCGAGAAGGGGCATATCGCCGGGGCAAAACACGTGGTCATGAGCCAGTTCGATCCTGAAAACAAGGACCTGGCCAAGGTCAAGGAACTGCCGATAGCCGTGTATTGCAAGACCGGCGCTTCGTCAGGTCAGGCCGCGGCGCGTCTGGTCAGGGCCGGTTTCAAGCATGTGTTCATGCTCGGCGGCGGCCTGAACGGATGGAAACAGGCCGGCATGCCGACCACTCGCGGCAACAAGTAGCGCTCGACCCGCGCGGTTCGCCGGCGTGTCAGCCGTTGCGCGAAACGGCTGCAACGGATGCGCGGGCGCCCCATCCGTGGGATAATCGGCGTTCTTTTCCCTTACGAATTCATTCTGGAGTCGCTTTTCATGGCTGACGAAAATACCCAACCCAACGGCACTACGCCCACCGATCCAAACGCCGCCCAATTGAGCCTGCAAAAGGTCTATATCAAGGATGCCTCGTTCGAGGTGCCGGGCGCGCCGCATATTTTCCAGGAACAAGGTCAGCCACAGATCCAGCTGAACCTGTCGCAAAAGATCGGCACCCTGGCCGCCGACGTCTACGAAGTCGTGCTCACCGTCACTGTCACTTGCAAACTGGCGGAGAAGACGGCGTACCTCGCCGAAGTACAGCAGGCCGGCGTCTTCGGGCTGAACGGCTTTGACAACGCCAATCGCGACGCGATCCTCGCCACGTATTGCCCGAACACGCTGTTCCCGTATGCGCGTCAGGCCGTGTCCGACCTGATCCAGAACGGCGGCTTCCCGCCATTCCTGATGCAACCGATCAATTTTGAATCGCTCTATGCCGAGCAAATGCAGCGTCAAGCCGCAGGTGCGACGGCGAACGCCTGATTCAGTCGATCGTTCCCGGCAAAATTCCGGACGTCGTCAGCGCTGACCGCACGGGTCGACCGTAATGCGCGTTAAACCGACCATCGCGGTACTCGGAGCCGGTTCCTGGGGCACGGCGCTTGCCGTTGCCCTGGCTCGCAATGGCAACGCCGTCACCTTGTGGGGTCGAGACTCCGCCGCCATCGCACGAATGGCGGCGACGCGACACAACGCGCGTTACCTGCCCGATCTGGAATTGCCGTCGGAACTGCACGTCTCCGCCGACCTCGAATCCAGTGTACGCGCTGCCGATCTGGTCCTGATCGTCACTCCGAGCCACGCCTTCGGCGAACTGCTCGATACAATCGCACCCTGGTTTCCCGCCGGTGCCGGGTTGGCTTGGGCAACCAAGGGATTCGACCTGGCGTCCGGACGCTTCTTGCATGAGCTGGTTGCGGAGCGGCTGCCCGGCGTACCCGCAGCCATCGTTACCGGCCCCTCGTTCGCACGCGAAGTCGCACAAGGTTTACCGACCGCTGTCACGGTGCACTCGGCCGATCCGGCATTCGCCCAGCAGATTGCGGACTTGCTGCACAACACCCATTTTCGCGCCTACACCGGCAACGACATGATCGGCGCCGAACTCGGCGGCGCGATGAAAAACGTTCTCGCCGTCGCCACCGGCGTTGCCGACGGCATGCAGTTCGGCCTCAACGCCCGCGCCGGTTTGATCACTCGCGGTCTCAACGAAATGTTGCGTCTGGGCTCTGCACTCGGCGCGCGCGCAGAAACCCTGATGGGACTGGCCGGGCTCGGCGATCTGGCGCTCACCTGCACCGGAGACTTGTCGCGCAACCGCCGCCTCGGTCTTGCGCTCGGTCGCGGCGTGCCGTTGAAGCAAGCCGTTGCGGAAATCGGTCAGGTCGTCGAAAGTGTGGAAACTGCAGACACCATCATGCGCCTCGCCGACGCGCACCATCTCGATCTGCCCATCGCGCACGGCGTGCAACGGGTGCTGCGCGAAGAGGTCACGCCCGCCGAGGCGGTGCGTGACCTGCTCGCACGCGAACAGAAACCGGAATACACACAGTCGTTCCTGCGCGGTTGAAGAATTCGGCGCAAGGCGGTTCACCTACGACGGACACCAAGGACACGAAGGAACGCGTTTGAGGGGTCCGACGGGTACGTGGTTGATTGATCCGGCGCAATGCGGGATGTTGCCCACGTTGCGAGGCGAGCGGCTACGAAAGATTGCAAGGAAAGTCCGTAAAATGCTTGCCTATGTGTCCTTGGTGTCCTTCGTGGTGAATGGTTTTGGTCAAAATTTTGGAACCGCAGGTTGCTGCTGAGCGCACCCGAACCCCGACATTCGCAAGCTGTGCGCGTTCAATCCTTCAGCGCGATCACGCGATATCCGGAGTTCCGGTAAAGCAAGTGGCCCTGCAGCGTGCTTACCGATGGAACCACCGCCGTGCGCACACCGTAGTCATGCCGCAATTTGCGCACGTCGTCTTGTGAAAGTCGCGCATAGGCCCGGTCGAGTTCCGCAGCAACGCCACGCCGCGTCGAGCCTGGCGGCAACGGCACCCCGGTGACATCACGCAGTCGCTGTTCCCACTGTGCCAGCCCGGCGCCACCATCCGGATTGATCTTGAACTCAACCACAGTCGAGCGGTTGGTATATGCCGTGAATCCGATTTGTCCCGGTGGCGTCAGATAGAGCCCCTGCGGCCCGTCGTCGCGAATCCAGCGCGTGACATCGCCCCAATCGGTGTTCGCCTGCGCTTGATCGGCAATGCCGAGCGACGGCGGTTCGTGCTTGACCCATTGCGTACCCAATGCGGCGATCGCGAACACCGCCGCAAGTGCCAACGGCCAGCGTTCGCGACCACCGGGTTTCGCTGCGGGAGCGGCAATCAACGCGAATGCCGAAAGCACCGGGATGAACACGCTCAGACGCAACAACTGCAGCCGCGACAGCCAGCCGGTCTTCACTACGTAGTAGTCAAGATAATGCACGGCGGTCAGCACGACCAGACACGTCGATATGCACAGCAACGGCCGAAACCGGGCAGCGCGATCGTCGGCTGTGGCGCGCCAGCGTCGCCACAGCCAGACGAACAATCCGAAATACAGCGCCAATGCGGCGACGCGATTGGCATAAAACTCGAAATGCTGCGGCATGCGCAACGCAATATCGCGCATCGTGCCAATGCCGCTGATCAATCCATGCCGCAACAGCGCCCATGCATCTACCAAGGCGGGACTCATGATGATCGCACCTGCGACCAGGCCCGGCACGTATCGACGCGGCTGGCGCCACACCCCGGCATGCAGCGCTGTCGCCACGAGCACCAGCATCCACACGCCTCCAATCTGCAGATGCAGCAACGCGGCGGCGCCGGCCAGCGCGAACGCGAGATTCCAGCGCTGACGGACAATCGCCTCGATGCAAAACACGATGATTGCGTGTGCAAAAGTCGGCGGCATGATCGGGCCGTTGCCGAGGAATCGATTCGCCTCGACGCCGTGATCGAGGAACAAGGCACTCGATGCCAACGCAACACCGAGCATCAGGCGTCGCGCAGGCGCGAGTTCAAGCGCGCCACCGAGCCGCCAGATGCCTGCGAACAAAACCACGTAACCCAGCACTGTCAGTAATTCCAGCGCGCCGTTTTCACCGAAAATCAGCGAAAGCATCGCGACCAACCACGTGAATGCATGATGGTGATGAATGCGGATCGAGATGCCGAAATCGCCGGGCAAGTAGTTCGGATCGAGAATCCGGCGCACGACCGGCAGCAAACCGGCGTGGTTTTCGCTATTGAGCAGGATGCCGTGATCCAGCGCGATGGCCAGCAGCGTGCAGATCGCGATCATCGCCGACGCGTATGCCATCGCCGTCCAGGCAACGCGCCTGGACGGCGTGATTGTCGAACCGGAGTACATCATCGTATCCATTCGCGGCCGCGCGCGTCGTATCGCAGTGAGGTATTGCCACAAAGAACAGCAACGAGAAAACTTATCTTTGTGTACTTTGTGTCCTTGGTACTGAAATCTGCTTCGTGGTGCAAAATTTCAGCGAAGCCTCAAACCGTATCCACCACGACCGGTGCCACCGTGTGTGCGCGCCAGAAATTACGCGGCATCAGGCCGCCGCAGATCAGGCGCCAGGCGATCATGCGGGTGATATTGGTGACGTCGCGCAGGGGCTTGAAGTGGCTTGCGCGCCTGTCGTGAGCATAGCGGGCCTCGATCGGCACCGATACCGTGCGAATGCCATGGTGCGCGGCTTCGATCAGGATTTCGCTTTCGAACACGAAACCGCCGTGCGGCAGGGACAATGCCAATTCAAGCACGGCGCGGGGGTAGTAGCGCTGGCCGCTCTGGCTGTCTACGACGTGCTGTCCGCATGCCCACGAAACCCAGAAATCCGCCTGCCGATTGCCGAAACGATTTTTTCCGGGGGTATTGTCGCGCCCAAGCAGGCGCGCACCGATCACAATGTTGCCGGGATATTGCGCCGCGGCAGCGAGCAGGCGCGGCAGATCGGCGGCGGCATGTTGGCCATCGCCGTCCATGGTGAGTACGCCATCGCAATTCATTTCGCAAGCGCGACGGAAGCCTTCGAGCAAGGCGCTCGCCTTGCCCTGCGGTTGCTCGTGGCGAATGCGTTCGACCGGCATATCCGCAATGGCGTCGCTGGTACCGTCACTGGAACCATCGTCGACGACGATGACTCTTTCACAGTACGACAACGCGTCGCGCACGACTTCGCGGATCGCGCGCGCTTCGTTCAGCGCCGGAATGACAACGACTGCATTCGTCACTGGCTGGTCGCTCGTTTCAGTCAAAATGCGTCTCCATACACAAATTCAGTTCCGGTCCGGCGGCGATCGTCAGCACTCCGGTTTTGCGCTGCGCCAAACTGCGCAACAGCGGCAAGCTGACAGCAATCGGATTCGTTTCATGTGCAGCCTGCGGTACTGCCGGCGCAGACGCAAGCTCGGCAGCGGCAATTCGCAGCCGCAGCCGACAAAAGGTATTTGCCGATGACGGCGCCAACACGAATGCCGCAGCGAACGCACTGCGACAGGGAATCACGTCGACCAATGGCCCGACGGCGGCGACATCGCAGGCGACGTACAGCACCTCGTCCTGCGTGCCCAGCGCAAGCAACGCGGCTTCGAGCAAGCCGGCCCCAAACGTTGCGGACCCGGCACTGATCGCCGTCGACGCGCGCATGCATTTGGCCGCAATTGCCCAATATCCGGCTGCGGCATTGTGCACGGAATTGTGAAAGCGCGTCGGCGAAATTTCCAGTGGTGTGGTTGCCAGCGTGGCGCACATGTAGTCGTTGATGACCAGGTCGCCATACGCCGAGGCGAACACGTTGGGCAAAGTGGCCGGATCGCGTTGCGCCATCGCACAGGCCTGCTGCGCAGCCTCCAGTGCAATCAACACGGCTTCAGGCGCGCGTCGGCGTTCGTTCGGCGGCAGGATGCCCGGTGCGGGGCGCTTGGGCCGATCTGCCGCGTTATCCATTTTTCCACAAAGTTCATCACGCGCCGCGTCCCAGCCGGCCAGCTCGGGCGACCACACCCCGATTCCTTCGATGCCGATATCGAATCCTTCGCTCACGCAGCGGCTCCGGCAAAGGCGAGGCAGCAATTGTTGCCGCCGAACCCGAATGAGTTGGACAAGGCCACGCGTACGGGCTTTTCACGATTTTCGACGACGATTTGAGGCCCGCACGCCGGGTCCAGATCGCTGGTGTTCAAGGTGCCGGGAATGAAGCCGTTTTCGATCGCCAATAAAGCAACCACGCTCTCGACGATGCCCGCGGCTCCGAGCGTATGCCCGGTCCAGCCTTTGCTCGAGCTGGCCAGCGTCGTCGCCGGAAAATAGCGCGCGATCAGCGACGCCTCGACCGTATCGTTGTGCTGGCTCGCGGTGCCGTGCAGATTGATGTAGTCGACTTCGGCCACGTTTATTCCCGCGCGGGCGAGGGCATCATCAATCGCCAGTTGCGCACCCAACCCTTGTGGATGCGGCGACGACATGTGATACGCATCTGCCGATTCGCCGTAGCCGATCAGCCGCGGCGCATCCGGTTTCACCTCTGCGCGTTCAAGTATTGCGAAGCCTGCCGCCTCGCCAAGCGACAATCCGCTGCGCGCGACATCGAACGGACGACAAGGTTGGCTGGAAACCAGGCCCAGCGAATTGAACCCGTACAACACGCTGCCGCACAACGTATCCACGCCACCCACAACTGCCGCATCGATCAGATCAGCCTGCAGCAAGCGCTGCGCGCTGGCGAAAACCTTGGCGCTGGACGAACATGCCGTGGAAATCGTCAGGCACGGGCCGATCACGCCGAGCACGTCTTGCACGAACGCGCCGAGCGAATGCGTCTGGTGTGCGCGGCTTGCGCGCTGAGCCGGGTTGAATTGCCCGTCGGCATCGCGTTCGCGATACGCGCGTTCGGTTTCGTCGATGCTGGACGTGGAGGTACCGAGGACCACGGCCACGCGGCTGTTGCCGTAGCGTTCGATCACGGCTTGTGCGTATTCGATGAAACCGTCCTGATTCAGCCCCAGCCACGCCAGGCGATTGTTGCGCGCGTCCCAGGCGCCCAAATGTGCCGGCAATTCGACCTGTTCGAGTCCGTCGACGCGACCAACCCAGGTATCCAGCGGCTGCCCGCCAATGCTGTTTTTCACGAGCCCGCTTCGGCGCATCTGCAATGAATCCACAAGCGACTGCGTTCCGCGGCCGACGGCGCAGGTGGCGGTAAATGCAGTGATGGCGAGCGGAGATATACGGGACGGCAAGCGTTTCTACGCAGCAGCAATTCGTGTGACAGTATAGTTTCGCGGCGCCCTCCACTCAATGCGGCTGGCGCCCCGATCCTCCTGCGCCTTCGCTCGTCTGGCCGCGTTTGCTACCATGTACCGGCTGCGCTTCGAAGGCGGTGTGTCCATCATTCAACGGGAGATTTCCATGTCGCGTTCGCGTCGCTTTCTGTCGCTGCTGTTGCCCATGCTGTTTCTGCTGATGGCTTTCCGTCAGGCTCCGCTGGTCAATCCGCCGGCGATTTCCGTTTCGTCCGGGATCTCCCAGGCCGACGTCGTCAAGGCCATCAAAATCGCGTTGATCAAGCGCGGATGGACCATCGGCACCACCAGGCCCGGCGAAATCGACGCCAGCCTGCATCTGCGCGATCACGTTGCCGACATCGCCATCGACTACGACACCAGCGCAATCCAGATCAAGTATGTCGGCAGCAGCAACCTCAAGTACGAGGTCAAACGCGGAACCGCGTACATCCACAAGAACTATCTTGGCTGGATTCAGAATCTGTCCACCGACATCCAGGCCGACATGATCCAGTTCGGCGGTTGAACACGCGGACTTGATCGAGATGGAGACCGCGCGCGTCGCGATGGTCCAGGCGTTCCTGCGCGACCTGCAGGACCGGATCTGCAGTGCGCTGGAAGCGCTCGATGGCGGCGCACGATTTCGCGAAGATGCATGGCAACGCACGGAGGGCGGTGGCGGACGCACGCGTGTAATGACCGACGGTGCCGTGTTCGAGCAAGGCGGCGTCAACTATTCGCAGGTCGAGGGCGCGCAATTGCCGCCCGCCGCCACCGCGCACCGGCCGGAACTCGTCGGTCGCGCGTGGACTGCGCTGGGTGTTTCGCTGGTGCTGCACCCACGCAACCCGTACGTGCCGACCACGCATTTGAACGTGCGCTTTTTCGAGGCGCGCAAAGACGGCACCGAACCGGTGTGGTGGTTTGGCGGCGGCTTCGACTTGACCCCGTTCTATCCGTTCGACGAAGACATCAGGCACTGGCACACGACGGCGCAGGCCCTTTGCGCGCCGTTCGGAGACGCCGTTTATGCCAAGTATAAAAACTGGTGCGACGATTATTTTTACCTCAAGCATCGCAATGAGACCCGCGGCGTCGGCGGTCTGTTCTTCGATGACTTGAACGACAGGGATTTCGCGCGCTGCTTCGCGTTTGAGCAAGCCGTCGGCAACGGATTCCTGGATGCATATCTTCCGATTGTCGAAAAACGAAAAGACACGGCTTTCGGCGAACGTCAACGCGAGTTTCAACTCTATCGTCGCGGCCGCTACGTCGAATTCAATCTGGTCTACGATCGCGGCACCCTGTTCGGCCTGCAATCCGGCGGACGCACCGAGTCCATCCTGATGTCGCTGCCGCCGCGCGTACGCTTCGAGTACGGGTATACGCCCGAAGCCGGCTCCGCGGAAGCACACCTTGCCGATTACCTGAAACCTCGCGACTGGTTATAGGCCGTCTCCCCGATACGATTGTTGCGACAAGCCCTCTCCCCGAAGCCCGCTTGGGGGAAAGGGTTGGGTGAGGGGGAAACGCGTCGGTTTACTGAATCGCTGCTGCAATCCGACGCGCCGCCCCCCCAACCCTCTCCCCCGACGTTGTCGGGAGGGAGGACGCTGGGTCAAACGGGGTTGCGCGAGTCGGTTGGCCACACCGCATGGTTCGGATCGAACTCGACTTCATGTCGCTCGCTGCCGCGTATGCCGAACCCACACATGGCCAGCGGGCCTTCCGCCATCGGTTCCAGACCGAACGCCTGCTCGATCTGTACTTCGTTGACGCCGGCAGTGACGAACGCGCCCAGCCCCAATTCCGTAGCGGCCAGATACAACGTCTGCGACAGATGTCCGGCGTCGAGAATCACGGCGCGATACGCTTTGGCGTGATTGCGGTATTTCCAGAAGTTGCGCACGAAGCGGCCGGTAAGCGCGATGACCACGTGCGCCTCGGCGAAATACGGCTGACCACCGAGACAAACCTTTGCCAGCCTCCCAAGTTCATCCGCCGGCATTTCCCGGATCGGCTCCAGCGCATGTGCAGCCGGATGGTAGTGATACAGACCCGGCGCGATGCCATCGACACGTTGCACCAGCACATACGCCTCGACCGGGTGCAGTCCGCCTGCCGATGGTGCACCTTTCTTCAGCAGAAAGATGCCGGGCGCGTATTCGTCCACGGCGCGCGCGCCGAAGGCGCGATACATCGCCGTGCTGAAATCCGCGAAGCTCAGGCTTTTTTCCAGGTCGTAATTGCGGCACGTGACACGCCGCGCCAGCAATGCATCCAGCGCGCTGGTTCCTGCTGGCGTCAAACTTTGGCGCTTGGCCGGATCGACCCATTCGCGAATCTGCGCCGGCGCTTCGCCGAGACGCTGCAGAAACGTCTGGTCGGTTTCTTCACCAAATCGGCGTTGCGCCTCCACCGTATCGACTTCATGCCAGCGCGAGTAGCGATGCGCGATCGCATCCAGCCCGCGCCAATGCGCATCGCGCAGCGCCTGGTCGGCGTCGCGCGCGGCCGTGTCGCCGGTCGACTCGGCGATCAGCAACTGCTTGTCCAGCAGCGCTTCGAGCGCCTGACGCGGATGCGATTGCGCCAATTCGTCCAATGGTATCCATTGCTCCGGCGATAGCGCGCCGAGTACCGCCACTTCATCCAACGACAACACAACCTCGGCATCGCGATGTGGCGCCAACGCGATCCATTCGATCACATTGCGCAGACCCGTGCCGCCGGTTGCCAGCAAAGCCAGATCGAAATCCAGCCGTTCGCGCGGCTCGATCATTACGTGGGCGCAGCGGCGCACTTGCATTGCGGTCATCTCCAAAGGCAAAGCGCGTAAGCGTAGGTGCGATGCACGGGCCTTGGCAAGCCGGCGTGCCGGATCGGTGGAGACCCTGTGACGGGTCGAAACCCGCCCCTGCACCATATGCGCAGGAAGGGTGGATTTTGCCCTTCTACGGTTCCTGCTTGCCGCAATAGTTGATTTGTGACCTTTGTCACTGAGGGTTTTACCCCACCTGCTAGCCTTGAGCGACCAGACCCGCTAGAGGTTTGGCGATTCAGGGGGTCACTCTGGGAGTACGTTATGGCTTACGCAAATCACGTCAGCAAAGCACAGATTATAGAACTGCTCGGCAAACTCGCCGACGACGACGGTTATCGCGGCCGGTTCGAGCACAATCCGGAAGCAGCGCTGGCGGAATTGAATTTTGCGGCGGGCGGATTTGCCGGTTTTCTCGGTAATCAGTCACGTACCGGTGCGCTCGCCGACAAGATCGTCTTTGCGGCCGCACGCAAACGCATGGTTGACGAAATCGCGAGTGATTGTCTTTGCATGGTTATCCCCAATTTCCGCCTGGATTTCGGCAACAGGAATCTGCCTGTCTCAGTGGGGACGCCGTAACATTCGAAACCGGGCCGGCCTTGCGCCGGCCCCGGCACAACTTTTGCTGGTATCTTCCCTGGGCCAAGTTGGCCCGAACGCAGAATTCTGCGTTCCTTTCCGCACTTACTTCAACGGGGGAAGCTATGGCTGGTCAAAACGTCACGAAAACACAGATGCTGGACTTGCTCGGTCGACTCGCAAGCGACGACGGCTTTCGCGCGAACTTCGAGAAGAGCCCGGCATCCGCCCTTTCCCTGATTGGCCTGCCGCCAGATCAGGTCAAAATTTTCCTAACCGAACACATCGTGCCTGGAACGCTCGCAACAAAAACGGAATTCGAGACGGCGCTCGGGCGCATTTCCAATCAGAACGTTGAAGAATGCCTCTGCATGACGATTCCCAGCCTGAAATTGGACTTCCGTGCGTACAAATAGCGTTGCGCTTACGGTAATTGCCGAAACGACTGTTGCCGCGCAACGATTATCGGCACCGAAATATTCGGCCAGGCTTGCTTGAATTTGTTCAAAGCCTGCGCGGATTCACCTTGTCTACCGAGATCGCGCAACAATTCCGCAGCGCGCAGGAGAGCCAGATCCGATTGTGCGACGTTGAATGCCATCATAATTTGATTTGCACCGTACTCAGCATAGGCACGTCCACGGTGTTGTGCGAGCCAATGGGCTTCGACCAAGGCGGGCTCGCGCAAACCCGCACTGGCGTAAGCATCCAGCAATGCTCGATGCGTCAGCAATAACTCGTTGCCTTTCACTATCGACTTGAGACTCTCGATCGCTTGCTGAGGATGACCGCTGACACGCGCCAGTTCGGCATCGACAATCGTCCGCAGGTTGTTCAGCGGCGTTGCATCGCTTTCTGAACTCGAAGGACCGATATCCGTCAACAAATGTATGGCTCGTTTCGCATCGCCGTTGTGTGCCAGCAAGTAAATAGCGAACAGTCGGTTAAATAATGCCTGATTGGCGTCGATAGCATTGTCGGTCTTTTCCGCAGCGATGGCTTGCGCATAAGACTCGATCTTCTTTGAATCGTATTGACCAAATTCACTTTGCAAACCAAGCGCAATGACTTGCAAACGTTGGTAGCGCAGCGGCCCCAACTTCTCGGCCTGACGTTCAGTTTCGACAAGTCTTTTTTCTGCTTCGGGCCAATTGCCCTGGTCGACAGTTAACGCAATCCGAATGATGTCGGTCGACAAGTCGATATTTTTTATTCCTGGCGACCGGTTCTGACCCATGATTTCGTTTGCGCGACGAAAATCTCGTTGCGCCGCATAAACCGTGGCAGCGTAATCCGTTCTGCCAAATCCTGATTCCTTGGCGCGCCGGAAAAATTTTGCTGCGTCCGTATAGTCCTCTTCTGCCAGATAAAGAATGCCTAACAGGTTTTGACCTGCAGATGGATTCGGATTCTGCGGTGACACATTGTGTTTCACGGCGTCGATTGCGTCGGTGTAGCGATTGTCGCCCCAAGCAAAATAGGAATAAGGGCCATTCGCCGGGTAATAGTCCGGGTATAGTCCGGCGAGCAATTTCCATTTTTGCAATGACGACCCCGATGATGTCATCGTGCTTTGCCAGGCATCAACTAGCAGGCTATCGCGCGCCGACAAACGCTTCGGAGTGGCCGCCGCCAGCTCGATTTGCTTGTGCGCATCGGAGTTCTTGTCGGCATTTAAGAGTACGCGCGCGATAACCAGGTGCGCAGTCGCGAACTTCGGATCGAGCTTAACCGCATCCTGATAATAGGCCAGCGCATCTTTCATGTTGCCAGTTACATATGCGCGCTGCCCCAATGAATACGCGCGCAACGCATCCAGATTTCCGGTGGCGACCTGATCCAATGGTCGCGATTGCTTGGATATCGAGGCCAGCGCTTCGCCCAGGCGCAGGCGCAGGTTTTTGTCGATTTTGTCGATCGAGGGCAGTACGGACTGGATGTCCTTGCCGTCGACGGATTCGGTGTATACGGTGGCCTGGGTTTTCGGGTCGACGACTTTGGCGCTGACGCGCACGAGGCCGCCGACTTCGGCGACGGCAGGCAGTATCAGCGCGCGCGCGCCAGCGCGGATCGCGACCTCGCTGCCGATGGCGCGATCGATGCGGGTTTTGACCGGATCGCGTTGCATCAGCGCGACGGTGTCGCGGGTCTTCAATTCGGACAAGACGTTGACGTATTGCGATTGTTCGAGGCCGAGGCGAAACGCGTTTTCCAGCGATTCGTCGAGTATGGGCTTGCCGGTGAAATTGTTCAGGTCGCCGACCACGACCCAGTCGCGCTGGGCGAACGCGATCGCCGGCGGGCTGCGCAGCGCCATGTAGATCGGAACCGCAATTGCGGCGATAACGATCGCGGCTTCGACCACAAGCATGCCCGGCCGCCGCCACCACGGCACTTCGCGCCAGGCCTTGCCGCTCCACGGTGGGCGTCGCAACGGCGCGATATCGGCATGGCCGATTTCGTACACAGCGATCGATTCTGCGACGCCTTTCAATAGAAAACGACCATGCCCGCGCCAGTGCGCCGGCGGATCGCGCGGCAATTCATTCTGTGCGCGCACCGCCAGCGTATGCGCCAGACCAGAAAGCAGAATCTGTCCTGGCAGCGCCAGATTCATCAAGCGTGCCGCAATCGGCTTGATCAGGCCTTCGAGTTCCAGCGGTTTGGCACCGCGAGCGATGTCGTCTGCACTGTTTTCCCACACCACTACATCGCCGACGTGGATACCGACGCGCGCGCTCAACGGCAGAAATTCGGATTGGCCGAATTCCCTTAGCAGGCGCTGGTATTCCAGCGCAAAAGCCACGCCCTGGATCGGGCGTTCGAACAGGAACAGAAAACCATCGGTCTTGTCGATTTCACGACCGCCGTGCAGCACGAGCAGATTGCGACATTGACGGTCGAGTCGACGCATGAACTCTGCGGCATCGCGATCGCCGAGTTCCTCGACGAGTCTGGTGCTGTCGACCAGATCGCACAACACGACCGTGCGCAGCAGCGGCGTCGGCGCCGGTTGCTCGACATTCGGCTGCTGGTCGCTTTGGATTGCGTTCATCGGACCCTGTTTTTGGACTTGCGCGGCGCGCCGGACAAGCGTTTCCGCAGAGTCCGATTTTGCGCCACTTTCAAGCTTCATGCCAGCCACCAATACTGGCAGAAATGACAGGTACGAGTGTGAGACGCGAAGAGCATTAAAGGTTCGTCATTCGAGCCGAAGCGGGAACGACGAGCTCTTGACTTCGAAATTCCCGATGCCCGAGACCCGGTCCGGTGTCCGGCTCACGGAAGCGGTTGTCGGTTTGCGCGTTCGCCTACTTCGTGTGCAGCACGCAGATGTTGCTGCCTTCGCCTTTGGCACGATACAGCGCCGCGTCGGCCTGACTGTACCAGACCGACCAATCTTCATCGTCGGCACACACGCTGGCGCCGATGCTTACAGAAACGGTGAGGGCATCGATGTAGGGGAAATGCAACTGGCCCACTGCAGCGATGATGCGATTGGCGAGCGCTTCGAGCTGCTTGGGATCATCGAGCTGGGCGAGTACGGCAAACTCGTCGCCGCCGAGTCGGCAGGCGAGATCCCGATCCGTAGCCATGCGGCTGATGGCGTCGGCAACGGCGCGCAAGACGTCGTCGCCGGCAAGGTGTCCGCGTTCGTCGTTGACGCGCTTGAATTGGTCGAGATCGACAAGCAACAACACCAGGTGCGTGCCGGCGACGCGATGCTCGCTCAGATTTTCCAGAAATTCGTAAAGTCCGCGCCGATTGACCAGGCCGGTCAATTCATCCGTGCGTACGAGACGATTGGCCGTGGAAAGCTCGGTACGGGTTTCGCGCAACGAATTGAGCGTGACGAGCAGATCGTCGTTGCGCCGCTTGAGGCTGCCGATCAGTTGCTGTTCGCTGGCGACCAGATAGGCGAACGAGCGCCGCATGAAAAGGGCAAGCACGCCAGGTTCGGTCGCCAGCAGATGGTCGAATGCGGGGTAGTCGACAACGCGCAAGTTACACGCACTGCGAGCCACAGCACTGGCCACGCGCGCGTGGTTGCCGATGAACAACGCCAATTCGCCGAAATATTCGCGCGCGCCGAGAATCTTGTCGGGCAGACCGTCGCCGAACTCGATGCGCACCTCGCCAGTCTCGATCACAAACATGTTGCGGCCGCTTTCTCCCTTGCGGAATAGCGACTCGCCGGCAGCTACACGGCGACCCCGGCCGGCACGACGCAACATGACGAACTCAGCGTCGGACAACTGCCGCGGCAAGTGCGGAGCCTGCGCCCTTGGCGGCAGGTTGATTGCGGGCGACGCGACACGCGCTGCCGTTTCGGAGGCCACCGTGGACACGCTCTGGCTATCCCCTTGGTCCTTGCAAGCTGGCGATGATAACTGATATGCCAAAAGTCATGCTAACCCGGAGGGTTTAGTTATTGGCGGCTGGCGTCAAGGCGCCGATAAGCGGTGTTTTCAGTTTCGCCGACCGGACGTTTCCCGTGCCCTCTCCAGCCGGCGGTGGGGTTGGGGCAAGGGCCGGGATAGTAGTCGCAGTGGTTGGCGGGTGGCGCGTTTTGATGATGTCGCCGGCGCGGCCCTCATCGATTGCTTCGCGCCACTCCCCGGCAAAGCGGACAAGGAAAATCCGGTCGCTCTTCGACGTCAGGCGGCATTGCCGATTCTCTCAAGCCGCGCTCGCCACAGCCTCACGCTGAAACTGCGCTTCTTCGGTCGATCCTTTCAGCGCAACGGTGGCGGCGTTCGCGCCCTGGATCGTCTGTGTCACCGTATCGAAGTATCCGGTCCCGACTTCGCGTTGATGCTTGACCGCGGTGAAACCGTGATCCACGGCGGCGAACTCGGCTTCCTGCAATTCGACGAATGCGCTCATCTGCCGGCGCGCATAGCCATGGGCCAGATGGAACATCGAATAGTTCAGTGCGTGGAACCCGGCCAGCGTGATGAACTGGAAGCGATAGCCCATGGCCGCCAGTTCGGTCTGGAAGCGTGCAATCGTGGCGTCGTCGAGATTGCGCTTCCAGTTGAAACTCGGCGAACAGTTGTAGGCGAGCAGCTTGCCCGGATACCTGGCGTGGATCGCCTGCGCGAACTGGCGCGCGAATTCCAGATCCGGTTTGCCGGTTTCGCACCAAACGAGGTCGGCGTACGGCGCATAAGCCAGACCGCGACTGACCGCTTGGTCGAGGCCTTTGCGGGTTTTGAAGAAGCCTTCGCTGGTGCGTTCCCCGGTGATGAATGCCTGATCGTTGGCATCGATGTCGGAGGTCAACAGGTCGGCGGCTTCGGCATCGGTGCGCGCGACGATCAGGGTTGGAACGCCCATCACATCGGCGGCGAGGCGCGCGGCAACGAGCTTGTCGACGGCTTCGCGCGTCGGCACCAGCACCTTGCCGCCCATATGTCCGCATTTCTTCGCGCTGGCAAGTTGATCCTCGAAATGCACGCCGGCCGCGCCGGCTTCGATCATCGCCTTCATCAACTCGAACGCATTGAGCACGCCGCCGAATCCGGCTTCTGCATCGGCCACGATCGGTTGCAGGAAATCGATGCTGTCGTCCCCTTCCGCATGCTGCAGTTGATCCGCGCGCAGCAAGGCGTTGTTGATGCGCTTGACCACTTGCGGCACGGAGTTGGCCGGATACAGCGATTGATCCGGATACATTTCTCCGGCGATGTTGGCGTCCGCCGCCACCTGCCAGCCGGAAAGATAGATCGCCTTGAGTCCGGCCTTGACCTGCTGCATGGCCTGGTTGCCGGTGAGCGCGCCAAGTGCGTTGACGTAACTGTCGGTGTGCAGACGATTCCAGAGTTTTTCCGCACCCCGTCGCGCCAGCGAATATTCGATCGGCACGGTGCCACGCAAACGCACTACGTCTTCGGCCGTGTACGAACGCGTGATGCCGTTCCAGCGTGAATTGTTCGACCAATCGAGTTTGATCTGTTCGGCGGATGCGTGGACAGCTTTCATTTCGTTACCTCGGCGATGAATGGCTCGGGAGAATTGCCAGGTTGGAGTCAAGGCAGACGCGAATATGTGGGCAGCAGGCTATTCCCGCATTGCAGCAGTTGACAATCTGGATGTTTCAATCCAATACTTTGACTGTGTCAAATAATGTTGTAAGCGATTGAAGGTAAAGTATGGTTTCTGGTTCCCAAAGAACGAAAACCGGCAAAAAGCCCGGCGGCAAGCCGGCTCCCGATGCCGCGCGCACGCGCAGCGGGCGCAAAGCCCGCTCCACGCAGACGCGCTTTTATTACAAGGGAAACCGCATCAAGCAATTGCGTGCCTTCTGCTTTGCGGTGAAGTTCGGCAGCGTGGCGCGCGCGGCGGACGCGTTGTTCCTGTCGCCATCATCAGTCAGTTTGCAGTTGTCCGCGCTCGAATCCGAGTTGGACGCGCATCTGCTGGAACGCACGCGACCGCGTCTGGTGCTCACGCCCGAAGGGCAGATGCTCTACGACCTGGCGCGACCGCTGGTCGAGGGCATGGACAATCTGGACCGCCAGTTCGCCAGTCAGCGCCAGGGCATGGATGCGGGCGAAGTGAATGTCGCCGCCGGCGCATCGACGATCCAGTATCTGCTGCCGCAGCCGGTGCGCGAGTATCGGCGCGAATTTCCCGATGTGCGTCTGCAATTGTCCAACGTCACCGGCAAGGACGGCCTGGCGATGCTGCGCTCGGATCAGGTGGATTTCGCGGTGGGTTCGATGCTCGATGTTCCGCACGACATTTCCTACGAACCGGTTCACTGGTTCGACCCGATGCTGATTCTGCCGCTGGATCATCCGTTGACCGGAAAGTCGGAAATCGCGCTCGATGACCTTTCGCCATACGGTTTGATCCTTCCCCCACAGCGCCTCACCACTTATCGCCTTGTCGACCTGGTATTCCAGCAACGCAAGGTGCCGTATTCGGTGGCGATCGAAGTCGGCGGCTGGGAAGTGATCAAGCAATACGTGGCAATGGGTCTGGGCATCTCCATCGTCACCGGCATTTGCATTCGACCTGAAGACCACGCGCGCCTGGCCGTGCGCAACATGCGCCAGTATTTCCCGCAACGCAGCTACGGCGTGGTGGTGCGCAAAGGCAAATACCTGTCGCCGCAGGCACGCGCGTTTATCGACCGCATCAAACCGGGTTTGTTCGCCCGCGGCGATTACTACGAATCCGGACACTCGGATCGTTGAAGCGAGGCTGCGGCGACGCCGAACAAAGCCCTCCGCTTCAAGGGGAGGGTTGGGTGGGGATGGTGTTGATTCGCGCTACCGAAACGTTGCGACAATACAAGGCGCTTCCCCCTCACCCAACCCGTTGCCAGGCTCGTTCCTCGCCATGCAACCCCGTCCGCACGCCAGCGTGCGAACCCTCAGGTGCGACGCGAGCCGTTGGCTCGCAAGCGTCGTACCTTCGACCCCCCAAGCGAGCGTGGGGGCGAGGGCCGGCATTGCCACGCGTTGTCGACAACGGTCCGGGCTAGATCGTGCCGCGATTCTTGCCCTGCCATGGCCGATAGAACTCGCGAATGCGCGCCATGTCCGCATCCATGTCATCGCCTGGATGAATCAGCGGGCCGAAGCCAATGGTTTTTTCCGGATAGTGGAAATACACCGGCAATATGGGCGCGCCGGATTCCCTGGCAATACGCCAGAATCCATTCTTCCAATCCTTGACTTTCTTGCGTGTCCCCTCCGGCGCTATGGCCAGCCAGAATTTATCGGACTGTTCGAACTGGCGGCGCATTTCCTTGACCACGCCGTGCGGCGCGCGGCGATCGATGGCGATGCCGCCAAAGCCGCGCAGGATCGGCCCGACGGGCCAGAAGAACGCTTCGCGTTTGCCGATGAAGCGGATGCGCAAGCGGATGCCCACCTTGAACAGCAAGCCCCAGATCACATCCCAATTGCTTGAATGCGGCGCAACGATCACCACGAGTTTCGCCACGTTCGGAATCTGACCGACGGCGCGCCAACCGCAGCGCAGGAATATCCAGCGGCAAATCGCGCCGCTGATCGAGGGCGCGAATTTCGGCATTTGCTCCGGCACGGCCGGAAAACGCGAGTCGCTCATTCCAGACTCCAGTTCTTGCCGCGCCCCTGCTTGTGCTGCGCGCGCTTCTTCTTTGCCGTCAGGCGGCGTTCCTTGGAGGCGCGCGTGGGTTTGGTGGCGACGCGCTTTTTTGGAACGTGCAGCCCGGCACGCATGAGGTCGGCCAAACGCCCGCGTGCATCTTCACGATTGCGCGCCTGGTCGCGAAATCGGCTGGCGTGGATGACCAGCACGCCTTCGGCGGTAATGCGGCGATCGCGCCGCGACAACAGGCGTGCGCGCAGCGGCTCCGGCAAGGCAGTCGACTGGGCGATGTCGAAGCGCAGTTCCACCGCGGAAGCGACCTTGTTGACGTTTTGCCCGCCGGGGCCGGAAGCGCGGACGAAGCTTTCAAGCAATTCGTTTTCCGGAATATGCAACGCCGCGGTGACGATCAACATGTCGCTTCAGTCGCGGAAGTTTTCGTATTGCAACGGCATCGCGATATCCGCGTTGCGCAGGAACGCCATCGCAGCCTGTAAATCGTCCTTCTTCTTGCCGTTGACGCGCAGTTGATCGCCCTGGATCTGGGTTTGCACTTTCAAACCGGAATCCTTGAGCCGCTTGACGATATCCTTGGCCAACGGCTGATCGATGCCTTGTTTCAGGTTCACTTTCTGCCTGGCGGTCGCCAGATTGATTTCGGGATCGGCGATTTCCGCGCAGCCAATATCGATGTGCCGGCTGGCCAGGCGCTGCTTGAGGATGTCGAGCATTTGCTTGAGCTGGAATTCCGCCTGCGCCTTGAGCACGACGGTGGATTCGCCTTCGCGATCGAAGGTCGCGTCGGTACCCTTGAAGTCGAAGCGGTTGCCCAGTTCGCGGTTGGCTTGGTCGACCGCGTTGGTCAATTCGTGCAGATCGAGTTTGGAGACAATATCGAACGATGGCATAGTTTTCCCCTTGCTGGCCGACATTGTACATACGGCCGCGGCATGAAGCGGATGCTCGCGGGCGACGGCGCCGGGCGGCTCCGGCAATTTTCACGGCGATTTGCCGAATAATCTGGAAAAGCAGCGCGCGATGACCAGCGAGCAAAAACCCAAGACCGCTGCAATCAACGGCCGCCTCTGGGGAACCCGCGCCCGCGACTGGGCGGATATCCAAGAGGGCACTTGCCGTCCGGTGTACCTGGCCGCGTTCGATCGCACCGGGCTAGGTACCCGAACCACTATCTGGACGCGGGATGCGGCGCCGGAATGGCCGCGGAAGTCCCGGCGTGGCGCTCGCCCAAGCCAAGCGCGTGGCCAAGCCCGGCGCAACGGTCGTCATCATGACCTGGGGAAAGCCGGAAGGCATGCAAGCCGCTTCGCTCGTCGCCGCACTCAAACTCCTGCTTCCGCCGCCTCCGCGGGAGCGCCCAGCCCCTTCGCGTTGTCGGACGATGCCGCGCTTCGTGCCTTCGCCACGAGTGCTGGCCTCGATCCCGTCGAAGTCTTCGATGTCGATTCGCCCTGGCACTATCGCGATCTGGCGACAGCGATCAAAGGACTCGGGTCTTCGGGCTCGCGGCCCGCGCGATGGAAAACTCGGGCGAGCAAGCCGTCGATTCCGCCCATACCGGGGCGCTCGCCGCTTTTCGTCAGCCGGATGGAAGCTACCGGATCGGCGCAAGGTTCCGCTGTCTGCTTGCCCGCGCCTGATCCAGCATTTTGGCCGTCGAGCGCGTCCGCCCAGTCGAATCGCTCGATCACACTTTTCCACGCCGCATCGAGCGGCGCTTGCAGGCGCAATCGCTCGCCGCTGCGCGAATGCGCGAACTCGATGCACCACGCATGCAGCAGCATGCGGTGCATGCTCAAATGGATGCGCCAGAGCCGGTTGTGATCGCCGCGGCCGTGGCTGGTATCGCCGACGATGTGATGCGAGACGTGATGCAGGTGCTTGCAGATTTGCCGATAGCGACCGGTTTCCGGCAAGGCTTCGACCAGCGCATAACGCTGCTCGTGATAGCGACCCATCTCGATCGGCAACGTCACCGTTGCCAGCGCGTGAGCGCGGGCTTGCGCGGACTGCACTCGCGCACGTCCGGCAACGGGTAGTCGATGACACCCTCGGATTCGGGCCAACCGCGCACGACTGCCAAGTAGCGTTAGCGCTGCTGCACGAGCGCCAACTCGATATCCGCTATCGCAAGCGCGGCGAGCGCAGTGCCGCGGCAGCGCCCGCGGCGCAACGCTGAACTTTGCCCGTCATTCCCGCCAGAGGCACGGGAATGACGAGCCAAAGCCACTCTTTGCCGAAACGCCAACCGAAAGTTGACGCGAACCGGATACTCAATCGCTCGCTTTGAAACAGGAAACGTGAACACCCGTATCATCGACACGGGAAGTGCAGGTGTATGTTCCGCCGCCACTGCCGCTTATCGGAATACCCCAATTTGATAACGCTTGCATCCAGTGTTGAAAATCCGATGAATTACTTCCCGAGAACTGATAGTACGCTTGCCCCCCAGCGCCGCCCGTAACGGCATTCCGGGTGGTGGGTATGGTGTTGTTGTTGGAATCTCTGGCGGAATCCGGCACGACTTTGACGACGATTTTGCCGGTTGCGGAAGTGTCCTGCTTCAACGTGATGCGGCTGCCGTCACTGAACGTGATTTCGGTAGTTATGGACGGCTCATGCGACGAGTCGATATTGTAAAATACCGATCCGGCCGAGATCAAAAGATTTCCATAGTAATTGAATATTGCTCCATATGTCTGCGCGGCCCAATCGGTGAAATTATTCTGCTGTGGGCCGGGAAAAGCAACGCCCCATGCTGTCGTGTTCGGATCCGGGTAAGCATTTACATTGGTTACGTGACTGCCATTCGAACTTACATGCCCGGCCAAGTCCATCTGGAAACCTTTCGACCAGCCACGGGGAGAGGCATAGTAATAGCCAATCAACTGTTGGCCCGCCGCAAGATCCGAGGCAGGCGGATCGAATTGCGTTGCGTCGCCGGACGCGACTTCAAATATCGTAAAACCCTGGAAGGTTCGGGCGGTCAGGTCGCCGACATAGATGTCGCCCGTTCCGTGGATTTTGGCTTTGGCGATTTTCTGTGCTCGCGTGCAGCCATCGCACCAAATCAAAGGCGTTACTGCGTGGGCTTCCATGGCGGCGGCACTCAGCAGCAGCAGTACAGCGATCATTGTTCCTTTTAGCGACTTCATCATTGAAATCTCCTTGGTTTTCTTACCCCCAGCGTCAAAAAATTTATCAAGAGGGGGGGGCTTGTCAATCCAAACTCGCAAGAAACCACAACGGAAAAAGTGAAACTGGATTGCCGCTTTCGCGGGAATAACGATGACTCCGGGCTTGCGTGAACGACATCGATCGCGTCGCTCAACGCGCACGCCACCATGCGATACTGAATGCAATTGCACTGACCACCAGCGCGATCCACGCAGACACCGGCACGTGCAGCCATTGCGCGCCATGGTTGTCGAAGGCGTAGAGCAGCGCGGCGCAGAGCAGCGACGCGGCCGCGAGCGGCAGCACGGCGAGTTGGCGCCGCAGCGCGCGCGTGTCGCGTTCGCGTTGTTCGAGCATCACGTTGCGCGCGGCATCGAAATCGCCGGCGGCGGCTTTTTTCAGGAAGGTATGCACGAGTTGCGGCATTTCTGGTGCGGCAGAAACCCATTCCGGCATGCGTGCGCGCAGCTTACGCAGCAGGCGGCGCGGGCTGTGGCGTTCGCGAAGAATCTGCGCGAGGACGGGTTTCGCCGTGGCCCAGATATCGATCTGCGGATGCAGCAGACGCCCGATTCCTTCGATGTTCAACAGGGTCTTCTGCAGCAGGATCAACTGCGGTTGCAGAGTCAGCTCGTAGCGACGCGCGACCGAAAACAGCTTCATCACGACTTCGGCCAGCGATATCTCCGACAGCGGGCGGGTGAAATACGGTTCGCACACGGTGCGCACCGCGGATTCGAGTTCATCCACGCGCACATGCGCGGGAATCCAGCCGGCGGCCAGGTGCAGTTGCGCGATACGCTGGTAGTCGCGCTCGAACATGGCCATGAAATTTTCTGTAAGCCAATACTGATCGCGCTCGGGCAAACTACCCATGATGCCGAAATCCAGCGCGATGAAACGCGGATTCTCGCGCCGCGTCGCGTCCACCCAGATATTTCCCGGATGTGCATCGGCATGGAAGAAGTTGTCGCGGAATACCTGGGTGTAAAACAGGCGCACGCCTTTTTCCGCCAACGCGACGCGGTCGATTCCGGCGGCATCCAGCGCCGTCAGGTCGTCCACGCCGATACCCCGCACGCGTTCGAGGGTAAGCACCGAATTGGTCGTATGCGACCAATGCACCTCGGGCACGATCAGGTCATCTCCGGTCAGAAAATTTCTTTTCAGAAGGCTGGCATTCGCGCCTTCGCGCTGCAGATCGAGTTCGTTGGTGAGTGTGGTCTCGATTTCGGCGACGATGTCCTTCGGGCGGATCTTGTCCGCCGCGGGATGCCAGCGCTGCGCCAGTCCGCCGAGTGCGCGCAACAACGCGATATCGGCAGCCACGCGCGCATGGATGCCTGGCCGCAGCACCTTGACCACGACTTCTTGTCCGTCGCGCATCTGCGCGGCGTGCACCTGTGCGATGGACGCCGAAGCCAGCGCGCTTTCGGAAAACTCCGCGAACAGCTCGGCAACCGGTTTGCCCAGCGCGGCTTCAACCGCGTGCCGGGCCTGCTCGCCGGGAAACGGCGGCACCTGATCCTGCAGCAATGCCAGTTCTTCGGCGATGTCCGCCGGCAACAAGTCGCGCCGGGTCGACAATATCTGTCCGAACTTGACGAAGATCGGGCCCAGTTCGATCAATGCCAGACGCAAACGCGCGCCACGCGGCAAGTGTGCGACGTCGGCACGCGGCCGCAACAAGATCGGCCGCAGCAACTTCAACGATCGGAACAAATGCGTCGAATCGACCAGCTCATCCAGCCGGTAACGCACCAGGGTCACGCCGATGCCGAGCATCCGCGGCACCTGCCGCATGGCGGTCAAGGGGTTTCTCCCGAAGCGCGCGGAGCAAGACGCTGCACGCGTGCTTCGAGTCGATCTGCGCGCTCGCGCAACGCATCGACATCGTCGAGAAATTCTTCCATCTCGGCCGGCGCTATCAAGTCGCGACTTTCTTCACGCAGGTATTCGGCGGCGTTGTGTGCCATTGCGCGGGTCGATTCACGACTCCAGGCAAACGCGCGCTGCAGCGCGCGCGACAATGGCACACCGATCACATCGCCGAATGTGCGCGCCAACGCTTCTTCGATGTCGGGTCGAAAATCGCGCGCAAGTTTTTCCACGCGGCGCGCCAATTCCGCGTCGCCGGAAATCTCGACCTTGCCCGGCGGCAATACCGAGTCTTCTCCACGACGCAACGCCATCGCCAGCAAACTCCCGGGCGCGGCGCGCAGATTCAAATCGCCGGGAGCATCCTGGTGCGGCCCTATGCACAGTCGTTGCTCTTTCACACTGATGGCCAGCGCGAGATTCATGCCGCGCAACTCAATGCCGATGCGCTGACCCTCGATCGCGGCCAGTCGCTCGCGCGTTGCTTGATCCATCGCCACGGCGCGATTGAGCGCGCCTTCGAGCGCGCGGCCGAGCCGCTCGAGAATGGGGTTGGGTTGACGGGGCGGATCGGCGCTCATCGCGGCAATTCTAGCAGGCCGACGACAACTCAATCCGCGGTCTTTTCAGCCGCTGACCGGCGAACTCAACTGCGCTGCTGCATGCGAACGCGCACTAGATATTCCGACAGCCTGGCCAAGCCGTCGCTCATGCTCACGCGCGGCGAATAACCCAGATCGCGCCGTGCCGCAGCGATGTTGAACCAGTGCGAGGTCGACAACATTTCCACGCTGAAGCGTGTCAACGGTGGCTCGCGCTGGATACGCAGGGCGGCATAGCTTGTCTCGAATGCGGTGCCGAGGAATCGCGCCAGTCCCAGCGGTATGTGGCGGGTTTCCGGCGGCAACCCGGCCGCCTTGAGCCAGGCATTGATCAGGGCTTCGTGACTGATCGGTTCGCCCTGGCTGATGAAATAGGTTCTGCCGGCAATTGCTGAGCCGATATCAAGCTTGTTCAAGGCCAATACATGTGCTTCGGCAGCGTTGTCGACATACGTCGTGTCGATCTTCTTGTTCGCCTTGCCGATCAGGCGCAAGCGTCCGCGCTTGGCTTGTTCGAGGATACGCGGCAGCAGATTCGGATCACCCGGACCCCAGATGAAATGCGGACGCAACGCCACGCTGGCCAATTGATCACTATTGGCGGCGAGTACGCGCTGTTCGGCCAGCGCCTTGGTCTGCGCGTAGGCCGAACTGAAATGGGTGGCATAGGGTGCCGATTCGTTGACGCCGTCCAGATCGCGACCGTCATGCACAACGCTGGGACTGGAGGTCAACACCAGTTTGCGCACGCGGTGCAATTCACACGCAGCCAGCACCATGTCGGTGCCGCGCACGTTGGTTTCGTAGTAGTCCTCGAGCCTGCCCCAGCCGCCGACCTTGCCGGCGCTGTGCACGATCGCATCGACGCCTTCGGCCGCGGCGGAAATGCTGTCCAGATTGGCCACGTCGCCGATGCGCTGCTCGATCTTGAGTTCGTCCAGTGCGGGGTAGCGGTTGCGATTGAACGCGCACACGTCATGTCCGGCGGCGGCAAGTTGCCGACAAATCGCCTGACCGAGGAAGCCACCACCACCGGTTACCAGAACTCGCATGATTGTTTTCTCCGATCCGTCCCTGGCCCCTGCTGTGGGCGACGTTCTTGTCGGTTGCCTCTGCGAACGACCGCCCGATTGTAGCCAATACGAGCCGCCGTGACCGGGATTTACTTCGGCTTAAGCCCGCACCGGTTATTTTCCGCGCAGTTGCCGGAGTTCCCCATGCTTCGATTGACCCTGTGTCTTGCCGCCGCCGCGTTCCTGTTCGTGGGCGCCGCCCATGCCGAACACGATTTCAGCGGCCGGACCGCATCCGGCGCTTACTACCGCATTGCCGTTCCGGATGGCTGGAAAGACGGCGATACGCTGATCTTGTTCCAGCACGGTCTCAGTTTCGATCCACCGGCACCAAAGCCCGATCTGGGGCCCCTTGCCGATCTGCAGCTGAGCGAAGGTTACGCCGTTGCATCATCGAGCTTCAGCCAGCGCAGTTGGGCCTTGTTCACGGCACCCGATGACAACGCGCAATTGCTCGCTGCGTTTCGCGCGCAGGTCGGACAACCTGGCGCGATCATTCCCTACGGCGGGTCGCTGGGCGGTCTGGTCGCGCTGAAGCTCGCCGAAGATCCGCGCTTTGCCCCGGTTTCCGGCGTGTATGCCGCGTGCCCGCCGGCCGCCGGCGCGCGGGTGTGGGATACCGCCATCGATTTGCGCCTGGCCTACGACGTGGTCTGCAAGGATGCCGGCGATCTGCCCACCGGCGCGCAACCGTATCCCTGGGCTTACAACCTCAAGGACATTCCGGGCAATCTTTCCGATCTGACCGACGAAGCGCGTCTGTTGCAGACGCTGTTGCCACTGAATCAGTGCACCGGCGTGAACCTGCCGACAGGTCTGCGCAACGGCGCGATGCAACGGCGACTGTCACAATTGATGAACCTGGCACACATTACCGACGAAAAGTTCTTCGTCACCAATATTGGCTATGCGACCTACGCCTTGAGCGATCTGTTGCGCGCGTCGGACAAACTCGACGGCGCAAGCCCGTTCGACAACATCGGTGTCGATTACGGCGATGCCACGATTGATGCCGGTATTGCGCGCATACAGGGCGATCCGCTGGCATCGCTGTATTTCCACTGGGCGTCGGATTTTCGCGGCGACATCGATCCGATGACCAAGGTCATTTCCGTTCACACCAGCCGCGATCAACTGGTCATTCCGGCCAATCAATATGTCTTGCGCCAAACGCTGCCTGCCATGCAATTGACGAGTGCCTTGGTCAACGAAGCGACGCCGAGTCATTGCGGTTTCAGCCTTGCCGAAGGAGTGGGCGGATGGGAAGCGTTGCGGACGTGGATTGCCGACGGTCACCAACCCGGCGTCACGGATATCCAGCACGATTGCCAGGCCGCCGTTGCCGGTGGGGCGAACGGCCCATGTCGCTACGATCCCGAAATCCTCGTGCCGAGTTTCGACAGTCAGGTGCGACCGCGCCAGACCGCATCGTTGCCGCCGGTCGATGCACATGACAGTGGCCAGTGGTACGACCCGGACCGCAACGGCGAAGGCATCGATCTGGAAATCCTGTCCGACAACAAGGCGTTGGTATTCTTTTTTACCTATCCGCCCGCGGGCGCTGCAGGTGCGCAGACCTGGCTGTTCGGCGTCGGCGACATTGTCGGCAACGGCATCGAATTTGCCGATGTGCAACTGCCATCGCTGGACAGCGACGGCAACATCGTCGAGCAGCACTGGGGCCGCATCGGCATCAGCTTCGACGATTGCGACCACGCCACAATGCGCTGGGACGGTCCGCTCTCGTGGGGCTCGCATGAAGTTCCACTGCGCCACCTCAGCCAGTTGCAGAATCTCGGCTGCGGAATCCAGGGCACCACCCCGCCTTCGCTGAATCCGGCCAGCGGCGCATGGTATGACCCGGCCTACTACGGTCGCGGCTTCATGTTCGAACAACTCGACAGCAACAATATTGCCAGCGTCTGGTATGGCTTCGACACTGATGGAAATCCGGCGTGGCTCAGTGGCGTGCTGCACGCCGGGAACAATGGCACATACGCGGGAACCTTCGTCCAGGGACTCGGCCCGCATTTCGGGCCGGACTTCGATCCCGATGCCTTTCACTTCATCATCCAGGGCGATCTCGCTCCGACTGCATTCTCATGCAATACCGCGACAGCGCATTTCACCGCCGCACCTGGACAGCCCGGGTTGCTGCCGGCAAGCTTGTCGCTGCAGCGGATCACGACGCCGTTGGGTGTGGCCGGGTGTACGCCGTAGGGATTCGGGAAGCCGGAAACAGTGTCAAGCCTGGTAGCGTGCGTCCCACGCGCGACCGCCATGCTCGCCGCGCTGGCGCGTTGAGTTTTCGTGGATTGCGCTTCCGATGGCACACCGTTTGCCGTAGTTGAATATTGTGCGCAGCGCACGCTGCAGCCGTCGCTCGCGGCCTGGCTCGTTTGCCCTTTTCGGGGTTCTTGCCAGGACAAACTCGCGGCAGCATCCCACCATAGCCGTGCGATTGATCCGCATTTGCAACTACACTCAAGGTCTTTGGAGACTGCCATGCAACGCATTCTCGTGACAGGTGCCAATCGCGGACTCGGTCTGGAATTCACCCGACAGTTGCTGGCGCGCGGCGATCGCGTTTTCGCGGCATGCCGGCACCCCGGCAAGGCAACGGCGCTGACCGGTTTGGCGGCCGCGCATCCCGGACATCTGCATGTGCTGCCGCTGGAACAATCCAAACCGCGTTCGATCGACGAATTGGTGCGCGAAACTTCGGCGTTGACCGAAACCCTGGACGTGCTGATCAACAACGCCGGCATGCTGGTATCCGGCGAGCGCTTCGGCGAAATCAGCGTCGACTCACTGGCCGACAGTTTCGCTGCAAATACGATCGGACCGTTGCTGCTCACCCAATCGCTTTGTCCACTTATGGAGAAAGCAAAAAGCGCCAAGGTCATGAATCTGTCGTCGCGCCTGGGTTCGCAGGAATGCACGACCAGTTTCGGTACGCCGAGCTACTCGATCAGCAAGGCCGCGCTGAACATGGCCACGCGCCAGCTTGCGGCTGAATTGGGGTCTCGCGGCATCATCGTGTTTTGCGTCAGTCCCGGCTGGGTCAGCACCGACATGGGCGGCGCGAAAGCAACGTTGACCCCGCAACAATCCGTCGCCGGCCTCATCAAGGTACTCGACGCGGTGACGCCGGCGGACAGCGGGCGCTTTATCAATTACGACGGCACGGGAATTGCGTGGTAGTGAATTTCAGATCCGGAGCGGAATTGCGGTCGTCGCGTCAGTGCCAAGAAATTCCAGCACGCATTCGTTGAATCGCTGCGTCGCGTCGAACGGTGTTCCGTGCCGTGAGCCGCGGATCACCTCGAATCTGGCGTTGGGAAAATGCGCGGCTTCTGCGCGTTTTTCGGCCAGCGGCGTGTAATCGAATTCGGCGGAAATGATCAGCGTTTTGCAGCGCAGTTCGGGCAAGCGTTCCAGCGAGCTCCAGCCGATCAGAGCGTGCACCGTGGCCAGATAAGCTGCGCGCGGATTGGCACCGACTACGTCTATCACGCGCTGGCGCTTCGGCGCTTGATCCTTGTGCGGGAACAACCGGTTGGCGATCAGCTTCGCAGTGCGGCGCAAGCCGAGCAGGCGCACCAGCACGAGTTGCACATGGGCTTCAGCCCACTTGCGCCAGGTGTCGGTGCGGTAGTTCGCGAGCGCGTTGCACAACACCATACGCTGCACTCTCGTGGGCCGCATCAAGGCCATTTCCTGTGCGATCGCACCGCCGAGGGAGAAGCCGACAATGTCGAGTTGCCCGATCGCCAACGCATCGAGCAACGCCCACAAGTCGCTGGCGAACTGTGGAATCGAATACGGTCCGGATGGCTTGTGGCTGCGGCCCGATCCACGCAGGTCCGGAAGTATCAGCGTGTGTTCGCGCGAGAAGTCGTCGAGTTGAAAGGCCCAGTCATCGCCGCTGGAGCCCAGCCCGTGGATCAGCAGCAGCGGCGGGCCGCTGCCCACGCGTTCGTAGTACAGTTGGGTCGCGTTGATTTCAATCGTCGGCATGGGAAAATTCTGGATGAATCCGAAAATTATAGTGGGTTTGATTGGCGCGCTGGGTTTTGCGCCCGCCATGGCCGCGCAAAACTACAGCGGCGACGCCTACGCCAAGGACGGTGGCCAGTTGCTGTATCGCGAGTCGCATTTCCTGTTCAACGCAGACGGCGCACATCAGCGCGTGGTGCTCTACGAGTGCCCTGATGGAAAGCCTTTCGGACGCAAGTTGATTCGCGACGATGGCGATCCGCAGGCGCCGGATTTCGCCATGCGCGACGCGCGCACGGATTACCGCGAAGGCGTCAAGCGTGACGCTGGCGCACGCGAAGTCTATGTGCAGCGCGGCGACGATCAGGCGCAGAAGTCCGAAGTATTGAAAGTGCCCGACGATGGCGTGATCGATGCCGGATTCGATGTCTACGTGCGCAAACACTGGAACGAACTGGCACAGGGCAAAACGCTGCAATTACCCTTTCTGGTGCCGAGCAAGCGCGAGTTCTACAACTTCAAACTGGCCAGCGTCCCCGATGCATCGACACCGAAACGGCTTGCCGTGCGTTTGTCGCTCGGCGCGTGGTATGCGTTCCTGGCACCGAGCATCGATGTCGCCTACGACCGCGCCACGCACCGCTTGCTGCAATTTACAGGGTTGTCGAATATTCGCGATACGGATTTGAAAAACTACAACGTGCGCATCGAGTTTCCGAAACCGCCGCATGACGTCACGCAAGCCGATGTCGACAACGCGAAGAATCTTGCCTTGGTCGCCACCTGCAAGGCATCTGCGCCGGCGCCAAAATAGTCTCATGCTGCATGTCGTGTTGTACCAGCCCGAGATCCCGCCGAACACCGGCAACGTGATTCGACTGTGTGCGAATTCCGGCGCGCGTCTGCACCTGATCCGACCGCTCGGCTTCGATCTGGATCATGCCAAGCTGCGCCGCGCGGGACTGGATTATCACGAATTCGCCGAGGTTGCCGTGCATGACAATCTTGATGCGTTTGTAGGCGGCATCCTCCCGAATCGGTTGTTTGCGCTTTCCACACGCTCGACGACACTGTATACGGATGCACAATTTGCGGATGGCGACGCGGTCGTATTTGGTCCGGAAACGCGCGGGCTGCCGCAAGCGTTGCTCGACTCGCTGCCGCCGCAACAGCGCCTGCGCCTGCCAATGCGCCCGAACAACCGCAGTTTGAATCTTTCCAATGCCGTGGCCGTGGTGGTGTACGAAGCCTGGCGGCAGGTGGATTTCGCGGGCAAGGATTGAAGCGAAACCCTCGCTGGTCGGACCGGTTATCTGTCTGAAGTCCGTTCCAACCCGACGTCCCGGGTGATTGCGGGGCAGCGTATCCACGGCATAACTCTTTTTGCATGTTGCGCCGCCGACGGCGATACGTGACTTCCGGCCTGTTGCATCCGCAAGCATGTTGTACTACAAGTGTAGTACGACAACTGTAGAAGAAGCACGGTGGCCTCATCCGAACCCAATATCGCCCTGAGCGAACTGCAGATCGCGGTCGTTCGTGTGCTCTGGTCCAACGGCGAGACCAGCGTGGCCGATGTCGCGCAGGCGCTTGGCGACGCGCGCGGACTCAAGCACACCACGGTAGCGACACTGCTCACCCGTCTGGAAAAGCGCGGCGTGGTTGCGCTGCGTCGTGAAGGCAGACAACTGATGTATCGCGCGCTGGTCAGCGAACCGCAGGTGCGCCGATCGATGGTCGCAGAATTACTCGGCAACCTTTTCGGTGGCGATTCCAGGGAGCTCGTCGCTCATCTGCTGCGTGAATCGGAACTGGCGCCGGGAGATCTGGAACGCTTGCGCAAACGTCTGGGGAAGAACGGCGATGAACGCTGAACCGATGGCATCGATAGCCGGCTGGTTGATCACGTTCGCCCTGCACGGCACGGCGTTCGCGCTCGTTGCCTGGGCGATCGACCGCAGTCTGGCCGCACGTCACATAGCCTGGCGGGAATTGATCTGGCGCTTCGCCTTGTTCGGCGCCGCGATCAGCGCCAGCGTGCAATGTTTCGACGGGTCCACGCCGCTGGGCGGGCATTGGCGACTCGCTTCGCTGGCACGGAATTCTGCAGGGATCACCGTTGCGGCACGCGCGCCGCTCGCCGCGCCGGGCCTGGCTGCCCTTGCAACGGCTCGTGCGGGTACTGCATCGAATCGCATGCAAACGGCGCGTGCACGAATTCCCGAATTCGCGCAGCCGAAATCAAGGCCTGAGGCCTACGCTACGCGATTGCCGGCCGTGTACTGGCCGGCATGGATCGTCGGTGTTTGGCTCGGCGGCGCACTACTGGCGGTGCTGCGTCTTGGCTGTCGACTGGCCACTCTGCGCGCCATGTTGCGCTCGGCAGAGGCACTTGAAACGGCTGCGGGAACACGCGGTCTTGCCGCGTTGTGCGGCCCGGACACGACGCCCGCACCAAGGCTTTATGTCCTGCACGGCATTGCCAGCGCCATGGCGGTCACCGGTAAGCGAGTCATTTTTCCGAGCTGGGCGCTCGCATCGCTGGACCGCGACAGCCTGCGCGCGATGCTGGCCCACGAAGCGGCGCATCTCATGCGCCACGACCCGCATTGGAAATTGTTGATCGCCGGTTGGCGGGCGGTGTTCTGGTTCTTGCCGTTGGCCGGCCTCGCGCAACGTCGTCTGGACGCGTTGGCGGAGTTGTCCTGCGACGCGGTCGCTGCCCGCCGCGTCGGCAACGCGCGCAGTGTCGCCGAATGCCTCGCGGCCTGCGCGAAACATTGCGCATCCGCATCGTCGCATGCACTCGCTCCGGCAATGGCCGCGCGCGAATCTTCCCTGATGCATCGCATCGACCGCCTGCTTGAAGGAGTCCCCATGCAGATCGTTCCCGCCAACCTGAGCACCCGCGCAATTGTGTTGACCCTTTTGATCGTCAGCGGCGTCAGCCTGCCGGTCATTTCGTTTGTCGACGCGCGCGCCGCAATGGCTCGCGGCTCTGCCAGTTCCAGCGTCAGCATCCACTCCGACAACGGCAAGCAGAACATGTGGATCAGCGTCAGCGATGACCTGCATTCGCTCAAGGCGAATGTCGACGGCAAGATCGCGTTCAACGCAGACGACACCGGCGTCGCCAGTCTCAGCGTCAATGGTTCGGCCACTTTCGAGGAGACGCAAGCCGGCGCCACGCGCCGTGCGGAATTCGCCGAGCGCGACGGCAAACTGGAACGCCGCTACTTCATCAACGGCACCGAGCATCCCTTCGATGCCGATGCACAGGCCTGGTTTGCCAGACTGCTGCCGGCGCTGATTCGTGAAGCCGGCATCGACGCCGAAGCCAGGGTCAAACGCATTTATGCCGCCAGTGGCGCCGACGGCGTGCTCGACGAAATCGAACGGATTCATTCCGGCTACGCGCGTGGCGTCTACCTCAAACTACTCACCGGCCTGGGCCGACTCAAGCCGGCGCAACTCGATCGCGCGCTGAATCTCGCCGGCGACATGGATTCCGACTACGAACGCCAGCAGACCATGAGCCGGATTTTTGCGACACAGTCGCTGTCTGCGCCGCAGCAGCTGACGTTCCTGAAGCAGGCCAGGAAATTCGACTCCGATTACGAACGTGCGCAGCTGTTGATCGGCGTTGTGCCCGGGTTGTCGCCAACGGCCTCCGTGCATCAGGCATGGCTTGATGCTGCTGCGGGCATTTCCTCCAGCTATGAGCGGCGACGCACGCTGCAGGCGATGCTCAGTGGCGCCAGTCTGGACGACGCGCAACTTGGCCAGTTGATCCAGCGCAGCGCGTCAATGGACTCAAGCTACGAACGCCGCGCGTTGCTGGAGGACATTATCCGGCATGCCCACGCGATTGACGCGCTGGCGCCGGACTATACCCGCGCATTGCAATCGATCGGCTCCGACTACGAGCATGGCGCCGCCCTGATCACGCTGATCCACACCGGAAGACTGGGTCCGCAAGGTGCACGCGCCGTGCTGGACTCGGCAGCGCAGATTGGCTCGGACCACGAATGCAGCGCGGTGCTCGTGGCACTCGCACCGGTCATGCCGGACGATGCCGCCATGGTCGCGCGTTATCGCGAAGTGGCCCAACGCCTCTCCTCCAGCGAGCGCGATGCGGCCGAGCGCGCCTTGCATTCGCGTTGACGAATCGAGCAGCGCAGTCGCTGAACGGCTCGGCATAGTCCATTGCAATCCGGTCCCGACGAATTAGCGCGCAAATGACGCGCCTTACTCGGCCAACAGCGTATCGCATTCACTGCGCCGACACGGGTTATCGCGCGCCGTTTTCATGGCATTGGCGTACCACTCGAGTTCGCCGAGAAATTTGTCGGCGCGTTTGAACCAGGCTGCATCCATCGGCGTGCCATCGTCTTCGAATGCGGCTTGAACTTTCGGAATCGGCAGCAAGGAAGGAATGCTGGCCATACCCATTTCCGCCAGCATGCAGCGCAACGTCATCGCCGCGCGCACGCCACCGTACGCGCCGGCCGAATAGCACACGATCGCCGACGGCTTCCAGAAATACTCTTCGAGAAAATGATCCAGTATGTTCGATAGCGCAGGCGGCACCGTATGGTTGTATTCGCCGCTCACCACGATGTACGCATCGGCAGCAACGATGAGTCCTGCCATGCGTTGCAACACCTGCGGTGCCTCGCCCGGCGCATATTCCTTGTACATCCGGTCCAGCAGCGGCAATGGATAGTCCAGCGCATCGATCAGATCCACCTCATGCCCGCGCGCCCGGCACTGGTTCACCACGAAGCGCGCCGCGGTGATGCCGCGACGGGTCGATCGCACCGAGCCGTAGAACACGACGATTTTCAAAGGCATGATGAACTCCGCAGCACTTGTATCGAGTTTCAGTTTACAGGCGTCGAGGAGATGCCCGCGAACTGCATGGGCAGACGCAAACAACCCTTCAACTTCGATCGGGCTTTTGCTCAGACCACGCAGCGAAATCCGGTGTTGGACGTCGAGCTGTCCGGTGTGTTCTTGTAGCGCGCGGCAACGCGGTAACGATTGCAGTAGGAGTGATGGCACAGAAACGAGCCACCGCGCATGACCCGGGCGGTGCCGCCAGGCGGTCCGGTCGGATTCGACGACGATCCGGTCAGGTGAAAATCCGCGCTGAACCAGTCCCGGCACCATTCCCACACGTTGCCGGCCATGTTGTACAGCCCGAAGCCGTTCGGCGGGAATGACCGCGCCGGCGCGGTGCCGAGGTACCCGTCGTCGAGCGTGTTGTGGTCCGGGAAATGTCCCTGCCAGATATTGCAATGATGCTTGCCGCCGGGCTGCAACTCGTCGCCCCACGGGAAGCGTTTCTGCTGCAGGCCACCACGCGCGGCGTATTCCCATTCGGCTTCCGTCGGCAGGCGCTTGCCGGCCCAGTTGCAGTAGGCGACGGCGTCGTTCCACGACACATGCACTACGGGATGATCGTGTCGATCGTGCAAATCCGTTTCGGGTCCTTCCGGGTGATTCCAGCAGGCGCCGGGAATCGCGCACCACCATGGCGCCTCGACGACGACCTGTGGTTGTGTTGCCAGGATCTCATGCGACAACAATTTGTAGAACACAAACGACCAGCCAAAGATTTCCGCTTCGGTGCGATGTCCGGTCGCTTCGACGAAGCGGGCGAACTGCGCGTTGGTCACGGCGGTTGCGTCGATCGCGAACGGTGCCAACTCGACTTCGCGCACCGGACCTTCGCCGTCGTCGGCAAATCCGTCCGCAGCGTCGGTGCCCATAAGGAACGCGCCGCCGGGCAGTTGCACCATGCCGGTGGTATCGGCTTCGGCCCGGGCGCCGTGCGCGGTGATTATTGGCAACGCGACATCGCTTGTACCGCGACTGACAGCGCAACACGGCGACCCGGTCTTGTCGTTCGATGTCGTCAAAGCTCAATCGTAACTGGATGTGGGCAAGAATTTGACCGGCCAACCGGTGTTGTCACGATACCTGTGGCGCAATTCGCGCAACTGTGCGAGCAGATCCTGGACCACCGATTCGTAGCCTTCGTGGACTTTGTAACCATTCCAGGCGAACAGGTTCTCCATCTCGTCCGGGTCGTTCTTCAGATCGAACAATTCCCATTCGTTCTGTCGGTAGTAGTTGATCAGCTTGTAGCGTTGCGTACGCACGCCATAGTGCGGATACACGAAATGCGGCTGCACGAATTCGTAATAGTGGTAGTACAGCGTGCGTTGCCAGTCCGCGGGTGTGGCACCATCAAACAACGGCACGATGCTGCGGCCCTGCATGTCTTCCGGCGCCGACAGGCCGGCCATGTCCAGTATCGTCGGCGCGTTGTCGATGTTGATCGTCCAGGCATCGGTTTCACTGTCCGGCTTCACGTGACCCGGCCAGCGGATCATCCACGGGATGCGGATGGTCTGTTCGTACATCAGGCGCTTGTCGAACCAGCCATGATCGCCCATGAAGAAGCCGTGGTCGGTGGTGAATACCACGGCGGTGCTGTCACTCAGGCCGCTGGCGTCCAGATGATCGAGCAGGCGACCGATGTTGTCGTCCAGCGCGCGCAACGCACCGAGAAAGTGGCCCATGAACTGCTGGTAGTTCCACTGTTTGCGCTGGCGCCCGGTCAGTTGCTTCGGCGAATGGAAGTCGGGCATGTATTCGATGCGCATGCGCGCGGCCTGCGCTGCCGTCGCACGATGCGAATAATCGTCCCAGAACGTGCCCGGCTCCGGAATGCGTTTGTCGCGAAAAAGATTCTCGTACTTGTGCGGCGGATCGAACGGGCGATGATCGTTGAACGGTTCGAACATCATCAGGAAGGGCTTTCCCGATTGCGCCATGCGTTTGATCGCCGCGATCGTGTAGTCGGTGAAGAAGTCCGTCGAGTAGCCCGGATGACGCGTGCTTTGCACGATCGGGCTGCCCGGATGCGGATTTTCCAGAAAGCCGTCCGGATCGTAATAGGGTCCACCGGCACCGCGCTTGAATACGAAGGCGTCGAAACCGGCCTTGCCGGGGTCCGCGTCCAGATGCCATTTCCCCGCATAACTGGTCTGATACCCCTGACGTTGCAGGGTGCGCGAAAAGGTCGGCTGCGAGATATCGAAATGCGTCGGCTTCTGTTCGCCGGATGAGCCTTCCGGATTGGCGATCATGCCGGTGAGATGGCTGTACTTGCCGGTGAGCAATGTCGAGCGGCTGGGCGCGCACAGCGCGTTGGTGCAGAACGCGTTGCGCAACAGCATACCGCCACGGGCAATGCGATCGATGTTCGGCGTATCCATCAACCGACTGCCATAGCAACTCAGTACGCTGGTCGGGATGCCTTCGGCGTTGATCCACAGGATGTTGGGCCGGCCTGCGTGTTTGGCACGGCGCACGTGCGGCGCGGCGGGCCGGGTATCCGGTGTGTTGCCGGACATCGCCAGCACATTCGGCGGCACCAGGCTCGATCCGACGGCTGCGCCTATCGCTTTCAGGGCGTCGCGGCGGGATTTGTCGTGTTTGTCGTTCATTGGACTTCCTCCGGATTGTGTCTGCCGGGCGCGCGTCGCGATTGCCGCGACACGCTTTTCATCCTGCGTCAGGGTGCGCTGTCCGCGCGCCAGGAGATGCTGACCGCGTGGCGGATATCGCGCGGCGAAACAGCGACGTGTGCTGTGGCATGTTCGGCGTCCCAGTGCCATTGATCTGTTGCCTTGCCGTCCACCACCACCGACTGCGGCTTGTCGATGGCATGGAACCGCACATCGTAGGATCGCTGCGCCACCTGCCCGGCGAATGTTCCGGTCGCCGCTGCGATGACAAGGCGATGCGTCCCGTCTGCGGCGCTCGCATAACTCATCGGGGTCAACGCGTATTCATGCTGCCGGTACGCCAGCGACGTGCCGTCGTCTTCGTACAGATCGAAACGACCATCGCCGGTTCCGTACACGTTGACGATGATGCGATCCAGCGGCTTCGCATCCGACCACTGCATATCCGCAGACTGTTCGGGAACAATGGCCCCGTCGCGCACGAACACGGGAATGGTGTCGACCGCATAGCGCGCACTGAACGTGGTGCCGCCATCGTGGCGATGACCGGAAAAGAAATCGATCCACTGGCCCGGCGGCAGATACACGGTTCGTTTGCCGCTGGCATCGAGTACCGGGGCAACCAGCATTTCGTCGCCGAAATAATATTCGTGCGGGTGCCTGTAGGATTCCTCCGCATCCGGATCGTGCAGGTACAACGGCCGCAGGATCGGCAAGGATTCAGTATGCGCCTGCCAGGTATAGGTATAGATGTACGGAATCAGTTGCGTGCGCAAGGTGAAGTATTTGCGCACCAGTTGCGTTCCGCGTTCGCCATAGGTCCAGGGCATGCGCGCGTTGCCGTCGTGCGGATTCTCGTGCGCACTGTGCATCCGCAACAGCGGACTGAACGTGCCGAATTCCAGCCAGCGTGCATACAGATCGAAGTCGATTGTGTTGCCGTGGAAGCCGCCGATATCGTGACTCATGTAGGGAATCAGCACATTGCCGCCACGCACCGTGTACGCGACTTCGTAGGCGAGTACGGGCCATTGCGAATAGGTATCGCCGGTGAAATAGCCCGGATAGCGTTCGCTGCCCCAGTCGCCGTAACGACTGAGAATGAAACCGCGCTTGCCGGTGGCCTGTTGCGTCGCATCGTAGAACACGCGATTGGTCCACAGCTGCGGATCCAGACCCGGCATCGTGGTCGCCCCGCTGCCGCCGTCGACCCACCAGAAAGCCACACCCTGATCGAGCAATGGCTTGTGCAGCAGACGCATCGAGATATCGGCCTGCTGCTTGTTCGACAGATCGAAGAAAATGCGCCCGGGCGGCTTCACGTCGCGCAGTGCCGCACCGTTGCGCAATTGCCCGCTGCCGTATTCGCTCGGCTCCAGACGCACGGCGATTTCGATGGTCTGCCCGGCCTTCACGTACGGCGTGACGTCCGCGTAGGTCAAACGTCGCGGCCATTGCACGTGGCTGTGTTCGATCTGGCGGCCATCGATATACAACTCGTAATCCTTGGCCTGCTGGCTCAGTTGCAGATAAAGGGTCGACGGCAGTCGTTTTGGCAGACGAACCTGTTTTCGGTACCAGACGACGCCGACATAGCGTGGCAGATCGGGCGTGGCCCACGAATCGCCTGCGTCCAGCTGTTTCCATTTGCGGTCGTCGAAATTCGCCGCGAACCAGCGATCCGCAACGCCCCGATCGTGCGCGTCCGTCGCGAATTTCCAGCGTCGCGACAGATCCAGATCGAACGTCGGCTTCGGCGGTAACGGCCGACCGAGCGCCTTGAGTGCTTCCGACGCGCGGCTGTCGCTGTGCGACAGGATGCTCTCCTCGGTATTGGCATAACCGGGATGATCGTTGAGGCTGACCTTGACGCCGCGCGCATGCAGCCAGTCGAGCAACTGTTGTGGATGCGGAATCAGCGGGCTCCAGTCGAAACCGCCCTGCCAGCCGTAGTTGTGCCAGGCGAAATCGAGCACCAGTCCATCCAGCGGAATGTGGTTGTCGCGGAAGCGCGCGATCTCGTCCTTGAGGTGCTGTTCGCCGTAGCGCTTGAATGACGCCTTCTTCGCTTCTTCGGTGCCGGGGAAATATTCGAAATTCAGATCCGTGATCCACGCGCCGAGCACGTAGCGCGGGATCATCGGTATCTGGCCGCACAACTGCGCGTACTCGCGCATCACCTTGTGGTAGTCGCTTGCATACGTGAACAGATACCAATCCTGGCCGTCACCGGACACACGCGGCTGAATCCAGCTGTCGGTTTCGTTCCACAGCGGCGTCCTGCTGTCGTCGATGAACGCGTAACCGTTGCGGCTGAGCAATCCGGGTTTGGCTTGCGGCAACAGCACGGCGATACCCGGAATGATGTCGTTGACCGGACTTTCCAGATCCTTGCCGTCGACGGGCAGGTTCGGCTTGCTGATGTTGTCCAGCGAATAGGTGAGCCCGCCCAGGTTGCGATCATCCACGTCGCCCGGATGCCAGGCATGCGGCTTTTTGGTGCCGGAGTCTTTCCAGGTCACTTCAAGATTGTTTGCCGTGAACGCACCGGACTGCAGCCGGTAGCGCAATGTGAGTGCATCGGTATGCGCAATCAGCCAGCCCTTTTCGTGCGCCGTGCTCACCGCGACAGTCGGCCAGTCCCTTTTCTGCACGACTGCCGTGGGCGCATCAACGAACGTGCCGGTCGGCGCGTACTGCATTCGTACCAGCGACGTGGTCAGGAATTCGAAACGCGCTTTTCCGGCAAGCACGGTGGCAGTTCGGCGCTGTGCGGCAGTGCCGGCAGATGCTGACGCAATGCATGCCGCAAACAGCAAGGGAACCGACACGCGAACGAAACAGCTGCAGACGCTCATGACGGATGCTCCAGTCCGTGAGTGGCGCGGTCGCCCGATGTCGGCCTGCGAAAGTTGCCGCAAAGGCACAGCCGACCCGTCTTTCGCGCCTATGGCGGCGATGCGAAAAGTATACAAGAAACCGGGCCGGCAGGCCGGCTACTGCGTCAAACGGCGCGCGAATCGCAATGGTCCGAATTGTGGACGCGCATGTCTGCTACGCCTGGCACCAAGGTTCATCGCGCGGCGCTTTCTGCGGCCAATGGAGCGATACGCAGGGCTTCGATATCGGCGCTGTTCAGCGGGCCATCACTGCCGCCGCTGCCGCCGGTGTAGTGTACGAAATTACTGAGGTAACTCATGTTGAAGCCGTCTTTCAGCGCAAAACGACACTGCGCATGCGCTCGTGCGCTGAAGCGGCCGTGGGTGGATTGCTGCATTCCGACGCTGTGCGGCATCACCAGCACGACATGCTGGGGTTCGCGGCCATCGCAGCGGATCACGAGAGTCTTCACCGCCGCGGTGACGCCGGTACTGATCGGCCCGTGATCGTTGCGGTAGTCCACCGATACGCGATAACTGCCGGTCGCCGGCGCCGTCCACTCGCGCGGCCAGGCGCCGTCGACGCGGGTCACTTTGCCGACGCACGTGCCCGGGCTGTGCAGCGATTCCAGACCGTGCGCATCGATACGTGTGGCACTCAGACATGTGAGCCCGCGCGTGCGCCGCAATCGAATGCGGCCATCCGCCGTTGCCGTTCGCCGCCCGTTCACATAAAGCTCGACACTGCCATCGGTCGTTACCAGCCATTCGTCGCCGTCGGCTGTCACGACCGGCGCCGAAGGCGCAGGCGGCGCGTACAGCCCGGCGTTGTCACGCGCGGGCGCGTCGTCCACGCGTATCGCCTTGAGAATCACCGTGGTCGATGTCGCCTCCGTGCGCCTGCGATCGGCTACCAGCAGATTGCCATCGAGCGTCGTTGGCCGCTGCAACGTGATGCAGCGGCCCGGCACATTCAACGTGATTTGCTTGCGCGTACCGAACAACATCGGCACCAGCGATACCGGCAGTTTCGGTTCGACGCGGCCGTCCGGGGTCAGCCCGAAGACGCCTTCAGTGACCACATCCAGATAAGCCGCCACCGACCACAGCTGACGCGGCGAATTCACCACCGGCCCACTGAGCTTTCCCAGGTCCAGGTGCTGGCCCTGGGTCAGCAATTCGTAGTTTTCCATGTTCGAGCCATACAACGCCGCGCCGCGCACGATGGAACGAATCTCGCGGGCGATCCGCGCCGGATCGTTCGCCGTTCGCGCAGCGCGCAACGCATACGCGCTCACGAACGGCCAGATCGCGCGGTTGTGATAGATCGGCTGATCCGCACGCTCCGGCCACATCACCGGACTTCCGGCCGGCCAGGTCGGATAATGCACAAGCATCTGCCTCGCGCGATCGGCGTCGGCCACGCCGGCGCTGATCGCCAGCGATGTGCCGAGCAGATCGTAGGTATCGTACGGCGTACCGTCGCCGCCGATGTAGCTCATGTACATGCCGCGGTCGGCTCGCCAGAAATGCGCGTTGATCGCCGCTTTCAACGCTACCGCCTGGGCGCGGTACGCAGCGGCGGCTGATGGGTCGTGATGCGCGTTGGCCATCGAAACGGCAAGTTGCAGCGCCTGGTAGTGCAATACGTTGGTCGACAACGCATACGATTGCGCGATGAATGCCACATTGTCGGCCGTCCAGGCCGGATAACTCTGCTCACGCCAATCCATGAACGACGTCTCTCCGCGATACAGGCCGAAGCGCGCATCGAACGCATATTTCCGGTCCTGCGCCAGGGTGCTGTTCAGCGCTTGCCATACGCGCCCGGCAAAAACATGGTCATCGAGAAGATGGCGTGCGCCGAGAAACCAAACGACACGATCGGTGCTGATTGGCCAGCTTCCGCCCGAGCCGGTGTCCTGCATCACGTACAGGCCCTGCGGCGCCGTGTCCTCGCGCACGTCGGACAGCTTGAACTCCAGCCCGTTGCGCGCGCGCGCCGGGTCGAAACGCCACAGGCCCAAGTCGATCGCATAGGAAAGATCGCGCGTCCACACGTATGGCCACTTCAATCCGGTCTCGAAACAATGACAGGAAATCGGCTGACCGCGATCGAAGGCACCGTCACGGATCGCCGTCACCGAATCCCGCGAAAGATCGTCCTGCGCCATTGCGTAGAGTCCGTCGAACAACACGCTGGCGGTGTCGACCGCAAACGGCTGCGAGGCAATCTCGCGCTGTCCGTACGGCCATGCCAGCGTGTAGTCGCCCTGCGCATTGCGGCTCATGCTTACGTGAACGCCATGCCAGTCCAGCCCGGCCTGCCATTCCTGTCCGGTGGCGCCGGCGGCCAGGGTGCAAGTCAGCAGCACAGTCAAACGCAGCGCCATGGCTTTCATGATGCGGAGTCGCCTTGAAGATGAAGCGTTGCCGGATCGTAACGGCCATGGCAACGATAGCCAAGCGACGCACTGTGCATGACTGACTTTGACAAAAAAGCAGCGCGCGATGCGGCACGAAGCGAAAACAGTCTCACTGCGCTGGTTTGTACCGCTCGCGTCGATGCCTACGTGTTGCTCACACTTCACCGCAATCGATGTACAAAATCTGCAGTCGGGGCAACTCGGGACAAGCTTGCGTCGATTCGGCCCCGCCGCAAAACCCTATCGCGTCGCCTCCATCGCCAACGCAAACGAGCGCACGCGTGCGGCATGGTCGAAGACGTTCGCGGTGAAGATCAACTCGTCGGGGTGGTAACGTGCGACGAAATCGGCAATGGCTTTGCGCACGGTCTGCGGCGACCCGATGGCTGCACACGCGAGCGCTTTGTCGATGCCGGCCTTTTCCTGCGGCGTGCAATACGAATCGATCAGCGCGGCCGAATCCAGCGGTGGCGGCACCAGGCCTGGGCGGCCACGGCGCAGATTGACGAAGGCTTGTTGCTGGGTGGTGAACAGCCGCGCGGCTTCGGCATCGGCATCGGCATCGGCCACGACCACGTTCAGCGCCAGCATCGCATGCGGCCGTGCGAGCCGTTGCGAGGGGCGGAACTGGCTACGGTACAAGTCCAGCGCCTGCTCCATCGCATCCGGTGCGAAATGCGAGGCGAACGCATACGGCAGACCGAGCGCGGCGGCGAGTTGTGCGCCGAACAGGCTGGATCCAAGAATCCATATCTCCACTTCAACGCCCGCGCCCGGCACTGCCCGCACCGCCTGTCCCGGCTGCGCAGGCTGGAAGAAATGCAACAGCTCCTGCACATCGGCAGGAAACTCGTCGGCGTTCTGGTAATAGCGACGCAACGCGCGCGCAGCGGCCTGATCGGTGCCGGGCGCACGGCCAAGGCCGAGATCGATGCGGCCCGGATACAGACAGCCGAGCGTGCCGAACTGTTCGGCAACCTGCAATGGCGCATGATTCGGCAGCATCACGCCGCCGGAGCCGACGCGGATGGTCGAGGTGCCGCCGGCGATGTGTCCGATCAGCACCGCCGTGGCCGCACTCGCGATGCCCGGCATGTTGTGATGCTCGGCGAGCCAAAAGCGGCGATAGCCCAGGCGCTCCGCCGCACGCGCCAAATCAAGCGAATTGGCGAAAGTCTGCGCCGCGTCGCCACCTTGCGTGACGGGCGCCAGATCGAGAATGGACAGAGGAATCATCGCAGCGGCCGTGCTTTGCATTGCCTGGATATGGGGGCGCAACGGTTCGTGTCAACGCGCGAACCGGTTCTGCGTCGCGTTCACTTGCCGGACGGACGGCGAGCGGATGTTCCGGATGCCGCGTCCGGCAGCAATTGCACGGTGTCGATCGCCCACATCGGTTCGATGCGGGAGCGAGTGAAGTACAAACACAAGTCGTGCGTACCGTGTTGCTTTGCCAGGTTGGCATTCAACGTGGCGGTTGCGTCTTCGCGGGCCGCCCCCGCCAATGCGATGGCGGCAAGTTGCGGGCCGGCACAGCCATCCATGCGCACCTGCAATTCGCCGCCGGGTCGTTGCGGTTGGCGCAACACGAGGTTCTTCACGTCTTTCCACAACTGGAAGTTGTAGGGCAATTCGGCAACCGCGACGCTGATGCGATTCGCGGCATCCAGATCGGCGTGCGGATAGATCCAGCACGGATCGAAAATGTCGACACGGTACACCGTCTGTCCGCCGCCGATCGCAGGTCCCGGCAAGCGTAACGGCAGCCCTTGTCCAGCCGGTTTGCATGACTTCAACTCGTCGCTGTTTTTTCGCAGCAGCGACATCGCGTCGATGCGTGTGTGTCTCGGCGCAGCGAGTGCCTGGTTGGCCGCGAAATCGTTCGTGTTCAGCTCGGTCGGAAGCGAAACCGTCAATGGGTTTTGGTAAACCGGCGATTGAACCGTCGGCTCACGACCATCCAGCGTGTAACGGAGCGTGCCGAATTGCGTCTGGTTGTCGATTTCCACATTGACCTTTCCGGAAGGCGGCCGCGCGTTCGCGACAACATCCGGTACGAAAGCACTGTCGGCGAAATCGATCCCGGATGCCCGGTAGCGCTCGATCTGCGCGGGCATTCGCTGGAGGAAATTGTTCCAATTGCGCCGGGCAGGCGCCGACCACAGCGCCTCGGCCAATGCGGCAACACGCGGGAAAGCGGCGTGTTCGACGCGCGCCGGCGTATCCATGTATTCGGTCCACAAGTTCGCCTGCGCGCCAAGCACGTGTTTCACCAGTGTCGCATCGAGTTGCTTCGGCAGCGGGTCGTAGGCATAGACATCGGCAAGCGACACCACGTCCGGCCGACCCGGCGGTTCGTCGTGCCGCGCGCTTTGCACGTGATCGAAATACATAATCGGCGATGGTGCCATCACCACGTCATGGCCCAGCCGTGCCGCGACGATGCCGCCTTTTTCGCCCTGCCACGACATGACCGTGGCGTCGGGCGGCACCCCGCCTTGCAGGATTTCGTCCCAGCCGACAAGCCGGCGCCCGTGCGCCGCAAGAAATCGCCCGATGCGCGCGATGAAGTAGCTTTGCAGGCCGTCCGCATTGGCGATGTGCAATTCGTGCATGCGCCGCTGCACCGCTGCCGACGCTTGCCATTGATCTTTTGCCGCCTCGTCGCCACCGACGTGAATGTACCGACCGGGAAACAGGTCCATCACCTCCGTCAGAACGTTCTCCAGAAACTCGAACGTGCTGTCGTCGACGTTGTACAAATACGTATGCACGCCCCAGTCGTGGGATACCGGCGGACGCTTGCCGGTGACTCCCAGTTCCGGGTAGGCGGCGATCGCGGCCTGGGCGTGACCGGGCATTTCGATTTCCGGCACGATGGTGATAAAGCGCGCTCGCGCGTAGCGCACGATGTCGCGTATTTCGTCCTGCGTGTAAAAGCCGCCGTAACGCCCAGGCGTTGCGTTGACCGACGCGGGAATTCGCCACGCGCCGATTTCGGTCAGTTTCGGATAGCGCTTGATCTGGATGCGCCAGCCCTGGTCGTCGGTCAGGTGCCACTGGAACACATCGAGTTTTTGCAGCGCCATGCGGTCCAACAGGCGCTTGATGAATTGCGGAGACTGATAATGCCGCGCCGAATCGAGCATCAGTCCACGCCAGGCAAAACGCGGATGGTCTTCGATGTGCAGGCACGGCACCGTCAACACGTTTGCACGGTCGATGTTCTGCGTGAGCAGCTGCCACAAGGTCACCGCGCCATTGAACAATCCATGCGGCGTGCGCGCGATCAAAACGATGCGCTGCGACGACACGGTCAATTCGTAGCCTTCGTCTGCGGTGTCGCCGCGGACCAGGAAATTCGGATCCAGATTGAACGCGATGCCGCCCGTGCTTTCGGCATCGCCGCCTGGTTGCAAATCCAGATGCAGGTCGCGGGCTCGTGCGAGCTCGTTGCTGAAATACCGCGCAACGCCCAATGCAGCCCCATTGCGCGAATGCACGTTCAAAACGGCGCCCTGGTGCAAAACGAATTTCCCCGGGGCGCGATCGACGACGGCCGGGAGGGGAATCAACGAGAGTATCGAGGTCGTCTGACGCGTCGTCGTTGTCTGGCATCCGCTGAGCAACACCGCGCACAGCACAACGGCGGAAATCGCCAGGTGAAAAAGATTGCGGCTGTTCTCGGTCACGCAGATCGGCGCAGTCGATGGAAAAGGCTGATTTCGCACAGGGCCCAGTGTCCCAGAATTCGAACACGATCGCGCTGCAACGAACCGGGATCTATCCACAAGGGTGCGCGCCGGGATCGCGCCGGAACGTACCGGAAGAATGCGCGCCGGGATCGCCCGGAACATTTCAAAAAAATGCGGGCCGGGATCGCGCCGGAACATTTCAAAAAATGCGGGCCGGGATCGCGCCGGAACATTTCAAAAAATGCGGGCCGGGATCGCGCCGGAACATTTCAAAAAATGCGGGCCGGGATCGCGCCGGCCCGCGAACGGTTGGAGAACCGTGCAACGCTTTAGAACTTGAAGTGCAGGGTAGCCATGTATTGGCGCCCGGACTTGTAACGGGCGATCGGCTCATCCTTGCTACCCAGATATCCGAGGTAGGTTGAATTGAGGATGTTCAGCGCGTCGAAGCTCACCGACAGATGATCGCTGAACCGCCACGTCGCGCTTGCGTCGAGTTCCTTGTACCCATCGACCGTTTCTGCCGGCGCACCGGCCACATAGCCGCCGGCCAGATAGCTGCCGCGGTAGCCGTAAGTGACGCTCGCCGAGAACGGCCCCTTGTCGTAATACGGGCTGACGTTGTAGGAGTTCTTGGAGTTGTACGGCAGCGCGCCGCCACTTTCGGTCTTGGCATCGGAATACGTGTAATTGGTGCGGACGCCGAAACCGCTGTCGCCGAACGGTTGCTGATAGCTGATGGTGAAGCCCTTGGCCGTCGCCTTGCCGCCGTTTTCTGGGCGCGTGATGCTGTAATCGCAATTTCCCTGCGCATCGCAATTGCCGCCGGTCAAGCCGGCATAGACATCCGGATTGAGCACGACCAGAGAGTTGTACAGGCGCTCGGTACCCACGCCCTGTACGATGTAGTTGAGTATCTTCTTGTAAAACACGTTGAGCGCCAGCGCCGATTCCGGTGCGAAGTACCATTCGGCCGCGACGTTGAAGTTGTTCGACTTGTACGGATCCAGGTTTGGATTGCCTCCGCTGCCGGTCAACACCGAATCGTTGGTGAACACATATGGCGTTTCCTGGTTGTACGGTGCCCATGCGATCACCTGCGAGGCTGCAGCGCGCAGGACCACGTCCGGCGTCAGGTTGTAGGCGATATTGAACGACGGCAACGCATTGTTGTGCGAATTGGTCGTGGTCGCATACACACTCTGGGCGATGTTGATGTTGTTGATGATGTACGCCGATTCGTCGATGGACGTATGCACGTAGCGCAAGCCGATGTTCCCGCGCAGATCTTCGTCACCGAAGTTCAACTGCACATACCCGGCCTGACTTTTCTGTCCGATATTGAAGCTGTCCTGGTACAGATAGGGCAGATACAGATATTGCTGATCGAACAAATGCGGGCTGTCGAGCACCCAATTGAGCACGGTATCGCCGTTGCGCGGCTGCACATGATGCACGGCTCCGGACCAGAAGCCCAGGTCTGACAACCCGGAAAGGTCGGTCAACCCGCCCGCGCCGACATCGGCGATGCTGCCGCCTTGCACGCCACCGCTCCAGACGTCGTACTGGTTCTGGCTTTCGGTATGTTTCGCGTAACGCACGCCGAGCAACAACTGGTTGAAGAAGCCACCGAGATCCTTGCTGAAATCGGCCTGGGCATAGTTGTCCTTTGCCGCGTAGGGAATGTCGGCATAGTTGCCGTTGAAGTAGTAGCCGGACCAGTTCTGCGGATTTTCTGCCGCGGTCGGGTCGTCAAACTTGAATCCATGCTTGATATCCCAGGAATATCCGCCGAAGTAGACCGGCTCGATGAAAGCCTGGGTAAGATCGTCGTGCGAAGTGCTCACGCCGGCCTGACCGCTCAGCGTCCAGGTGTCGCCACGGTATTTCGCCTTGAGATCGGCACCCTTGGTCTTGATTTCGGCAGTACGCGCGTTGTTGTCGAAAATCACGCCACCGAGCCCGGGACATGTTGCATCGGTCGAGGGATCGCAGCTGTGGCCGCCGGTGATGACGCCGTTCGCACCCGGCGTCAGACTGTCAACGCCGGCCTGGGTGCCACCTGTCCAATGCATGAACGGATACATCGACTGGTTGTAATTGTCCAGATTGTCGCGCATGTACAGCAGACTGAGGTTGAAGTCGAGACGATCAGTCGGTTTCCACTGGATGTTGCTCAGCACGCTGTTGCGTTTTTCGGTCTGCTGGAAATTCGCCGCGTTGATTTCGTCGGGCACCATATCGGTCGGATTCAAGGCGCCGGACGCGACCTGGGCGGCAATCGCCGGACTCTGGGCGGCGTAATCGGACACCGGGTGATAGCCGAAGATTTCCTCACCCTGGCGATTCGTGATCTGTTCGTAATGCTGTGCGGAAACATCGATACCGAACGTGTTGTCGGGGTTCTTCCAGCTGAAGAACAACGAGGCGTCGGGTTTGCCCTTGTCGACCATGTCGTTGTAGTTGTAACCGATCGATCCGCTGAACAAACCGCTGGCTACATCCAGGGGTTGTATCGTGTGCATGAGGATCGTGCCGCCGAGACTGCCCTCGGGCAAGTGCGCCTCTGGCGTCTTGTAGACCTCAAGTCCGGCAAGCACCTCCGGCGCCAGCAACGAAAAGTTGAAACCGCGATTCGGCGAATCGCCGTACTGCCAGATCGCCTGAGCGACCGGATGGCCGTCGAGGAAGCTCAGATTCAAACTCGGGTCGGTGCCGTCGATGCTGACGCGCTGGGTCGCGCCGAGAGCGCGGTCGATGGTCACGCCCGGAATCTGGGCCAGGGCCTCGGCAACGTTGGTCGCCGGAAACTTGCCGATGTCCACGGCGGTGATCGCATCGATGATGGCATCGGCATCGCGCTTCTTGTCCAGCGATTTTTTCAGGCTTTCGCGAATGCCGGTGACAACGACGGTGCTCAGCTGCTGCGTCTGGCTGTCGTCGCTGCCGGCGTTGATCGGCGTATCGTTCTGTGCGAGCAGCATCTGCGTTCCCGGGACGTTGACGCCATCCGGAAGTTGCTTCGCTGCGGTCGCGTCGGCGCTTGCCGTTTGCGTTGCGTCGTCTTGCGCGATTGCCACCAACGGCACGCACAGACAGGCGATGATGCTCGCGGTCAGGATTTTCTTGCGGTAGTTCATGGCTCTCCCCTCCGGGATAGGTGTGTAATGGCGACGGAGCAGCCGCTGCGGACTGATGGCGCCGGATTTTGATGAATTGCCTCTTTGTAGCTATTTCCACTTATTTATTGTTATAGGATTCCATCACTTGGCACGTCGCTGGTTCAGGTACCAGCCGGCTGCACCGAGCACGCCAAGCTGGCCGTGTTCGATCAGACTCACCGGCACGCGTTCCAGCAAAGGCCGCATCGCGCCCTTGTCGCAAAACCGGTCGACGAAGGCGCTGCGCGAGAGAAAGTCGCTGATCTGCGGAAGGATGCCGCCGGCCAGGAAGACGCCGCCTTGCGCGCCGTACAACAGCACCAGATTGCCGACCGTGCTGCCGAGCCAACCGCAGAACACATGCAGGGTCTCCAGCGCCAAAGGGTCGTCGCCCGCGGTGGCGGCTTCGGTGATTTGCGACGGCGTCAATGCGGGTGCGGCTGCGCCGCGCAGCGCGCCGATGGTCGTGTAGAGCGTGGCCAGTCCCGGACCGGAAAGTACGTGCTCGACCGGGATATGGCTGGCCTCACGCAACAGATGCTGCAGGATCCGCACTTCGAAATCCGTCGAGGGCGTAAGCGCGGACTGGCCGGCTTCTGTGGACAGGATCGATGTGCCGCGTGCGCCGGGAATTCGCACGGCCGCGCCCAGTCCCGTGCCCGGTCCGACGATCAGTTGTGGACCGTCCAGCGGTGAGGCAGTGCTGGTAATGCGGGTGACGTCGGCGTCGGCAACGTATTGCGTCGCATGCGCAATCGCGGTGAAGTCGTTGACCAGCAGCAGGTCATCCAGTCCAACTCCTTCGCGGATTTCAGCCAGCGATACCGACCACGGCAGATTCGTATTGATGACCACATCGTCGAGCACATAGCCGGCACAGGCGATCGCGCCATGCACGACCCGCGATGCCGCCTGCTCGTCCATGAATTGTTTGAGTATCGCGGGAAGACCGGCATAGTCGGCACAACGGTACTTGCGGTAGCTCGATACCACGGGCGTGTCGGTATCGATTCTCACCAACCCCACGCGCGCCCACGTGCCACCGACGTCGGCTGCGAGCAGCAATCCATCCGCAGGCAATTCCTGCGCGGCTTGCGCCAGCTCCGGCTGCGTTGTTGATCGGACAAGCTGAGCCACGCCCTTGCTCTCCCAATCGCCTCGGACAGGTCGCCCGGGCGTTTCAATAGTGCCAAAGTCTGGAATTTCATGACAACGTTGTCAAGCAGTTTTCTGTTCACGGACGATGATGCCGCGATGCACCAAGGGCGAATGTTGGATGACACATAGTGTATTGTGCATATCAGCTGAGTATGGCTTTCAAATCCAGCGGAATGATGCGAAGCACCATCGGAACGTTCGCATTCGGGTGTACCGACAGGGTCTGCAGGTGCGTGCATCTCGACTGATTTGCAGGCAAGATATGACAACGTTGCGCAGAATTGTCTTTTCCGCGTCACGGGTCGTGCCGCTATCGCCCGCACAACAGCGGGCTGTCGCTGCGGACCCGGACCTTTCACCTTCTCAAGCAGGACCCGATCCGATGAACACGACGCAAACTCCGGCAACGAGCTACCTGTCTTCCATCATCACGGTCGGCGTGTTGTTCTTCATCTTCGGTTTCGTGACCTGGCTCAATGGCCCGCTGATCTCCTACGTCAAACTCGCCTTCAATCTCGATGACGTCAACGCGTTCCTCGTGCCGATGGCGTTCTATCTGTCGTATTTTTTTCTTGCGTTGCCTTCATCGTGGATCTTGCGCCTGACCGGCATGAAGCGCGGCATGGCGCTCGGCTTGTTCGTGATGGCAATCGGTGCGTTGTTGTTCGGCCAGTTCGCCACCATGCGCTGGTATCCGGGTGCTTTGGGCGGTCTGTTCGTGATTGGCGCGGGGCTGGCGTTGCTGCAGACGGCGGCCAATCCCTACATCAGCATTCTCGGTCCGATCGATAGTGCCGCGCAGCGCATTGCGGTCATGGGCATTTGCAACAAGTTCGCCGGCTTTCTGGCGCCGTTCGTGATTGGCGCGCTGGTGCTGCAGGGCATGGACAAGATCGACGAACAGGTCAAGGCGGCGGCAACTCCGGCCGCACGCGATGCCTTGCTCAATATTTTCGCGGCGAAAGTGCACATGCCCTACATGGTGATGGCGGCGATACTTGCTTTGCTCGCAGTCTGGGTGGTTCGCTCGGCCCTGCCGGAAGTCAAGGCGAGCAAAGACAACGCGGACAGCAGCGGCGGTCATGCCGGCATCTTTCGCTTCCCGCACTTGTGGTTGGGCGTTGTGTGCCTGTTCGTCTACGTCGGTGTTGAGGTGATGGCGGGAGATGCCATCGGCACTTACGGGCAAGGATTCGGTTTGCCGCTGGGCGAAACGCGTTTCTTCACCGCGTTCACGCTGTTCGCGATGCTGCTTGGATATCTGCTCGGTCTGGTGTTGATTCCGCGCGTTGTTTCGCAAGAGCGCTATCTGGGCTTCTCCGCAATCCTGGGTATCGTGTTCAGCGTGGCCGCCTATCTGAGCCACGGCTATGTTTCCGTCGGTTTCGTTGCGGCACTCGGATTTGCCAACGCGATGATGTGGCCTGCGATCTTTCCATTGGCGATTCGTGGACTCGGGCGTTTCACCGAATTCGGATCGGCGTTGCTGATCATGGCGATCGCCGGCGGTGCCGTGATCCCGCAACTGTTCGCGCACTTGAAAGTCCATCACGATTTTCAGGCCGTGTTCTGCGCCATCGTGCTGCCGTGCTACGCATATATTTTTTACTACGCGTGGCGTGGTCACGCGGTGGGCGTCGCGACAATGCAAAGCCGGACAGCGGCGGCCTGATCGTCGCGCGCGTGCCAAGGCTGGCGTCGCGGGCGGATTCCAAGCAGAATCCCCCCGGGAATTCCGGGGAAATGCTGGGAATGCGCAAACCTACGATCAAAGACGTCGCCAAGCGCTCGAAGGTATCGCTCAAGACCGTATCGCGCGTCATCAACAACGAACCGTCGGTGCTCGAACGCACACGCGACAAGGTCCTGCGTGCCGTCGCCGAACTCAATTACCAGCCCGATCTTTCCGCACGCAGCTTGCGCAGCGCAAAATCCTACGCACTCGGACTGGTCTACGACAACCCGAATCCGTATTACGTCATCGGCGTGCAGAGCGGCGTGTTGTCGGTTTGCCGCGAAACCGGCTTCGGCCTGCAGATCCATCCCTGCAATTCCTCGTCGCCGCACCTGGCCGAAGAGTTGTGCAACCTGGTCCGGCACGCGCGCCTGGCGGGTCTGGTGCTCGCGCCGCCGATGTCCGAACGCCGCGAGTTGATCGAATACCTCGCAGCCAACAACGTCGCGTTCGTGCGCATCATCTCCGCCGCAGAAGATCCGCAGGACGGCTTCCCGTGCGTGTTTGTCGACGACCGCGATGCCGCCTACGACATCACCGAGCACCTGATCCAGCTCGGCCACGAGCGCATCGGCTTTTTGTGGGGTGGCGAGGCGCATCGATCCAGTCCGGAACGCTTCAAGGGCTACGAGAGCGCGCTCAAGGATTATGGTATTGCGCTGGACAAGAAGCTGATCGTACCCGGCGATTATTCTTTCGAGGACGGCTTCCGCGGCGCACGCAAACTGTTCGCACTCAAGGATCGCCCGACCGCCATCTTCGGTTCCAACGACGAAATTGCTGCCGGTGTGCTTGCCGCAGCAAAATCTGGCGGCATGGATGTGCCCTACGATTTATCCATCGCCGGTTTCGAGGACAGCCCGTTCTCCAAGCAATCCTGGCCCGCGCTGACCACGGCCAAACAAGCCACCGAAGAAATCGCACGTCACGCAACGTTGCTGTTGATCGCAGCTCTGGAACGCGCCAGCGGCAACGAACGAACCGCGCCGGTGTACAACAAGGGCTTCAGTCCACAACTGGTGATCCGCGATTCGACCGCGCGCGTGCGCGCGCCAGTCGGCTGACGGCGGACAGTTGGTTTTGACCAGGTTAAGCGTGTCGCTTCTCAAGAGCAGAGCTTCCGTTCGCCTTTGCTGGGCGAGTCACTCTCTCTTCGGTTTTCGCTGAATGTCTTCGCCTTGGAGGAATTTGCGTCCAGAGCTTGCACTCACCTGTGGTGAGCGAGTCACTTTCTCGTGGCGCAGCACCGACCAATCTCTCTCTTACGAACGCGCTCATTCTTGAACCCTCTCCCCAAAACTTGTTTGGGGGAAAGGGTTGGGTGAGGGGGCGGCACCCGATTCCACAGAGCGATCGGTTTTCGCTGATAGAGCTTTCACTCGCCTGCGGCGCGCGAGTCACTTTCTCTTGAGTGGCCAATAGAAAGTAACCAAAGAGAAGGCCACCCCGGTGGAGCGGTCTCCGGGCATCCTGCCCTGCGACTTCGCGAGCGTGCTCCGGGGTTCGCTGAGTACACATCCGTGTGCACGCAGCGAACTGGCGCGCATCGTGCGCGCCACCCTACGGGCTTTCCTGCGCCCACTCGCCGCCCCACAGGGGCCCCATTGGGGCGGCATTGCCTGCCGCAGAAGCCTAAAGCGAAAAGCGAAAACGGCGAGCGCGTAATGCCGCGATTGGTCTTGATGTTGATTTTGACCTGTCTCTCGATCTTGGGTCCCCCTTTTGCGCGCCGAGCATCGCAGGCTTTGCGGACAAGGCCCGCAGGGGTGCGGCGATGGATCGCCGCACTCGCGATCGGTACATGGAATGTACCGTCTGAGCGACCCCGCAAGGCCGAGAAGCGCAGGGCGAGCCGGGCTTTCGCGAGATGTGTTGAAGCGCATCTCGCGCCGGTGAGCGCACGCACAAGGATGTGCGGGCCGGTCGAGGCACCAGGGATGGTTGCTTGCGATCAATCCAGCCGCGCGCGAGGCGCAGCGTCGGGGGTGCATTTCTCTTGGTTACTTCTCTTTGGGCAAGCAAAGAGAAGTAACCCGCTCGACGTAGTCGAGCGGAAGCTCTGCTTTGCAAGTGAGTAGCTCGCCGCAGTTGGGAGGAAGCTTTGCTCTTTGAGGCATCTCGCCCAAGTACGTTTGCGCGAGATACAAACGAGGGAAAATCCGCGTCAGTTGCCCCCGCGCAAAGCCGCTGCCGCGCGCGCCAGCTGCGTGATGGCGGCCCAATCGCCGTTGCGAATCGCCGCGTCCGGCGTGAGCCAGGAGCCGCCGACACAAATCACGTTCGGCAACGCCAGGTAAGCAGGCGCGTTGGCGATGCGTACTCCACCGGTCGGACAGAATCCGATACCCGGCAAGGGACCGGCCAAGGCGCCCAGATAATCCGCGCCACCTGCCGCTTCGGCCGGAAAGAACTTTTGCAACAGGTAGCCTTGCTCGCGCAGCGCCATTGCTTCGCTCGCGGTCGCGGCGCCGGGAAGCAGCGGCAGTTCTCCGTCTGCTGCGGCGGCGAGCAGCTCGGGCGTGGCGCCTGGTGACACGGCGAATTGCGCACCGGCGCGCCGCGCGGCCTGCAGGTCGTGTGCGCCGAGTACAGTACCGGCGCCAACCACCGCACCATCGACGTCGCGTGCCACGGCGGCGATGGCCTCCAGCGCGACCGGCGTTCGCAGTGTGATTTCAATGGCAGGAATGCCGCCGGCAACCAGCGCGCTGGCCATCGGTACGGCATCGGCGATGTTTTCCACCACCACGACCGCCACGACGGGCGCCAGACCGAGTATGTCGCGCAGCGTTTGCTGCCGACGTTGCATTGCCGCTTTCATGCGGGATCTCCAAATACGCTTGCGCCGCTGTCGGCGCTGCCGACGACGTCGCGGAAACGCGCGAACAACTCGCGGCCCATGCCAGTGTGATGGGTCTCGAGTCGGGCTTCGGCAGGTGGGCGTGCCTGCAACGCCGCATCGTCCACCTTGACCTCGAGCGTACCGGCGACCGCATCGACGCGCACGATATCGCCGTTGTGAATCTTGCCGATCGCGCCGCCAGCGGCTGCCTCGGGGGTCACGTGGATAGCCGCCGGAACGCGACCGGACGCGCCGGACATGCGCCCGTCGGTCACCAACGCGACGCGAAAACCGCGATTCTGCAGCACGCTCAGCGCCGGCGTGAGCTTGTGCAGTTCGGGCATACCGTTCGCGCGCGGTCCCTGGAATCGCACCACCGCGACAAAGTCGCGATCCAGCTCGCCGCGCTCGAACGCGGCCTGTACGTGTTCCTGTTCGTCGAACACGAGCGCTGGGGCCTCGATGACGAAACGATCTTCCGGCACCGCGGAAACCTTGATCGTGGCACGACCGAGATTGCCGTCAAGCACGCGCAAACCGCCATCGGTGCGAAATGGGTCGGTTGCGCCGCGCAGCACCGATGGCTCTCGGCTTTGAGCAGGCACCGGCTTGCGCTCGACAACGCCATCTGCGCCCAGGCGCGTTTCGATGCGGTAGCCATCCAGGCCGCAACCAGCAACCGTATTCACATCTGCATGCAACAAACCGGCGTCGAGCAGTTGGGCGATCAGAAAACCCATGCCGCCGGCAGCGTGGAAATGGTTCACGTCGGCGCTACCGTTCGGATACACGCGCGCCAGCAGCGGCACTACCGCGGACAATTCGGCGAAATCGTCCCAGCGCAAATTGATGCCGGCAGCGCGCGCGATCGCCACCAGATGCAACAGATGATTGGTCGAGCCGCCGGTCGCGTGCAGGCCGATCACGCCGTTGACGATGGCGCGCTCGTCGATGATGCGGCCGACCGGCAGATACGCGTCGCCAAGCGCCGTCATTGTCGCGGCGCGATGCACCGCTTCGACGGTCAGCGCATCGCGCAGCGGCGTATTCGGATTGACGAAGCTGGCACCGGGCAGATGCAGGCCCATGATCTCCATCAGCATCTGGTTGGAGTTGGCCGTTCCATAAAATGTGCAGGTCCCGGGCGCGTGGTAGGACGCAGCCTCGGCGTCGAGCAACTGCTCGCGGCTGGCCTTGCCTTCGGCATGCAGCAGACGGACCTTTGATTTTTCATCGTTGCCGATACCGCTCGGCATCGGACCGGCCGGCACGAAGACCGCCGGCAGGTGGCCGAACGTCAGCGCCGCGATCAGCAAGCCGGGAACAATCTTGTCGCAGATGCCCAGAAACAAGGCCGCGTCGAACATGTCGTGCGACAACGCAACAGCCGCCGACATCGCGATTACGTCGCGCGAAAACAACGACAATTCCATGCCGGCGCGGCCCTGGGTTACGCCGTCGCACATCGCCGCGACACCACCGGCAACTTGCGCGGTGGCACCGACCTGCCGCGCCGCCTCGCGAATCAGTGCGGGATAGCGTTCGTAGGGCTGGTGCGCAGAGAGCATGTCGTTGTAGGCAGTGACGATGCCAAGATTCGGCGCGACGCCTGCGCGCAATGCGGTTTTGTCGGCCGCGCCGCACGCCGCGAACCCGTGGGCCAGATTTCCGCACGACAGATGCCGGCGATGCGAGCCATCGCCGCGCGCCGCGTCGATTTTCGCGAGATAGCGCGCGCGCGAATCGCGGCTGCGTTCGACAATGCGTTCGGTGACGGCGGTGAGGACGGGATTCATGTTCATTTCGCTGTTGGTTATCGACAATGAAGCACGATGGGAACCACGTGCGAGTGCTCCAATACGCTGCGAACCGGAGCGTCGGAAAACGCCGGATCGCCGTCGCGAATTCGCGCGAAGAGGCGGCCCTTCGTCTCTCCCTCGATCTGCAGATACATCCTGCGCGTGCGAATCAGCGCAGCGAGCGTCAGCGTAATCCGCGGTTCCGGAGCATCGGGCGCGCGCATGGGCATGACCCGAAGCTCGCCGAGGGGATTCAGCGCGGCCTGCAGATTATCGCCATCGGGAAACAGCGAAGCGCAATGCCCGTCATCGCCCATGCCGAGTACGACGACATCGAATGGCATGACGAGGTTGGCGATTCGCTCGGCGACAACGGCCAGGCCCTGCTCTGGGGTCGGCGTATCCACATGCAATGATACGAAATGCGCGGCGCCGGCGTTGCCGCGCAACAGCGTTTCGCGCAGCAGGTGTTCATTGGATCGCGCATTGTCTGGCGGTACCCAGCGCTCATCGGCCAGTGTGATCGTTGTGCGCGCCCAGTCCAGTTGCTGTTCGCCGAGGCGTTCGAGAAATCGCCGCGGCGTGTTGCCGCCGGAAAGTGCGATCAATGCGTGGCCACGCGCGGCGATGGCCTCGCGCAACGCGTCGGCTGTTTCCCGCGCAAACGTCCGTGCAAGCGTTTCGGAATCGTCGAATTCGTGCTGGACCAGTTCCAGTCGACTCATTTTCAGCCTTCGTCTTCATGCCAGGTACGACCGTCGCGTTCGATCAACGCAACTGCCGCGCTCGGACCCCAGGTGCCTGCCGTGTAGGGTTTGGGCAAATCGTCGCTGCGTTCCCAGGCATTGCGGATCGGATCGATCCAGTGCCACGCCGCTTCGACTTCATCGCGGCGCATGAACAGGGTCGGGTTGCCGCGTACGACGTCCATCAGCAATCGCTCGTAGGCATCGGAATTGCGCACGCCGAATGCTTCCGCAAAACTCATGTCCAGGGGCACGCGGCGCAAACGCAGGCCGCCGGGACCGGGATACTTGATCATCAGCCACAGCTTCACGCCTTCGTCCGGCTGCAGGCGCAGGACCAGTTTGTTCGGCGCAATCGGCCCGACGCCGGGCGCGAAGATGGAATGCGGAATGGCGCGGAACGCGATGACGATTTCCGACACGCGTTGCGCCAGGCGCTTGCCGGTGCGCAGGTAAAACGGCACGCCGGCCCAGCGCCAGTTGGCGACTTCAGCCTTGAGTGCGACGAAGGTGTCGGTGCGCACATCGTCGCGTCCGGATTCCTCCAGATAGCCCGGCACCGGACCCGTGCTCGATGCGCCGGCGCGATATTGCCCGCGCACGGTCAATTGCTCCGCGTTGCCGGCATCGATCGGATGCAGTGAGCGCAGTACCTTGAGTTTCTCGTCGCGGATCGCATCGGGTTCCAGCGACGCCGGCGGCTCCATAGCCACCATGCACAACAACTGCAGCATGTGGTTCTGGATCATGTCGCGCAGCGCACCGGACTGCGCGTAGTACGCCGCGCGCCCTTCGACGCCGATGGTCTCGGCCACGGTGATCTGCACATGATCGATATGTTCGGCGCGCCATAGCGGCTCGAACAGGGCATTGCCGAAACGCAATGCAATGAGGTTCTGCACTGTCTCCTTGCCAAGATAATGATCGATGCGAAACGTCTGGTTCTCCGCGAAGGATCGACCGACCGCGTCGTTGATCGCAGCAGCGCTGGCCAGGTCGCTGCCGATCGGTTTTTCGATCACCACACGCGTCTTGTCGTGCGCCAGGCCCAGGTTGCCAAGACGCTCGCAGACCGGCACGAACACGTTCGCGCCGGTCGCCAGGTAAAACACGCGTACGCGATCGCCACCGTTCTTCAACCACGCATCGAGTTCGTTCCAGCCTTCGTCGCGGGTCGCATCCAACGCCTGATAGCCGACATGATCGAGGAACGCATCAATCGTCTTCGCCGGCTGCGCTTCGTTGATGAGCGCGCGTTGCAGCGCTTCGCGAACGCGCTCGCGATAGGCGGATGACTCCAGCTTGTCGCGCGCAACTCCAAGAATCCGGCTTGCACCGGGAATCTGGCCGTCGGCGAAACGATGGAAAAGCGCCGGCAAGAGCTTGCGCAACGCGAGGTCGCCCGTGCCTCCGAAAATCACCAGATCGAAATCATCCACCGGTTGAACCAGAGTGCTCACGTTTACCTCGTTGATTCGTTTGAGCCGCGGAACAAGTAGCATACCACTACAATACCAACGGATGCCACAGTCGTATAGAATGGCTTGCTGATCAGCGTCAAAGTTCGCAATTGATTAACTGGTATTTAATTGGTATCTTTATGGGATGAACGCGCAACTGCTCCGGGAATATCAGTCGCTGGCTCGCCACGCTCGCGGCCACAGCGGGCTTGCCTATGTGCGTTTGCGCAGCGCGCTGCAGAAGATGATTGAAACCGGCGTCATCGAACCCGGGCGTTCGCTTCCCGGCGAGCGCGATCTGGCGCAATTGCTTTCGTTGTCGCGGGTCACCGTGCGCAAGGCTATCGCCGGACTCGTCGAAAATGGCTTGCTGACGCAACGCCACGGCGCCGGCACTTTTGTCAACGAGCGCATTATCAAGTCGTCGTCGAGACTGACCGGTTTCACTGACGATTTGCGCGCACGCGGACTCAAGCCACGCGTGAAATTTCTCGATCGCAGCATCGGTACTGTGTCCCCCGAAGAAGCGCTCGCGCTGCATCTGTCGCCCGGCTCGCGCGTGGTGCGGCTGCGCCGCTTGCGCTTTGCCGGCGACAAGGCGCTCGCGTTGGAAGACAGCGCAGTCCCGCATTCGATTCTGGCAGACCCCGCGACGGTGAAGTTGTCGCTGTATGCAACGCTTGAGCGAATGGGCCTGCGCCCGACTCGCGCGTTGCAGCGCCTGCGTGCGGTTGCCCTCGACGCCGATCAGGCGCGATTGCTGCAGTTGCCGGTTGGCAGTCCGGCGCTGGCGATCGAACGCCGCGCCTTTCTCGACGACGGCCGCGTCGTCGAATTCACCCGTTCCCTGTATCGCGGCGATGCCTATGATTTCGTCGCCGAACTTCACGCCAACTGAGCCTCGCATGCCCGATTCTTCCATGATCGATCCCGCTACGACCCACATGTTCGCCGAGGCGCACGAGTCCGCCGACGCCGTCGCGCGTCAGCTCGCTGCCAACGACGCCACGCTTGCGCAACTTGCGCAAACGCTGCGCCACAGACCGCCGCGTTTCATCGTTACCTGTGCGCGCGGCAGTTCCGACCACGCCGCAATGTTTGCCAAATACGTGTTCGAAACCCAGGTCGGCCTGTTCACGGCATCGGCGTCGCCGTCGGTAACGTCGGTGTATGCCGCGCAGCAGAACCTCGAAGGCGCGTTGTACCTGGCAATTTCGCAATCCGGACAAAGCCCGGACCTGGTCGCGCATGCCACGGGCGCCAAAAGAGCAGGCGCACGCGTGGTGGTCATGGTCAACGCTGCCGATTCGCCGCTCGCCGCGGTCGCCGATACTGTCATCGCGTTGCATGCGGGGCCGGAACTGAGCGTGGCGGCTACGAAGAGCTATATTTGTTCGCTTTCTGCCATTCTCCACTTTGCCGCGCACTGGCGCGAAGATGGCAAGTTGCTCGATGCGCTGTTCGAGGTGCCCCAGACCCTTCGTGCCAGCTGGTCGGCGGACTGGTCGTCGCTAAGCGATGGGTTGGTCGACGCACGCAATCTGTTCGTGATCGGGCGCGGCTTCGGATTCGGTGCGGCGCTCGAAGCCGCGCTCAAGTTCAAGGAAACTTGCGGCCTGCATGCCGAGGCCTTCAGCGCTGCAGAGGTTCGTCATGGGCCGATGGCGTTGGTGGACGCGACGTTTCCGGTGCTGTTTTTCGCGCAACGCGACGATACCTGGGGCGGTACCCTCGAACTGGCGCGGGAATTTCGCAAGCGCGGCGCGCCGATCTGGGTTGCCGCTCCGGATGCCGGCGCCGATTCGCTGGCAGTCGCGCCGAGCGCGCATCCGGCATGCACGCCGTTGATTGAAATCCAGAGTTTCTATCGCGCAGCGAACGCGCTTTCCATCAAGCGCGGATTCCGGCCGGATGATCCGCCGCATCTGCGCAAGGTCACTCAAACGGTATGACTGCCGTCGCCCTCGTCAACGGTCGCGTCCTGACCAAGGCCGGTTTCGTCGATGATCTGGCGGTGGTCGTCGATGGCGCGCACATCGCCGCCGTGCTGTCGCGTGGCGATGCGCAGATGGCGACGCTGGCGCAACATGATTTGCGCGGTCGTCTGCTCGCGCCCGGTTTCATCGATTGCCAGGTCAATGGCGGCGGCGGCGTCTTGTTCAACGCGGCGCCGAGTGTCGAGTCGGTTCGTCGCATTGCCGACGCGCACCGGAAATTCGGCACGACGGGCTTTCTGCCTACGTTGATCAGCGATGACAGCACGGTAATGCGCGAGGCAATCGGCGCCGTGTCCGATGCCATCGAACAGGGCGTTCCCGGCGTATTGGGCATTCACCTGGAAGGCCCGTTTCTTTCGCCGCAGCGCAAGGGCATTCACGACGCGGCAAAATTCCATGCGCCCGACGCTGCCGATGTCGAACTGGCATCGAGTCTGAAAAACGGCATGACCTTGATGACACTGGCGCCGGAACAGGTGGCGGAGCCGGTTTTGCGCGCACTGGTCGAGCGTGGCGTGGTGGTTTCGGCAGGGCATACGGCGGCGACCTATGCGCAGACACGCGCAGCACTGGATGCCGGTTTGCGCGGTTTTACCCATTTATACAATGCGATGTCCCCGCTGCAAAGCCGCGAGCCGGGGGTAGTCGGCGCCGCGCTTGACGATCGCGCAAGTTGGTGCGGCGTCATCGTCGACGGCCATCACGTGCATCCGGCAGCATTGCGCGTTGCCATCGCCGCGAAGCCGCCGGGCAGGGTATTTCTGGTTACCGATGCGATGCCGCCGGTCGGCTCGGCTGATTCGACATTTCAGCTCAACGGCGAAACCATCACCTGCCGGGACGGTATCTGCAGCGATGCGCACGGCACGCTCGCCGGCTCTGCACTGGACATGGCCAGCGCCGTGCGCAACAGCGTGAACTGGCTGCAGGTGCCCTTGCCCGAAGCGTTGCGCATGGCGTCGCAATATCCGGCCGAATTCCTCGGTATTTCCGATAGCCATGGCCGCATCGCTCCCGGCTACGCTGCCGATCTGGTCGCCATCGATGAAAGCGTGCGCGTGCATGAAACCTGGATAGGTGGCGTGGCGGCTTGACCTGCCCCGGTGCGTATCGGCTCGACGCGTCGCTGTCCCCGCCGCCTCACCGATGCCGGCGCCGCATCCGGCAAAATCGTCGCCTCACACTTCCAGTCGATCGTTCGGACGCGCTACCAGCGCATAGAGTGCAGGCATCAGGAAGATGCTGATCAGCAGGCGCGTCAGCAATCCCCAGACGATGACAATGGCGAACGGGCGTTGTGAATCGGTACCGACCCCGCTGGCCAATGCGGCAGGCAACAAACCCAGTGCTGCGACGAGGGCGGTCATCAGGATCGGCCGCAGGCGCAGGATTGCGCCTTGTCGAATCGCTTCGTCCATCGGTGTTCCACCGCGACGCAGTTCGTTGACGTAGGAAATGTAAACCACGGCGGTCAGCACCGAGACGCCGAACAGGGCAAGGAATCCGATACCGGATGAAACCGAGAACGGCGTAGCGGTGATCCACAGCGCCACGATGCCGCCGATCGGCGCGGACAAGAGCACGCCGAGCACGGTGATGAACGGGAATTTGAAATTGTTGTACAGCGCGAACAGGATCAGGAAGATCAGGAACAGGGTCAGCGGCAGAATCACATTCATCTGCGCGCGCGATGCCGTGTACTGGGTATATTCGCCACCCCAGTCCATGCGATAGCCGGGCGGCATCGGCACCTTTTGCCCGACCTGCGCGATGGCATCCTCGACCGCGCCGGCGAGATCGCGACCGACAACCGAAAACTGCACGCCGATGTAGCGTGAATTGTTTTCGCGATAGATGAACGATGCACCGTTGGTCACGGAGATTTTCGCCAGTTGCCTGAGCGGAATCTGCTGCCCATCGGCTGTGGCCACGGGAATATTTCCAATGGCTTCCGGGTTGTCGCGGTATTTCTGGTCGAGTCGCACCACCAGATCGAATTCCTTCTCGCCTTGCACGACCTGCGTAGCCACGTCGCCGCCGATGGCAGTCTGGATCAAGCCGTTGATGTCGTCGACGTTCAGGCCGTAACGGGCGATCTTCGCGCGATCGATGTCGATGCCCAGGCTCGGTTGGCCAAGTTCCTGGACCAGGGTTACGTCGCGAATACCGCGCACGTGTTCGAGAACCTGCTTGATCGCCTTGCCCTTGGACTGCAGCATGTTCAAATCCGGGCCGAAGACCTTGACCGCAAGTGCGCTCTTGAGTCCGGTTTCGGCTTCATCCACTGCATCTTCGGCCGGTTGCGTGTAGTTGAAGGTGATACCCGGAAAAGCCTGCAGCTTGCGATTGATGGCCGCGATCAACTCCGGTTTGCTGCGCACGACACCGCTCCATTGCGAGTAAGGTTTGAGGCCGACGAAAAATTCCGCGTTGAAGAATCCGGTCGAATCCGTTCCATCGTCGGGGCGGCCCAATTCCGAGGTCACCGTGGTGACTTGCGCAAACGAGCGCAGCACGGCGCGAATCTGCGGCGTCACCTTTGCGGCTTCGTCGAATGAAATCGTATAGGGCATCGTCGCGCGCACCCACAATGCCCCTTCATCCAGTTGCGGCATGAACTCGGCGCCGATGCGCGGAATGAGCAACAACGACACGAGCAGCACGCCAGCCGCGGCAAATGTTGTCGCGCGCGGGTTCTGCAGACACCGATCCAGGCCTTTGACATACACGCGCTGGATTGCCTCGAAAGCCCGATTCCTGCGCTCGCGCACGCCTTTGCGCATGAACCACGAGCACAGCACGGGAAGCAGCGTCAACGTCACGATCAGGGATCCGATCAGCGCGAAGATCATGGTGTCGGCCATCGGTTTGAACAGCGTGCCGGACGGGCCCGACAACGCGTAAATCGGCAGGAAGCTGGCCACGATGACGGCGACGGCATAGAACAGCGGCCGATCCACCTCGGCCGCCGCGTCGCGGATAATTTCCATGATGTTCATTGGCGTGCCCTGGCGCGCCGCGACCTGACGGAAGATGTTTTCCACCATGAAGATGGCGCCGTCGACAAGGATGCCGAAATCGACTGCACCAATGGAAAGCAGGTTCGCCGAGGCGTTTTGCAGGTCCAGGCAAAAGAACGCGAACAGCAGGGCCAGCGGAATGGTAATCGCAACGATCAGCCCGGCGCGGAAATCGTAGAGGAAGAAGATCAGCACCACGATGACCAGCAGGACACCACGCAGCAGGTTGCGCTCGACGACCTTCGTGGTCTGCGCGATGAGGTCGCTCAGGTCGTAGAACGGATGAATCCTGACATCCTTGGGCAGTACCTGTGTGTTGAGCTGCTTTGTCTTCGCCTCGATGCGCTTGAGCACATCCTGGGTTTTCTCGCCCTTGCGCATCATGACGACGCCTTCGACGGCATCGTCGTTGTTCTCGTAACCGAATTCGCCCAGACGCGGCGCAGCGCCAATGACCACGCGACCGACGTCGCGGACCAGAACCGGCGTGCCATTGTGTACGGCAATCACGACGTTGCCGATGTCGGCGAGCGTCTTCATGCGCCCCAGACCGCGCACGTAATAGAACTGACTGCCCTGGGTGTAGAAGCCGCCGCCGGCATTGCCGTTGTTCGCCGCCAGGGCCGCTTCCACCTGCGGCGCAGACAGGCCTGTTGCGGCCACTTTCAACGGATCGAGCAGCACCTGGTATTGCATGGTGCCCCCGCCGAATCCCGAATCGTCGGCAACGCCCGGAATCGCGCGGAATTGCGGGGCGATCGTCCAGTCGTCCAGCGTCTTGAGTTCCATCGGCGAGCGATCGGAACTTTGCAGCACGTAGCGATAAATCAATCCGGATGGTGCGGTCAGCGGCGACACCGACGGCGTGACGCCACTGGGCAAATCCAGGTCGGACATGCGATTGAAGACGCGCTGGCGGGCGAAATAATTGTCCGTCGCATCGTCGAAATTCAGGGTCACATCGGAAAGACCGTACAGCGACACCGAACGCATCGTCGCCGTGTGCGGAATGCCATTCATGCCGCGCTCGATGGGCACAGTGATCAGGCGTTCCACTTCCTCGGCGGCGTGACCGGGCCATTGCGTGACGATATCGACGATCGGTGGGGAAAGGTCCGGATAGGCGTCCATCGGCAGGCGCTTGAGCGACCACGCACCCGCGGCGATCATCACTCCCGTCAACAACACGATGATGAAACGCTGCCCCAACGACGTGGCAACGATGCGATTGATGACCGACGGTGTTACCGCCGGCGATCCTCCGGGCGATTGCGCTGACGAGTCGTGTTCGCTCATTGCGTCTGCATGAATTGAACGAACAAACCACCGTCGGCCACGATCTGCTCCGCCGCCTTGAGTCCGTTGCTGATCGTGTACTGGTCGCCGCTGCGATAGCCGAGCGTGACCCGGCGCCGCGCATAGCCGCCATCGGGTTGCACCACGTAGACGAAGGGCAGATTTTCATCGTCGCGCAGAATGGCCGATACCGGCACCATCACGCCGCTGCTTTGTGCTTGCGACCGGATTGCCACGCGCACGTACATCTGTTTCTTCAAGACGTCGCCGGGATTGTTGACCACCACGCGCGCCGTTACCGCGCGGGTATCGGCATCGACGCTGGCCGAAACGTTCGTCACTTTTCCCGACAGATCCTTCGACCCCGTTCCGGTTTCCACATCGGCGCTGTCGCCTGTGCTTACCGATGCGACGTCGGCGCCGAAAACCTGCGCGTTGACCCACATGCGCGAAAGATCAGCCACGGTGAAACACGGCGTCGTGCCTGCCTGCAGCAATTGTCCGGGCGTGATCGATTTTTCCACCACCGTGCCGGCGATCGGCGCGCGTATCGCACCTGGGAGGTGCGCGACCGGTTTGCCTTGTTCGATGTCCTTGATCGTGGCCAGTGGAATATTCAGGGCGATGAGCGCTTGCCGGGCAGCGTCGCGATCGGCTTCGGCGCTCACCGCGTCGGTTGCCGCCTGCGCGGCCTCGCGCCGGGATACGCCGTGATGCTTGACCAGATCGGCATCCAGATCGGCAAGTCGCCGCGACGTGTTGGCGGCGGACAGCGCTTTGCGATAGGCACCGATGGCCGCGCTGAAGTCCGGTGAATCGACTTGCGCAAGGACCTGGCCTTTCTTGACCTTGTCGCCAAGCGAAACCAGCAGCCGCGACACCGGACCGGAGATCGGTGCGAGCACGCTGGTGGCCTGATCGTTATCGAAGTCGACGATACCGGCGGTTTGAATCGTTCTGTGATAATTCGTCGAGGTCACGGTATGGATATGGATGCGCTGGCGCTGCGCTGGCGTCAACCTCACGTCTTTCGGTGTCGACAATGCAGCGGTTTCGTGCTCGTCGGATGCCGATGAACAGCCGTTGAGCAAGCAGGCGGTCGAAGCCATCAACACGACAAGCATGCCGAAAAGGAATTTGCTGTGCCTTTCGGCAAGACGCATTGCGCCGTGCATTTTATTGGTCATGGTCTTGTCGCTTTGAATTCGTCTGAATGGATGCCGCATCGTTTTCGTCGTCGCGATGCCACCAGCCACCGCCCAGGGCCTGGAACAATGCCGCCGTGTCGGAATAGCGATCTGCCTGAGCCTGCACTAGATTGATCCGCGCCTGCTGCCATGCCTGTTCGGCGTTCTGCAGGGTCAGGTAATCGCTGTAGCCCGCGTGCCATTGGCGCTGCGCCAGATCCAGCGTGTCTTTTGCGGCGCTGTCGGCGGCAGCAGCGGCTTTCAACGCCGCGGCATCCTGTTCGAGTGCGCTCAAGGTGTCGGCGACATTCTGAAATGCGGTGAGGACCGTGCTTCGATAAAGCTGTGCAGATTGAGCGTAGGCCGCCTTGGCGGCGCGTTCTTGATGCAGCAGGGTTCCGCCCTGAAATATCGGTGCAGTCAAGTCGGCGCCCAGGCTCCAGAAACCCGTGCCGGATTTGAACACCTGAGCGATCCTGAGCGCGGTGCTGCCGACGTTTGCACTCAACTCGATGTCGGGCAGCCGGTTGGCGACCGCAACACCGATCTGGGCGCTGGCGGCATGCATGGCGGCCTGCGCCTGGCGCACATCCGGACGTTGCTGCACCAGTTTTGAGGGAAGACTCAGCGGCAACTCCTGCGGCAAGTGCAGGCTCGATAGGGTGAATTTTTCCGCGGGCGCCTGACTCGGAAACCGCCCGGTCAAAATGGCCAGCAGGTGTTGCTGCTGCGCAAGTTGCTTGAGCAGCGGCGGCAGGCTGGCCTGAACCTGGGCGACCTGCGATTTCTGCGCAGCGAGGTCCAGTCCGCTGGCATAGCCCTTGTCGAACTGGTACTGCGCGATCCTGAGCATCTTCGCGTTCGCGTCGATGATTTGTCGGGTCGCATCAATCTGGTCTTGCAGCGCGGCCATCTGGATCGCTGCCACCACCACGTTCGAGGTCACGGTGTTGGCCGTCGCGATCGTCTGGAAACGCACGGCCTGTTCCTGCGCCTTGAGTGATTCGACCGTGCGCCGGTTCAGACCGAACACATCCGGCACATACGACACACTTACCTGCGGGGTATACAGGTTGTACAGAAACGCGTTATTGCTCGGCACCGGCGCGAGTGCGCCTGGCGGGTCCTGTTCGCGGCTGGCAGAAGCGCCTGCGCTGACCGATGGATAATATGCGCCGCGTCCGGCGCGCGTGGTTTCCCGGGCAGCGCGCAACGCTGCCTGCGCCGCCTTGAGGTCCGGATTGTGGGCAAGGGCCCGGACGATCAGCGCATTCAGTGGCGGGGAGTGGAACAGCGTCCACCAATCGCCGGTAATATCGCCGCCGTCAATGAAACGCTGCGCGCTGCCGCCGGCGACGTTCGCAGCAACCGTTTGCGCGGGCAATGGCCGGGTCGCATACCCGCTGACCTGCGGTGGCGACGGTTGTTTGAAATCCGGGCCGACCGCACAGCCGGCCAGTGCCAGAATGGACCCGGCCGCGGCGATGCCTTGCGCACGCGATGGCAATTTACACACGAGTGACCAAACAGACATTGGGGAATCGACGACGGTTGCTGGCTCGGGCAGGGATCCACTGTGGCTGAGTCGCCGGAATCTTCGCGAACAAAGTTGGTGATGATATATCGTAACAATCCGGCTTGTTAAGATCACCTTAATCCACCGCCGCGAGGCGGCGATACACGAAGTCGCCGCGACGGCTCGCTGCAATCATCGGACTGCGGTTTTTGCCTCTGTCTGACGCTGGTCAGACGTGAGAAATTTTCAATTCAAGCGTGCGAAAGTGTCGCTTTTTATTGGTCTCGAAGAGGTCCATCTTGTGCCCCATTCAAACCATGGAGCAACGCAATGAACTCGTTCTGGAAAAACCTGAATGGCCTCGCGCGCAATCAACTGCTCAGCCACGGACACCTGACCCCGCACGCGGCAATGCTGATCGGGCAGACACTTCAGTCTCCGCGCACGCCCGACAAAGCGTCGCCGAAGCCAACGCCCGGCCAGGTCCGCCCGCCGCGTCCACGGCTCGCCACTGCGCGCTAGGGATGCTCTGAATCTCAATCGACAAGTCATTCGTGGCGTGGTCACGGTCATCGCCAGTCTGCTTCTGGCCGGGATCGACTGGATGAATGCCTCGGGTGCAACGAGCTTGCTGCGCTGAGTCGCCACAGACGGCAATCCCGACTCACGGAACATTTTTCTGTTCGGATTTTCCACCATCGCCCCTCGCGTCCTGGTGGACTGTAATTGCGCTTCGAATCGTTGTCTCGCACTATTCGCACTGATTTGATCGCGAGGCTGCGCAAATGAGGTCGCCAATGATCCGCCTGTTCCTGCTTGTCGCGCTGACCGGTTTGATCGCGCTGCCCGCCTGCGCGGATAGCGTCAGCATCGACGCCGGTGCAGCAACACAACCGTTCCCGCATTTCTGGGAACGGATGTTCGGTTCCGGGCGCGCCATCCTGGCGCTGCGCGACAGCTATCGCACCGATCTTCGCGAAGTGAGGCAGGCGACCGGTTTCGAGTACGTGCGGTTTCACGGCATCCTCGACGACGAGAACGGCGTCTACGGCGAAGACGCACACGGCAATGCGGTCTACAACTTCTCGTACGTCGACCAGATCTACGATGGTTTGCTGGCCAACGGCGTCAAACCATTCGTCGAGCTGAGCTTCATGCCCGACAAGCTGGCCGCCCGGCCGATGCCGCACAATTTCTGGGGTCATCCCAACGTCTCGCCGCCGAAGGACTATGCGAAGTGGGATGCACTGATCGCGGCGTTCGCGCAGCATCTGATCGCGCGTTACGGCATCGACGAGGTCGCCTCGTGGTACTTCGAGGTGTGGAACGAACCGAATCTCGGCTTCTGGGGCGGCGATCCGCGCCAGTCCACGTACTGGACGCTGTACGACCACACCGCACGCGCGCTCAAGGCCGTCGACGCGCGTCTGCGTGTCGGCGGGCCGGCCACCGCGCAGGCGGCCTGGGTCAGGGCATTCCTCGAGCATTGCCGCAATGCCCGCGTGCCGGTCGATTTCGTTTCCAGCCACGTGTACGCCAACGATTCGTCGATGAACGTGTTCGGCACGCGGCAATCGATTGCGCGCAACGCCATGGTCTGTCGCGCGGTCGGGAAAGTGCATGACGAAATCAAGGCATCGGCATTGCCCGATTTGCCGCTGATCTGGAGCGAATTCAACGCAAGCTATCTGACCGAGCCCAAGGTGACCGACTCGGTCTTCATGGGACCGTGGCTGGCCGATACGATCCGCCAATGCGACGGCCTGGTGGACATGATGTCGTACTGGACCTTCTCGGACGTGTTCGACGAGCAGGGAGTGGTGAAAACCCCGTTGTATGGCGGCTACGGCCTGATCGCCGCGGGCAACATTCCCAAGCCCGCATTCAACGCGTTCAAGCTGCTGCACAAGCTCGGAACACGCCGCATTGCGGTGTCGTCGGATCATGTGCTGGCAACGCGCAACGCCGACGGCACGCTGACGCTGGCCGTCTGGAACTATGCGCCACCGACGCCGCGCAGCGCCGCACCCGCGACGATCACGCTGCACTTCGCCCACAGCAAGGCCCGTCATGCGCTCATCTCGCGCGTGGATTCCACGCACGGCGACATGCATGCCGCCTACGCCGCGATGGGATCACCGCGCTATCCGACCATGGCGCAACTCAAGGCACTGCGTGCCGCAGCGCAACTACCCGCGGCGCAAGACATGCCGCTGAGCGACGAATCGTTGACCCTCACGCTGCCGGTGCACGGACTGGCGCTGATCGAAGTGAAATAGCGGCACGAATCGGCACTCCCGCCGCTGCATGCCGCAACAACCGGCAAGCGCAGAATGCACGCAGTCGAAAGAACGGCCTGGAATTCGCTGCGTTACGCTCGCCAGCAACGAATACTTTTGGTCGGCTGCGCCGATTCGATAGTTCGCCTGCAAGCTGTGCGTGATGCCATCGGCGAAGCCGGAAGCGCCCGGGCGATGGCTCCCGAACGACCGCCGGGATCTGCCGCGTGCGACGCAAAGCGGTGCCGGGTTCGCTATCTTTTAAGCCACCGTCCGAGCGCTCGCAGGGGCCTGGTGATGCGCCAGGACAACGATTTGCGCATGGCCTGCAATTGCCCGGTCAGGTTCTCCACGTGCGCACGCAACAGAAAGACGTCCTCGGGCATCTGCGTCATCGAGGGCATGTCGAGCCCGGCGTCATTCACATCAAGCGGCCACGTCCCGGACACATCGGGATTGAACGCGGTCGATGGCAACACTTCACCATCAAGCGCACGATTGAGAATCAGTATCTCGCGTTGCATCTGCGCGGCTGCCGCGCGCAAGCGCGCATTGTCTTCGCGCAGGTCATCGAGATCGAGCGCGGCGCTGCGCAATGCCGATAGTTCGGACTCAAGATGCCTGGCGGACGGCGCCGCCTCGTCGATGGGGGCAGCTTGATCGGCGTCTCGCGTTGCCGATGAATCTGGTCGCGTGGCAGATGCATCTCTGCGATGCCCTGCATGCTCGTTTCTCAGCGAGTGCATGACGGGTCCGCCTCCTCCGGCCAGTTGCCGTACGCTGCAGAATACCGATTGCCGGCGGGCAAGTCGCGTACAGCCGCGTGCAGGCGGCATGGAACGAACACCGACCGCAGTGACACTGCGCCGATTCGATCCAGGCGCGACGGATCGGACTGGTGCACCGAAAGCACGCCTTGGGTCGGCAAGCATTTCATCGTCTGGTTGCTTTGCCGCACAACAACCGGGCAACGCCACATTTGGCGGACCCGGCAACGGCGCCGCAAGTGGGCGAATGCCGCGCGGGTGCTGCACAGGCATTTTCCTGCACAGGCTTTTCGCCGTTTCGAGGTCGCATCACGCATGGGCAATCTCGGCCAGTCGTGCGCGCATCCGCCTTCCGCACGCTTCGACTCCGAATTGTTCGCGGATGTGGGAGCGGCCCGCGGCCGCTCGCCGCGAAGCTTCCTCGCGATCGACAAACACCCGACGCATTTGCCAGGCGGCGTGGTCTTCATCCGCTGCCGCCCAGTATTGTCCCTCATGGAACGGATAGTCGCCCGCGGCAACCGGCACCAGCGCAAAATCCACGGGCCAGCCGGTACGCGGCGACAGCAGTTCTGTCGTCGCCGAATAATCCGTGGCGACGACCGGCTTGCCGAGCGCCATCGCCTCGGCGATCAGCAAGCCCAGTCCTTCACTGCGATGCAATGACGCGACCGCGTCACAACCGGCAATGAGCTGCAGCATCTCGACACGATCGAGCGAGCGCTCGACCAGGATCACGCCGGCTTCGTTGCCCAATGCTTCGCGCAGTGCAAGACTTGCCTCCGGATGCGCGTTCGCGTTCAGCGTCTTCAGCACCAACGCGACACCGTGGCGGCGCTCGCCGTCGCCGAATGCGCGCTTGAACGCGCGCACCAGGGCCATCGGATTCTTGCGTTCGGCGAAGGAAAGAAAATCGAATGCAAACAGAAACAGGAATTTGTCGTCCGGCAGGTCGAGTGCCGCGCGCGGTGCAAGCGGCGGCGCATCGAAATCCAGCGGCAGCGGCATGTGCAGGACTGGTTTCGGGACGTGGCGTGCCAGCATCGCCTGAACGAACCGCGTCGGCGCCCAGACCTCGTCGACCGCATCGAACTCGGCGAGCCAGCGGCTGGGAAATGCCTCCAGCTCCCAGAATGGCATGATCACGCGGTAGGCGTCTTCGCGCATGACCGGTCTCAAGAAGGAGGCGACATTCGACATCTGGTCCGCGTTGACATTGAACACGTGCACCGGCGCAGTCGCGGTCGCGTCAAACAACGACTCAATGCCGCTGCAGTCGATCCGTGGCGATTGGGTATTGTGCTCTATCGGCAATCCGCGCGCAGTGCATTCGGGATGCTGCAGCGCGCGCAGGACCCGGCGTCCTGCTTCGCCGACGCCCAGCGCCAGTCGCAGATAGCCGATGACACAAGCGTCGGGTTCGTCCGCCGCACGTTTGCGCGGTGGGCGCCGCACTGTTCGATGCAGCGATTGCAAGCGGTTCTTGCCGATTCGCACGGCGGCCGGTTCCAGCAGGCGGCGATCGATACCGAGCCTGGACGTTTTGCTCAGGAACCAGTCGGCGTAGCGCTGGATGCCCCTTGCATCGCCAAGATCGAATGCGGTGCGCAATGTGCGATTGCGCTCGTACAGATACGCCATGAAGTTGCTCACCGACTGCGCGGCAGCGCGAAAATACCTCGGCGAAGGCAAACGCAGGAACTCTTCGTAGGTTTCAAACGGATCTCCGGCCGACCACGCAATGTGGCATTCACGGAACATGCGCCGGACCACGTCGGGAATCGGAGTCCCTGACGCGAAACGCCCGTAAGCGTAAATCCCGGACGGCACGCTCCCGAATCCGTTGGCGATGACCTGATCCGCGTAATGACGGATCAACGATTGCAGGGGCGCCGTCAAATCCGACCCGCGAAACGCGTTCGTGTGTTTGGACAGCAGCGACAAATCCATCGGCTGGATTCCGCTGAAATGAAAGAAGCGCAGATCGTGCCCGTCAACGAACCAGCGATCGGCCTGCTGGGTCAAGGTGCGGTGATCGAGATTCCAGTAGGCGACGTTGTAGGCAGCATGGCGCAGAATACGCGCACCATCGGCGAATCCCGGGACCAGATCCATGAATCGCTGATCGACGAACAAACCACGCTCCTGAGCGTTGACGCAGCGATACTGCAGATGCCGTGACCACCAGCGCAGGATGCGGTCGGATTCCTCGCCGGCGCCGACGCCGAGAAAGCCGAGGTTGTAGATGCCGGCGCGCATGATCGCGATGTCATCCGGGTACTCGTCGTTTTTCGACGGCGCCGTCAGATGCGGAGTCAACACGAACGATGCACCTTCGTCGAGCAGCACGAATACATGCTCCAGCGGCGCGAATACCTCGACGTCCGGATCCAGGTAGACCACCTCGTCGTGACCAAGCGCCAGCAGATGACGGATCATGTACGGCTTCAACGCCGTATTGAATTCCATGATGTTGTAGCGGAACGCGAAGCCGCGAAAATCGTCCATCGGCAACGTTTCGGCAGCTACAATTTCGCAACATGCCGGGTAGAACCCGGTTTCCCGCAGCATCTCGTCGGCCAGACACAGGTAAATTTTGGCTTCCGGATGGTGTCGCTGCGCACTTTCCAGCAGTACCCGCGCCATCGGCACGTAGTTGTTCGAGCAGATGGTGAAGACGGCACGGTTTCTCGTTCGCATTGTGCAACACCGCCTAGTCGATTACGCACGCCATGCCGGGTTCGGGAATACGTGCGCTCCAGCCCAATGTCATCAGGTGCGCAACCGACCGCGGTGACGGCCGCGATCGGCGCCCGGCTGTCGACAACTGCCAGACCCAGCGCCTGAATCCGGGCGCACGGACAACGCTGTCCCATGTCGATCGCGCCGCGTGTGCGCAAGCGTTGTCCGTCGTTGGACCGCAACTCCTCGTCGGCTCCAATGGATCTGCCCCACCCAAGCCGGACCCGGGCTGGGTCCGAACCATTGTTGCTCGACGAACAACGTTGCTTCTCCTCAAGCAATTCCGGCGTGTAGTCTGACATAACCCGCCACGCCCGCGAGTCTATGCCGGTCGCCACGATAGCACCGTTGTGCATACGGTTCCGCAGACAGCCGGCCCGGGCAGGACGCAAAGTCGGCCGCACCAGCGAAGCAGACACTTCGCTACAGGCACGCCGTTGTGGCGACACGGTTTTTCCACAGCGGTCCATCCCCGTGGCGCTTGTCGTTCTCGACGATGCAACGTCAGTCGATTCGCTTTGCACGATCGCCGGAAACGCTGGCTAGTGTACTGCTTCATGCTGTTTGAACCATTTTATCGAGGGTTGCCCGGGCGCGGACAACTTTCTCCAGAATGTCATTGGCTTTGGCCGTCCAAACGAAGGGTTTGGGGTTCTTGTTGTAACGGCTGATGTACGTGGCAATGGCCTTCTCAAGGTCAGCGACACTGTGGAAAACACCACAGCGCAGACGATCCGCCGTGATGCTGCGGAAAAAGCGCTCCACCATGTTCAGCCAGGAGGCCGAGGTTGGCGTGAAGTGAATATGAAACCGCGGGTGCTTGGCCAGCCACGCCTTCACCTGTGGATGCTTGTGGGTGGCGTAGTTGTCCACGATCAGGTGCAGTTGCTTGTCCTTGGGGGTATTGCGGTCGACCTTCTTGAGGAACTTCAACCACTCGACATGGGTGTGTCGCGGCTGGCAATGGCCGATGACTTGTCCGTCGAGAATGTTCAGCGCGGCAAACAGCGTGGTGGTTCCGTTGCGCTTGTAGTCGTGCGTCATCGTCTGCGCCCGGCCCTTCTTCATCGGCAGCCCGGGCTGCGTACGATCCAGTGCCTGAATCTGACTTTTCTCGTCACAACACAACACCAGCGCATGCTCTGGCGGCGCGAGATACAAGCCGACAATGTCTTCCAGCTTCTCGGTGAACTGCGGATCGTTGGACAGCTTGAAGGTGCGTACGCGATGCGGCTTCAACCCATGGGCATGCCATACACGCAGCACCGTCGTGTCGCTTACGCCAACGCGTTCGGCCATCAAACGCGTACTCCATTGGGTCGCGTTGCCGGGTTGGGTCTGCGTGGTCAAGTGCACGATTTGCTTGATCTTGGCCGCGTTCATGCGCGCAGGGCGCCCCGCGCGCGGCCGATCCTTCTTCAGCGCCTCAACGCCGCCGGATGCAAAACGGGCGCGCCAGCGTGCCACGCGGTGGCGCGTGGTTCCCAGTCGCGCGGCAATCTCGGCATCGCTCACCTTTTCGGTGGCGGCCAGAATGATTTGCGCGCGTTCACGCCAGCGCACGCTCACGGTACGCGAGCGACGCCACTGTTCAAGCACGTTGCGTTGTTCGTCATTGAGGATAATCGGTGACTTCATTCATTAAACAACGCAAACTTGCACAATTTCGTACTTTTGCCGTCGCCGCCGACCATGTAGTCTTCGACGCTGCGGCGCGGCGCGTTCGTCAAAAGGGTGTTGGCGCGCGAATCCGCTTTTCGTGGTGCATTCGGCACGACAGCATTCGAAGGCCGTCACGTGAACGACCCAGGATCAATTCCCGACAGCGGTGACATTGACAGTACCGATTCGATGGCCGTCGCCAGCACTCACGCCGGATAGCCCGTGAAAACCGACGATCTGAAAGCCGCCATCCACGCCCAGCCGATGCTTCTGGCAACCAGTCAGCCGCGACTGGGTCTGTTGTGGTCGGCCAAGGCCGGTTGCACTTTTGCGGTCAAGTGGTTCCTGTCCCAGGCCGGCTTGCTGCCGGCAGCCACATTCTTCCACGCCTGGATCCATCAGTATCGCAACCAGGTCTTTTACGCATCGGAAGGGTTCGCGCTGGCGCTGGCGCAGCCGGATTTTCTCGACTTTCCGTTCGTGAAATTCGTACGCGATCCCTACGCGCGTTGCGTCAGCGCGTATCTGGCGTTTTGCCACGTGACCCATACCCAGCGGAACGGGGAACACGGCGAGTTTCTCTCGCTCATCGAACGATCCGTCGGGCGGCAGCTTGGCGCGCAGCGCACGTTTACGTTTCGCGAGTTCGTCGCGTTTCTCGGCAAACTGAACCTGGATTGCTGCGATATCCACGTTCGGCGCCAAACCCACCCGCTGGAACGCCTCGCGGCGCTGCGAAACCTGCATGTGGTGCAACTGGAGAGAAGCGAGTGCGAACTTCCCGCCATCGAACGCATGCTTGGCCTGCCGTCGACCGATCTTGCGTCGTTGCGCCGTTCACCGCATCATGCAACCAAAGCGGAGTACCCCGGCATCCACGCCGATACGTCGTTCTTCAACACGGTGAACCATCCGACGCCGGCCGCGCGCAGCTTTTACGACGATGCGCTTCGAACCGCCGTCGCGCAGTTGTACGCGGAAGACTTTTCGCGGTACGGGTACGAAAAATGGCGTCCCGGGTAGCGTCGTCTGACAGCAAAAACGGTAGCCCGCGCGACAAGCCGGCGCCAGGTTGGGCCACGTGTTCCAGCGAATATCCGTCACGCCGTGAATCGTTTTCGGTTTCGATCGGGTTTGTCGTTGCCAGACGTTCCTGAGCGCTTCGGTACCCAAGCCGCTATCGCTGTTCGCCGCGAAAGTGCATGCATCTGTCACAACCAGCCGCTATGCTCGTGCGTTGCCCGGGCTGGACCGGGCGACGAGCCAGACATGACCGTCCGACGCCATTCATGGCTCCGGCTATTCAATCATCCGTGAATTTTTCAGATGGGGTCTTCGATGCGTTTTTCGATTCTGGCGCAATGCGCCGTCTGGGCCGTATTGGCCTGCTCGCGTGTGGCGTTCGCCGACACGACGGTTTTCATCAACGAGATTCACTACGACGACAGCACGATGCCCAACGACATCAATGAGGGTGTCGAGATTGCGGGTCCGGCAGGGATGGATCTCAGCGGATGGAAGGTAGTCCCCTACAACGGCGCCAACGGCCAGAACTATCAGCCAGACTTCATTGTCCGCGACATTGTCCACTACCTGCGGCGGCTACGGCCTGGTTTTCGTTGCCATTCCGGGCCTGCAAAACGGCGCACCGGATGGCGTGGCACTGGTCGACAACAACGGCACGGTTATCCAGTTCTTGAGTTACGAAGGCACGTTCACCGCCAGCGACGGCCCAGCCAATGGCATGACCAGTACCGACATCGGTGTCTCCGAAACCAACAGCAGTTCTGCCACGGACTCGCTGCAGCTCTCGGGCACCGGCACACAGTACAGCGACTTCACCTGGCAGCCCGATGCGGCAGCCACCTTCGGCGCCTGCAACAACAACCAGACCTTCGGCACGCCGCCGGATCTGGCGCCGGCCGTCAGCACCACCGTGCCCGCGGACAATGCGACGAACATCGCGCTCGATGCCACGATTGCAATCACTTTTTCCGAGCCGGTGACCGTCGGCAGCACGGCGGCCGACATCGTTTGTGCGAACAGCGGTTCGCACAGCGCGCCAATCAGCGGCAGCGGCAGCAGTTACAGCATCGATCCGGATCCGGATTTCGAATACGGTGAAACCTGCACGGTGACCATTGCGGCCGATCAGGTGACCGATCTGGACGGCACGCCGGATCCGATGGCGCAGGACTATTCGTTCGGCTTCGCCACGCTTCCCGGCGATGTGCCGCCGACCGTTGCGAGCACCGCACCGGTGTCCGGCGCGACGGGATTTCCGGACGCGGCGAATCTGCAGATCACGTTTTCGGAACCGGTGACGCTCGATGCCGGCTGGTTCACGCTGACCTGCGACAGCAGTGGCAGTCACAGCGCCGTGCTGGGCGGATCCGGTGCCAGCTATTCACTGAATCCGGACACGGATTTCGCCCCGATCGAGCACTGCACGTGGACAATCGTCGCCAGCCATGTCCACGATATCGACGGCACCCCGGATGCGATGAGCGCCGATGTCGTCGTCACGTTCGACACGGCAGCCGACGCCAGCGACTACTACGCCGGCGTCGATACGAGCAGCGGCCCGGCACTCGAAGCCTGGCTGCACAACCGCATCAAGGATCACACCGCGTACCCGTACTCCGGCAGCGGCACGGTGACCTGGACGATCCTGCATGCGGCCGACGAAGACCCGATGAATCCGGACAACATCGTCACCATCTACAAGAACGGCTCGCAACCAAAAACCGCCGACAGCAACACCGTCAACCGCGAACACACCTGGCCCAATTCGTACGGCTTCAACGACATCACCGAAGTCAACAACCATCCATACCCGCCATACACCGACTGCCACATGCTGATGCTGTCCGACGACCACTACAACAGTGATCGCGCCAACAAGCCGTACGGCATGTGCACCAGCGGGTGCAGCGAGGAAACGACGCTGGTCACCAACGGGTTCGGCGGTCCCGGGCATTCCAATTACACCTCATCGACAATCTGGGAACCGTGGGATCACCGCAAGGGCGACCTGGCGCGCGCGATCCTGTACATGGCAGTTCGCTACGATGGCGGTACCAACGCGATGGGGCAGGCCGAACCGGACCTGCGCGTGACGGATAACGCCTCATTGATCCAGACGACGCCTTCAGGCGTGACCCAGTCGGTCGGCTACATGGGCATGGAAACGGACCTGCTCGACTGGAACGACCAGGACCCGCCCGATGCCGGCGAACAACTGCGCAACGAGGTCGTGTATTCGTACCAGCACAACCGCAATCCGTTCGTCGATCACCCCGAATGGGTGCGCTGCGTGTTCACCAACACCAACTGCCCCGAACCGACCGATGAAATCTTCAAGAACGGGTTTGAACCGTGACTCGTTGAACCGAAGCGCTTCGACCCGCTCGGGGCAAGCGGCAGGACGTGCCTGGCGCGGCGCGGCCGCACTGTCGGGCCGCAAGTCCCTGCAAGTCTTTAGCCGAACCGGTTCGACGCGATTCGCGCCAGGGCCGGACGCAGCCCGAATCGATCCGGGATCTTGTATATTTGATGCTGGCGTCAGCGCTTCACGCGGCAAATTTGAACACGCGGTTGCGCCCCAGATCCTTGGCTCGATACATGGCGCGATCGGCAGCACTGAACATGTCGTCGACGTTGTCGAATTCTCCGTCCAGTGTGCTGGCAACGCCGATGCTGACGGTGATTCCGGCCTCGGCTGTAGTATCGGTTTCCACGATTTCGCGCAGCGCTTCGGCCACGCGCTCGGCTTCGGCACCATTCGCACCGGGCAGGATGATCGCAAATTCCTCTCCGCCGTAACGGCACACGCTGTCGCCACGACGCACCCCGTGGCACAAACGCTCCGCCACCTGTTTGAGTATCTCGTCGCCACGCGCGTGACCGAAGCGGTCGTTGAACTGCTTGAAGTGGTCGATATCCACGACCAGCAGTCCCACCGCACCCTGGTTGCGTTTGGCGCGTTCGAATTCGGTGGCGATGCGCTCATCGAAATAGCGCCGGTTCGGTACCTTGGTCAGGGTGTCCGTGCGGCTTTGCCGATGCAGCTCGCGCACACGGCTGGCCAGCGCCAGCGAAAGCAGCACCATTTCCAGCAGCGAGCCAGCCTGAAAGCCATTCTGCGTGAGCATGTTGTGCGGCAGCAGACCAAACACCTTGCCCATGTACACCATGACGCCGGCCAGCAACATGCCCCAGGCCACCATGAAATAGCGCGCCGGCCGATAGCCCTTGATCAAACCCAGAGTGCCCATGGTCACGATCATCACGGTGACCATCACGGTCAACACTGCCAGCGGCAGGATGAGCACGGAATACGATGCGAAGAATGAGGCAAACAATCCGACCACGGCCAATGCCTGCAGAACAACGGCAATCTTGTCGAGCCTGCGCGCAAACTGGGCGGTGTCCAGAAACGTGCGGGTGAACTGCATGCCGAAAACCAGCGTCAACGACAACAGCACGAGCAGTGCCTGGTTTCCCCACGCCGGCGAGTTGGGCCACAGAAACTCGAAAGCCAGCCCGTTGTGTATGGCGAAATACAGTCCGTAACTGCTTGCATACAGCAGGTAGTAGAAGAACGCGCGATCACGAACGATGAGAAAGATGAACAGGTTATACAGCACCAGGACGAGAAACCCGCCGTAGTAGGCGCCGTAGGCAAGTTGTTCGTCGCTCAGGGTGGCGATGAGGGCGTGCGATTCATACAAAGTCAGATCCAGATCGACCGGCCCGGCAGATTCGGCGCGCAGGAAAAACGTGCGTTGCGACCGCGCCGGCACGGCAAGATCGAACAGGAAATCGCGGTGCTTGTATTCGCGCGTCGAGAACACGGTGCGATCGCCGGTGGCAATATGCCGCCAGCTTCCGTCGCGCTGCGGCGTCCACAGATCGATATGGTCGAGCAGCGGATAGTCTTCGCGCAGGGTGACGTGGCGGTCGTCGTCGCCGGCGTTGGCCAGGGTGAAGCGCACCCACCACGCCGAGCGGGTGAAGCCGAAATTCGTGCCGGTAATCGACGCCGGCTTGAATGCCGTCGAAGCGCGCGCCGCATCGAAATCCATCTTCGCGCCCGGATCTTCGAGCACGTCCATTTTCTGACTGAGCGCCTCGCGCAAGAACGCGCCATCGACTTTCGTCACCGCTGCCGGCACACTCGCCGGAGTCGCGAAGGAAAGCGTCAGCAATATCCAGACAATCCACAGACGTGTTATTGACATCGCGTTTGATCAGGCGACCGGCATTGAGGCGTTGAGGCGGATCGTCCCTAGAATAGCAGGCCGAAGTGGCCGGAGGAGTTTGCAACGATGCGCATGAGGCACCTGCTGGCATTGGTTACCGCGATTGCGGCCCTGGCGGCCTGCGGTCGCACCGAAAAGCCCATCGCCAATGGACGCCCGGTCGCCGGCGGACAGGGCGCGATCAATCTCGAACAGGGCTGGAGCCCGCAGGTGCAGGATCGCGCCTGGTTCATGTCGTTCGGTTCGCGCCTGATTCCCACGGCCTGGCTGCGCGTGCTCGAACAGGCCGGCAACCAGCAACGCTTCATGGCTGACGCCCATCTGGACGCGCTGGGCTTTTTGTTGCAGTCGCCGACGGCCAGCAACCCGAACGGGTTTCCGGTCGGCTTTACCCGGACCACGGACGCGAACGGGCAGGACTGGACCGGGCTGGGCTGCGCCGCGTGTCATACCGGCGAGGTGCGTTACAAGGGTCAGCGCATCCGCCTGGATGGCGGCGAAGGCACGCTGGATTTCGACGCGTTCGAAGGCGCGCTGGTCGACAGCCTGAATGCGACCCTCGCCGATGCCGGAAAATTCTCGCGCTTTGCCGGCGCGCTCAAACTGGCCGCGGATCGGCAACAAGGTCTGCGCAGCGAGGTTCAAGCGGTTGCCGACAAGCTCGCCGCGCGCCACCGGATGAACAAGGTCGACGTGCCATATGGCTACGGCCGCCTGGATGCGTTCGGCCAGATTTTCAACGCGATCGCCGTGCAATTTCTCGGCGTACCCGAAAACCGCCGCGCGCCGGATGCGCCGGTGAGTTTTCCGGTGCTGTGGGATGCGCCACATCTGGATCTGGTGCAGTGGAATGCATCGGCGCCAAACGCGGGACCCGGCCCGCTGCTGCAGAACGTCACGACCGCGCTGGCGGTTTATGGCTCGCTGGATATTTCCGGGCACAAGGGTATGGACGGCTATCCGTCTTCGATCGATTTCGCGCATCTGGGTCGCATCCAGGATGATTTCTACGCGCTGCAGGCGCCACAATGGCCGGTGGCGATTTTCGGTGCGCTCGATGCCGGACGCGTCACCCGCGGCGCGCAGATCTATGCGCAGCAATGCATTTCGTGTCATCAACTCTCCGATCGCAACGATGCGAAACGAAAGCTCAAGGCCGTGCTGACGCCGCTGGATCAAATCGGCACCGATCCGCGCATGGCGCGCAATTTCCTGCAATCCAACTCCGCCACCGGAGCCTTCGCCGGACGCAGGAAATACGTCGTGGCGGGAGAACCATTCGGCGATCGTGCGCAGACCTCGGATCTGGTCGTGCATGCGGCGATCGGTGCGGCATTGCGCCACCCGCTGAAGGCCGTGCGTGATGCCGTGGCCGGCTATCATGACGAAATCAAGGCCGTACTCGACAGTCATCCCGATGGCTACAAGGCGCGCCCGCTGAGCGGTATCTGGGCATCGGCGCCTTACCTGCACAACGGTTCGGTGCCAAGCCTGGTCGAATTGTTGAAGCCGCCAGCGCAGCGCGTGACCCGTTTTTACGTTGGCAGTCGCGAATTCGACCCGGACAACGTGGGTCTGGCGGCCGCGCCGGGCGGGCATGCGAGCCTGTTCGATACCACACTGCCGGGCAATTCCAACACCGGACACCGCTACGGCACGACGCTCAGTGATGCCGACAAGCGCGATCTGCTGGAATATCTGAAAAGCCTGTAGCGGATCGTAAAATAGGGGTGTCCCCCTACGCATCGACGCGCTGCAGGCGTCGTCGGTGAGACATCACGAATCGCGTCCACTTTTTTGGAGAATGCATGTCGGGGCCAGCCAGAGAGGGTGTTTTTATCTACGCAAAGGATCTGGCTCGTCTTGCCGGATTCTATGAGTCATTTCTCGGCCTGTCGCGGGTTCATGCGACATCGCAACTCGTGGTACTTGATTCCAACGCGATCCAGTTGATCGTCCACGCCATGCCGCCAGACATTGCCGAGTCCATTTCCATCAGCAATCCCCCACGCAGGCGAGAAGACACTGCGCTCAAGTTTTTCTTTGCGGTACCGAGCATTGCCGGCGCCAGGGCGAGTGCTCCGGCGCTTGGTGGCGAGGTACTGGCCGAAGAATGGGAAGGGCCCGGATTTCGCGTGTCCAATGCCGTCGATCCGGAGGGCAACATTTTTCAGGTTCGCGAATTTGCGCGTTGACCCCGCAATCGGGCAATGAGTCACGCAGCTGGCGTGCCCCGGCTGTCGAGACGATCGAACCATTCGCCGACGCTGGTCGGTGCGCTTGCGCCCAGCAGTCCGGCGACGATCTGCTGACCCAACGCCCGATACGCTTCAAATTGCGCTTCAGCGAAAAACTGTTCGGACGTCGGCTCGTCGGGAAACGCGGGGTGTGCGCGCCAGTAGGCGTAGATATCCGCGGTCAGTCCCGCGCACAGACGCGGCTTGATGTACAGGATGCGGCCATCGCGGCCATCGGCATAGCGAATGCTACCGAGCGCATACGGCTGTTCGGCCAAATCCTGGTCGCGTTGCCGATACAGCCTGTCAGCGTCCAGTTCGATCTCGGCACCGAAGTCCACACGCACACGTTCGATGGCGCGGCCCAGATCGGCGAGTGTGGTTTCCGGATCGGCGCCGGCATCGGTCACCACGATGTAACGCACGCGCCGGCGGATCAGTTCGTAGACGCCGAGATTCTCGAACCCGCCACCGTCGGACAGATGCACATGGCGGCGCCGGGCGTCCAGACCGATACCGAGCATTTCGCGACCGATGAACACCCACCACCATGGTCGCAGCGGTGCGCGGCGGTAGCCGAATTCCGGATTCAGCGCCCAGTAGCCCAGGCGTATGTTGAGCAGCGCCATGAGGAACGACACGGCGCGCGCGCGCGTGACGTACATGTCCGGATCGACCGCCGCGCCGGATGTCGTGAACGCGCTGGACAAGGCCGTATCACACCTGTCATAGGCGTTGGTGCGTCGGAATCCGGTCGGCGCAGAACCGATATACAGCGGCGAAAAGAAGAAGCTCGCGCCATCGCGGCTGCGCAGGCGTTCGTTGTGCGAGCTGGTGGTGTTCAGCGTCGTGTTGATCAGGTGCAGTGGTGCACCGTGCCCGGGCCCCAGATCGCGCAGGTCGAAATTGCCCGGGTCCGGCAACGCGTCGTCGCCGACGTTCGGCAGGAACGCGTCACTCAGGCGGGCGCGATAATAGGCATGGATCGACACGCGATTGATGTCGCAGGTGAATGCGAGCAAGACGGACAGGCCGACCAGAACGAGAAACACTGGCGAGTGGGGCAGGTCGGTGTGCACGGTCAGGTGGTAGCACAGGATCAACAGGCCATAGACGAGCGCACTCAATCCGATCGTGATCAGGCGCCCGCCATTGTTGCCGCCCTTGTGCCGGCCGAACAGCATCGAAACGACGCCGAACAACGACGGCAGCAGATACGAAGCATGCCTGCCGATGGCGTGCGCGTAGCGCAGTGAAAACAGATGATCGGTCATCTCGCCCAGCGTTGCCACGACCGGGATCAGACCCAGCACGATCAGGCCGATGCCGTACACGATCAGGCGCCCCATCAATACGCGCAGCCGGTCGATGCGCTGTGTGTCGGCATCGTCCGGCATACCGGCAACGAACGCAAACAGCGTCGCCACGACAGGAAATGCGGCCAGACAAAGCACGCCCGATACCAGCAGCAACCAGTAACCGTGGTGCGCCTGGAGGACGTGCGCTCCGGGCAGCATCAGCCACGGCGGCCAGCCCACCGGCAGCCAGCCCAGGGTCAGCACGTACACCGCGAACAACAGTGGCGGACCCAACACCAGAACATTGACGAACATTGCCGCAAGTACCGAGGCAAACAGGGTCCAGATCGAAAAACCGCGATGGCTCACCAGATACTTGCCGTGCCGGCGCAGCCAGTCGAGCACGTTGTCGCTGTGGTGCGAACGCAGCGCCGCGAACACACCGTCTTGCGGCACCGTCGCCAGGCGATCACGCAGCCACGTGTAGCACGAGGCAATATAGCCGCCGCCGGATACCGACGACAGATAGTCCACGCGACGCATCATGCCGCCGGCCTGCAACGCCTGCAAAACACCGAGATTGAACGTCGCCGAGCGGATGCCGCCTCCGGAAAACGCCAGGCCGACGACATCGTCATCCGGCTCAGGCAGATCCGCGGCCTTGCGTCGTTGCGCAAGCCATTCGCGTTCCGCCTCGCGCACGGTCTCGAAATCGGGCGTGTAGTCCACCGTATCTGCACGTTCGTTCATGGGCGCGTCGTCGCAAACGAATACGGAAATATCCACATTGTTGCAATGTATATCATTGCGAACAATCCGGCGGCACGAAGTCTGCGGGCGTCTCCGGCAGATCGCGGTGAATCTTCAGGTACTCGACGATGGCCCAGCGTTCGTCGTCGCTGAGCAACGGTCCGATCACGCCGTCCGGCAAGGGATGCGCCTTCGGGTCGGCGCGCCACGCACTCATTTGCTGCGGCGTCGCCGTGAATGCGTGCCCGGTGTTGTGATTGCCATCCTTGCCGGTATCGAACCAGAAACCGTTCGCTTCCTTCGCGTCGACCGGCTCGCTGACATAACCGACGTATTTCGGATCGAAATCGCGCCGGCCGACGAAGAAACGCTTGCTGCGTTGTTGCGGCGGCAGCAGCATCTGATACAGGTTGGGCACCGAGCCATTGTGCAGGAATGGTGGTGTGGCCCAGACGCCTTCGAGCGGGCGCGGCTTGTAGCCGGCGACCTGTTGCGGCAGATCCAGAATGCCGAAGCCGCCCAGACACTGCTGGCGCTGGTAGGAAACCTTGTTGTCGGCGAAATACTTCGCCTTGATCAGCAAGCCCAGCACATTGAGCCCTTCGCCTTCGGTCAGGCGCGATACGTCGAGTTTGCCCAGTTGCCGATCGATGTCGGCCTCGCCCCCCGTCACATCCTTCCTCAACGCCTGCGTCTGGCATTGCAGGTCGCAGCCCCAGGCCGATGCTTTCGCCTGTGGCGGCGGCGCTGTCGCAAGCTCCGCTGCGATGGCGGCAAAGCTGGCGTGCGGAATCGATGGTGTTGGATCGGCATTCGGATCCGGATATGCCGCGAGCAATGCCGGCAGATTCCCGGCGTTCACGCCGGCCGCCTGACGCGCGGCGATCGTTTCCTGCAGGCGCCAGCGCGCGTCGCGGGCGAGGTTGCGGATCAGCAGCGGGCGCAACAGCCGACTCAGTTCGGCGCGCGTGAGTCCGGCCTTGGTCAGATCGTAATGACGGGTCAGGAAACCAACGGCTTCGCTTGGATCGGTGCCGATTTCGGTCACCGGAATCACATCGATCAACCATTCGGTTCCCGCCGCGGTCTTGCCTGGCGCATCCATCTGTTGGCGCGCTGCATCGGCAGGATGTGGCCCGTGACATCCCTGGCAATGTGCTTGAAACAGCACCTTGCCGCGATCGGCCAGCGGTCGATCGATCGGGCCGAGCAGATTTTCCGGCCACTGCGGCGGCTTGAGCTTTTGCAGCGTGTGCTCGATCAGGTCCAGATCGGCGAAGTTCACCGACGAGGTGTAACGCTGTTCCGGCGGTATCGGGTTGCCGTAGTCGTCGGTGAGCCGGATCACCGCGCCGACGCCGAGCGCCTCGCCGATGTTGCGTGCCAGCGGCTGCTTGACCGACGCATTGTACTGCACCCAGTCGAACTTCCAGATGTTCCAGACATAGGGATAACTGACCGGCGCCTTGGCATCGTGGTAGTTGCCTGCGGCGAGGTGGTCGCCGAACACCGTGTTGGCGATGCGACCGAGCGCATCGGTGCGGCCGAAGCCTTCGACCACGGGATACAGATGCCGGAACGGATTGTTCTGACCCTGGGTGACGAACGCGGTAATCGTGTCCCACAGCTCCCCGCGCAACGCGAATTTGCCTTCCGGGTAGCGCGGCCCGATCACCTTGCGCGCGAAGCGGTCGAACTTCCACGGGTTGGCCCAGGTCGACAGCATCGAAGCGACCAGGGTCGGACCGAACGCGCCACGCTGCATGTTGGTGAACTCGTGCATCGCCTGACCACCGTCGATGCGGATCGCATACGTCTTGCCGTCCTTGTGCGCATGAATCTCGCCTGTGTGGCAGGCCGCGCAGGTGATGTCGAGCACGTACTGACCGAGCGCAGTATCGAAATGCCGGGTGAAACCGACCGGCAATCGGTCCGGATTGCGCGCTGTCGGTTTCGGATCGACGATGAAGCGGTAGCGCTGCATATGCTCCGGCTCGGCAAAGCGACGCTCGTCGAGCGGCATCTCCAGATTCACGAACCACGAATAGCGCAACGGCGTCGTCAATGCACCCTGCGGCATTGAGGTGCCCTGCGGCGAGTAGTAATACGCCTGCCGCTCCGGCGAATCGGCCGTGGTGCCCCAGCCTTGATCGAGGTAGACGTATTTGTCGACCTTCTCGTATGCGGGAATCGTCGTCACCGGGTACAGCACGAACACGGCGAATATCACCACGCCAAGCAGGCCGGCAACGATCACCGCAATGCCGACCCAGCGCAACACACTGCCCAGCGTCACGCACATCACTGCATCGATCCCGCGGCGCAGCGGCCCGCCGCGCGAGGCGAACTCGGACTTGCCCGATCTGTTGGCCATCGTTACCCCTCATTTGCAACGGACATTTGCGACACCGCTCCCCGGCTCGCGCTCGTTGTCACCGACGGCGGCACAAGCTACCGCGTGGCGAGAAACGCAAGTACAGCGTATCGGCGCGCATGGCGCAAGGTTGGTGTTGCAAAAAGCGGTGCACGTCTCGCGCCGGTTCGTCAGCCTGCATACAATTAAGGTTGCCGCGCCGCCGGGGGAGATTCGTTTTGCTGATCATGCCGCTGCACCGTCGAATGACCTGGGCGAATGCGCCCGTGGTTACACTGACACTAGTTCTGATCAACTGCTTCGTCTACTTTTTTTTGCAGTCCGGAGACGATCAGGTGTTGCGCAGCGCGCTGGACTATTACCAGCATTCGCAGCTTGGGCGCATCGAATTTCCTGCATACGGAAATTGGCTGCGCGATCACGCCGACAATCGCGAGGGCCGGCAGCGATTGAAGGCGATGCAGGTGGCGCCGCCTGATTTGAAAGTTGCGTTGATCGAATCGGACGAAAAGTTCCTCGACGCGCTACATGCGAATCGCGTCATCGAAGCGGCGAACGCAGACTACGCCGACTGGCACGCCAAGCGCGCCGAATTCGAGCGTATCCGCAACTCCGCATTCACTTCGCGCCATGCCCTGCGCTTTTCCCACATCGAACCCGGCCGAATGACATGGGCGATGTTCATGCACGGCGGCCTGGAACATCTGCTCGGCAACATGATTTTCCTGCTCGTGCTTGGCTTGTTGGTGGAAGGCGCGCTCGGCCCATGGTGGTTTCTCGGGCTGTATCTTGGCGGGGGCTTCGGCGCCGGATTCGCCACCGTTGCCTGGCATTGGGGCGATCAGGGGTTGGCGCTCGGCGCGTCGGGTGCCATCGCCGCATTGATGGGTGCCTACTGCGTAATCTGGGGACTGCGCCGCGTGCGCGTGTTCTACTGGTTCTTCATCGTGTTCGATTATGTACGCGTGCCGGCTCTCGTATTGTTGCCGTTCTGGTTCGGCTGGCAGGTGCTGAACCTGTGGATCAGCCGCGGCGCGCATGTCGGATTCGATGCGCATGCCGGCGGCATTTTGTGTGGTGCGGGGTTGGCGTTGACGTTGCGACACTATGGACGCGTGCGTGATGAGTTTGTCGAAGAAGATGAGCGCGCCGAAAAGCATGCAGGCAATGCCCGCGCCTTCACGCAAGCACTCGACCATATCGGCAAACTGGAAATTCCGCAGGCACGCATGCTGCTCGAACGTATCGACGCCGACGAACCGGGACAATTACCGGTGCTGCTGGCGCTGTATCGCTGCGCGCGTTATGGCGGTACGCCGACGCAACTGGATGCGGCCGCGACGCGCGTGCTGGAGTTCCCGGCGAAAACCGAAGCGGATATTCGTGAACTCACTACCACCTGCAACGATTATCTGCGAGCTTGCGCCGGGGCGCCGCGCATCGCGCCGGCTGCATTGTTGCGTTTGATCAATCCGCAGCTTCGCATCGGCGCGGAAAAGGACGCCGCCGCGTTGCTGCATGCAATTGGTCAGGTACACCCGAATCTGCCGGCCCTGGCCGCGGCCTGGTTTGCATTTTCCCTGCGCGCACCCGAAGCCTCGCCACAACGCCGCGAGCGCCTTGAATACCTCGCAACGCATTTCGCCAGCAGCGAGTTCGCGCCGAAGGCGCGGTTTCTGTTGCAGCAGAGCTAGCCACACCGGTGTCGAAAGCGCGCCGGTAGCGTGCGCTATGCGCACGGACTTTTTTTTCATTGCGCGCCGAAGCAAAAGCGATCGTTTGCTACAACGCAAAGTCACGCGGTTGGTTTGTTCGCCGCTGCCATGATGCGTTCGATCATTGCCAGACGCGCATCGATTTCCGGCATCAACGGGTCGCCGGAATAATTCGCCTTGAGATACAGCAACAGCGCGCGCGCCTTGTCGTCCTGATTCAGGCGCTCGTGCATCAACGTGGCCACAAGCAGGTAGTTCTTCGGGATGTCCCGGCTTTTTGGAAAACGCTTGTGGAATCCGGAGAGCAAACGCAATGCGATTTGTGGTTGCCCGTTTTGCGCAGCGAGATGGGCGAGTTGCGTGATCTGCTCGGCGTCGGTGGGACCGAATGCCGGTTCGAGCGTCTGGCATTCCCGCAACAACTCCAGGGCCAATCGATCCTTGCCCTGCGCCAGCAGTATGTTCAGGTACTCGTGGCCATGGCGCAGCAATTCTTCCTTGTCGTCGGCAAGGCGCAGCAACTTGCGATACTGCGTGTGGACCGCCGGCGTACCGCCACGGCCGCGCAACTGTGTGCGCAACAATTGCGTGGCATTTTCCGGTTTGCCGTCGCGCACCAGCGCGGCGACTTCATCGAGCAGGTCCTGATCCGGGTCCGGCTTCGTCAATGGCCGCGTCAGTTGCGGCGCAGCAGGCACGAAGCCGACAGCGTCGTGATACTGGTAGATCAGATAACCCATCAGGTGAAATGTGACGACGAGCGCGTAGTTGGCAATGATGCCAACGACAATCAAGGCAACAAACAATGGCAGCACCTTCGCCGCCAGTGCAGCGGCATAGCTCTGACTCATCGATACCACGAGGCACAAACCGACGACGGCAAGGTAAGGCCAGCCGATGCGCGCGAAGATCGAAAGCCATTTGCCGGGATTCAACGCACTGGCGAGGCTTTCATCCATCGCCAGCGTCATCGTCGCGCCCGGCAGGCAGATGCCCAGCAATACGATCAGGGCCATACCTGCCTTCGGTCCCAACAGTATCGCGCCCACTACCGCGACGATGAAGAAAATCACCATCAGCCAGATTTGCTTCCAGCCCAGGCTGCTGTCCGTCGAGTGCGCAAGCTCCGGCGGCTCCATGTAGCCGTTTGCGGTTGCACGCAGACATTCGAACGCATAGCGGTACATCGCCACGGTGACCAACAGATACAGGAATCGTCCAAACGGCAAAAACAACAGCAGGTTACCCAATGCGATCAGCACGATGGTCACCATCGAGCTCATGTGCGCCGGGTAGCGCGTGATTTCGCTCAGGCGATTCCAGAACGGAACGATCGGTGCGGATTCGGCCGCAGGCTGTGCAGACATTGTTGGATCCCCTGATTGACGAGTGGTGCGACGCCGGCAATAGCAGGGTACGCGGACAGTTGCGCGTGTCCAGACCGGGCGCTGAGATGGCGCCATCTTATTACAGCGGCGATGACGGATGAAATGCGAAGGTGCGGCAGCGCGCAATCCGACTTCATGCGTTCGCCGGCCTCGCCATCGGGCGCAACAGCTTCGGTACCAACGAATCCGGTGAAAGCGCAAGTCCGCCGCCCGATGGCACTGCCGGTCCGGCGCAATTTACGCAATCGACCAAGCCGAAATGTATAGAAAGCGCCATTTTTTCCATGGACGAAGGATCAATGCGTATGGAAATGCGGTCAGCCACTTCTCTGCGGCAGGGTGCAGTTGTTCGATCCTCATCAGGTCTTTCCGAAAATACCTTCTGCGGCTGAAATCGAATTTGCGAAGTTCGCGGAGCGTCTCAGATGCCCGCTCGCGGTCCCGCCACCGCTGCAACCGATTTGGTCCCTGCCTCAACCACCTCCGGCAATTCTCCCTGGCGCGCACCGACTGTAGCCGGATTCGCGAAGCGTTTTCGCTCCTGTTTGATGCGCTCGAGAAGCGTGCTGGCGCCCAACTGGCGCGCTGCGGATTCCATCCAGCCAAGTTCGAAGTTGTCCAACGACGCCCAATTTGGCGCGCCCGCAATCGCATCCTGCCATTCCAGTCGCGATTGCTCGGTCTTACCCATTCTGCAGAGGATGTCGCCACGCAGCGCGTGATAGGCGCGGCTTTGTTCCAGTTTGATGGCGGAATCCACGTGCAGCAGTGCCTGTTCGAAATCCTCGTTCTTGTAGAGCAGCAAGCCGGAGTTGAAGCGGGTTGTCGAGCATTCTCCGGCCTGCTTGTAGCTGGCCATTGCGCCATCGCGATCGCCGATGCGTTCGCGATATAAGCCGCGAAGATTAAGCAGGGTCACGGTTTGGTCTTTCTCCTGCATTGCAAGGCTGACGAAGTGCAGGGCTTTTTCGTACTCGCCCAAAGCCGCGCAATCGCGGGCGTGCTGTTCGAACGCGTCGCCCAGCTGTGCGCGCGGGATTTCGTCGTTGCGGATTTGTTCCTCGCGCTCGAGCATTCGGCAGCGCACGATCTGGCCGGGATCGCGATGCATGATCGGGGCATCGAAACGGTGCACGAACGGTTCGGTATCCGCATGGTCGATGCGCGACAGACGCAGTTCCACGCACTGGTTTTCGTCCATGCACCAATCGAGCGCAAGGCGATCCGACGTTCTCACCGGCGCCGGCAGGCTCCAAAGCGAACGCCCGACCGCGCGTTGGTCATCGGCGACGATTTCGACGGCGATGTCGGCAGGCAGCTGCTCGCTGTCCCGCGGTGGCCGCAAAAAGGTCGATTGTTTCGAGGCGTTCGGCACCGAATCCCCTGCATGCATCAGCGCCACGCTGCCGGAGACCACGCGCAACGAAAGTTCGGCGCTGCACACCGGAGCGATCAGGGGTTCGCCGAACGCCTGCAGGCTCAGGGCTTGCAGCGCAGCGCCGCGTGCCACCGTGCCTTGCAATTCATCCGCATCGCCGATCAGCACGTGTCGAGCCTCGGGAAATTTGCTCTTGAGTGCGTCATGTACCGGCGGCAGAAGGCTGCTCGATCCGCACAGAAGAATGCCGTGAATATCGTCGGGTTCGAGATGCGCGCGCATCAGCGCCTGCACCACAGGTGCGAACAGCGAGCTGCGCTGCACGAAGTCGTCGCCGGCTTCCGGGGCCGGTTCCGGATCGAGAAACGGCTTCATCAGCGCATTGAGTTGCGCCAGCGTGAGGTGCGGCTCGTCGAGTCGAAGCGTGCGCTCGTTCCACTCGACGGTCACATCGATGCTGCGACTCGCAATGACGTCATCGACTGCCTTGTCGGCGGCGCGCAGCGTGCCGATACGATTGCTCAACGAAATCTTCAGACGTTCCGCCACATTCAGCAATTGCGGTTCGATCCTGCGCCGCTTGTCGTACCACGACAACGCGTAGCGATCGAGATGATTCTGTTCGAGCAGCTGCGGAATCAGCACATCGTGGACAATGGCACGATCGATGTCGCCACCGCCCAGGCGGTGGTATCGGCTGGTGCCGAGCAGGCGCGCGCCCAACGCACCGCCGCAGACACTGTCGACACGGAAGATTGCGACGTCGCAAGTACCGCCGCCGAAATCGAACACGAGAATGTTGGCATCGTCGCGCAGCAAAGCATCGGCTCTTTCGGAACAACGAAACTTCAAATCCATGAACGCGGCGTAGGGTTCGTCGATCAAGCGGATTGCGCTGGCGTTTTCGTCCACGTCGAATGCGGATCGCGCGGCACGCACCGTGGCCTGCCGCTGCGCGCCGTGGAATGAAGCCGGTACCGCCACAACAGCCGGCGGTTTGGCGCGCAGCGCGACTGAATCGTCGATGTTCTCGCGCAGATGGCGCAGCAGCTGCATCGCGATTTCGGTGGGATTGCGAAAATCCTGCGCCGCGCGCGCATACGTGTAGCGCAAACCGATCAGATTCTTGGTCTCGTAAAACAGATTGCGTTCGGGATGCGCGCCGGGCTTGCCACGGCGAGCCAGGGCAGCGGCACCGAACAAGGTGGTGTCGCCGTTCGTTGCGACCACCGAAGGAACACCCACGCGCAAGCTGCCATCGACTTGGGCGAAGCGCAGACACCGGCAAGTCAGCTCACCGGCATCCGCGTCGAAATTCGCATAGGCGACGCTCGATTTGGTCGTGCCCAGATCTATGCCCAAACCCACGGCAGATTTGCCTTTCGCGCAAAGCCGGCCAAGCAACTGCAGTTCAAGGTCGGAATGGTTCATTGAAATCCCCCGATTTCGCCGCACCTCGCGGCTGGCGTATTTCATCGTGTCGATGTCTCAGGGGCTGCGACGAGGCTTTGACTGCGCCTGCTTGCTAAACTGCGTGTCGACATGAGCTACGACATCATCGGCGACATTCACGGCCACGCCAGTGTGCTCAAGGCGCTGCTGCGAAAATTGGGCTATCGCGAACGCGACGGCGCATGGCGGCATGCGGATCGCACCGCCATCTTCATCGGCGACTTCATCGATCGCGGCCCGCATCAATTGGAAACCGTGCGCATCGTGCGCGCGATGGTCGAGGCGCAGGCGGCGCTTGCGATCATGGGCAACCACGAATTCAATGCCATTGCCTGGCACACGCCTGATCCGGAAACACCAGGCAAGCACCTACGCCCGCACTCGTCAAAAAATACGCACCAGCATCGCGCGTTCCTGACCGCAACGGATGGCAAGCCGAAGTCGCGCAAGGACGTTCTCGACTGGTTCATGACCTTGCCGTTGTGGCTGGATCTGCCCGGACTGCGCGCGGTCCACGCGTGCTGGCATCCGCGACATATCGCCTACCTGAAGCCGCTTCTGCAACCCGGCAATCGACTTGACGCCGCGTTGATCAAGAAAGCCAGCCGACGTGGCTCCGCGGAATTTCATGCAGTCGAGGCGATTCTCAAAGGCCCGGAAGTCAAACTGCCCGACGGCATGCAATTCAAGATGGGCGACGACATGCGCAGCGAGGCGCGCACGCGCTGGTGGGACGCAACCGCGACAACGTTTCGGCAATCCGCAATCGTCGGCGACGCGATGCGCCCGTCATTGCCGGACATCGACATCCCCGAAGACGTCCGCTTCGGCTACAGCGGCGACAAACCCGTTTTCATCGGCCACTACTGGATGACCGGCCAGCCGACCTTGCTCGCACCGCGCGTCGCGTGCGTCGACTACAGCGCCGGCAAAGGTGGGCCGCTGGTGGCCTATCGGTGGGACGGGGAAAGGGAGTTGGTTCAGCGTCACTTTGTTGGTGCGCAAAGCAGTTGACGCATTACCGCCAATGTCATTGGCAAACCGGGATTTGCAGACAAGCGTCGGCACAATTCCGCAACCTGTTCAATTGTGCGGTGCTGCCCGCATTCCTGTCTGAATGCAAAGACCCCGGATGAGCTTTGCTTCGTAGCGACGCTCGAGCAACGCAAGGCCACTTGACGCACTAGCGAACAAGCACGGGCGACAAATATAGATTTATTCAAGCAAGAATGAAGCAGAAGGATCGCTTGGCAAAGCGGAAAATCTGTCCAGACGAACGGGGCCAGCTCTGCCGGACAATCACATCGAGCCGCGACCGATATCCGCACCCGGTTTGTGCCGACCGGCAACCATGTCGTTGCGCAACGGTGCGCGCAGCGGGCGGTTGTACCTGACAATGCAGTAAAGCGCGCGCAGACCATCCTTCCATCCGATCTTCTTGCCGTCGGCATGGCTGCGGCCGCGATAGGAGATTGCGACTTCGAGGATGCGGCATCCGGTTTTCGCGACTTTGGCAGTGACTTCGGGTTCGAAGCCGAAACGGTTTTCCTCGACCGCGATTGCCTGGATGATGTCGCGACGGAATACCTTGTAGCAGGTTTCCATGTCGGTGAGGCGCAAACCCGTGAAAAGGTTCGACAAGAATGTGAGTACGTTGTTGCCGATCCGCTGCCGATACAGCATGCCCGGCGGCCGTGCATTCATGAAGCGAGAGCCGTATACGACGTCGGCGCGATCACTGAGTATGGGTTCCACCAGCACGGGATATTCGTTCGGATCGTATTCGAGGTCGGCGTCCTGGATGATCACGATGTCTCCGCTCGCGGCCGCGATGCCGGTGCGCAAACAAGCGCCTTTGCCCTGGTTGACCTCGTGATAATGAATCTGTTGCACCAGCGGGGCAATTTCCGTTTTCAGGATCGCACGCGTGTTGTCGCGCGAGCAGTCGTCGACGATGATGATTTCCTTCGGCGCGTACGGCGAAATGCGCACGGCGTCGACGATGGCACGGATGGTTGTTTCCTCGTTGTAGCAGGGAATCACGACGGACAGTTTCATGTTTGCATCATTTCCCCGATTCCGTGTGAAGCCTCGACAATCCTGCTTTCCCGGCGTGCCAGCAGATGGCCGGCGCAAGGCTGCACCCGCTCCGAAGAACAACCGGTCAAACCTGACCGGCCAGCATCACCAACCCAATCAGCGCGAACAGGCATCGATAGCGCCGTTGCATCCATACCGCGCTGTCGAAATCCAGTCCGTGCCGCAGCGCCTGCCGGGACCATGCCAGGTGCAGCAGCCACGCGACGGGACTCAATAGCAACAGGCGCGGCAGAATGTCGAACGCTGCCAGCGCAGTGAGCATCGCATAGGCCGCCGTAAACGTGAATGTGCTGGCGATGAACGCGCGTTGCTTGCCGAACGCCACGGCGCTGGTGCGGATGCCGTTGCGCAGGTCGCCCTTGTAATCGCGTACTTCCTGGTTGAGATGGCCTGCGGCGAACACCAGGCCGAAAAACGCGCCGACCCAGACACCGTTCGCGTCAAACGCATGGGCCAGCGTGTAGCCGAGCAGGAAGTGAAGCGTGCCCCCGATCAGGTGGTTGAGCGATGCGGCGATGGGCGTGCTCTTGCCGAACACCGGCGAAGCGGAATACAGGAAGCCGAGTGCCGCGATCGCGGCGCCGAGAAACAACGCCCGAAGGCTGACAGCAGCGAGGGTGGCGAACGCGAGGATGAGCAGGGCGAACGCGACATATGCGACCTCGCGTCTGCGGATATCCTGGCGGCTGGCCACGAGCAGCGCACGCAGCGGATCGCGCCCATCGCTGTGGTACCCGGCCCAATCGTTGAACACGAAGATGTGGGCAGTGAGCAAGCAGCTGCCGAGCAGCAGCAGGCCGATCGGCAAGGTGCCACTGCGTTGGACGCTGTAGCCGCCGAGAAAGCTTCCGAGAATCGGAGAAGCCTGAAGTGCGAGCACTTCGACCGCACGCGTGGACGCGAAGTGCCGCAGGATGCGCGCGCATTTTCGAAGCAGCGACGGCAATATCATCTCGATGATTGAGGATCGGATTCGGTTTCGATGCCGGCGGCTTCGTACAACCTCAGCCACAGTGCATAGCCGATGTCTTCCGACCAGTAGAATCGCGACACGTGCGCGCCCGGATCGTTGTGATACAGCAAGGGCGGATCCCGGCGGATCAACGCGAAATCGTCGTCGGCCAACTGCGAAAGCAGGACGCGGGCCGACTGTTGCACATGCGCGGGTTCGATATTCGCCGGCTCGATGTTCGCCGGTTCCGTGTCCGCATGCAGCGGCAGCGATGTCGCCTCGACCAGCAGGCGTACCGCCTGGCTCCACACGTCCTGTCCGCGGGCGGGAAGCGCCAGGCGTTCCATCGGCAGCGTGAGCGTGCAGCCAAGTTGATTCAGTTCGGCCGAGCGCAGGTAGGGTATGAGCGCGGACTTGGCGTAATAGACCCAGACGTCTCCGTCGCGGAACGAGCGTTGCAGCGCAGTGCAAAGTTGCTGCGCGGCGGGAGGATCAAACGCGCGCAACATCAAATACACGTGCATCTGGATGGCCACATCTGTCGGATCGGGATCGCCGCCGGGATCGATGCACTGATAGTCTTTTTGCGGCGCGAGCCAGGTACGGTAGAAGCCTCGCGCGTCGCGATAACGAGCGAGCGTGTCGAGCATGCGCTGCCGCCTCGGATCGTCAGCGCGTCCGGCGATTCTCCACACCAGGGCGGTGTCGTCGGCATCCGGCGTGATGACGCACCCGAGCTTGCCTATCGTCGGCGCGTCCGGCAACCCGTGGTAGCGCACCAGTCCGTCGCTTTCGATTTGCGCCGCAAGATGCGCGCGTGCGCGCGCCAGCGCGGCGTCGAGATGTTGCCGTTGCGCCAGCGGCGCGAGCAGATCGACCAGCATCGACGTGGTGAACGTGTTGAACTCCTGATGCGGCACCTGATAACGCATGCCCGTCGTATGCGCGGTGAGCCAGGCGCCGTAGTCGGTCTGATCTTCGCGCAACAACGCCGCCGCGCGTGTGGCCATTGCATCCAGCCCCGATGCCGATAGCGGTTGTCGCTTCGCACCGGTCTGCGCGAGCGGCTGCTGTGCGATGACGAACACGCGTTGTTCGCGCACGATACGGAAATCGCTTCGGGGTCCGATGCGAACGGCAAGCTGAAGCGTGCGCTCTCCCGGTGGCACGCCCCAGAGTTTGGCGGACACGTGCCAGCCCGAGGCGGCGTGGGTGTGCATGGCCTTGTCGACGTCCGGCCGCGGCAGGAAATGTGCGGTCGCGCCGACCACGACGCCATCGATCAGCACCGCCAACTGGGCGGGCGTGCGCCCACAGGCGAGCGCCCATCCTTTGATGACTGCCCCGGGTTTCAGCCTGGGCACCGTGCCGGCGACGGAGAGTACGGATTGGCCCACGCGGTCGATCGTGCCGGTAGCGTTGCACTGAAGCTCGGCGCCCGCAGGCGGATGACGCAGCTCGACCAGAAACGGCGTATTTCGCGGATTCCATGCGCCGCGCATGGAGTTGGGGTTCGGGCCGTAGATGCGTTTGTCGCTGGTCTTCGTGTACCAGAAGGCTCCCACCACCTGCACGCCCACGGATGCGACGATCGCCAGAATGAACAGGCCGCGCGCGCATGGACGCAGCAGGCGCGGAGCGGGCAGGATCATCCACGCGAGGATCGGCAGAATGTCGGTCATGTAGCGCGGCCCCCAGCACATGCCGGCGCGCCAGTCGACCATCGCATAGACCACGATCTGGGCGGCGACGGCCAGCGCGAGGAGTGCAGCCAACACGCGCGAATCCGGTGCGCGCAAGCGCTGCGCCAAGCCGACCGGAACGAGAATCAGGAACGGCGAAAAAACGAGCAGCCCGTGGGTCGGGCTGACCAGCAGTCCGAGCAGTCCCGACCAGTCGTGATGGAAGTAGTTGTCAGGCAGACTGACGAGTCCATAGCCACCGGCCAGCAGGCCGATGAAGCCGAGGTTGTAGTAGAGCAACGCTGCCAGCGGGACCACACCACCAGCGACAAGCCACGCCGTGCTGCGCCAGTCCCGGTACACGATGAACAGTCCGATTGCCGCGGCAACCAGCGCGTCCGGCGGGCGATTGGCCGTCATCAGAACGCACACGGCACCGAGCAGCGAAGTCCGCAATGGGCTGGCCCGGGACAGCACCAGCAGCAATGCCAGCGCGATCAGCAGTTCCCCGGTACCGTGTTGCCAAAGGGCCTGGCTGGAAATCATCCAGGTATCGGTTCCGAGGGCGAACGCGAGTGCCAGCAGAAGGGCCCACCGGTTTGCCTCACGGCGCAGCAACAAGTACATGAGGATGCTTGCCACCGCCGCGAGGATCGACGCGGCGAGCTTCTCCATCAGCTCGGCCACCCGGTCGACCTGCGGCTGCTGCCAACCGTGCGCATCGAGCCAGACGACGGCCGGGATGTACAGCGGCGCCACCAGCAATGGCGTCACCACGGGATATACCGACGCCAGCTCGTGCCGGCGAGTGCGCATCATCCAGTACGCCGTCGGATCGAAATAGGCGACCTTTCCGGCAGCACCCGCAGGCCGCAGCAGTGCAAGTTCGAGAGGATGTCCACGCGCCAGCAGGTGCGCTTGCGCGTTGAGTTGCAGCGTGCCGTCATGCCAGACAATCAGCGGCAGATAGCGAGCGGACATGGTGTCGCCGGCGCCGATGACTCGCAGGTTCGCGTTGTAAACCAGCAGACAAACCAGTCCCAGCAAGAGCGGCGCCGCAAAGGTTCGCAGGCGTGATCCAAACGCCGTGGGAGCGGCGGTGGTCATTGTGCGCGTTGAAGATGGCAGCGGCGAATGGTTTGCGCCTTGTCCGTAGTGCAGCGCGCCGCACGGCGCACGCGTTCGCAGCGTCGCTGCGGATCGCCAAACCCGACCTGTTGCGATTCCGGGCGATGGACGACTACCACGGCGCCGCCTGCGCGCACGCACTCAAGCCGGGCACGTTCGGATTTCTCATTGATATGCCGGCCGGGTCAACCAGTCGGCGAAACCAAGACAACGGCGCTGTGCTTCGGCGCGCTGTCCGGCACACGCATTCAAACGTGCGATTTCAGTGAGGTGGCAATGCATGGCGCACAAGCATAGCGGATCGACACGACGCCGTGGCCTTGCTATGTTGACGGCTTGCGCACGAAACGGAATCAATCCGGCATGAGCCCGGCTGGACGCAGGACACTGGTAACGGGCGGCGCGGGTTTTCTTGGCTCCCACTTGTGCAAAGCGCTGATCCGGCGTGGTACCGAAGTGCTCTGCGTGGACAATTTCCACACCGGCACACAAAGCAACATCGCGCCGCTGCTGGAGCATCCCCGGTTTGAACTGCTTCGTCACGATGTCACCTTGCCGCTGGACGTCGAGGTCGACCGCATCTTCAATCTCGCCTGTCCAGCGTCGCCGGTTCACTACCAAAACGATCCGGTGCAGACCACACGCACCTGCGTGCACGGCGCAATGAACATGCTCGCTCTCGCCACAAAGCAGCGTGCCCGCATCCTGCAGGCGTCGACCAGCGAAGTGTACGGCGATCCTGAAATTCACCCGCAGCCGGAAAGCTATTGGGGCCGGGTGAATCCGATCGGAATGCGCAGCTGCTACAACGAAGGCAAGCGTTGCGCCGAAACCCTGTTTTTCGACTATCGCCGGCAACACGATCTCGAGATCAAGGTCGTGCGGATTTTCAACACCTACGGTCCGCGCATGTACCCCGACGATGGGCGTGTGATCAGCAATTTCATCGTCCAGGCGCTGCGCGGCGAGGATGTCACGCTATACGGCGACGGCAGCCAGACCCGTTCCTTCTGCTACGTGGACGACTTGATCGATGCGATGCTGGCCGCGATGGATACCCCGGCCGAATTCACCGGCCCGGTCAACGTGGGCAATCCCGCCGAATTGAGCATGCTCGAACTCGCCGAACTGGTATTGCGGCTCAGCGGCAGCAAGTCCCGCATCGTGCAGCGTCCGCTGCCGCCGGACGATCCGAAAGTGCGCCGACCCGACATCGGACTCGCGACCCGCGCGCTCGGCTGGCAACCCAGGATGCCGCTCGACGAGGGACTGAAGGAAACCATCGCCTATTTTCGTGCTCTCTTGAACGCATGAGGCGTTCTGTTTGAGTCAGCAGATGGTGCGGATCGCACTGGGTCAACGTCTCCAACTGGCGTCCTCGCTCGTTGCCGCTGTCGGCACTTCAGCGAATATCCGCTCTCTTGAGGGCATTCTTGCCCACAAACATTTTCCGTCACCGCGAATCCAGATGCGCGTGCGCAACGAACTCAAACAATGGATCGCGGCCTGCGATCGCAATCCCGAGGATACTCCGTGCCCCGTTGTCGACCAGCTTTCGCGGCACGAATCCGAGTTCGTCTGATGCACGTCGTCGCGATCCCGGGGATGCGTGCGTGTCAACAGCTATGCCCACATCAAGCACGCCAGCGACGACAAGATGCAAAAACGGCGCGACGAGCTGCTGACAATGTGGCGTGTGCCGGACGCATCACGGCAGGCGGCTTGAACTTGCTCTGACCTGAATACGCGGCGGCTTGTCGCGAACCTGCCTATCGGGCGATGCCTTTCAAATACCGATATTCATGCCAGGTCAATGCGATGACGATCAGATCGACGAAGGTCACGAACAACAGCAAGAACGAACAAGTGAAATAGAACCGATACGCCTGATAACCGATAAACGCGCTGAAGATCACCAACGCAGCCGGGTAATACCACAGCCGCTCCCGCAACAACCCGATGACAAGCCACAGCTTGACCAGTCCATGACCCAGCAAATACACGGCCGTGAAATGTTGCGAGTCGATCGAAAAATTCTCGACCGCGTGATGAAGGTAGTTGGCAACCCGGTCGTGTGGATCTTCGGCCAGTTCGCCCTGCGTGATGACTCTGGCAATGCCGATCAGGAATTCGTGCGTGACGAAATACGCGATAAAGCCGCCCACGATTTCCACCAATGCAAAGGCGGCTTTGAGCCACAAGCTCACGACGAAAACCAGATGGATCGTCTTTTCGTCCAGCCAAGCGCGAGTTGCGGACATCAGGCCACGTTCACCTCGATACTGTGCCGCACAGTTTGACGAGCTGCAAAGGGTTGCGTCCAGTCCGACTGCGCGGCCGTCGTCAGTGTAAATCGCGGAACTTCCATTTCCGCAGTTGACCGCGCGGAGACAACGGGAAGAAACCGACCCTGAGCAGCCAGTCGGGACCGGCAGCGATAAGGACGTAAAAATCAGGAATCGTGGAAGAGTTCCGTCAGTCCCATTACTCCAAGCTGCTCCAGCACATCGTACTTTGCAAGGCCGCCTGCGGCGTTCCGCGCTCGTGCCGGTGCCGCTGCACCATCCGCACCGCCCGCTCGTGTACCTCTCGTGAGAATTTTGACCTTCCGATTGCTGCGTCCCATCAAAGGAAGAAGCCTCCGGAAAAGTCCGGGCGATTCAAGCAATACGCCTACTCATAATCGAGCGCCATCGCTGTTGATATGTGCATTGCGCGTCGGCTGGGCCAAGCGCACGCAAACAGCGACACCAGCACGCTGAGCACGAGCCAAGTCAGCATCGCGCCGCCAGTGGGCAACGCCCGTGACGGTACCGGGAACATGATGCGACCGAACGCATCGGCAAGAAGCACGCTTATCGGAGCCGACAGTAGCAGCGACACGAACCAGGCGAGCACCACGATCACCAGACCCTCGATCTGGATCATGCGCATGATTGCTCCATGGCGTGCGCCGATCGCGCGCAATACGCCGATCTCACGCGTGCGTTCGAGCACAGCCAGGCTCATCGTGGACATCAACCCCATGCTGCCGACGGCTATCATCACCCAACCCATTGCACTGAGAAATTGCCAGACCATTAGCAGGTGACTCTCAATGACCCGACGCGATTCGCTGAGCAACTGGCTGCCGGCTACGTGCATATCCAGCTGCTCGAATGCCGCGCGCAGTCGCATGATGACGCCGAGCTTCGTCGCCTGGTTGCCGCCGCGTGTCGCCACGACGAGTGTCGTGGCTCGTTCGCCGCCGTGCAGTGCAGCCAGCGTGGCGAATGGTGCATAAGCGATTGTCTGCATGACGCTCTGGTCGGCACCGACGATATGCCAAGTCGAGATCTTGCCGGCGATCTTCAGCAAGACGTCGCTGTCGATCTCAAGTTGCTCTTCACGCATCAAGCGTTGGCCGAGCACCAACACATTCCGGTCATGACCATCGAGCCAACGCCCACTGTTCATGCTGACGTGGAACAGAGGTGTTTTGGGCGGAATACCCAACAAAGTGAACGATTCGCCCGACTCGCCATCGGCGTGCATCACGGTCGCTGCATCCGCAAGCAGGGCTTGCGTGCGCTCCACACCCTCGACGCGTGCCGCTGCTGCTTCGAGTTCCGTTGCCTGGTGTGGCGCGGCAAAGCGAAGCACTACGTCATATCGCTGCGCCTCAAACATCCGCTCGACCGAGTCGAGCACCGCGCGTCGCAGGTTGTCTGCGCCGATAAAAACCGCGCCGCCGATGGAGAGCGCCAGCAGCGTGAGCGCGGTGCGCTGGCGGCGGCGAAATGCATTCGCAATTGACAGCATCACCGGCCGACTTACCCCAGGAAGCGTGACGCGACGACTCAAGCACGCACCATGTCCCGCACCAATTCCGGCATCACGCAGGGCGGTCGCAACGCGCGCACGACATGCGCTCGCCACCGGCCATGTCGCCGCCAGCACGGGCAGCAAACAGCACACCGCAATCTGTAACACGATCGTCCACCAGGGAATCGCATAGCCTGCGATCGAGAAATTCAGCATGTCTGCCTTGAGCGCCGCATATGGGCGGCCGATGGCGAGAGCCGCTGGCACCGCAATCGCCGAAGCGGCAATGCCGAGCAGCAGCGAATACACGAGATACAGTGCCGCTATCTGATGTGTGCGTGCACCGACCGCCTTCATTACGCCGATCTGGCGTATCTGGCTTATCAGCATCGCCGTGATCAGGTTGACGATCAGGAAACTCACCGCCAACAGTGCCAATGCGCCGAATGCCCCTTGCGTGAACATCAGGGAATCCATTTGCCCAGCATGCGGATGCTGGCCTGGCTCCGGCACATCGACATGGCTCACAGCAACTCCAGCACGTTCGAGCAACGCTTTGACCGCGTTGGCTACGTGGCGTATCGCTGCGCGATCGAGAGTGGCATCGCGCACGCGGAATTGCAGTTCATTGCGCAACGGAGTAACGCCGAGTGCGGCGAGCGACGACGGCGTGACAAAACCGTACACAACGTGATCCATCCAGCCGGGTGGCAGGCCTACATCGTGCGCCACACCGCTGACACGCAGGCCCAGAACGCTTGTGCCACTTTCAATCTCGACACTGCTTCCGAGTGTTGTGCCCGCATAGTTCAAAGAGGACTTTTCGATTGCGATCTCGCCGTCGCGCGGTGGCCAGGAACCGCGGTCGACGTCGACCGCGGCAATATCCCGCTGCGTAAAATCGTCGAGCGCGAATAGCTCGGCGTTGTAACGAGAGCCGTTGATGCGTATGGCGGCCTGTACGTGACCGCGGACGCGCGCGGAAGAGATTGCCGGCAGCGCGCGCACTCGTGCGAGCAACGCGTCGTCAATCGGGGCGTTCAACAGCAGGGTCGCTGCGGCTGGATGCGTCGCGGCGTAGGTTTCGAGCGTCGCGCGCCGCACGAGCGCCCAGGCATCAAGCACAGCGCCGGCGGCGGTCATGCCCAGCGCAATTGCGAGCACGATCAGCAACGCGCGGGTCCTGTTGAGCCAGGCATCGCGCAACACCTTGCGCCAGCGCGGCGCGATCAGCTCAGACATGGCTGGTGCCTCCACATTCAAGGACACGGCCATCGGCCAGTGTTACGACACGCGAGGCATGCTGTAGCGTGCCGCGCTCATGCGTAACCATCACGATAGTCTGGCCATCACGTACGAGTTCAACGAGCAATTGCATCAGGCCCTGCGCAGATCTCGAATCGAGATTGCCGGTCGGTTCGTCGGCCAGCAGTAACATTGGCGCATTGGCTAGCGCGCGGGCAAGTGCAACGCGTTGTTGCTGCCCTCCCGATAGCGTGCCTGGCAACTTGTCTGCCTGCTCGAGCACACCCAACCGCTCGAGCAACGCGAGCGCGCGAATACGCCGCTCCTGCATCGGCCAGCGCCGCGCGAAGTCCATCGGCAACATCACGTTCTCTGCTGCAGTCAGGGTCGGCAACAACTGAAAGAACTGGAACACGATGCCAATACAGCGACCGCGCCATGCTGACAATTGATTCTCGCTCAGCGTCCGTAGATCTTGACCGCCAATGACGACCTCGCCACTGCTTGCGCGATCAATACCACCGAGAAGATTGAGAAGCGTCGACTTGCCGCTCCCAGATTGGCCGACTACTGCGACAAATTCACCGCGGCGAATCGTCAGGTCGACTCCGCTGAGCGCATGAAACGCGCCGGTTGGACTCGGATAGGTTTTGCCGATCCCTTTCAATGCAATCAACGTTTCGCCCACCGCGGGCATCAAGGAAAACGCGGTCACCTTCTCGCTCCATCATGGGAATGTCGTCGCACTGTACGCGTCGGATGCCGCTAGCGGCGTACCGTTCGACTACCCCGCGCGACCACTCGGCGAAAGCGCGCGTCCGGTGTTGCTGACCGCTGGCAGACTACGCCACGTCTTCAACCACTGCGGAGATCACCATGAAATTGCAAGAACTTGTTTTTTTCGGCATCACATTTGCGCCTATTGCTCTGGCTCAGCAAAGTGCACCCACCCCGGCAACGGTTGCCGCGAGCGCGCCGGCTGCGGCCAAGCAATTCGACTTCCTGCTCGGTCAATGGGAACTCGATGTGCACCCCAAGATCAGTGGATTGGCCGCAATGATTCACGGCACCCCAAAACTCGTAGGCACCTGGAGAGCCTGGCGCACGCTCGACGGTCTCGGCATTGAGGACGAGTTGAGAATCGTCGACGCATCGGGAAATCCGATCGCCCTCAACCGTGCACTGCGAATCTGGTCCGGTGGAGAGGCGCGCTGGAAGATCTTGAGCCTCGATGCGTATCATGCGCGCAGCAGCGAAGCGAGCGCGTCGCTACAGGGCGGCGAGCTGCGAATCGATGGTCATTTTGACGATGCCGAGGGAAAGATGGTCCTGATTCGCACACGCTATTACGACATCGGCACCGACTCGTTTCGCATGCAACAAGACCGTTCCGAAGACAGTGGCAAGAGCTGGGACCAAGCCGTGCTGACGATCGACGCCAAGCGCACTGCGGCAGTCGCAACGCCATGAGCGAACGCGTCACATGAAAACGGTGTTGATGTCGCGCGCCTGGATGTGGGGCCAGCTCATCGTCGCTTGGCTGCCGATGTGGATGCTGTTCACGGCCATGATCGTGATCATGCATGGCAATTCAGTCGGCGACGCGCTGGTCGCATCCGGCCGCATGATCGCGCCAGGCGCGGTGCTCGGCATCTTCGTATACAAGTTGGCGGCGCAACTGCCCTGGCCGCATCCGTTTCGTTTCACTTTCATCGGCCTGCATGCGCTGACCGCAGCGGTCTACGCGACACTGTGGTACGCGTGTATCTGCGCCATCGACGCACTCGTCACGGGACACTTCACATCGAACGTTGGGCCCGGGTATAAGCCGTTTCTTGTGACCGGTGTCTGGCTCTATGTCGTGATTGCCAGTTCCGCCTACGCCACGCTCGAGGCGCAGCGCGCCGCCCAGCTGGAAATGCATGCCGCGCGCATGCAACTCGACGCATTGCGTACGCAGCTGCACCCGCATTTCTTGTTCAACGCGCTGCATACGGTCGTGCAATTGATCCCGCACGACCCACGCGCTGCAGTCGGCGCGGCAGAACAACTGGCCGGTGCGCTGCGCATCGTGACCGAGGAAGATCGCGATCTGCTCACACTTGCCGAGGAATGGGAATTCGTGCAGCGCTATCTTGCGATTGAGCGCATCCGTTTTGGTGAGCGCCTGCAGCTCAACGTCACGCTTGCTGCGGATGCGCTAGATGCATTGTTGCCGTCATTCGCGCTGCAGACGCTTGTCGAAAACGCGCTGCGCCACGGCGCAGCGCCACGTGTCGAGCCGACGAACCTGCGCATCACCGCACAGCTGCAGGCCGGAAATCTGGTGCTCGGAGTCGATGACGATGGCGCCGGCGCGGACCTGACGACGGTGCGCGTCGGCGGCAGCGGCTTGCACCGGCTGCGCGAGCGCATGCGCTGGCTGTACGGCGAGCGTGCCCGGCTTGAGTTGCAAAGTGCGCCGGACCGGGGATTCAGCGCGCGACTGGAAGTGCCGCAGGACGACGGTGCTGGTGTCGCATGAACGAACAGGTCGCCAAAGTGTCCGCAGTCATCGTCGACGACGAACCGGTGGCGCAGGCCGGTCTGCGTCGCCTGCTCGATGAAATCGAATGGATCGAATGCATCGGCGAGGCCGCCAATGGCATTGCCGCAATCGAGTTGATCGATGCCCGCAAACCGGAACTCGTATTTCTCGATGTTCAAATGCCGGGAATGACCGGTATCGAGGCTATCCGGCGCGTGCAGCACCAGCCGTTTGTCGTGTTCACGACCGCGTACGCGCAGCACGCAGTCAGCGCGTTCGAACTTGGCGCGCTCGATTATCTGCTCAAACCATTCGGCGAAGAGCGCCTGCGCACTACGCTCGAACGCATTCGTGCAGTGCTCGGTGAACCACGCAGCGCTGCACTGGATCGCTTCAGCGAAGCGATGAGCCATGCGCCGATGTCACGGCTGTTCGTGCGCAGCGGTCGCAGCATCGTGCCGCTCGCGGTGCGCGACATCGTGTGGTTCGAAGCGGTCGGTGATTACATCGCGGCGCACAGCGGTGCCACGCAACATCTGCTGCATTTGCCGCTCGCCCAGCTCGAGCGGCGTCTGGACCCTGCGCGATTCGCACGCATCCATCGAACGCACATCGTCAATCTGGATCACGTTGCGGCATTTCGTCGCGAGCCAGGTGGCGTGCTGGTCGCGCAGCTAATCGACGGCACCTGCCTGCCTGTGAGTCGCACCAAGGCTCGCGACTTCCGCGCACTGGCGCGCTGAATTTGGAGAAGACCGCTCAAGTGTCCGAAAGGTAACCATTGTCGAACGGGCAGTCATCGACCCTAACGGGACAGTCACGAACGTCCGCTTCCGGCAATCCAAAATGGCTTTGACAAGCGTACTCGGAATCGATTGATTGAACGCAGCTGAACCTCTCGCTACTATCCGATACGCTCCGATACTTGCGCGAGGCGGATCGAGCGCGCCATTGTTGCGCTTGACCGGTTTACCGAACAACGCATCGAGTATCGCCCATGGAACATGCGGGTATGTCGCGACCAAGTCATGACCGGTGCAGTCGGCAAGCGCTTGGCATCAGCTGCGTGTGTCCAACGTCCCGCTTCGTATGCGAGCGCAGTTGATCGAACGACTCGACAACTCGGTATTCCGCGCGCGCGGTCTGACCAAGATCTACCGCATGGGCGAGGTCGAAGTGCATGCACTGCGAGGAGTGGATCTCGATCTGCAACGCGGCGAGCTTGTCGTGCTACTCGGGCCATCCGGGAGCGGCAAGTCGACCCTGTTGAACATTCTCGGAGGCCTTGACGCACCGAGCGGTGGCGAAGTCTGGTATGAGGGGCATGCGCTAAGCAAAGCCGACGACAAGGCGCTGACACAGTTTCGCCGCGAGCATGTCGGCTTTGTCTTCCAGTTCTACAACCTCATACCGAGCCTGACGGCGCGCGAGAATGTTGCGATCGTCACCGAGATCGCTCGTGACCCAATGCTGCCCGAGGACGCGCTGGCGATGGTTGGGCTCGGCGAGCGTCTCGACCACTTTCCAGCGCAAATGTCCGGCGGCGAGCAGCAGCGTGTCGCGATCGCGCGCGCGATCGCCAAACGGCCCTCGGTACTGCTCTGCGACGAACCGACCGGCGCGCTCGACTCGGCCACCGGCGTGCGCGTGCTCGACGCGATTGAGCGCGTTAACGCGACGCTCGGCACGACTACTGTCGTGATCACGCACAACGTCGACATCGCACGCATGGCGCACCGCGTGCTGCACATGGCCGACGGCCACATTGCCAGTGCGCAGACGAACCCGAACCGGGTGCCAGCGCTGGAGCTGCGCTGGTGACCGCGCTGCAAACGAAGGCGTGGCGCGACCTGCTTCACCTGCGCGGACAGGCGCTGGCGATCGCGTTCGTGATCGCTGGCGGCATCGCCACACTCGTCATGGCGCAGTCGACGTACCAGTCGCTCGAGGGCACGCGCGCGCGCTTTTATGCCGACTACGCGATGGCCGACGTCTGGGCCGCGGCCAAGCGCGCGCCAAATCCGTTGGCGGAACGCATCGCGCAGATTCCCGGCGTGCAGACCGTACAGACGCGACTGGTTGCGCCGGCGACGCTTGCGGTCGCCGGCTTTGACGAGCCGGTGCGCGCGCAGATCGTAGCGTTGCCGAAATACGGCGGCCAGCCGCTGCTGAACAAGGTCTACCTGCGCAGCGGCCGCCTGCCCGACCCACAGGCCATGCGCGAAACGCTCGTCAGCGAGGCATTCGCTCAAGCGCACCGACTGCATCCGGGCGATCATCTCGAAGCGACGATCTACGGTCACCGCCAGCGCCTGGACATCGTCGGCATCGCGATATCGCCGGAATTTGTCTACCAGATTCAGCCCGGCGCGACGTTCCCGGATTTCCTGCGCTTCGGCGTTCTTTGGATGAACACGCGCGCGATTGAGGCCGCGCTCGACATGACCGATGCGTTTAACAGTGTGACGTTGCGCCTGCGCCCTGACGCCGAAGTGTCGGCGGTTCTCGACGCACTCGACACGATCCTGGCGCGCTACGGTGGCCTCGGCGCCTATGCGCGGAACGATGAATTGTCGAACCGGTTCCTGAGCGAGGAGCTGCGCCAGTTCGCGACCATGGCGCGCCTGTTCCCGACGATCTTCCTCGGTGTCGCAGCGTTCCTGCTCAATGTCGTGCTGGCGCGCCTGATCGGACTGCAGCGCGACCAGATTGCCATCCTCAAGGCATTCGGTTACACCAACCGCTCGATCGCGCTGCACTACGTGCAGATCGCGCTGCTGATCGCCGCAGCGGGCGCGGTGATTGGCATTGCCGGCGGCGCCTGGCTTGGCAGTATGCTCGCCGCCGTGTATCGCGACTTCTACCGGTTTCCGTTCCTCGATTACCGTCTGAGCCCGGTCGCACTGGCGAGCGGCGTCGCCGTCGCATTTGCCGCTGCGACCGTCGGTGCGCTGCAGTCCGCCACGCGCTCGGCACGGCTGCCGCCGGCCGAGGCGATGCGCCCGCCGACGCCGGAGCGCTACCGCCCGGCGCTGTTCGAGCGCCTCGGCGCTGCGCCGCCTGCTCAGCCAACCGGCGCGCATGGTGCTGCGCTACCTCGAACGCAAGCCGTGGAAGGCGCTGCTGAGCATCGTCGGCCTCGCGCTGGCCGGCGCGATCATGATGGTCGGCCGTTTCCAGGGCGACGCGCTCGAGGTCATGATCGACACGCAGCTGCGCGTTGCCCAACACCAGGACCTGAGCGTCGACTTCATCGAGCCGGCGAGCCGCCAGGCCGTCGACGAACTGCGCGCGCTGCCGACCGTGCGCCGCGCCGAGCCGGTGCGCTCGGTATCTGTGCGCATGCGCTTTGCGAACTACACCTACCGAACTGGCATACTGGGGCTGAGCGGCGATTCGACCCTGCGCCAACCTTTCGACATGGCTGGCAGGCCCATCGTCGCGCCGGCGCACGGCATCCTGCTGACCGACTACCTTGGCAAGCTGCTGCACATCGGCGTAGGCGACCGCTTGCAAGTCGACGTGCTCGAAGGCCGGCAGGTCCACGTCGAGGTTCCGGTCGCCGGCTTCGTCACCGAGTACATCGGCGCGCAGGGCTACATGAACCTGGACGCACTGAATCGCTTGCTGGGCGACGGCGACGTGATTTCGGGCGCGCTACTGGCGCTCGACCCGGGCGATCGCGCGCCGCTGTACGACAAGCTCGACGAACGCCCGCGCGTGGCCGGCGTCAGCAGCCGCGAAGCGCAGATCCAGAACTTCTACGACACGATGGGCGAGAGCCTGCTGTTCTTCACGTTCATCGCCGGGACGCTCGGTGCGGTGATCAATTTCGGCGTGGTCTACAATTCGGCGCGCGTCGCGCTGTCCGAACGCGGGCGCGAGCTGGCCAGCTTGCGTGTGCTCGGCTTCACGCAAGGCGAGGTCAGCCGCATCCTGTTCGGTGAGCTCGGACTTCTCGTCGCGATCTCGATACCGATCGGATTCGCCGCCGGCTGGGGGCTGTCCTGGGTCATGGCGAGCGGATTCGAGTCCGATCTTTTCCGCATACCGGTAACTCTGCGACGGGCGACGTTCGCATTCGCGGCGGTTACGATGGTCGTATCGACACTGCTGTCGGCGCTGCTGGTGCGCCGGCGCCTGCATCGACTCGACCTGATCGGCGTGCTGAAGACCCGCGAATGAAGGACGTGCAATGACCTTCCCGAAGATGACGCGCAACCGGATCCTCGCCATCGTCGCCGGCGTGATCGCCGTGATCGCCGCCACGCTGGCGTTCCGACCGGGGCCGATCCGCGTCGACCTTGCAAGGGCCGAACGCGGTCCGCTGACCATGAGCTTCGAGGAGCAGGGCAAGACCGAGATGCGCCATCATTACGTCGTCGCTGCGCCGGCCGCGGGGACGCTGCATCGGATCACACTCGAGCAGGGCGATGCGGTGCATGTTGATGACGTTGTCGCGCAGATGGATCCGGCGCACTCGGCGCTGCTCGATCCGGCGACGCGCGCGAACACCGCGGCGCAGCTTGCGGCCGCGGCGGCGGACGTCGATTCGGCCGCGTCGAGGCTTGCAGCCGCGGTATCGGCCGACGACCTGGCGCAGAAGGAACTCGGCAGGATCGAGCAACTGCGCAAGACCGGCGCGGTCAGCCAGGCCGCTCTCGACGAGGCGCGCAGCAACTCCGATCGAGCGCACGCCGCACGCAAGGCCGCCGAAGCAGACCGGCGCGCGGCAGAGCAGCGCCGCAAGGCGTTTACGGCGCTGCTCGCCGATCAGGGCCGCGGTGGCGGCACTACGCTGGACCTGCATTCGCCGATCGACGGCGTCGTGCTGCATCGTTACGTCGAAAGCGCGGTGCCGGTCACGGCCGGCCAGCCGTTGCTCGAACTCGGCGATCCGCGCGATCTCGACATCGAGGTCGACACGCTGTCGCAGGACGCGGTCAAGCTGCGCCCCGGCATGGCCGCACGCGTGATCCGCTGGGGTGGTGACACGCCGCTCGACGCGCGCGTCTGGCGCATCGAGCCGGGCGGCTTCACCAAGATCTCCGCGCTTGGCGTCGAGGAACAGCGTACGCGCGTGCGCCTCGACCTCACCTCGCCGCCCGAACAATGGCAACAGTTTGGTGACGCCTACCGCGTCGAGGTCGAATTCCTGCTGGCGCAGGGCGCCGACCTGCTGCAGGTACCAAGCAGCGCGCTATTCCGGGAGAACGGCCGCTTCGCCGTGTATCGCGTCGTCGACGGCCGCGCACGCAAATGTTACGTCGAGATCGGGCTGCGCGGCGCTGCGGCGACGGAGATCCGCAGCGGGCTGGCGCCCGACGATACGGTCGTCGCTCATCCTGACGATCGTATCGCCGATGGCATACGGGTCGAGGCATCTTCGGAAGAAAGGCGTTGAGCTGCGAGAAATCATGGCGCAAAAGGAATTGCGTCTGCCTGCTTCGCGGACGCCATTTGGACGCGTCAACCGGGGCTCCAAGCAATTAGTGTCAAGACTGACAGCAATTGCTGGTATGACCAGCACAGCAGGGACTCTGCGGAATTTGGCGCGCCCGGAGGGATTCGAACCCCCGACCAATGGCTTCGGAAGCCACTACTCTATCCAGCTGAGCTACGGGCGCGTGGTGGGATTTTCGTACGGAACCATCCATGGATGGGAGTTCGGTACGGCGCAGATTATCGCATGTCCGGGGCCGCGACCGGAATCGGCGGACTGCCGGATGCGGCGGTGCAGGGAATTCCCGGGGAGGCGATGCGCAGACCGCGGCGGGGTCAGGATGCCTTGTCTTCTTCGTGGCCCAGGCGCTTGCGCTCCATGCGCTTGAGCAACTCGCGCATGATGATGAGGTACAACTCATCGCCGAGGATTGCATCTTCGACACCCGAATCGATCGACGGGTTGTCGTTGACTTCGATGACGACGGTGCGATCGGCCGTCTGCTTCAGATCGACGCCGTACAGGCTGTTGCCGATCGGGCGTGTCGCGCGCAGGGCCAGTTTGACGACTTGTGCCGGCGCGGTGTCCAGCGGCACGGTCTTGTAGCCGCCGGTTTTGTCGCGACCGCTGGCGCCGTGGTTGTAGATCTGCCAGTGGCCGCGCGACATGTAGTACTGACATGCATACAACGCTTCGCCATTGAGCACGCCGACGCGCCAGTCGAATTCGGTGTAGAGAAACTCCTGGGCGATCAGCAGGGCGGAATGCTGGAACAGTTCGGCGGCGGCCTTTTCCAGCGCCTCGACGGTTTCCACCTTGACCACGCCGCGCGAAAACGATCCATCCGGAATCTTCAGCACGATCGGCAGACCCAGGCGCTCGGGCAACGTGCGCAACTGCTGCGCATCCTTGTGGTACAGAATTTCGCCGCGCGGGGTCGGAATCTTGCGCGAACGCATCAGGTCGTGCAGGTAGATCTTGTTGGTACAGCGCAGTATCGAGGCGGGATCGTCGATCACCACCATGCCTTCGCGTTCGGCCTTGTGGGCGAAGCGGTAGGTGTGGTTGTCGATGGCGGTGGTCTCGCGGATGAACAGGCCATCGTATTCGGCCAGACGCGCATAGTCGTCCTTGTTGATCGGGTCGACTTCGATGCCGAGCTCGCTTCCGGCGCCGATGAAATTTTTCAGCGCGCGCTTGTCCGACGGCGGCATGTCCTCGCCGCTGCCGCAGAGCATGGCCAGGTCGTAGCGGAACGCTCGGCGGGCGCGTGGCTTGCGCCACAAACGCCGCGAGAATCCGTCCAGCGATTGCGCGAATGCGTCTTCCTGGGCATCGTCCAGGCTCTGGAACCCGACCGGCTTGATCGCACCGATCTGCCACACGCGGTCGCGCTCGAACTCGATGCGCAACAGTGGGCACGGAAACATTTCGAACACCTGCCGCGCCAGATCCTGCAGGCTCGGATACGAGGTTTCACCGAAGTAGACGAGGATGCCGAAGTCGGTGGTGTCGCGCCCGCCGGCCGGCAGGAATTTTGTGAGCTTCTGGTTCAAGTCCTCAACGTCGAGGCTGTACAGCGCACGCTTGCGCAGATCGTTGATCGTGCGCACCGACGGAATCACCTTGTGTCCGCGCGCCTCGCCCAGCAGCGAAACGTAATAGCCGGTACCTAGATAGCGGTAGTTGCGGCACAGATTGATGACATGCGTTCGCTCGTCGCCGCCGATCGGTTCGCGCAGATAGTCCATCGCGGTGACGACGTTGTCCGATGGGTAGTACGAGCCCCAGTCCGAGGCTTTTTCAACGACGATGACGAGGCGGCTCATGCAATCCTGAAACCCGATGGGAATGTCGACATTGCACTTGGATGTGCAATGCGGTCGGCGCGCAGTTTGGCACACTCGTGCCCGTGCGCAAGAGGTGGGGCGTCCGGTTTTGCTGCGTGTTCGGGTACGCACGATACGCAAACGCGGCCATGGTAGTCGGCGGTGCCCCCCGATCAGCCTCTCCCCCGCGCTTGTCCGGTGCAGAGGTCTCGGAGCCGGCGTTGCCGGGGGACATGTCGCCGACTACACTCGCGCCGCCATGTCAGTCGCCAGCGCGCAATTGTCGTCCACCCATGTCCGCCGTGCCGACGCGGTTGATCTGGATGCCTTGGTCGATCTGGAACAGCGCGTATTCAAGACCGATCGCATCAGTCGCGTCCAATTTCGCCGGCATCTGGATAGCGACAGCGCTCACGTACTGGTCTGCAGCGAGGCTGGCAGGTTGTTGGGCGATGCCGTGCTGTTCCTGCGACGTGGCTCTCGTGTTGCCCGGTTGTACTCGTTGGTTATCTCGCCGCTCGCACGCGGTCGCGGGCTTGGGCGCGCGCTTCTGTCGGCTGCGGAGCGTTGTGCCCTGCGGCATCGATGCACACGGCTTCGACTGGAAGTTCAAGTTGAAAACACGGCGGCCATCGCGCTTTACGAAAACGCAGGGTATGTGCGTTTCGATCGTCGTCGCAGGTACTACGAAGATGGCACCGATGCGTGGCGGTATCAGAAGGAGCTGGGGGCCGAGGGCTGAGGCCAAAATGTTTCGTCATACGGCGGCCGGAAGCGCAACCCGGAAATGCTCGGCAACAGCGGCACGGCTGGTCATCGGACTCGTTGTTTTTCTTTTTGAACGTACGTCATGATCGCGAACCGGATTCCTGCCCCCGACCAAAGCACGTCGAGGGCAGGCTCTGCGCAGAAATGACGACACCTTGATTTTTCCGGGTCCCGCGTCCCGGCGGGCCAGACTCAGGCCCCGGCTTTTTGCGCCGCAATAAACGCCTCGATGTGCTGCTGCAAAACCGGCAATGGCACCGAGCCGATATTGAGCACTGCGTCGTGAAACTTGCGGATATCGAACTTGGCGCCGAGTTGTTTTTCGGCGAGTCGGCGCAGTTCGAGAATTTTCAACTCGCCGAGCTTGTAGCTCAGTGCCTGGCCGGGCCACGAGATGTAGCGGTCGACTTCGGTTTCGACTTCGTGTTCGGACAGCGCAGTATGCTCGGCCAGATAGGTGATCGCCCGCGCGCGCGTCCAGCCTTCGTGATGGATGCCGGTATCGATGACCAGGCGCGCCGCGCGCCACATGTCGTAGGACTCGCGCCCGAACTTGTCGTAGGGTGTGTGATAGATGCCCATCTCCTGACCGAGCCATTCGCAATACAGCGCCCAGCCTTCGCCGTAGGCGGAGATATATTGCTTGCGGAACGGCGGCAGGTCTTTGTGTTCCTCGACCAGTTCGCCCTGCAGCGCGTGGCCGGGAGCCGATTCGTGCAGCGTCAGCGCGGGCAGGTTGTACAACGGCCGCGAGGGCAGATCATAGGTGTTGACCCAGTACGTATGCGGACCGCCACGACCTGCGGTCCAGAACGGCGCTATTGATGCCGGCACCGGCTCGATGCCAAAGCGCCCGCGTGGCAGCAAACCGAAGAATTGCGAGAGCTTGCCGTCGACCTGCTTGGCGATCCAGGCCGCATGCATCAGCAATTCGTCCGGCGTCTTCGCATAGAACTGTGGATCGGTGCGAAGAAAATGCAGGAATGCCGGCATGTCGCCCTTGAAACCGGTCGAGGCCATCGTCGCATCCATTTCTTTCTGGATGCGCGCGACTTCGTCCAGGCCGATTTTGTGGATCGCCTCCGGAGCCATATCCAGCGTGGTGTAGGTGATGATCTGCTCGCGGTAGTATGCCTTGCCATCGGGCAACGCTTCGGCAGCCAGCGTTTTGCGTGCATTGGGCATGTAGTCGTTGCGGAAGAACGTCAGCAATTTCGAATACGCGGGAATCACGCTTTTGCTGATCGCCATCGCGCATTCGCTGCGCAGCTTTGCTTGCTCATCGGCCGACAGCGTTGTCGGCAATTGCTTGAATGGTTTGTAGAACACGCTGTCTTCAGGCGTCTTGGCGTCGGCGTAACTGGCGATGGAGTCGTCACGCCCGGCAAGCACGGCCTGCGGTACCGAAAAGCCGCGCTTGAGACCCGCGCGCATGTTGTCGATGTTTTCGTTGAAGTAGCGTGGAATATCGTTCAGTCGGGCGATGTAATGCTGCGCCTGCTTGGCATTGGTGAAATGCGCGCCGGCCATGAAACCCAGGTCCGACCAGAACTGCGAGTCGCTGTTGAACGGCATCTCGTAGCCGCGGAAGCGGATGTCGGCCGCGAGGCTCTCGATCTGCGGTTTGTAGACTTCGTAATTGACCTGGTTTTCCGGCGACAGCTTTTTGTACGGTATCGCCGCGAGCTTTTTCAGCACATCGCTCCAGTAGGTCAGGCGCGCGGCTTGCGATTTGGCGTCTACCGCCGGCAAGCGATCGGCCTGTGCGCCATTGTCGCTGTCGTAATCGCCGGGAAATTGCGCCTGTCGCCATTTCCACTCGGCCGTATACAGTGCCTTGAAGCGCATGTCGGCCGATGAGGCTTTCGCAGAATCGGCTGCCGCCGGTGCATGGACTACGATCGCCAGCGCTGCGAGCAGCATCAACACCATGGATTTCATCGCCGTCTCCGATTTTTCCGAACGCCGATGATCGCATCATTGCGCGTCGTGTGCGTAGTCCGTTGGTCCCGGACTCAGACGCGCGCGGCAATCAGACGCAGGGTCGCTTCGAAGCCGCCATCGGCACGATTGCTCAACACCAGCGTGCCACCGTGCCAGGCGGCGATGCGCGCGACCGTGGCCAGACCCAGGCCGGTACCCGGACTGCCGCGTGCCTCGTCGGCGCGATAGAACGGGCGGCCGAGCCGGGTCAGGACATCCTCGCTCACGCCCTCGCCGCGATCGCGCACGCTGAGCGAGATTCCGGTATCGAGCCGGCGCAATTCCGCCTCGAACGGGGCCGCGCCGTGGCGTGCGGCGTTTTCCAGCAGATTGCCGATGGCCCGGCGCAGGGCCAGCGGTTTGGCATACATCATCGCCTGCGCGTCGCCCAGCCGCTGCCACTCGCGTCCGGCGCGGCCTTGTGCCGCCAGCGCTTCATCGAGCAACGCACCGACATCGGTGTTGCCGCCCGGTTCGTCGCGCCCGTCGCGCACGTACGCGACGAACTGGTCGAGGATCGCATCGAGCTCAGCGATATCCGCAGTCATGCCGTCGCGAATCGCGCGGTCGCCGGCGTCGAGCAGTTCCAGCGCCAGCACCAGTCGCGCCAATGGCGTGCGCATGTCGTGCGAGAGTCCGGCCAGCATCAATTGGCGTTCGTGCGCGGCGCTTCGCGTCTGCGCGGCCGCGGCATCGAGCGCGTTGGCCAGTTCGGCAATCTCGCTGACGGTATGCCGCGGCATCGACGGTGCCGGTTCGCCGGCGAGCAGACCCGGCGCGGCTTGCGCAAGCGCATGCAGCGGACGCACCAGCGAACGCGCATACCAGGCCGCGGCGGCAAACACGAGCAGCATGCCGGCAAGCAGCGCCACGATCGTGGTCCAGCGCAACGGCCCGCGCAAGCCCAGCAGCGGAATGCCGATCCAGCCGTCGTTGTCCGCCTGCGCCGTCACCCAAAGGATCGGACGCGGCGTTTCCAGCAGACGCAATTCGCGCGCCGGCAATCGTTGCGCGAGTTGCTGCAGCAAATCGCGCATGAAGGGCAGGCGCGGCAACTTCGCCGCCGGCGCCTGCGCACGGTGTTCCAGACCCAGCGCGTGCAGCCGCGCTTCCGCCGCGTGGCGGTCCGGCTGCGCCAGGATTGCATCGGCGGCGACGACCTGCGTTTCGAGCACGTGCACCGTGTGCGTCAGGGTGATGTCGCGGGTGGCGATGCGCAACAGGGTCAGCCCGATCAGCGCGTTGATGACCAGCACGCCGGCAAGCAGCAGCACGAGACGGGTAAACAGGCGTTTTGGCATCAGTCGTCCTGCGTGTCCGGAACGAACACGTAACCGGTGCCCCAGACGGTCTGCAGATAACGCGGCGTACGCGGATCGTCCTCCACGAGTTTGCGCAAACGCGAAATCATCACGTCCATGCTGCGCTCGTACGCTTCGTGCTCGCGCCCGCGTGCCAGACTCATCAACTGGTCGCGCGTCAGCGGTTCGCGCGGCCGGCCGACCAGTGCAGCCAGCACGGCGAACTCGCCCGTCGTCAGACGCAGGACCTTGCCCGCGCGGCGCAACTCGCGCGTTCCCGGATCGAATTCGCAGGCGCCGAAGCGCACGCTGCCGCCGGCGCGCGGTGCACCGACCGGGGTGCGTCCGCGACGCAACACGGCGCGCATGCGTGCCACCAGTTCGCGCGGGCTGCCGGGCTTGGGCAGATAGTCGTCGGCGCCGATTTCCAGACCGACGATGCGATCCACTTCGTCCCCTTTGGCGGTGAGCATGACGATCGGGGTCTCCACGCCGAGCCCGCGCAGACGCCGGCAGATGCTCAGGCCGTCTTCGCCCGGCAACATCAGGTCGAGCACGATCAGATCGACATGGTGGCGCTTGAGCTGCTGGTCCAGTTCACGCCCGCTGCCGGCGACCAGCGCAGCGAATCCCTGCTGGTCGAGATAGCGCACGAGCAGATCGCGCAGGCGCACGTCATCGTCGACGATCAGGATGCACGGCCGTGGGGAATCGTTCATGCCGCCATTGTGCGTTGTTGCCGGCGCAGTGCAATCGGCGCGTGCGGCGCTGGTTTGTAAGCAAATGTTTCTGCCGCCCGGTTCGGACACGTTCGTTTGCAGTGCGACGTGCACGTGCAACCCGCGCAGCACGTTGTTCACCCATGCTGGCCACCCCTTCCCGACACGAGGAGATTTCAATGAAACTATCGCATCTGCTGTTGAGCGCCGGCGTGCTTGCCGGCATTTCGGTTGCGGCCTTCGCAGCGGTCGATCAGGCGCGTCGCTTTGCTCCGCCGACGGCGGCCGAGCTGGGGCTGAGCGGCGCCTACGTGACGCAATGGAACGAACTGCGCGAACAGACACTGACGTTGCGCGCTTCCACGCGCGACGCACTGCGCCAGCGCCTGCACCAACTGGACGACCTGCTGGCCGACACCTCGCCCGATCTGGACGCCTTCAACCGCGAATCCGAGCACGAAGCCGACCGCACGATTGCCCGGGCACGCGCGCTGAAGGCAAAAAAACTTGCCTTCTACGACAGCCTGCCGTCAGCGCAACAGGCTCATGTGCGTTTACTGCTGCGTGAACGGATCCAGCGCCTGGAGAAGCTGCCGGCGCTCGACGCGGCGGCCGGCGACGCCATGTGACCACCCGTTTCATTCAACCAATAAAGGAGAACGCCATGAAACCCATGACCATGACGGCCTGTGCACTGTTGCTCGGCTTGACCTTCACCACCGTGCATGCCGATGCAGCCGGCCGCGTTCACGTGCGCGGAGCACGCGTCAATGCCGCCGGCGGCGTCAGTGCCGGCTCGGCGACGGCCTATCGCGGACCGTACGGTGCCCGCGGCGTGCGCGGCCGCGCGATTTCCACCGATGGCAACGGCAATGCCACAGTCGTCAGCGGGGCCCGAGGCGTGACCCGCTACGGTGGCTACTACGGTCGCAGCGGCAATACCTCGGTCAATGCCGATGGCAGCGTCCATCATCGATCCGGCGGCCACGTACAAAGGGCTAACGGCGCCTATGCCAATAGCTCGGGCAGCTTCACGCGCAATGCCGATGGCAGCTACGGCGGCCAGCGCAGCACCAATGCGGCCGGCGTCAACGGCAGCTACTCCGGAAATACCAGCTACGCCAACGGCAGCGGCACGCACACGACGAACGCGACCGGGAAAAACGGCGATACTTATTCGGGTCAGACCACGTGGACGAAAGGCCAGGGTGCCACGCACACCGGGACCTGCCGCGACGCGGCCGGAAACGTGATCACCTGCCCGCGCTGAGAAAACGACGACCGATGAAGCCGATGAATAAAAACAAATCTGCCCCGACCCTCCTCAAGCACGCCGCGATCTCGGCGTGTTTTTTTCTGGGCGTCGCGTTGTGCACACCGACATTCGCTGCGGCACCACGCCCGCCAACCCAACCGGCGCACGGCCCGGGCGGCGCGAGCTATCGTCATGCGCGCGTCGTCGCACGCGAAGTGAAGTCCGGCGGGCAGGGCTGGTGGCTGTTCACGCCGGCCGATCCGGTACCGGCATCCGCGCCGGTCGTGGTGTTCTGCCACGGCTGGGGTGCGATGAATCCGAAAACCTACCGCGCCTGGATCGACCACATCGTGCGCCGCGGCAACATCGTCATCTATCCGAATTACCAGGCCAGTCTGCTCACGCCCGGGGATGAATTCCTGCCCAACGCGGTGGCAGCGCTACGCGCATCGCTGGTCGATCTGCAAGACAGCCATGGCGGTATTCGCCCGGACCTGAATCGCGTCGCGGTGGTCGGACATTCCGCCGGCGGCGTGCTCAGTGCGGAACTGGCCGCCGTGGCCAAAGCCGAAGGCCTGCCGCCGATGCGCGCGGTGATGGCGGTGGCGCCGGGCGACGGCAGTCGCAATGGTCGCCGCCGCGCCACAGTCCCGACCATCGACCTGAGCCCGATGCCCACCGCCACGCTGCTGCTGGTCGTGGTCGGCGCCGACGATCATCTGGCCTACGAAAAACCCGGCCTGCACATCTACGACGCCAGCGTGCAGGTGCCCGCGTCGAACAAGAACGTGCTGGAGCTGGAAACCGACCGCCACGGCTCGCCGCCGCTGATCGCCAATCATTCCGCCGCCGGCGGCACGCTCGATTCCCGGCCGGCACGCGCGGGCCGTGCGCTGATCACGGATTTCGAACACGCCGGCATGGTCGACGCGCTCGACTGGTACGGCACCTGGAAACTGTTCGATGCACTCAGCGACGCCGCGTTCTACGGTCGCGAACGCAACATCGCCCTCGGCGGCAGCCCGGCACAATTGTCGATGGGACGCTGGAGCGACGGCGTGCCGGTGACGCCGATGCGGGTGTTGCGCTGAGGATGGCGTGTCGATATGTAGCGCGGTGTCTGAGCGAATCGGCGCGCGTCATCGCGCCCGCGTCGATGAAGCTGTCAGGTCGCCTCCGCGGGATAGCTGGGACCAGACCTGCCAGGTGCCGACAACGTACAGCGCACCGATACCGAGGCAAATCAGCGAACTCCAGCACCAGAACGCTACGCTGCGCTCTCCCGGCGCCAATGCCGCGAGGCCAAATCCCGTCACCCCGCGCGCAACATAGATGCCACCGATGGTGCAAAGCGCGACGCGAATGAATGGAAGCCGCGCGATGACACCGGCACCGGAAAGCGCATACAGCGACCACAGTGCCAGTACCGCAGCGATGCCGGCCGTGATGATGACGGGAACCACACTGCCCGCAGCGGCGAGTCGAGCCATGCGTTCGCCAGCGCCAAACAAGCGATACCACGACGCACCAAACACGATGCACCCGACATGCAGAAGCGACGCGACGGCGCTGAGAAATGCGCCGGCCAACAAGCAGGGGTTCGTCATATTTGCCCGGAACAATCTGATCGGCTGCGGCGAATCGTCAGCATCCTGCCAAACTTTTCCGCAGATAAAATGTGGTGTGGCCTGGCGGAAAATCTTCCAACGTGCCAAAAACCCGATAGCCGAGTTTTTCATAGAACGGCCTCGCCTGAAAGCTTGTGGTTTCCACGCGGGCGTATTGGTACCCATGCTCCGCAGCAAACGTCTCGGCACGCTGCAACAGATGCTTGCCTGTTCCATTGCCTCTCGCCAATTCGGCAAGCCAAAGCAGTTCAATGCACAGGTATCCCCAAAACGCCTTCGCCCTGATGCCACCGACAACTTCGCCATTTGCGTTGCGTGCAAACACGGCGAAAACGAGATCCTCCGACACTTCCGGAATCCCGGGAACCGTCAATCGGTTGTACGCCTGAATACCCTGACTGATACATTCAAGGTCATCGGCTGCAGGGGTGGTTGTAACCTCAATCTTCATCTTGATGCTCACCCATAAGCTCATCCGCGGCCGGTCAGCAACGCCCGCTGCCCAAAAAAGGGATCAAGGAGATTATTGCCATTTATTTGCCTTCGTCCCCTTATTGCGCGTGCAGGTGGTTCCAGCCACGCTGGAACCTGCAAGGCCAAGACCAACGACAAGGGTCAGCAAAACTCGATGAAGCGCGTTACCGTACTTGCGCCGAGTCGCATCCGAGGAGTTCGCGAGGTAGCTACTATGGTCGGTTGGCGTTGTATTCAGCGATGGGGACTCGCAACCCCGTCTCACCCGATTGTGTGCCCATTGTTCCGCGGCAACATAAGGGTTTGCCGCGCACGGTAGCGCCGATTCAGTTTCGGCATCGTTGCCTGGTTGCGCAATGTTGACAGGCGCATGGGAATTCCCGTGTTCCACATGCGCCTGGTTTCATCAGTGGCCGTTCGGACCGCCGTCGTCCTTCTTGTCGTCCTTTTCCTTCTTTTTCCCGCGCTGATCCGATTTCCCTTTTTGCGCGGGTGCCTGCCGCTGGCCACGCTTCTGCTGCTGTTGCTGCTGTGCCTTCTGCTGTTGCTGCTGCTGGGCCTTCTGTTGTCGCTGTTGCGACTGCACCTGGCTCTGTGCGCGCTTTTGTTGTTGCTGTGCCTTCTGTTGTTGCTGTGCCTTCTGTTGTTGCTGTGCCTGTTGTTGCTGCCGTGCCTTCTGTTGCTGCTGTACCTTCTGTTGTTGCTGTTGCGCCGTCCGTTGCTGCTGCGCCCGCGCCTGATCCTGTGCGCGCTTCTGCTGTCGCTGTTGCTGCTGCTGCTGTTGCTGCTGCGCCTTCTGCTGCCGCTGCGCTTGCGCTTTGTCCTGCACGCGCTTTTGCTGCCGCGCTTGTGCCTGCTCCTGTGCGCGCTTGCGTTGCTGAACTTGTGCCTTGTCTTGCGCGTCCGTCCGCTGCTGAGTTTGTGTTCGTTGGCGCGTCGGTGTTCGTTGGCTGCTCGGCGCGGCATGCTGTTTAAGGTACCGCTGCGTTACGGCTTCACGGGGTTGGTAGCGGTAATTCTTCGACTCAATCGAATACTGCTGCTCTGCTGCGCGCGGGTAGTGGCTGCCGGAATACCGACGTTGATAGGTGGGCAATGGCGCGGCATGCGGAACGGAATGGCGGTCCCACTTGTCCCATCCGCTTCGGCGCTGCTCCCAGCCGCGGCCCCAGTGTTCGCCCCAACGCGGCGCAAGATTCAAACTCCAGCCGCTGAAGTAAGTCGGCCGGTGACGGTAGTAACGTACCGGAACCCGTAACACGAACAGTGGCACGTCCTCCGGTCCGATCAAGTCCCACGGACCATCGTACCAGGCGCTCGAATACCAGTTGTCGTCCTGGTACACCCAATACAAGCCGTCGTAAAAGAAGTAATTCGAATTCGCCTGCGGGTCGTAGTAGACCGGATAACCAGGTATGGCGACCATCGTCGGATACGAGGACACATTGAATCCGATGCTGACGCCGTGACTTCCTATGCTGACGCTGACCTGAGCGTTGGCCTCGATGGTCGTGCAGAGAAACATTGATATTGCAATAAGCAGGATGCGCATGTTCCATTCTCCGATTGGATGTTCCGTCGCCACGGTCGCTAGCAAGACCGGATTTTTGACTTGGCCAACATAGCGCGTAGCGAAAACTCCGAATTGACGTGCGTCAACTGTTGGCGCCCTTGTGTTGCAAAGGCACCCGTTTCTCGACCCGACATTCATGGGTGGACGCTATATGTGCGATACCGAACAGACATTGATGAGTTTTTCGTGATCGCATTGCGACGCTGAATGCACTGGTGGATGTCGACCGTAGAAACGAGTCATGGGGCAGTTTCACGTCATGGCGAACGACGAAAACGATATCTGCCATCCCTCCAGGAGAATCTCATGAACACGCTTGTTTCCGCACCGTTCGCATCCCGAGTCGCGCGAGGTCATCCTGGCGCGCTCGCCAGCCTGGCTCTGTTCGGGGTTCTATTGATTTCCGGACCTGCAAACGGCGCAGTAGCGCCATCGCTCGGTACCGCGGAGAGCTATGCCGTATTGGGCGCTACGCCGAACGTGAACAATACCGGCCCGACCGTGGTAACAGGAGATCTTGGTGTATACCCTGCGGCAGCCGTCGTCGGCTTTCCTCCAGGGACGGTGATAGGGTCGATTCACGCGGCTGACGCGAACGCACTAAGCGCACAAAGCGCAAACACCACAGCCTATGGCGCTCTCGCCGGCCAGGCCTGCAATACGACATTTGTTGTTCCGACGGATCTGGCTACAATGACGCTTGTTCCGGGCGTGTATTGTTTCGCGTCCTCGGCATCGAATACAGGTTTGCTCCAACTTGACGCCCAGGGCGACCCAAATGCCGTCTGGGTTTTCCAGATCGCCAGCACGCTCATCACCGGTTCCGGATCGACCGTTACCGTCATCAATGGCGGTCAGGACTGCAATGTGTTCTGGCAAGTAGGCAGTTCCGCGATTCTCGGCACGACCACTACGTTTGTGGGAAATATTCTGGCACTGACGGACATCACCCTGCAGACCAGCGCGAACCTGTCCGGTAGAGCCTTGGCGCAGACAGGAACTGTAACGCTGGCCAGTAATACCGTCAGTGTTTGCAGCCTTGCGGGAGCGCTGGCGGCCACGACGGTGGTTACCCAGGCATCGGCTGCGGTTCAGATCGGTGGCCTCATCCACGATACCGCCATTCTGAGTGGCGGAGTCGCCCCCACGGGGACGATCACGTTCCAGTTGTTCGGGCCCAATGATGCCACTTGTGCTGCGGCTGCCGTCTTTACTTCGACGGTGCCCGTCAATGGCAATGGCACCTACATCTCGGCCGATTTTATGCCCTCACTGGCAGGCACCTACCGATGGATCGCATCGTACAGCGGCGACATGGCCAATGCGGCGTCGACCACTGCCTGCAATGATCCAAACGAAAGCGTTATCGTCTCCGCAGTGTCTGTCTCCGCAACGCAGACTCCGACACTCTCCGAATGGGCGTTAATTCTGCTCGCGGCATTCGTGACGCTTGCAGGCATAATTGCGATGCGCAAAGCCGCCGAATGATCGCCGTTGCCTGCAATCCCGCGGCGAATCCAAAGGCGCGTAAGTGCACGGCGGTTTCCGAGATTGCCCCGCAGCGAATTGAGCCGCCGCTCGGCTACGCGACGACCTCGCCGCGGGTAGCGCTTGCCGCGCCGCTCGCCGTGCTGCTCTCAGTCAAGAACGGGGATTACCTCAGAATGTAATTCAGCCGTCCTGGCGCGATCAAGATCAGTGTGCCCACAACCAAAGTCGACAAATTCTCTCCGCGCCGAACCGGTTTCCTAACTTCGTCTGCGCACCGTCAACAGGAGCCCGCCGACGACGATCGCGCCAATGCCCGCCCAGATCGGAACATTGACGGTTTGCTTGTCCTTGACCGAAATCTCGATTGGGCCAAGCTTGGTCTCGTGCGTATTTTTGGTGTAGCTGAAACTGCCATACGCCAGTCCGAGAGCACCGGCCACGATCAACACTATCGCAATTATCTTCACTGCGTTCATCTCATTTACTCCCGCGCAAATTGAACCTGATTATCGGGCCGTCGCCAATGCCTGCCAGTGTTTGCCATCGAGCGCTTTCACGCCGTTGAGGAGACGGCGTGCGTATGACGGCGCGATGGCGAGTGATCCCGACCATCTGGACAGCGTCTACCTCAATCGCGACCCTACCGTTCTGCGCGCTCGAAGTATGTACGCCATCGAACATAGTTACCGCAGACCGCGGGGTCGCCGCTGGAATCGGTGACGCCCATGCGGAATTTTTCAGCGCGTTCCCGTCACGCGACAAGTGGGCACGATTCAGGCACCGAGTTGCTTCGCGCATGACAGGCGAAGCGGAAAGGCGCAGTGTTACCGGATCTGGTCTGAGTCGGATCGAGCCGCAGCCGGGCAAATTCTTGCTTGACCACGGCGTAGCACTCGCACGCAAGCTGCTCAAGCCTGGGCCGGTCCACTACGGTGAGGTGGCCGCGACAGTAATTAAGCACGCGCAGCTTCTGCAGCTTGTGGGCAGCATCCGTGATGCTTTCACGGCGAACTCCGAGCATGTCGGCCATCAGTTCGTGAGTCACAGTCAATTGATTGCCTGGCAGACGGTCAAGAGCAGACAGAATCCAACTGCACAGGTGCTGTTCTATCGAGTGATGTCGGTTGCAGACTGCGGTCTGGGCCACCTGCGTCATCAGGGATTGCACGTAGCGCAATATCAACCGCAGCAATTCATCGTTGCGATTGAACTCGTCCTTGAGTGTGCTGTATCGGCAGCACATAGGCGGACCCGGCGCTCAGTACAACCGCTTCCCTTGGCGCGCTTCCGCCGCCCATGACAGTAGTGATACCTATGAACCCCTCGTTGCCAACCAACGAAATTTCCGTCGACGCACCGTTTGACAGCCTGTGCGACAGCGCCACGATCGAGTCGGTCGGGAAGTAAGCATGGCGGGGGGCACACCCCGATTCGTACAACACTTCGCCGAGCCGAAGCGATACCAGTCGCAGATTCGGAAATACGCGATCCCGAACCTCGGCATGCAACGCCGCCAGAAGATGATTGATTTGCGGCGTGGTTACCGTTGTGATTTCGGGTCCGCTCATTGTTGAATGATCGCATAGCACCCGGCGCTGCTATTGATCCGAATCAACTCGATTCGATTGGCTTGAGTCAACTCGAAATGTCATTGTTCCTATGCAGTTCGGCAACGCACGAGGATTCCGACCCATGTGCCTGTTCTGCATCGCCGCGTGCGAAATGAGCATACTTCTTCGCATCTATGTTCGGAATCGCACATTAGCGGATTGAGCAATTTGCTAGAGTTCTTCAGCTGGTTCCTGCGAGCCGCGTGGCTTGTGCAAGCACGGATTGTCGTGGTCACTTTCGAGTGGCATTCCAAGGAGGATCCAAATGAAACGAAGCAAATATTTCACGTTCCTGACAAGTGCAATACTGTTGAGTGCACTCGCCATCGAGACAGCCAGCGCAGCGAGTTCGCTTGTAACCGCGCCACAAGGCGGCGTCGCCCGCTGGTCGGCAATTGCAGCCAAGGAATGTGGCATCTACGGAAAGCATTATCTGGCCGTCGACGCCGTGTGCTACTACCCGATTGATATCCAGACGAGCGTGGGTCGCCACGAGATCGCGCTGTGGGATCAACAAGGCAAGCAGCACTTGGGCTACGTGATGGTGACGGAGCAACACTTTCCAGAAGTGCACATGGATCTACCGCCTGACTTGAACCGCTACCTGGAACTTTCTCCACAAGACATCGCACGCGCGACCAGGGAAACCGCCGAAGTCGCGAAGATCCTGCCAGGATCGGGCGGCGCGCCGCACTTCTCGCTGCCGTTAGGCAAGCCGGCCAGCACGCTGCCACGCAGCGCAAACGATTTCGGCAGCACGCGAACGTTCAACGGCAAGATCAAGAGTCTGCACAGCGGACTGGATTTTCCAGTGAACGAGGGCAGCAGGGTCAAGGCCGTAGCCGCAGGGACTGTGGTACTCGCAGCCGATCACTTTTTCACCGGCAACGCGGTGTTCATCGACCACGGCGACGGGCTTGTCAGCATGTATTTTCATTTGCAGTCGCTTGGCGTGAAGACTGGCGACACCGTCAAGCGTGGTCAAACCCTCGGCAGGGTCGGTGGGACTGGCCGCGCCACCGGCCCGCATCTGCATATCGGGCTGCGCTGGCTGGGCAAACGCATCGATCCCGAACGATTGTTTCAGGCGCCGACCAAACTTCCTGCTGTCAGCGATACCAAAGCCGAGGCCGCGCAAAAGATCCGCAAGGCCGATCAAAAAGTACCGAAAGAAGGCGACACGCCCCTCATCGACGAGGGTTGATGCGGCTTTGAGCCGAATCGCCTCGTCGACTCATTGTGGTCGCCTGACTTCCATCCTTTTGCCACCTGTCTTTTTTGGAGAATCCTGATGAAACGGACAATTCGTACGTTGTTCCTCGCCAGCAGTTTTGCGCTGACGTTTGCGGCAATGGGCCCGATTTTCGCAGCCGATGCAAAGCCACGCGATACGGTGCGCGAGGAAGTCGCCGATGCGCGCCGCGAGGCGCAAATCTGGACCACGTTCGCGATGAATCCGCACCTGCAGGCCTTCCAACTTTCCGTCAAGGTGGATGGCAACAAGGCAGTGCTCGATGGCAAAGTCGAAAACGGGGTGGCGCGGGACCTTGCCGGGCAGATAGCCGGAGACGTTGACGGCATCGCGCACGTCGACAATCGCATTGTCGTTGACCCCACCTATGTGCAGCCGGTGCGGGCGGCGAGCGAACGAAGTTTCGGCGAGAAAGTGGGTGACGCCACGATCACCGCGTCGGTCAAGTCCAAGCTGCTGTGGAACTCGCAAACGGACGGCCTCGACATTCATGTCGATACCAACAACGGCAAGGTAACACTGACCGGTAGCGCATCCACAGGTGTCGAGAAAGACCTGGCCGGACAAATTGCCACGTATACCAGTGGCGTGGTCGGCGTGAACAACGAGATCGCACTATCCAGCAAGCCTATACGACCGAGAAAGTCCAGGCCGCGAGCGCGAAGACCGAACAGGCAGTGTCCGATGCGTGGGTCACGTCCAGGGTGAGATCGTCGTTGATGTTCACGCGCGGCGTCAGCAGCTTCGACATAGGAGTAACAACACTCAATGGCGTGGTGTCGCTCAAAGGCGTGGTAGACAGCGCGGCGGAACGCGAATTGGCCGTGCGCGTGGCGCGGGATGTCCGCGGCGTGAAGAAAATCGACGCCGGTGAACTCAAGGCTCGCTGATATCGGTTATGGCGGACAGGTGCGTGAAACGTGGCGGCCCGTCGTGCACCAGCGAGACGGGTCGCAGCCTTGGCACGTTGTTGAAAAAACCCTGCCACCCGGGGCCGTCCACCCGCCGCCGAGTGCCTTGAACAGACCCACCGAGGCAAGCAGCCGCGCCAGGTGGATTTGCGCGAGCTGATCTTCGGCCTGAAATAACGTGCGCTGCGCGTCAAGCAGCGTCAGCAGGTCGTCAGCTCCCTCACGGTAGCGGACTTCCGCGAGATGCAGTGCGCGTCGCGCCTCGGCCACGACTTGATCCTGCAGTCCCTCCTGCTCGGCATCCCGGCTCGCGGCCGCCAGCGCGCCTTCCACATCTGCCAGCGCGGCGAGAACGAGCTTGCGGTAGCTTTCGGCCATTTCGCGCTCACGCGACGCCGCCACGTCGACCTCTGCGCGCAGGCGCCCAGCGTTGAAGATCGGCTGCAGAAGCGCGGCACCGATCGTCAAGGTCGCTGTCGGTGCGTCGAGGAAGTTCAGCAGCGCGTCGCTTGCTAGCCCCGCCGACCCGGTCAGCGAGATCGCGGGTAGCAACGCCGCGCGCGCGACGCTGACGTTGGCGTTGGCAGCAGCAAGTTGCGCCTCGGCACTGGCCAGGTCGGGCCGGCGCAAGATCAGTTCGGCCGGAAGACCGGGAGCAATGCGCGGCACGAGTATGTCAGACACCGTCGATGCCGCGACATCAAATCGTTCCGGCTGTCGTCCAAGCAGTATCGCCAGCGCAAACAGCGTTTGGCGCTGCTGCAGCTCAAGCGGCGGGATCGCGGCGCGCTGACCAAGCACTGCCGATTGTTGGCGCGCCACGTCGAGTGCCGAGACCGCGCCGTAGCGAGCGCGCGCATCTACCACCTTGAACACGCGTTCGGCGATCGCCAGGTTTTCGCGCGCGATCGCGAGGCGACCGCGCAAGGAGAGCACCTGGAAGTAGCCGCTCGCCACACCCGCTACCAGCGTGAGCCGGACCGTCTCCTGATCGAAGCGGTTGGAGCGCACCGAAGCCTCTGCCGCGCGCACGCCAGCAGCATTGCCGCCCCAAAGATCGATCTCGTAACTTGCGCTCAATGTGCCGTTCGACGATTTGTCGGAGCTCCAGCTTCCACCCTGCGGACGCGATTCGCGGCGTTGCGTCGCGGTGCCGAAGTTCAAAACCGGAAACAGGGTCGATCCGGCGATCTGCGCCTGCGCTTCGGCCTGACGCACGTGCTCGACGGCAATCGCGAGGTCCGGATTCGCGTGCAGCGCTTCATCGATCAACCCGGGAAGTTCGGCCGAACCGAAGCTATGCCACCAGTCCTGCGTCGGCGCCACCGCATTTGCTGAACTCGACTCGGTCCACTGCGCCGGCATGGCGGGGGCCGGTATCCGCGGGGTTCCGCGAATCGCACAGGCACTCGGTGCCAATGTGAGTAACGCGACAAGCAGCAACTTGAGGCTCCGTCTGCGCATATCGTTCACGTTGCCAGCGCGACGATGGGATCCATGCGTGCAGCCTTGCGCGCCGGCATGTAGCCGAAAATCAGACCGGTGACGAACGCGCAGCCAAACGCCAGCAGCACCGGTCCCAACGAATACCTGACCGGCGTGCCGAACGCGTCGGCGACTGCCGCGACCGTCAGCCCGAGCACAACCCCGATGACGCCGCCCAGCAATGACACCACCAGCGCCTCGGTGAGGAACTGCTGCAGAATGTTGCGCGTCCGCGCGCCGGTGGCCATGCGTATGCCGATCTCGCGTGTGCGTTCGGTAACGCTCACCAGCATGATGTTCATCACGCCGATGCCGCCGACCAGCAGCGAGATCGCGGCGACCGACCCGAGCAGGACAGTCAGCGTGTTCTGCGTATCGGTAGCCGTTTCGAGGATCGAAGCCATGTTTCGAATCTGAAAGTCCGTGGTGTGGTGTCGCGCCTCCAGCAGCGCCGCGACTTCGTTCTGCGTCGCGTCGATCAGGGTTACGTCGTCCACGGCAACGGTGATATTGCGCAGGAAGCGCTCGCCGAACAGGCGCAGGCCGCCGGTCGTGAGCGGAACCAGCACCATGTCGTCCTGGTCCTGGCCTTGCGGCGAGGCGCCGCGGACCGCCATCAGGCCGATGACCTGGAACATCACGTTATTGAGCACCACATACTGTCCGACCGGATCCACCTCCCGGGGAAACAGTTTGTCCGCGACGGTTTGGCCAAGCACGACTACCGCCGCGTAGCTTTTCTGATCCGTGGTCGAAAAGAAAATGCCGCGGCTAAGCGGCCAATTGCGCGCGGTCGGATACGTCGCGGACGTCCCCGTCGCCTGGGTCTGATAGTCGGTATTGCCGAAGCGCGCGGTGACGCTGCCGCCCAGTTCGGGTACGGCGGCGAGTACATTTGCCAGATCGGCGATCGCGTCGGCGTCTTCAGGAACGAGAGAGGCGACGGTCCCGCCCACGCCCCTGCGGTTCGGCTGGCCCGGGCGGATCAGCAGCAGGTTCGTGCCCATGGCGCTGATGCGGTCAAGCACGACCTGCTTGGCGCCGTCGCCAATCGCCAGCATCGTGACGACCGAGGCGACGCCGATCACGATGCCAAGCAGGGTGAGGATCGTGCGGTTGAGATTCGCGCGCAGCGCGCGCACCGCGGTCTTCGACGCCTCGCGCGTACCACTGAGAAAATCGGCGCCGGCCTCTCTGCCCTCGTCGCCTTTGCCGCGCGTCGGCGCAAGGTCCGGCGAGGTTGCCGCAACGGACGACTGCGGTCCGGAATCGCGCACGATCCGACCGTCGCTGATTTCAATGACGCGCTTCGCCTGCGCGGCAACGTCGAGCGAGTGCGTGATCAGCACGACAGTGTGGCCGCGGCTGGACAAATCCTGCAGCAGCGCCATGACCTCGATTCCGCTCTTGCTATCGAGCGCGCCGGTGGGCTCGTCGGCGAGGACGATGCGCCCCCCATTCATCAGCGCACGCGCGATCGAGACGCGCTGTTGCTGCCCGCCCGAGAGTTGGGTGGGTCGGTATCCGAGCCTGTTGCCGAGACCGAGCGAAACCAACAGCGCCTTGGCGCGCGTCTGACGATCTGCGGGCGGCATCCCCGAATAGACCGCCGGCACTTCGACGTTCTCGATTGCGGACGCGGTGCCGATAAGGTTGTAGCTCTGAAACACGAAGCCGAATGCCTCGCGCCGCAAGCGCGCCAGTTCGTCGCGCTCGAAGCCCGACACGTCTTCGCCCAGGAAGCGGAACACGCCGGTGGTCGGCCGGTCGAGGCAGCCGATGATGTTCATGAGCGTGGTCTTGCCCGAGCCCGACGCACCCATGATCGCGACGAACTCGCCCGCATGAATCTTCAAGCTGATCCCATGCAGCACGGGAACGTCCAACTCGCCGCTGTGAAAGGTCTTTGTCACATCGACGAGTTCTATCAGCGGCACGGTGGACGAAGGCATGGACCGGGTCGGCTCCGCTGATCGCGCGGGCACGTCCGGGCCTATTCGCGGAGTTCACGGATGGCCTCCCCGTCCCGACGCCGGCACCAGCGCGCTGCCGGCTTGCGGTCGCGCGCTTGGGGCCGGTGCACGAGATCCAATCACGACCGTCTCGCCCGGCTTGAGGCCAGAGAGAATCTGCGCCGAGACGCGGTTCATCACGCCGACTTTAACTTCGCGGTCGGCGACCTTGCCATTGGCGCCGACCACGCTCACGAGCGCGCGCCCTTTGACGAACTGGTTGCGCGGATCGGCGCCCGATGCGCGCGAAGTCCGCGCCGGAACTGTTGGACTTTTGCCACCGGCGGCGCCCGTGTGGACTTCAGCGGGCAGCGTACGCAGTGCGGTGATCGGCACCAGCACTGCGTCCCTGGCACTCGATGCGACGAAGAACACCTGGGCCGTCATCTGCGTCATCAGCGCCTGGTTCGGATTTTCCACGTCGAACAAGGCGTCGTAGAGCACGACGTTGTTGACGATTGTCGGCGTTGGCGGAATCTGCCGCAGCTTGCCGTAATAGCGGCGGTTGTCTCCGCCGAGCGTCGTGAAATAAACGTCCATACCAACACGCAGCTTGGGTACGTCGGCCTCCGAGACCTGCGCTTCCACGGTCATCGTCGACAGGTCCGCGATGCGCATGACAATCGGCGCCTGCTGGTTGGCGTTCAGCGTCTGGCCCTGCTTCGCAGTCTGCGAAACGACGGTCCCGGCGATGGGCGCATAGATCTTGGTGTAGCCGAGGTTTGCTTCGTCCCCGCGCAGAGTTGACTCGGTCAACTGCATTTGCGCCCTGACTGAATCCTGTTGCGCCATGGCCGAGTTGCTGGTGGCCTGCGCACTTTGCAGCGCGTCGGCCGTGGTCGCGTCCTCGCGCGTGAGATTCAACTGCCGTTTGAGCTGAAGATTGGCAAGCGCAAGCTGCGCCCGCTTGTCGGCAAGTTGCGCCTGCTGGTTCAGCAGTTGGGCGTGGTCGCCATCGACCTTTGCCTGGTAGACAGACGCGTCGATCTCGGCCAGGAGCTGTCCTTTCTCGACTACGGCGCCGACGTCGACGAGCACTTTCTTCAGTTGCCCGGATACCTGCGTGCCGACATCAACGAAATCCTTGGGCTGTAGCGTACCGGTCGCGGTGATCGTATCCTCAAGGTCCCCGCGCGTAACCACCGCAGTAAGCACGGCGCCGCTTGCAGCGGATTGGGCAAACCACTTCTGCCACGCGTAGTACCCGCCACCCCCCACAATCAACACGCATGCAGCCAACACCAGCGGGCGGGCAAGCCGACGCGCGCCAGTGGAAACATGCGTCGGCTTTACGGACCCGACCATGAGTTTTGCCTGCGTAGAATTCGTATCTGAGGGGTCACTCTCGCGGACGCTGACGACATCCTGATCCTGCATGGGGGCACTCCGTAGCGATCGCTAACGACCCTGAAACCGTTGTGGCGGGTGGTGGGTGTGGTCGAGCGACCGCGGGAGAAACCCCCTCCTGGTTCAGCGTTTCCCTGAATCAAGTCGCTTTCTTGAGGTCCTTTTTGACATCGCCGTAGCCTGCTTGTGCCTTGCCGAGAGCGTTCTGCACCCTGCCCTTTTTTTCCAGCGTGTCATCGCCGGTGAGAATGCCTGCGATTTGTTTGGCTTTGCCTTTCACTTCTTTCACTCGGCCTTTGACTTGATCGTTGTTCATGGCGCTTTTCATGGCTATCTCCTGTTGATTGAACTCTGCACAACCCTGGCGTCGACTATGTTTCCGACGCTCATTATCAAGGCTATGCGAGATACTCCATGCAGTCTGTTCGGAAGCGCACAGTGAAAATCTCGCGATCACCGGCGCAGCATTGGGCTGCGTTCGCACGAACAATCTCGATGCAGACAGCGCCGCGACGACGTAGCCATGCGGCATGGGCATTGCTCCGCAGCCATGGCCAGGCCGGGCGAAAATGGATCCCAACCTGCAGCATTCCCCACTGATTGAAAATTCCCGGCAGGATGCACGTCGTGCCCCGTGTTGCTATGTACGGCATCGCACAGAGTCGTCTCCGCGTTACCCGTACGCTGCGGAATCGAAGGCCGCGTGCGCACGTAGCGCTGCGCTACGGATCACCGAAAATGCGTCACTCATCAAACTCCCGAGGAGAAATTTCATGCGCAGGCAAGCCAGCATTTTTGTAACACTCATCTTCGCCACGCTGCTATTGCAAGCTTGCAATCAGCAGGAAGATACCGCCGCCAAGGTCCAGGCTGACGTTGCGAAGGCGCAAGCCGATGGCCAGAAACAGATAATCGACGCGCAAGCGAAACTCGATCAAGTCGTTGCGCAGAACAACAAGGACCTGGTCGGCGTCAAGGCGGACGCGCAGCAGGATGCGGCCAATAGTCCCGGCACAGTTGCGCCAGCAGTCGACGCCGATATTGCCAAGGCACGCAACGACGCCCAAATCAAGGTTGCCGATGCCCAATACGATGTGGATAAGGCCAAAGCTGCAGCCGCCGAGCAGGTCGCCGAAGCGCGTTGCGGAGCGCTGGTCGGCGACCCGAAAAAAGCTTGCATGTCAAGCGCAAAGGCCAGTTATGAATCGGCAACGGCAATGGCGAAAGCCAAGAACGATGCAGCGCACGCTGCCCATTAGCGGCCGAGGTTCCTAAGCCGCCGCGCCCATTCGAGGCGCTGGCGTCTGCCGGCGAACACACGTTCATTCAACGAGATCACAGGAGATCTTTATGCGCGCATTTACGTTACTGGTGCTAGGAGCCGTCGCCGCCACAAGTACTGGCTGCATGAGCGGCATGAAGTCGTCCGACGGCACAAAGACTTTCACCTATGACTGCTCGGGACTTGGCAATGGCTGGGGAGACTGCAATGAGAAAGCTGATGCACAGTGCGGAGTTCGCAACTATACGATCGTGTCGCAAAACGGTGATGTCCAGGACAAGGGCGGCAGCGGCAACACTGAAATGAAACGCACTTTGGTGGTTTCGTGTAAACACGAGCGCTAGCACGGCCAGCAGTAGTTGGCGCCCGTTGGTCCAGCGACGACGAATCTGAAGCGGTTTCGAGGATGCGCAGTAGACGCCTGGAAGGCAACAAAATGAAAGCCCAAACAAATGCCATGAATCAGATATTGGCCAGCATTCCGGCAAAGCAATACAAGCGCCTGCAGACCGATCTTGAGCCGGTTCATTTGAAGTTCGGTCAGGTGCTCTACGTGCCCGGGAAGCCCATATCGCACGTCTATTTTCCCCTCGACTGCCTGATATCGCTGCTGACTGCGGTCGACAAACAACGAACGCTTGAGGTCGGCATGGTCGGCAACGAAGGCATGGCGGGAATGCCGTTCATTCTGGGCATGGGCGTCTCCGGCGTTCGTGCGATTGTGCAGGGCGGCGGCAGCGCGTTGCGCATGGCGTCCGGGGCGTTTCGTATCGAATTCAAGCGCAACGTACCTTTGCAGGAAGGGCTGTATCGATATACCTATGCACTGATGGCGCAGATATCACAAACCGCGGCGTGCAATCGCTTTCACGACGCGGAGCAGCGGCTGTCGCGTTGGCTGTTGATGACGCGCGACCGGATCGGCTCGGACGAGTTTCTGCTGACCCACGAATTCCTTGGTCACATGCTCGGGTTGCGCCGTGAGGGTGTCACGGAGGCCGCCACCGAGCTGAAGCGGCGAAAAATTATCGACTATTCGCGCGGCAAGCTGCAGATACTGAATCCGCGGGGACTCAAAGCATCATCGTGCTCGTGCTATCAAATCGTGAAAACAGTGTTTGATCGCACTCATAAGTTGAGCCGCAAAAATAACGAGGCATGAGCAGGAAAGGCTTCGTGCAAGACATCGAGACACTTGCGCTCGGCAACGACTCCTTTCGCCAGGTCGTGTACGCGGCAAAGCATTGCCAACTCGTCTTGATGGCGTCAAGGATGGGCACAGACAGCCGACCACGCGTCTTTTCGACAGAAACTGCGCTTTCATGTTCGTGCCATTCTTTAACGCTGACGCAATGCGCGGCCTGGCAATGCGCAGCATGGTGTTGCAACATCTCCGAGATGGCGATGGACTGGCGCTCGTTTTTGATGACTTCCTGGTTGATGCTGCTTTCGAGTCGATCGAGCGCGTGGTGAATTTTCATTTGCAACGCAAAGCTCGCATCAAGATCGGCCGCACTGACCATGAGGCGCGGATCGAGTGCGACACCGAACGTCCGCTCCACCAATGAGGACTCGCAAAGGGTGACGGAGGGAATCAAGACGAAACAATTACCTGCGTTTCCTTTTCCCGGGTCGGTGCAAATCTGAATACCGCGCTGCCGCAGTTCGCGCTTTCGCTGTCTGCGAGGGCAACAGGTTCCTCAAGACCGGTGCTCAGATCAATAGGGTCAGGATCCATAGGGTCATTGTCATTGATTTCGGGTTTCTCTAAGCGCAATCGACTTTCTGTCCTCGCTTCAATCCGCGCCTTGAACCAATTATTCCCAAGGACCCGTGCCTTGCTCGTCGCTTCCAAATCAATGACTCTGACCTTATCGATTTTGGCTCCTCACGGGTGCAGCTTCTCGCCCTTGCTGAGCATCTCGACAAACTGGGCAATCTTCTTGGCGCGAGTCTCCGGCCGTTTTACGGTTTAAATACGAAACAGGATTGCGTATCGATTCTGACCATTCAGCGTTGCAAAGAACTCCTTCGCCTTTTGGTTGTCATCAAGTGCCTGCTGCAAGTCTTGCGGCACTTTCGCGGTACTGGCGGACTCATACGCCGCGTTCCAGCGCCCATCCTTCTTCGCCCTTTTAATTTCTTCCAGTCCGGCGACACGCATTCGGCCGGCTGCTATGAGGGCCTCTGCCTTTGCCTTGTTGATCTTTGACCAGATGCTCTTCGGAGTTCTTGGAGTGAAGCGTTGAAGCCAAAAGTGAGCATCTTCGGCCCGCTTCTGACCATCGATCCAGCCAAAGCAAAGCGCGCTCTGCACAGCTTCTGCGTAGGAAATGGTCGAATGCTCGGCTCCCTTCTTGGCGAGGCGGAGCCACACGCCTGGAGATTCCGCGCCGTGTTGCTCGAGCCAGCTCTCCCACTCGGCTTGGGCTTTCAGCCTCAGGATTGCGGTGCTCATGTGTGTCTATGCGATGCCTAACGTAGCTGCAGAAAAAGCCTAGATTCCGGAAGGTGACCGCTTCAGAGGGGTGCTTTTACCCCTCCCAGTGGGGCGAACATCAATTTTAACGCTTCCTGTACGGTCAATTTGCAACATTGTATACATCGCTTTTCAAGCGAGGGTGTTTTCTACAGCTTCAACGGTTGAGCTGAGGGGCGCGCACGTGGGCGCTTGATCCTGGCACTTTATCTTCCAAGCGTCTGCTCCAGCGATTTGTTAGGCGACATCTCGCACAAATCGAAGTCGATACCCAAACCATTTCACCCGAAAACACCAACGAATCAGCAGCCAAAGCGAGGCAAAGCCGACCAGCAGTCCGGCAAGCCCGCCAAGAACCCGGATCAGCAGGAGGACGTCCGATAGCGATTTGCCAAAGGCATGAGCTATAAGAGCCGTAACAAACCCAATCACACCCCCCGCCACTGCGCCACCCACCATCGAGATGAGCGCCACGCACAGGCTGCGCCAAAAAAAGCCGCACACGAAGCGCCACCTGTCGGTGCTCGCGAGATTTTCGAACGAAATGCCGCGACTGTCGGCCAGGCCCGTTGAGGCCAGCGATAAACCGTCGACATTTTCTTGACGCGGTGCTTGAGGCGATGCGTATACGTTGTGAGTCATCGATGTCACCCAACAGTCAAGCAGTGCAAGGCTTTTCGGGTCCGCTTGGACGAGTGGTTCGGCAGCCTAGCGTGGTGCGACAGCTTCGGTGCGCTTTTGCCAATAGCCTGAAGCTGCTCCGATGCATGCCCAAGTGCAACCAACTAGCCCACCCATGACGCCGCAAAACGTGCCCAGTTGCTGCCCGTCGTACGGACTGGCGGAAAAACCGAGCCAAGCGAAGTAAAGGCCGATCAGAGTGCCGACAGTTGCGAATGCCAGACCAGATGAAAAACCAACTATCTGCTTCATACCGCCTCCTTGTTGAAATATGCCCAACTACAATTTATCCCCGCATCCGGGACGTTGCACCGCATATTCGGACTACACGGCGGGGAGGTCAATGCTAATTCTTACAGGTAATCACACGCTTGCTGGATCAATAGAGTCAGTGTCATTGATTTCGAGTTTCTTTAAACGCAACCGACTTCCTATCCCCGCCTCGACCAAAAACCACCGACCGACGTCCGGTCCTGGCTTCAATCTGTGCCATGAACCAATCATTCCCAAGGACCCATGCGTTCTTCGTCGCTTCCAAATCAATGACTCTGACCCTTTTGATTCGACGCACCGTATACAACTGCATCCGCATCGACACCTATCGCACAAAGGGGACGGAGGGAATTATTGCCATTTAATTGCCTCCGTCCCCTGATTTGGCTTTTCCCAAACTACTTCGTTCCTTTTTTTCCACCCGCGTTTCCTGCACAATCCATGAGAAATCGTTCCTTCGTCCTCTCTTTTTCGCGCCCATCTCCGCGGAAGACAAACCGGAGACTGCTTCATGAGCACCACTGCAACGCCACGACGAACCCGCCCCCTGGTCCTGGCCATCAGTCTGGCGCTCGCCGCCTCGCAGGCGCCCGCCGCCACGGTCACGGTCACCAGTGCGCTGGACGACGGCACGGGCTGCACGCTGCGTGAGGCGATCCTGGCGATCAAGGACGGCACTGACGAAAACGGCTGCAGCAACGGCAGCGGCAACGGCTTCGGCAGCAATGACACCATCGTTTTCGATTCCGACGGTGCCGGCGTCGTCGACGATCACGCTGAGCGCGGGTCAACTTTCCGTCGATACGTTGTCCGCACCGCTGACGATCAACGGCAGCGGCCAGACCATCGACGCGAACCACGCTTCGACGGTGCTTTACACCAACTCTTCCACCTTGACCCTCAACAGCCTCACGCTGACAAACGGCTCCGCATCGCATGGCGGTGGAATCTACAGCTACAACAGCACGATAACGTTGACCAATTGCAGCGTCTCCGGGAATTCGGCGACCTCCGGCGGCGGTGGCGTGTATGCCGAAAATGGCAGCATGACGCTGACCGGTACCACCGTCTCAGGGAATTCGGCTCGAAATGGCGGTGGCCTGTCTGCCGGAGGCAACGGCCTGACGTTGATCAACAGCACGGTCTCCGCCAATTCCGCTAAGTTTGGTGGGGGGATGTATGCCAATAGCAGCATCCTGATGGTGACCGATAGCACCATTTCTGGAAATTCGGCCAGCTTTTTTGGCGGCGGCCTTAGCGCCATTCTCGGCCAAGTGGCATTGAACAAGACCACAGTGTCGGACAATAGCGCCGACTCCAGGGGTGGCGGAATCTACACTTCGTCCTCCTACGGCATTCCGACGATGATCGACTCGACCATATCCGGAAACAGCGCCCCGGTCGGTGGCGGTGTGTGCGCAGAAGGAAACCTGGGCGTCGGCAACAGCACGATCATCGGTAATACGGCCTCGGTCGGCGGCGGCGTATATGCCGACGGCAGCCTGACGTTGATCAACAGCACGGTCAGCGCCAACTATGCAAGCAATGTGGCCAATGGCGGCGGTGGTGTGGCGTTGACCTCCGGTACCTTTGCGACGCTGCGAAACACCATTGTTTCCGGCAATACCTCGAGCGGTGCGGCCGATGTGTTTCACAACGGTGGCGGTTTCGGTGCGGTATACAGCCTGCTTGGCACCGCCCTCGATGCGGCGCCCTACTCGAACGCGGGAAACCACAACGTCTTCGGCGACGATCCCGGACTCTACACCCTGGCCGACAATGGCGGCACGACGCTGACCACGGCGCTGAAGCCCGGCAGTACGGCGCGGGGCGCCGGCAGTACGGACTACGCCCAGAGCCCGACGACCTACGCTGCACTCAACTACGACCAGCGCGGCCTGGGCTTCCCGCGTACGCTCAATGGCAGCGTGGACATCGGCGCCTTCCAGCACCAGCCCAGCGATCGCATCTTCGTTGATGGGCTGGAGTCTCGAACCGTAGGGAAAAGGAAAGCCAAAACGGGACGGAGTCATTGCGCGTTTGATACGGATCATTCCTCCGTCCCGACCCGCTTTTCGCCATTTAATTACCTCCGTCCCCTTATCGGGTCCCCTTATCGGGGAGTTGTTAGACCGGTGGAGTGTGAACAGCCTTCTGGACGCGTGCGAAATGGACGGCTCGAAGCGCATTGAACCCCTGACTTCGGCGAGGTAATGGAGACCCGGGAGTCGGAGGCAGCAGCAGCCTCGACCCGCATAATAACCGCTGGGCCGTGCTCGCTGAACAGGTCTTCGAGTGGGCCTGCGGCCACATAACCGAGAGACTCTGCCTTCACTTCGGAAATGAGAGCAAGGATGCGCACCCAAGCGTCATCGGGGCGCGCTTCGATGAGATGAGTAAGAATCTGCGAAGCTCGGCCGTAGCGAGGTGGCTCCGCCTCCCACTCGGCGCTCCATTTCCTCACTAATCTTGCCATGCGTTGCGGATTCATGAAGTAGGGCCCAACTACAATTAATCCCCTCATCCGGGGTGTTGCACCGCATATTCAGGCTACGCGGTGGTGAGGTCAATGCTAATTCTTACAGGTAATCACATGCTTGCTGGATCAATAGAGTCAGTGTCATTGATTTCGAGTTTCTTTAAACGCAACCGACTTCCTATCCCCGCCTCGACCAAAAACCACCGACCGACGTCCGGTCCTGGCTTCAATCTGTGCCATGAACCAATCATTCCCAAGGACCCACGCGTTCTTCGTCGCTTCCAAATCAATGACTCTGACCCTATTGATTGGGTTGGGCGCCGGTGTGAGACGGAAATATGGCGGCAAGCCACTTCAAGCGAATAGCAGTTTGAGGTAGGTGCAGCGACATTGTAGGTTCGCGATGAACGATGCAACGAAGAAATGATGACATGGAAAACACCCATACATGGGAAAAACTGGTCGCGTTTGCAACTTCAACAGAAAAGAAGGGATCTGCCGTCTTTCCATCAGGATGAACTGCGGACCACAAGCAGGCCAACGGCTGAACGCTTGCACCTGGGGAGGGACATTTCATCGGCGGAGAACTTTGTTCAACGTCGGTGCAGTGAATTTGCCGTTGGACCAATATTGATTCCACAGTCGTTTTTCGTATGACGCAATTTCGTCAGTAGTGGCCTGAAGTCCCAAGGTGTGGAGTCGCCACCCACGCCATGCATGGACCATGATTTTACCTCGACTTGGTAGTACGTCGTTACGCCAGAAGTCGCGTTGACTGCCTGTATCCAGCCGTCAAGGCGATGCCCTTTCTTCTTTCCGGTTGTACAGGGTAGTTTGAGCAGTTCAGCTCTGACACCGGTTCGCCTAAAGTACTCGATGAGTAGTGCAAACCCTAACTCCTCGCCAGCTAAAGTCTTTATCGAATTCGAATGGCGCTTAGCCTTGGCATCTTCATCGTAAAACGCCAAGAGCTTCCTTACGTCAAGAGTGAGGGAATCAGCACTCGGCATAGCGATCAAGACGCCCAACGCTGCGGTAACGCCCCGCGCCGGGCGCGGGGCTTTGGTACCGACGCGTCACGATGGCGTTGAACAAATTGTTTGCCAACAAGGGGACGGAGGTAATTATTCCCATTTAATTACCTCCGTCCCCTTATCGGCAGAAGTTCCGCCGGCAAATACGAAGCGATGATTCTCAAAGAAGCGGAAGGCGCTCGCTCCGATCTTCTTGAGATCAACTTCGACGGTTCCTGACAGGTTTGGGGTTTTTGCCTGGTTGTCCCAAGCATCTACGCATTCAACCTTGAACCCCGACGCCAATAGCGATTGGACCACCTGGACAAACTGAAGCGTAGCCTCAATGTCTTCCTGCTCCTCAGGAAACCATTCTTCCGGCGCGCTGAATCCCAGTTCAACGCTGCCGACGTAGAGATGACGAAAGCCGCACTCCGCACCCGTGAGCAGACCCAACAAACCATTTCTCCGGCTGCTCAATGGATTGCTCTTCGCATAGCCCCGGAAGCTCTCTTGTGAACGTTAGAAGCGGAGTATTTCGTTCGGTCAAGTCGTCCGGTGAGTTTGTGCCCAATAAAAGCATGTAACACATATCTGTATCGCTCTTGGTCTCTTTGCACGATGTTTTTGCGGAGCCTAAAGTTCAAGATACCCGGCGTTTCCCTGCGTTATTCGAAGCTTGGTTGAGTCGTTAGGTGGCGCCCGCGGAACGCCACGCAACAAAGGGGACGACCAAAAGGGCCACAAAGGGAGTGGAGGTAATTATTGCCATTTAATTACCTCCGTCCCCTTATCGAAGAAAATTCAATGACCGGCGTCCGATCGTGGCTTCAAACTGCGCCTTGAACCAATCATTTCCAACGACTCATGCCTTCTGCGTCGCTTCCAAATCCATGACTCTGAGCTTATTGATTTAGCATTGAGGCAAAAGGCAAGACCTTGACCCCTTTGCTCCCCGTCCGATCCGATATTCCTCCGGATGGACCCGCAATTATCGCCATTTAATTGCCTCCGTCCCCTTATCGGCGGGGTTGAGGCAAAAGGCAAGACCTGACCCCAATGTTCCATTCATTTCAACCCTATTTCAGCAGTGCGTTGAGATGCTTGAATGCTGCCTCGAAACGATCCTTCGTGGCATCTGAGACCTTCGGCCAGAGCGTGGCCGCGTTCTCGGAGAAATACCGCGCGGGCCGATAGTGGCCGAAACACGCCGGACTTGAAGGGATTGTCCGCAAGGTACGCTTCAATCGCTCGCAACGTGCGCGGCTCCTTTGCATTCAGGGATGCACGCATAGATGGGCTTCTTCAATTCCTTGGCAAACTCGGCGTTTACAAGGCTCACATAGAAATCGCGCTCGAACATGTCCTCTACGTCCGCTTCGCTCCTTCCGACGAAATCACCGTAGGTGGCAACCTGTTTCTTCTTGAGCAGCTTCTTCTTGTAGAGGTCTTCGATCAGCGCGCGGTCGCTGTTCTGTATATCGAGCAGCGTAGCGACGTTCATGCCCTTCTGCGGGGCGAGCAGGGCGACGAATGCCGGAACCTTGCCGCTGCCGCCAACGGGCGTGATGACCCAGTCCTCGGACAGTCCCGTCGCGGCCCTCGCGCTCAAGCTCGGCGGAAACAGCCCGCAAGAACAGCATGTCGGCGGGGCCTTCGACCACGAGCGAATTGGGGCCGATGAATAGCGTCTGCTGAATCTCGTAGCCGAGCGCGCCTTGCAAGAGGAAACAGGCTGTCGTCGGTCGCGTCGAACACGTTGGTCAGAACCTTCGTGCCGTCCTGATCCTTGGGCAGCGGCTCCTTCGCATCGATCCCCAAATCCTGCACGATCCGCACACGCTCGAATTTCGCGGGTCGATCATGAAGGGCGAATGGGTGGTGTAGATAAGCTGGTGGGCGGACAACTCCGCCTCGAAGTATCTGAGAAGGTCGGCCTGCGCGCGCCCGTGCAGCGAAAGCCCTGGCTCGTCGAGCAACAGGATCACGTTCTGCTTCTGGCGCTTGATATCCTCGTACCAAGCAAGGAACGAGAAGAACCAGACAAAGCCGCGCGACCGTGTGCGCAGCGGCGTATGCGCCCAATGCACGGTGTCGTACACTTCGCCCCAGACGTTGATGCCCTGCCGCATGCCTTCCGGGTCTTCGGGCTTGGCGTCGCGCACATCGAAACGCATCTGGATATGGCGGTTCTGGGACCAGTATTTGACGATCCGGTTTGTGAGGTGGTTCCCGGCACCTTCGAGCTTGTTCTTGAGTTCGGTCGTGTTCTTCGTTTCGACAAGCTTCCGGTGATCGAGGCGCGCCAGATTGATTAGCCCAAGAAGCGGATAATCGGAATCCTCAAGTTTCTTGGCGTCCTCGCGCGGATTAGGGCGTTGAGATTGGCCTGGCCTTCATCTGATAATATTCATCGAAATAGAGATACTTCGGCGCGCGCGGCCAGATCAGCGAATTTAAAATGTAATAGTCAAGGCCCTTATCGCGGACCTTGGCTACGAGTCCCTTGAGCGCCTTGACCGCTTCGGTGGCTTCTGCGGCATCCAACGCGGCAGCAAATGTTTCCCAGCCCGCAGCCTCTTTGAGTGCTGTCTTCAAGTTCGTCGGGCAGTGCGGGATTGTCCGCAAGATGTTTGCGGGCGGCGGCTTCATCCGTCACGAGCCAAATTTGCTGTTGTCCTTGCCGTAGTATGTCTTGCGTGTGAATGTCTCCCCTTGAGTACGTTTGGGTCCGAAGACCGAAGTGACGGCTTCCGATGTCATCCGTCGCCCGAGTTCATATAGGCACTCAACGATTACGGCTTCATCACGGTCGCTCGTTCTCGACGGCGAAACGGTAGTCCTCGACTTCGCGCTTGGGATAGTCGTAGGTCTCATCGAATATCGCATCTCGGCGATGATCGGGTTGGTGCGGTAGAGCGCCGTCAAGAGGGCTGTCTTCCCGGCCTCGTTCTTGCCGACAAGGCAAGTGGTCTGGTCGTCCACCTTGATCGGGCCGGAATCCCAGATGCTTCGGAATTCGCGGACGGTGTATTCCTTGAGTTTCACGGCAGTTGTGTCCTCGTGTGCCTAACTACAATTAGCCCCCGTATCCGGGGCGTTGCGCCGCATATTCAGACTCCACAGCGGTGGCGTCAATGCCAATTCTTACAGGCAAGGACGCACTTACTGCACCAGCTCGTCGGCTTGGACGAATAGTTGGACTGCGGGGCGGCTACATGCAGCTCTTACATCGCGTGAGCGCCTTGTGGTACTCCCGCTGTGACCACTGTTCCAGTTCTTGCAGATCTACCGAGCACACTTTGAAATACTTGCCCATTGTGTAGTTCGACCGGGTTGCGGTAGACATGCTTTTATGGGAAGCGACATGAACCATCGGGTACTTCGACCAGCTGTTGGGATCGTCGATATTTACGACGTAACCAGCTGGGTTCGCCTGTACCCATCTGAGATACCCGACATCATCGTTGCGAAATTCTTCAATCATTCGATTCCCCTCTTTGCCGAACTCTCACCAATATGTGGTTCACGCAGTCCAACTACAATTAGTCCCCACGTCCGGGGTGTTGCACCGCATATTCAGACTCCAGGCGGTGACGTCAATGCCAATTCTTACAGGTAATCACGCGCTTGATGCATCAGCTCGTCGCGTCGCATGACCCTGTCGCGTGTGCAACATCTCGCAAATGCTTGTGCACGCGTTACAGATTCCAAAACGGGCACATAACGGTTCCGCACTGGTGCTCATGCAAATGCGCTGAGCTTCTCATAGCCCTGGCGAACATTTGTAACGCTTCGCTTCGCGAAACCAGCAAACGATTTCAACTCGTCCCCGAATTCAGCATTCCCGCTCGCCCTTCACCGATCATCAGCCTCACCGCCAACCGATCGAATATACGCATCCAACCCGCGTGCGGGATTGTCTTCGTACACTTCGTCGGTGACGTCGAGTTGGCCGATGCGATCGGGGCGGAAGCTGCGGAAGTCATTGCGCAGGCGGCACCAGGCGCCGAGGGTCCAGGCGCCGCCCCAGAATGCCAGGCACAGCGGTTCGACGTGGCGTTCGCTGGGGCGGGCGGATTCGTCGCGGTAGACCAGATGCAGCACGCGGCGCGATTCGATGGCCTGGTGCAGGCGGTCGATGATGTCGGTGGCTTCGATACGGTCGCGGCGGGGCGGGGCGAAGATGCGCGAGTGCTGGGTGCGCGCACGCAATTCGGGCGGCAGCACCGCCTCGATCTTGAGCAGGGCGGCCGCGGCGTGCAGCGCGAGGCGCTGGCCGGCGAAAGCGCGCACGAAGCGCGTGCCGACGACGAGCGCTTCAAGTTCGTCGGCGTTGAACATCAGCGGCGGAATGTCCGCACCTTTGCGCAAGACGTAGCCGATGCCGGCTTCGCCTTCGATCGGCACGCCGGAAAGTTGCAGGTCGGCGACATCGCGATACACGGTGCGCAGCGACACGCCGAGCGTTTCCGCCAGACGCCGCGCCGGCAACGCGGTGCGGCGCCCGCGCAAGGCGTGAATGATCAGGAACAGGCGGTCGGCGCGACGCATGTGCGGATTTTTGCATAATTGTCCGACGCGCACTGCGACGCAAACGCACTGCGGCGCCAGCGCGTATCCGGCGCCATACCGATCATCGGATCGTACTGCGTCATCTCAGCCGTGCAGCAGCGATCGCGGCGTCGGCTGCAGGCGCAACACCTGCGGCGTGCCCTGCAAACGCCGACGCAACGACGGCGCCAGCGTGTCGCGCCACTGCGGCGTCTGGCTCAGGCGCGCATAGCCGGCGCGGTAATCGTCGGCATGGCGGAACGCGGCAATCCACACGAACACGTTTTCGCCTTCGCGCACGGGCAGGCGCGGAAAATTGTTGGCGCTGGGTTCGGTCTGCAGCGTGAGCACGGGCGCCATGCCGACGCCGGCGAGCAACGGCCGCATGATCTGGTTGAAGTAGACGGCGAATTCGTCGGCCGGTTCGTCCAGCGCGTAGAGGGTGGCGACGACGAGTCCGTTGCCGTCGACACCCGCGCCCGGCGGCGGACGGTGCGCACTGTTTGACATGAAGCCGTCGCCATCCACCGGACGCAGCAGCAACACGTCGTCGGTATCGGTGAAATGCGCATTCGCCGCGTCGCGATGCGCCTGCCAGACCGGACCGCCGTAGAACGCCTGCAACGATTCGGCGCGCGAGGGCATGTCGGCGAAACCGCGCAGCCAGACGAAGCGGTTCGGATCGTCCAGATCGCGGAACTGACCGATCACGTGCATGCCGACGGCTTCCTGGGTTTCGATGAACTCGCGCTCGAACATCGCAATGAGTGCTTCGCGTTTGCCGGGATGCAGGGTGTACTGGCGCAGTTCGACGATGTGGCTTGGATGTGCGGCTTCGATCGGTGTCATGTGGGATTCCTTGTGCCGGGGATTTCGCGGTGGAACGGGCCGATGCGCGGCGGATTCAGCTGCGCCGCGTCATGTGCATGTGCCAGTTGGTTTCCCAGGTGCGGCCGTCGTCGACCGAAAACGCCTGTTCCCAATGCGCCGTGGTCGGCGTGATGCCGGTCCACAGGAAGCGCGCACGAACCGGCGTGCCCGCGTGCACATCGTCGCCTTCGAAATGCCCCGTGCCGTTGTCGAAACGTCCCGTGACGGGCGGCTCGAGCACGCCATCGCGATCGCTGGCCCAGTAGATGCTCCAGCGTTGCGTGCGCCGATCAAACAGGCGCAGCGCCATGCCGCGATAACCGCCGCCCCAGGCGGTATCGAAACTGTCGATGTTGCCGACGCCGCCGAGAATCGGCCGGCATTCGCCGACGGCTTCGAACGTTTCCCAGTCGTCACAGCCAACCAGGCGCTGTTTCAGGCGCCGGTTGGCCACGTGCCAGTGGCCGTGCAGAAAATCGAAGTCGCGACTGGCGTCGTGCGCTGTTGTCATGGTCGTGTGCCTTGGTGTGATGAGTTGCTGGTTGCGAAACAGCGCGGTGGTTGCGGCGGCCGGGGCCTGCGAACGCACCACGGCGGCGAGCAACGCGGCACCGAAACGCGGTGGCGGCGAGGCGTGCGATTGCGCCGTCATTGCGGCGACCACAGGCCGACGCGATTGCCTTCGCAGTCGCGGAACTGGGCAAAGAAGCCCATGCCCGGGGGCAATGCGGTACGCGGAACCAGCGTGTCGCCGCCGTGTGCCTGCGTGCGTTCCAGTACCGGGCGAAGATCGTCGACGCTCAGGTACACGATGCTGCCCTGCACCGACGGGCGGCAGTCGTCCATCGCAATCAGGGCACCACTGGCATTGGGCTTGTCGCCGCCGCGAATCACGGCGATGTCGGTGTTGCCGAAACGCTCGCGTTTGAGCGGTTGCGCAAGAATCGTTTCGTAGAAGCGCTGGGCGCGATCCAGATCATCGGTGGGGATTTCGAACCACGCGGGGACGTTGGGGTTCAACATGGCGATGCACCTGTGAAGACCGTGCGGAATTGCACGCGGCACAGCTTGCGCGGGTGCTGCTGACAACGCAGTGTCAGCAGACCTGCGTGTTGCCGATGAAAGTGCGGCCATGCGCGGCGGGCATTGCCGAAGCCGAAGCCGGGCATGGGCGCAATGCTGCCGACGCAGGGGAAACGGGCAGGCTGGCCATTCTTCAACGACCGGTTCGACGTGCAACGGCGCGGGTTATTTGCTAGAAAGGGCTGTGCCGTATCTTGTGCGGCGCCCGCGTTGCGAAGGCGACGCTGTATCGGGTTTCAAATTCCTATCGTTAACAAGGCACTCACCATGATCGGTTTCCTGCGCCAGTCGGTCACCGCGTCGCTTCTGGCGCTTTCCCTGTCCGCCGCCACGTCGTCCGCGATCGCCGCGCCGAATGCTGCGCAAGCAGCCAGGCACGCGCATGCGCAAACGCCGGCCGAAGTCTTCAAGCACACGGTGGCGATGAACGGCCTGTTGCCGGTGCACGTGGACGCGCACAAGGGCAGGATTCTGATCACGTTGCCGGCCGCACAAGGCGATGGCGTGTCGGCGCGGTTTCTGTACACCACGGCATTGCGTACCGGCCTGGGCGCGGCACCCACGTTTCTCGATCGCGGTCGCGTCGGCAACACGCAAGTGCTTGCCTTTCGCCGCTACGGCAGCAAAGTCGCCGCCGTGTTCGAGAATCCGCGCTTTCATGCTGCCGGCAGCAACAGCGCGGCAAGCCGCGATTTCGTCACCTCGATCGTGTGGATGGGCGATATCGCCACGAGCCTGCCGGATGGCGCGATAGTGGTGGATCTGTCCGGCTTTCTGACCGCCGATACGCTCGGCATCGCGCAGTCGCTGGATCAAAGTGCGGATACGTTCGGCGTCGGCGCGGGCACCGGAGCCGGCAAGGGCTTCGCGCTCAATGCCAAGCTCAGCGCAGCCGATGCGGCGTCGGTGAAGCTGTTTCCGGACAATCTCGAAGTCGACGCCGTGCAGACTTATGTGTCGAAGGTGCCGGGCGCCGAAGTCGCCAACATCGCGCCGGATCCGAACCAGATCAGTTTCACCGTGCATCACAGCTTCGTGCGCCTGCCCGGACCGGGATTCCATTCCAGGATCTTCGATCCGCGCATCGGCGGTTTCTCCACGCAGGTGGTGGATTTCGGCGAGCCGCTCGGCCACGACGTGGTGCGCGACTACGCCAACCGCTTCCGCCTGGAAAAGATCGATCCCGCCGCGCCGCGTTCGAAGGTGCGCAAGCCGATCGTCTACTACGTGGATCGCAATGCGCCCGAACCGATCCGCTCGGCGTTGATGCAGGGCATCGGTTGGTGGAGCAAGGCCTTCGATGCGGCCGGTTACATCGATGCGTTCCAGGTCAAGCTGCTGCCGGCCGATGTCGATCCGATGGACGTGCGCTACAACGTCGTCAACTGGGTCGACCGCGCCACGCGCGGCTGGTCGTACGGACAGGAGATCGTCGATCCGCGCACGGGCGAAATCGTCAAGGGCATGGTGGTGATCGGGTCGTTGCGCGTGCGTCAGGACATCCAGATTTTCGAGGGCCTGGTCGGTGCCGACAAGGTCGGCACGGGCGGACCCAACGATCCCGTACGCGTTGCGTTGGAACGCATCCGCCAACTCGGCGCGCATGAAGTCGGGCACACGCTGGGCTTCGCGCACAACTTTGCCGCGAGCACGCAGGGACGCGCATCCGTGATGGACTATCCGCCGCCGCGCATCGGCCTGGTCGACGGACGCCCCGATCTTGGCGACGCCTATGCCGTCGGCGTCGGACGCTGGGACATGGCGACCGTCGCGTGGCTGTACGGCGAACCGGCGCCGGGCCAGGACGCACAAGCGACTATGCCGACGATACGGCCAAGGCGATCGTGGCTTCCGGACTGCGCTACATCCAGGACGACGACGCCCGCGCCGCCGACACCGCGCAACCGTGGGCGGCGCTGTGGGATGACGGTGCCGACCCGACGGCCGAACTGGTCCGCTTGATGGGCGTGCGCCGCGCCGCCATCGATCACTTCGGCCTGAACGCGCTGGCAGCCGGGCGAACCGATGGCCAACCTGCGCCGGCGTTTCGTGCCGATCTGGCTGTTGCATCGCTACCAGATGGTCGCCGCAGCGAAGTCCATCGGCGGCGTCGACTTGCGTTATGCGGTCAATGGCGACGGCCACGAAGCCTCGGAGCCGGTGCCGGCAAAGGCACAACGCGCAGCGCTCGATGCCGTGCTGGCGACGCTTTCGCCGGCCGCGTTGCGCGTTCCGGAACGGCTGGTGCCGTTGTTGTCCGCAGCGCGCAACGCCAGCCCGAACCGGCAATATCAAATCGAATTGTTCGCCGACTCCGCCGGTACGCCGTTCGACCCGCTCGTCGCCGCCGATGCCGCCGCCGAGTTGACCTTGAATGCCCTGCTCGCGCCCACGCGCCTGGCCCGGCTGGAGATGCAGCACGCCGCCGATGCGAAGGCGCTTGGCGTCGCCGAATTGCTCGATCGCCTGTTGGCCGCGACGCTGCCCGACGACACCGACGCACTGAGCCGTCGCATCGCCTTCCGCACGCTGATCACGCTCGCCCGGGTCGCGCACAATCCGAAGACCACGCCCGGCGTCGCGTCCATGCTCGACCAGCGCGTGCACGACGTGGCCGTCGCGCTGGGCAAGCGCCACGGCAGCGATGCCGACCGCGTCTGGGCCGCGAGCCTGTCGCGTCAGTTGCTCGATCCGCGCCAACGGGATCAATTGCTCGCGAAACTGGCACGCAAAGTCGAGGTACCGCCGGGTTCGCCCATCGGTGGCGCGCCAGGCGACTGGCTGTCGATGCCCGGCGAAGACTGATTCAGTGATGAACGCCTGCGCCTGCCCATTTCGCGTCAGCAACAAAAATTTCAAGGCGTTACCGGCTTGAGCGACGCGGATTTCATCGAGCTTTGTGAAGGTGCGCTGGATCCGGCCACGTGCGCGGCGCTGATCCGGCGTTTCGATGCCAGCAACGAAGCCGTGCGCGGCGCCACCGGTGGCGGCATCGACGTGAAGCTCAAGGACAGTTGGGACATCACGATCAGCGGACGCGCACCGTGGGCCGATGCGGAACGTGCGCTCAATGCCGCGATGATGACCGGCCTGATGCGTTATTTGCGGCGCTATCCGTACACGTTGTTGGCGCCGTTGGCGCTGAGCATGCCGGATGCGGTCAGCGGGGAACTGACCCGGCTTGATGCGCAACGCCTGACAAACCTGTCAGACGATTTGTTGCAGAAGCTGATTCGGAAAACGTTGCGGCCCGGCAGTATCAATCTGCAAAAGTATATTTCCGATGTCGGCGGCTATCCGTACTGGCATTGCGAGCTGTATCCGAAATCCGGCGACGCTTCCTCGGAAACGCTGCATCGCACCTTGCTCTGGACGATTTATCTCAACGACGGATTCGACGAAGGCGAAACGGAATTCCTGCATCAGCGGCGCAAGATCGTTCCGCGTACGGGCGCACTGTTGATCGCACCGGCCGCATTCACGCATACGCACCGCGGCAACATGCCGAAGAACGGCAACAAGTACATTGCGACCTCGTGGGTCCTGTTTCAGCGCGCCGAGCAGATCTACGGGTCGAAGTAGGCGCGCCGATTCAAAACAGCTCCCCTTGCGGCGACGGTTTGCGCGGCGGCGCGAATGCCGACGTATCCAGTGCCAATGACCGCGCCATGCTGAACCCATGCCGGCGCGCGGCGACGCTGAAACGTTGCCGGATCAACTCGGCAAATTCGCCTTCGCCGCGCATGCGTTTGCCAAAACGCGCATCGTAATCGCTGCCGCCACGCATCTGTCGCACCAGACTCATGACGTGTTCGGCGCGTTCGGGGAAATGCAGCTGCAGCCATTCGCGAACCAGTTGCTTCAACTCCCACGGCAGGCGCAACACGGTGTAGCCGGCCATGCGTGCGCCGGCGTCGTGGGCGCCTTGCAGAATTTGTTCAAGCCAGCGATCCGTGATCATCGGGATGATCGGCGCGACCAGCACGCCGCACGGCACACCGGCGTCGTTGAGCGTGCGTATCGCAGCAATGCGCCGATGCGGCGCGCTCGCGCGCGGTTCGAGTTTCGCGGCGAGGCGGTTGTCCAGCGAGGTGACCGAGACGAACACCCGCGCGAGGTTGCGTTGCGCCATCGGCACGATCAGATCCAGATCGCGTTCGACCAGCGCGTTCTTGGTGACGATGGTGAACGGGTGCGCGCATTCGCCGAGCACCTCGATGATTTGCCGGGTGATCCGGTAGCGGCGTTCGATCGGCTGGTACGGATCGGTGTTGGCGCCGAGATTGATCGGGCTGACACGATAGCCGGGCCTGGCCAGTTCCACGCGCAGCGCCTGCGCGGCATTGGTTTTGGCAAACAGTTTGGTTTCGAAGTCGAGGCCCGGCGACAGGTTCAGATACGCATGCGATGGTCGCGCGAAGCAGTAGATGCAGCCGTGCTCGCAACCGCGATACGGGTTGATGCTCTGTTCGAACGGCACGTCGGGAGAATCGTTGCGGCTGATGATCGAGCGCGCGGTTTCTTCGGTAACCTGCGTTGGCGGATGCGGCGCGGGCTCGTCGTCGCGCTGCCAGCCATCGTCGAAGGCCTCGCGCGCCGCCGTCTCGAAACGACCTTCCGGATTGGATGCCGCGCCGCGTCCCTTGATGCGTGTTGGAGCGAAATTCACCGGTTCGTTGTTCATGGCGCACACAGTGTAATGCGTGCGTCTCAGCGCCTGCGATTCGGTAGTGCAAGTCGCTTGAAAACATCGAATAAACACTGCCCGACGATTGGCCCCTCTCGCATCCAACCCGCGTCTGTGGCAGCATTTTGTCCTTGGCGGGTGCCGGGGTGACGACGATGCGCTGGATATTGCTGGTGGTGGCGATTCTTGGTTTCGGTCTGGCGTTTTCGGCGAAGACCCCGGGCCTGATGGGCATTGGTTTGCTGGTCGGCTTCGTTGCTTTGTTCGCCGCACTGTTTTCGTTTGCGGCGGCACGCATCGCGGCAACAACGCGTCCGGATTCGACCTTGCTCACCGATCGCGACATCAGCGTGTTGCGCGCCAGTTTGAACAAGCGCGGTTCCACTTCGACGCCGGCACCACCAGACAATTCCTGAGGTTGCGTCGATCCGCGCGCTTTCGCATAACTCGCGAAGTGCCGCGCAATTCGTTTGTCGCGTAGCCACAATCGGACCGGTTGAACTAAAGTGTTGCATCCGGGCGCGGCGATCGTCGCGCGAATCCATTGCGGAGACCTGCCATGTCCAAGCTGTATCGCGTTCCTGCCGAATTCGCCAAACTCAGTCGTATCCGCGCCGGGGATTACGAAAAACTCTACGCGGAATCGGTGCGCGATCCGGTCGGTTTCTGGGGCCGCATCGGCAAGCGTCTGGACTGGATGAAACCTTACACGCAAGTGCGCGATGTTTGCTTCGATGCCAAGGATTTGTACATACGCTGGTACGCCGATGGCGAGTTGAATCTGACCGCAAATTGTCTGGATCGGCATCTGCAAAAGCGCGGCGACAAAACCGCGATCTTGTGGGAAGGCGACGATCCGAACGAATCCAAAGCCATAACTTATCGACAATTGCATGCACAGGTTTGCCGCTGCGCGAACCTGCTCACCAATCTCGGCATTGCCAAGGGCGATCGCGTCACGATTTACATGCCGATGATTCCCGAGGCGGCTATCGCGATGCTCGCATGCGCGCGCATTGGCGCCGTGCATACGGTCGTGTTTGGCGGCTTCTCGCCGGACGCGTTGGCCGGTCGCATCGCCGACTCGACCTCGAAACTCGTAATCACGGCCGATGAAGGTTTGCGCGGCGGCAAGAAGGTGCCGCTCAAGATCAATGTCGACGAAGCGTTGCTGCGGCCCGGCACCACCAGCGTCGAAACCGTGCTGGTGGTTAAACGCACCGGTTCGCCGATCGCGATGCAGGCCCCGCGCGATCGCTGGTGGGAGGCGTTGATGGCGGCGCAAAGCGAAACCCATGAGCCCACACCGGTCAACGCCGAACATCCGTTGTTCATTTTGTATACCTCCGGTTCCACCGGCAAACCCAAGGGCGTTCTGCACACCACCGGTGGCTATGGCGTTTACGCGAGCTACACGCATGAGTGCGTCTTCGATCTGCGCGAAGACGATGTCTATTGGTGCACCGCCGACGTCGGTTGGGTCACCGGCCACAGTTACATCGTCTACGGTCCGCTGGCCAACGGGGCAACCGTGCTGATGTTCGAAGGCGTGCCGAGCTATCCGGATACCGGGCGATTCTGGCAAGTCGTCGACAAGCACAAGGTCAGCATTTTCTACACGGCGCCGACGGCGATCCGCGCCTTGATGCGCGACGGCGACGAACCGGTGAAGAAGTGGAAGCGCACCTCGTTGCGCCTGCTCGGCAGTGTCGGCGAGCCGATCAATCCGGAAGCGTGGGAGTGGTATCACCGCGTTGTCGGCGACGGTCGCTGTCCGATCGTGGATACCTGGTGGCAGACGGAAACCGGCGGCATCATGATTACGCCGCTGCCCGGCGCCATCGATCAGAAACCCGGCTCGGCGACAAAACCGTTTTTCGGCGTGCAGCCGGCGATCGTCGACGCGGACGGCAAAAGGCTTGAAGGCGAATGCGAAGGCAATCTGGTCATCACCGATTCGTGGCCAGGGCAGATGCGCACCGTTTACGGCGATCCTCAGCGTTTCGTCAATACGTATTTCAAGACGTATCCGGGCAACTATTTCAGCGGCGACGGTGTGCGCCGCGATGCCGATGGCTATTACTGGATCACCGGGCGCGTCGACGATGTGATCAATGTCTCCGGCCATCGCCTTGGCACTGCGGAGATCGAAAGCGCGTTGGTCACCCATGCGGATGTCGCGGAAGCCGCCGTGGTGGGTTTTCCGCACGACATCAAGGGGCAGGGCATCTACGCCTATGTGACGCTGAAGACCGGTGTCGAACCCACACAGGCGCTGCGCAAGGAACTCATCGCCCATGTGCGCAAGGAAATCGGCCCGATCGCCACGCCGGATTATCTGCAATGGGCGCCGGGTTTGCCGAAGACGCGATCGGGAAAGATCATGCGACGCATCCTGCGCAAGATTGCCGAGAACCAGCCCGATTCGCTCGGCGATACGTCGACGCTGGCTGATCCATCGGTGGTCGCCAACCTGGTCGAGGCGCGATTGACGCGATAGCCGGCACACGGGGAACTTCACGCCCGCTCGTGTTTCCAACGCAGCTTCCGGCTTGCGCGAGCGCGCGGATCTCGTGAACTGATCGATGAGCAATCCAATTCTCCAGGCCGAATTGCTCGCATGGCGCGCGGGTTGGCGTTCGCTCAAGCACTGGCGCGCTCGCACCTGGTTGATCATGGCGGCGTTGGCCGTCGCAGGCGCCACGCTGGTTGTGTGCTGGTGGATCCTGATCTGTGCGCATGCGCAATGGTTGCTGGCGACTGCCATGCTGCAGCCATTGGCAGTACTGGGATTGTGTGCTGCGTTGACGTGCTACATCGCGATGCACGGACGACGTCGACGCCATGCGCATTTCGCACAATCCTGGCTCGCCGCGCTGCCGTTGTCGCCGGATCGGATTCGTCTTGCGCTGGGAGTGCCGGTTGCCTTGCGGATTGCGCTTGTCTGGTTGGCACTGGCGCTGACGATATTCCTCGCCGCTGCGGTGACGCATGCTGCGCGCAGCGCCGTCGTATCGCTGCACTTGTGCGTTTTTGTCGGCGCCTTGCTGGGCGCAATGCTGGGTTGGCGATTGGGTCGCGTGACGCAGCATCAATCCAGGCACGTGCTTGCATGGGGACGCGTCGGCACAGCGTTCACGCGTATCGATGGACTGGGTGTTCTTTCACGCTGGCCGTTGCTGCAGGCGCGCAGCAGTGCCGACCCGAAGTTTCATGCGCGCGTGTTCTTGCCGTTGCTGCTGGCCATGCCGGCGGGGCTTTCGTTGCCCGTCGTCATTTGTATCCTCGCTGTGTGCGTGTTTTCCTTGTTGCTGGTCGAGATTGCGCGCGGATTGTTGTCGGTCATACCGGCGGCAGTGTGTTGGCTGCGGAGCACGCCGTTGCCGCAAACGCTTGTCATGCGCAAGTTGGGGCAACGCACGGGTTTGTGGTTCGCTGTCTGGCTTGTCGTGCCGAGCGGGCTGCTGGTCGGGCTCGGCATGCCGCTGCGTTATTCGATCGCATTCGACCTCGGCGTCGTATTTGCGCTCGTCGCCGGCTGCGCCTGGCGCTGGCCACGGCTGCATTCGGCATGACGACGCCGGCATTGCAGCTACGTGGGCTAAGCGCAGGATACGCCGGCCGCACCATTTTGCATGGCCTGGATCTGGACGTTGCCGGCGGTGAATGGCTGGCCTTGGTCGGCCCAAACGGCAGCGGCAAGAGCACGTTGCTTGATTGCGCGAGTGGACGACACCTGCCGTCGGCAGGAAGTGTGCACATAGACGGTTTCGAACTGGCGACCGAAACCGTGGCAGCGAAACAACGGCTCGGTTATTGCGTTGCGCCCGAGCGCCTGCCGGACCTGCTGACGGGTCGGCAATGCCTGGCCGTGCATTCGACCGCCAAGCAGTTGCCGGGCGTGGAGGCGGAACTGCTCGAATTGGCCGGCGCCCTGGGCCTGACCGGGTTGCTCGACGACCCGGTCGCGATCTATTCCTATGGTACGCGCCAGAAAATCGGCGTGCTGCTGAGCCTGATCGGCGAACCCGCACTGGTTGTGCTGGACGAGGCATTCAACGGACTGGATGCAGCCAGCGCCATCGTGCTCAAACGCCATCTGCGCGCGCGCGTCGAAGCGAAGCGCTGCGCGATCGTGTTCGCCACGCATGCACTTGACATCGTCGAACGCTGGACGGATCGCGCATTGTTGTTGCGCGAGGGCCGGTTTGTCGGCAGCTGGGATCGTGCCGCACTGGCTGCGCTGCGTCGTGACGGCGCTGATGGGCTCGAGGCAGCGCTCGCAAGCGCGGGCGCCGCATACGAAGCAGGGACTTCCGCTGGCGCTTGACCGCCCGCACTTCCAGCATCGAACATTCGGCTGTGCAAATCGTCGATACCCCCCTATTTGTTCCGCGCCGCTTCCCACAGCCGATCGATGCGAATGCGATCCATGTGTGGTTTTTCCCGCAATGGCCGGGACCGGTTCACGCGGTCGCAGAATCGGCGTTGCTGCTTGCGTTGCTTGCGGGCTATGCGCAACGTCCGGCTTCCGGCCTGTGCGTCGAACGCGGTGAGCATGGCAAGCCCCATCTTCGCGACGAGACGCTGGAGTTCAATCTTTCGCATAGCGGCACGGCTGTGCTGCTTGGGCTCAGCCGGCGGCAACCGCTCGGCGTGGACCTTGAAGCGCGGCAGCGCAAGCGGCCCTTGCTGGAGCTTGCGCGTCGCTGGTTTTCACCGCGCGAAGTCGCCGCGCTCGAAGCCTTGCCGGAGTCCTTGCATCGACGGGCTTTCATGCGCCTGTGGAGTTGCAAGGAAGCCGTCCTCAAGGCGCATGGCCGTGGCATTGGCTATGGACTGGATCGGGTCGCGTTCGATTTGGACGCCAACGGAAGGGTAACGGGATTTGACGGAATTGGCGGCGATGCGACGTCGCCGGCATGGCAGGTTCTCAGCCTGGACCCGGCGCAAGACGCCACCGCGGCCTTGGCCTGGTGCGGTCCAGCACATCGCGTTTCGGCTTTCGTGGCCGACCCCGATCACATCCAGGTCATTGCCGCAGGCCTATAATCGGGCTAAGTTTCTGGTCGAAAGTCTGCGGGTTGTATCGCCGATTCCCTGCTAGAGTCACGCGCATGTGGAAATTGTTGCGTAATCTTGTGCTGGCTGCGATTTTTGTGGCGGGCGCTTTGAAGCTGCTGGCCTGGTATGCCGTGCGGGAGGATTCTCAGCGCGTCGTTGCCGAACTGGCACCGTACGCGCAATTGAAGTACGCGGGTATCTCCGCCGGCTTGAACGGCAGCGTCGCACTCGACGACGTAGCCGTCACAACAGCCGCCTCGCATCAGGTCTATCGAGCCAAGCGCGCGACTTTCATGACGCCCGGTTTGCACTGGCTGCTGCGCCATGCCTTGCTGCACGAAAACAGCGTGCCGCAGCAATTCGGCATTGTCGTGGATGGCCTTCAATTGCCGCCAGGTACGCGCTGGCTGGACCGGCATGTTTTCGATCCGCAGACTTTCGTGCCCTTTCCATCGCTTGGCTGCGGTACGCGCGACTTGAGTGCGGTCGATTACCGCAAGATGGGTTTCGATTTGCGCGCCAGCAGCGAACGCCTGGACTATCGCTACAATGACGATACCGGCACGCTCAACGCGACGCTTACCCTGACCGCGCCGAATTTCACCAGGATTGTGCTTGAGGCCGAAGTGGGTCGTTTCGACCCGACCCAGGCGCTGACTCACGGCTGGCTTGAAAAGCTGCGCTTCAACCAACTCTCAGCCGACTACACGGACCTGGGTTATCTGCGCGCACGCAAGCGATTTTGCGCTCGGCTCGACGGCGTCGCGGAATCGCAATTTGTGGACCGGCATATTTCGGCCGTGCGTGAGTTGCTTTTGCAGAACGGGATAACGCCGAGCGATTCGCTGACCCGGCTGTATCGGTCCCTGATCAGCGAAGGCGGTCAGGTCAGCGTGCTCAGTCTGCCAAGCAAGGATTTCATTCCCGACAGTTGGCGAATCCTTGGCGGCAACGAAGTCTGGCGACAGCTCAATGTCACGTCGCGTTATAAGGATTCGCCGCCGATCATGTTCGGACTCGCTTTTTCGACCCCGGAAAATGCCGTCGTGTCGACGCCGGATGCGTCAGCAGCGGTGACCGGCGACGCTACTTCACCGGCACCGACGCCTGCGCCCGAGCCAACGAAAATGCCGCAACCCGCGCCGGCGGTTGCTGCGACACCGGTTGTCGCCAAACCGTCACCGGGTCCTTCCGTACCCAAGCCGACGCCAACCACCACCATTTCCCCAACGACGAAAATCACGGCGGCGACGATACGTGAGCCGATGACGCCATTGCCCAAACCGCAGCCTGATAGTCTGGGTCTGGGAGGACTGGATCAGGCCGAGGCCAAACTCGCGGCGATGACGATCAAGCCGGTGGTGGCCAAGCCGGAAGCGTTGCCTTCACCGGTGTTGCCGTCGAGCCCGCCACCACCGCCGGATTCGACGTTGGCGTTGGTCTGGAAGCCGGTTATCGATGAATTGCCCGAATCCAAGCCGCCCCCCCCCGATTACGTTGTCATCGACATCAGTCGCCTTTCCCGTGAGCAAGGTCGCCGCGTGCGCCTGATCACAAACGGCGACATCAAGGTGGAGGGCTATGTCGTCGGCATCGACGAAACCAGCGTCAGGTTGCGTGTGAATCGTGGCGGAGGCGAAGCGCTGTTTTCCATTCCGCGAAGTCGCATCGAACAGGTACAGCTGCTGAAGCGTTGAGCCAGCGGCGCCACTGCGACGTTTTCTTTCGCCGTTACGTCATTCAAGCCAATGAATCGCGCTTACGAGTCGCCCGTTGGATTCGCACAGGAAGTCGAAGCCATGGTTCTGGCGCGCGCGCAACGTGGCGACATGCCGGCGTTCGCCGAAATCTATCAGCGTTTTGGCAACGCCTGCTTTCAACTGGCATCGCGCATTCTTGGGCAGCGCCAGCAGGCCGAAGATGTGGTGCAAGAGGTATTTCTCAAAATGATGGATACGATTGGCAGCTATCGCGGCGACGCACCGTTTGGAGCATGGCTCAAGCGCATGACGGCGAACGCATGCATCGATCAGTTGCGTCGCCAGCGTCACTTGAGCGATGCCTACGCCGACGGCTTGTTGGCGCGCACTGCCGGCGCCGGGAGCGACGCGTCGGGTTCCATCGACGTCGGATCCTTGCTGGCGCGCTTGTCCCCGCGTGCGCGTGCAATCGTGACGCTGCACGAAATCGAGGGTTATACGCATACGGAACTGGCGACGATGTTCGGACAAAGCGAAAGCTATTCGAAATCCATATTGGCGCGTGCGCTCAAGCGTCTGCACGCCTGGGTTGTGGCTTCACGGGTATCGCCATGAATCAAGCGCGATTCAGCTTGCGAAACTTGCTTGCCGAGGAAGCTGCCGACGGTTTGATATCACCGGACCTGTGGCCACGAATTGTCGCGGCGCGCACCAGGCGGGTGCGCCGGCGTCGCAACTTGCGATTCGTGAGCGCCGGTTCATTCGTGCTGGTCGCGTTGTGCGGCGTGCTGGCGTTTGCTTTGTGGCGGGCGCCGGTGCAAGACGCCGCATCAACTGTTGATTGGCAGGCGCGTGCCCAGGCGCTGGAATTGCAGCTGGATGCGCTACCGATGCCGGCCCACGTTGAAGGTGATCGCGCGCTCAACACGCTTTCCGAGATTGCGCGTGTCGACGCCGATCTTCAGTCCGCGTATGACCGTGGCGCGGCGCGCGATGCGATTTTGGCGTTATGGAAACGGCGCAGTGAATTGCTCGCTGCGCTGCTCGCCGAACGCAGGCGACAACGGGCAAGCGAAGATATTTGAGGTGCTGCATGTCCATTCATCTCGTCTTATCGATGTTCGTGTTCGCGGCCGGCATGGCCGTGGGCATGGATGCGCGCGCAGCGAAAGCCGACGTGCGGCCCGCCAGCGCCGAACTTGGCGTGGTGGTTGACTCCGCCAGCGCCAGCCACGCACGAGAAGGTTTGCGTGTACTTGGTGCGACTCCGGGAAGCGTTGCAGATCAACTCGGATTGAGGCCGGGTGATTTGCTGGTCGATGTCAACGGTATCTCGCTGCGTGATCTTGGCGCGGACGCAAACGGTCGCGCGCTGGCTTCGGCAACCTTCAATACGCGTATTGCGAGTCTGCCGCAGTCGGTGCCGTTGCGGCTTCTGGTCGTACGCGATGGGGTCAATATGGCGATGAACGCCCCGCTTCATGCGCAGGCTGTCGCTTCGACAGATGTGACCGAAGGCGATACGTTGGCGGCATCGACTGCTCACGGGTGCGGTCGCATCAGTACGTTGGATGGCGCGCCGCGCAGCAAACACCAATACCACGCCAGCGTTTTGCTGCTTGATGGTGCTGCTCCGGATTCGACCGGTCAGCAGAACTATCTGGTCGAATCCGGGGTTCACGAGTTGTTGATCGCCGAGGACATACCGGCGCTTGAGACGGGTCTGGGCCAAACCGCACGCGCGCGTCGCCATACACGCAAGAAATTGGCGGTGACGGTCCTGCCGAACACAACCTATATGGTTGCCGCGCAATTGCACGTGGACAAGGTTGACGAGTTGAGTACCGGTGGTTACTGGGATCCCCTGGTCTGGCGCGAAATTCCCGAGGCCTGTCATTGATGTCGGCGATCGGGTAATTGGAATTCGTCCGTTCCGGGTCATGTCTTGAGCAAGCCGCCGGCTGTAAGGTACGTGTGCCGCGGATCGATTGGCGAAAGTTGCGCTATTCTCGGGCCATGTCTACCAGGTTCCAATGTTGTGCGTTGCTCGGCATGTTGTGCTTCGTCTCGCCTGGCGCCGTTACGTATGCGTCAACGGATGAGTTTCGTCAGGTCTTGCAGCACGGAGTCGACCGTGGAGTTTATCGGGAACTGGCAGTTGGCTGGATAGATGGCGACGCCCGCAACGAGTGGTTTTTCGGCACTGGCGAAAAGCCTACTGCCAAGAGCGCTTTCGAGATCGGTGCAGTCACGGAGGTTTTTACCGGTTTGTTGTTGGCGCAAGCCGTTTACAGCGGCAAGCTGCGGCTGAACACGACGCTCGGCAATCTTTGCGGGACCGGTTTTACGTTTGCCGACTCCGGTCTGGCCGACATTTCGCTGCAATCGCTGGCGACTCACCGCTCGGGTTTGCGCGCGGTGCCCTCGAATCTGTTTCCGGTTGCAACCAGCGATCCCTACGCGACGTATACGTCTCGGGACTTGTTGGCCTGGTTGGCCAATGCGCCGCACGCGGTTGATCCCGGGTCGACGCGCTATTCGATATTGGATTCGGGACTGCTCGGCTATTTGATCGGGCGTGCCTACGCCGGCGAGTTTGCGGCAGTACTTCGCTCGCACGTTCTGGTGCCCCTTGGCATGAGCCACACTGGTTTCTCCGATCGCGACCAGTTGTTGCCCGGATATTCCAGCGATGGCGCGGTCGCGCCCCACTGGCACTTCGATGCCCTGGCGGGTGCCGGGGGCCTGCGTTCTACCCTGACCGACCTGCTGAATTTTGTTCAACGCAATTTGCGACCGCAGGATTCGCCGCTGCGACCCGCAATGCTGTTGGCGCGTCGACCTTACACCAGCTCTTCCACGCCGGCGCAGTACGGCCTCGGCTGGCACGTTGTATTGACGCAGGACGGCGACCAGACGTGGCCGCTGGTTTGGAGTGCCAGCCGCACCAGCGGTTTTTCGGCTTTCATCGGCTTTCGTACGGATCGCCAACAGGGACTGGTCTTGCTCGGCAACACCGATTCGGATTTGAGCGCCATTGGTATTGCCTGGCTTGAAGGACGCCCGCCACCGGCAATTCCCCCCCACGTTGCCGCCAATCAAAAAGTTGTTCCGCTTGCCGAATTCGCCGGTTTGTATCAGCTGCCGGACGGGACGGACGTGATTGTGCGCAACGGAACCGCCGGGCTGAGTGCGCAATGGCCAGGCCAGGCTCCGATCGACATGGTTTGGGCCGACCAGGATGTTTTCGTTGCGCCCGGTTTCGCGCTGACACTTTCGTTCCAACACGAAGCGCGCGCAGTCGCAAGTGTTGTTATCGACCACGCCGGGGTAAATGTCCTGGCGCGACGCCTGAGTTCGCGGGCGCCGCACCTGAAGCGAGTACCGTTGGTTATTCCATCCTCGCTGTCCGAAACATTGGTCGGAGACTATCTTCTCGATGCGGACTGCCTGGTGCGCATTCGCAAGGCTGGCAACGGCATTACGTTGCAGTTGACCGGACATTCGGCTACCGGGTTGCACTTGTTTGCAAGCGATCGCCTGTTCACCAGTGACGATTCTGCCGTGGTTACCCTTGTGCGGAATGCTGCTGGCGCCGTGACCGGCTTGTCGTTGGACTTCGCTGGAATTTCGCGCGAGGCGCAGCGCACGCATTGGCACGTTCCCCAATCGAAGCTCCCGCAACCCGGCTCTTCCTAGCACGGCATCTTTTGCTTTTGTATCCTGTGCGCTTGCTGCCGATGGTCGAGCCCCTTCATGACATTGTTGAGCGTCAACGTTAACAAGATTGCCGTGCTGCGAAATTCACGCGGTGGCTCGCTGCCGGATATTCGCGCAGCTGCGGCGGTGTGCATCGACGCGGGCGCGGGGGGCATTACCGTTCATCCACGACCGGATTTGCGCCATGTTCGGCCAACCGACGTGCTGGCACTGAGCACGTTATGTGCAGGCAAGGTTGAGTTCAACATCGAGGGCAATATATTTGCGCCGCCACGTGATGAGTATCCGGGGCTGCTTGCACTGGTCGAACGCGCGCGCCCCACCCAGTGCACATTGGTTCCCGACACCGACGCACAGTTGACCTCGGATCATGGTTTTGACCTGGACGCGGACGGTCCGCGCTTGCGGCCGCTTGTTGCCCAATTGAATTCTCTCGGGTGCAGGGTGAGCATTTTCGTCGACGCGGATACGCGCGATGTGGAGCGTGCTGCGGAAATCGGCGCCGCCAGGGTCGAGATATATACCGGGCCGTACGCACAGGCTTTCGCACGCGGCGACTATTCGGCGCAACTCGATGCGTGTGTACGCTGCGCGCAGCGCGCTGCACAGTCGGGGCTCGGCATCAATGCCGGACACGATTTGAACCAGGAAAACCTTCCGGTGTTCCGCGCCGCTATTCCTGATCTGGCCGAAGTGTCGATCGGGCATGCGCTGATTGGCGAGGCGCTGTTCGCCGGGTTGGCACCAACGGTGCGGGAATATCTGGCGATCCTGGCCACGCAGTAGTTGCGTTCGCCATCTGCCGGCGGCGGAAAGCAAAGCGCCGCGTGAACGCGGCGCTTTGGGCAATTCGCTTGAGTTGTGCTTCTATTCCTGCGAGGCAGAAACGAAACCGATCTTGATCATTCCGGCATTCTTGGCGTCGGCCATGACGGTGGCGACCAGTTGGTATTTGGTGGTTTTGTCGGGGCGGATATCGAGCTCCGGCTGTTGCTCCAGGGGTTTGCTGCCCAGAACTTGCAACTGCGCACGCAAAGCCTCTTCCGTGATCGGTTCGTCGTTCCAGAACAATTGTCCCGTGGCCTGAACCGACAGCTTGATCGGTTCGGGTGGCGGCGGCGGCGGAACAGCCGGCGGCGGTGTCGGTTGTGGCAGATCGATCTGGATTTTGTGCGAAAGCATGGGCACGGTGATCATGAAAATGATCAGCAACACCAGCATGACGTCGACCAGCGGCGTCACGTTGATATCGGCCATCGCACCGCTACTGCTGCCTGAAGAAAATGCCATTTTAGTTTTGCCTGCGTTTCAATTCGGTACTGTTCAAGTCGTCGTTGGTTGGTGCGACTCGATCATTCTTTCGCGGCGGCATGCGCCTGGGCCACGAAGCCCACCTTGACGATATGGGAATCCTTGATGTCGCCCATGATCGTTGAAATCAATTGGTACTCGGTGTCTTTGTCGGCGCGAATCTGGACTTCCGGTTGAGGCGTCTGCTGCGCCTCGACCCGAAGTTTCGCCTGCATTCCCGCCTCGGTCACCGGCTCGTCGTTCCAGTAAAGATCGCCGGTGTCCTTGATCGACAGCGTAATCGGATGTTTGGCACCCTCGGTGGGTGGCTTGTCCAGCGTTGCGATCGGCAACTCAATCTTGATCTTGTGCGCGGCCAACGGCGCAGTGATCATGAAGATGATCAACAACACCAACATCACGTCGACCAGCGGCGTGACGTTGATTTCCGCCATTGCGCCGCCCCCGCCGCCTGTACTGAACGCCATGACTTACTTCCTCGATGACGCCGGTGCACCGGACTTTGGACCGCCGGGCTTGCCCACCGAGACACCAGCGGTTCCCGTGTCCATTACTCGCGAACCGGTTGCGAAGAAGTCGTGCAGGTCGTGTGCAAATTCGTCGAACTGGGCGTTGGTCACGCGGTTGGCGCGAACGAAGATGTTGTAGGCCAGCACGGCTGGAATTGCGACGCCAAGACCCAGGGCGGTCATGATCAGTGCTTCGCCGACCGGGCCAGCCACGGTTTCGATACCCGCGTTGCCGGATGCGCCAATGCGAATCAGGGCGTGATAGATACCCCACACGGTACCGAGCAGTCCGAGGAACGGAGCAGTCGATCCGGTTGTGGCCAGCCAGGTGAGGCCGCCTTCCAGACGCGCGCTTTCGCGAGCCACGCCTTGACGCAGCGCCCGATCGATGAATTCGGAGCGATTCAGCGCTTCAACCAGACGACTGCCTTCATGTCGCTGATGGTGGGCCGAAGCGGAAGCACAATCCAGTGCAATCTTGGAGAACGGCTCCCATTTGGGCTGATCTTCCAGGGACGCGGGATTGTCCCAGAACGTGTTGCGTACACGGTCGGCACGGTTGCGGATCGCCAGGGCGCGCCAGCCGTTGACGAAGATGAAATACCAGGTACCGATGGTCATCGTCGCCAGCACCAGGAAGGTAGCCCAACCTAGCCAGTCGAAGTTGTGGACCAGATGGTCGAAGCCCATTTGCTGCAGGGCTGCGGCATCGCCGTGACCTGCGGAGGTGAGTCCGGCAGGTGCGGCCGTTACCGCCGTGGTGGCATCTGCCGGTGGCGGGACGCTGACCGGTGCGGCCGGGGCTGGTTGAGTCGAAGCTGCATCTTGTTGCATAACGCTACCCTTATGTGGAGGCTTAGTGTGTCACCAGACACGAGACAGTGCCAGTTGTCGTTTGGATCAAAGTTCGTTCAAGTTGAAGTCGAACGGTACCAGAGCATAACCCTCATACCGCACGCCGTTGCGCGTTCCCGGATTGAAGGTCCAGGTCTTGACCGCAGCAATCGCTGCACGATCAAGTTCGCGATAGCCGCTGGATTTCTCCACGGTGATTTCTTTCGGCGAACCGTCCAACCCGATCAACACCTTGAGTATGACACGGCCAGTGTGATGTTCGCGTACCGCTTGCGGCGGATAACGCGGCGGGCGCAGTTTGCGATAGCTGATGTTTTCGCTCGGAGCGATATCGACCGGCGGCGGCGGCGGCGCCGGTGGCGCTGGCGGCGTCGGGATGGACATCGGCGTTGGCGGAGCCTCGACCGGCGCCGGCGGTGGTGGCGGCGCGATTGGCGGCGGCTTGATCTTCTGGACGATTTTCGGCGGCGGCTTCTTCGGCGGCTCCGGTGGCGGCGGTGGCGGCGGCGGTGGCGGCGGTGGCGGTTCGATGAATTCCACCGTGACTACTTTTTCCTTCGCCTGATCCTTGGAGTGTGGCGGTGCGACCGGTGCCAGCAGCATCATGAACGCGAACGCATGTACGGCGAATGCCGCGGCCAGTCCAATGGTTCGCCGCCAGCTGAACAGTTCCTTTTCGTCTTGGTATGCGTCTGACGCCATCAGTCTGAACCAGTCTCGTTATCGGTTTGTAGTTGCCCAACGCAGCTTGCATGCTTGCAGGCAAGCGACTGCAACATCGCGTTGGATCATCGAAAGCAGGTTAACTTACACCAGCGCCCGAAGTTTGTATAGATACTCTAAATCCCCACTCGACACGATCAAGCGATTACTTCTTGTGTCCGAGCTTGCGCAATTGGGCGGCCGCTTCGCTGCGTGTGTCGGCGTCCTGTTCCGCTTTCAGGAAGGCTGCACGAGCAGCCGCCTTGTTGTGCATGGCCACATTCAATTTGCCCAGCAGCAGATTTGCCTTGCCAAGCTCGGTAACGCCTCGCGAGATCCCTTTTTCAAGGACTTTCTTGGCCTCTGGCCACTTTTGCTGTGCGCCCAAGACCTCTGCGCGCCGATAGTCGATATCGCCATTGCTGGCCAGCGGGGACGCCTTGACGTAGGCGGCCAACGCCTTGTCCTGCTTTTCGCCAACCAGGTAGCAGTCGCCGAGCAATTTGTAGTTTTCCGCCGTTGCTTTCACGATATTCTTGTCGAAGCCTTGCTGCAGCAATTGCGCGCCCGTCAGCGCGATTTCAGGCTTCCCGGTATTTTGGCTGAAGTTGGCATAGAACTTGGTCGCTGAAACGTAATCTTCCTCGTCCGTGATCATGCCGGTTTTTTGTTCGTGATCCAGCAACGCCAATGCCTTGTCGATTTGATTGGATTGCATGTAGACGACCAGGGCGTCGTGGGCGAGCTTCTTGTTGGTCGGATCCTTGGCCAGTTGCTGGGCAACGATGTCAGCCGCCTCGGAACTCTTGCCGCTGGCCGCATAACTGGCCATCAGGATTGAATTCCAGGAATCCTTCGGCTTGTCGGTCATCGACTGCGCCTTCTTGATCGCAGCAATGGCTTCCGGGTATTTGTCCATGCGGTAGTAGATGTTGCCTTCCAGCGCGTAGGAATCCGCGGTCTGGGCTTTGCTCTGTTCGCGCCAGGTCTTGAGCTCGTCCAACGCAGCCGGGTAGTTGCCATCGGCAAGATAGCCATTGGCCATGTTGTACATGCTGTCGAAGTACGCGTTGTTGGACACCGAATTCAATTTCAGCAACTGCTGGTAGTAGGCGATCGCGCCTTTGTAGTCCTGCTGATTGAATTTCATGTTGGCCAGCCCTTCCAGAGCGACGCCTTGCGCGTATTTGCTCTTGCTGGAATCGAGGATTTTTTGCAGCAATTCACCGGCCTTGGCGTAGTCGCCGGCATTCAGAGCGTTGAGTCCATTTTGCAACTCTTCCTGATCGGACCGGCTGTGGATATCGCTCTTGGGTTCGCTCCGCGTGGCGTCCGGATAGCGGCTTTCGTGTTTCGCCGCGAACGCAGCCGGCGCAGTGGCGACCAGCATCAAAACTACGCAGATACACAGCACGGATTGCAAAAATCCGCTCTTGGTCGTGGTCATGTCAGCTCCAGAAGTTCCCTGATATTCGTTATGTCGCACACTTCGTCGAATGCGAGGTTAACCGGGCGGCGCCGCAAGCTCAAGCGCACGATGCAAGTTTTTGATCCGGCAACTTAGCAGTCCGAACGAATTGCAACAATTTCGTCAAATATGCGTCGACACCCGCGATGGTTCACACATCCAGATTGGCGACGCGCAGCGCGTTCTGTTCGATGAACCCGCGTCGCGGTTCTACCACGTCACCCATCAGGGTGGAGAATATCTGGTCGGCGGCTACGGCATCCTCGATGCTGACCTGCAGCAAGCGGCGCGTTTCCGGATTCACGGTAGTTTCCCACAACTGCTCCGGATTCATTTCTCCGAGTCCCTTGAAACGCTGAATGGTTCGACCTTTTTTCGCCTGGTCCATCAACCAGCCATCGACTTGGGCAAATGTCGCCACAGACATTGATGCATTGCCGCGATGAATTTGTGCGCCCGGCTGAATCAAGCCGTCCAGTTGTTGCGCGACATCCCGAATCGCCTTGAATTCGCTGCTCGCAAAGAACGCCGCAGGCAATATCTGTACATTGCGCAAGCCATGATGTTCGCGTTCGACGACCAAGGCGGCGGGGTGTTCAGCGGTTGCCGCGCGCAGGCTCAGTCGATATACCGGTTTACCGAGTCCTCGTGAAGCGATGCGTGTTCCGAGTCGGTCGAGCCAGGTTTGCATGGCTGCCGGATCCTGCCACGCCGCTGGCGCCGGAACCGCCAAATCGAGCATCGCTTCGAGCACCATGCTGTCGCAACGCTGTCCAAGGTGGCGGATCTGATCCAAGGCAGCGTGATAGTCCAGCAACAAGCGTTCCAGAGCGATTTCGCGCAATCCCGGCGCGTCGGCGCTGTAACGGAATTCCGCTGCTTCGACCGCGTTCGAAATCAGATAGGCATTCAGCGCTGCATCGTCTTTCAGATACAACTCCTGCTTGCCTTGCTTGAGTTTGTACAGCGGCGGCAAACCGATGTAGATATGGCCGCGATCGATCAACTCCGGCATTTGCCGATAGAAGAACGTAAGCAACAGGGTGCGTATGTGCGAACCATCGACATCGGCGTCGGTCATGATGATGACCCGGTGATAACGCAGCTTGTCGACGTTGAATTCCTCTTTGCCGATACCGCACCCCAGCGCGGTGATCAGCGTGCCGACTTCCGCAGAAGACAACATTTTATCAAAACGCGCTTTTTCCACATTTAAAATTTTACCCTTGAGCGGCAGCACTGCCTGATAGCGGCGATTGCGGCCCTGCTTGGCCGAGCCGCCTGCCGAATCACCCTCGACGATGAACAGTTCCGAGAGCGCCGGATCCTTTTCCTGGCAATCCGCCAGTTTGCCTGGCAATCCGGCAATATCGAGAGCGCCTTTGCGGCGTGTCATTTCGCGCGCCTTGCGCGCGGCTTCGCGCGCCCTCGCCGCATCGACCACCTTGGCGGTAATGGCGCGCGCATCGGCGGGATGTTCGGCGAGGAATTCGGCAAGCTTGGTGTTGATGATCGATTCGACCGTGCCTTTTATCTCGGACGAAACCAGTTTGTCCTTGGTCTGCGACGAGAACTTGGGATCCGGCATCTTCACGGACAGCACGGCGATCATGCCCTCGCGCATGTCGTCGCCGGCGAGCGTGACTTTGGCCGATTTGAGCAGATTGCCCGCCTCGATGTAATTTCCGAGTGTGCGGGTCAATGCCGCACGAAACCCGGCCAGGTGGGTTCCGCCATCTTTTTGCGGAATGTTGTTGGTGAAGCAAAACATCGTTTCCTGATACGCATTGGTCCATTGCATCGCCACGTCGACGCTGATGCCTTCGTGGCTCGCGCTCAGGTAGATGACACTTGGATGCAACGGGGTTTTCAACAACGCCAGATGTTCGACGAAGGAGCGGATGCCACCCTCGTATTCGAACACATCGGTCTTGTTCGATCGTTCATCGATGAGCTCGATTTTCAGGCCGGAATTGAGGAACGAAAGTTCGCGCAGTCGTTTGGCCAGAATGTCGTAGTGGAATTCGACGTTCGTGAAGGTTTGCGTGCTCGGTTTGAACTGAACCATCGTGCCGCGCCGCGCCGTTGCCTCAAGTTGGCGCAGTGGATAAAGCGGTTCCCCCAAATGATATTCCTGCTGATATTTGTAGCCGTCGCGCTCGATCGTCAGGCACAGATGTTCCGACAACGCGTTGACCACCGAAACACCGACTCCATGCAGGCCACCGGAAACCTTGTACGAATTGGCGTCGAACTTGCCTCCGGCGTGGAGTACCGTCATCACCACTTCGGCGGTGGACCGTCCCTCTTCATGCATGCCAACAGGAATGCCGCGGCCATTGTCGGCCACGCTGACCGTTCCATCGACATGGATCGTGACTGTTATGCGATCGCAGTAACCCGCCAGAGCCTCGTCGACGGCGTTGTCGACAACCTCGAACACCATATGATGCAAGCCGGTTCCGTCATCGGTGTCGCCGATATACATGCCGGGCCGTTTGCGCACGGCATCGAGGCCTTTGAGTACCTTGATCTTGCTGGCATCGTATTGGTCGGCATCTGGTTTTTCGTTGCTCATTCGGATTACGCCATTGGTTGAAGAGCCTGCCTTCGCCGGCAGGACTGGGAACCGGCGAATTATAGCAAGCCGCGCAACTGGCCATGTTCCACATGGAACACAGCCAGATCCGGCGCTGCCTGATACAGGCTTTGCGGCACCTCGACCCCGGACACCAGCACCTGAACCCTAGCCTGCAGCAGCATGTCGACTACTGCCTTCTGGTGCGGGATATCCAACTCGGAGCTCAGGTCGTCCAAGGCAATAACCGGCCAATCGTCCTTCATCCGCGCATAATGCGTGGCCTGGGCGAGCACGCACGCCAAAGCACAAAGCTTTTCCTGCCCGCGCGACAAGTGCTCACGTGATGGCGCGTGTTGAAAATGGATGCTCCAATCGGCTCGGTGCGGTCCGCGACCGGTATGTCCGCGCCCACGATCCCTGCCCCGGCTTTCGCCCAGACTTTGCTGCAGCGTCTTGCCATCCGGCCAACCCGACGACAAGTCTGCAGCTGCCGGGCCCAGTTCAGGCAGAAGCAGCAACAGTACTTTCGCCAGGTCGTCGGCGAAGTGCCCGAAATAGATTTGCCTGGCTGCATTCAAGGGTTGCCCCGCTTTCGCCAGTTCCTCATCCCAGGCATCCATTTCCGTGTCGCCCGCTGCTTGCTTCAACGCCTCGTTGCGCTGCTGCAAGATGCGCCGATAGCGCCGGGCGAGCGCAACATGCTCCGGTTCCACGTGAAACACTCCCCAATCCAGAAAGCTCCTTCGCTCCAGGCTTGATCCGCCAATAAGCGCGTGACTACCGGGTTCAAAGCAGACCAAGGCGAATTCGCGCAATGCCACGGCCAGACTGGGCACAGCACACTGGTTCAAACGCGCCTGCCAACCCTGGCGGTTGCGTGACAGCCCGAGTGTGGTCACCGCGTTCTGTTTGTCGATACTACCGACCACCGTTGCGGTTTCGCTGCCCCTTCGAATCAGGGCCTCCCCGCCTCCTGACCGGAAGCTGCGCGCATGCGACAGCAGGTAGGCGGCCTCGAGGATGCTGGTCTTTCCCGCACCGTTCGGACCCACAAAGAGGTTGATCCCGGGCTGCAGCACAAGCTCCAGCTCCGCAATGTTGCGCACGTTGGTTATGTGCAACCGATCAAGGCGCACGACGATGGTCCCGCCAAACCGGGTTGAAACTCAGAGCCGAAGCGGCATGATGACGTGGCGAGAATCTTCGTTTTCGGGCGCGCGCAACAGGCAACTTGAATTTCCATCTCGCAAGCACAGCAGTATCTGCTCGCCTTGCAGGGCGTTGAGCGCGTCGAGCAGGTAGTTGACGTTGAAGCCCACGCTCAACTCGCTCACGCTGGTACGTGCTTCCAGTTCCTCGACGGCCTCTTCCTGCTCGGGGTTGTGCGCAACGATTCGCAACTTGTTGGGACTGACCTCCAACTTGACCCCGCGGTATTTCTCATTCGACAAAATCGCGGCACGCTGCAACGCCCCACGCAGGGAATCGCGCTGAATGGTCACCTGCTGATCGGCGCCGATCGGAATCACAGCTTCATAATCAGGGAAACGTCCATCGATCAGTTTCGAAGTAAAAACGACATCGTTGCGTCGCACGCGAATATGGTTGCGGCCGAATTCGATATCCACATTGCCATCACCGGACTCGAACAGCCCCTGCAACTCAAGCACACCTTTGCGCGGAATGATGATCTGCCGTTGCGTTGAGCGCTGCTCCGAGAGCTGCGTTTCCGCGAGCGCCAGACGATGCCCATCCGTCGCAACACAGCGCATCGCCTGCTCACGCAGATCGAACAGCAACCCGTTCAGGTAATAACGCACGTCCTGGTTTGCCATCGCGAAAGCGGTACGATCCATCAGCTGCTTGAGCGTCGCTTCTGGCAGGCTGACTTGTTCAACCAGATCGATGTTTTCGATCACGGGAAACTCCGACGATGCCAACGTAGCCAACGTGAATCGGCTGCGTCCGGAACTGACGGTCATGCGATCTGCGCTCAACTTGAACTGGATCTTGCTGCCGTCGGGCAAAGCGCGGCAGATATCAAACAACTTGCGCGCCGGTAATGTCGTCTCACCAGGTTGGGCTGCTTGCGCTTCTACGGACGCGGACATCTCGACTTCCAGATCGGTTCCCGGTGAATCGCACCGAATCGGGGCCGGCAACTACCAGAAGATTCGAAAGCACCGGAAGCGTTTGTCGGCGTTCGACCACACCAATCACCTGTTGCAGCGGTTTAAGCAGTACTTCACGCTGAATATTGAATTGCATGGCCGAATCCATAGTTGATTGAATATATGAAGAACAGTTGCTTCTGTAGGTCTTGTGGGTAACGTCTGATTACTTTTTACTTATATAAATCAACACATTACAAGAAATCAAAACGACGTTTGCTGTGCGCAGACCTGTGCATGACTTGTGCAGCAATTTGTCATTCGCATTGTTGCACAAGATATCCACAGCAAGTACAGGCCTCAAACTAACCGGTAAGCTCCCGCAACAATTTTTCCCAGTCCTGTCGCAACTTTCCATCGGTAACGCAAAGCCCCCGAACGGTACGACAGGCGTGCAGCACGGTGGTATGGTCGCGCCCACCGAAAGCCTTGCCGATCTCGGGAAGGCTATGTTCGGTCAATTCCTTACCCAGCGCCATTGCGATTTGACGCGGCCGCGCCACCGACCGACTGCGGCTCGTCGAGAGCAAATCCGAAAGTCGTATCTGGTAGTAGTCCGCCACGGTCTTTTGAATGTTGGACAGCGTGATCGCAGTGCTGTGCACCGTGAGCAAGTCACGCAGGGTTTCCTGCGCAAATTCTTCTGTGATCGACCGCCCGAGAAAATTTGCACGTGCCGCCAGCGTGTTCAGCGCCCCTTCGAGATCGCGAACATTCGAGCGCATGCGCTTGGCCACCAGAAAAGCGACATTTTCGGGCATGTCCATATTGCGCGCCGCCGCCTTGCTGAGCAGAATCGCGGCGCGCGTCTCGAAATCCGGCGGCTCGATCGCGACCGGCAAACCCCAACCCAAACGCGATTTCAGTCGCGGCTCCAGGTTGTCGACTTCTTTCGGGTAGCGATCGCAAGTCAGGATGATCTGCTGTTTGCCTTCGATCAGGGCATTGAAGGTGTGGAAGAATTCTTCCTGCGTGGAGTTCTTGCCGGCGAAGAATTGGATATCGTCGATCAACAGCGCATCGACGTCGCGAAAACGTCGCTTGAAATCATCCATGCGCTTGGTGCGCAGTGCGTCGATCATCGAACTGACGAATTGTTCCGAACGCAAATAAACCACCTTGCTGGTGGGGTCGTTGCTGCGGATCAGATTTCCCGCGGCATGCATCAAGTGTGTTTTGCCCAGGCCGGTACCGCCATAAAGCAGCAACGGGTTGTAGGCACGACCCGGATTGTTCGCAACCTGGATTGCGGAGGCTTTGCCGAGCTGGTTGGATTTTCCCTCGACGAACGAATCGAATGTGTAGTGGGGATCGAGGTTGTATTCGAACCCGCCGACCTTATCGACCGGCCCTTTGATATTGACCGAATCCCTGCGTGGCCCCGCAAGCGTACCGATTTCCAGGCGCACCTTGACCGGGGCTCCATTGAGGTGATCGAGCACGGCTCCAATGCGCGCGAGGAAGCCGCTGCGAACAAAGTCCATCGTATAGGCGTTCGGTGCCAGCAGCAGCAGGCCGCCGGCTTCCTCGCAGGCTTGCAGGGGCAGCAGGTACGTGTGCATGTCCTCGACGCTGAACTCGCTTTCCAGCCGTTCGAGACAGCGCCGCCACAAATCACTCATGATGCATCGATCCTCGGAGAAAGTACCGCAACTCGAAGAAGGTTACGCTATCGTCAGCGCCCCGGTACTGTGCTCTTGCGCCGAATTCAGCAGCGGCATGAGTTGATCGCACCGACCAAGCTATCGCCGTGCGGCCATGCCAGCAGACACCGATTGCGGTCGTGCAGTCTAACCCGCGCTATCGGGCGCGCCAAGCGCCGCGATATTGACAAAAATACACATTTTCCAATACCATCGCCGACCTTTTGCATCATCTTCCAAGGCACGACCATGAAACGCACATTTCAGCCCGGCAAGCTAAAACATGCCCGCACTCACGGATTCCGCGCACGCATGAAAACCCGCGGCGGCCGTCTCGTATTGAATGCGCGCCGAGCCAAAGGTCGCAAGCGTCTGATCCCGTAAGTGTTGCACGATGGCGCGCTTGTGTTTACCACGCAGTGCGCGTCTGCTACGTCCCATTGATTTTCGCGCCGCTCGTGAAATTCGCCAGCGACTGACCACAGCAAACTTCGTTGCGGAATTCTGGCCTGCACCAGGCGACGGCGCCCGACTCGGCATGGCCGTCTCGCGCCGGGTATCCAAACGCGCAGTCGTGCGCAATCGCATTCGGCGGCAGATACGGGAAAGCTTTCGGATACGACGTCGACAACTGCTCAATGTCGACGTGCTCATGATTGCACGCAGCCGTGCCGCGACACAGGACAACGCAACATTGCGCGGAGAACTGTCGATGATCTGGCACAAACTGGTTAAGCGAAGCAATCAATCATTGAAGCAAAGCGACGCGAACGGCACAATGCGCGCCGACGCGTGATCGTGAGGGATCTTGCCGGTGTGCCGGAAAACCTCGCGCAGGGCGCGATTGAATCCTGACGAGCAGCGTCCGGCTGCGCGAACCTACCCACTGCGCGCAGCGCTATCAATGGCCCAATTCGAATGTCCAACCCACGCAATCTCCTGCTCGTCGCGTTAGCCTTTGTCTGCTTGTTGTTGTGGCAAGCGTGGCAGGCCGATTACGCGCCGCCGCCAACACCGGCTCCAGCGACCAGCAGCGCGCCGTCGGCACCGGCCACAACCCAGGCCGCTCAAACATCACAGACCCCGGCGCCGGCGGATGTACCGAAACCACTCACAGGTACCGCAACGGCAATCAAGGCCGCAGTCCCGGCACCCGAACAAACGACTCACGCCAGCCCGGCAGTGTTGGTCGACGTCCGCACCGATTTGCTGCGCCTGAGCATCGATACGACCGGGGCTGCCATCGTTCAGGCTGACCTGCTCGACTATCCCGCACAACAGAAAAACAAGAACAAGCCGGTGCGCTTGCTCAACGACGAGCTCACACATTATTTCGTCGCCGAAACGGGCCTCGTGAGCGCAAACTCGCCGGCACCCGATCACACCGCCAGATTCAGCGCGGAAAAAACAACGTACACGCTGACACCCGGACAGACAACGCTCGAAGTGCCGTTGACCTGGCACGACGCATCCGGTCTGACGGTACGTAAAACCTACGTCTTCACGCGCGGCAGCTATCTGTTGAAATTGCACGAGCAGATAATCAATGCGGCGCCGACAGCATGGAGCGGCAATCAGTACCGCCAGTTGAAACGCGTACCTCCGGTCATCGTCAGTCACGGATTCGCGTTCAGCAACCCGGAGCGCTATGCGTTTACCGGAGCGGCGTGGTACAGCCCGCAGGACAAGTTCCAGAAACTCGCGTTCACGAAATACCAAACCGACAAAATCTGTCGTGGCGACCAGCGCACGCAAGCCGATCTGGACAAATGCACCTTCAAGGCCGGTTGGGGTGCGATGCTGCAACACTATTTTTTCGCAGCCTGGATTCCGCCGACCGACGAAAGCGACGCCTACCAATATGCAACCTCAATCGGACCAAAGGGCGAGACGCGGTACTTGATCCGATCGATTTCACCGACGCTCTCCGTTGCGCCGGGCAGTACGGCCAGCATCGATTCGCATCTGTATATCGGACCGACGCTGGTAAGCCAGCTTGATGCGATCGAAAAAGCAGGTATCGCGAAAGGGCTGACGCTCACCGCCGACTACGGCATGCTCACGCCGATTGCCCAACCGCTGCACTGGATCCTGGTTGAATTGCACGCATTGGTGCGCAACTGGGGTCTGGCGATCATCCTGCTGGTGCTGCTGATCAAGCTGGCCATGTTCAAGCTCAGCGAGGCCCAGTACAAATCGATGGCGAAAATGAAACGCCTGCAACCACGCATGCAGGCGCTCAAGGAACGCTACGGCGACGACAAGCAGAAGCTCAGCGCCGCCACCATGGAATTGTATAAAAAGGAAAAAATAAATCCGTTGGGCGGCTGCCTGCCGACGCTCATCCAGATTCCCGTGTTCTTCGCGTTGTACTACGTGTTGCTGGAAAGCGTGGAATTGCGCCAGGCGCCATTCTTTGGCTGGATCCACAATCTGTCGGCACCGGATCCCTATTACATCCTGCCGGTCGTCAACGCAGCCGTGATGCTGGGTGCACAAATGCTGACGCCCAGCAGTCCCGGCATGGATCCGATGCAGGCGAAAATGATGAAGGCGATGCCGCTCGTGTTCGCCGTATTGTTCCTGTTTTTCCCGGCCGGACTTGTTTTGTACTACACAGTGAACGGCGGGCTGTCGCTGCTGCAGCAATGGATCATCACGCGACGCATGCAGGCCGCCGAACAGCGCGCACGCTAGTGCGCCGCAACACCCGACGATGACGCGACGCGACGATACCATCGCCGCTGTCGCGACGCCGCCGGGAGCGGGCGGAGTCGGTGTACTCCGGGTTTCCGGGCCGCTTGCCCGCGCGATCTGCCGAAACCTTACCGGCAAGCAACCGCCGCCGCGTCAGGTGTGCTTTTCGGCATTCTCCGACGCCGAGGAAGTGCCGCTTGACCGCGGTCTTTGCATCTATTTCAAAGCACCCGCATCGTTCACCGGCGAGGATGTGCTGGAACTGCACGCGCACGGCAGTCCCGTCGTGCTCGATTTGCTGCTCAAGCGCGTTTGCGCGCTCGGCGCGCGACCAGCTCGACCCGGCGAGTTTTCCGAACGCGCATTTCTCAATGGCAAGCTCGACCTGATTCAGGCTGAGGCGGTCGCGGACCTGATTGCGAGCGGGTCGGAAGCCGCCGCACGCGCGGCACTGCGCAGTCTCGAAGGCGCCTTTTCGGAACAGGTGAACGAAATCTTCGACGCGCTGGTTCGCCTTCGCGCGTGGTTGGAAGGGGCGCTCGACTTCCCCGAGGACGAGATCGATTTTCTCGGCGAACCGCAACTCAAGGACGATCTGGCCGCGTTGCGCACCCGCACCGGGCGGCTGCTTGCCGCCACGCGCAGCGGCGCTGTACTGCGCGATGGGCTGCACGTGGTCATCGTCGGACGACCCAACGCCGGAAAATCCAGTTTGCTCAACGCGCTCGCTCAAAGCGAACGCGCCATCGTCACCGCGGTACCCGGTACCACGCGCGATGTGTTGCGCGAGTCCGTGTTGCTCGATGGCATCGGGTTGACCCTGGTTGATACGGCGGGCCTGCACGCTTCCGAAGACGAGGTGGAACGCGAAGGTATCCGCCGCGCCCGGGACGAATTGCTGCGCGCGGACGTTGCCATTCTTGTCACGCAAAGCAGCCACGCGGACGAAGACGCCACACTGCTGAACAGTTGCACGGCGGGCGTGATCCGGTTGATTGTCCACAACAAGATCGATTTGAGCGGCGAGACGGCACATGTCGAACGCGACGGCGATGCGGCAAGAATCTATCTGTCCGCACGAACCGGCGATGGCCTGGCCGGATTGCGTGCGGAATTATCGCGATTGGCAATGCCGGGCGACGCAACCCAGGGCGCGTTCAGCGCGCGCACGCGTCACGTTCAGGCACTTGAAATCGTGTTGCAGCACCTGGAAGCTGCAACGACACAGCTCGCCGAAAGCGCCGGCGAACTGGTCGCGGAAGAATTGCGTCTCGCACAACAATCGCTCGGTGAAATTACCGGCGTTTATTCGAGTGAAGATTTGCTCGGCGCCATTTTTTCGACGTTTTGCATCGGCAAGTGACGGACGTTGGAGGCGCCAGGCAGGGACTCGGGACCCGGGGAGTCAAAGGCGTGCCATTCCCGCCTTCGCGGGACCGCTGAATTGTGCTGAGCTGTGCCCGATTCGCGGCTCTGGACTAATGCACCCACCGACCCGCGCGCCGCCGACGCAGGTTGTGGTCAGCGTCGCCCGGTTGATCGTGAGCGGCGCGTTCTTCCGGTGTCGGCGGATTTTCGCGCCAGTAATGCGCCACCGCACTGACCGCGCCCGGCAGGTGTGCCAGACATTCGTCGTATTCATGCTCGTTGAGCGGCGCAAATTCGACATCGGTCTCGAACACGCCTTCCTCGACCGCCAACGCCATGATCGGCGAAAGCAACTCGGTCAATTGCGAATCGACGGCGAGCCGGACTTCCCACAAGCGCGCGCGCAAATCCACGCCGCGCGAAAATCCCTCGCACCAGCCTTGTGCACTAAGCGCACTGTCGCCGTCGTCGAGTTCAATCTCGCCAAGAATCGGTTCGTAGACGTCGGAGTCGAGTTCCGTATCGATGCTTTCGTTCAGCCGCGCCAGCAGTTCGAGAATGTATTTTCCTTCCTCGGCGTCGGTAAACGGGTCGTGCAACACTTCCGGCAGCCATTCCTCCGGCGATGCGCGATCCGGCCCGATGCCGATGGCGCTGAGCAAACCGTGCACGCCGTCGAGCAACAGCGCATCTTCGCCTGCGTGCGCGCGCAGGAATTGATCGAGAGTCTCCAGCTCGCTGTCTTCGAGAGCCACCGGCCATGCGCGATAGGTTGCAAATTCAGTCATCTGAAAATTCCAGAATCACGGGGGTGTGGTCGGACGGTCGCTCCCAGGTGCGCGGCGTACGATCGATCCAACTGCCACGACAGTTCTCGCGCAGCGCATCGCTGGCCAGAATCAAGTCGATGCGCAAACCGAGATCGCGGCGAAACGCGGCCTGGCGGTAATCCCACCAGGAGTAGTTTCCAGCCGCCGACTCGAACATGCGAAAGGTATCGTGCAGACCGAGATCCAGCAATGATTGCAAGGCCGAGCGCTCGGGAGTCGAACACAGGATGCTCTCCTTCCATGCGGCCGGATCGTAAACATCCCGGTCATCCGGCGCGATATTGAAATCGCCAAGCACCACCAGTTTCGGGAAGCGCCGGATCTCTTCGGCAAGAAACTCCCGCACTTTGCCCAACCAATCCAGCTTGTAGGCGAACTTCTCGCTACCGACTTGCTGACCATTGACCACGTACAGATTGACGATGCGCACATCGCCAACGCTGGCGGCAAGAATGCGCCGCTGTGGATCGTCGAGTTGCGGAATGTCGCGCACGACGTTGTGCAGGTTCTCGCGGGCCAGAATGGCTACGCCGTTATAGGTCTTCTGCCCGGAATACACACAGCGGTAACCGCACGCCGCAATCTGCTCATGGGGAAATTTTGAATCCTCGAGTTTCGTTTCCTGCAACGCCACGACATCCGGCGCGGCCGACGCCAGCCAATCGCTGAGGTGACCCAGACGCACGTTGAGCGAATTGACGTTCCAGGAAGCAATCTTCATGTCGTAAAACTTTCGCGGGTTCGCATCGGCAGGATCGCAAAACCTGTATCAGAGGATTTGTACAAGCGCTGATTTTACGCCGCGAGGCCATAGCTGCGCAGCAGCGCGTCGGCTTGCGGTTCGCGGCCCCGAAATTCCACGAACGACTCCAGTGCCGGTCGCGAGCCGCCGGCAGCAAGAATGCAGCGACGATACGCTGCCCCGGTATGCGCGTCGAAAATTCCGCTTTCCTCGAAACGCGAAAAGGCATCGGCCGACAACAATTCCGCCCACAGGTAGCTGTAGTAGCCCGCGGCATAGCCGTCCGCGAAAATATGCGCAAAAGTATTCGCCATGCGTTGCCATGGCGGTTGCGCCACGACCGCTACTTCGTGGCGCACTGCGTCGAGCAATTCCTGCACACGCGCACCACGCGCAGGATCGAATTCCAGATGCAGGCGAAAATCGAACAACGCATATTCGAGCTGGCGAACAAGAAACAATCCTGCCTGAAAATGCCGGGCTGCCTGCATGCGCGCGAACAGCTCGTCCGGCAATACGGCACCGGTGCGCCAGTGACGCGCAAACAGATTGAGGGCTTCGCGTTGCCAGGCGAAATTCTCCATGAACTGGCTCGGCAGCTCGACCGCATCCCACTCCACCCCACTGATGCCGGACACTGCCGGAAAATCGACTTCGGTCAACAGGTGATGCAGGCCGTGCCCGAATTCGTGGAACAACGTGATGACCTCGTCGTGGGTCAGCAATGACGGTTGGTCCCCGAGTGGCGGCGAGAAATTGCAGGTCAGGTAGGCGACGGGTAGTTGCGAGGCTTCCGCGCAGCGCAGACGCGATCGGCACACATCCATCCACGCGCCGCCGCGCTTGCCGGCGCGCGCATACACATCAATGTAGACCCCTGCAAACGCCTCGCCGGCGGCATCGCGCAATTCGTAGTACTGCACGTCGCGGTGCCAAACTTCAGCGTCCACCCGGGCGAGAAAAACGCCGAACACCCGTTGCGCGATGGCGAACAAGCCATCGAGCACGCCGCCCAACGGGAAATAAGCCTTGAGTTCCTCTTCACTGAGATCGAACTGGCGCAAACGCAGCTTCTCGGAAGCGTAGGCGATGTCCCATGGCTGCAGCTCCGGCAACCCCAATTCGACCCTCGCAAAGTCCCGCAACTGCTCAAGTTCGCGTTCGGCGACCGGCTTTGCGCGACGCACGAGGTCGCGCAGGAATCCGAGCACGCGTTCGGAGGTTGCAGCCATCTTCGTCGCCAGCGAGTGTTCGGCAGCATTGGCAAAGCCGAGCAGTTGCGCGGCCTCGTGGCGCAGCGCCATGATTTGATCGATGCGGGCGGAATTGTCGAAGCGCCCGGCGTGCGGGCCTTGATCCGACGCGCGGGTATGAAACGCATGATGGATGCGCTCACGCAAACCCCGATCGTCGGCATAGGTAAGAATGGCCTGCACACTGGGTTGCTTCAGGGTAGCCAGCCAGCCTTCGGCTCCAATCTCCTGCGCCGCTTGCCGTAGCAACGCACGCTCTGCATCCGGAAGACCTTTCAACGCGGACTCTTCAAGCGCTTCGCTCCATGCCTCGGTCGCATCGAGCACTGCGTTCTCGAATTCCGTGCCCAGACGCGTCAACGCATTGACGATGTCGCGAAACCGTGAACGGGACGGCTCCGCCAGCGCCACGCCGGACAGTTCGAAATCGCGTAGCGCGTGTTCGACGAGCGTGCGTGCGGCACGCGGCAATTCGGCAAACGCTGCAGCATCGGCGACCGATTTCACGGCCACATACAATTCGCGGTTCTGGCCAAGCTGTGCAGCATGCTCGCTCAGTTGCTGTTCGGCGATGGCATGCACCCGGCGCAGATCAGGCGTGTCGTCGACCGCATGCAAATGCGACACGGGCGACCACACATGCTCCAGACGCGTATCCAGCAGTTCCTGTGGCAACAGCGTATTGGCGAAATTGCGCGGGCCTGGATCGGCAACGATCGCAGCGATACCGGTGTCGTAGTCGGCAAGTACCGCCTGGATTGCCGGCAACACATGTTGCGGCTGGATTTTGCCGAAGGCTGGCAATGCAGACACGTCGAGCAGGGGGTTGCTGTGGCTCATGCGGATAATCCGGTTGATTCGGTTTGCGAGAGGCCGAACACGCGTGCGTACGGGCGTCGCGGGTGAAACAAACTATAGCCAAAGGGCGCAAAATCAAGCATTGCGCGCAGTACACTCAGGCGCACCTGGCGTGAGGGGATCTGGAATGGGCGAGGAAAGCGGCGTCCGCGAATCGTTCGAAATGCGCAAGTTGTTGCACGGACTGTCCTTGTTTCGGCATCTGGACGATGCCACGCTCGACGAATTGGCGGTCGAGATGGAATGGTTCGCCATGCCCGGTGGAAGCATTCTGTTCGAAGCCGGCGATCAATCCGATTCGCTGTACGTGCTCAAGTCCGGCAGTCTCGGCGCCTTCAGAGAAGACCAGGACGGCAATTTCAAGCTGGTCGGCATCGTCGCAGCCGGTGAAACCGTGGGTGAGCTCGGCTTGATCGTCGACCAACCGCGCTCCGCGACCGTGCGCGCGTTGCGCGATTCGGAACTGTTGCGTCTGTCGCGAAAAGGCTTTGACAAGCTGATCGCGCGCCATCCCGAAGCCATGCTTACGAGCGCGCGACTGGCGGTGCAACGCTTGATCACGCGTGAAAACAGCAAGCTGCTGTCTGTGCCGCGGACGTTCGCTGTGCTTGCCCACGACACCAGCGTCGACGCAGCGGCATTCTCCGTGCGCCTGCGTGAAGCGCTTTCGCGATACGGCGAATGCGCATTGATCGAAGCCGATGCGGCACACGGAAAAACCAGCGCATGGTTCAGCGCTCTCGAAGCCAGCGTTCGTTTCGTGCTCTATGTCGGCAACGGTGGCGACGCAGGCTGGCACGACCTGTGTGTGCGCCAGGCCGACTGCCTGCTGTTGCTGGCCGACGCCTCGCAGCAAGCCAGCCCGTGGCCTGAAAATGCCAGCATCGATGCCGAGCGTGCCCTGCATCGACCGCGACATCTGTTGTTGCAGCATCTAAGCGGCAGCATCGAGCCGGGTGCGGCATCGCGCTGGCTGTCCAAACTGCCCGGTGTTGCCCATCATCATGTGCGCAACGAGGCAGACATCGAGCGTGTCGCCCGCTTGTTGATCGGTCGCAGTGTGGGTCTGGTGCTTTCCGGAGGCGGTGCGCGTGGCTTCGCCCACATCGGTGTGGTAAGGGCGTTGCGCGAAGCGGGCATCCGCATCGACGCCGTGTGTGGTACATCGATTGGCGCGATCATTGGTGCCGGCGTCGCTGCCGACTGGAGCAATGAGGAGATGTTCGACAAATACCACCGCGCGTTCGTCGACGGCCGGCCGCTGAGCGACTACACGTTCCCGTTTATTTCGCTGGTGGCTGGCCGTCGGGTTTCACGGTTGTTGCGCGAAGCGTTCGGGCCCGGCGACATTGCCGATCTGGCGCTGCCCTATTTTTGCGTCACCGCGAACCTGACCGCCGGGTGCGCCGAGGCACATCGCAGTGGTCCGTTGTGGTACTGGTTGCGTGCATCCTGTGCGATCCCCGGCGTGCTGCCGCCGGTATTCCGGGGTGGGGAAGTCTTCGTCGACGGCGCGGTGATCAACAATTTGCCGGTCGACATGATGCGCGACCAAGGGCTCGGCGAAATCATTGCCGTGGATATCAGCGCCGACGATGTACTTCGCGCCGACGTCGATGAATACGCGCTGCCTTCCTGGTGGCGTCTTGCCTGGCAACGCCTGTTCCATCGTCACCGGCGACCGGGAATCCTGAGCATTCTTCTGCGTTCCGGCATGGTCAATGCGGAAGCGGCCAGCATCGAGCGGCGCGAACACACCAGCTTGTTGCTGACACCGCAGCTCGATGACGTCGAATTGCTCGATTGGCATGCCTACGAACGCGCGGTCGACGCGGGCTACCGCTATGCCCGGCGCATACTGGGCCGCGCCAACGCGCCGCGTGAGTTGCCTTGAAGCATCGAGGCGACCGATGAAAAAAGCCCTCCGGATCGGGAGGGCTTGAGCAACAAGCGAAGCTTCGAAAAGGCGTCCCGGGATCAGCCGCGATGGTGTTTCGGACGGTAGTCGACCAGCGTCGATTCGACCTCGTGCAACATCGGCTCGACCGCCTCGTTGGCTTTTTCCGCCGCATTGAGGCTGGTGAAACTCACCTGCCGCGACCAGCCGTGGCCAAGCAGGCGCCGCGCCCCGATCGCATAGGCGCGAACACCCAGTTGCGCCGTGTACAGCGTGGAACTCTGGCCGTAGTAATTCAATTGTTGACTGCCAACCGCACGCGCATGCACGAACACCACGGCGTCCACGCGGCCGTGCCTGGCCAGCACTTCCAGAGCCTCGGCGAAATGCGGGCGGTCCTTGCCCATCAGTCGACCCACGCGCGGCAAGGTGTCTTGGTCCACGACGTTGTATCCGTGCCTGCGAAAGCATCGCTTCGATCGCCTGTTCGGCGGGTTCGGATACCGCGGAATCGCCGCCGGCCAACACCGCAATGGTCGGAATGTGCGGACGCGGCGGCGCGCTGACTGGCGGGGGCTCGCTGACTCGCGCCAGCTGCTGCGCCGGCGCCGTATCGGCGGCCTGCGCAGCGGCAAGTTGCTTCAGCGGCTCGACTTCCGAGGCGCGCGCTGCCGGTCCGCTGGAATCCGACGTTTGCGCACTACCATTGGCAGCGACTGTTGCAGGGTCGGGCGCCGTGGTTGCGTCAGGCAGGGAGGTGGCGGCATTGCTTGCCACGGTCGTTGTCGCAGCAGCGTTGGATGCATTGGTCGGCGCAGTTGTCGACGACGAATTCGCCGGCGCTGGTGCCTGTTGCTCCGTCGCAACGGGCGAAGTCGGAGTTGATGTGGTAGCAACACTCGTCGGCGTGGCAGCGCCAAAATATTGCTGCAACAGCGGAATGCGGTCGCGGAATGCGAAGGCTCCACCGGCTATGCCGAGCAACACGATCGCAGCGATTGCCCATGGCAGCGCGGACGATCGCGAACGGGCAGGTTGCGGTTTCAATACCGCTTCATGCATGCCGGGGGACTGCCCGGTTGCCGCAGCCGCAAATGCGGCCGGCGCGCGCAATGGTTGCGGGGTCGGCGTGGTTCCGGGCAGCGGTCGTTGCCCGGAAACCGGTGTTCGCTGCCCGACCATCGTCGCCGCGGCGGGCGACATTTTCGTCTGCAGGGTGATCGGTCCGCCCTTGGCCACGAGAGGGTGGCGGTGCAGGTCCGCGCACAGTTCCTGGCAAGTCTGATAACGCTCGGCCGGATCCTTGGCCACCATCTTGCTCAGGATGCGCGACAATTCCGGATCGACATCGGCATTGAGCGAACACACGTCGGGGATTTCCGCGCGGACCACTTCGAGCATCAAACCCAGCGGCGACTCGTCGGTGAACGGCATGCGCCCGGCCAGGCACTCGAACAACACGATGCCAAGCGAGAAAATGTCGGAACGCTGATCGACAGGCTTGCCCTGGCAGACCTCCGGCGACAAATAACCTGGCGTGCCGACGAATTCGCCGGTGGAGGTGAGTTTCTTGGAGAAATCCTGCGTGGTCAGGGCAATGCCGAAGTCGGCGATCTTGACGCTGCCGCGGCTGCTGATCATCAGGTTGCCGGGCTTGATGTCGCGATGAATCACGCCCTTGTCGTGGGCCGTGGAAAGACCCAGGGCGGTTTCGTAAATGATCTTCGCGGCCTGTTCGGGCTTGAGCTTGCCATCGCGCTTGAGCAACGAGCCCAGCGATTCGCCGTCGACGAATTCCATGACGAAATACGTCTGGCCTTCATCCTCGCCGATGAAATAGATCTGGATGATGTGTGGATCGTTGAGCGCGGCCATGCTGCGCGCCTCGCGCAGAAAACGTTCCTTGACGCTTTCGTCGTGGGCCAGCGCATCGGCCAGCACCTTGATCGCGACATAGCGATTCAACGACGTTTCGTAGCCCTTGTAGACCACGCCCATTCCACCGCGACCGAGCTCGGCGACGATGTCGTAATGCCCCAGATGTTGCTTCATGACCGACTCCACGGCGCTGCGGCCGGTTGACAGGTGCGGAAATACTACCACCGCAAGCTGAATGGCAGCCGTGCCGGATTTGGCGCTCGCGGGGCCAGCCGGTTGGCAGGCCATCTGCCAACTGAATCACAAAATCGCCCTGCTGGCGCCCGACGGCCCGTTGCGGCTCGGCAATGCCGCATTTCAGCCGCTACAAACACCGTCGATTTCGACCAGCAACTCGGCCCTGCACACATCGCCGTGCAATAGCAGCAAGGGCGTTTCAGCGCCAAATTGCGCATCCAGCAGGGGTCGCAAGATGTCGCGGTCTCCGGCTTGGCGCACATACACTTTCCAAATGCTGTCGCGGCAGCGATGCGATTCGGGATCGAGGTGCGCCGCAGTCATCAGGCTGTGCAGATTGGTTAGTGTCTCACCCAGTTGTGCGCTGCTGTCGTCGTCGTGATGTGAGGCGTGGCCAACGACAGCCGCGGTTCCGGAAATGAACAATTGCGGGCATCGGGTGGGCGCGCGCATGCCCCGGGCAAATCCCGGCGCGACCGGGCCGTAACATCGGGGGTAGCACCAGGCGCTGACCTGGCGGGGGTTTTCTACCGGTGTTCCGGGCTCGCGTGCCGCCAGCCAGTAGATTTGCAGGATGCGGCGACCATCACGAACGCCAATGGCTGACGCCGCAGGATAGGTCGAAGCGAAGCCCCGGCCCATGCCGGCGGCACGGCCGCTGCAGAATCGGCGATAGCGCTCGTTGTCGCCGTCGCCCAGATTGATTGCGTCCAGATAATTCCAGATGCGCAGCAAATGAGGAGTCGTGCTTGTCCGGCACCAGGCGGTGAGCAACTCGTAAGCGCGCTGCGCCGTTTCGGCGATACCGCCATAGGCGTCCTCGGTCAATTCGAGGCTGCCGAAGCTGTAGTCTTCATTGCAGGCCCAAGCCAGATCGCCGTCGCGGCCGTAGTGCACGAAACCGCGACCACGCCAGACCTCGAATGGGGCGTCGTCGCCAAATGGTTCAAGCCCGACCCGCAGGCAGCGAGGATCATCGGCCAGTACTGCGTCGGCGCCAAAACCGAGCACAGCCAGTACTTCGCCGTCGGCAAGCAACGAATTGACGCTGGCCCGGCTATAGCTGATGCGCAACGGCTCAAGCAAGCGCACGCCCGCAGCGGTTCCGGGGCCATTCAATGTCGGTTGCGCTACAGATTCCATCAAGTCGGGATCAGCATCCATGGTAGCCGCGCATGATACACTCGCCGGCCCCCACGCCGCTGCAACCCGCGGCCGATTGCGTATGGAATGCGACAACCATGGTTGCACAAACACCTGCCGAACATGAACTGGCCGAAATCATCGTTTCGAGCCTGAACCTGGAAAATCACAGCGCCGACGCCCTCGACCCGCAAGCGCCGTTGTTCGGCGGCGAACTGGGTCTGGACTCCATCGATGCGCTGGAATTGTCGCTGGCGATCTCCAAGCGCTACGGCTTTCAGCTGCGCTCGGACAATCCCGACAACCAGAAGATTTTTTCCAGCCTGCGCGAGCTGTCCGCGTATATCGAAAGCAATCGCGCGGCCTGATCGTCATGTGGCGCGCTCTGGGCTGGCTCGGAATTGCCGCGCTCGCCGCTTATGCGCATTGGCAACATAGCGACGCTTGGCGAGCCACGGGTGCTTTCGCCGCGATCGTCTTTATTGCCTTGATTGCGCCGCGTTCTCTGCGCTATGCAGCAGGCCTGCTGGGGCTGCTCGCTGTGGGCGTGCTCGCAGTTGGCGGCGTCGCGCCGATGTTGGCGTCGCTGCCGTCACTGATATGCGCTTTCGTGGCGTGGCTGTTCGCGCGCACGTTGTACGGTGGGCGCCGGCCGTTGATCGCGCGCGCCATCGCTGCGATCGACGGTGCAGCACACCTCGACGATGTCCAGGTCGCGCGATATGCGCGGCGACTGACCAAAGTCTGGGTCGTCTGGCAGAGCGCATTCGCGATGCTCGGCGCTGCGGTTGCGCTGCACGCGAATGGGCGGTTTCTGCCACAGTCGACGTATTTCCCAGGTCCTGTCGAATTCGGTGCGATTATTCTCCCGCTAGCGGTCGCGCTATTGTTTCTGGGGGAATTTTTCCTGCGCCCATTGCTGCTGCCGCAAGCGCCGCGCCACGCGTTGTGGTGGTTTGCAACCCGGCTCGTGCGCGCGTGGCCGCAACTGCTCGGCGATTGAAGCCGTTGCCGACGATACGAAAAGCCGCGATGCTTGCCATATGACTCGAAGCTCCAGCCCAGCCACGCACGCCGGGATATTCAATATTCCGGCGGCCCATCCGGCACTACCCGGACACTTTCCGCAGGCACCGATCGTTCCAGGGGTGGTGCTGCTGGATCGTGTCGTGGCGGCAGTTGAAGACGTCTGGGGGTTGCGCGTAACCGGACTGCCGCAGGTCAAATTCCTGCGTCCGCTGCTGCCGGACCAGCAAGTCGAATTGACGTTGATCGACGGCGGCCAGAACATGAGTTTTCGGATCTTCCACGCTGCGGCGACCATCGCGACGGGCAAGATCGAGGTGCTGCGATGAGCGTGCACTGGACGCAGCGAAGCGAAGGCGGCGGTCGCTTTGCGCTGTGGCTGATTCGCACGATCGGCTTGCGTCTGGGAAGACGCAGCGCCCGCCTGCTGCTGTATCCGATCACGTTGTATTTCTATTTTCGGCGCGGTCACGAACGACGCATTTCGCGCGAATTCCTGAGTCGGGCGTTCGCTCGGCCGGCCAGCACCTGGAACGTGCTGCGCCACATCCACAGCTATGCGTCCACCATCCTGGATCGCGTATTCCTGCTGGCGCGCTCAACCCGAAATTTCGATGTGCGCGTGCGCGGTCTCGAAGAACTCGACGCGCAGATTGCCCACGGTCGCGGCGTGCTCATGCTCAGCGCGCACATCGGCAGTTTCGAGGCGTTGCGTGCACTCGCCGACGAACGCCCCGAAATCAACGTGCGCATCGTCATGGATCGCAATCAAACGCCCGCGCTCACCGAATTGCTGCACGCGTTGAATCCGGCGGTGGCCAACAGCGTGATCGATGTCGGCAGCGACGGCATGGCCAGCGCTTTGGCAATCGGCGAAGCGGCGCGTCAGGGCGCGTTGATCGGGTTGCTGGCCGATCGTGCGCGGCCCAACGAACCGACGTGCGATGCACAGTTCTTTGGAAAGCCGGCAGCGTTTCCGATCGCGCCGTATCTGATCGCGTCGACATTGCAATTGCCGATCGTGCTCAGCTTCGGCATGTACCGCGGCGGCAATCGCTACGACATATACTTCGAAACCTTTGCCGAAGGTATACAAATTCCCCGGCATCGACGCGAAGCAATGTTGCGCGAAAACACCCAACATTTCGCCAGCCGGCTCGAACATTACACGCGTCTGTCCCCGTACAACTGGTTCAACTTCTATGATTTCTGGTATCGCCCTGCTGCTGTCCGCCCTGCTGTCGGCAAATCCGCCACCGGCGTCGTTGCCTGAGCCGGGGGCGGGTCAGAACCCGGCGGCGCTGGTGGAGAAACTGGCAAAGCCGGTGCCGTCGAGCACGAGCTACACCGAAGTGCGCTTTGCGCACCAGTTGCGTCGGCCGATCGTGTTGCACGGTCGGCTCGACTACGGCGGTGCGGACAAGCTCGGCAAACGCGTCGATTCTCCGTATCGCGAAACCACGGAAATCGCAGACGGGCATGTGCACGTGCAGCGCGAGGGCGGACACACACGGAATTTTTCGCTCGATCACGCCCCGCAATTGCAGGCGCTGCTGACAGGTTTCAGCGCCATGCTCGGCGGCGATCCGGCGACATTGAAGAAGTTCTTCGTGATGAGTTTGAATGAAACACCGGATCAATGGACGTTGACCCTGACTCCGCTACGGTCGGAGTTGTCGCGACATTTGCGCGCGATCGTCATCGACGGCAGCGACGATGAACCACACTGTTTCAGCTTGCTGGAAACCGACGGCGACGCAAGCGTCATGCTGCTCGGAACGTTGGCATCGGCGAGGCTTGCGCAGCCGCCGACGCGCGCCGCGCTGACGGCGATCTGCAACGGCAAGCCGTGACGTCGACGCGACGAATTGCGCTGATTCTGGGCTGGTGGCTGTTGCTTGCCGCGCTCGCGTTCGTGGTACAGCAGCGACTTGTCGTCAGCGGCGATCTGCGCAGTTTCATGCCTCCGGCGCGCGACGCGGACCAGAAACTGTTGCTCGACGAAATCGGCAACGGCCCGGCGTCGCGATTGCTGTTGCTGGGCATTGAGGGCGCGCGCACAGAAACCCTCGCCGGTTTGAGTCAGGCGTTGACACAGGCACTTCGCGGCGACCCGCATTTCAGCAATGTGCTCAACGGCGAAACCGATCCATCCGCTTTGGATCCGGCGCTGTTGCCGTATCGCTATCTTCTTTCAACCACGCTCGACCACGAACGATTCGACAGCGCGTATTTGCACGCGCAGTTGCAGCAGCGCGAATTCGATTTGACCTCACCGGCTGGGGACCTGCTCGAACCCCTCTTGCCGCGCGACCCGACGCTGGAAGTGCTCAATCTGGCGCAACGCTGGACGCCGGCGAACACGCCAAGCGTGCGCGATGGCGTCTGGTTCTCGCCCCATGGCGAGGCGTTGTTGCTCGCGCAAACGCATGCCGGCGGCTTTGATCCGCAGGAGCAAGCCGCGGCCATTGCTGCGCTGCGCGCGGACTTCCGGCGCCTGCCGCATGCCGGCGAAGCAAACTTGGTCGTCAGCGGTCCCGGCTACATCGCCGTGCAAGTCGGCGCGAGCACGCGCGCGCAAGCCGAATGGCTCGGCGCGCTTGGCAGCGCCGGATTCATCGTGCTGTTGTTGCTGGCCTATCGCAGTCCGGGCGTGCTCGCATTGGTGGCGTTGCCGCTGGCCAGCGGCGCGTTGGCCGGGGTTGCCGCGATCATGTTTGCTTTCGGCAGCATTCACGGCATCACCCTGGCATTCGGATTCACCCTGCTCGGTGTCGCCCAGGAATATCCGATTCGCGTGTTCAGCCATCGTCGTGCCGGCACGCACGCGTACGATTGCGTACGCGGCGTCTGGCCGTTGCTGCGCCTGGCGATTGTCTCGGCGTGTATCGCTTATGTCGCATTCTTCGCTTCCGGCGTGCCCGGCTTGCAACAGCTCGCGGTGTTCACCATCGTCGGCCTGCTCGTTGCCGGATTTGCGACGCGCTGGTTGTTGCCGTCGGCGATGTCGCCGCGGTTTCACGACGTCGCCGATTCGGCGTGGCTCGAACGCGCGCTGCGCCGACTCGATGCCATGCCGCGCCCACGCTGGTTGCCGTGGGGCGTGCTCGTGGCAGCGATGATCATGTTGTGGGTCGCGCCGACGCCGTTGTGGCAAACGAATCTGGCCGCGCTCACACCGGTACCGCCAGCCCTGCTCGCGCGCGAAGGGCAGTTGCGCGACGCACTTGGCGCGCCGGACGTACGCTACCTGCTGGTGCTGGAGGCATCCAGCGCACAGGAGGTGTTGGAATTGTCCGAAAAGATTTATCCACAAGTGGACAAATGGACTTCGGACGGGGCGGTCGACGATGTCGAATTGCCGAGCCGCTACCTGCCCAGCATCGCCACGCAACGCGCGCGTCAGGCGAAACTGCCCGATCGTGCAACGTTGATCGCGGCATTGGATACGGCGCAGACGGGATTGGCATTCCAACCGAACCTGTTCGCGCCGTTTATCGATGATGTCGAAGCGGCGCGCAAACTCGCGCCACTGACGCCGGCTGAATTCGAGCGCTCGCCATTCGGTGCGCGCCTGCAGGCGATGCTGATGCAGCGCGACGGACGCTGGTTCGGCCTGGCAACGCTGCGCGGTGTACACGATGCCGTTGCGTTGACGAAGTTCGCCAAAGACACCGCCGGCAAGGTTCGCCTGCTCGATTTGAAAGCAGCCTCGGAGAATCTGGTGGCGCAGTATCGCGTGCGCATCCTCAAGGCGCTGGGTCTGGCCTTGTTGTTGCTGGCTGCGGCGGTGGCCATCGCGTTTCGCAATCTGCGTCGCGCCTGGCATGTAATCGCGCCGATGTCGCTGGCGACATTGCTCGCCTTGGCCGTGTTGCGGGTCAGCGGAGTCTCGCTATCGCTGTTCCACCTCGTCGCTTTGACGCTCGCCGCGGGGCTGGGCCTGCATTACGCGCTGTTTTTCGAGCGCCCGGTAGCCGATGTCGCGGAGGCGCGCCGCACCTTGCACGCGACCCTGGTTTGCGTCATTTCCGCCATCGGCGTATTCGGTCTGCTCGCCTGCTCGTCGCTGCCGGTGTTGCGCGCGATCGGGCTCACCGTCGCACTCGGCGTTGTCTTCCATTTTTGTCTTTCAACGCAAATGGCACGGACGCGGCGGGATCTCCACGCGGACGACCAACCAGCTCCATGAAAAGTCAGGAGACATTGTCGCGAGACGCGTGGCAACATCTGATTCCGCATGCAGGAACGATGTGTTTGCTGGACGAGGTGGTCGCGTTCAACGGCACGCATATTCACGTGCGTGCCAGATCGCATCGAGATGTCGCCAATCCGTTGCGCAGCGACGACCGCCTGCGCGCCGTGCATCTGTGCGAGTACGGTGCCCAGGCGATGGCGATTCACGGTGGATTGCTGGCCCGGCGCGATGGCGTGGCGGCGCAACCCGGGATGCTGGTGTCGCTGCGCGCGGTGAAGCTGCACGTCGCACGCATCGACGACATTGCCGGAACGTTGGATATCCATGCAGAAAGGCTGCTCGACAGCGGCGCGAGTTGGCAATACGCGTTCTGTGTCAAGCATGCACAGCGCATTTTGGCCGAAGGCCGCGCAGCAGTGATTGCGCAAGTACAGCGCAGTGCGAACGACGCGCAGGATGCGAGAAACGACGGTTGATTTCGTCAACTGGCTTCAGCGGAATACGCTACGCTGCTACCGCCCTACGGATACAGGAACACACATGACTGAAACCTCTATTGCTCCCCGACGCGCGCTGGTGTCTGGCGGCAGTGGCGACATCGGTGGCGCGATTTGCCGCGCGCTGGCCGCGCAAGGTTGCTCGGTGATCGTGCATGCGAATGCGAATTTGCAGCGCGCGCAAGCGGTGGCCGATGCCATTGTTCAAGCGGGCGGCCGCTCGCAAACGGTTGCCTTCGACCTGACCGATGCAAACGCCACTCGCACCGCCCTGGAAAAATTGCTGGAAAACGGATCGATCGATGTGTTGGTGCACAACGCGGGAATCCACGACGATGCGCCGCTGGCGGGAATGAGCGCGGACCAGTGGCATCGCGTAGTTGATGTTTCGCTGCACGGTTTCTTTCGCCTGACCCAGCCGGTGTTGTTGCCGATGGCGCGCAATCGGTTTGGACGCATAGTGTGTGTATCGTCGGTGGCAGCTGTTTTGGGCAATCGAGGTCAGGTGAACTACGCCGCGGCGAAATCCGCACTCCATGGAGCGGCGAAATCGCTGGCACGCGAGATGGCATCGCGCGGCATCACGATCAACGTGGTCGCTCCCGGCGTGATCGCAGGCAGCATGGCGGACAATGCATTCAGCGCCGATCAGATCAAGGCGATGGTCCCAGCCGCGCGCGCCGGGACAGCGGACGAAGTCGCCGCCCTCGTGGCGTTTCTATGTACGCAAGCTGCCGGTTACGTCAACGGCCAGATCATCGGCGTCAATGGAGGCATGGGCTAGGAGCGAGGACCGGGTGGTCGCGGCTTCCTTGAAGCGCGCGCGACCGTTATACTTCGCGACTGTTTTGGTCGGCTGCCGGCCATCCGCTGCCTTTGGTGATATCAGTGAGCAATCCCGTCAACTCGACCGACAAGGTATTCCTGCGCCATTTCTCGATGGTGATCGGCTTTCTGTTTGTGGTCATGCTTGCCTTGATCGGCTTGGCCACGTACTTGTATTCGCAGCATCCGGCGCCGGAAAATCCGCACCTGGGCCAGCAAGTCGACGCGCGCATTGCTCCGGTCGGCGGCGCCTACGCCGGTGACACCGGGCGTGCGGCCCTTCTGGCTGCGCAGGAAGCGGCGAAAAAGGCTGCCGAAGCGCAAGTTGCCTACGGTGGCACGCTCGATGGCAAAACCATATTTGGCAACCTGTGCACGACGTGTCACACCAACACGGCAACCGGGGCACCGAATATTCACGACAAATCCGCCTGGGCCCCGCGCGTGGCGCAAGGGCTCGATACTCTGGTGAAGCACGCTATCGAAGGCTACAAAGGGCCGGACGGCAAATTGATGCCTGCCAAGGGCGGCAACGCGTCGTTGACCGATGCGCAGGTCAAGGCCACCGTCGAATGGATGCTCAGTCAGGTCAAGTAGACCAGCCAACGGCCTGACTCGCGCCGTGGTCGCCAGGGGCGTCATCTCGGCTATGATGCGCCGCATATGCCTGCCGAACCTGTCCCCATCGATACCCCATTTCCGCAGACTTCCGCTGCGCTGACGCTTGCAGGTCCTGTGGGGGATTTGCAGGTCGCGGTCGGTGTACCGGAAGCGGGTATTGCCCGTGTCGGTGTGGCCATCATCTGCCATCCGCACTCGCAACATGGCGGCAGCATGCACAACAAGGTGGTCACCATGATCGAGCGCGCCCTGCGCGAACTCGGTTTGACTACGATCGTGTTCAATTTCCGCGGCGTCGGCGGCTCGCATGGTGAGTACGACGATGGCCGCGGCGAAACCGACGATCTGCTCGCGCTGGCCGCTTGGGTCCAACACAACCACCCGCAGGACGCCTTGTGGCTGGCGGGATTTTCGTTCGGCAGCTACGTCGCCGCCCGCGCGGCACCGCAGTTGCCGGTGCGCCAGATGATTTCCGTGGCGCCACCGGTGGGTCGCTGGGACTTCGCGGCGCTGGTATCGCCGTTGTGTCCGTGGCTGGTGATCCAGGGTGAAGCCGATGAAGTGGTCGATCCGCAGGCCGTGTATGCCTGGGTAGCCGAACAGGCCGATCCGCCAAATCTCGTGCGAATGCCTGAAACCGGACATTTCTTTCATCGCCGGCTGATGGATTTGCGCGGTGCCATCAAGAATGGCGTGCGCGGGAATCTGCCGCCTCGACGGGATGGCAAGCCCGATCCCGACCCGCATGGTGGATGAGAATTGCACGGCGCTGACGCCGAGCCAGCGATATGCCATTGGCGTTGAGCAGCAACGCTGGGACGACGATCCGGCGCAACGCGCAGCCCTGAGCAGCCTTGATCGCATCCACGCCCAGGTCATGGCCGGCAGCCAGGATCGGCATTGGTCGTGGCGGCACTGGCGGTACATCAACACGACGCCGGTTCGCGGTCTGTATTTGTGGGGTGCAGTCGGTCGCGGCAAAACGTTTCTGGTGGACCTGTTGTTCGAAGCATTGCCCGGCCGGCGCAAGTTGCGCGTGCATTTCCATCGTTTCATGGGTCGTGTGCATGCCGGTCTGAGTGCCGCACACGGTCGCCGCGATCCCTTGCGTGACGTCGCCGCCGAATTTGCCAGCCAAGCCAATTTATTGTGTCTGGACGAATTCCTGGTCACCGATATCGGTGACGCGATGCTGCTGGGACGCTTGCTACGGCACCTGTTCGCCGACGGCGTGTGCCTGGTGACCACGGCCAATATCGCCCCGACGAATCTGTATCGCGACGGTTTGCAACGCGTACGCTTTTTGCCTGCGATCGCCTTGTTGCAGCAGCACTGCGATGTGCGCGAACTGGTATCACCGCAAGACTACCGTTTGCGCGCGTTGACTCAGAGCGGTGTGTATTTTTGTCCGCTCGACGACGCTGCGGAGCGTGCGCTGGACGCCTGTTTCAAGCGAATCGCGCCCGGCGCGCGCAACGCCCGGTCTCGCATCGAGATCAATGGCCGCTCAATTCCGTTCAGAACCAGCGCGGAGGGCGTGATCTGGTTCGACTTCGCCGAGCTGTGCGAAGGTCCGCGAGCTGTTGCCGACTACATCGAACTGGCGCAGAGTTTCAATACCGTGCTGATTTCCGGCGTGCCGCAATTCACTGCACAAACCGAAAATGCGGCGCGCCGCTTCATCAATCTGGTCGACGAGTTTTACGATCACGGCGTGAATCTCATACTCTCCGCTGCGGTACCGGTCATGGACTTGTATGCTGGAGAACGCCTGCGTGCCGAATTCGAGCGCACGCAAAGCCGCTTGATCGAAATGCATGGTGCGGAGTATTTGGGCTTGGCGCATTGGTATTGACGAGGCGGGGAGCCGGCAGCGCATTGCCGGGAGCCGGAAATCGAGACCTCGCCATTCGGGCGAAAGCCGAATTGATGGTGGTTTCATGCGTCGCCCAGCGCCACACCACCAATGACCTCCGACCCATTGCGATAACCCGTCGCAAATATTATGTTAACCGGCCAGTTCACTAATGCCATGGCCCAGCATGGCATATTGTCGTTCTCAGGATCGAGAAAACCGCATGCCATCCACGAATTCGCGTTTGCTTCTCCTGCCCACGCTGATCGCAGCCTTGACGATAGGTGCTTGCAGCAAGGGTTCCCAACAACCGCCACAGATGCCGCCCCCGCAAGTCGGCGTGATCAAGGTCACGGCGCAGGCCGTACCGCTGACCCGCGACCTGGTCGGGCGTTTGTCGGCTTCGCGCAGCGCCGACGTACGCGCGCGCGTCGCCGGTGTATTGCTCAAGCGGGTGTATACCGAAGGTGCCGACGTCGAAAAGGGCCAGTTGTTGTTCCAGATCGACCCGGCACCGTTGAAAGCCGCGTTGAACGCGCAATTGGCGAATCTGGCCGCGGCGCAAGCGACCTATACCAATAACCGGATCGCGGCCAAGCGCGTGCAATCGATCGCGGCAAAGGGCCTGATCTCGAAAACGGACCTGGACAACGCGCTGGCCGCCGAACGCACCAGCGCGGCCGCAGTCAAGCAGGCCCAGGCCAATGTTGACAGCGCCAGGATCAATCTCGGCTATGCCAACGTCACCGCGCCGATTTCCGGGCGCGCCGGCCAGCAACAAGTAACCGAAGGGGCATTGGTCGGCCAGGGTGATGCCACGCTGTTGACCACGGTCGAGCAGATCGACCCGGTCTACGTCAATTTCAGCCAGGCCGTTGGCGAGCTCGACGAGCTGCGTCGAGCGCAAGCCAGCGGGCACGTGAATCTTGAAAGCACCGGCCAGGCAAAAATCGATGTGGTTCTGCCCGATGGCAGTACCTACGCACACAGCGGAACGTTGGACTTTTCCGCGGCAGCGGTGGATGCGGCAACCGGTGCGGTGACCTTGCGAGGCAGCATACCCAATCCGGACCACATTTTGCTGCCGGGAATGTACGTCAACATCAGGCTTTCGCTGGGCCAGATCAATCGTGCCTGGCTGGTGCCGCAACCGGCGGTGTTGCGCGATGTGACCGGGCCGTATGTCTACGTCGTCGGCAGCGACGGCAAGGTCGCGCAGAAGCGGATCACCGCCGACAGCTTGCGTGGCGCCGACTGGGTCGTCACGTCGGGCCTGAACGACGGCGACCGGATCGTCGTATCCGGAGTGCAGATGGTGCGTGCGGGCGCGCCGGCCAAGGCCGAGCCGTGGCAGGCGCCGGGCAAGGATGCATCGGCGCCGAGCGCACACGGCAACGGCAGACATTGAGCCAATAAGCCAGGATCGACAGGTTCCCGAACCCTCCGGGCGGGAATCTACGTCAAGGAAAACAGCATGCCCAAATTTTTCATCGACCGACCGATTTTTGCGTGGGTCCTCGCGATTCTCATCACCTTGGGTGGTGCCATCAGCATCACCCAGCTCGGCGTGGAGGCCTACCCGGCCATTGCCCCGCCGCAGGTGGCGGTAAGCGCGAGTTATCCGGGTGCGGACGCCGCCACGGTGGAGCGAGCGGTCACCCAGGTCATCGAACAGCAGCTCACTGGCGTGGATCATCTGCTGTATTTCAACTCGTCGTCGAGTTCCAGCGGTGGTGCCTCGATCACGCTCACGTTCGAGCCGGGTACGGACCCGGACATCGCCGCCGTGCAGACGCAGAACCGCGTCGCCCTGGCGACCCCGCGTCTGCCCAGCGAAGTGGTGCAACAAGGCATCACCGTTTCCAAGGTCAATCCCGGATTCCTGATGGTCGGCATGTTGCGTTCCGACGATGGCCGCCTGGACAGCCATGCGCTGGACAACGTCGTCGCCTCGCAGGTGCTTGACCAGATCCAACGCATTCCCGGCGTTGGCAGCGCGACCCAGTTCGGTTCCGAATACGCGATGCGTATCTGGCTGGATCCGGACAAACTGCACGGCTATGGTTTGTCGGCGGCACAAGCGCTCGATGCGGTGCGCGGTCAGAACGTGCAGGTTGCGGCAGGCTCGATCGGTGCGGCGCCTTCCGCGCCGGATGTCGGGTTTACCGCGACGGTTCGCGCCGAAGGTCGTTTCACCAGCCCCGAGCAGTTCCAGAATATCGTTCTGCGCACCAACAGTGACGGCACGACGGTACGTCTGAAAGATGTGGCGAAGGTACAGATCGGGCCATACAGTTACGGTCACGATGTGCGTTACAACAACGTGCCGGTCGCCGGCTTTGCCGTGCAGTTGTTGACCGGGGCGAACGCTTTGGCCGTGGCCAACGCGGTCAAGGCCAAGCTCGCGGATCTGCAGCCGGGTTTTCCTCCCGGCGTGTCGTGGTTCATTCCCTACGACACCTCCACCTTCATCCATGTGTCCATCAAGGAAGTGGTGCAGACGCTGTTCGAAGCGCTGGTGCTGGTGTTCTTCGTCATGCTGATCTTCCTGCAGAACCTGCGCATCACCATCATCCCCACGCTGGTGATTCCGGTCGCGCTGATGGGCGGCTTTCTCGGCATGTGGGCATTCGGATTTTCAATCAACCAGTTGAGCCTGTTCGGCATGGCGCTGGCGATCGGCATCGTCGTGGACGATGCGATCGTGGTGATCGAGAACGTCGAACGCATCATGAGCGAGGAGGGGCTGTCGCCGAAGGAAGCCACACGCAAGGCGATGGGCCAGATTACCGGCGCGGTCGTAGCCATTGCCGTGGTGCTGCTCGCCGTATTCATTCCCAGCGCATTGCAATCGGGCAGTGCCGGCGAGATCTATCGCCAGTTCGCATTGACCATTGCCGCATCGACCGGCGTATCCGCCTTTCTCGCGCTGACGTTCACGCCGGCTTTGTGCGCAAGCATGCTCAAGCCTGCGCACGAAACGAAAAAGAACGTCGTGTTTCGTTCCTTCAATCGCGGCTTCAGCTGGGCACAGAACACCTACACGGGACACATTCGCGGCGCGATCCGGCATGCGCCGCGCTGGATGATGGTATTCGTCGCGATGGTGGTCCTGTGCGGCTTCCTGTTCACGCGCCTGCCCGGCAGTTTCGTACCGGAGGAAGACCAGGGTTATCTGTTTGCGCTGGTGCAGTTGCCGCCGGGCGCAACCATGGGTCGCACCGACGCGGTAATGACGCAGATCAGTGCGATCGCCAAGAAGAATCCACAGATCGAGGGCGTGGTCACCGTGGCCGGATTCAGTTTCGTCGGCCAGGGCGAGAACGTCGGCATGGCGTTCTACAAACTCAAACCCTGGGACGAACGCAGTGCCAACGCGAGTGAGATCGCACAGCAATTGAACGGCGCGAATTTCATGCAGATCAAGGACGGCACGGTGTTCGTGCTGAATCTGCCAACCATTCCCGGCTTGAGCCGGTTCAGCGGCTTCGACTTGTTCCTGCAGGACCGCGGCGGCGCCGGTCATGCAGCGTTGGTCGATGCGCAAAACAAGTTGCTGGCCAAGGCCGCACAGGAGTCGAACGTCCTGTCGGGCGTGCGTCCGAACGGTCTGGAAGACTCCCCGCAACTGGAAATGCAGGTCGACCGCGTGCAGGCGCAGTCGATGGGCGTGTCGCTGTCGGATGTCTACGCGGCGATCCAGTTGATGTTGGCGCCGGTCTACGTCGACGACTTTTTCTATCAGGGACGCGTTCTGCGCGTGGTCATGCAGGCGGCAGCCGCGTTCCGCATGAGTCCGGATGCGCTCAGTCACTACTATTTGCCGAGCACGCTCGCGCCGGCAAAGGCCGGAGCGGCAACCGCCATGATTCCGCTGAGCAACGTCGTTCACACCAAGTGGGAAATGGGCTCGCCCAGCCTGGTGCGGTACAACGGTTACTCGGCCATCGAACTCAACGGGGCGCCGGCGCCGGGCCAAAGCTCGGGCGAAGCGATGAAGGCGATGCAGGACATCATTACCAAGGACTTGCCCAAGGGATTCAGCTACGAATGGGCCGGCCAATCGCTGCAGGAAATCATCTCCGGCAACCAGGCACCAAAGCTGTTTGCGCTATCGATTCTGGTCGTGTTCCTGTGTCTGGCGGCGTTGTATGAAAGCTGGTCGATACCGCTGGCCGTGCTGCTGGTCGTGCCGGTCGGCATCACCGGTGCACTTGCGGCCACGCTGTTGCGACACCTGATCGACCCGACCATGGCCAACGACATCTACTTCAAGATCGGCCTGATCACGATCATCGGTCTGGCCGCGAAAAACGCGATCCTGATCGTCGAGTTCGCAGTGCAGGAACAGCGCGCCGGGCGGCCGCTGGGCACCGCCGTGGTGGATGCCGCGCGTCTGCGCCTGCGCCCGATCCTGATGACCTCGTTCAGCTTCATTTTCGGTGTGCTGCCGCTGGCGGTATCGACCGGTGCTGGCGCCAATGCGCGCCACGCCATCGGTACCGGCGTGATCGGCGGCATGATTTTCGCGGCCTTCATCGGCGTGTTGTTCATCCCGGTTTTCTACGTGATCATCCGGCGCCTGCTCGGCGACAAGATGGAAAGCGAGCAGGCAACGCTGGCAGCGACTGCGGATGCGCATCAACATGGCTAGTCTGGGCGAACGAACGCCAGCAATTGAACAGGTTTGTCCGCCAGGGGCGCCAAGGACGCAAGAGAGATGAAGCTGGCAGTGGCGAAGTTTCCATGTTGACCTTTTGCGCATTTTGCGTGCTTCGCGGACCCGATCCGCTTTGTCTGTGATGCCCGCCTCCACGGGCATCGAGACGCCGAACGCAGCGCTTTGATTTCTGCCGCCCACGCTTTCGGGCCGCGTATTACAATAGCGCCTGACCAACGGGTTGCTGAAGCTGTCTTCGGCAAACCGATCCTGCGCTGGCTGCAATGGCGGGCGCGTCTCCACCCAAGGATGCCTTCATGAACGAACCGACTTTCCCGCCGCCAACTGCAGGCGCTCGCATCACGATCAGCAACGGCAAATTGCACGTGCCGGACAATCCGATCGTGCCTTACATCGAAGGCGATGGCACCGGTCCGGACATCTGGCGCGCCGCGGTGCGCGTGTTCGATGCGGCCGTGGAAAAGGCCTACGGCGGAAAGCGCAAAATCCACTGGATGGAAGTGCTCGCCGGCGAAAAGGCGTTCAACCAGACCGGCAACTGGTTGCCGGATGCGACCGTCGACGCGTGCCGCGACTATCTGGTTTCGATCAAGGGACCGCTGACGACGCCGATCGGCGGCGGCATCCGTTCGCTGAACGTGGCGCTGCGGCAGATGCTCGATCTGTATGTATGCCTGCGCCCGGTGCGCTGGTTCAAGGGCGTGCCCTCGCCGGTGCGTCATCCGGAAGAAGTCGACATGGTGATCTTCCGCGAGAACACCGAAGATATCTATGCCGGTATCGAATATGCGGCCGGCAGCGAAGCCGCGCACAAGCTCCTGGATTTTCTGGCCGCGAACGATCCGAAAGCATTCGACAAGATCCGTTTCGGTACACAGGCAAAGTCCGATGCCTGGCAGAAACAGCTCGAGACGATCGGCATGCCGCCGCGCAAGGTCGATGTGCAGGTCGGCATCGGCATCAAGCCGGTGAGTCAGCTCGGCACCGAGCGCCTCGTGCACAGCGCGATTTCCTACGCCATTCAAAACAAGCGCAAGTCGGTGACCCTGGTGCACAAGGGCAACATCATGAAATTCACCGAAGGCGCATTCCGCAACTGGGGTTATGAAGTCGCCGACAAATTCTTCCCCGGCAAGGTCTATACCTGGGAGCACTGGGAAAAAACCAAGGCCGCGAAAGGCGAGGCCGAGGCAAACGCCGAGCAGAAGGCCGAATTGGCGAAAGGCAAGGTGCTGATCAAGGACTCCATCGCCGACATCACCTTGCAGCAAGTGTTGACCCGACCGGCGGAGTTCGAAGTGATCGCCACGTTGAACCTCAACGGCGATTACCTGTCCGATGCACTGGCCGCACAAGTTGGCGGCATCGGTATCGCGCCAGGCGGCAACATCAATTACCTAACCGGTCACGCGGTGTTCGAGGCCACGCACGGTACTGCGCCGAAGTACGCCAATCTCGACAAGGTCAATCCCGGTTCTCTGGTGTTGTCCGGCGAGATGATGCTGCGCTACATGGGCTGGACCGAGGCCGCCGATGCCATCATCCAGGCCATGGACAAAGCCATCGCCAGCAAGCGCGTGACTTACGATTTTGCGCGCCTGATGGATGGGGCGACGGAAATCAAATGCTCGCAGTTCGGCGACGAGCTGATCAAGGGGTTGTAGGTCTGTACGTGCCGATTGTCCGCGGCGCGCGTCGCGCGGCGCGAAATCAAAAGGAGGCGAAGATGAAACGGTACATGATTCCAGTTTTTGCGTTTGTCGCATTGGCAGCTTGCAGCAAGCAACCGCAGCCCGTGCAACCCGCGGCAGCACCGCCGCCACCTGCGGTCGCCGACCAACCCGCGAACCCGCCGCCGCCGCAAAGCGCGCAGGATTTGTTTTCGACCAAGATCGATCGGGTTCTGGCCGGATCCTGGCGCGAACCGGCGAACAAGGCGCGCGACCAATTCCGTCATCCGAAGCAAACGCTGCAGTTCTTCGGGCTGAAGCCGGGCATGAGTCTCATCGAGATCACGCCTGGCGCTGGATGGTACGCAGAAATTCTCGCGCCGTTGATGAAGGGCGATGGCGGCTATACGGCTGCCATCACGAAGCCGGACAAGCCGAAAACCGAAGCCGCGCAGGACAAGACCGGCCTGCAGGCGATGTTTGCCGGTGATCCGACCGAATACGGCGATGCAAAAGTCGTCGAATACGACCGCACCGCGCCAAACTTCGGTCCGCCAGCTTCAGCCGACATGGTCGTCACGTTTCGCAACGTGCACAACTGGGTCATGGGCGATACCGCACCGGCCATGTTCAAGGCATTCTTCGACGTGCTCAAACCCGGCGGCGTGCTGGGCGTTACCGATCACCGCGCCACGCCGGGTGCCGATCTGGAAAAGATCAAGCGCTCTGGTTATTTGCCGGAGGACTACGTCATCAAGCTGGCTACCGACGCTGGCTTCAAACTCGACGCCAAGAGCGAGATCAATGCCAATGCAAAAGACGACCACGATCATCCGAAAGGCGTCTGGACATTGCCGCCGACGTTGCGTCTGGGTGACAAGGACAAGGACAAATACCTTGCCATTGGTGAATCGGATCGCATGACGTTGCGCTTCGTCAAACCCGAGGGCGACAAGATTTTTTCTTCGCCCGCCGATCAGGGCAAAGCAGCGAAGCACTGAGTTGCGGCCGACGACGATACCCGACGAACGGCCGCTTCCCGCGGCCGTTCGCATTTGTGCCCATCGCGCGTGCTGATTGCGCTCAACAAACCTTTTGGCGTGTTGTGTCAGTTTACCGACCGCAATGTGCCACCCCGGCGCACCCTGGCCGAGTTCGTGACCAATGCGCGCGTCTATCCGGCCGGACGCCTGGATTTCGACAGCGAAGGATTGTTGCTGTTGACCGACGATGGTGCGCTCGCGCACCGGCTGACCGATCCACGCCGGCGAACCGGAAAAATCTATCTCGTGCAGGTGGAAGGCGAACCGGACGAGGACCAACTGACCGAATTGCGCAGAGGCGTCGCGCTGAACGATGGTCGGACGCTACCCGCGCAAGTACGTCGTCTGGATGCAGCGCCACCCTGGGTTTGGCCGCGCGATCCTCCCGTTCGTTTCCGCAAGACCGTGCCTGACGCGTGGATCGAGTTGACGCTATGCGAAGGACGCAATCGCCAGGTGCGACGCATGACTGCTGCCGTCGGCTTGCCGACGCTGCGTCTGATCCGAACGCGCATCGGCGATGTGGGACTGGACAACCTGCAACCCGGCGAAACGCGAACGATCATCGCCTGACCGCTGCAAAAACGAGATCGCAGAAATGACAGCAGATTCCCCTTTCAAGGACCACTTTTCCGGACACGCCGACGTCTATCGTGATGCGCGTCCGACTTATCCGCCCGAACTTTTCGGCTGGCTTGCGCGGCAGGCACCAGACGTTGCGCTCGCGTGGGACTGCGGATGCGGAAACGGCCAGGCCACGCAGGCTTTGGCCGGGCATTTCCGCCACGTCACCGGTACGGATCCGAGTGCGCAGCAAGTTGCGCAAGCAATACCTGAACATAGCGTCGACTATCGCGTGGAACCGGCGGAACGGTCATCGTTCGATGCGGCCAGCGTCAGCCTGATCACCGTCGCGCAAGCGCTTCACTGGTTCGATCACGCACGCTTTTACGCCGAAGCCAAACGCGTATTGAAGCCCGCTGGTGTATTGGCAGCGTGGACGTATTCCGACTGCATGACCGCAGATGCCGCAATCGATCGAATCAAGGATCGCCTCTATGTTGAACTGACCGGCCCCTACTGGCCGTCCGAACGGGTACACGTCGATTCCGGCTACCAGAGGTTGCCGTTTCCGTTCGTGGAAATAGAACCGCCGCATTTCCACATGGCAATGCGCTGGAACGTCGACCAGCTACTCGCCTATTTCCGCTCGTGGTCGGCAACACAACGCTATATCAAGGCGAACGGCGAGGACCCCGTTGCGCTGGTCGAACCGGAACTGCGCCGCGCCTGGGGCGATGCGCAACAGGTACGTGAAGTGCGCTGGCAGTTTCATTTGCGCGCAGGAAAAGTGTGACGTTTGCCAATGGAGGATTGAACACAAGGGACAAAAGTACACGAAGTGCACAAAGGTAGGACATGCAATCGACTTTCCTTGGTGACCCTTGTCGTGAAAACTGTTCCGCAAAAGCCGAGGATCCGACGATTGCGCTGATTTTTCAGCGATTCGTGAGCTTGATTTCGATGCGCCGATTCTTCGCGTAAGCCGCAGGCGTATCGGCGGAATCGATCGGCTGGAACTGGCCGAAGCCGTTGGCCGAGAGACGATTGGCAGGAATGCCCTGCACCACGAGGTATTTCACGATGGCCACGGCGCGCGCGGTGGACAGCTCCCAGTTGGACGGAAACTGCGCGGTATGGATCGGTCGCCTGTCGGTGTGACCGTCGATGCGCAGGACCCAGTCGAGATTCGACGGAATCTCGGCGGTCACCTCATTGAGAGTTTGTGCGAGTTTGTGCAGCCGATCCTGTGCAGCCGGCGTGAGTTCGGCAGATCCGGAATCGAACAGGATGTCCGTCGGCACGACAAAGCGGTCGCCGACGACGCGGATATCGGCGCGATCGCCAAGCACGGCGCGCAGTTTGCCGAAAAATTCCGAACGGTATTTTTCCAGTTGGTTGACCTTGTTGGCCAGGGCCAGATTCAGTTGCTTGCCGAGATCGGCGATTTTGACATCCTTGTTCTTGATGCTCGCGTTGGCCAGATCCAGTGCCGCCGAGAGCTTGCTCAACTGCTCGTGGACCGCAGCAAGCTGGCGATTGAGCAACTCGACCTGCGCGGCAGATTTTGCGTTGAGGTCGGTGGCGGCCACCAGGTCTTTCTTCGACGTGTCCAGTTTCGCGGATAGACTCGCGACTTGTTGTTCGAGTTGCAGCTTGAGCGCGCTCAGTGCGGCGATGTCGGTATTCAGCTTCGCGACCTGTGTGGTCGCCGCGTCGAGCTGCGTCTTGACCATGTCGCGCTCGTCCGTGGTCCTTCCCAGCGACGCGGAAAGCTCTTTTGTCTTCGCTTCGAGTTCGCGATTCGTGCCTTGCGCCAGCGACAGCGTTTTCGCCAATTGGGCAATCTGCGCGTTGAGTTGCGCCAGCGCCTGGTTCTTGCCGGCGATCGTCTGCGACAGCACGAATTGACCGATCGCAAACAGCAGCAACACGAAGATCATCACCATGATCAGTGACGACAAGGCGTCGACAAATCCGGGCCAGATATCCAGCGACCGGCGGCGGCGGGCGATCGAGTTCATTGCACGCTTCTGCCGTGCTTGCCGTCGACGGCGGCGGCAATCGTGCGCGACAGCAGGCGTAGTTCGCCGCGCAGTTCGTCGGAGAATTGAGCGTTCGCGTTCGGTGCGCCGGCGAGGGTCTTGAGCACGTTCTTCAATTCCTCCTGCGTCTCGGCCATGCCGCGGAATTCACGCGATTCACGACCGAGAAGGTCCGTCATGCGTCCCAATTGAGCGTTCAATTCAGCAAGCTGTTCCCCGGAGTTTCGCCGCTCGCGATCCGATTCCGTCAACGCGCGTTGCATGCGCTCCAGGCCATCCGCGGTTTGTTCGAGCAATGCCTGCACATAGGCCGGCACACTGGCTTCGCCATCCGCGTGCAGCGCGCCGGACGACAGCTTGGTCATTCCCGACAACCATTCCTCAAGCTCGTTGTAGAAGCGATTCTGCGCGTGTCCGGCCTGCAAATCGAGAAAGCCGAGTACGAGTGAACTGGCCAGACCGAACAGCGAGGTTGAAAAGCTCGTGGACATTCCGGCCAACGGTTGCCGCAGGTTTTCCTTCAGATGATTGAACATCTGGGTGGGATCACCGCCGACACCGAGCGAACCAATGATGTCGGCGACCGAACGGATTGTGATCAGCAAGCCCCAGAACGTACCCAGCAAACCGAGAAAAATCGCCAGGCCGATCAGATAGCGCGACAAATCGCGTGACTCTTCCAGACGCAGATATACGCTGTCGAGAATCGAGCGCAAGGACGGCGTCGACAAGGAGAAGTTCGCGCGCTCGCGACCGCTGAACATGCGCGCCATCGGGCCAAGCAACTTCGGCTTCGGCAACGGCCGTGACGGATCGGAGCGCTTCAAGGTTTCGATCCACTGCACTTCGCGCGACAGCAACAGGACCTGGCGCAGATTGACGAAAATACCGAATGCCAGCACCAGGACTATCACTGCATTGAAAAATGGATTCGCAGCAAAATTGTGCATCAGTTGCGGTGCCAGCAATGCGCCAAGCACAGCAACGGCCACGAGAAAGCCGCCCATCCAGATCAGCGCCTTCGAAGGTTTTGTCATTGCGATTCCGATTGGTAGTGTTTTGGATGCATTCAAGCTTGGACTGGTTGCAGACATGATGGTTCCAGATAAATGTGGCGCGGAAGTGTCGGGGGCGAGGCGTGGCGCGGTACGTCGGCATTGCCGACCACGGGTCGTCTGGCCAGGGGCGAGACGCCGCGTTTGCGCGCGCCAACCGGCGCGTGCGCGGCTTCGAGCGCCCGCAGCATGGAATGCGCAGGGCCGGGGCAACACGACGAGGCAGGAGCCGAGTCGATGTTGCTTACATCCCCCGGTATCACGATGGTCTCCTTTTTGCGCTGTGGGTCGGTGTTGCCGACCACGGGTCGTCTGGCCAGGGGCGAGACGCCGCGTTTGCGCGCGCCAACCGGCGCGTGCGCGGCTTCGAGCGCCCGCAGCATGGAATGCGCAGGGCCGGGGCAACACGACGAGGCAGGAGCCGAGTCGATGTTGCTTACATCCCCCGGTATCACGATGGTCTCCTTTTTGCGCTGTGGGTCGGTGTTGCCGACCACGGGTCGTCTGGCCAGGGATGTCGCGGGTAGCGACCTTTCAATTGCTTCTTTACTTCGGGATACGTGTTCTCCCAGAACCCGCGCAGATCCTGTGTAATCTGAATCGGGCGTTGTGCCGGTGAAAGCAAATGCAAGACCACGGCGATGCGACCGTCGGCGATGCGCGGCGTATCGGCAAGCCCGAACAACTCCTGCAGTTTGACCGCAAGCACCGGCGGTTTGCCGGCATCGTAGCGCAGGCGCCGATTGTTGCCGCTGGGTACCCGTATTGTTTCCGGCGCCAGTTCATCGACACTGCGGCGTTGCGCGTAATCGAGCATCGACCCCAGTGCTTCGCCAAGCGATTGTGTGCTGAGCGATTCCAAGCGTGTCTTGCCCACAAGATACGGCGCGAGCCAGTCTTCGAGCGTCGCAAGCAGGCTGGCGTCGCAAAAATCCGGCAGCCGCAAATCCGGACGCCATTCTCGCAGGCAGTTGATGCGTTGGCGCAGACCGATCGCATTTTCGCTCCAGGGCAATACGTCGAGTCCGAGTTCACGCACGGCCGCCAACAATGCGGGCAAGGCGTCATCCTTGTTTGCCGGCACCTGGCGCCGCTGCAAAACAAGTTGCGCGAAGCCATATTCCTCGAACGCCTCGACGGCGCGGGTTTCGCGGTTCCAGCGTACCCGGCGCACGTGCACGAACTGACCTGAGAAATTGCGTTCAAAAGCATCGGCAGACAACGGCACCGCCGAGAGTATGAGGCTGTCACCCGCATCGAAGCGCAGATCCGGCACGACCAGCCATGGCTCGCCATACAATTGTGTATTTTGATGCAAATGTGCGCCGCGCCCGTTGCTCAGACGATAGCGCCGTGGGTCGTTGTCATCCTGACGCGCAATCCGGTCCGGAAACGCGAACATCAAGATCTCGCCGAACGCCATTGGGTCGACCGCTTCAAGCGAAGGGTCTGGTTGGCGTCGGCGAGGCCCTGGCCTTCGCCCGTCCCCGGATTCCCTGCGTACTTCAAACCGTCGACACCATGCCGTTGCCGCATGATCGATCGCCGCCAACGCAGCGCGATCGGCGCTTGCCCCAGGCACGTGATTTCCAGCGTTGCGATAAGCGGCCAACGCCGAGTGACGCTGGCGAAAGTCGTCGCTACGAGCGCTCTCACCGCGCAATGGATTGCGCGCTTCGACAAGAGCGATCAAATCGCAAGCCAATGCACGCAACTGTTGCGGCGCACGCAGCACGGCTGACGCCAGCCGCGGCGACGCGCCGCTGGTTTGCAGCCTGCGTCCGAATCGGGTCAAGCGCGAATCGGCATCGACAGCGCCGAGCATGCGCAACAGCTCGCGCGCGCTCGCCAAAGTTCCGGGTGGCGGCGCATCGAGCCAGCGCAATTCCGCGCTTCCCCAGGCAGCGAGTTCCTGCGCCAGCCCGGACAATTCGACCTGACCGATTTCCGCGCGCCGCGACGGCTCCAGTCGCCGGCTTTGCGGCCACAATCGGTAGGCCACGCCGGCGGCAACCCGACCCGCGCGACCGGAGCGCTGATCCGCGGACGCTTGTGAAATGGCCACGGTTTCCAGCCGTGAGAAACCCGAGTTCGGATCGAAGCGCGGTTCACGCGCAAGCCCCAGGTCGATGACTGCCCGGATACCCGGCAACGTGAGGCTGGATTCGGCGACGTTCGTGGCCAGTATGATGCGGCGCGTTCCCGGTGCGGCCGGTTTCAAGGCCGCGTGTTGTTGTGCAAGCGACAATTCGCCGTGCAGCGGCAACAGCTGGATGGATGCCGCGCCGGGCAACGCATCTGCTCCCTCTCGGCCGAGCTCGACCTGTGGGACAGGGTTGTTGTGAGGGGAAAAAGACTCGTCAATGCGCGATGTTCGAATTTCGTCGGGCCGTTGCTCGCGTACCCCGCCCGCTGCCCCATCACCGGCGATGGGGCAGAGGATTTGCCCGGCTCGCTCAATCTCGCGTCGCCCCGGCAAGAACACCAATACATCGCCATCGTTGTCGGCGAGCGCGGTCTCCACCACCCTGCGCAAATGGATCGGCCACGCCTCGCGGGGACGTGCCGACGGGTATTCGATGCGCACCGGAAAACTTCGTCCGGCGCTGCTCAGCCGCGGCGCGTCGAACCAACGCGCGACACGTTCGCCGTCGAGTGTTGCGGACATGATGAGCAGACGCAAGTCCGGTCGCAGCGACGCCTGTACATCCAGCGCAAGCGCGGCGCCAAGATCGCCATGCAAATGGCGTTCGTGGAATTCATCGAACAGTATCGCGCCAACGTCCGCCAATTCCGGATCGGATTGGATCAGGCGCGTGAGGATGCCCTCGGTGACAACCTCGATACGCGTGCGCGCGGAAATCCTCGACTCGAAGCGGATCCGGTAGCCGACCGATTCGCCAACCTTCTCGCCAAGCTGCACTGCCATGAATTCGGCGGCGGCGCGCGCGGCAATGCGGCGTGGTTCAAGCATCACGATCTTGCGACGGGCGAGCCAGGTTGCGTCAAGCAATGCCAGCGGAACCTGTGTCGTTTTGCCGGCACCAGGCGGTGCTTCAAGCACCAGACGCGTACCGGAATCCAGAATCGCCGCAATTTGCGGCAAAACCTCGCTGATGGGAAATTGCGGGTTGGAATTCAATTCGATGGTGAGCCTTCAATTGCGCGCCGTGTCGACTGCCTTGAAACGGTGATCGGTGCACCACCTGAACCGGTCCCGCCGTGACGGCGGGACCGGTGTGTCAACGATGCGAAGGATTACTGGCAAACCAGATTGTTCACGTCGGCCACGCGCAGGAATGTCTCGTTGCCTGTTCCGCTCGGGCCGTTCACGGCAGACGCATCGCCGTTGTACTGCAAATTGATGTGAGCACAATCGGGGAAGCTGATCCTGACGGAGCCCCAGACTTTTGTGTTAGCCGGAGCAACCAGATTCGGTGGCGCGAACGAGCCATCCTGAAGATAGTCGGTCGGAACTTCAACGCTGCTTGTCCCGATGGGAAAGGTCGCCTGGCCATACAGCCAGAACGGCAAACCCAGATTGTCATAGGTGAACCAGGCGAACGCCAGAATCCGGTTGGCCTGATCGCCGGCGTCGTAAACCTGCAAGAACAGACCCTCGCCGCTCTGATTCGGATTGGTCCATGTGGTGCTCATATAGCCGCTGATCTCCATCGGATTGGTTGCCGACGGGTAATAGTCGAAGTTGGCGGCGCTGTAGGTTGGAACACTGATCGTAGCCGACGAGCCACCCGAGTAATTGTCGACGCTCAGGGTAAAGGCCTGGTTGTAGTCGATTTGCGTATCCGAGAGAGATACGTCGCCGTTATAGTATTCGAGCACGTAAATGCTGCTGTAGATGAAAGGGCTGGTCGGTTCCGTATCGGAATACACCGTATTCGGATCTTGCGGCAGGCGCGGATAGGCACGAGAGCTGCTGCCGGACTGGGTAGCCGAGATATTCGGAAAAATGGGGAAGGTGGTCGCGTTGCCATTGCTGGAATTGGGGCGATCGATTTCCAGGACCGTCGCCGAAACTCCGCCACTGCACGGAACCCGCCAGACAGTAAAGGTATCGTATTCGATGAGATCGTATTGCCCGGTACCCGGATCGTATTCCGGCAAGGCAACTTGCATCTGGCGCGCATTCGGATCGGCGTTGTAGCCACCGAATGGCAAGCCGTCATTCAGACAACTCGGCGGATAGGCGCGATTCGGGTTTGCATAGATCTCGGCGGGCTTCGCCGTTGTTCCTGCGCCAGGCAAGCTCTTCCCCGCGCCAACCGGGACGATGCCTGCGTGCCGGGTCGCGCCTGTGGATATCGGGCGTGAGGCAATTGCGCGATGCAAAGAGACGGGATCGATTTTTGATCCGCTGATGTTCTGGACGCGAGTGGCCGCAAGGCCGGTTGTCGACAGGGCGACAGCGAGCGACAACGCAAGAAGCGGTGTATGTCTTGAGCGCGAGTTCAATTGCAACATTGGGAGGTTCCTTTGCGAGACAGGAAAGTTCCAGTCGAGCCTGTTACTCGGGGGATTAATGCGGCGTGAATAATCTTGAACAAATTGTGCCGACAAGTATTGCATCGAAATTGGCATAATACGCAACCGAACCACAGGATGGTGGCGAATCATGCGGCTCGTAGACATCGGTGCCAACCTCAGTCACGCCTCGTTCGCGCATGACCTCGAAGCGGTGCTGGTGCGGGCGCGCGAACACAATGTTGCGCAATTGATCGTCACCGGCGCCGATGAACGCGGAACCCGTGCCGCACACGCGCTCGCGCTGAAACACCCCGGCGTGCTCTACGCCACGGCGGGGGTACATCCGCATCACGCCGGCGATTTCAATGCTGATACCGAAGCGTTGCTGCGCGACTATCAAGCCAGGCCCGAGGTCGTCGCGGTGGGAGAAACGGGATTGGATTATTATCGCGACCTGTCGCCGCGCCCGGCCCAATTGTTCGCCTTCGAGCGCCAACTCGGACTGGCCATGGAATGCGACAAACCGTTGTTCCTGCACCAACGCGATGCGCACGCGGATTTCATCGCCTGCATGGACAACGTTCGCGGACGGATCGGCCAAGCCGTGGTGCATTGCTTTACCGGCGACAAGCGCGAGCTGTTCGATTATCTGGATCGCGACTTCCATATCGGCATCACCGGCTGGATCTGCGATGAACGTCGCGGCTTGCACCTGCGTGAGCTGGTGAAAAACATACCGGCGGATCGCTTGATGCTGGAAACCGATTCGCCGTATCTGCTGCCGCGCAATGTCAGGCCGATGCCATCGCATCGGCGCAACGAGCCGATGTATCTCGTGCACATCGCGGCCGAAGTGGCGCGCGATCGCGGTGAAGAAGTGGCCGCGACCGCGGCGAACGCGACCGCGACCTCGATGCGCTTTTTCAGGCTGCCGGTTGATCTGGACGCGCGCGCCGCGCGCACGAATTGCCTGCCCTGACGCTTGCGAACCGAACCATCACGCACGAAGCGCATGGTGCCTTCAAAAACCGCCGTCGCAGACACCACGTCACAGGGCCGGGCGCGAACGGTTGTTCGCTGGTGATCGCCGGATCAGCAATTCGCTCTAGTCGGCCAGCGAATAGTCGATCGTCGCAACCACACGCACGGTCTTCAGCACCTGACGTTGTTCTTGCAGCATAGGCGCCTTGTCGCGCGCAAGGATCTCGAATAGTCCCTGACTGGCGGTGCGAATGCCGCCGAGACGGCTTCCCGAATCATGCGCGAATTGTTGTGCGGCGGCGCGCGCGTGCGCGGTCGCTTCGGCGATCATTTCAGGTTTGAGTCTGGTCAAACCGTTGAACAGATAGGTCGGGCCGTTGTTGTCTCCATTTTCATTGTTCAGCACGACACCGGCACCTACCAGTTCGCTGGTCGCCTGACTGGCTGCTTCAAGCTTGTCGACGTCGCTCGAGCGCACCATCAGCGTGCGCGCAATGATGAAGCGGGTCGGATATTGCCCGGTGCCGTACGCCTGTGCGGCGCGATCGGTTACATCCAGCGTGCGCCAGACGATGGCCTTCTCGTCGATGGCATGACGCTTGAGAAACGCTTCGACACTCGACTCGTCGTGCTGGATCGCGGTTTGCACTTTGCCAAGGTCGTTGCCGGCTTCGACGAAACGCAGCGGCCATAAGGCGAGGTCGGCCTTGACGTCGCGCTCCGCAAGACCCTTGACCGTGACGTAGCGGTCATGGCGGCCGGCGACGAAACCATGTCCGATGAACCAGCCGCTGCCGAGCAAGCCGATGGCAACGACGATTGCGGTGATCAGGCGGCTCATGACGTTTCCTTGGCAGGGTGATGGGGCAAGCGTGTCACGCAATTGTGGCGAAAATCTGTCCGCCCAGCGGGCGTGTGATGCCACTCACGAGCGCATTCCCACGCCGCGGTCGAGCAGGATCATGCAGGCGGTCGCCAGCGCGATGCCGAAACCGAACATCACCGCGTAGGCGACAGCAAGGTTGATGTCGGCGATACCGAGGACGCCGAAGCGAAACGCATCGACCATGTACAGGATCGGATTGCCCAGCGAAATCGCGCGCCATGGCTGTCCGAGCATGTCGACGGAGTAGAACACGCCGCCCAGGTACGTCAGCGGCGTCAGGATGAATGTCGGCATGATCGCGATGTCGTCGAATTTGCGCGCGAATACGGCGTTGATGAAACCGGCCAGGGCGAACACGATCGAGGTGAGCATGGCGGTAGACAACATCACCAGCGGGTGGGCAATGTGCAGGTCGGTGAAGAACAACGCGATCAGCAACACGATGAGGCCGACAGCGATGCCGCGCGCGACCGCGCCGGAAACGTAACCGGTCAGGATCACCCAGCTCGGCATCGGCGAGACCAGCATCTCCTCTACGTAGCGCCCGAATTTGGAACCGAAGAATGAGCTGGTGACGTTGTTGTAGCTGTTCATGATCACGCTCATCATCACCAGGCCGGGCACGATGAATTGCATGTAGGTGAAGCCGCCATGGATGGTGCCGATGCGTTTGCCGATCAGGGTGCCGAAGATCACGAAATACAGGGTCATCGTGATCGCCGGCGGGATCAGGGTTTGCGTCCAGATGCGCGTGATACGGGTGATCTCGCGCCGCGAGACGGTGCCAAGCGCGATCAGATTGGCGCGAGCGTTGCTCATGCGGCCTGATCCCTGCCGTTGTCGACGAGGCGCACGAACAATTCCTCCAGACGATTGGTCTTGTTGCGCATCGAGGTCACCTGGATTCCGGCGCTGGACAGTCCCGCGAACAGCGAGTTCAGATCGTGACCGCGGGACATCTCCGCTTCCAGCGTGTGATCATCCAGGCGGCGCAACAGCACGCCGTCGACCGCAGGCAGCGTTTGCGGGAGATCGCCGGTATCGAGCACAAAGGTTTCCACGTCGAGTTTGGTCAGCAGACTTTTCATTGTTGTGTTTTCGACGATGCTGCCATGATCGATGATGGCGATATTGCGACACAGTTGCTCGGCTTCCTCGAGGTAGTGCGTGGTCAGGATCACCGTCGTTCCGGCGGCGTTGATGCCGGTTACGAATTGCCACATGGAACGGCGGATTTCGATGTCGACGCCGGCGGTGGGTTCGTCAAGTATCAGCAGGCGCGGTTCGTTGACCATGGCGCGTGCAATCATCAGGCGTCGCTTCATGCCTCCGGAGAGCATGCGTGCGGATTGATGCGCCTTGTCCCACAAACGCAATTCGCGCAGGTATTTCTCGGCGCGCTGGACCGCAATGTGGCGTGGAATGCCGTAGAAGCCGGCCTGATTGACGCAAATATCGAACGGCTTTTCGAACTGGTTGAAGTTGATTTCCTGCGGCACGATCCCGATCATGCGCATGGCCGCGCTGCGATCCTCGTGGATCGAGATGCCGAAAACACGCGCCTGTCCGGACGTGGCGTTGACCAGCGAACTGACAATGCCGATCAATGTCGATTTGCCAGCCCCGTTGGGACCGAGCAGGGCGAAAAAATCGCCGGTTTGCACGGTCAGCGAAACACCCTTGAGCGCCTGCACGCTGTTGGCGTAAGTTTTCTTCAGGTCGAGGATTTCGAGAGCGGGCGACGAACTTGGGGAATTGCTCATAGGCACGTAGTATAGCCGCGCCGTGGGGAGGTCGAGAACCTGAGCACCGACCTCCCCACAGCAACCGGCACGCATTCCGCCGCGCGAATCAACCAACGTGTTGCGTCGTGCGGCTCTACCGATCGCAAACAAACCCGCAATTCCAATGGCTGAACATTTTTCCCTCCGACTGGTTGATAGCCGCATGCTCGCCCCAACTGTGCGACATCTGGTTTTCGAACGCACCGATGGCGCCCCGTGCGCGTTCATCCCCGGCCAGTTCGTGCAAATACATTTCCTCTATGCCGATGGCAAACCGACCAAGCGCAGCTATTCGGTCGCGACTGTCGGCAGCGGCGATGGCAGTCCCGTCGCACGCATAGAAATCGCAGTTTCGTATGTTGACGGCGGCGCGGCAACGGAATTGCTGGGAAATCTCAAGCATGGCGAATGCATCGATGCGAGCGGGCCGTACGGTCGTTTCTGCCTGATGGATGCGGATGCCAATCGGCGCTACCTCCTCGTCGCTACCGGCACCGGCGTCACGCCGTATCGGGCGATGCTGCCGCAACTGAAAAGGCTCAGCGAGCGCGGTGCGGAAGTGGCGCTGGTTTACGGCGCACGCAACGAAACCGAGTTGTTGTACGGCGAGGAATTCGAGGCGTTCGCGCGCGAACATCCCCATTTCCACTTTTATTCCTGCTTGAGCCGCGCGCCGCGCGCCGTACCGCGCAAACACGACCGCAGCGGACGGGTACATGTGGCCCTGACTGAACTGCAGCCGCATCCGGAACACGATATCGCCTATTTGTGCGGCAACCCGGACATGGTCGACGAGGCCTTCGCGCAACTAAAGGAATGCGGCTTGCCCGTGCCGCATATTCGCCGCGAAAAATACGTCTCTTCGCGTTGAACAATTTTCTGACGTCCCTCTGAAAGTGTAAAGCAAACTTGACATGACGGTCACGCTTGTCTAAAGTTCGCCTTGTCAAGCATGCTTTACATTCCATTCGCATGTGCGCTTGCCTGAGTCGAGCGTTCGCGCGGCACAACGAGGACGGATCGAATGAAAAGCCAGATCGCAGCGCGTTGGATCACCATCGGAATCGGTTCGGGGGTGGCCATCGGTACGGCCGCGCACGCACTAGCCGCGTCAATGTGCATCGGTATCGTAGTCGGCGCCGCGATTGGGCTGGCTCTCGGCAGACGCCGCAAGACCTTGTCGTAGCGCTTCGTCGTGCAGCAGGACTGCGGAGTGATGATTTTCAGTGCTTCTTCGAGAGGACAATTGCTCGTGCCCAACCAGTCATCCAGGTCGACGGCTTCGCCACGTTCCGGTTTCGGCAACAATTCTCAAAGGCGGGCAAACACGTGACGCGAATTCAAAACAAGGGGTACCAGCGCAACTTCATGTTGGCCATGGCGGCCTACTTGATCGTGGTACTGCTGGTCTGGCCGTTGGCACGCACCACGCTGTCGCTGCCGTTGAAGGTCTTGTACGCCCTCGCGCCGATACTGCCGTTGGGGTTTGCCATCTGGTTCATGGCGCGGCGCATCTTTTTCAGCGACGAGCTTGAGCAGCGCACGCATCTGGTCGGCCTGGGTGTGGCAAGCGTGGTCGTCGCGCTGTTCAGCCTGGTTGGCGGCTTTCTTGCCACGGCCAAACTGCTGTCCCTGGAGGCCTGCGCCAATTTGCTGCTATGGATTTTTCCCGTGCTGATGATGAGCTACGGATTGGCACGTTGGTGGGTGGCGCGACACTACGGCATCGACGCTGGCTGTAGTGACGAAGACGAAGCGTTTCCGGCGTACCTGCGTCTGCTCAGCGCGGCCGGATTGCTCGCGATCTGCGCCGTATGGGGTTACTTCAAATCCATCGACGGTTTTCACCTGGGACTTTTGTCCGGCATGTGCGCGGGACTGGCCACTGCAGGCGCCCTCATGGGCCTGCTGCGCTGGCGGCGCAGGCGAGCATCGCAGCAATGAAAAACCGGCTGCGTGATTTGCGTGGCAAACACGAATGGTCGCAAGGTGACCTGGCCGAAAAGCTCGATGTCTCGCGTCAGACGATCAATGCGATCGAAACCGGGAAATACGATCCGAGTCTGCCGTTGGCATTCCGCATCGCCAAACTGTTTCGACTTTCGATCGAATCCATATTCGAACCTGGAAAGGATTGAGCCGTGAAAAAACAGACTTTGCTGCGCATCGGGGTGGCTGTCGCTGCGATTGCGTTTTTTACCTACAACCATTTCAAGCAAAACCCTGAGAGCGGACATGTGCAATTGGCCACGCCGATTGCGGCCAACGCCACGTCGTTCCAGCTGGGCACGCTGGAATTTCACGCCTGCCAATTGCCGCAGAAACACTCGGGTGCGACGACCAATGCGTTCTGTGCGCCGTTTTCGGTGGCGGAAAATCCGGATGATCCCGGTGGGCGCAAACTGGCGCTGCGTCTGGCGCTGATAAAGAGTGAAGCGGTCGCCGCCGACAGCGACATCGTCGTCTATCTGGCCGGCGGTCCGGGCCAATCCGCGGTCGACACCTATCCGCAGATGGCCGGCGCATTGTCGCCGCTGCGCAAGCATCATCACATCCTGTTGCTGGATCAGCGCGGCACCGGAAAATCGCACTCGTTGACCTGCAAGTCGGACGATGATGACAGCAGTGCCGACCGCGTCGATCTGGACAAGCTGCGCGCACATGTCAGTGCGTGCCTGACGCAAGTGCAAAAGTCTGCCGATCCGCGCTTCTACACGACCACGAATGCCACACACGATCTGGAAGCTGTGCGCCTCGCGCTCGGCGCGCCGCAGTTCGACCTGGTCGGCGTTTCCTACGGCACGCGCATGGCCCAGCAGTATGCCATGCACTACCCGAAATCGGTACGCAGCATCGTGCTCGACAGCGTCGCGCCGAATGAACTGGTGCTGGGAGAGGATTTCGCAGCCAATCTCGATGATGCCCTCAAGGCGCAATTCGACGACTGCAAAAAAACACCCGCGTGTGCAAAGGCCTTCGGCGATCCGTACGCCAGCCTCATCAAACTGCGCGATCAATTGCGTGCCCAACCGCTGAACTACACCTTTCCGGACCCGGTCACTTTTGAAACCAGACACAAGCACCTGAACAGTTACACCCTGGCCGGGCTGGTCCGCATGTTTGCGTATTCGCCGGAAACGGCTGCACTGTTGCCGCTATCGATCGCGCAGGGCTTGAAGGGCGATTTCACGCCGCTGGCCGGCCAGGTGCAGATCCTCAGCGGCGACCTGGCCGATCTGCAGGAGAACGGCATGCAGATGTCGGTGATCTGCAGCGAAGATGCCGACCTGCTGAAACCGCGGCCGCAGGATGCGGACACGATTCTGGGCACAACCATGATCGACGCGCTCAAGACCGAATGCGAAATATGGCCGCACGGCACGCGTCCAAAGGATTTCCACGAGCCATTCGCGACGGCGACGCCGGTATTGATTCTCGAAGGCGAGCTCGATCCGGTGACCCCGCCGCGTTACGGCAAGCAAGTGCTCAAACGCTTGAGCAACGCACGTTTGCTGATCGCCAAAGGCCAGGGGCATAACGTCATCGGTCGTGGCTGCATTCCAAAACTCGTCGGGAAATTCGTCGACGAGCTGAAGCCGAAAACGCTCGATGCGAAATGTGTCGACGCGCTGGGGCCGATGCCGGCATTCATCGATTTCAACGGTTCATCTCCATAGGATCAGCGCCATGATAGACGTGAAAGATCTGCACAAGAGTTTCGGCAAGGTTGTCGCCGTGGATGGCGTGACGTTCAGCGCGCGCGATGGCGAAATCACCGGCCTGCTCGGTCCGAACGGCGCCGGCAAGACCACGACACTGCGTTGCCTTTACACGCTGATGCAGCCCGACAAGGGGCAAGTCGTGGTCGACGGAATCGACGCGGCAGTCGATCCTGTTGCGGTGCGCCGACGCCTCGGCGTCTTGCCGGATGCGCGCGGCCTGTACAAGCGCCTGACCGCACGCGAGAACGTGGACTATTTTGCGCGATTGCACGGCATCGAATCGAAAACCATGCACGCCCGCCGCGAAGCGTTGGCCGATGCGCTGGAAATGCGCGACATCCTTGATCGTCGTACCGAAGGATTTTCCCAGGGCCAGCGCGTCAAAACGGCGATTGCCCGAGCGCTCGTGCACGATCCGAAAAACGTGATTCTCGACGAGCCGACCAACGGCCTGGACGTCATGTCGACACGCGCCATGCGCGCCTTCCTCAAGTCGATGAAAGCCGAAGGTCGCTGCGTGTTGTTTTCCAGTCACATCATGCAGGAAGTGGCGGCGCTGTGCGATCGCATCGTGGTGATCTCCAAAGGCAAGGTGATTGCCGACGAAACTCCCGATGCGTTGCGTGCGCAAACCGGCGAAGCGAACCTCGAAGAGGCCTTCGTCAAACTGATCGGTACCGATGAAGGACTTGCCGCATGAACTGGCAAAAACTCCCTCTCCCCCAGGCAACGTTTGGGGCACAGGACTGGGGTGAGGGGGCAGTCCTTCACGCAACAGCAAAAACTACAATTTGGAGCGGTGTATGAATGCCTCCCTGATCGTCTTTCTCAAGGAAGTCCGCGAAAACCTGCGCGACCGCCGCACCGTCATCAACACGTTGTTCACCGGCCCGCTGATGGCGCCGCTGCTGTTCGTGTTGTTGATCAACACGATGGTTACGCACGAGCTGGCGCAGGCGGAAAAGCCGCTTCCGCTTCCGGTAGCCGGTGCGCAATACGCACCAAACCTCATTGCCGCGCTCAAGCAGAACAATGTTGAGATCAAGGATGCTCCAGGCAATCCGGAGCGCGCAGTGCGTCAGCAGGACGACGATGTCGTGCTGCGCATTTCACCCGACTACGCGCAGGCCTGGAACAAGGGCGAGCCGGCGCAGGTCGAGATCATCTACGACGAATCGCAACGCGATTCGCGCAGTGCCGCCAACCGCCTGCGCAATCTGGTGGACGCCTACAATCACCGCGGCGGCGCCTTGCGCCTGCTGGCACGCGGTCTGTCGCCAGCGATCCTCAAGCCGGTGGTGGTCGCCGATCACGATCAGTCCACGCCGCAAAGCCGATCCGGCATCATGTTTTCGATGTTGCCGTATTTCTTCATACTCGGCGGGTTCATCGGCGGCATGGCGCTTGCCATCGATACCACGGCCGGCGAGCGCGAACGCCAATCGCTCGAACCCCTGCTGGTAAATCCGGTGGCGCGATGGCGCATCCTTGCCGGCAAGCTGAGTGCGACCACGGCATTTTCGATCACCACGGTGTTGTTGAGCATTCTCGCGTTCGCGTTCGTCGGCCAGTTCCTACCTACCGAAAAAATCGGCATGACACTGACCATTGGCTCGCGCTTCGTGTTGAGCACGGTGTTCGTCATGTTGCCGCTGGCCGCCCTGCTGGCATCGTTGCAGACGCTGGTGGCGGCATTCGCGAAAAGCTATCGCGAGGCGCAGACCTACGTATCGCTGTTGATGTTCGTGCCGATCGTGCCGACTCTGCTGCTATCGATCCTGCCCTTCAAGACGCAGATGTGGATGTATGCCGTGCCGTTGATGGGACAGCAGGTCGTCATCACCCGCCTTATGCGTGGCGATGTCATACCCGGTTCCGCGCTGGCCATCTGTTTCGCCTGTACCGCTGCGGCTGCCCTGCTTGCCTGCGCGATTACCGCGCGAATTTACCAAAGCGAACGGTTGGCGATTTCGGCGTAGCGCTTTGTGCAAAAACTCGGTCCGGCAGTAGCAACCGAAGCCACAGTTCCACCTCGTGAAAACCTGGCGGATGCAGCAGTTACACGGACAACGTTCAACTGATTCAATTGGAACTGTTTCACGAAACGACACGATTCGGGAGTTCGCTCATGCAGCGCAAGCAGAAAATTTCAAATTCCATTCTGTGGGCAACGGCGATCGTTGCGTCCGCGCTATTGCACGCGCCGATGGCGCTCACCATCGTGTTGCTGCCGTCACTGGCTGTGATGTCGTTGCTGCCTGACGAAGATCGCCGCCGGCGCAACGACGCCGGGTGCCGGGTCTCTTGATTCGGCACTCGTCTTCAACGTGATGCGTGGCCGGGCGAAAAACGGGGCTAGGACTGGCAATGAGTGTCTGCTCGCCGCGCGCGAGTTTCAAGCACCACCAAGCGCGCGCCGGTACTGAATGGCCTCGCTCAAGTGCGCGCTGGCGATTGCATCACTGTCGTCGAGATCGGCGATGGTGCGGGCGACGCGCAGAATGCGATGGTAGGCGCGCGCGGACAGACCAAGCTTGTCCAGCGCGCGTTCGAGAAGGTTGCGATCTTTGCCGGACAACGCGCAGTCGCGCAACACTTCGCGGTTGCCAAGCGCGGCGTTGGGTTTGCCGGCGCGCTTCAGTTGTCGTGCGCGCGCAGCGACGACCCGGGTGCGTACCATCGCGCTGGATTCACCGTCAGCGGCAGGATTCCCGAGTTCGCCCAGCGCAACGCGTGGCACGGGAACCTGCAGATCGATACGATCGAGCAAAGGTCCGGATACGCGGGCGCGATAGCGACGCACGGCATCGGGCGTGCACGTGCAACGGCCGGACGGATCGCCGGCAAACCCGCACGGACACGGATTCATCGCCGCGACCAATTGGAACGCAGCGGGAAATTCGGCTTGGCGCGCCGCCCGCGAAATCATGATGTGTCCCGATTCGAGAGGTTCACGCAACACTTCGAGTACGTGTCTGTCGAATTCCGGAAGTTCGTCGAGGAACAGGACGCCGCGGTGCGCCAACGAGATTTCACCCGGTCGTGGATTCGATCCGCCGCCAACGAGAGCGACCGCAGACGCCGTATGGTGCGGCGCGCGGAACGGTCGCGACTTCCAACGCTGGAAATCGATGCCGTGGCCGCTCACCGATCGGATTGCGGCGGATTCGAGCGCCTCGGCTTCGTCCAGCGCAGGCAGGATGCCGGGCAGACGACTGGCAAGCATGGTCTTGCCGGTTCCGGGCGGCCCGACCAGCAGGAGATGATGATTGCCCGCTGCGGCAACTTCCAGTGCGCGCCGGGCCTGTGTCTGGCCGCGCACGTCGGCCAGATCCAGCTCGTTGTCGTCGCCGCTTGCCAGCGGTTGCACAACTGACGCCGACAACTCCGCCGCGCCGCGCAGAAACGCGCAGACTTCAAGCAACGATGTGGCGCTGTGACTTGTCGCATCCGTGGCCAGCGCGGCTTCGGCACCGTTGTCGCGCGGCACGACCAGGGCCCGGCCCGAGCGCGCGGCTTTCAGCGCCGCTGGCAGCACACCGCTGATCGCACGCAATTCGCCGGACAGTGCCAACTCGCCCAGGAATTCGTATTTGTGCAGGCTTTGTTTCGGCAGGTGCCCGCTGGCGGCGAGAATGCCGAGTGCAATCGGCAGATCGAAACGTCCGCCGTCCTTGGGCAAATCCGCCGGCGCCAGACTTACCGTAACGCGGCGCGATGGATACTCGATCTGGGCGTTTTGAATCGCAACCCGCACGCGGTCGCGGGCCTCTTTCACTGCCGTCTCCGGCAGGCCGACTATCGAGGTTCCCGGTAATCCGCCGGACAAGTGCACCTCGACCGTCACCGGCGGTGCGGCGACCCCATCCTGGGCACGGCTGTGGACGATGGCCAGACTCATGACTCATGCGATCCTTGAAAAATTTCCGCGAACGGCCGAGCGACACACCGGCGCGATCCAGCGCCAGCGTTGTCTGCCGAGGGGCAAACTGCCGGCAACGGCGGGCCGTAACCGCCGGGTCGTGCGCACCGGGTGAGTGGTGCGCGCAACGCGGCCGTCCGCGGAAAACCAAAAAACAGTGCGATCAGTGTGGCGCTTCGCGATCCAGTGTCGATCCGTCCAGAAACGCGACGCGAGCTTCCAATGCTTCGACCTTTTCGCGCGTGCGCAGCAGCACACAGCGCTGCACATCGAATTCTTCGCGTGTGACCAGATCCAGCCGGCGCAGGCCGGCGCGCAAGGCATCACGAAAGTTTTCGGTGAGCTCGCTGTGTGCTTGGCGCGCTCCGGGTGGTACCAGGTCGGCCAGGCGTCTGGCCAGATCGTCGATGGCGGAAACGTTGATCATGAAACGACCCTCGGATGTACTACGGACAACCCCAATGTAGCGCGACACCGGCGCGAATGCTGTCAGCGCAGGGCTGATTCCGGTGTAGGAATTTTCCTACGAGGCGGGCTGTGCGACAGGTAAAAAATAAAAGTGTCGCAGTACAGCATGTTGCCCTGGAGCATACAAGCTAAAGTTTTGCGGTTGCATCATGGATCTGCATATCTCCCTTCTACACAAGGTATTTGCGATGCTGCGTCGCCGCGTAAATAGTGCCTGGTTGTTGCTGTTCGCGGCAGCGCCCGCATTCGCCGATAGCGCGAAGACAGCCGATTCGGGCGACACTGCGTGGATGCTCACGGCATCGGCCTTGGTGCTGTTCATGACCTTGCCGGGACTGACCCTGTTCTACGCCGGTCTGGTACGCAGCAAAAACGTGCTGTCGGTAATGATGCAGTGTTTCGCGATTACGGCGCTGGTCAGTCTGCTCTGGGTTGTCTACGGTTACTCGCTCGCATTCGATCCGGCCGGCATGACCGCGCACAAGGCCGGCCTGCACGCCTTCATTGGCGGATTCGGCAAGGCCGGTTTCGTTGGCGTATCCCGCGACGCGCTGTTCCAGACCATTCCGGAAAGCGTGTTCGCCATGTTCCAGCTCACCTTCGCGGTCATCACCCCGGCCTTGATCGTCGGCGCGTTCGCCGAACGCATGCGCTTCTCCGCGTTGCTTGTATTCGTCGCCGGCTGGTTTACGCTGAGCTATCTGCCGATCGCGCATATGGTCTGGGGCGGACCGGGCGCCTGGTTGGGCGATCTGGGGGTGCTCGATTTCGCCGGCGGCACTGTCGTGCACATCAACTCCGGCATCGCCGGCCTGGTGGCGTGTCTGGTCATCGGGCCGCGCCGCGGCTATCCGCAAACGGCAATGGCTCCACACAACCTCACCTACACCGTGATCGGCGCCTCAATGCTGTGGATCGGCTGGTTCGGCTTCAACGCGGGATCCGCCCTGGCGGCCAACACGGGCGCGGGCATGGCGATGCTCGTCACGCATGTCGCGACAGCCGCGGCAGCATTGTCGTGGATGGCGATCGAATGGAGCCTGCACAAGAAACCCTCCGTGCTTGGCATCGCTTCGGGCGCGGTAGCCGGGCTGGTGGCAATCACGCCGGCGGCCGGCACCTGCGGTCCGCTTGGCGCGGTCGCGATCGGCGCGTTTGCGGGTCTGTTCTGCTTTCTTGCCACCAGCCGGCTCAAACGCGCGCTCGGTTACGACGATTCGCTGGATGCGTTCGGTGTACACGGTGTCGGCGGCATCGTCGGTGCCTTGTTGACGGGCGTGTTCGCCAGCGCTGCGCTGGGCGGCGCCGGTCTGGCCGACGGCGTGGCATCGATCGGCGCACAAGTCGGGCGACAACTGCTGGGCGTGGCCGTCACGATCGTGCTCAGCGCCGTGGTCAGTTATGTCCTGCTGAAAACAATCGACGCGACGCTCGGTTTGCGCGTCGATGCGGACGAGGAAACCCAGGGCCTGGATCTTGCCCTGCACGACGAGCGCGGCTACAACAACTAGTACACTGCGACTGGTACTCTGCGAGAATCCTGCCGATGCCGATGCCGATGCCGATGCCGATGCCGAATCGACGAGGTGTGCAATGAAAATGGTCATGGCGATCATCAAGCCATTCAAGCTAGACGACGTGCGCGAAGCGCTGGCCGAAGTCGGTGTGCAGGGAATCACGGTCACCGAGGTCAAGGGATTCGGGCGGCAAAAAGGCCACACCGAGTTGTATCGCGGTGCCGAATACGTGGTCGATTTTCTGCCCAAGCTCAAGCTCGAAATCGCTGTCGCCGACAATCTGGTCGAGCGTGTCGTCGAGACGATCATGCAATCGGCGAACAGCGGAAAAATCGGCGATGGCAAGATTTTCGTCTACGCGCTGGATCAGGTGATTCGCATCCGCACCGGCGAAACCGACGCTGACGCGTTGTGATCGGGAACGCCGCGAGCAAATGATGCTTGTTTGGCCATCCAAAAGTCTTTGACGCCATGCAGCATTTGTGTTGTAGTCGGTGGGCGGGTCGAGCGCCCGCATTCCTCCGGCTCCGTCTGAGGGGCTGAAAAATCCGGGATCGGCGCAGGCCAAACGGAATTGCCGTGCCGGCGCGACCGCGGCCAGGCCGATGACGCAACGCATCACAACTTCGCTGTATGACCCAGGCCATGAGCACGATAGCTGTGGCTTCGGGTTGATCGCGAACGTTGCCGGCGTGGCCAGTTCCTGGCTGGTGGATCAGGCCTTTGCGGCGCTCGCACGTATGTCGCATCGCGGTGGCATCAATGCGGATGGCGCGACCGGCGATGGTTGCGGCATCGCGTTGCACCGCCCGCGTGCATGGTTGCGCGCGCTCGCCGGCGAAGCCGGGATCGCCATCGGCGACTGCTTTGCCGCAGGTCTGGTATTTCTCGATCGCGATCCGGCGAACGCGGCGAACGAGCAAAAGCAACTGAGCCGCAGCCTGCATGCGGAAGGCGTCGCCGTGTCCGGCTGGCGTGATGTACCGGTTGTCGATGCAGCATGCGGACCGCTGGGTCTGGTCCATCGCCCGCGCATTTGCCAGGTATTCGTCGATGCACCCACGCCGATGGATGAGGCGCAATTCGAGCGCGCCCTGTTTCGCGCGCGCCGGCGTTGCGAGTTGGCGCTCGTCGGCGACGCGCACTTCTACGTCGTGAGTCTGTCCGCGGCGAACATCGGCTACAAGGCGATGGCCATACCCGGAAAATTGCGCGAGGTCTTCCCCGACCTGCAGCGCGCCGACCTGTGCGTGAGCGCGGCCACGTTTCATCAGCGCTTCTCGACGAACACGCTGCCGAACTGGCGCCTGGCCCAGCCATTTCGCCTGCTCGCCCACAACGGCGAGATCAATACCATTCGCGCCAATCGCACCTGGACCCACGCGCGCAGCACTCGCTTGCGTTCCCCGCTGCTGGATTTCTCCGATCTGGGTCCGTTGGTCGGCACCCAAGGTTCGGATTCGCAAAGCCTCGACAACATGCTCGAAGTGTTGATTGCCGGCGGCATGGACATGCTCGCGGCGATGCGCATCCTGATTCCACCGGCCTGGAATGCACGCGAGGACATCGATGAAGACCTGGAAGCGTTCTATGAATATTACGCCTTGCACACCGAGCCCTGGGACGGGCCGGCGGGTCTGGTGCTGTGCGATGCGCCGCTTTGCCGCCTGCGCGCTGGATCGCAACGGCCTGCGCCCGGCACGCTGGGCGCGCAGTGACGACGATCATTTGATCGTGGCTTCCGAAGCCGGATTGTGGGACGTGCCCGACGCGCGCATCGTCGCCAAAGGCCGGCTCGGGCCCGGGCGAGATGCTGGCGGTGGATCTGCGCGAAAAGCGGCTGCTCGACAGCGCCGACATCGATGCCGTCAATCGCGCGCGCGCGCCATTCAAGCAATGGCTGCGTGCCGGCGTGACGTATCTGGAATCGTATTTGATCGATCCGGCGCTGGCAGCCGAACCGCTCTCCCCGGAAGTACTCGCACGCTTCCAGAAACAGTTCGCACTGACCCGCGAAGAGCGCGACGTCGTTCTCAAAACCCTGGCCGTGGACGAAGCCGAAGCGACGGGATCGATGGGCGACGACACGCCTCTGGCGGTGCTGTCGTTGCAATCGCGTTCGCTGTACGAGTATTTCCGCCAGGCATTCGCGCAGGTGACGAATCCGCCGATCGATCCGCTGCGCGAGCGCCGCGTTATGTCGCTGACCACGCAGATCGGGCCTGGAGCGCAACGTATTCGACCTGTCGCCGGACAATGCCCGCCAGGTGCTGCTGAATTCCCCGGTTCTGTCGCAGCGCAAGTTGCGTCAGATTCTCGCGTTGCCGCATATCGCCGCGGCACACGCGCGCCTTGACTTGTACTACGACGAGGCCGTCGGCTTGAAGACGGCAATCGAATCGCTGTGCGCGCAGGCTGCCGACGCGGTACGCGACGGGGCCGTCCTGCTGCTGCTCTCGGATCGCTTTCCGTCGCCGGGATTGTTGCCGATCCATGCGCTGCTTGCCGTCGGCGCCGTGCATGCGCATCTGATTCGCGAACACCTGCGCTGCGACTGCAATCTCGTCGTGGAAACCGGCAACGCGCGCGACGCGCATCATTTCGCCTGCCTGATCGGCTTCGGCGCGACCGCGGTGTATCCGTATCTGTCGTATCAGACCCTGTATCGACATGAATCGCCGCGGCGAGCTCGCCGGCAGAGAAGGCGAACCGCCGCACGAGATCGGGCGCAGCTACCGGCGCGGCATCCGCAAGGGCCTGCTGAAGATCTTGTCGAAGATGGGTATCAGCACGATCGCCGGCTATCGCGGCGCACAGTTTGTTCGAGATCGTCGGGCTGGATGCCGAGGTCGTGGAGCTGTGTTTCCCGGGGACGCCGTCGCGCATCGGCGGCGCGAATTTCGCCGATATCGAAACCGAATACCGCGCCCAATTTGCTGCCGCACGCAATCCGAACTATGCCGCTGCCGCCGGGCGGCTTGATGAAGGCGGTGCCGGATGGCGAATTCCACATGTATAACCCGGCCGTGATCGGCAGCCTGCAGGCGGCCGTGCGCAGCGGCGATATCGAAGCGTATCGACGCTATGCGCAGGCCGTCGATGCGCGCGCGCCGTCGGCGTTGCGCGATCTGCTCGCGGTGCGCGCTGCGGCAGCGGCGATTCCGCTGGAAAGCGTCGAGCCGGACGCCGCGATCCTCAAGCGTTTCGATTCGGCCGGCATGTCGCTTGGCGCACTGTCGCCGGAAGCGCATGAAGCGCTGGCGCTGGCGATGAATCGCGCTGGGCGCGCGCAGCAATTCCGGCGAAGGCGGCGAAGACCCGGCACGTTACGGCACGCAGCGCATGTCGAAGATCAAGCAGGTTGCATCGGGACGCTTCGGCGTGACCCCGGAATATCTGGTCAACGCCGAAGTGCTGCAGATCAAGATCGCCCAGGGCGCCAAACCGGGCGAAGGCGGCCAGTTGCCGGGACACAAGGTCAACGCGCTGATTGCACGGCTGCGCTATGCCAAGCCCGGCATCGGCCTGATCTCGCCGCCGCCGCATCACGACATTTACTCGATCGAGGATCTGGCTCAACTGATTTTCGACTTGCGCGAAGTCAATCCTGGTGCGCTGATTTCGGTCAAGCTGGTCTCGCATGCCGGCGTCGGCACCATTGCCGCAGGTGTGGTCAAGGCAGGCGCCGACCTGATCACGATTTCCGGCCACGACGGCGGCACCGGCGCCAGTCCGCTGACTTCGATCCGCTATGCCGGCTCGCCGTGGGAGCTGGGTCTGGCCGAAACGCACCAGACGCTGTGCATCAACGGTCTGCGCGATCGCGTCATCCTGCAGACCGATGGCGGCTTGAAGACCGGACGCGACGTGATCAAGGCAGCGTTGCTCGGTGCCGATTCGTTCGGTTTCGGCACCGCACCCATGGTCGCGCTGGGTTGCCGGTATCTGCGCATCTGCCATCTGAATTCCTGTGCGACGGGAGTGGCCACGCAACACGAAGAATTGCGCAGCAAGCATTTTCTCGGCGTGCCGGAGATGGTCGAAAATTTCTTCCGTTTCATCGCCCGCGATGTGCGCGAGCAACTCGCCGCACTGGGCGTGCGCCGGTTGGCCGACATCGTGGGTCACGGCGAATGGCTTGAACCCGTCGTGGGCGTCACGGCAAAGCAGCGGCGGCTGAATCTGACCCCGTTGCTGGGTCGTGGCGAACTGGCTGCCGGTGGCGATGTGTGCGTGGCGGCGCCGCGAAAAAACGCAAGCGATCTTGCCGTACGCATCGCCGCCGACACACGCGGCGCGGTGGAAAATTCAACGGGCGGAGAGTTCCGCTACGCAGTGACCAATATCGATCGCGCGATTGGCGCGCGCTTGTCCGGCGAGATCGCACGCCGCCACGGCGACACGGGCATGACCAATGCACCGATCGTGCTGCGCTTGCAGGGGTCGGCCGGTCAGAGTCTGGGCGCGTGGAATGCCGGTGGCGTGCACATCGTGCTCGATGGCGAAGCCAATGACGGCGTCGGCAAGGGCATGGCCGGCGGCCGAATCGTCATACGTCCGCCGCACGCTGCACAGTATGCCAGCCAGGACACCGCGATCGTCGGCAACACTTGTCTGTACGGCGCGACCGGCGGCGAGTTCTTCGCCGCGGGACGTGCCGGCGAACGCTTCGGCGTGCGCAATTCCGGCGCGCTCGCGGTCATCGAGGGTGTTGGCGATCACGGTTGCGAATACATGACCGGAGGCACCGTCGTCGTGCTCGGGCGCACCGGCCTGAATTTCGGCGCCGGCATGACCGGCGGCTTCGCCTATGTGCTCGATATGGAACGCGAGTTTCGTCGATCGCTACAACCACGAGCTGGTCGACATCAACCGCATTTCGCTCGAGGGCATGGAAAATCACCTGCAACATTTGCGCAATCTGATGCGCGCGCATATCGACGCGACCGGCAGTGCCTGGGTCGCGCGCCTGCTCGATGATTTTCATGATGTGTTGCACAAGGTCTGGCTGGTCAAGCCCAAGGCGGCAAGTCTGGATGCGCTCACCGACGAACTGCGGCGCGCGGCATGAGTGACAAACAGTTCCCGTTCCTGAAATTTCATCGACAACCTCCACGCGAAGTGCCGGTCCCCGTGCGCTTGCTCGGCTTCGACGAAATCCACGGCGACTTCGCCAATGGCGACGCCGGCGACCAGGCGGCGCGCTGCATCGATTGCGGCAATCCGTATTGTTCGTGGGGATGCCCGCTGCACAACCGTATCCCGCAATGGCTGAAGCTGGTGCAGGACGGTCGCATCGAAGATGCCGCCGCGCTGATGCACGAAACCAATCCGCTGCCGGAAATCTGCGGCCGCATCTGTCCGCACGACCGACTCTGCGAGGGCGACTGCACGCTGGAAACCGGGTTCGAGGCAGTTACCATCGGCGCGATCGAGCGCTGGGTCACCGATGAGGCGCTGCGCCGCGGCTGGCGCCCGACGCGCGCCGATGCACCCAATGGCCGGCGCGTTGCCATCGTCGGTGCGGGTCCGGCCGGACTTGCCGCCGCGGATCGACTGGGGCGCGCGGGTGTGGCCGTGGATGTGTTCGATCGCTACGAGCAGATCGGTGGCCTGCTCACCTTCGGCATACCGCCGTTCAAGCTCGACAAGCGGGTCGTGCGCACCCGTCGCGGCGTGCTCGAAGAGATCGGCGTGCGATTTCACCTGCGCACCGAAATCGGTCGCGATATCGAATTTTCCGCCTTGCTGCACGACTACGATGCGGTGTTTCTTGGCACTGGCGCCTATCGACCTGTCGACGCCGCACTGCCGGGACAGCAGTTGCCTGGCGTGCATGTGGCGTTGCCGTTCCTGATCGCCAACGCACGTCGCCTGCTCGACACCGACGTGGTTGGCGAGGCATTGCCCGACCTGGTCGACAAACGCGTTGTCGTGCTGGGCGGCGGCGATACGGCAATGGACTGCGTGCGCACTTCCATCCGGCTTGGCGCGCGCAGCGTGCATTGCGTGTATCGACGCGACGAAGCCAGTATGCCCGGCTCGCGCCGCGAGGTGAAGTATGCACGCGACGAAGGCGTCGAATTCGTCTTCAACCGCCAGCCACTGGCGTTGTCCGGCGACAACGATGGCGTGCGCGGCGTGCGTGCAGCGCGAACGGAACTTGTCGTCAATGCGCAGGGACGTCATTCCGCGCGCCCGCTTCCCGGCAGCGAACACGTTATCGATGCCGATGCGGTGATTCTGGCGTTCGGCTTTCAGCCGAGCCCACCACCGTGGTGTCGCGATTTCGATATTGCCACGGATGCAAGCGGCAAGCTGATTGTCGGCGGAGAACAACGTCTGGCGTTGCAGACCGGCCATCCGAAAGTATTCGCCGGTGGCGACATGGTGCGCGGCGCCGATCTGGTCGTACGCGCCGTCTATGACGGACGCGAAGCCGCCGCATCGATTCTGTTGCAGCTGGGTTGCGTCGAAACGGTGACGGCCTAGCCGGCGCAGCGCACGCGAGCGCGACTTCCGGATTGCAGCCCTGCAGTTGATTTTGTATCGTCGCGTCTCCTGCAGAGACTTCCTGTTCCAGGAAAGGTTGCTTTATGCACAGCAATAGACGACCGGTCGCCAGAATTGCCGGACTCGGTCTCGTGTCGCTGGGATCATTTATATTGCAACTGGCCGGCAACGCTTGTGCCGCGAATTCGGCGAAACCCTATTCGCCGGGTTGGAAGTATCGCACCGACCACGTCACTATCGATGTCGCGAAAGACGGCGCGACGACGGTCAGGCGCGAATACGCCTATACGATCCTCGCTGAATCGGCATTGAAGTCGATGAGCGAACAGAGCATTTCCTATCATGAAAACGATGGCAGCCTGCAAGACGTCGTCGCTTATACGCTGAAGAAGGATGGCACTCGCATCGACGTGCCGGAAACGAATGTTCAGGTGACGTCCCACAACGGCGTCAATGGCGCGCCGCCGGCTTTTTCCGACTACAAGGACCGGCGTATCGTGTATCCGAACGTCGAGGTTGGAGACACGGTCGTGCTTGCGTACACCGTGAAGGACCAGAAGCCGACGTTCAGAAACCACTACTCGCTGCTGACCTATTTCGGGGAAAACTACGCCTACGATGATGCCGTGCTTGCGGTTACGGCACCCGTGAGCCTGGGTTTGAGACAGAAAACCTACAACCTCGATGCTCCGCAGATCACGAAGCTGGACCGCGGGCGGCAGCGTTGGCAATGGCACTACCGGAATCTGCAGCCGAAAGACGATCGCGACGAATCCAGCCTGTATCAACGCGTTTGGCATTACCAGGACTGGCCAGCAATCGAAATCTCCAATTTCCGCGACTATGGCCAGATTGCCGCGGCCTATGCCGATGAGGCATCCCGCAGAGCCAGAGTGACGGATCGCATAGCCAAGCTTGCCGGCGAGGTCGTCAAGGGCGCGTCCGGAAAACGCGAAAAGGCCGAGAAGATTTACGCCTGGATCGCAAAGAACATCAGCTTCGCGGGCAACTGCCTGAGCGGTGGCGACGTGGTGCCGCGCGACACCGACCTGATCCTCAACATGCAAATGGGCGACTGCAAGGATCATTCGACGCTGATGCAGGCAATGTTGTCAGCCGAGGGCATAAAAAGTACCCAGGTCCTGATCAACACGGGCGACTGGTACGAATTGCCCGAGGTGCCGTGTTGGCAGGCCTTCAATCACGTGATCGATTACCTGCCCGATTTCAAGATCTATGCGGACGCAACATCTTCATCCAGTCCGTTCGGTGAGGTGCCAATGCAGGATCGTGGCAAACCGGTCATTCACGCTTCTGCATATAACGGCGTCGAGCGCATTCCGATGGATCGCTTCGACGCGAACTGGAGCGACTCGGCGAATGCGGTAACGATTCATTCCGACGGCAGCGTCAATGTTGTCGCAAAGTACCGCTTCGGCGGCATGCTCGCCAACGCGTTGGGTCAGTCTTTCCACCGTTGGAAAACGTCGCCGGATTTCAACGGCGGTGCGGCATACCTCAAACGCATGCTGCAGCAGATGGGTTACAGGGGCAGCGGAGACTATGAAAATGTGACGGATACGAGCGAGCCTTCGGAAAAATTCTCGTATGCCATGCATTACCGTGTCGAGGACTATCTGGATACGTCGAATCCGTACGGCTTGACGCTGGCCCCGTTGTTTCCGAGTCCGAATCCGATCGCAAATCTTGCCGCGTTCGCGGCCACCGAACATTACGATCATGATTTTCTGTGCCGCGGGGACAAGCGTTCGGAAGAATTGTCCTATGCATTTCCGGACAACGTGCGTCTGCTAGCCGTGCCGCGCGACGTGCACGTGCAAACCGCGTTGCTGCGCTATGACGCAACCTACGAACGCCAGGGCAACACACTGCATATCACGCGCGCGGTCGTCGACACTACAACCGGGCCGGTTTGCGCTGCCCAAACCGTGGCCCAATATGCTCAGGTTGCCGAGGCGATAAAAAAGGACATGAAGGCGCAAGCGATCTACCAGCCGAAATGATTCGATCCCGCGACTGGCTGGTTGCATGGCATTGAAACATTAGTCGATGCGCACATGCCAGTCCGTTCACGCCGCTTCGCGCAACAGATTCGACGAGCATGCGCCCAACGCGGCCAGCGCCGGCAGGTCGTCAAGCGACACGTCGCCGCCGAGGCGAACCTGCGCGAGAATTTCTGCGGCAAGATCGTGCAGCGTCTCGGCGTTGTGGCGAATACGCCGTTCGAAGGCGGCGCTATCGAGGCAATCGTTCAAGCCGCGATTGATCTCGACCAGCCACGGCATGCGGTACTGATCGAGCATGCACGCCCGATTGCTGCCCGTATTGGTACCGGCGGCGCGGCGCAGCAACAATTGCATCTGCCGATTGAGCGTTTCGCACGCTTGCATGGGTCCACCAAGGCGGGTGAACAAGGCGATATCGGTCAGGCGTCGTTGAAAGAAGAATTGACACAACACACCCCAGTAATAGGCGTAGTCCCAGGTCACTTTCAATGGCATCAATTCGGCGTGGCCGAACATCGGATACTGACCTTCGAACATCACCAGTGTGTTGCGATAGAATGAAAAGTATAATTGTTCAAAAATCCGCGCTGCGCGGGCAAAGCGTTCACCGCGGCTGTCGCGCGCGATCAAATCGACGATGTAGGTGTTGGATATGGCGATGAAGTCACTGCCGGGAGAATAGAACGGATCGAGAAACACGCCGGCCTCGCCGGTCAATGCCCAGCGACCGCCCGAAAAGACCTGTTTGCAGTCGTGCGAGTAGTGGCGCAAGTACGAAAAATCCTGCAACTTCCCACGACGCGAATCCAGTTCGCGAAACAAACGGGGTTGATATTGCGCCAGCCAGTTCATGGCCTTGTCGAAACTGTTGAGCGTGTTCAGCGGATGCATCGAGGCGTCGGCGACAATGCCGACTGAATGCGAGCCCGAGGCCAGCGGAATCAGCCACGTCCAGTAGCCCGGCCCGCACAGATGATTGGTCGAACGCCAGCGTTCACGCGGCGTGCAGCGCGCCTGCCAGTCCGTGTCGTTCGACCAATCGTCGACCCTGAGGCGTTCGCCGATGCGAAACCAGACTGCGTTGGCGTCGTGCGAGTTGGGCTCCGCGAGATCGAGTTGACGTTTGAGCAAACCGGCACGCCCGCTTGCATCGATGATCCAGCGTGCGTGGGCGTTGTGTTCGCAATCGCCGCGCGAAAAGGCAATGCAGTGATCTGCGTTGTCTTCACCGGGTTGGATGGTACGTACGACGGCATCGTCGAAAAATTCGACGCCCAGTTCGGTAGCGTGTTGCGCCAGAAAATTCTCGAAAATACCGCGGTCGATTTGATACGTCGGTGTGGGCAGCACCTGGCTGGCACCCAGTTCGGTGGTGCGCTCGATGTCGCCGCGACGGTGACAAAAGAAAAAGCGCAGGCCGAACTTGGCGATCTGGCATGCGTCCAGATGCTGCTTGATGCCGAGCACCGTATCGAAATAGTGCGCGCCAATTTCGACCAGCGATTCGCCGACCTTGAACGCGGCCTCTGGCACGGGATGGCGACGCCGTTCCAGGACCCGCACCGACAAGCCGGGCAGTTCGCGGCGCACGTGGATCGCCGCCGTCAATCCGGCCAGACCGCCGCCCAGAATCAGCACATCGCTGCGCGCATGTTGCATCGACAAACTCCGCTCGCGCCAGTCGCGAGTATAGCGAAGCCGCTCAGGCGCCGTGTTGGCGCAGGCGCAATGGTAGAATTGCCTACTTTTTCGGTGTGAATCGCCATGTCCGTCCCCGCAGCAATACTCGATCTGGATTACACGCTTGAGCACAAGTACACACGCGCTCAGGGTCGCATTTATCTGTCCGGCGTGCAGGCGCTGGTGCGCTTGCCGCTGATGCAGCAGATGCGCGATCGTGCGGCCGGCATCAACACCGCTGGTTTCATCTCCGGTTATCGCGGCTCCCCGCTGGGTGGACTGGATCTGGAATTGTGGAAAGCCAAAAAGCACCTGAAGTCGGCCAACATCGAATTCCAGCCGGGTCTGAATGAAGATCTGGGCGCGACGATGGTTTGGGGCACGCAGCAGGCAAACCTGTTTCCCGGTGCGAAATTCGATGGTGTATTCGCGATGTGGTACGGCAAGGGACCTGGCGTTGATCGTTGTGGTGACGTGTTCAAGCATGGCAACGCGGCGGGAACCTCGAAAAACGGCGGCGTGCTGGCGCTCGCGGCGGACGATCACGCATGTCGATCCTCGACCCTGCCGCACGGCTCCGAACTGGAGTTCGTCTCGGCGATGATGCCGGTGCTCAATCCTGCTGGCGTGCAGGACATTCTGGATATGGGCATGCTGGGTTGGGCGATGTCGCGGTTCACCGGACGCTGGGTCGGATTCAAGACCATCGCCGAAACCGTCGAATCCTCGGCCAGCGTCAACGTCAATCCGCATCAGCTCGATATTGTTCTGCCGGAAGATTTCGTGCTGCCGCCGGGTGGCTTGAATATCCGCTGGCCGGATCCACCGCTCGACCAGGAAATGCGTCTGCATCAATACGCCGTCAAGGCGGCGATCGCGTTTGCGCGAGCGAACAGGATCGACCGAACTGTCATCGATTCGCCGCGCGCGCGTCTGGGCCTGGTCACCACCGGCAAGAGCTATCTCGATGTATTGCAGGCGCTCGAATACCTGGGCATCGATGCCAAAGCCGCGGCCGACATCGGCATTCGCGTCTACAAGGTGGGCATGAGCTGGCCGCTGGAACCCATCGGCATTCGCGAATTCGCACGCGGGCTCGAAGACATTGTCGTGGTCGAGGAAAAGCGCTCCTTCATCGAATCGCAGATGAAGGAGCAAATGTACAACTGGGACGAGCAAAAACGCCCGTCTATCGTCGGCAAGTACGACGAGGACGGCAACTGGATTTTGCCGAGTACGAATGAGTTGACGCCGGCAACGATTGCGCTGGTCATTGCCAGGCGTCTGTCGCGCTTTTTTACCAGTGATGCGATCAAGGCGCGCGTGGCCTGGATCCAGGCCAAGGAACACGAACTCACCTTGCCGCGCGCGAATTTCCCGCGCGTGCCGCACTACTGTTCCGGTTGTCCGCACAACACCTCGACCGCCGTACCGGAAGGCTCGCGCGCGCTGGGCGGGATCGGTTGCCACTATATGGTCACGTGGATGGATCGTCGCACCGAAACCTTTACCCAGATGGGCGGCGAAGGCGCGACATGGTGCGGCCAGGCACCGTTCACGGAAACGAAGCACGTTTTCCAGAACCTCGGCGACGGCACGTATTTCCATTCGGGTTCGCTGGCGATTCGTCAGGCCATCGCGGCCAAGGTCAACATCACCTACAAAATCCTTTACAACGATGCAGTGGCGATGACGGGCGGCCAACCGGTCGACGGTACGTTGACGGTGCCGGATATCGCGCAACAGATGCGCAGCGAAGGGGTGCGCAAGATCGTGGTCATGTCCGACGACATCGGCAAATGGACCGATGCCAGCATCTTTCCCGAGGATGTCGACTTCGTGCATCGCGACGAGCTGGATGCCACGCAGAAACAGCTTCGCGAAGTCCCCGGCGTATCCGTGCTGATCTATGACCAGACCTGCGCCACCGAAAAGCGCCGCCGGCGCAAGCGCGGCAAGCTCGAAGACCCGAAGAAACGCGTATTCATCAATTCGCTGGTGTGCGAAGGCTGCGGCGATTGCGGCGAGAAATCTTTCTGCGTTTCGGTCATGCCCAAGGAAACCGAATACGGGCGCAAGCGCGAGATCGACCAGAACAGTTGCAACAAGGATTATTCCTGCATCAAGGGCTTCTGCCCGAGCTTCGTCACCGTTCACGGCGGCGACCTGAAAAAACGCAAACCATCGGCAAAAGTGGATTTCTCCACATTGCCTCTGCCGACGCTCGCGACCGACCTGGCGCAACCGTGGAACATCCTCGTCACCGGCATTGGTGGTACCGGCGTGGTCACAATCGGTGCCTTGATCGGCATGGCCGCGCATCTGGAAGGAAAGGGCGCGACGGTGCTGGATCAAACCGGCCTGGCACAAAAAGGCGGTGCGGTGACCTGTCACCTGCGCATCGCGCAAACACCGGCAGACATCCACGCCGTGCGCATCGCTGCCGGCGAGGCGGACCTGGTGCTGGGTTGCGACATGGTCGTCGTCAACGACTATTGGGCACTGTCGAAAATCCGCGCCGGACGTTCGCGCGTCGTGCTCAATACCAATCAGGCGATGCCCGGCACGTTCACGATGAAACCGGACCTGCAGTTTCCAGCGCAGAAGATCGTCGCCGCGGTGCGCACCGCGCTCGATGGCGCCTCGCCGGAACTGGTCGATGCGACCGACCTGGCCACCCGCCTGCTCGGCGATTCGATCATGAGCAACCTGTTCATGCTCGGCTACGCCTGGCAAAAGGGTTGGGTGCCGTTGAGCCATGCAGCATTGATGCGCGCGATCGAACTCAATGGCGCGGCCGTGGCCATGAACAAGGCCGCGTTCGACTGGGGTCGCCTGACCGCGCACGATCCGGAACGAGTGCGTGCTGCGGCGTGCGCACCCGCTCGCGCTCCGTCCCAAGCGCCGCGATCGCTCGACGACAGTACGCTGAGCACGGATCTCGACACGCAAATCTCTCGTCGCGTCGCCTTCCTCACCGACTATCAAAATGCGAGCTATGCGCAAAAGTATAAATGCCTTGTGGACAAGGTCCGCGGCGTTGAGCAACAGAAGTTCGCACACAGCACCGACCTGACTGCGGCCGTCGCCCGCTACGCGTTCAAGCTCATGGCCTACAAGGATGAATACGAAGTAGCCAGGCTATACACCAGCGGCGATTTCCGGCAGCGTATCCACGACACGTTCGACGGCAACTACAAGATCCATTTCCACCTCGCACCGCCGCTGCTGGCGCGCAAGGATGCGGATGGACATTTGCGCAAAGCCGAATACGGCTCCTGGGTGTTCACCGCGTTTCGCTTGCTGGCAAGGCTGCGTGGCCTGCGTGGCACGCGTTTCGACGTGTTTGGCTACACTGCCGAACGCAAACAGGAGCGGCGATTGATAGCGGACTATTTCGTCATGCTCGACGAAGTGATTGCGGGTTTGAACCAGGACAATCACCTCCTCGCCGTCGAGATCGCTTCAATCCCGGAACAAATCCGCGGTTATGGACATGTCAAGCATGCGCATTGGCTCAAGGCGCAAGCGCGACGCGACGCCCTGCTGGATGCATGGCGCAATCCGAAGCCCGCGATCCGCTCCGCGGCTTGAAACCGCTGGGGACCCTCTGATTAACCCTGCGCGGATGTCACCGGCTCTGTCTGTTCGCAAGACAAGGCGCACTGGCGCAGGCAGGCTGGTTGCCTGTCAAGATAGTGCAACGCAGAATGGCGGACAGACAGAACGGACCCAACGTGTTGATTTTAGACATGAGGGTGCCGCCCGGAAAGCCCGCACCCCGCGCCGCGCGGCTTGTCCAGGCAACCAGCCTGCACTTCGTTCGGCAGTTGCCAACCCGGCAATTCACCGGTGCGTATTGAGCCCGGAACGCTGCCATCGGTTGGCGATGAGCACGATGTTGCAACTGACGCCGCCGGTCGCCACGCGCTGCACCCGAGCCCACGCCGTGACGAACCAACCCCGGCCGATGCTGACGCGCACAGGCTCCTCGGCGTCGCGCGACTTGCAAAACCATGCCTTGCTCACCGGTACATTCATCGACACGAGCTCGTCGCGCAAATCGAAGTCGGTGAACATGATGCGCCAGGGGAAACGCAGCGAACAGAAATGTTGAAATGTCAGGCGAACATGGCCATTCTGCGCATGTATCAGATTCGCATTTGTCGACAAGCCAGCAGGCCAGCGCATAAGATTTCTCCCTGTACCAGCGTTCAATTGTCCGAAAAAAATTCCCGCAAACGCCAACGGTCAACGCTGACAAGGCGATTACGGTAACGAACAGGTGACACTGCAAATGACGAGCTGGCGCGAAGACTATCTGGCCAGACTTACCCAGCCCGGCAAGGACGCGCAGCAGGTGTTCGACGAGCTTGCGCTCATGTCCAGGGATATCGGTTTTGAATATTGTTCGCTGGGAATCCGCGTTCCTTCATATGGCGACGTGCCCCTGGAATCCTGGTCGACGAACTACCCGGGAAGCTGGCAGGAACGCTATCTCGGTCACAACTACCTCACCATCGACCCGGTGATCGAGGCTGCCGTTCACAGTCCGCTGCCGGTCGTCTGGAATGACAGGCTGTTTCAGCAACGACGCCCGTTTTGGGAGGAGGCTCGCGCGCATGGCGTTTGCCATGGCTGGACCCTGGCCATGCACGGGATCGCCGGCGAGATGGGGTTGCTCTCGCTGGCGCGATCCGATGTACCCGTATCGACCGAAGAACTCGCAGAAGAAGAAGCCAGGCTGATATGGCTGGCGCATACCGCCAATGGCGTCATCGGCACGATTGTCGCCAATGCCAATGCCCCGGGACCCGTGCATGAACTGACCCGGCGCGAACGCGAAGTGCTGCGCTGGACCGCTGCCGGAAAAACCTCCGGTGAAATCGGCAAAATACTCGGCGTATCCACGCGCACCGTCAACTTTCATGTGAACTCGGCACTGGCCAAGCTCAACGCAACCAACAAGACTCAGGCAGTGGTCAAGGCGTTCCTGTTCAACATGCTCGACTAGTGTAGTGCTTCACTCTATTTGACCCATTCAGCGACTCACTGGGCACTCGGCTGCCAACGATGCATTGCCCCACCGCACATGCGAGCGTATTCTCAAACCAATCAACCAAAACGGTTGAGGTATACGGCAAACGTTGATATTGGAGCAGGCTTGCCAGAACAGCCGATCATGGGAGCAGCATCATGGCAACGGCTAACGATTCAATGCCTGTAAACCCTGCGCGTACTCCGTCTGAAGCCCGCGCTTCGCCGGTAGTAATCGTCGTCGACGATGACGGCTTGATGCGTTCATCCTTGCGGCGACTGTTGGTGTCGGCGCAGCTGACCGCAGAGCTTTACGCCACCGGTGCGGAGTTTCTTGCGCAGGCACGGCTGGATCGCCCGGGCTGTGTCGTTCTCGACGTCGGTATGCCGGGCATGAACGGTCTGGAAGTGCAAGCCTGCCTGAAGCAGCGCAGCGTTGATATTCCGGTGATCTTTCTCACCGGGTCGTCGGATATTCCGATCGCGGTTACGGCAATGCGCGAAGGCGCCGTGGATTTCGTCGAAAAGCCCTTCGACAACGAGGATTTGCTCGCGCGCGTGCGGCGTGCGATCGATAGCCAACGGCAACGTCGGCAGGAAGATCTGGAACGACGCGACGTCATGCAACGATTCGCCCTGTTGACTGCGCGCGAGCACAGCGTGATGGAACTGGTCGTTGCCGGCAAGACGAACAAGGAAATCGCCCGTAGTCTGGGCGCCAGTCATCGCACGATCGAGATCCATCGCCGCAGGGTCATGGAAAAGATGGCGGCGCCCACGTTGGCCGATCTTGTACGCATGCGCCTGCTCGCCGACAGCGAGCTGCCGGCGGGTTGAGCCAAGTACCGAACTTCATCCGGCAGCCTTGCGTCGCTCGGCAAGCAGTCCGAAAACTCCGCGCGCCGGCCGGGATCTTCCGTATACGTACTCCTACGTATAAGTAACCGTACGGATTATAAAAATTGCTGCGCACTCATAGGATGTACTCACCCGCTGTTTCAGCCAGCGCCAATCCCATTCGGGGCGCATGCCGGAGCGGCAAATCCGATCCATTCAATGAGGTGAGCATCATGTCAAGCAGCGTACTCAAATCACGCATGAACAAACTGGCCGCGGGACTGTGTGCCGCGCTTGCGCTCAGCGGCGCCGCGACCAGCGCTATTGCCGGTGGCCATCTTGGCGGTGTCCGCTTGCCTCCACACGGCATCAGTTCGGTCACCAGTTGTGCCGACGATAACTCGGTTGGCACGCTGCGTCAGATCATTGCCAATGCGGCGAGCGGCGACCAGGTCGACATGAGTGGATTGGGCTGCTCCACGATTACCCTGACCCAGGGCGAGATCCTGATCCCACATAACATTTATCTGGTTGGTCCTGCCAACGCCACGCTCACGATCACGGGCGACGGCAGCGACCGTGTCCTGCAAAGTATTTCGGCCGATACGCCAAGCGCCTTTCTCAGCATCTCCAATCTCACCATTGCCGGAGGCAGAATCGATACGACCGGGGACGGCGCTGTTGGTGGCTGCATTCTTTCCAGCGGCGATGTCATCCTGAGCAACTCCACGGTAACCGATTGTGTCGCCCATTCTTCGGCGAGTTACGCCTTTGGCGGCGGCATCTATGCGCCGTCAGTGTCGATTCAGTCCAGTCGCGTGACCGATAGCAGCGCGTATGCCGATTCCGCCATGGAAATGGCGCGTGGCGGCGGAATTTACGCAGGTGGTCTTGCCTGTACCGACAGCACGTTGAGTTCCAACCAATCCGGGGCCGTGCCGAACGGCGCCAGCGGTCAGGGCGGCGGCGCGTTCGTTTCCGGCGGCAATGTGAGTCTTTCGCGTTGCACTGTCGATTCCAACCAGGCCGATGAAGCCGGTGGCATCGCGCAATTCGTGGGGTCGTATACCGCGACAACGACGATCCAGAACAGCACGATCTCCGGAAACAGCGCGGCAGCCATGATCGGCGGTTTCGAACTGTTTTGTTCCAAGTGCAGCCCGGCCCCGATGCAGTTGCTCAACAGCACGGTGGCGTTCAATTCAGCGTTGCAATACACCGCAGGTATCAGCACCAACGGCAGCGTGATCGCACAAAGTTCGATCATTGCCGAGAATCAGACGGACGACGCCAGCACGGAAGCGGACTTGTATACGAACGACCTGTCGGGTGCAGACAATCTGATCATCGCGACCAATGCCACGCCGGCTGCCGGCGTGATAACGGTCACCAGCGATCCGATGCTAAAACCGCTGGCCGACAATGGCGGTCCGACAAGGACACATGGCCTGGCGTTGATCAGCCCCGCGATCGATCGCGGCAACAACTCTGCCGGGTTCTCCACCGATCAGCGCGGAGACGGGTATTCGCGTACGTATCTCGGACTGACTACCGACATTGGCGCCTATCAGCATCAGATCGTCAATACGGCGGTTATCCGCAAGCGCGGACGGTAACACATTACTGCCGCCCGGAGCCGGATATGGGCGCCGAGCGGCAGACCACGCCGAATCAGGCCAAATGGATCGATTGCGGCAGCCGCTATCCGTGTCAGGCCCGCGACGCAATGACGCACAAGACCCGGGCGATGGCCAAGGCGTTCATGCTCGGCATACTCGGCTGATCCGTCTCGCAGATTCGTGAGACGGGCTTGATGAATCGCATGGTTTCATTCCGTTCGGACAGGTTTGCGCACTGCATTCCTTGGCGAATTTCCCTCCGATCAAATACCACTCTCGTCGCGAACACCTGTCAATTTTGACAGCTGGTCAACTCGCGAATGAAGTCTATAGTGGCGACAAACGTTTCTCGGGGAGCGCGGGCGTGACGTTGCCGCTGTTTGAAATAGCAGATTTGCGCAGAATCCGGCAGTGTGCGCTGGGTTCGATTTTGCTCGTCGCTGCTGGCGCAACGGCTGCCGCGCCGAGGACAAGCGGGCATTCCTACGATTCCACGGCGAATGTCAGCGTAGCCAGCGTCCCCGTTCTGGCTGTCGGTTCAAACGACGAGGTTCAGTTTGCCGACAAGACCAGCGCTTACGAGAACAGTCAAAGCACGGAGTCGTTCGATTCGGGTTCGGGTTTGCTGGCGCGTCTGCAAACCGGCACGCTGGGTGCTGAAACACAATGGTTGCCGAGCGACGGATTTCTCGCGGTTGGATCACGAGCTACTGCAAACGATGTGGATTTGAGCGTTGTCGACGGAATCGGCGGAGGTTTGTTGGGGCTGCACGCACCCTTGGTGCGACCCACTGCGATCATTACCGGCACCTGCCCGGTTGCGGTGCGTCTGGCAGATTTGGTGCACATCGTCGACGATTGTGTCCTTCGCGATGGTATTGACATCCCGAATCTCGAAGCGTCGAGCACGGCCATCGTGCAGGAAACCGAACCGGGCGACTCCATCGTCTTGTCGATAGACGGCACCGATGTCTTGAACATTCCCACCGATCCCGGAGTGAATGTCACGGTGGCGACAGGAGTCGCTGGCGCGACTTTGATACTGAATGAACAAATATCGAGCGGCGACGGTTTCACCGGGCCAGGCGTCGCCACGAACGCGCTTCATCTGAGCTTGGACATCGTGGGAATCATTACCGCAGACGTGGCGATCTCACATTTGGAAGCGTCGATCGCCTGAAACTGATTTACCCGACACGGGACGGACACGTGTCAGGGCTGCGCGCATCGCAGCAATCGGCCCCCTGTCGGAACGCGGCCCAAAAGCCGCGGTACGGCACGCTCTGAACAGGTCAGGACGTCCTGTTCAGAGCAACTTCAAATCCACATACTCGAAGCGATCGTCGCGCAACACACGATCTGCGCGCTGCAGATGCACAGCTTCACGCAATATGGGTCCCGCGTAGACGCAGGTATGGAATTCGCCGTTCTCGCCACAGGGATCGCAGGAAGCCGGAAGCCTGGCCAACAAATCCGCATCGAATTCCAGGCCGCAAAACCCGGCATCGAGTTGTTGTGTGTCGACGCAACACAGAATCGCGCGGAAACCGCTTTCGATAAAACGTCTCGCCAACATTGAAGTATCCTCGCCCCACAGCGGAAAACGAGCCTTCCAGTTCCGCGTTTCGATCAATCGCTCGCGATAGGCGCGCACGTCGGCCAGGTACAGATCACCGAAGGCGATCGTATTCAACCCGGGCGTATACTCACTGGCCTGGTCGAGCGCGCGCGCAAACGCCGCCTCGTAAATTTCATTGCTGGCTTTTGGCGGGATGGTCGCTTCGATCAACGCCAGTCCCAAAGAGTTTGCCTGCGCATGCAGGATTGAACGACGCACGCCATGAATGCTGATGCGATCATATTCCCGGGTGATCGCGGTAAGCAGGCCAACCACCCGCCAATCCGGATCGTTGCGCAAGCGCTGCAAAGCGAGCGCGGAATCCTTGCCGCCACTCCAGGAAAGCAGGATCGGCGTGGTCATGCCGGCGAGCGCCTCCACAAACGCAGACGATTGTTGGCCGGCATGGCGACGTCTTCGAGCAGCATAAAGCCGGCGTTCTCGGCGAGCGTGTCGACGGCGGCTGCGTCGCGGATTCCCATGTGCGCCGCACGCAGGCGCAGCGAGGCATCGAACGCTGCATTGCTCTCGCTGGTGAAGCGGCCATCGAAATTGAACGGTCCGTAGATGGCGAGCTTGGCTTGCGCCGTGGCAACCCTCGATAGCCCGGAAAAAAGCGCTTCGACCTGCGGCCAACTCATGATGTGCAACGTGTTGGCGCTGAACACGGCATCGAACGGTTCGTGCGGCCAGGAACCGGTTGTCACGTCCAGTTCGATTGCCGCGGGTGTGTTTGGTAGCGCCGCCCCGTCAAGCCAGGCGCGAATGCCGGCAAGGTTCTCGGCACGATCCGAAGTCTGCCACGTAAGGTGTGGCAGTGCCGCCGCAAAATGCACGGCGTGCTGCCCGGTTCCGCTGCCCACTTCCAGCACCTGGCATCGATCCTCAAAGAACACACGCAACACGGCGAGAATCGGATCGCAATTGCGTTCGCAAGCCGCAGAAAATGGTTTGTGGGATTGCACGGGGCTCATTGCGTGTGATCGGCCAGCGTGTATTCGAATTCATACGAATGTTTTCCATCGGCGATGATGATCGTCATCTTGCCGCTCAGACCGAGCAAGTCATCCGTTGCGGAATCCGGCACCACAATGATGTTCAGACAAGGCTCGCCGCGTGTCATCGTGGCATTGTGCTGCAGCGTGAAGCTGCCGCGGCGGCCGTGCAGTGTTCCGCTGACGCGCTCGATCGCCACGTAGCCGGCAGAGCCCTTGACGGTGCCCATGGCGCTGAGCATTTCGCCTTTGCTGACCGCCTCCAGATCGCCATGGAACTGCTTGTCGATGGACATGCGCGCAAGGCTTGTGCCGGCGTCGTCGTTGTAGGTCTTGAGCGGACCCAGTTGAACATCGAATGACCCTTTCGCCTGACTGGACATGCTGACTCCTTTGTATGCGATGCTTGGTGCGAAACTGCGGACCATTATCCATGCTAAATCGACTCTGGCTCAGCTTCTTCGTGATTGCGGCAATTGCCGGCCTCGCGCAATGGCTGATCGGTGGCCATGCCGAAGTGTTCGCTGCGATCGTGGCCAGCCTGTTTGACATGGCCGCGTTGTCAGTGAAGGTGATGATCCTGCTGTTCGGCACGCTGGCGCTGTGGCTGGGTTTCCTGAATATCGCGCAGCGCGCGGGCCTGGTCGACTTGCTCGCGCGCGCGCTTGGGCCCCTGTTCGCCAGGTTGATGCCGGAAGTGCCGCGCGGGCATCCGGCGATCGGTCTGATCACGCTCAACTTCGCCGCAAACGCACTGGGCCTGGACAACGCGGCCACGCCGATCGGCTTGCGCGCCATGCGCGAATTGCAAACCTTGAATGCGAGTGAGAATACCGCGAGCAACGCGCAGATCCTTTTTCTGGTGCTCAATGCATCGTCGTTGACCCTGCTTCCGGTAACGATCCTGATGTACCGCGCGCAAGCTGGTGCGCACGATCCGACGCTGGTGTTCGTTCCCATCCTGCTTGCGACCAGTGCATCGACACTGGTCGGCTTCTTGAGTGTGGCATGGATGCAGAAACTGAAGTTGTGGAATCCGGTCGTAATGACATGGTTGCTCGGATTCGCGCTGTTGCTCGGCGGCTTCATCGCCTTGCTGGCATCGATGCCGGCATCAGCCCTGCCGGAGTTTTCGTCGTTGCTCGGAAACCTGCTGTTGTTCGCGATCGTCCTTGCCTTTCTGATTGCCGGTGCGTGCAGGAAGGTACCGGTCTACGAATGTTTTGTCGAAGGCGCGAAACAAGGGTTCGAGGTCGCACGTGATCTATTACCGTATCTGGTGGCGATGCTGTGCGCGGTAGGTGTTTTTCGCGCTTCCGGCGCATTGGATTTCGCCCTGGGCGGGGTACGTTGGCTGGTTCATGTCGTCGGTTGGGATAGCCGCTTTATCGATGCGCTGCCGACGGCGCTGGTCAAGCCGCTGTCCGGCAGCGCGGCGCGCGCCATGTTGATCGACACGATGCATAGTCGGGGCGTCGACAGCTTCCCCGCACTGCTGGCCGCGACCCTGCAAGGCAGTACCGAGACAACGTTTTATGTGGTCGCCGTGTATTACGGGGCCGTTGGCATTCGCCGCGTGCGCCACACGATCGGTTGCGCATTGCTCGCCGACCTGGCCGGTGTGCTTGCCTCGATTGCCGTGTGCTATTGGTTTTTCGGCTGAACTTTGCAGCCTAGTGAGGCTTTACACTAGAGGCGCGCAACGCCAAGCAGTCGGCCAGGCAGGGAACGGATGCGATTCAGCAGCGCGGCTGGCAATCGCAGCGGCGAATGCATGCTGTACTCGGTCGACTCGGCCGCGATGAAACGGCGCACGGCTTGCGGGTTTTGTTTGAGTTGCCAATAACGACCGATCGCCGAATCCACGCTCAGGCGGCAGGTGCCCATGCGCACCGGCTTGATCAGCATGCGATAAACCTGGCCTTCGTTGATCAGCTCGATGGCAGTTTGCGCATTGGCGCGTTCGGTGATGACGACCGTGGCGATATGTGGATGGTGTTGCTTGAGGGCCTTGATCATTGCGGTCAAGTCGGTGCGACCGCTTTCGGTTTCCGAGATCACTACGCCGGTCTCGTGCTGTTCCATGATCTGCAGCGCGCGCTCGGCGGTGTTGGCGAAGTTGACCTTGTAATAAGGTTGCAGGATTTCGCGCAGGCGTTGCTGCACGGCGGTGTCGTCCTCGATCACCAGCACGCCAACCTGGGTGCGTGCGCGATCGTGTTCGCTCTGCGGCAACTGGTCGCGCGCAATGACCGGTGCCTCGCGCGCGATCGTGCCTGCCTGTGTGATCAACGCCTTGAGTTCGCTGTTGTTCCAGGGCTTGTTGACGAAGCGAAACACCTCGCTTTCGTTGACCGAGCCGAGCACGGCTTTCAGATCGGAATAGCCTGTCAACAGGATACGCAACGCGCGCGGATGGGTTTCGCGGATTTCACCGAGCACCTCGATGCCGGTCTTGTCCGGCATGCGCTGATCGCAGATCACCACGTCGACATCGTGCTGCTTGGTCAGCGCAACCGCTTGCATGGGATCGGTGGTCTGGAATGTTTCATAGTCGCGCAACAATGCCTTGAGCGCTCGTAGAATGCGCGCCTCGTCGTCGACCAGAAGAATGCGCAGCGGATGCGTCATCAACGATTTTCCCAAGCTCGACGGCACTTCATGCGGCATTCGCCGCAGCCGACGATGCGGTCGCGATTGCGGCGCCGCTCGCTGGCAAATTAACCACAAACTGCGTGCCTTTCCCCGGCGCCGTTCTCACTTTGATCGAGCCACCGTGACCCTTGACGATCTTGTGTACGATGGAAAGCCCCAGTCCCGTGCCTTCGCCAACCGGTTTGGTGGTGAAAAATGGATCGAAGATATTCGGCAACACGTCGTCGGCGATGCCGCACCCGGTATCGCTGAAACTGATTTCGATGTTCTTGCCGACCGGCTTGCTGGCGATGGTCAACGTGCCGTTCCCGTCTATCGCCTGCGCCGCATTCGTGATGAGATTCAAAAACACCTGATTCATCTGCGAAGCCATGCAGCGAACCTTGGGCAATGGTTCAAGGTGCTTGACCACTTTGACGCGGTCGCGCATCTGGTGTTGTGCGATCATCAGTGCGCTCTCGATGCCCTCGTTCAAATCCATGTTGTCCATACCGTCGCGATCCACGCGGGAAAAGCCCTTGAGGTTCAGCACCAGACTGGAAAGCTGACCCAGACCTTCGCTGGCATCCGTCAGCAGTTCCTTCGCGTCGGTGAGCAACGCACTGGTCTCGATGCGCGTGCGTGCCTCGAACAGCTTGCGACGCGCATCTTCGACATGCTTGACCAGCTTGTCGAGGCTGGCCTTGTCTGCGCCGAAAATAAGATCGACCGGCTGCAGGCAGTACTGCACCGCGGCATCGTATTCCACGACGAGTTTGCGGTAGTCGTCCAGCAGGTCGCCGATGACTTCGACATTGCTCTTGACGAAACCCAGCGGTGTATTGATCTCGTGGGCGACGCCGGCAACCATCTGCCCGAGTGAGGCGAGCTTGGTCGTGTGGATAACCTGTGATTGGGTCGCTTGCAGGCGTTTGAGTTCCTCGGCTGCCTCGGCCTGACGCGTTTCCAGCGCGGCCTTTTGCTTTTGCGTACGCAGCAATGTCCAGCCCAACCAGCCACAGCCGGCGGCAAGTACGATTGTGACGATCCATGGCAGCATCGTGGATACCTCGCTTCGTCGTTGCGCAGTATAAACATGCAAATCTGCACGTACGCACGCTATTCTACCGTTTGTCGCCCCGGTTGAACGTGCCATCGCTTGACGCCGGTCCAAACAGCCGCGACGCTGTCGCAACGCATCAGCATACACGGGAGCCTCAATGAAAGCCCTGATCAGCCTTGCCGCACTGGTTTTCTTCGTCTTGTTGGCCACGTCCACGGCCCATGCCGATCCAGCGACTTCGCGTGATTTGCCGCCGGGATTGCAGATTCCCGCCGCCGCTCGACCCGGCCCGAACTTCAACGTCGATCGCGCCACAGAAGCCTATTTGAACCTGCTCTCGCCTGAACAGCGGCGCCAATCCGACGCCTATTTCGAAGGCGGCTACTGGCTGCAACTTTGGGGATTCGTGTATGGCCTCGGCGTCGTAGCGCTGCTGTTGTGGGGGGGGATTTCACGACGCATGCGCGATATTGCCAGGCGCCTCAGCCGGCGACCGTGGCTGTACACCTGGGTCTATGCCGTGTTGTTCGTGTTGGTTTTCTTCGTCTTGAACTTGCCCTGGTCGATCTATGCGGGTTTCGTGCGGGAACATCAATATGGCCTCGCCACGCAGGATTTTGGCGGTTGGTTCGGCGATGAATTCAAGGGGCTTGTCATCAGCGCGATCATCCTGCCGCTGGTGCTGGTCGCGATTTATGCCGCCGTGCGCCGCGCCGGTGCGCGTTGGTGGGTATGGGCCAGCGGCATCGCCTTCGTCTTCATCGTATTTTCGATGATGTTGGCGCCGGTTTATGTCGAGCCGCTGTTCAATACCTACAAGCCGCTTCGCGCCGGCCCGGTGCGTGAGGCCGTGTTGTCGCTGGCGCGCGCCAACCAGGTACCGACCGACCATGTGGTCGAATTCGACGCATCCAGGCAGACCACCCGGATCAGCGCGAATGTCGCCGGTTTCGCAGGCACCACCCGCGTGGCGCTCAACGACAACCTACTGGACAAGACCTCCTTGCCCGAAATCAAGGCGGTGCTTGGCCATGAGATGGGTCATTACGTGCTCAATCACGGTTTGCGCGGCACCATTTATTTCACTCTGGTGCTGGCGTTCGCGTTCTGGTTCACGCATCGCCTGATGGACTGGTCGCTGGCCCGCTGGGGTCGGCGCCTTGGCCTGGAAGATCGCTCCGATCCAGCCGCGCTGCCATTTGCCGTGGCGATCCTGTCGATCTTCTTCTTTCTGGCCACGCCGTTGACCAATTCCATTACCCGTCAGATGGAAGCCGAAGCCGACGCGTTCGGTCTGAATGCCGCGCGCGAGCCGAACGGGTTCGCCATGGCGGCCATGCGCTTGTCCACCTATCGAAAAATCCATCCCGGCGAGCTGGAGGAACTGGTTTTCTACGACCACCCCAGCGGCTACCAGCGTGTTCATGCGTCGATGCTCTGGCTCAAGGAAAACCAGCACAATCCCACCGCGAACGCGCCCTTGCCGCCTCCGCTGCATCCCTGACAGGAGAAAACGAATGGTTGCGTTGAAAGCCTTTGTCGCCGGGTTCTTGTCGACCCTGATCTTCCATCAGGGCGTACACGAGATTTTCTATCACACCGGGTTAACCACGCACGCACCGTTCCAGATGACGCCAACCGGCCCACTTCATGTGCCGCAGGTGATCTCGCTCGCGTTCTGGGGCGGTATCTGGGCGATTGCGCTGTGGTTTGCCCTGCGCCGCTGCAAGGGTGCGAGCTATTGGCTCGGTTGGTTGATCGCCGGGGCGATCGGGCCGACCGTGGTTGCGCTGCTGCTGGTATTCCCGCTGAAAGGGCTTCCCATGGGTGGTGGCTGGGAGCCCAGGTTATGGGCGGCAGGGTTGATCCTCAACGGCGCCTGGGGAATTGGCGTGGCGATTTTGTTGAGATTGTGGCCGCGAAGCCGGTAGAGCCGGAATCGCGAGCCCATCGCTGGTCATTCCCGCCTGTGCGGGAATGACGACTTTTTCCTTTCCGATTCCGGAGTCCCGCCTCACTCCAGCGTAACGATCGCGCGATTGTCGCTGGATACCCGATCGATAAGCTTGTTGTACGGGTCGATGCCGGCTTCATAAGGCAGCGAGTCCACGGTCACGGTTATCGTGCTGTCGCCGTCGGCTACGCTGTGCTTGGCCAGGTACAGCACTTTTTCATCGTCTTCCTTGCCATCCGCTGCGCGGGCAAATACGCCGATGTCGAGCGGAATATCGATTTTCGCTGGCGTTTCCTTGCCGACTCCGTCGACGTACACCTTGGTCGCGTGCAACTTCAGCGTCACGTCGTATTTGCCGTCGGCGCGTTTCTTCGCGGTGGCTGTCGTGACGCGGTCGTCGAACAGGGTGATCTTGTTGAACAGGTCGGTGATCAGCGCCGACCACTGCGGACCGGCATCGGCGCGAAGATCGTCGAGAAATTCGTAACTGGTCGTGTATGGTGGTTGCTGGAATGCCTTTTCTTGATCGAATCGCGACAAGGTCTTGTCGACCACCGCCTCGCCCAGATAGTCCTTGAGCGCGTACATCACCACCGATCCCTTGCGGTAATGAATGTAGGCCTGGTTTTCGTTCAGCGCGAGCGGCTGTTCCTCGACGGTTTCGCCGGCGCGGCCGGAAAGGTAGCGATCCAGTTCGTATTTGAGGAACTTGCGCATCTTGTGCGGACCGTATTCGCTTTCCATGACCATCAATGCGGAATACTGGGCAAAGGTTTCGTCGAGCATGGTCACCCCCTGCACGAAAGCGCCGATGACCTGGTGCGCCCACCACTGATGCGCGATCTCGTGCGAGGTCACGTAGTAGACGTAATCGATATCGTCCGGATCGCGCAGGTCGGCAATGAATCCGATCGATTCTGAAAACGGAATCGTGTTGGCGAAACTTTGCGCGAAGCTCGCGTAGTCCGGAAATTCCAGGATGCGCAACTGGCGGAACTGGTAGGGCGAATACACGGCCGTGTAGTGCGCCAACGCCTTCTTCGCCGCATAAATCATGCGGTCGACGTTGTAGGCGTGTTGTGCGTCGTAGTAGATCTCGATGGCGATGCCGTTCCACGAATCGCGCTTCACGGCATAGCGTGCCGACTGGAACGAAAAGAAATCCAGAATCGGCTTGTCCATCTTGTAATGGAAATAGCGACGCCCGTCCCGGGTCCATTCCTTCACCAGATAGCCCGGAGCCAGAGCGATCTGATCGGGCACGGTGGAAACCGTGGTTTCAAAATTGACCCAGTCGGCATCGCGGCCGAGCAGGTTGAACTGGCGTGCGGCAACATCGTCGATCTTCGGCATGCGCGGCAATTGCGGCAGGCCGTATTTGCGCCGATCGTTGCGATCGCTGAGTTGGTGGCCCTCGTCATAGCCGAAATGGGGAAACGCCGTATTGTTGAAAAACGTCCCGTTGTCGACGACTTGCGTGTCGTTCGGCGAATTGCGGAAACCGCGGCTCCAGTATTCCAGGTCGAAATCGAAATTCATCGTCGCGCCCGGAGCCATCGGTTGTTTCAGGCGATAGATCGTGTAACCGTTGATCGCGTCGGCGCTGACGAGATCGTGCGCGGCGAACTGCAGCGACTTCACCTTGAGGTCGCGATCGATGCGGACATGCAGTTCGCTGATCGGCGCGTCGGACTTGTTCATCAAGACATAGTGACCGCGTATGTCGACGCGACGCTGATGCGGATAGATGTCCACATCGACCTTGACGTCGGTGATCTTCGGCTGCGGCAAGTTCTTGTATTGGCGATAGCGCTTTTCGTAATCGGCGCGGCGCTGCTTGGCAAGGTCGCCGGGAACGTAGTGGTTGACGACGTTCGTGTTGTAGAAGATCCAGCCGCCGAGCGCGAAGAATCCCAACAACGAAGCCGCCAGCAGCATGCGTGAAGGCGTGCGGAACCGCGCCGATGCAACACGCCAGCGCCCCTTCCAACCCGAGACGGTGCCGCGCACCCAGTACAAACCCGCGACCACGAGCAGCGCGATGGCCAGGCATGCCCAATACGCGCTGAACCACAGCCGCGCGGCCAGGAAATGGCCAAACCCGTTCATGTCCGAATACGGCGTTCCCGGCGCGCTGGCGTAGTTATACAAGTGATGATCGAAGTCCAGTTGCCCCAACGCGATGCGACTGACGAAATAAATCACCATCAGCAGGTAACCCATGAACTTGCTGTTGGTAACGACCTGGGCGAACAATGCGAGCACGCCAAACAAGACGAAGGTGATCGAGGTCAACACGATTTTCGCCAGATACAGCCCCAACTGCAGATGGTGATAGCCGCGCCACAACTGGTAGATCATGCACTCGAGCATGCCGAAAAACTGGAACACGACGATCACGGCGATCAGCGCGACCAATTTGGAGAGCAGCGGAATCCAGTCCGGCATCGGAAACGCATCCGTCGCATCGCTGATGCGGTGGCTGCGTTCGCGCCAGACCAGTTCCCCGGCGTAAAACGTGACGATGAAGATCAGCAGCCAATTGAATGCGCCATCCATCGAATCCAGCATCAGATGGGTGACCGGATATACGCTGGTACCGTACATCTGGTTCGAGAATGCCAGGTTGCCGCCAAGATTCACCAGACCGAATCCAAGCATGACGAGAAACGCCACGCCACCCACGACGGCGCGCGCATCGAACCAGGCCAGCTTGCGAAACTGGATCCAGCGCGCCGCCGCACCACTGCGCAGGGTCGCCCTGGGCACCGTGATGCGGCTGTGGACAGCGACTTGCGTCGTCGATGTCGCGTTGGCTCGTTTGCGTCGCCGCCACAGACGAACGCCTTCGCGATCGGGACGAAAAAGCGCAAACGTTGCCGCGATCAACGCCGCGCCAATGGCTACCCAGATGATGCGATTGGCCAGCAGCACGCCAACCAGTTGCGGCAATTGCGTGTTGCGGTCGGTTGCCGACCAGTAGCGTGTGGCAAGGCCGAATGCGCCCAGCCCGAACGGATCGATCAGCGCGCCAAGGGTGCGATGTTCAAGGTTGCCGGCCGTGATCAGCGCCACCTGCCAGAGCACGAAAAACACAATCACGCCGATATAGGTACCGAGCATCGAGCGCGTCAGCGTGGCGAGAAGGAACAACAGTGCCGACAGAAAAAACAACCCCGGCAATACAAACACCGCGAACGCGTAGACATAGGCGGCATAGCTGGTAACACCCAGGCGCGCCGGATCGACCCACGGCATCAGTACGCCGAGCATCAAGCCGACTGCCACCACGAGCATCACGCCGATCGCGGCGCAGTAGCCTGCGGCAAAGCGGCCGCCCAGGTAAGCAGTGCGCGATATCGGCGTGGCGAAAAACAGCTCCGCCGTGCCGGCATCGAAGTCGCGCAATGCGGCTCCGGCGACGAACACCGTGATCAGGAACATGCCGAGCAGCGTGAACAGGGTCAGCATCTGCACGATCACATACGGCGCATTGCGATGCACGTTGCCGACGCCGCCCCCGATCTGGATGTTGTCGGAGCCTGCCGCCGAAAAGGCAAGCGCGCCGAATGCCAAGGCGATCATCCAGAACAGCGGACTGCGCAATTGTTGGCGCAGCTCGAAACGGAAAATCTGGCTGAAAATGCGCATCGCCGTCAGGCCGCGCGGGAGATCGATTGCTGACGAAGCTGCCCGAAATAGACGTCTTCCAGATCCGGCGCAACGGCCTCAAAGCCGGCTTCAGGCTTTTCTGCCGCAAGCACATGGATAAGCGTCTTGCCGCCGGCCAATCGCGTCGACAGCACTGTCAACCGCTGCTTGTATGCATCCAGCTCTGCGGTCGGAATCGAGCGTCGCCATACATGCCCCTCCAGAGCGCGCATCGCTTCGGCAGGCTGCCCGCTGAGCAGCACTTGTCCTTGCGCAATGATCGCCATGCGCGGGCACAGGTCGGTGACGTCCTCGACGATATGCGTGGACAGGATCACCACCACGTTCTCGCCGATTTCGGCAAGCAGATTCAGAAAGCGGTTGCGCTCTTCCGGATCCAGACCGGCCGTGGGCTCGTCGACGATGATCAACTTCGGATCGCCAATCAGCGCCTGGGCGATGCCGAAGCGCTGACGCATGCCCCCGGAAAACGTGCCGAGTTTGCGTTTGCGCACGTCCCACAGGTTGACCTGACGAAGCAACGCCTCGACCACGTCCTTGCGTTCGCTGTGCGCGGTGACGCCCTTGAGCACGGCGAAATGATCCAGCATGGCTTCGGCGGTCACTTTCGGGTACACGCCGAATTCCTGCGGCAAGTAGCCAAGCAATCGACGCGCTGCGGGCTTTTCTGCGAGTACGTCGAGCGTGCCCAGTTTGATCGTGCCACTGTCGGCATCCTGCAACGTGGCAATCGTGCGCATCAACGTCGATTTGCCGGCACCGTTCGGGCCGAGCAAGCCGAACATGCCGTTGGGAATCTCCAGGCTGACGTCTTTCAGCGCCTTCACGCCATTCGCGTAGGTTTTGGACAAGTTCCGGATCGACAACATGGCGTGCTCCGTGGCGGGACTGGATCAGGGTGAAAAACTAGGGCCCGCAGCGTGGCATCGCCAGTGACATTTGTCACGAAGCAGGCCACGCAAGAAGCAGGATGGATAGGCGAAGTGGCGGGTGATCGAACCCGAGAAATGCAATTGCAGGCACCCTGCGGTTTGCCATTCCCGTGCAGGCGGAAATGACGACTTGCTTTGTGCTCTTCCGGATTTCCGGATCGCGGCTGCCGGCCCCGAAGCGGCGATTTTCCGCCGTTCGGATTATGATGTGCCGCATACACAGCCATCGGCACAGCGCCACCGGCTGCCCAGGCGCATCGCGACTGCGCCTAAACCGCTCGATTGGGAGGGCCAATGGCCGACGTCAAAGAAGCCAAGGTGCCGGACATTGGCGACTACACCAATATTCCGGTAATCGAAGTGCTGGTCAAGCCGGGCGATACCGTCAGCAAGGATCAGGGACTGGTCACATTGGAATCGGACAAGGCGACGATGGAAGTGCCATCGTCGGTTGCCGGCGTAGTCAAGCAAGTCAAGGTCAAGGTTGGCGACGAGATTTCCGAAGGCGCAGTGGTGGCGCTGATCGAGGCAGCGGATGCCGCGGAAGGCGCGGCATCTGCAAAGCCCGAAAAAGCAGCCGCACCGGCGCAGCCTTCATCGCCCGCAGCGAAGTCCGCCGCGGCGGGCGAGGCAAACAGCAACCAGGCGCAAGACCAACAACCGGTGCATCCGCCTTCGGCGCCGGTTCAATCCAGCGTTGCGGAAAAATACGAAGGCAATGCGCCAAGCTCGCCGCCCGTTGCGTTCGGTGCGGACACCGTGATGCCCGGCAAGGTGCCATACGCCAGTCCCGCAGTGCGAATGTTTGCGCGCGAGCTGGGCGTGGACTTGACACAGGTCGCCGGCAGCGGCCGCAAGCAACGCATTCTCAAGGAGGACGTGCAGCAATTCGTCAAGCAGGCGCTGGCGGGTGGCGGCGCGCGGGCGGCGTCGGGCGGCGGATTGAATCTGCTGCCCTGGCCAAAAGTGGATTTTTCCAAATTTGGAGAAATCGAAACGAAGCCGCTGTCGAAGATCAAGAAGATTTCCGGCGCAAACCTGGCGCGCAACTGGGCGATGATTCCGCATGTCACGCAGCATGACGATGCCGATGTCACGGATCTGGAAGCGTTGCGCGTGACCCTGAACAAGGAGCACGAAAAACAGGGCATCAAATTCACCATGCTCGGGTTTCTGATCAAGGCGGTCGTCGCCGGCTTGAAGAAATATCCCGACTTCAACGCCTCGCTCGACGCCGGCGGCGAAAATTTGATTGTGAAGAAATACTTCAACGTCGGCTTCGCTGCCGATACACCCAACGGACTGGTCGTGCCGGTGCTCAAGGATGCCGACAGGAAAGGTCTGGTCGAAATCGCAACGGAAACGCGCTCGCTGGCCGAACGCGCCCGCGACGGCAAGCTCGGTCCCGCGGACATGTCCGGCGGTTGCTTCTCGATTTCCTCGCTCGGCGGCATCGGCGGCACGGCGTTTACGCCGATCGTCAACGCGCCGGAAGTGGCGATCCTGGGCGTATCCAAGTCGGCGATCAAACCGGTGTGGGACGGAAAGGCCTTCCAGCCGCGGCTGATCCTGCCGCTTTCGCTCAGCTACGATCACCGCGTCATCGACGGCGCGTCGGCGGCGCGCTTCACGGCCTACCTGTCGCAACTGCTGGCCGACATGCGGCGTAGTCTGCTGTAGGAATTCCCTGGACGGAATGCTGCATGACTCAGGATTTCCAAGACATCGAGATTGTCGATCTGGATCTGGCAAAGACCACCTGGTCGCGCGTGCACTCCTCGATGCGCACGCTGTATTTGCGCCTGACCCGCGAGCCGGACATGGACTGGGCGCGCTTCTTCCACGCCGAACGCGAATCGCGCATCGTGCTCAAGCGCCACGGCTTGTGGATCGAGGACGGCTATATCGTTTTCGATTGCCGTCTTGAGGACGTGGAAACCGTTCACCTGCCGGATTTCCGTTTGTCGGTGGCGTACGCCAATGTCAAATGTCGGGAACTGGCGCAAATCAATCGCGAACAGGGTGAACAACACCGCGAAGACGTTCGCAGCGAGCGCGATGCGCTGGTTGCATTGCGCGCGCGAATTCGCGGCGAAGAAAACATTGTGGCGGCACCATCCGCGGATACGGCAACTGACATGGACGATTTTAATGCGCGTCGCGAGCAGTGGCGCGCGCGCTTTCGCGCCGCGATGACCCAAACGAATCAGAACGGCGGCCGTTCCAATGGCAAGTGAGGTCGCCAAAACCCTGGGCGATGCCAGGCACGATGCGATTCGCGGCGGCAATGCAGCACTGCATGGTATCGGCAATGTACTGGATTTCACGCTGCTCAACGTCGGCGGCGTGGATTTCACCGTAGGAGCCCTGCTTGCTGCCTTGCTCGTGCTGCTCGGCGCAGTCGTCGTGTCGCGCCTGGCGCGCCGCGCCCTCGAACGTTATGCCGTCGCGCATTCAGGCGTCAATCGCGCGACAGTGTATGCGCTCTCGCGCGTCGTGCACTATCTGTTGTTGACAGTCGGTGTCGTTCTCGCGCTCAACGCTGCCGGAATCCAGATGGCGCGTTTCACGGTGCTGGCCGGAGCCCTCGGCGTGGGACTGGGCTTCGGCCTGCAGGCAATCTTCAACAACTTCGTCTCCGGCTTGATCATCCTGTTCGATCGCACGTTGAAAGTCGGCGATTTCGTCGAGCTCGCCTCCGGCGTGCATGGCACCGTGCGCGACATCTACATCCGCGCAACCCGCATTACCACCAACGACAACATCGACATCATCGTGCCCAACTCCGAATTCGTCAGCGGGCGCGTGGTCAACTGGACGTTGCGTGAGGTGTCGCGTCGGCTCAAGGTGCCTTTTGGCGTGGCCTATGGCAGCGACAAGGAACTGGTCAAGCGCGCTGCTCTGGAAGCCGCGGCGGAAGTGCCGTTCACGCTGACCCTGGAAGGCGAGCGCAAACCCCAGGTCTGGCTGACCGGGTTCGGCGATTCCTCGCTGAACTTTTCGCTGGTGGTATGGCTGACGGCCGAGGCGACCAAGCGTCCCGGCGCCGTGACTGCAGCCTACAACTGGGCGCTGGAAACCGCGCTGAACAAGCATGCGATCGAGATTCCGTTCCCGCAACGCGACCTGCATCTGCGTACCTGGTTCGGTTTGTCCGGCGAACAGGCGCGCGAACAATCGCGGCAGGTGCCGACGCGCACGCAGGGAAGCGCGGCGCGCACGCGGCAATATGGTCCGCCATCCGAAAACGATGCAGCGCGCGACGTCGAGCGCGAGATTGCCGAGGCGTCCGACGATGACGCCGACGACGAGGTACCGCGGCGCTGAACGAAAAGCACACAAAGGAAACGAGCATGGCCAACACGATCGAAGTCAAGGTTCCGGATATCGGCGATTACGACAACGTGCCGGTGATCGAAGTACTGGTGAAGCCCGGCGATACGGTCGCAAAAGACCAAGGCCTGATCACGCTCGAATCGGACAAGGCAACGATGGAGGTGCCGGCACCGTTTGATGGCGTGGTCAAACAGGTCAAGGTCAAGGTCGGCGACGAGATCGGCGAAGGCGCGGTCGTTGCGCTGATCCAGGCGCAAGACGCGGCAGCCGCTGCTTCGTCGCCAACGGCGGCAGGAATTCGCCTCCCCCGTCGCCGGCTGAGGGTGGCGCCCGGAAAAGCGCGCCGTCCACCTCCCCGGAAGCGGCCTCGCCGCAAACCGCTCCCGCCCGCGCGACAGGCAGCGTAGCCGAAGCACCGAAAGCCGCCGCAAGCTCCGGTCGCAAAGCCGATATCGAATGCCAGGTGTGCGTGCTTGGTTCAGGACCCGGCGGCTATACGGCGGCATTTCGCGCCGCGGACCTGGATCAGGACACGGTATTGATCGAGCGATACGCAACGCTCGGCGGCGTGTGCCTGAATGTCGGATGCATCCCGTCGAAGGCGCTGCTGCATGCGGCGAAAGTGATCGACGAAGCCGCGCACGCGGCCGGGATCGGCATCGAATTCGGCAAGCCGAAAATCGACATCAAGAAACTCGCTGCGTTCAAGAACAAGGTCGTTGCCCAGCTCACAGGCGGACTCGCCGGCATGAGCAAACAACGCAAAGTCACTGTGGTGCAAGGGGTCGGCAAATTTGTTTCGGCCAACGAAATCGAAGTGGATGGAAAGGATGGCAAGAAGCTCGTGCGCTTCGAGAAGTGCATCATCGCCGCCGGTTCGCAGTCGGTAAAAATTCCGGGTTTCCCGTGGGACGATCCGCGTCTGATGGATTCGACCGACGCATTGGTTCTCGACGAAGTACCGAAGAAACTGCTGATCGTCGGCGGCGGCATCATCGGCCTGGAAATGGCTTGCGTGTACGAAGCGCTTGGCTCGCAAGTCACCGTGGTCGAATTGCTCGATCAGTTGATGCCAGGTGCCGATCCGGATCTCGTGCGCCCGCTGGCGCAACGTATCGGCAAGCGCTACGCGGGTATTTACCTGAAAGTGAAAGTGGCGAAGATCGAAGCGCAGAAAAACGGATTGAAGGCGACGTTCGAAGGCGACAAGGCGCCGGAACCACAATTGTTCGACCGCGTGCTCGTCGCCGTAGGCCGCGCGCCGAACGGCAGCAAGATCGATGCGGACAAGGCCGGCGTCAACGTCACCGACCGCGGCTTCATTCCCGCCGACAAACAGATGCGCACCAATGTTGCGCACATCTTCGCGATCGGCGACATCGTCGGCAATCCGATGTTGGCGCACAAGGCCACGCATGAAGGCAAGGTCGCGGCCGAAGTCTGCGCCGGCAGGAAAAGCGAATTCGTCGCGCGCGTGATTCCGAGCGTCGCCTATACCGATCCGGAAGTCGCCTGGGTGGGCATCACTGAAGCCGAGGCGAAAAAGGATGGCGTGAAATACGGCGTCGGCAAATTTCCGTATGCCGCCTCGGGTCGCGCCATCGGCATCGGCCGCACCGAAGGCTTCACCAAACTCATCTTCGACGAGGCCACGCACCGCGTCATCGGTGCCGGCATCACCGGCCCGAACGCCGGCGACCTCATTTCGGAAATCGCCCTGGCCATCGAAATGGGCTGCGAAGCCGCCGACATCGGCCTGACCGTGCATCCGCACCCGACCTTGTCCGAATCCGTCGGCATGGCCGCCGAAGTCTACGAAGGCACGATTACGGATTTGTATATTCCGAAGAAGAAGTAGGACGTAGGACGTAGGGCGGGAGTAGTGCAGCGGCTTTCAACAGCGGAGCTGGTCATCCCGCCTTCTTGATGCCTGCGCCTAAACGGTGGGATGCGCCGCTGTGCGGTTTCTCTCGCCCTACGCGCTTGATTCGCACACGCGCAACCCAATCTGAATTGCGCGCGTCGATTTGGCGCCAGTTCCAACAAGGAGTGTCACGATGAAACTGTATTTTTCCCCCGGTGCGTGTTCGTTGTCGCCGCACATCGTGTTGCGTGAACTGGATGTGCCGTTCGATCTGGTCAAGGTGGATCTGGCGGCGAAGAAGACGGCCGATGGCGCGGACTTCAGGGCAATCAATCCAAAAGGTTACGTGCCGGCGCTGATGACCGACGGTGGCAAGGTGCTTACCGAAGGTCCGGCCATCGTCCAGTATCTGGCCGATCGCAAGCCGGAAGCGGAACTGGCGCCGGCGCACGGCGGTTTCGAGCGCTATCGCTTGCAGGAATGGTTGAACTTCATTTCCACGGAAATCCACAAGTCCTTCAGCCCACTGTTCAATTCTGCCATGCCGGATGCGGGCAAGGAAATCTATACCGCGAAGCTCAAGCAGCGCTTTGCCGAACTCGACGCGGTGTTTGCCAGGAACGATTATCTGATGGGCAAGCAGTTCACTGTGGCCGATGCGTACTTGTACACGGTGCTGCGCTGGACGCGCGCGTTCAAGATCGATCTCGCCGAGTGGCCGGCGCTGGCGAGATACTTTTCGCGCGTGGACGAGCGTCCTGCAGTGAAGACGGCGGTGGATGTCGAGACGGCGGCGAAGAAAGCGGATTGATGAGCAGTGCAGGTGTCGGGGTTTGCCTTCGCGCACCGGCAACCTATGTGGCTTGAACCGCGTCCATCGTTGTCGTGACGGGGGGCGCGATCGATTTCGCCGGCACCAGCACGATGACCGTCCACCCCGGCTTGGGTTCAATATCGCGCTTGCTCGACACCACCCGCAATGCGCCGCGTTCTTCGATGCCGAACAGCAGCACGAAATCGACGCCGTGTTCTTCGACGAATTTCGGCCAGTCGAAGGTTTCGCTCAGGCGCGTGGACTTGATGCGCCAGCCGCTGTCGAGCAATTGCGCGAAACGCGCATGAATCATGTCGTCGCCGAACAAGGCCGGTGCCAGAAGATTGCCGGCGAAGTTGCGGCGGTCGCCGCGCTCGTCCGCAGCGAGGTTGCGCAGTCGGTAGATGCGGTTGCGGCCGAATTCCTGGCGGTAGTGCACCACCGCCAGCGAATTCATTTCGCGGCGCGTGGACATGGCCAGCAAGCGGCCGATGCCGGTCAGATCCATGTGGTGATCGGCGTACTGCGAAGTGGGATTGCCGAAGAACGTATCGAGTCCGGCCATGCGCGCGCGCGCGGATGCCATCCCAGTCGTCGTCGACGACGAGCACGCGAAAATCGGCCGCTTTCAAGCGCCTGGCGACTTCCCGGGCAACCTGATCCGAGCCGAAGATGAGCACGCCATCGGGATCGGGCTCGGCCACGCGCAGCCAGTGCGCGAGTGGACGCGCTGTCGCGCTTTGCACCACGACGGTACCGATGATCAACAAGAATATCAGCGGCACCAGCGCATCGGCACCGGGCATGTGCAGTTCGCTCAGGCGCAACGCGAACAACGCCGATACGGCGGCTGCGACGATGCCGCGCGGCGCAACCCAGGCTATCAATGCGCGCTGTCGCCAGCTCAACGAACCACCGAGCGTGGCCAGCAGCACGGATGCGGGGCGCACGACGAATTGCGCGGCCAGGAAGATCAGCACGCCGGCCGGCAGCATGCCGTCGGGCAGCGGCCAGTGCAGACGCGCGGCGAGAATCACGAACAGCATCGACACCAACAGGGTCGACAGGTCTTCCTTGAAATCCATGATGTGATCGATGTGCACGTCGCGCTGGTTGCCGACGACGATGCCCATGATCGTGACGGCGAGCAGCCCCGATTCGTGCGTGAGCACATTGGAAAGCGAAAACGCGCCGAGCACTGCCGCCAGCGTCCCATAGTTCTGCAGGTATTCCGGGATCAGGTGCCGGCGCAATGCGGACGCCAGCGCGATCGCCGCCACCGCGCCGATGGCCGCACCACAAGCCGATGGTCGCGGCAAACACGCCGAGCGAATGGCCTTGCTCCCGCGACACGATGGCCTCGAACATCAGCACCGCGAACAGCGCGCCGAGCGGATCGATGATGATGCCTTCCCAGCGCAACGCATTGGCGATCTTCGCGTCCGGACGCAGCGTGCGCAGCATCGGCACGATCACGGTCGGTCCGGTCACGCAGGCCAGCGCGCCGAAAAGCAGCGCGATTGGCCATTCGCAGACCGGCGATGTAGTGCGCGCACGCCGCCAGCATCATCATCGCCGCGATCGCACCGTAGCTGACCAGTCCGCGCACGCTGCCGCCGATGCCGCGCAATTCGTGAAAGCGCAAGGTCAGGCTGCCCTCGAACAGGATCAACGCCACCGCGAGCGAAACGAGGGGAAACAACCACGTTGCCCAGCAGGCGGTCGGGATCGAGCAAACCCGTAGCAGGTCCGAGCACGATCCCGGTCAGCAGCAGAAACACAATCGCCGGCAGGCGCACGCGCCACGCCAGCCATTGCGCCGCGAAGCCGACCAGCAGCAACACGGTAAGCAGCAAGGCGAGATCGGCGCTCACGGCTCTTAAAGTCAGTCGGCAGATTCAGGCTGTACGGGTTGATTCGTGCGCGCGACAATGCGGCGCTCAGGAGCGCGCAGCGTCAGCGACCGCGCCATCGCTGCCCGGCGACAAGCGATCGGCTACTTCGTAGTGCCGCACCAGCGGTTCCATTTCCAACAGATATTGGTCGTCTTCCGGGTAATACACCGACTGGTCGGGATTCTCTCCGGCGAACGCGCGCACCGCTTCCATCGAATCCCACAGCGAAATCAGCATGATCTCGCAGTGCTCGCCCTGATCGCGGCGCAGCACGGTCACGCCGTGATTTCCCGGCGTCCTGGCGTAATCGCGCAGGCCGGTCTCTTGCAGGTAAGCCAGATAATCGTCGGCTTTTTCCTTGAGCGTGATGCCACGCCAGATGCGAGCGATCATGCGAACTCTCCGTGGTGTCGACTTGCATTTCGACAGAGGCCACCAGCATAACCCAGTAGATTGGTCGTGAGCACAACCGAACGCGAGCGGCGCACCGGGAGAAAACCGCCGGTGTTCGCCGGGCGCGCCAAGGACGCACAGACGCGAAGCGAGCAAAAACGAACAATCTTCGATTTTCCGCTTCGCGCATTCTTGTGCGCTTTGCAGACCTTATCCGCTTTGTGCTGCGTTGAACTTCACGTTGGGCAGGAGTGCGTTGGCGGCCCAGGGACTTCTGCCACAGTCTTCGGTTCTACACATCGCCACCGTTGGCCCAACCCTCGCCGCTGCCGCGGTTGAACACAAAATCATCGGGAAGAATATTGCCTGCCGGTATCGATTCGCGCTCCGCCAAGTCGGCGTAGATCGGAGTGAAGTCGGGCTTCGTCGCGTTCATCAATTGCTCGAAACTGTCGATGACGAAATAGGTCTTCTGGTAGGTGTCGATGCGATAGCGCGTGCGCATGATGCGCTTGAGATCGAAACCGATGCGGTTCGGGCTCGCCGATTCCAGACAGTGGATCGACTCGCCTTTCGACGACACGATACCGGAGCCATAGATGCGCAGGCCGTCAGCTTGCTTGATCAAGCCGAATTCGACTGTGTACCAGTACAGCCGGGTCAGATTAACCAGCGCTTCGGCACCGATGCCGTGCGCCTTCACGCCACCGCGACCGTAGGCCTGCATGTAATCGGCGAAGACCGGATTGAGCAGCAATGGCACGTGGCCGAACAGGTCGTGGAACAGATCCGGCTCGGAAATGTAGTCGATCTGTTCGGGTTTGCGGATCCACCAGGTGACCGGAAAGCGGCGATTGGCGAGGTGATCGAAAAACGTCAGTTCCGGGAGCAGGCCCTCGACGCCGATCAGTTCCCAGCCGGTGTCCTTCTTCAATACGCGATTGAGATCGTCGAATTTCGGAATCGCGTCCGGCGTCATGCCGAAGCGTTGCTGGTTGTCGATGAATTCGTTGCAGGCCCGATCGACCAGAATCTTGCGTTGGCGCTCGAACAGGGTCGCCCAGGTGGCGTGATCTTCGCGCGAATACGTGCTCCACGGCTGTTCGATCACGGCGGTGGTGTAGACCGGCACCGAGCCCTTGTCGGTTTGCAGATGTTCGACGCGGCGGGGTTGCGTGTTCATGGCGGCGTAGCAGTTGCGACGATGGCGTTGATTCTAGCACCGCTGGCGCATGCCCTCGTTGAGCGGTTGTTCAGTGTCCGCTGCGCTTGTCGGAAGTGCGACGCGGGAATGCGACGACCGACCCTTCGCCGCTGCGCGGCGAACCCGGCCCATCCCACAATGCCGGCACGTAATCCGGCCTTGGCAATTCGAGTTCGTCGTCGATCGTTTCCGCGGCGTCTTCCTCGTCTTCCCAGCTATAGCGTTTGCGCACCGGCATCGGATCGTAATGGCGCAGAAATATCGCGGCGATGACGCCGGACAAGGCGCCAAACAGGTGATACTCGAAGGAAATCTGCGGATCGCGCGGCAACACCGTCAGCACCATCCCGCCGTAAAGAAAAAAGACCATCAACGCAATGGCGACGGCCAGACGATCGCGGCGCAGCAGACCCATGAAAAACAGGAAGAACATCAAGCCGTGCGCAATGCCGCTGATGCCGACATGAATCGACGGTCGCGCCCACAGCCACACGCCCAGACCCGAGGCGATCCAGATGAACGGCAACGCATAGCGCGTTGCGCGAGGATAGGCGTACAGGGTCAGCGCCGCGAGGATTCCCAGCGGCAAGGTATTCGACATCAGATGCGCAAACGACGCATGCACGAGCGGCGCGCAGAGAATTCCGATCAGGCCGTCCAGTTCGCGCGGGCGGATACCGAGGTTGTCCATATCCCAACCCAGCAGCCACGCGCCGAGCCAGGCCAGCCAGATTCCGGCGACCAGGCCGCCCGCGCCGAGTGTGGCGTAAGCGATCCGCTTGCGGTCGCGTTCGACGCTTTCGGAAGTCGGTTCGGGAGTCGGCGCGGCGATATCCATGAGCGCTAGCATTGGGGCAGCAAGCCGGCGGAACAAGGCAACGGCGGGCATTTGCTGCAAAGCTGTCGTTGTGCTCGCGGTTGCTGACCGCGGAAAAGCGGAGCAGACTGCGTCGCGCGAAAGGGGGTTCAGCGATGCTTCTGGACATCCGCACCACGATCATGATCGCGGCGCTGCTGGCGTTGCTGGTCGGGATCAGTTTGCGCTACGTTCTGCGCGACGCGCCGGCATATCTGTGGCCAAGCATTCACCTGTGGATACTCGGCACCGTGCTGCAACCCACCGCGTGGGTGTTGTACGGCCTGCGCGACACGTTGCCGGACTGGTTGACGATGGTTTGCGCCAACGCGCTGCTGAGTCTGGCCTACGCCAAGCATTGTCAGGCAGTGAGAACGTTCGTCGGCCGCCCGCTGAACCCGGCGCTGACCTATGCGCCGGTAGTGACGATCGCACTGCTGGAAATCGTATTCACCTATTACCTGCCGAGTCTGCGTTTGCGCCTGGTGACCGTGTCGGCAGTGTTCTGCATGCAGATGGTGTGCGCCCTGATCGCCCTGCTCGGCTGGGGCCAGTCGCGACGGCGCAGTCATCGTCTGACGGCCAGTGCGTTTCTGGTGCTCGCCGGAGTCTTGGTCGCGCGGATCATGTACGAGGGGTTGCGCCGCCATGGCCTTGATACCGCATTGGAGGCGACAACGATGCAGACCGCGGTGTTCGGGTTTGCGGCGTTCTTTCCGACCATTGCCACGCTTGGTTTCGTGCTCATGTGCGGGGCACGCCTGAACGAGGAGCTGGAACGCCAGGCCACGATCGATGGCCTTACCGGGATCAGCAACCGCCGCACGCTGGATCATCTGGCCGCGCATGCCATCGCGCTTGCGCACCGCCACAAGCGCCCGCTGTCGGTGCTGCTGATCGATGCCGATCACTTCAAGCACATCAACGATGCGCATGGACACGCTGCCGGGGACGAGGCGCTGGTGACGCTGGCCGGTACCCTGCAGTGCGCGTTGCGCGCAGAAGATTTGTTCGGTCGTCTCGGTGGCGAAGAGTTCGTCGCCGTGCTGCCGGAAACCGAGGAAGTGGCGGCGCGCACGAGTGCCGAGCGCCTGCGCGTTGCGGTGGAGCACATCGAATACGGCGCGCAACGGCGTTTGATTCCGCTGCGCGTTTCGATCGGCGTTGCGGTGATCGAGGACGGCGACGATTTCGCGGCAATTCTGCGCCGCGCCGATCAGGCCATGTACGCCGCCAAACGCAGCGGACGCAATCGTGTCGTCGGCCCGGGCGAGGACCCGGGACGGCCGGTAGTGATCGAAGGACGCTTTGCCGGTTGAAACCCCGGCACGGGTTATCATGCGCCGATGAATTCGACCCAATACCCGGCTGTTCGCCTCAAGATTCAGCGCCGCTCCAATCATCCCTGGATCTTTCAGAAGATGGTCGAGAAACCGGCCGTGCGCCCCAAGCCGGGAACGGTCGTGGACATTTTCGATCGGGATGGTGTGTTTGCCGGACGCGGTTTCTACAACGGTCATTCGCGCATCGCGTTGCGGGTTCTCACGGCGAATCAGGAAGAAGTCGTCGATGAGGGTTTTTTCACGCGCAAGATTGCCCAAGCCGTGCAGTTGCGCCGAGAGATTCTCAAACTCGACGCCGTGACCGATGCCTACCGCCTGATTCATTCGGAAGGCGATGGCTTGTCCGGTTTGGTGGTGGATCGTTTCGCCGACACGCTGGTGATCGAATTTTTTTCAGCCGGCATGTTCAAGCAACGCGAGACGATCAAGCGCTGCCTGCTCGAACACTATCCGGACGCGCAGATCTATGCCTACGCCGAGGATCATGTGCAGAAACAGGAAAGCTTCGACCTGTCGCATCCGCCAGCACCGAAGCCGAACGTGATCCATGAACACGGCGTCGCATTTCATGCCGCGCCGGGCAGCAAACACAAGACCGGCTTCTTCGCCGACCAGCGCGACAACCGCAAGCGCTTCGCCGAGTTCTGCAGCAACGCACGCGTGCTCGACCTGTGTTGCAATTCCGGCGGTTTCGGCATTTATGCGAAAACGCTGGGCGGCGCGCGCGAAGCCGTCGGCGTCGACCTGGATGAGGAAATCCTGCAGATTGCCGAACTCAATGCGCGCCTGAACAAGGCGAAAGTGCGTTTCATCCAGGCCGATATCTTCGCCTGGTTGCGCGACGTGGCGGTCATCAACCGCGAGCAATTCGATGTCGTAGTGCTCGATCCGGCGAAGATGACGCGCGATCGCGAACAGGTGATTCCGGCGCTGAAAAAATACCTGGACATGAACAAGCTTGCACTCGCCGCAGTCAGGCCCGGGGGCATGTTCCTGAGCTGTTCGTGCACCGGATTGGTCAGCGAAGAACAATTTCTCGACATGCTGCGACGTGCGGCGTTCTATGCGAATCGCACGTTGCAGGTGATCGCCGTCACCGGTGCCGGGGCCGATCATCCATGGCAGGCGAATGTGCCCGAATCACGCTATCTGAAGGCCGCGTTCTGCCGCGTGGAATAGCCAAACCGGCGCGCCCGCCGGCAGGTGGGTGACGGCGTACCCATTCCTGCCAGTGTGCGCTGCAACGGCATGCGGCTTCACGGTCGGACCAATTGCTGAAAGGAGCGTCGTGCTCGATATCCGCACCCTGATGCTCAGCACCGGCATCACTTCACTGTTGCTGGGTGCAATCATGTTCCTGACCGTGCGCAATTACGCCGGCAGCTCGCGTGCAGCCATGCGCATCTGGGCCTGTGGCCAGGGTGTACAACCGCTGGGCTGGTTCCTGCTCGCGCTGCGGCACCAGATTCCCGACGTGCTGTCGCTGATCCTCGGCAATTTGCTGATCGTGGGCGGTTTCAACGCCTGCGCGCATGCACTGGATGTGTTCATGGGACGCCGCGCGCGGCACGAGATCTTCGTCGCGCTGGTGTTGCTGAATCTTGCCTTGACGACCACATTCACCTATTGGCCTTCACCGACGACGGTGCGCTTGATCGGCCTGTCGTGCGTGCTGATGCTGGTATTCCTGCTTATCACCCAAGCCGTGCTGGCCGTGCCCGGACCGCAGGGTCGACGTCCGGCCAGCCACTGGATTACCGCAGGCATCTTCGCTTTCGGGGTCGTCGTGCTGCTTGCACGCATCATCGCACTGCTGATCGGCGGAGTGCCGGACAACGGCAGAGTCTTCGTCGAAACGCGGATGGAACAGATCGTTTTTGTCTACACCAGTTTCGTCAACATCATCGGCACATTCGGTTTCGTCATGATGTGCAACGACCGCTTCAACGGCGAATTGACGCGTCTGGCAGCCGTGGATTCGCTGACCGGCGTGTTCAACCGGCGCACGTTCGCGATGCGTGCGCGCCAGGCATTCGATCTGGCGCGCCGTGAAGCCGACATGCTGGGTCTGCTGCTGATCGACGGCGATCATTTCAAGCGCATCAACGATGAGCATGGCCATGCCGCCGGCGATGAGGCGCTGCGGGTTTACGCACAAACGTTTCGCGGCAGTCTGCGCAATGGCGATACGCTCGGCCGCGTCGGTGGCGAAGAATTCGCCGTCCTGTTGCCCGGCTGCGACGAACATGCGGCGCAGGAACTGGGCGAGCGCCTGCGCGCGGCCGTCGAAACGCGTGTCTTTGAGCACGAAGGCCGCAACGTGCCGCTGCGCGTTTCTGTTGGCGTTGCCGCCATGTCCGACGCCGATTCCAGCTTCGAAGCCTTGCTGCGTCGGGCCGACCGCGCGCTGTACGCAGCGAAGCGTGGCGGGCGCAATCGTGTCGTTGCCGCCACGACCGGCATCAGCATGGGCCCAGGCGCGGAATAAGTATCCCGAACACGCCGGTCTGTGCCGCGTGGATCCGATCAGCCGCGGTCCGGTGCGCGATAGCTGCACTGCGGAATAGTCACCGCTATGTCGCTGAAATTCGGCGATATGCAGCGCCATTTCAGCGGCGTTCCCGGGTGGGTGTTGTCGGGGATCAGTCGGATCGTGCCTCCGTCGACGCCGGACTTGGCATCGTAGATCAGACTGATGACGCCACCCTCGGAAATCGCCATGCGTCGCAACGACTGTCCCTTGAACTGGTCTGGAGGGGCCAACCCCACTTGACTGTTGGAAGTGGGGAACTTGCCGTAATTCTCATAGTATTCGGCGACCGCGACCTTGGCCGCTCCCACCGCCTGCAGACCCTCGGCGCGATACGTTGCGGCCATGAACCGCTCCCGCTGGGCATCGGCGGCGCGATGTTCGGCCGAAACTTCGTTCTTGAGTGCGGTAGCCTGTTCGCTCAGTGACTTTGCCTGCTCGCGCAGCGCCTGAGTTTGCGATTGGGTGCCCTGGACCAGCGCATCGGCTTGGCGTTTCAGCGCTTGTGTCTGCGCGCGCGCGGCTTCGGTGTCCGGGCGCCTGTAATAATCGTAGGCCACCAGCGCCATGACAACCGCAGTCAGGGTGACCAGGAATTGGGCCAGCAAAAGCTTGATTCGGGAAACATCCACGGCAGGTCCGGCGACTGGAGATCGATCGGGCGAGCGTAGCAGACGATCGAGCCAGTGTGCAGCATCGGCTACACTGCGTATTCGAGTTGATGGTGAATCCGGGTATGACCAAATCCAAACACTCTCACGTCACCCAGAGTCAGGCGGAAGACGCGGTTCGCACATTGCTGCATTGGGCAGGCGACGATCCGCAGCGCGAAGGCCTGCGCGACACTCCCAAGCGCGTTGCCAGAGCCTATCGCGACTGGTTTTCGGGTTACGCGGAAGATCCGGCCGATTACCTGCGACGTACGTTTGAGGAAGTTGCCGGTTACGACGAGATGATCGTTCTGCGCGATATCGAATTCGAATCCCATTGCGAACATCACATGGCGCCGATCATCGGGCGCGCGCATATTGGTTATCTGCCGACCGACAAGGTCGTGGGCATTTCCAAACTGGCGCGCGTGGTCGAAGCGTTCGCACGGCGTCTGCAGGTGCAGGAGAAGCTGACCGCGCAGATTGCGCACTGCATCGACGACGTGCTCAAGCCACGCGGCGTCGGCGTGGTCATCGACGCCGCGCACCAATGCATGACCACGCGCGGTGTACACAAGCGCCGGGTCTCGATGATCACCAGCCAGATGCTCGGCTCGTTCCGGGAAGACGCGCGCACGCGCGCGGAATTTCTGCGCTTCATAGAGATTCATGGAAGTTGACCGATTGAACCGCTTGCCGCGTCCGACACGATGAACGACGAAATCGAATCCGTCAGCGCGCTACTGGCCGGCCGCCCGGCTGCGGTGCGCTTCATCTTCATCACCGTAATGCTGGACATGCTCAGCTTCGGCATCATCATTCCGGTGTTGCCGCATCTGATCGTGGAATTGATCGGCGGCAGCATCGCCAAGGCGGCTGTGTGGCAAAGCGCGTTCGGCACGTTGTTCATGCTGATGCAGTTCGTGTTTTCGCCGATCCAGGGTGCGTTGTCCGACCGTTTCGGTCGGCGCAGCGTGATCCTGATTTCCTGCCTGGGACTGGGCATCGATTTCATCGTCATGGCGCTGACGCCGGTGCTCTGGCTGCTGTTTATCGGGCGTGCAGTGTCCGGCGTTTGCGCGGCGAGCTTCTCCACCGCCAACGCGTACATCGCCGACATCACCCCACGGGAAAAACGCGCGGCCACATTCGGCATTCTCGGCGCGGCATTCGGTATCGGTTTCATTGTCGGCCCGGCCCTGGGCGGATTGCTCGGGCACTTTCATATCCGCTTGCCGTTCTGGGTCGCCGCCGGTTTGTCGCTGGTGAATTTCTGCTACGGCTATTTCGTCCTGCCGGAGTCGCTGCCGAAGCAAAAGCGCAGCAAACGATTCGATTGGCGGCACGCCAATCCACTGGGCTCGTTGTTCCTGCTCAAGCGCTATCCACAAGTATTCGGCCTGGCGGCGGTTTTCTTTTTGATCAGTCTGGCCCAGTTTTCGTTGAATTCGACTTACGTGCTGTATACCGATTTCCGCTATGGCTGGGGCCCACAGGCCGTTGGTTACACGCTGGGATTGGTTGGATTGTGCAGCGGCCTGGTTCAGGCCGTGCTGGTGCGGCGTTTGATGCCGAAATTCGGAGAGCGGCGCCTGATCCTGATCGGTCTCAGCATGTGCGTGGTCGGCCAGGTCTTCTTCGGCCTCGCGCCGATGGCATGGCTGTTCGTGCTCGGAATACCGTTCCTGTGTCTGGGCGGTCTGGCCGGGCCTCCAGCGCAGGCAATGATGACGCACCAGGTCGATCCGCACGAACAGGGTCGGCTGCAAGGCGCGCTGTCGAGCCTGAGCAGTCTGGCTGGCATTTTCGGGCCGGCCTTGTTTGCCAATGTGTTTGCTCTGTTCATCAGCGACCGCGCGCCAGTGAAGCATCTGCCAGGTGCCGCTTTTCTGCTGGCGGCGTCGCTGCTGGCGACGGCGTGGCTTCTGGTTTGGCGCGTGACTGCCGGCATGCGCGCTGCTCCCGGCGATGTCGCATCCGAGATCTCCGGGAGTCGGTAACGTGGATCGCGCGATCCCAATTATCGCCTTTGCCGATATCGAACTCGCTGCAGCGCGCATTGCGCGTTTTGCACACGTCACGCCGGTCCTGCGTTGTTCCTCGCTCGACGAACTGGCTGGCTGTCGCATCGCCTTCAAGTGCGAAAACTTCCAGCGCGTCGGCGCGTTCAAGTTCCGCGGTGCGTGCAACGCAGTATGGGCGTTGAGCGATGCTGTCGCCGCGCGCGGCGTAGTCACGCATTCCTCGGGAAATCATGGTGCCGCATTGGCGTTGGCCGCCCGTACCCGTGGTATTCCGGCGCACGTGGTCGTGCCGCACGGAGCGGTCGCGAGCAAAGTCGCGGCGATCCGGGCCTACGGCGCGAGTGTGCGCAATTGCGCGGCGACGCTTGCAGATCGGGAAACGCAGGCTCAAAAAGTCATGCAGGAATCCGGCGCGACGCTGGTGCACCCGTTTACCGATGCGAATGTCATCGCCGGGCAGGGAACGGCGGCGCTGGAGTTGATTCGCGAGGTTGGAACCCTGGATGCGCTGATTGCCCCCGTTGGCGGTGGTGGTTTGATCGGTGGCAGCGCCATTGCGGCCCGATCATTGCTACCGAAAATCGAATTGTTCGCCGCCGAGCCCGAAGGCGCTGCGGATGCGTATGAATCCATGCGCCGCGACGAGCGCATCGTCGATATCGTACCGGATACGATTTGCGATGGTTTGCGCGCTGCTATTGGCCAGATCAACTTCGATTTGTTGCGCAGTCACGGGGTCAGCGTGCTGAAAAGCAGCGATGACGAAACGATCGCCGCAATGCGTCTGATCTGGGAGCGTATGAAGATTCTCGTCGAACCGTCTTCGGCAGTCGCCTTCGCGGCAATTTTGCGGCACCGTGAGCGTTTCGCCGGGCGCAGCGTTGGCATTGTCCTCACCGGCGGCAACGTGGATCTGGATCGCATGCCCTGGTAGCGATGAGGCTAGTCGAAGCAGCGGCGCACGAGTAAACTGAATGCAAACGGGGAGGATGGGAATGATTATCGACGGCGCACGTGCCGCAGATCGCACCAGCGCATTGATCCTGCGCTACTACGCGGCGCTGAATCGGGGCGATGTCGAAGGTGTGCTCGATTGCGTGGCCGACGATGTCATCCACGACGTCAACCAGAGCACCCGCGAAAACGGCAAGGCTTCGTTCGAAAATCACGTTCGCCGTTCGCTGCGCAGCTACCGTGAAGAGTTGCGCGATATCGTCGTTATGTGCATCGACGATGGAACCCGTGCTGCTGCCGAATTCACGATCCAGGGGACTTATCAGGCCGCGGCATCGGGATTGCCGCCGGCGCAAGGGCAACGCTACTCGCTTGCCGCCGGGGCGTTCTTCGCCATCCATCAGGGCAAGATTGCGCGCCTGACCCAGTACCACAACGACCACGAACGCCAGGCGCAGATCTCGCGCGGCTAGTGAAGCACTAGACTGGATGGCTCAAGGTAGGCGACAACGCGTGTGCCGCAACGCCGGATCGAGCAAGCCAGATGGCCGTCCCTGCCAAGAACGCAAAAGAAGTATGCTGAGCAAGAACGAAGTAGCTACCATCGATTTTGCGCTTCGCCTGCTTCGCGGATGCATCGCTCCCGGATACTGAAGCTTGACTGCACGGTCTGAGCGCAGAATCGTGATCCGGACATTCTTGTGGCCATCGAAGTTGGCGCGTTGACGCCAACACCCGGATGCAGTGGCGCGGTGCGTGACGGGATGCATAAGATGGGCGCAGGGCGAAGCCGGGAATGCAGATGACCATGAAGAAACCATTGAAGCGTTGCGCCTGGGGCGATGGCGACGACGCCGTCATGCGGGACTATCACGATCATGAATGGGGCGTGCCTTTGCACGACGATGCGCGTCTGTTCGAGTTTCTCGTGCTAGAAGGCGCGCAAGCCGGTCTGAGTTGGAGCACGGTGCTGAACAAGCGCGACGCATACCGGCGTGTATTCCACGGTTTCGATATCGCCAGAGTTGCGCGCATGACCGATGCGGCGCTGGAAAAACTGCTGCTCGACCCGGCCATCATCCGCAACCGGCTGAAGGTGTACTCTGCGCGCAACAATGCGCAAGCTGCGCTGCGCCTGATCGACAAATTCGGCAGTCTCGATACCTATTTCTGGGCGTTCGTCGACGCCAGGCCGATCCGCAACCGTTGGAAGCGGCCGCGGCGATGTGCCGGCGCGCACCGAGCTGTCGGACCGCATCAGCAAGGACATGAAAAAACGCGGGTTCAACTTCGTCGGGTCGACAATCATCTACTCGCACATGCAGGCGACCGGAATGGTCAATGACCACACCGTGGATTGCTTCCGGCATCGGCAGGTTTGAAGGCGCACAGCTTTGCTCGCATCGGCAGGCCGATCCGGAAGACCAGATCTGGCACCAGGGACACAAGGGACACGAAGGCAAGACGTGGGTGTTTGCATTGCTTTGGTGCACCTTGTGTCCTGCGCGGCAATTCTTGTCCGGCCTGTGCGTTCACTCGCTCGATCTACGTCGCGAACCGCGCAAGCTGTCGACGGAAAAAGTGGCAATCTCACCGTCCGTGCCGCCGCGTCGTGGCTGTCCGGCTTCCGGTCCCCACGCATGCGCGCAGATGACTTCGTAAGTGGCCGGCAGTTCGCCATCCAATCGAAATTGTTCGTAGGCATTAAGCACGTGGCGGAATTGTCCTTTGCCGAGCAGTCCGCGCGAGCGGTGCGCGCTGGCGTTGGTCGCGCCGAGGGACTTGAGTTCCCGCATCAAGCTCGCAGCATCGGGATACTTGAGAACGTGGCGATCGCAGTCGAGCACCGGATCGCGAAAGCCTGCTGCGATGAGCGCATCGCCGACCCGCGCGATATCGGCGAATGCACTGACGTGGTCGGCGCGATCGACCGCTGCCCAGGCTGTGCGCAACTCGTGCAGCGTGTCCCAGCCGAATGTCGAGAACGCGAGATAGCCACCTGGTCGCAACACGCGGCGCAGTTCGTCGAACAATCGCGGCAGATCGTCGATCCATTGAACGCACAGATTCGAGAACAGCACGTCGATGCTGGCGTCGGGCAGCGGCAGCGAGCGCGCATCGGCGCACAAGCGCATCAAGGGATGCCGCCAGCCCGTGTGCACGCGATGCAGCATCGGCAACGCCAGATCCAGGCTGATTATTTCCGCGCGTTTCCAGCGTTTGCGCAGCAGGCTGCTCGCGCGCCCCGGCCCGCATCCGATATCCAGCACACGCTGCGGTTTGCGCTCGACGTATTCCAGCCGGTCGAGCAGGCGGTCTTCGATCTTGCGCTGCAGCGCGGAGTTCTGCGAATACGACTGTGCCGCGCGACTGAATGCGCGGCGCACCTGTTGCGGATCAAGTGGAGCATTCATGCTGCGATCTCCTGCGCAAAGGCGCTGATCGCTGCTGCAACTTCTTTGCCGTGACTGATAAAGGGCGCGTGCCCCGTGGGAAATTCCATAAAGCGTCCTTGTGGGCTTTGTTTGGCGGCCCAGCGCAATGCGCCGGCGGAAACCAGTCGATCGCGGCCTCCTGCGACCCACAGACTCGGCACATGCAAGTCTGCAAGGCGTGCACGCAAATCGATCGTGCCAAGAGCGTGCAGGCCAAGTTCGAGCGCGTCGGGGCTGGGTTCGCCGCGATCGAACACGTGCGATTTCAAGTCACGCAGTTCGCTTCGGGCATGATCCGATCCCATCGTTTCCAAGGCAAGAAAACGTTCGATGGTGTTTCGGTAGTCTTGTTTCAAGCCTCTGGCAAATTGCGTGAATACGTCGCGAGATACGCCTCGCGGCCACTCCGGTGATGCGACAAAACGCGGTGGCGTGGCAATTTCGACAAGAGCGCGAACCTGGGCAGAATGATTCAGCGCGGCCTGCAAGGTGACGATACCGCCCAGCGACCAACCAACCCACAATGCACGAGGAGTCATGGCGGCAATCGCTGCCGCGCAACTGGCTGGATCGCAAGCTGCGGTGTCGCGGTTGCTGGCGCCGTGTCCGGGAAGATCGACCAAGTGCAAGCGGAATTGCGATTTGAGCTCTCGGGTCAGCGGCGCAAACACACCTGAATGCATTGCCCAACCGTGGATCAATACCAGATCCGTGCCCTGTTCCGGTGGTTTCGATATGCATGTCAGAGCGTGCGTTCTTCGGCCGCAAGAGCATGCGCGAGCGCATCCAGCAAACGCTCGATATCCGTGCTCGTATGCGCGGCGGACAAACTGATGCGCAATCGCGCTTGCGTGGATGCGACTGTTGGCGCGCGTATTGCGGGAACGTGAAAGCCGATGTCGTGAAGTCGCTGCGAAATCGCCAGCGCCGCGGCAGAGTTGCCGATAACAACCGGTTGAATCGGTGTCGACGACGCCAGCACAGCAATACCTCGATCCGCAGCACCGGTTTGGAATTGGGTGATATGTTGTTTCACGCGTTGCCGACGGTCGCTATCTCCTCTCGCCAAATCCACTGCTGCGGACGCAGCTGCGGCAAGCGCCGGCGGCATCGCCGTGGTGTAGATATAGCTGCGTGCGAATTGCAGGAGACCATCGATCAGCGCCGCGCTGCCGGCGATGAATGCGCCGGCGACGCCAAGCGCCTTGCCCAGCGTCGCCATCAACACCGGCGCGTCGTTCTGGCCGAGCCTGGCTGCGGCGAGACTTCCGGCGCCATCGGGGCCGAGCACGCCGAGCCCGTGCGCATCGTCGACCATGAACACGGCTCGCTCGGTTTTGCACAAGCCGCGCAAGTCCGCGCAGTGGCGCGATATCGCCATCCATGCTGAAGACGCCATCGGTCGCCAACAATGCCGCTTCGCCGGGGCGACTGCGCAACTGACGCTTCGCCGCCGCAACATCGGAATGCGCGTAGCGTTTGAGCGTGGCACCCGACAGTCGCGCAGCGTCGAGCAGACTGGCGTGATTGAGTTTGTCCTGCACGCAAATATCGTCCTTGCCGGTCAGCGCGCCGATCACACCGAGGTTGGCCATGTAGCCTGTTGAAAACAACAATGCGCGTTCGCGGCCGGTCCAGGCGGCGAGCTTTTCCTCGAGTTCCGCATGTTCGCTGCGATGACCGCCGAGCAGATGCGCCGCGCGTGCGCCAACGCCAGACCGTTTGACAGCCTGGATCATGGCGTCGCCTACCGACGGATGCTGCGCCAGGCCAAGATAGTCGTTGCTGGCGAAATCGATTAGCGATTGGCCTTCGATCGCGATATGCGGTGCGTTGACCCGTTCAACGGTATGGGTGCGGCGCAACAGATCGTCATGTGCCCGCTGCGCATGTGCAATCGCAAGGCGCGCGAGCAAATCCGGACGCTTTTCTGCCTCTCCCCCGACGATGTCGGGAGAGAGTGCCGGGGTGAGGGGGGAACGTCGCATATTCCTCAGCATCGAGTCGAGGCGAAAGAGCATCACCCTCACCCACCTCTCTCCCCCAGGGCGCGCTTGGGGGAGAGCAGCTTTACGCTGCGACCTCGTTTTCGGGCTCGACAATATTTGCATGAAATGTCTCTGCTTGCGAGTCGATCGGCATCGGTTCGATGCCGAGTCGCGCAAACAAGGCCTGATCGTGGTCGCTGTCCGGATTGCCCGTGGTCAACAATTTTTCGCCATAAAATATCGAATTGGCTCCAGCGAAGAAACACAGCGCTTGCAACTCGTCACTCATCTCCGACCGCCCGGCCGACAGCCGCACCATCGACGTCGGCATCAACAAGCGCGCGGCGGCGATCATGCGCACGAACTCGAACGGATCAAGCAAGGCCGTCCCGGCCAGCGGCGTACCCGCGACCTGCACGAGGCGATTGATTGGTACGGATTGCGGATGTTCAGGCAAGTTGGCCAACGCCTGCAGCAAACCCGCGCGCTGTTCGCGCGTTTCGCCCATGCCGACGATGCCACCGCAGCAGGTTTTCAAACCGGCGTCACGCACACATTCAAGCGTGTCCAGCCGGTCCCGGAATTCGCGGGTATGGATGATTTCACCGTAGAACTCAGGTGCCGTATCCAGATTGTGATTGTAGTAATCCAGGCCGGCCGCCTTGAACCGGTCCGCTTGATTTTGATTGAGCATGCCAAGCGTCGCACAGGTTTCCATACCCAATTGCTTTACGGCCGCAATCAGTTCCGCGACCTTTTCCACATCACGATCCTTCGGCGAGCGCCACGCCGCGCCCATGCAGAAGCGTGTGGCGCCGGCGGCTTTCGCGGCACGCGCTCTTTCCATTACCTCCTCTACTCCCATCAATCGGGTTGCATTCACCCCGGTGTGATAGCGCGCGGCCTGTGGACAATATGCGCAGTCTTCCGGGCAACCGCCGGTCTTGATCGAAAGCAGCGTGGAAATCTGCACCGCGTTCGCGTCATGGTGTGCGCGATGCACGGTATGGGCCCGCTCGAGCAAGTCGTTGAAAGGCAGACTCAAAAGAGTGAGCACTTCGTCGCGCGAATAATCGTGACGGCGGTGAATCGACGGTGCGGCGGGCATGGCAGATTCGCTTGGCGTACAGTGGGCGCGAGTTTGGATATGATGAACGTGACTGTCAACTCGACGACACGCAATCTGGTTTACAGCCTGTGGCGCAACGTGCAATTTGCGGTATTGCCGCCGCTGTGTCTGCTGTGCGGGCGACAGGGTGCCGGCACGCGTGATCTGTGCGGCTCGTGCGCGGACGAACTGCAACGCAACAAGCTGTGTTGTCCGCGCTGCGCTTTACCGCTGCACGCGCCCGCACCCATGTGTGGCGAATGCTTGAAGCGCGAACCGCCATTTGGCGCAGCTGCCGTGCCGTTTGTCTATGCGCATCCGCTGGACATGCTCATGATCCGACTCAAATTCGGACGCAGCCTCGCCGCTGGCCGGGTCTTGTCGCAGGTCTGGATCGACGCTATGCACGAAAGTCCCCCGGCTTCGATGCCGCAGGCGCTTGTTCCCGTGCCGTTGCACAACACCCGATTGCGTGAGCGTGGTTACAACCAGGCCTTGGAATTGGCGCGGCCGCTGGCGAACGAATTTGACATTGCGCTGTGTCACAACGCACTGGCTCGGGTGCGCTCGACGCCGGCCCAAGCCAACCTCGATGCGAAGACCCGACGGCGCAACATGCGTGGTGCGTTTGCGGTTGCCGAGGCCGCCAAACTGCCTTCGCATGTCGCCGTGGTTGATGATGTCATGACCACTGGCACAACGTTGCGCGAATGCGCACGCACGCTGCGCCGAGCCGGCATCGAACGCATTGATGCGTGGGCGCTGGCGCGTGCGCCGCGGGTGCGTTGACGGCTCTCGTGTTGTTTGATTTATTGCGAACGTTTTGGCAAGAGCCTGCGATCGATTGTCTCGATCGAAAAATTTGCGATGATTGTGGAACGGGTTGGCGCTGAGCTGATCCGGGGCTGGCCATCATTGTTCGATGAGCGGCAGACCTTCCACTCGACTTCGCCGAGCGGGCAATTTTCGAGTGCAAGCTGCCCCGTGTTGAAAGTGAGTCGCTCGCCGCAGCAGAGCGAAAAGCGGTGTCGCGCGACCGCTTGCTACTTCAATGCATACGCCAACACAATCCCGACCCAAAGTACCAAGCCCACCCAGCTGTTGCTGCGAAAAGCCGCAAAACAAGCGTCGCGGTTGCGCTTGCGCATGATCCACAGTTGCCAGACGAACAGCAGCGCGGCAACGCCGACGCTGGCAAAATAGATCGGGTGCAGATGTCCGCGTTGGGCGACAAGCGCCATCGCGAACAGGAACGTGATCATCAAAACGCCAAGGATCGGCAAATCTGCATCGCCGAAAAGAATCGCAGTGGATTTTGTGCCGATGCGCAGATCGTCATCGCGATCGACCATTGCATATTCGGTGTCGTAGATGGTCGAAAACAAGACATTGCCGAGAAACAGCAATCCACACAGCGGCAACGCGGCCATGAATGCTGCGTGATCGCCACTTTTGACTGCCGCAAAAGCCATCGGGATCGACCAGCCGAAAGCGCAGCCAAGATAGACCTGAGGCAGGTAGGTATAGCGCTTCATGAACGGATACGTCACAGCCAGGAAGACGCCGACGAACGACAACTCAACAGTAAGTCTGTTGGTCAAGAGTACGAGCAGGAACGCCAGCACGATCAACGCCAGAAATACCCCGATGGCTTCGCGCACTGAAACCGACCCGGTGGCCAGGGGGCGATCACGCGTACGTTTGACTTCGCCATCGAGTTTGCGGTCGGCGAAATCGTTGATCACGCAACCGGCGGAGCGCATCAGGAATACGCCGAGGGTGAAAATAACCAGCAGTCGCCATGGTGGAAAATCGCCTGCCGCCAGCCACAGTGCCCACCATGTCGGCCACAGCAGCAGGGCAGCGCCGACCGGACGATGCATTCGCGCCAGCTTGGCGTATTCGCTCAGGCGCTCGCGGACATGTGCCCAATCGACGCCGCCGGACGGCTGAGCGCGTCGGCGCGGTTGCGGCACACCTTTGGCGTTGCGGCTGTGAAGCGGGGATGCGCGCGCGCCAGTGCCGGTCTTCGTGCCTGGCGGAACGCGCGCCGCTTGGGAATTCCTGGCGTCGGTACGTGCCCGCGGCGGTGTTGGGTTACGTTGTGTCATGGGCATAGTGTAAGCCGACGACATGCCAGTGTGCGCATGCTGGTCTCGCATCCGAAACCGCATCCGGCGTATGCTTGGTACTTCGATTCCGCAGGGGTGTCCGAATGTACGCTTTGTTGCCTTCGCGTTTTCTGCCGTTTATCGGTTGCTTGTTGGCGTGTGCCTTGTCGGTGGCACTCGGGATTCTTTGGGGCGGAGTGGCATGGACCGTGGTTGCGGCGGTTACCGGCGCATTCAGCGCGTTGGGAATTTATGACCTGGTCCAGCACAAGAATACCCTGCGGCGCAATTTTCCGATGACGGCGCATATCCGCACTTTCTTTGAATTTTTTCGTCCGATGCTGCGCCAGTACATTGTCGAGTCCGATACCGAAGAAGTGCCGTTTTCCCATGTGCAGCGTTCGATTGTGTACCAACGCGCCAAGAACATCGAAGACGCGCGCCCGTTCGGCACGGAACTGCCGGTGTATGCCAACAATTACGAATGGATCAACCATTCGATGGCACCAGCCAAGATCGCAAGCGCCGACTTTCGCATCGACATCGGTGGTGACAGTTGCACTCAGCCTTATTCGGCCAGTGTGTTCAATATTTCGGCGATGAGTTTCGGTTCACTTTCCGCCAACGCAATTCGCGCGCTCAATGAAGGCGCGCGCCGCGACAATTTCTATCACGATACCGGAGAAGGCTCGCTGTCGCCCTATCACCGCGAGATGGGCGGCGACGTGTGCTGGGAGATCGGCTCGGGCTATTTCGGGTGCCGCAACGATGACGGCACCTTCAACATGGAGAAGTTCGCGACAACCGCGAAGCTGGCTCAGGTCAAGATGATCGAAATCAAATTGTCGCAGGGCGCCAAGCCTGGGCACGGCGGCATGCTGCCTGCGGCCAAGATAACCCGGGAAATTGCCGAAACGCGGCACATACCGATGGGTGTGGATTGCATTTCGCCGTCGTCGCACAGCGCGTTCACAACGCCGCAGGGGTTGCTCGAGTTCATCGCCAGTCTGCGTGAACAATCCGGCGGCAAGCCGACCGGTTTCAAGTTGGCGGTCGGGCATCCGTGGGAATGGTTCGGCATTGCCAAGGCCATGCAGAAAAGCGGCATCTATCCCGATTTTATCGTCGTCGACGGTGGCGAAGGTGGTACTGGCGCTGCGCCGCTGGAATTCACCGATCATGTTGGTGCGCCGCTGGCTGAGGCGTTGCTGCTCGTCCACAACACACTGGTCGGATTGAATCTGCGCAACAAGATCCGCCTCGGCGCGAGCGGCAAGATCATCACCGCGTTCGACATTGCGCGCACCATGGCGTTGGGCGCGGACTGGTGCAATGCGGCGCGGGGTTTCATGTTCGCCTTGGGCTGTATCCAGTCGCGCAATTGCCATACCGATCGCTGCCCGACCGGTGTGGCCACGCAGGATCCGTCTCGCTGGAAGAAGCTCAACGTACCGGACAAGGCCGAGCGGGTGAAGATGTTCCACCACAATACCCTGCGCGCGCTCAAGGCCATGATCGGCGCTGCAGGCCTCAATCATCCGATCGAAATCGGCCCCGAACATGTCATGCGCCGCATTTCATCGACCGAGGTGCGTTCGCTGTCGGCCCTGTATCGCTTCGTCAAACCCGGCGAATTGATTGACGGTTTGCCGGATCAACCGGTGTTCAAGGTGTTTTGGGATGCCGCGCGGTCCGACAGTTTTGCACCGCCGAACTATGTGCTGGAATTGCATCACACCAAGACGCGGTGAATTGTGGGCCTGCGGCTTGCGAACCCGAAAAAAAGGCAAAAAAAACCCCGGGCAGCTCGCATCTGCCCGGGGGTAGGGAGTTCGTTTTGGAGTATCAGGCCGACAGGCGAACCAGCGCTTCGTTGATACGCGCGAGCTTGGTTTCCAGCGGTGCCAGCACAGGTTGATCGTTGGCAGATGGGTGGCTGCGCACATCTTCGATCGCCATTTCCAGACGACCCAGTTCGATCATCAGATCATGACGCAGGAACAAGGGGTTGACGGTCAAGGTGGTGGCGGTAGCGAGCATGGCAGTCTCCGGTTTGCATTGTTGTTCGAGAAGTAGTTCACACAATGCAGAAGCCGTGCCAACTGTGAGTTGTTGCCGGTATGGCCGTCCAAACGCCAGATTCTGGCTGGTTGCTGCGGTCCGGGAAAGCACTCCGTGACCGCAACGCAGGGATACAGTGTATGTACGTCCGTCATGCAAATAATTGATTTACATGTCAATTATTGCGAGCTTCGCTGGCCAGGAGTTGCTTAAGGGTACGCAATGGTCTTGTCTGCCGGCCCTGGGTGACGCAATGTGACGCAAATTGACCCGCGATCCGTCAACACCTGCCGAGATATGACTGCGTTCACACTTCAGTAACCGAAATTTGAGCTACACTATGCTTATATAGCCCTGCGACAAGAAAGGCTCAAGCACACGCGGTAGTGCTGATAACCGGTCACTGGCGCCCGGCATACGGTCCTCTTGGATTCCCCCTGTTCCTAAGACCGCCGGGCGCCAGCCTCTTCGCCGATCTCCCCTCTTGCCATAGAATCGCGCCGCAAACCGCGTGATGTTTCGGATCGCGCTTGCGGGGCAAATCGTGATCGCGACAAGGTCATTGAGTGGGCCGATCTGCCGCGTGAAGTGAGCAATCAGGGAAGCACAACGACCAGCGATACAATGTGATCATTATCGGCGGCGGGCGAGCCGGGGTTTTGCGCACTGCGTTGAATCGCAGTACGCCCCGCAGGGCGCCCGAGACAGGAGTCGAGGGCCGGGTGATTTGGCGAGGCCGTGAGGGCCGAGCGAAGTTGCCACCGTGGCCGCGCGAACGACGATGAGACTTTGATGATTATTCCCCACGACCAGAATTACGATGTGATCGTTATCGGCGGCGGCCACGCCGGCACCGAAGCCGCGCTCGCCTCCGCCCGTCTGGGAGCGCGCACGTTGTTGTTGACGCACAACATCGAAACGCTCGGCCAGATGAGCTGCAATCCCGCGATCGGCGGAATCGGCAAGGGTCATCTGGTCAAGGAGATCGATGCGCTGGGCGGAGCCATGGCTCGAGCCGCCGACCGTGCCGGCATCCAGTGGCGCACGCTGAATGCCTCGAAGGGACCAGCCGTGCGGGCGACGCGCTGCCAAGCCGATCGTTCCCTTTACAAGGCCGCGATTCGCCAGCAATTGGAAACCCAGCCAAATTTGTCGATTTTCCAGCAATCGGTGGAAGACCTGACTCTGGACGGCGATCGCGTCAGCGGTGTCGTCACCCAGATGGGCGTGCTTTTTCGTGCGGCCCGAGTGGTCTTGACAGCCGGCACATTCCTCGCCGGCAAGATTCACGTCGGCGACGCCAACTATGCCGGCGGACGGGCCGGTGACCCGCCTTCGTCACATCTGGCCGAGCGCATGCGCGAGTTGCCGCTCGCCGTCGGGCGTCTGAAGACCGGAACGCCCCCGCGGATCGATGGACGCAGCATCGATTTCAGCGACTTGCAAGAACAACCGGGTGACGATCCGATGCCGGTATTTTCATTTGCCGGGTCGGTCGACGACCATCCACGCCAGGTTAGTTGCTGGATTACGCATACCAGCGAGCGCACTCACGACATTATTCGCAGCGCGCTGGATCGATCGCCGCTGTACACCGGCAAGATTGAGGGGGTCGGGCCACGGTATTGTCCTTCGATCGAAGACAAGGTAGTGCGATTCGCCGACAAGGCTTCGCACCAGGTATTCATCGAGCCGGAAGGGCTCGAAACCACGGAAATCTATCCGAACGGCATCTCCACGTCGCTGCCTTATGATGTCCAGCTCGACCTGGTGCATTCGATAAGGGGATTCGAGAATGCCCACATCACGCGCCCGGGATATGCCATCGAATACGATTATTTCGATCCGCGCGGTCTCAAGGCCAGCCTGGAAACCAAAGCTATAGAAGGTTTGTATTTCGCAGGACAGATCAACGGCACCACCGGCTACGAGGAAGCTGCGGCACAAGGTCTGATTGCCGGCCTGAATGCAGCACGCGCCGCGCACGAGCAACCAGCATGGACACCACGCCGCGACGAGGCTTACATCGGTGTATTGATCGATGATCTGATCACCAACGGCACCATCGAGCCCTACCGCATGTTTACTTCGCGCGCGGAGTACCGGCTGCATTTGCGCGAAGACAACGCCGACTTGCGCTTGACCGAAACCGGCCATCGACTCGGTCTGGTGTCGGCGTCGCGCCATGCCGGTCTGTGCGACAAACGCCAGGCTATCGAAATGGAAACCCGGCGTCTCGGCGCACTTTGGGCTTCGCCGGGAAACCCGCTTGGCGGGGAACTCGCCGCAAAGCTGGGGATTGCGCTGACTCGTGAATCGAGCATGCTTGATTTGCTGCGTCGCCCGGAACTCGACTATTCAACGCTGATGCAGGTATCCGCGCTTGGTCCGGCAGTCGCAGATGCGAGTGTCGCCGAACAGGTTCAGATCGCGGCGAAGTATTCCGGATACATCGAGCGCCAGAATCAGGAGATCGCCCGTCAGCGGCGACACGAAGAAAGTCCGATTCCGGAGAATTTCGATTATGCGAGCGTGCAAGGACTTTCTGCGGAAGTAAGCCAAAAACTGCGCCGCTCGCTTCCGCAGACGATCGGACAAGCGATGCGGATTTCCGGTGTGACGCCCGCTGCTATTTCTCTGTTGCTGGTGCATCTGCGCCGCCGCGCCGCCTGATCGCCGCGCTCCCGGCCACGTGTCGGGAAACTCCACGGGATTGACCCTCCCTTCAAGGGGAGGGTTGGATGGGGATTCTTGCCTGCAAGGAGAAGTACGATCTCCGACCGACAGATTTTGATCGCGTTGGATCAATGCTTCGGTAGCTTCGCCTTTGCCGTATTCAGCGCCTGGATGGCGTGCGCGTAGAGTGCCTTGGCATCTGCATCGGAGACTATACTGGTCTGACCGTTTGACATCTCGTCCTTGAGCACCAGCGTGCCCGACTTGTCCCAGCCGACTTTGGTCGTTGCGTACGGGCGGGAATTTTCTCCGCTGGATTCCTGCTTGACGATCACCCAGGGTCTATCATCCTTGAACGCCATGCGCATGGTTATCCGACCCTGATTGTCGTCGAGGTCCGAAATTTCCCGCACCACGCGGATCTTTCCGTTCGAATAAAAAGCATCCCAGGCAACTGATGACTTTTCCTTGAGCTCGCTGCCGTTGACCGACTTGAGGCTGCCGATTTGTGCAAACGCCTTCTTGTATTCCTCGAACATCTTCTCGGCGGGCGTCGGCTCGGGGGCAAGAACGATTTGTACCGTGGCGGGTGCATGATTTGTCAGCACCGGATATTGCAACACCGGCAAGTAGCGACGCTCGCCATCGATCAAGGTAGCGTCGACCGCGTAGGTGCGCTTGGGATCCACCTGTGCAACGTCGATCGGCAAATCGAAAGAAACCGGCAGTTTGCTGGCATGCTCGATGACGGTTTGTGCCAGCGTTGTGGTCGGATTGGCCACGTCAACCACTTTCAGTTCGACGCGCGCATCGCTGCCCAGTGCTCGTGGTTCGCGCAAGATCACGCTGCCGCTCACTTCGTTGGAGATCTGAGGCGTCGGCGCGACGGGTGGCGGGGCTTGTTTCGCGCAGCCGGCGAGTAGCCCGAGTGCGGCGAGCGTGGAAAACAGCAAAATTCGCATCGGAAATCTCCTGAGATGTTGCGCGGTCCTTGAGCCGCGATCGGGCGGAATCTCTACAACATCGGACGTGACGGATGTGTGGTCAATCCGAAAAAAGGCGCGGCCGCGCATTTTAGTCGCTTTCGGGCAATTTGAAAATACGAATAAATTCGTATGCGACCGCTACTCGCTCACAAAACCGTACCAAATAAACAAAACAAGAAATTGACAGGATAGTCATGCACTTTTAAGTGCCAGAAGTCTGGCTGACAGCCTGAACCGGGGCACGCTCGTACATGCAGTGGATGTTGTCTGGTCAACAAGACGGATGGTTAATCACCCGCATGCGGCAAACAGATGCATACCACCAGTGGCTTGTGGACCGACCGGAATTTCCGGAACGGATCAATGAAGCGTAAACGGCCAATGCAGCGTTCCACACGCAACTTTACATATTGAACTGTGCGAGGTGCGACGCGCGTACGGAGCCCGCGGCGATGAATACCTCAAGAAGTGCCGGAGAACCGAACTTCGTCAAAGCGAAAGCGTGCGGCCGGAATCGATCGCGAGCGGCGCTCTGCGCTCGATTGGCCCGCGCGTTGTCGCGTACCGCACCAACACGCGTCGGATCGAGTGCGGTCACAACCTTTTTGTCCGACCCTAAACTGAATCGCGACTCCTTCTCTGAAGAATGTCGCCATCGCCACTGCCCTCAATCCAGTTGCAGCAGGGAAATGTCGGCCACGTCGAGGAACAACCGGCGCAGGCGCGCCAACAGCAATAGTCGATTGCGACGCTTGCCGGCGTCGTCGGCCATGACCATGACGGCATCGAAAAATGCATCGACCGGCGCACGCAGGGACGCCAACAGCCGCAGGCAGTCGAAATACCGGCGCCCTTCAAACAGCGGTGCGACGGCACGGGTGGTCGTTTCGATATGCCGGTGCAAATCGCTTTCGGCACCGGGGTCGAGAGCCGACGCATCGATGTTTCCGCTCACTGCGCTGTCGGCTTGGCGCAGGATATTGCCGATGCGCTTGTTTGCCGCCGTCAGGGCAGCGGCTTCGGGAAGTCGGGCGAATTCCGCAACGGCACGCAGGCGTTGATCGAAGTCGACCAGGGTCTCCGGCTCTACGGCCCGAACCGCGTCGAACTGGTCGCTAGCGAAACCCTGATCCGCGTAATAACCGCGCAAACGATCGAATACAAAGTCGGTCAGTTCGCGAGTCACATCGCCCTTGCCCGGCATAGCGGCGCCGCTCTTGCCGGATTTCGGTTTTGTCGGTGCTTCGATATGGGGCAGCAGTTCAACGGCTTCGCGCAACAACGCTTCAAGGTCAAGATCGAATCCACCTTCGATCAAGGTGCGTGCCAGACCCAGCCCGGCACGGCGCAACGCGAACGGATCCTTGTTGCCGGACGGCTTCTGGCCAACGGCAAAAATTCCCGCCAGCGTATCCAGGCGCTCGGCGATCGCCAGCACCTGAGCGATCTTGCCGTTCGCGATGCCGTCGCCGGCAAAACGCGGGCGATAAAACTCATCCAGCGCCTGCGCGACATCGGTGTGTTCGCCGTTCGCCGCAGCATAGTAGCGTCCCATGACGCCTTGCAGTTCAGGAAACTCGCCAACCATTCGCGTTACCAGGTCGCATTTGCATAGCGATGCCGCGCGAGTGGCCAGTGCCGCATCGATGCCGCAACGATTGGCGATGACACGCGACAATTCCGCCACGCGCACACACTTGTCCCAGACGCTGCCGAGCTGTTGTTGATAGGTGACCGACTTGAGTGCCTCGCGATGATCGGCGAGCGGAGTTTTCAAGTCTTCGTCGTAGAAGAACTTCGCATCGGCGAAGCGCGGGCGAATCACGCGCTCGTAGCCTCTTCGGATCTCCGACGGATCCGTCGATTCGATGTTGGCGACACCGACGAAGTGTTGCGCAAGGCTTCCGTCGTTGGAAAAAGCCGGAACGAACTTCTGGTTCGACTGCATTGTCGTGATCAAGGCTTCCTTCGGCACGCTCAGGAATTGCGCATCGAACGAACAGGCAATCGCGATCGGCCACTCTGTCAAATTCGAAATCTCGTGCAACAAAGCGTCGGAAAGTCTCGGCGCCGCCAGCAGCTGCTCTGCACAAGCTTCGACCTGGGCGCGGATGCACTGGCGGCGTTGGTCCGGTTCGACCAATACCTTCGCAGCACGCAGAGCGGACACATAATCGTCGCCATTTGCCACAACGACTGCCTGCGGATGATGAAAACGATGCCCGCGTGACTCGCGTCCGCTACGAATTCCGAAGACTTCTGCGTCGACGACATCATCGCCATGCAGAACCACCAACCAATGCACGGGACGCACAAATGCAAAATCGTGATCTCCCCAGCGCATTGGTTTGGGAATCGGCAGCTCCTTCAGCGCATCGTTGATGATTTCCTGCATCAACTCAGCGGTTGGCTTGCCGGCTTGGTGCGCGCGGTGGACAAACCATTCACCTTTGTCGGTCCGCAGCTTTTCCAGTTGCTCGATGTCAACGCCGCAAGAAGCCGCAAACCCGACCAGCGCCCTGTTGGGCTGGCCGTCGCGATCGAGCCCCGCGCTCACGGCAGGGCCACGGCGTTCGATGGCTTGATCCGGTTGCGACATGGCGACCGCGGGAACGAATGCTGCAAGCCTTCGCGGCGAGTTGAACGTCTTCGCATTGGCCGTGTCCGCAGCGATACCGCGCTTGCCCAACGCATCGCAAATGCCGGACGAAAATGCTTCGGCAAGTTGATCGAGGGCTTTCGGCGGCAATTCTTCCGTGCCGATTTCAACCAGCAGGTTCTTCGACTCAGCCATGGACGGCCTCCTTGCCCCTGAGGCCCGGAAATCCGCGCTGCTCGCGCTGCGCCAGATATGCTTGCGCCACGCCTCGTGCGATGCCACGCACGCGAAGGATGTAGCGCTGGCGTTCGGTCACGCCGATCGCGCGACGGGCGTCGAGAAGGTTGAATGCGTGACTGGCTTTGCAAACCTGATCGTAGGCGGGCAACGGCAAGCCAAGTTCGACGAGTTTCGTTGCCTCGCCTTCGCAGACATCGAACCAGTGCAGCAATTCCGGCACGTTCGCGTGTTCGAAGTTGTAGGTCGACTGTTCGACTTCGTTCTGGTGAAACACGTCGCCGTAAGTCACGGTGCCGTGAGGCGCGACGGTCCAGACCAAATCGTAGACGTTGTCGACGTTTTGCAGGTACATGGCCAGGCGTTCAAGGCCGTACGTGATCTCACCGGTCACCGGCTTGCACTCGAGTCCACCAGCCTGCTGAAAATAGGTGAACTGGGTGACTTCCATGCCGTTGAGCCAGACTTCCCAGCCCAGACCCCAGGCACCCAGCGTCGGCGATTCCCAGTTGTCCTCGACGAGGCGCAGGTCGTGCACCAGCGGATCGAGCCCCAGCGCTTTGAGGGAATCGAAGTACAAATCCAGGATGTTGTCCGGATTCGGCTTCATCACGACCTGGTATTGGTAGTAATGCTGCAGGCGGTTCGGATTGTCGCCATAACGTCCGTCCGTCGGCCGTCGCGACGGCTGCACGTAGGCAGCGGCCCACGGTTCCGGACCCAGCGCGCGCAGGAACGTGGCGGGGTGGAACGTACCGGCACCAACTTCGCTATCCAGCGGCTGGATCAGGGCGCAGCCCTGCTCGGCCCAGTAGCCGTTCAGGGTCTGGATGATTTGCTGGAAAGTCGGACTTGGCATCGAATTCACAGTCGGCGACACAAAGCGCGTTAGTATATCCAATAACGCCGATGTCCAAAGGTTTCCGTCACATGGCCAGCGTACCGCAAAGGCCCAAGGTCACGATCGCGCCGGACGCTGGTCCGCAGCTTGGTCTGCACCGCAGGCTCGATGTCGACAGCGTGCTTGGCGCACTCCAGCATGACGGACTGATCGTCGATGCCGACGCGCTCAGAGTGCGCGCCGACGCCCGCAGTGCGCGCGGCAAGATGGAACTGCATCCGATCGCGTTGATTGCAAATCTCAAGCTGGAAAACAAGCTTGACGGCAAACCGCTGAGCCTGGAAGTGTTGACGCAATGGCTGGCCGATCGCGCGAATCTGCCGTACATGAAGATCGATCCGATGAAGATCGATGCCCGTGCGGTGACGCAGGCGATCTCCCACGCGTATGCGCAACGTTATCGCATCCTGCCCGTGGCCGTATCGCCGACACAGATCGTGATCGCCGTGTGCGAGCCGTTCGACACACGCTGGCTCGCCGATCTGGGGCACATCCTGCGTCGCGACATCCAGCGCGTCGTGGTCAACCCGGTCGATTTGAATCGCTATCTGGTCGAGTTCTACGGCGTACAGCGTTCGATCCAGAAAGCCAAGGACGCCAAGCTCGACGTCAATGACGGGCGTGCGATTCTCAATTTCGAGCAATTGCTGGAACTGGGCAAGTCCGGCGACATCGGTGCCGACGATCACCATGTCGTACACATCGTCGACTGGCTGCTGCAATACGCGTTCGAACAGCGCGCGTCGGATATTCATCTGGAGCCGCGCCGCGACACCAGCCCGATCCGTTTCCGCATCGATGGCGTCATGCACAAGGTGTTCGAGTTGCCGACCTCGGTCATGACCGCGGTGACGGCGCGCGTCAAGATTCTCGGGCGCATGGACCTGGCGGAAAAGCGTCGACCGCAGGACGGTCGCATCAAGACGCGCTCCCCGGCCGGGCGCGAAATCGAATTGCGCCTGTCCACGATGCCGACCGCATTCGGTGAAAAGGTCGTGCTGCGCATTTTCGATCCGGATATCGTGGTCAAGGAATTTCGCCAGCTCGGTTTCTCGATGGACGAAGAAACGCTGTGGCGCAGTCTGGTCGAACGTCCGCACGGCATCGTCCTTGTCACCGGACCGACTGGATCGGGAAAGACAACCACGCTGTATTCGACCCTCAAGCATCTGGCCACGCCGGACATCAACGTGTGCACGATCGAAGATCCGATCGAAATGGTGTCGCCGGAATTCAACCAGATGCAGGTGCAGCCGGCAATCGATCTGGATTTCGCCACCGGCGTGCGCACCCTGATGCGCCAGGACCCGGACATCATCATGATCGGCGAGGTGCGCGATCTTGAAACTGCGCAAATGGCAGTGCAAGCCGCGCTGACCGGTCACCTGGTTTTGTCGACGCTGCACACCAACGACGCGCCGACGGCGTTGAGCCGCCTGCTCGATCTGGGCGCGCCGCATTATCTGATCCAGTCCACGCTGACTGGCGTCGTCGCGCAGCGCCTGGTGCGGACCCTGTGTCCGCACTGCAAGACCGAAGCCAAGCTCGACGTGCATGCGTGGGATGCACTCGTGCATCGCTGGCGCTTGCCGCCGCCACAGCATACCTATGCGCCGACCGGCTGTCTGGAGTGCCGCAACACCGGATTCTTTGGCCGCACCGGTATCTACGAGATGATGAAGATTTCGCCGCAATTGCGGCAGATGATCGTGCCGGATTTGAATCTGGCAAAGGTCGGAGAAACGGCGCTGACCGAAGGCATGCGGCCATTGCGGGTGAGCGCTGCCGCGCAAGTGGCGCGGGGCATCACCACGATTGCCGAAATCGTCGGTGTCCTGCCGCCGGTGGAATGAGACGCAAGCCAAATCCGCAACGCGTGGAAGCAACAATCATCATCGTATGGCGCCGCGTAAATCCGGAAATTTCTCACCTGCAAAACTCGCGCGCCGACGCTTGCTGATCGTGCAGACCGGAACGGCTCCAACAGCAATCCGTCAAGAATTTGGGGATTTCGCAGAATGGTTCCGACGCGGCCTGGGATTGACGCCGGACCAAATTGAATGCGTGCGCGTGGATCGCGGCAAGAGGCTGCCGGCGGCCGAAAGTGTTGCCGCCGCCCTGATCACCGGTTCGGCTGCGATGGTGACGCAGCGTCTGGCATGGAGCGAACGCACGGCCGAATGGGTAGTGCATGCCGCAGCAACCGGATTGCCCGTGCTCGGCGTGTGCTACGGCCATCAATTGCTTGCGCACGCCTTCGGCGGCCGTGTTGGCAACAACCCGAAGGGTCGCGAAATCGGCAGCGTGACCATCAACGTGCTGCCATCGGCAAAAGACGATGCACTCTTCGGTTCGCGGCCTGCGTGTTTCAGCGCGCAAGCCACGCATTTGCAAACCGTGGTCGAGCTTCCGCGCGATGCCGTCGTTCTCGCGGAATCGGATCTGGATGCGTGCCAAATAGTCCGCTATGCCAAGCACGTGTGGGGTGTGCAGTTTCACCCCGAATTCGGTGGCGCACAGATGCGCGCCTATCTGCGTGCGCGCGCGGAGGTGGTAGCCGCGGAGGGATTGAATGTGCCCGCATTGCTGAACACGGTGCGCGCGAGTCCGGAACCCCGGACCGTGTTGCGTGATTTTGCCCGCCTGGCGTGTCGGTGAGGATATTCACGGCGGAACCCGACGACGTGCTCTGCCCAGTACCTGTGCATATCGATATACTGCATGTTGGATGCTCCGCGGACTTCCCGCAACGATGGCGAAAATGAAATTGCAGCAGCGCCAGGCGCTTTGGTCCGGGGCATGCGTTCTGGCAGCCGCGCTGGCCGCATTGCTGGCATCGAAAGCCAGCGCGCCGGCTGTGGTATCGGTGTTGCTTTTGCTGACCGTCGCATTGTGGATGAGCGGCCAATGCGTCGCGTCCGACCGCGACGCTACATTCAGGGCATTTCTCGCTCGCAGCGGCACGTATCTGCTGCTGTTGACGTCCTACACGCTGGCGATCTCCGTCATTGTCGGGTTGCCGTTGCACTGGCTGCGTGAGCGCGGTTCCCTCGGTGCGGCGCTCGCAGTTTCCGGCGCCGTGATGATCGCTTTACTTGGATTGTGGCGAATGTGGCCCGCGTTCGGTCTGGTTTGTCATGACGCCGGCAAGCATCGCAGCCCGCAGGATGGAAATTTGTTGACGCGCAGTTTTGCGCAGGCCTGGCGCTTGACCGCACACAATGAACTCTATTTCGGACACGGGCTGTTGGTGGCCATGAGCCTGTTGTCGCTGGCGCAGGGAGCGTTGAGCCTTGCCGGCGTCGATGCACCGATCGCCGAAGCCTATCGTCTGCCCGCATTCGCGGCATATGCCTTGCTGCTGGCACCGCTTGCCAATTGGTCGATCATGTGGTGTTGCAAGAACGCCGTGGTGGTTGCGCATCGACGCTCGCACGCGGGCCGCAGCGAAGTGCAAGCTCGCGCCGTGGCAGCCCCGCCTCAAGCGTCAGGCGAACCTGAGCTGGCGAAAGGTTTGAGCCCCGTGCATCTGGATGCAATGCTGTTGCGCTGCGCCCGGGCCGGTCAGATCCAGCTCGCGCTGGATGCGTTGGCGCATGGTGCATCTGCCCATTGTTCGCCCGCTCCCGAAGATCGCGATCAACGTTCCGTGCTGGTGCTTGCGGCCGTCAACCCGGACTTGCGCTTGCTGCGTGGCCTGATCGCGAAAGGCGCGGATCTCAATCGCGCGCATGCCGGTCTTGCGCCGCTGATCGCGGCCACGCGCGACAGTCACGAGGGACGCCCCGAAGCGGTCATGACCCTGCTGACGAATGGTGCAAGACCCGAGTGCACCGATGGCGATGGCAATACGCCGCTGCATTTTGCAGCGCTCGCGGCCACGCCCGTGGTGGCGGCATTATTGTGCGATGCCGGCGCGCGGCTCGATCCCGTCAATCGCAACGGATTGACCCCGCTGGGCATTGCCTGTGCCGGGGCCAACTGGGATCTCGTCGAATTTCTGCTCGATCGCGGCGCAAGACTCGAAGTCGAGCATGCACAACCCGTGTTGCTGGCCGCCAGTTCGATCGCAGACGACGATATCCGTGGCATCGGCGCGTTGCTTAAACGCAAGGCGCGCGTGAATGCGCGCGGCTCGCTCGGTCGTACCGCGCTGATGACGGCGGCGCTGCACGGCCACGTCAAAATCGCCCAGTGCTTGCTTGATGCGGGCGCCCAAGTGAATCTTGCCGACGAGCGCGGGGCGACAGCACTGATGGAAGCGGCCCGCTCTGGTGCCCATGCGTTGCTGGAAGTGCTCTTCCGAAGCGGCGCAGAACCGGATCGGGTCGACAGTTCCGGCCGCACCGCGTTGATCATTGCCAGTCAGTCGGTGCGAGCCAGCGAGGAAACGGTTGCGGGTCTGCTTGCTCTAGGGGCTTCGCCGGATGTCGTGCTGGACGACGGTCGACGCGCGGTGGACTTCGCTGCGGCTAGCGGACGCTGGAACATCGTGGCGCTGCTCGATCCGGCGTATCCGCGTCCGGCAACGCTGACGACGCCCGGCCTGGAACCGCAATCAGCGTCGGCGCACTTGCTCGATGCACTTCGCTTCGGGCATTGGTCGATTGCCGATTCGTATTCGGGGCAAATTGCCGCATGGCCGAAAACCGAACAAAACCGCATGTTCGTCGAGTTGATCGGGCATCACCAGCCCGCTGCCTGGCGCTGGTTGTTGTTGCATGGAACCGACGTCAATGCCGCGTTCGATGACGGACGCACCTTGCTCGGCGAAACTTTGGCAAGGTTGCCCGACGCATTATCCGCTGCCCGGGATATCGTCGCAGCAGGCGCGCAAGTTGGCGGCAGCAATACGTTGCAGCGGGTGTGCGTTGCGTTGGGCTCGATCAAACAGCCGGTGCAGCGTGCAGCGCTCGAAACGTTCGCGATCGAGCTCGCCGAGCGAGGCGCTGAACTGTTTGCGACCGATGGCGCCGGACGAACGCCGTTGATGCACGCCGTGGCCGCCGGCAGCGTGCGGGTTACGCAAGTTCTGTTGGCCCGCGGTGTCGATCCGGACGCGCGCGACGGCAAATGTCGCACCGCACTGTTTGCTGCTTTGACGCACGCGCCGGATCGCGCAGTCGGGCTGATCCGTGAACTATTACGCGCAGGCGCAAACCCGGAAGCGATGGCGAGCAACGGCGAGACGCCTCTTGGCGTCGCTCTGGCAGGATCTGCGCAAGACGTGCGCGAATGGCTCAACTGGCCTGAATGGAGATTGCCGCGGCGTCGCTTGCAAGCCAGGGATCTGGTCGCAGCAGCAGCAAGCGGCGACGTCTCCGCGGTCGACAAGTTGCTGGCACTGGGCTTGCCACTGGACGCCACCGACGATCAGGGTGCAACGGCGCTGATTCGCGCGGCGGGACAAGGTCATGCGGAATTGGTTGAGTATTTGACCGGGCGCGGCGCCGACACCAGCATCGCTGCGCGTGCCGGTGCGACGGCACTTGTCGCAGCGGTCAGCGCGCGGCATACCGATGTCGTCGAAATCCTGATTACCCATGGAGCCAAGGTCGATCACAGGCTACTCGGTGGCGCCACTGCCCTGATGATTGCGGCAGGGTTGGGTTATCCGGAACTGGTCGCTCAATTGCTCGCACATGGCGCCGACGTGGATACCGCCGATGAACGCGGCACGCGCGCGCTGCATGCGGCCGCCCAGTTCGGTTTCGCAGATCGGGATGTCGAAAGCGCCAAGCGCACGTTGCAGACGCTGCTGGACGCAGGCGCCTGTGTGAATGCTGCGAATGACGTCGGACAGACGGCGCTGTTGTTGTTGCTTGGCGCCGGCGCGGATGTTGGCGCGCTTGTCGATCAGAAGAACTTGCTTGCGTTGCTGCAGATCATGCTGGCCCATCAAGCTGATACGCAATTGCGCGACCAGCGAGGGGTGAGCGTGTTGCACGCCTGCGCGATGCATGGCTTGTTGCTGCCTGCACGCGCGTTGCTGGCGGTTGGTGCCGACCCGACCTGCTGCGACGGGCGCGAACGTACACCGCGAGAAGTCGCTCACCTGCTCGGATTTATCGATATTGCCGCTGAGCTCGGTATCGATCCGTCCATTCCCACTCCGGCGCAAACCCTGCGTGCGCCGGCGTTCGGCTCGAAATAGGCTCAGGTACCCGATTTCAGTCGTTGGCTGGCGCGTTGACGCTGGCGCGGTCGGCCTCGAACAGCCGTTCCAGATCGTCGAATGCTTCCCTGGCCGATTGCATCAACGCGGCCTCGTCGTCGTAGACCAGATATTGTGCCTTGAGCACATGGTCGTCGTGTTCGCGGAATTTTTCGACCTGGCTGGCGGCAATCTGCGCCGGCAGACCGAGATCTTCGAGGGTCATGCGCGCCATCTCCAGGCTTGAGTGCAGCGTTTCGCGTACGACCGCATCAATGTTCAGATCCATCAGCCGATATGCATGCTGGCGATTTCGTGCGCGCGCAACGATCTTCATATGCGGATACAGGCGCTTGACAATGCGCGCCGTGCGGATGTTCACCTCCGGGTCTTCGGTGGCGAGAACGAATACTTCGGCATTGCCGACGCTGGCGGCGCGCAGCAGTTCCGGTCGACTGGAATCGCCGAAGTAGATTTTGCTGCCGAAGCGGCGCGAAAACTCGACCTGCTCGATCGAACTTTCCAGCGCCGTGAAGGGTATGTGTTGCGCTCGAAGGATGCGCGCGACAATCTGGCCCACGCGCCCATAGCCGGCAATGATCACGCGCGGATGTTCGTCGGCGATTTCATCGAACTCACGCGAAGGTTTCTCCTTTCGCGATGCCAGCCAGCTCGAACAGGCCATCACGAACAGCGGCGTCAGCACCATCGACAGCGTCACCGCGACCACCATCAGGTTACGCTGGGCCTCACGCAGCAATCCGTGTTCCTGGGCGAGATTGAGCACCACGAATGCAAATTCGCCGCCGCCGGAAAGGACGGCAACCAGACTCAGCGTCTGGCCAAAATCGAGCTTGCCCGACACGCGACCCAGTGCCAGCAGGACGAGAGATTTGAGCAGCAGCAGGCCGGCGACGATTGCGGCAATTTCCAGCGGCTGACGGCGTACCAGATCCAGATCCAGCGAAACACCGACGCTTAAAAAAAACAAGCCGAGCAGCAATCCCTTGAACGGCTCGATTTGCGATTCGATTTCATGGCGATATTCCGAATCCGCCAACAACATGCCTGCCAGGAAAGCGCCAAGAGACATCTGCATTCCGGACAGCTGCATAAGCCAGGCGGTGCCGAGCACGACCAGCAATGCCGTCGCCGTAAACACTTCGGCGATGCCGGTTCGAGCGACGGCACGCAGCACCGGCCGCAGCAAATAGCGACCGCCAACGACGATCGCGGCGATGACCGCGGTTACCTTCAGCACGGCGGCGGCATCGGATATTTTCGACGCAACCACTGCGTGAATGCCGAGCAGGGGGATCAGCGCCAGAATCGGGATCGCGGCCAGGTCCTGGAACAGCAAAATGGCGAACGACAAGCGACCGTGCGGGCTTGCCAACTCCTTGCGTTCGGCCAGGGTCTGCAATCCGATGGCGGTGGACGAAAGGGCCAGACCAAGCCCGATGACCAGTGCGGTCTTCCAACCGATGCCAAACGCCAATGTTGCGGTACATCCCAACAACAGCGCGGAGATCAAGACTTGCAACGCACCAGCTCCAAAGACTGCGCGCCGCATCACCCAAAGACGCTGCGGCGACAGTTCCAACCCGATGACGAACAACAGCAGGATCACGCCGAGCTCGGAGAAGACCGTAGTCTTGCTCATGTCCGGGGTGAGATTGAGCAAATGCGGACCGATCAGCGCACCGGCAGCGAGATAGCCCAATACCGCGCCAAGGCCGGCGCGTTTGGATAGCGTCACCGCGACCACGGCGGTGGCCAGAAACATTACGGCATATTGCAGAAAGTGGGAAGTTTCCACGGTGATACTCGTTGGTGCCGGGATTATAGACGAGCGATCATGACCAGAGCCGACGTCTCAACCATTGAGATCGACTGCGTGCATGCTCCCCGCCGGGTTGATGGAGACCAACATGACAAGCAGATCCGGGCATGCAGGTAGATCGCACGATACATTGGCAACGATACTGTGGGTATGGTTTGCCGCAGGGGCACTATTGTTGATGACGTTTCCGCCGTTGCGACAACACGATCCGGTATGGGGCTGGATGCCGTTCTGGTGTGTCGTTGCGCCGTTGATCGACTTGGGGTTCGTGCGGTACGACCGTCTGCGCGCGGTCGGACGGGCATTGAAAGTCGGCATACGGCGCAGGCAAGGCATGCGCCGTCAAGCCGTTGACTTGCGTCGTCGTGGTACGCGATGGGGAATGCGTCGACGGATTCGCGGTCCAAGCGGGGATCGGTGCCAGCGCTGAGCCCAAAAAACAAAAACGGCCGCTGGGGCCGTTCCTGCCTATGCGACCGCACGACCTTACGGACGCGCGGGCGAATATGAATGCTTATTTCTTGCCTTTGCGGGCGCCGCCCGATTTTACCGAAGCCAGGTAATTGTTGATCGCTTCGTTGGTGACGTCGTACAGCGGACGACCGGCGACAGCGGCCGCAGCCTTAAGATTGTCACGCATCTTCTTGGATACGCGCAGACTCGCATCGCGCGTATCGTCGTTTTGTTTTGCCATGGTCAGGTCTCCTGATTTTGATTGTGTGTTGCTGGCGGATTGGCGGAAAGGTTTTTGCGATGCATGTGCTGTCGCCCCGCGCGAGCCGGACCCGCTAAGGCCAGTGTGCGAATCAATCCCCTACGTGATCGGCTTGCGTGCAATGCACCGTCGCATCAACTCGATCGGGTGTTTCCCGGCACCCGTCAACAAGGTGAAAAATGCAACAATTGCGGCATGGAGTTTATGCCAGAATGCTGCAAAAGACAAATTGTCGCATTGCCGATTTGCGCGCTTGGCAAAAGCGTTTCCGGGCCCCGATGGGTGGGTTCATGTGCTCGGGTTTTCGCCGTTTTTGGCAGCGCCAGCAGGGCGCAGAAACAGGCGCACCGCGAGCACTCCAAGTTCGTAAAGCAGGCACATCGGAAAGGCCAGCATGAGCATGGACAACACATCCGGCGGCGTCACGATTGCCGACACGGTAAAAGCGCCAAGAATGACGTAGGGGCGCTGGCGGGAGAGTTGCGCGGGCTTCACCCATCCGAGCATGGCCACGATGAAAACCGCTACCGGAACCTCGAAGCACAGTCCGAAGGCGAAGAACATCGTCAGCACGAAATCCAGGTAGTGGCCGATGTCCGTCATCATCGCCACGCCGCTTGGCGTCACGCCCAACAGAAACGTGAATACCTTGGGCAGCACCAGGAAGTATGCAAATGCGCAACCCAGGTAAAACATCACGACGCTGGTGGCGAGTATCGGCAGTGCCAGGCGCTTTTCGTGACGATACAAGCCGGGGGCAACGAAGCTCCAAAACTGGTAGAGCACTACCGGCATGGCCACAAACAGGGCCGTCACGAAAGCCAGCTTCACCGGCGTCATGAACGGCGAGGCGACCTCGATGGCGACCATATGCGAGCCGCTGGGCAAGCGCTGCAACAACGGTTCGGCGATGAAATGATACAGGCGGTTGGCAAACGGCAGCAGTACCAGCAATACGACAAGCACCGCCGCTGTCGCCTTGAGCAGGCGCTGCCGAAGTTCGATCAGATGCGACATGAACGACGTCGGCTCGTCGCCATCGTCGCCTTCGTGGTCAGCGTCGCTCATCGCTTGTCGGTGGTGTTGGGCCCGGCGCTTGGGTCGGTTCGGCGCGGTGCATCGACGCCGCGTTAACGACATCGCGCAGTGCGGCATTGATGTTGCCGGCGTCGGATTTCATGCCTTCGGCGTTGCGCTTGATGCTGTTTCGCAATTCGTCTGCGGCCAGCTCCCGCTCGACTTCCGCGCGCACGCTTTGCCAGCTTTGACGTGCCTTGCGCAACAACGCACCAGCCGTGCGCGCGGCACCCGGCAGACGTTCCGGGCCGAGTACCAGCAATGCCACGACTCCGATCAGGCCGATCTCGCCCATGCCGATGTCGAACATGACCTGATCCTAACGCGTGTTCTCGGATTTCTTTTCGGCGGCTGGCGCAGCCTGACCGTGCTCCGCATCGGCTTCGAGTTTCGAATTGATCACCTTGTCGTCGTCCTGCAGTCCTTTGCGGAAACTCTTGATGGCTGCGCCGAGATCGCCACCGACGTTGCGCAATTTCGCCGTACCGAACACCAACGCAATGACCACCAGCAGGATCAGCCAGTGCCAGATACTGTCCATACCAAACATTTTCGTCTCCGGATTGGATGTCTACATTGAATTGCGCGCAACAAGCGCTTGCGATGCGCAACAACCTAACGCGCAGTGTACTCCTCCAGACGATCGCGGAAATCCACAATCGGGTTCGGTACGTCGCTCACATTTCCGGCAAAGATGCGGCGCGCGGTTGCGCCCTGCCCATAGATTGCCTCGTTGGCGGTGTTGTCGATGGACAATACCGAGCCGGATAGCGAGACCCCGGCGAACAGACCGCGCGAGCGCGAATAAGAATAAATTTCAGCCTTGAGTTGCGCATCGGTTGCTGCATGTGCGTCACGACCGGCTGGTCCGGCTGCTACCGACGCATCGGCCCCGAGCGTGAACTTCCCATGCACGATCGAATCCACACCGCGTTGCGTGCGGAACACCAGGATCACGTCGGTCGATTGCACGCCCGCCTGGAATCCCAAACTGCCGCCAGTCATGCTGACGAAAGTCGGATTGCTCCAGACGCCTTCCGCCGTCTTGATCGAAAGCAGACCAACACCGTGGCGGCCGCCGATCACGAATCCGGCCTTGATCACGTCCGGTATCACGGCGATGGCATGGGCATTGCGCATCAGATCCGACGGCAGGCGTTTGTCCGGCGCCATCATGATTTCCTTGAGCACGCGCAATGCATTATTGGCGCGCGCAATTTCCTTCGGCGCGGGCGCGGCATGGCTGACCGTGGCAAAGCCAATGCAAAACAGGGTGAGAAGCAAGCCAGGCGTGCGTAACATCAGCAATTCCTTGTCTTGGAGAAGTATGCGGTCAAGCCGCACGCGACAAGGTGCGGTTCAGGCAATTGGACGACACCGGCGCAGGCGAGTTCCCGCGACCAGCATCAGCAGCAAGACCAGGGCCAAAAGCGCGCGTGCAGAAAGCGTCGGGGTCGACGGTACATCGGCTTGGGCGATACACACTGCGGAAGGAATGGCCAGACCACGCAACCCGATGTACTCAAGATTCGTAATCGACGGGCCTTGGGCCGTAACCGGGCCAAGATTGGTCAACGTGCCGGAGGTGCTTGCAATATTGCCCAAATCGCTCCATTTGGCTGCTGGCGAGGTTTCCGTGGGCGGGGGCACGTAATCGAGCAGCACCCAAACCTGATCGTTGGCGTCGAAACCGGGACTGGCTGCCGTGATAAAGCTCGAAGAAGCATACGCGCCAATCAACGTTGCAACTGCGGTCGCGGTATTGATTCGGTAAAAGTTGTTGTCGCCCTGACTCCCGGTCCCGTAAAGCTGGTTGCCTTGGGCCGCCAGACCTGTGATGGTCGTGCCCATATTGCCGATCAGATTCGTCTGGGCTGTTGCAGGATCGACTTGCCAGAGCTGCCCGGTTACTGCTGATAACCACAGGTGGCCATCGCAGGTGAAGGCCATGCCAAGATCCAATTGAGCGCTGGAGCCGAGATTCAACGTGCCAATGGCCGTGGCCAATCCCGTGCCTTGATCGATGGTCAGCAACGTTTTTGCGCTGCCCGCATCGGATACGGCATAAAGTTTGCCGGCCGGGCTGAATGTGAGGCCTTCAACATTGGCCAGCCGCGAAACTCCCGGGGGCGTGGCACGCCCGATTTCCGTCGCGGTTTGCGTGGTCAGGTCAACGCGATACAACGTATCGAACGCTTCGCTGTATCCGATAACATCGGCTGCGACCGCCTGGCCGCAAGCGGCACACAAAAACAGCGCAGCAATTAAGGCGCGCAGTGGCATGGGCAGTCTCGTTTATGGTTCTAATTATTGGTTAATCGTCAGCTGCTTCAAGCTACACGCAGCGTTTTTGAGTCTATCAGCTAGTGCATACAAAACAAAGCCTTAGCCACCTGGTGCTAAACTGGGCCGCTTTCCGAGGGGGCAATCACCATATTTGCGGTTCGATCAGGTGATCGAGCACAACCGCTTGTGTTTCCGAATCGGAATCTTGTACATCATGCGAGCCAATTCGCCATGCCAAATGCCAGCGCTGACCCACGTCAACAGCCCATGTCAGCCGATATCACCGTCCTGTTGTTGAACCTGGGCACTCCCGATGCGCCGACAACCGCCAGCGTGCGACGCTATCTGGCCCAATTTCTCAGCGATCGGCGCGTCATCGACTATCCGCGCTGGCTGTGGTTGCCTTTGTTGCACGGCGTGATATTGCGCCTGCGTCCGCAACGCTCGGCGCGCGCATATGCGTCGATCTGGACTGCGGCGGGTTCGCCACTATTGGTCAATACCCGTTCGTTGACGCAGAAGTTGGCCAGCAAACTCGCGGCGGACGGCGTGCGTGTCGAATTCGCGATGACTTATGGTCAGCCGTCTATCCCCGAGACATTGAAGACGTTGCTTGCGAAAGACTCGCGCCGAGTGCTGTTGCTGCCGCTGTACCCGCAATATTCGGCAACATCGACTGCGTCTGCGTTGGACGGCGTTTTTGCCGCATTGCGCGAACAGCGTTGGTTGCCTGAAGTGCGCACCATCAACGACTATCACGTTGCAGCGGAATATATCCGGGCCCTGGCCGAAAGCGTCGAGCGCTATTGGGATACGCGTGGTCGCGGTGAGCGTTTGCTGTTGTCTTTCCACGGAATCCCGCTACGTTATGTGCAATCCGGCGATCCGTATCGCGACCAATGCCTGGCAACCGCGCGAGCTTTGCGCGAACGCCTGAACATGGATGAAACCAACCTGATGGTCAGCTTTCAGTCGCGCGTCGGGCGCGAGCGTTGGTTGGACCCCTACACCGACTTGGAGTTGCCGCGCATCGCCGCCGAAGGCGTACGCCATGTGCAGGTGCTATGCCCAGGATTTGCCGTGGACTGTCTGGAAACGCTCGAAGAAATCGCCATTCGCGGGCGTGAGCAATTTCTGGCCGCAGGCGGAGTTCGCCTGGATTACATTCCCGCCTTGAACGACACCGATGCGCACGTGCGCCTGCTGTGGAGTTTGATTGATCATCACATTTGCGACTGGAACGGCGCAGGCACGCATGCAGGCGCGTGATTTTGAACTAAGTCTTCCGTATTTGCACTTGTCGGCGCGTGCTTGGGGCGATCCAGCCTTGCCGCCTTTGCTGGCACTGCATGGTTGGCTGGACAACGCAGCGTCGTTCGATCGGCTTGCGCCGTTGCTTTGTGAATATTTCCATATTGTCGCATTGGACCTGCCTGGCCACGGCCAATCGGATTGGCGCGCGCCCGGCGCGTGGTATCACTTCGTGGACTATCCAGACGATGTGCTCGCGGTTGGCGATGCACTGGGTTGGGTGCAATTTGGATTGCTGGGACACTCGCTCGGTGGTGCGATTGCGAGCATATTCGCTTCGATTTGTCCGCAGCGCATAAATCGATTGCTGCTGATCGAGGCGTTGGGACCGCTGGCCGGCATGGCGGAAAATTCGCTTGAACAATGGCAGCGCGCACTGATCGAGCGGCAACGCTGTGCGGACAAGAAACTGCGCGTATTCACTTCCTTTGACGAAGCCGTCACCGCACGCATGCAGGCCAGCGGATTGTCTCGCGATGCAGCGCAATCGCTGGTATCGCGCGGGTTGAAAAAGGTGGCTGGCGGTTATACCTGGTCGACTGATCCGCGTCTGACCTTGACCTCGCCGTTGCGCTTGACCGAGACGCAAATCTGCGCCGTGCTGCGCGGGATCCGTGTGCCGACCCTGCTTGTCGGTGCGTTGCCGGAGCCGAAGTACCAAAACCGCGAAACGATGCAGCGACGCGTCGATCTCATCGAGCGCATCGTCGTTCGGCAGTTGCCAGGAAGCCATCATCTGCATCTGGAAGATGCGCAACCGGTGGCGGCTGCGATTCTTGATTTCATTTCAGGAGATGCTCGCTGGTGAGGATCTCCACGATGCGGCGAAAACGTTTCGGCTGAAAACTCAGCTGCCGGTCAGGCGCGCCAGTTCCGCCTTGAGGGCGTAACCGTTGGACTTCAGCCAGTCGCGCTGCGCTTCCCAACCTGGATACAACGAACCGACGAGCGACCAGAAGCGAGGCGAGTGATTGCGCGCGCGCAGGTGACACAACTCGTGCACAACCACGTAGCGCAAAGCGGCCAGGGGAGCCAAGGCCAGGGAAAGATCAAGGGTGACCCAGTCGCGCGTATCCAGACTACCCCATAGACTCTTGAGCGGTTTGATTCGCACGCCGTTCGGCCCGCGTCCCAACTCGTCGGAATAGCGCGCGATATAGCGCGATACATCGCGGCGAATTTGTGCCTGCAGAAAAGCTTGCAACAGCGAACGCGCTGCGCTGAGGCTGCGATTGGTGTGCGGCGTTGGCAGCGACAGCACGAGATGATCGCCATTGAGTTCAACGCGCGGATAACTGCCGTGGCGCCACTGCAGTCGTGTGGTTTCCCCGCGAAGCGGAATCAAGGTTGGCACGCCTGGTTTGAGTCGTGGCGGTCCTGTCTCGTCGAGTTTGAATTCACCGAGCTTGCGTTCCAGCCAGTCGGCGTGTTTGCGCAGGAACGCGAATACTTGCGCTGGATGCGTTCCCTGTGGATACGACACGCGCGCGCCACCGTAGGTCACGGTCAGGCGCAAGCGTCGCGCGCGCGGGTGCGCATTGCGCAACACCTTGATGGTATCGCCGGCCGGCGTGGCCAATTCCAGATAAGGATTGTCACCTGAAGCTTTCATGTCGAATTCGATTTCCGACTGTGGTTGTCATCCATTCTTGTCTTTCGGTCGCGGCAGGCCGAACCATTCCGCGAATTGCTCCAACACACGATCCAGTTCCAACGTCATGAGCGCGAATTGCGAATCGAGTTCCGCTTGCGCCGAACCGGCGCCACTGTCGCCAAGCTCGTCGCGAACCTGATCAAGAAAACGCAGCTTGCGCACGCTGAGATCTTCACCGAGCACGAAACCGATGCGATCTTCGAACGTCAAGCCGAGCTGAAACACCTGCTTGCCGGATTTCAGATGCTCACGCACTTCATCGGTTTCAAGGTCCTGACGGCGACAACGCACCACTGCGCCGGTTTCGGCTGGATCGCGCAATTCGCATTCGTCCCCCAGTACCAAGCCTGGCGGTAGCTTGCCACGGATCAGCCAGTCCGTCATCAGGGCGCGAGGCGATTGTTCCGCAGCCGGCGGGGTCGCCGGAAAGCTGCCCAAGGCCATGCGAATCTGCTGCACGGCTTCCTCGGCCGCCTTGTGACTTGCCGTGTCCAGGACCAGCCAGCCATTTTTCGAGGAAAAATAGATATTTAGCCGCGTCAACTGGGTGAAGGCGCGTGGCAGCAAATCAGTCAAAACTTCTTCCTTGAGTCGTTTGCGCTGCTTGGCGCCGATGCGCTTACCGTCTTTTTCGCTGATCTTCTGCAAACGTGCTGCTAATTCGTCGTTTACCACCGCGCTGGGCAGCAATCGGTGTTCACTGCCCATGGTCAATAGTGCGTGACCTGCCTGGCGGTGAACCAGTGCCGTCTCGTTGCGGCCGTATGGTGATACGAAGCCATGTGTCGCCAGCTCGAGCGGACCGCACTCGCGCAAACGACGTTCCTCAAGTGCCATTTCAAGTGTGTCCAGACTCTTGCCGGTGGCTTTGGAAAAACGGAAAAAGGTCAAATTGCGAAACCACATGGCGATGCTCCAGGAGAAAATCGGGGCGGCTATTGCGAGCAAGCCATTTTCAATTGGCTGCGCTCGCGCCGAGCCGGTCATTGTAAGATGGATCAGTCGCGGCTCGCGCGACACATTGGCACTTCACGGTTAGACTCATACGCCAGTCAGCCGCACAGTCACGACGTGAACGACGATCCTGCCGCTATCGCCCGCCAATTGGTCGAATTGCGAATCGAACATCGCGATTTGGATAACGCAATCGTGCGTCTGTGTGCGGACCCGCAATATGATGAACTGCAGCTCAAGCGCCTGAAAAAGCGCAAGCTGCTGCTCAAGGACACGATCGCCAAACTGGAGAGCAAACAGATTCCCGATCTGGATGCGTGAGTCGAGTGTTCCCCAAAATCAACAAGCGGTTTCACCACGAAGGACACAAGGGACGCGAAGGACATACAGGAAGGCAATCAATCGATTGCCCCTCGTATCCCTTTTGTCCTGCGCGGTGGAAATACTTGCGCGCCGAGCGGCGACGCATTTGGCTCAGCGCAACATCGCCACGCGCCGTTCGAATCGGCCGTTGACGCCCTGGGGCAGCGCTTCGACGACGTAGCGTTTCGAGCCGCCGGGTACTATCGCGTCGAACGGGTAACACGTCACCAGGACGAGTGCGTCGGCGCTTGCGGAATTCGCAAGACGCAAATGGGTGCTGTCGACGATGCGCGTGGATACGACACGATAGTTGCGTTGTCCGGCTGCCGCGTCGACTTCGATGCGATCGCCTTGATGCAGGCCCTGCAGGAACGCAAACTGCGTGTCGCGATGTGCGCTGATGACACTGAGTCCCGGTGTGGCCGGCACGGCGCTTGAGGGCGTCCAGCCGGGACCGAATGCCAGCGCTTGTCCGCTGTCGTTGTCGAGCACGATGAAACTCTTGCCCAATCTCGGCACGCTCAAGCGTGCAATCGGTGCCATGTCGGCCCAAGGCCAGGGTCGCACGTTGCGGCGACCGTTGTCCGATTGCGTCCATGCACGCTGCAACAAGACTTGCGCCAGCGCCGCCTTGACATGAATCCAGCTGGCGCTGGCGATCATTGCGACCGCCAGCGCCAGCAGCGCGCCGATGCCGATACGTGGCAGGTGGCGAGCAGATTCGCTCATGCGTGCCTGCCTTGTGTGCGCCAGATCAGCAGTGCCAGCAGCAGCGCGATGACACCCAGCAACAATTGCAGGCGTGCCGGCGTTGCGGTCTGTGCGAATGCCGACCCGACCGGCAGCACGTTCGGAATCTGTGTGCTGTGCAGGGTCGAATCTGAAGCACGCGCCGGCGTCTTGTCGACCGCAACGAGACTGGTAAAGCGGCTGACCAAATGCGCCTTCAGCGCTGCATCGACGATCTGCGGGCGCAACGAGCTTTCATCTCCGCCACGGCTTAGTTGCTCCTCGAGATCGCTGATGCGCGATTGCGCCCACAGCCGATCCAGTCCCTGCGCGCCGCGAGCGGAATCCAGTTTTGCCAGGGAACTCCATTCCTGATCGGCGAGCATGCCGTTGACCCGGACCTCGGTGACAACTTGCGGCAGTCGCGCGGTCAACAGCAAGGGCTCGCCCAGATACAGATCGGGCAGTTGGCGCGGGTAAACCTCCGTTCCGGCGGGCCAATCGACATGCAGATCGCGCATCGCGGGATGATCGAGTTTGGCCAACAACCCGCGCATTGCCGCTTCCACCTGGTGCAAATCCGCAATCACGGTTTCACTGCCGCGACCGTGTTTGGCAGCCGATTGCAGGAACCCGGCATTGGGCGCACTGCCAATGCCTATCGGGAACAACCTCGAGTCACCGAGATCCTGATCGATCAGCGCCATCAATCCGGCCGGATTATCCACGGCACCGTCGGTCGCGAACACGACCTGGCGTACGTAGCCCGGAGGTGCGTGTCCGCTCAAGGCCAATTGCATGGCCGCTGCCATCTCGGTACCGCCGCGCGCCTGCAATTGCGATACCCACTGGCGCGCCTCGGCCACCGCACCCGGTGTTGCGGCCACGGCCTGGGCGCGCCAGGGATTCATGATCGAATTGAATTCGATCACGTTGAAACGATCTTGCGGGCGCAGTTGCCGCAACGCCATGTCCAGTGCCGCGCGCGCCTGTGTGATCGACGCACCGCCCATCGAGCCGGACGTGTCGATGACAAGGATCAGCTCGCGCGGCAATGACTGTGCCTGTGTCTGCGGCGGCAGCAACATCAGCATCGCGTAGTGCGCACCATCGACATCCTCGTTGAAGCTCGCGAGTTTGGGCTCGGCGTAGGCTTGCGGTTTCCACTGCAGCACGAAGTCGCGGTCCGGCACGGTCACGCCGTCGCGCAAATGCACATTCCAGGTGCCACCCGGTTTTGTCTCGTCGGATTTGGCGGCGACAATCGCATGGCTCGGGCTGGTGACTGCGGCCAGTGCAACACCGGCGTCAAGGACAACGTTGATGTGCGTGCTCAAGGGCGGCTCATCCTTCGCCGAAGCGAAAACCTCGGGGCCGGTCGTGCCGGCATCCTGCGATGGCGGAGCGGCATTGCGTTGCATGCGATAGCGTGGCGTGTAGGTCAGCGGAAAGCGCAAAGAGAACACGCCGCCGGTGTAATCGATTTGCTGCCAATAATGCAGCTCGACCTCCACACTTTCGTTCGGCGAAACATTCGTCACGGCGGTGCGAAACAGATTGCTGCCGTCGGCTTCGACCAGTGCGGCCTTGTGACCGCTTTCGCGCGCTTGCTCGAACACTTTTCGCGCCGCCTGCTTCTCCTGCACGTCGCCGACGATGACGCGATCGCCAATATGCACGGTCATGGCGTAAACCGCCGCGCCCACCGGCAGCGGCAGCAGGTACTGGCCTTCAAGCCACTGCCCGCTGTCGTTGCGAAAACGCTGGTGCACGGCGACTTCGGCAACCAGACCGTTGACGCGATAATCGACGCTGGTGTCGAGGCTCGCCAGTTCGTGGCTGGTACCGGCCTTGTCGAGCAGACGCAATTCGCCACTGCCGGGCTCGGCCGCCTGCGCAACGCCGCTCAGCAACAACAGCGCGAACAATGCCTGGACGCAAACGGCATTGGTGAAACGACGCAATCGATTGCATGTTCATGGCATCTCCTCGGTCGGTCACAACGGTTGCCAATCCGGATCGGGGTCTTCGTGTGACGCAACCGCTGCACGAAGCGATACCGGCCCGCGTCGCGTGTGCGTACGCAACAGATCGAATGCATGTCTGATTGAATTGGAAAGCCTGTCGTTGGTCATTGCCGTCTCCTCGCTTGGATGGCGAGTCCATGACAACGCTCGAGGGCGACCGCACGCGGCGCTTGTTCGGGCGCCGGGCCGGCAAGTTATGACAATGTTCGGGCAGCGTGGATCCGCAATCGGCAATTGCGGTTGGCCGCGAAGCCGTCGCGCCTCAGACGCCCGCGGCTCGAGGTTTTGCTGCGCTCGTTGGCAGGCGAGTGAAAGTCGCGCGCGGCAACTATTCGCCGGAAGACGAATCCGCCGGCGGCGAGGCCTCGACAAGCAGCTCGCGCCGCTCCGGCGTCAACTTGAGGATGCCATGCCGGATATCCCGACTCAGGATGATCTTGGCGTCGCCGGTGATGGTTTCCAGATCGCTGTCGAAATCGAGCTTGTTGTCGTGGTCCGCCCGGATGACGCCGCGCTCGCGCAGCTTCTGGATGAACCCTCTGAACAAGGACCGATCGAAAAATTCCGGGGCGTTGAATTCATGCAGCAGGGAAAGCCGCTGCGCAGTCAAAGTGCACAATTTTTCCAGCTCGTTTGCGCTGAGCGTATGCGGCCCGTTGCGCACCAATGCGGCGATCGCGATGTAGTAGCGCTCAAACGCCTGCAACATGCTGTGTGCGACCACTCGCAATTGATACGCCGCGTCGCTCTGGCCGGGATCGCGACTGAGAATGCGTCCGCCGCCGACGCAGTGAAGCAGACCGCGCTCGACAAAGAAATCGACAGTGGTTTCGATTTGAGCGACGAAGCCGTCTTCATCCCAGGGCAGGAAAAGCTCACTCTGAATGAAGGGATAAATGGTACGACCCAGGCGGGTAACGGTTGCGCGGGTTACGCGGCGATTGTTGAGAAAACAGCACGCGACCCAGGCTGCTGTTGCGAGCAGGTGCAGCACGTTGTTGCGAAAATAGGAAAGCAGCACGGCGGTCTTGCCTTCGCACACGAAAACGTCGCCAAGCGGATGCGCCACGCGTTGGACCGCCTGCATCTTTTCGCCGTAGGCGATGATGTCCGCGGGACTCAAATCGGTAATCGTGATGCGATCCGAATAGGGGAGCGCGATGAGCAACTGCTTGGTCAATTCGAGCTGCGCGAGCAAATCGCTTTCGGCCATCGCGTGCTTGGGCGTGGACAGCAGCGCCAATGCCAGAAGATTGATTGGATTGATGTCCGCGGCGCGATTGACGTTGACCTGGATGCGTTCGGCCAGCGCATCCACGGCGGATTTCAGCCAAGCCGGCTTGCTGTCCGGATCGCTGGCGGCCTCGCGCCAATCCGGTGCGATTTCATTGAGCAGCGGCGTCAGAAAAACCGGTTCTCCGAAATTCACCACAACCTTGCCGTAGTGTTTGCGCAGCACCCGGAACGCGCGCAGAAGCCCCAGCCACGATTCCTTCTTCTTCGGCTTTCCGGACAGCTCGCCAATGTAGGAATCGCCCTCCATGATTTTTTCGTAGCCGATATAGACTGGTTGAAACATCACCGGACGACGCGACTCGCGCAGGTAGCTGCGCAGCGTCATCGAAAGCAAACCGCCGCGCGGCGCGAGCGAACGTCCGGTGCGCGATCGTCCACCTTCGATGAAATACTCTATCGAAACACCGCGTGCGAACAACTGGCCCATGTATTCGCGGAACACCGTTGAGTACAACGGATCGCTGAAACTGCGACGCATGAAGAAGGCGCCGCCGCGACGCAGCAATGGCCCGAGTATCGGCAGGTTCAGGTTGATGCCGGCAGCGATGTGCGGCACGACAAAATCGTTCTGATGCAACAGCCATGACATCAATAGATAGTCGACATGGCTGCGATGACAGGGGACGTAGATAATTTCGTGGCCGGGCGCGGCGGCGCGCATCTTGTCGAAATGGTGCATGTACACGCCGTCGTAAATCTTGTTCCACAACCCGATCAGCAGGAACGAAACGGAACGCACGACCGGAAACGACAAATCGGCGGCGATTTCCCAGGCGAAGCCGCGAGCCCTGGCGGTCACCTTGTCGACCCCGGCATTCTCCTTGCTCGCTGCTGTTGCGATCGCAGCGCGTACCTGCTCGGCCCGCAGCACTGCGTCAACCAGGGTGCGTCGATGCGAAAGATCGGGTCCGATAACCAGTGCGCGCACGCGCTGGAAATGCACACGCAACACGCGCGACACCTTGCGCAGGGTGTTCGGTGCGTCGCGCTCGTCGTCGAGCACGCCGCGCAATGATATGGGCGCAGCGAACTGCACGACGGTATTTCGCCCATTGAGCAACAGCGCGAGCAGGCGCCGGAAACGGCCGACCACGACCCAGTTTTCCGAGAACAGCACGCGGAACCAGCCGCTCTGGCGATCCGGCGCACGGCCGACGAAGATCGATACCGGCACCAATTGCAAATTCAAATCCGGCTGCGCGCGCAGCGTATCCAGCAATTGCGCCAACGTCTGCGAGTGCGTGCGCGGTCGGCGTCGAAACAGCCAGCCTTCGCGCGGCGACAAGGCAAACATTGCACGCTTCTTGCGCAATCCGCCCAGATCAAGCGATTGCAGCGGTTCGGGCAGCCCCGCTTCGCGACAGGCCTGTTCGAGAATCAGCGTATCGGACAAGCCATAGCGCTCGGTGACGTAGCACACCGGCAACGCCGGATCGACGGTCGTCTTGGCTTGCGCCGGTTCGCGGCGAATGCGCAACCACGGTTCCAGCAGTGCGCCCAATGCGCGCAGCCACCAGCCGGCTTTCGGACGCGCAGTGGGTTGATCGGTAGTGTCGGTGGATTGCATCCGGCAATTGTACGGGAGGCGTCGGCGCGAAATCCGCATGACCTTCGTGACGCGGTTGGTGCGCGCGCAATTTGGCCACAAAATCAGAACGTTGCAGTTGCACATGTTGCGATGCGCAAGGTGCGGCATCGATTGAGGTGTATCCTTTATTGGATGATCCGGACCGCTGAAAACTTGCGTTTCCTGCTCCTCGGTTGTGGCTTGCTGCTGCTCGGCAACGCCGCGGCGCAACCGCGGATTTCGCGATTGACCGTGCCCCCGGAGTTTCATCTTTCCGTTTATTCGGATCAGGTTCCTTCAGCGCGCGAAATTGCCATTGGCACAAAAGGCACGGTGTTTGTCGGCTCGATGCGTGCGGGCGATGTCTACGCATTGACCGATGCCGATCACGATGGCCGTGCGGAACGCGTGCGCATCATCGCCCACGATCTTGAACTGCCGGTGGGTGTAGCGTTCCACCACGGCGATCTTTATGTTTCGGCGGTAAGCCGCATCCTCGTATTCCGCGACATCGAGCAGCACCTGGATCATCCGCCGACGGCGCAAATCGTCACCGACAAATTGCCGACAAAGACTCACCATGGCTGGAAGTTCATCGCGTTTGGTCCCGACGGAAAGTTGTATGTGCCGATCGGCGCGCCGTGCAACATCTGCGACCCGGGCCCCGACTATGCGAAGCTGTTGCGCATGAATGCCGACGGCAGCCACTGGCAGGATATAGCGCGCGGCATTCGCAATACCGTCGGTTTCGACTGGCAGCCCGGCAGCGGCAAGCTATGGTTTACCGACAACGGCCGCGATCTGCTCGGCGACGATTTGCCCAGCGACGAACTGAATCGCATCGATCGCATCGGCGAGCATTTCGGCTATCCCTATTGCCACCAGGGCGACACTCTCGACCCGGAATTCGGCAAGGGACACTCGTGCAGCGACTACGCACCGCCGGCACTTAAGCTCGGCGCGCACGTCGCTTCACTGGGCATGCGGTTCTATACCGGGAAAATGTTTCCGGCCGAATATCGCGGCGCAATTCTCGTTGCCGAACATGGGTCGTGGAATCGCAGCAAGAAAAGCGGCTACCGCGTCATGGCAGTGCGTGTGGATGGCGATCGTGTCGTCGCGCAAACACCGTTCGTTACTGGTTTCATGCAGAACGAGAAGGCCTGGGGTCGCCCGGTTGATGTGCAACCGCTGCCCGATGGCAGTGTGTTGATCAGCGACGACATGGCCGGTGCGGTTTACCGCGTGACGTATTTGAAAGGCGGGAATCGGGAGTCGGTACCAGGGAACCGAAAGCACCAAATCGCCGGCGATGGTCACGACGATCCCGGAACTTGAGTTTCGCAACGCCCGTTACTTGTCGACCCAAGGAGTTTCGATGCAATTGTTCAGTGACAACTTCAGCGACGGCGAAGTGATTCCGGTCGAATTTGCGTTCGGCAAACCGGGCGATCCGGTCGCGTTGTCGAATAACCGCAATCCTCACCTGGCATGGTCGGAAATTCCCACTGGCGCAAAATCCCTGGTCCTCACCTGTGTCGATCCGGATGTACCGAGCAAGCCCGATGACGTCAATCAAGCCGGACGCATGGTACCCGCGGATCTGCCACGCGCCGAATTCGTACACTGGGTGATGACGGATATTCCGGCCGATTGCCACGTGATCGAGGCGGGCGCGTGCAGCAACGGCATAGCGGCACGCGGCAAACGTCACCCGGCCGGTCCGCGCGGTGCGCGTCAAGGCATCAACGATTACACCGGCTGGTTCGCCAATGACGCTGACATGGCTGGCGACTACTACGGCTACGACGGTCCGTGTCCGCCGTGGAACGACAGCATCGTCCACCACTACCATTTCAGCGTGTTTGCCCTGGATTGTGCGAGCCTGGGCCTGGACGGCCGCTTCACACTTGCCGACGCGCGCAAGGCGATGCAAGGGCATGTGCTGGCGCAAACAGGACTGGTCGGGTTGTACAGTCTCAACCCGCGCGTTTCCGCTGCCTAAACGCGCGCCGTTGCCGCGCACGCAGGGTGCGGGCAACGGGTGCGGTCGAATCGGTTATTTGCCGGTCGCCGGGCTCGTTGGAGGCGTGGCGGCTTTGGCGGCTGCGTCGGCAATTTCCTTCTGCTGCTCCTTGTGCCATTGCTCGACGGCGTGCTTGCCGTACCACTTGCCGTCCAGCTTCACCATCTGGGCTTCAGTGGAGAACGGTTGATCGAAGGCAGTGTAGCTGACCGTGACTTTGGCCGAGTCGCCATTGGTGGATACCGGCGTGACCTTGACCGAGTCCAGCGCCTTGTCCATGTTCAAGCCGTAGACGGCAAGCACTTGCTTCAGGCCGCCGACTACGATGCCGGCTTTCTGCATGCCTTGATCGAAGCTCAGGGCGCGCGCGTCGTCGATCGTCTTCAGGTTCAGGGCGCGCGCGGTTTTGCAGATAACGGCAATCGCAGCCTTGATCAATGCAGGATCGGTGAACTTGGTCGTCTGCGCCCATTTTGCGGTGGCGTCGAGCAACGCTTCAGCCTGCTGCTTTTGTGGATCCGTCAAATCCTTGCTCTGCTTGATCGTGCTCTGGGCAAAACTCTGCCCCATGGCGATCATCATCGGCAGCTGCTGTGCCGACTTTTCATCGAATTCCTTGAGCTTCGGTTCAACTTCGGCATACAGCTTGGCCTCGGCATCCGGCGCAGTGAGTTTGGCCATGTGCTCGGCAAAATCCTTGCGCTGTTGATCCGTGACCGGATCCTTGTTCATGTTGTCGTGCCAATCGGCCTTGAGCTTGGCCAGCGCGGCCGGCGGCATGGCGGTTTCCAGCAGCGCGCCAACATTGTTGTTGCGCAGAGCGGTAATCGAACCGGCGATGGCGCCGTCAGGTGTCGTCGGCGAAGCGGTCGCGGACACCGCCGCGTTGCCGTTTTGGCCTTGCTGGCCGCAGCCGGCGGCCGCCAGCGCGAGGAAGGCGAACGGAATGATACGAGCGAGCTTGCTGTACATGTGGATCCCCAAAAGGTAGGTGTTATTGCGGGACGGTCACTCTAGTGAGCGTATGCCAGCTTGGCAAGAGCCGCCCGAAACCCGGTCAGCCGGGGTTTAGTTGGTGCTCAGCGCCGCGCGCTTTTTCGCACGCCGATCAGGGCGCGACAGCGTCCAGTCGTTGTTGAACAAGGCCGGTTCCCAACTGCCGTAGACCGGATTGGGAAACACGAACCAGCGGTCGCCGAGCCAGTCCAGATATGGTTGCACGGCGGTCCGACGTCCGGCCGGCGTATTCGCGATCACGTCGACGAAGTCGCCGATCTGATCGCCGAACTGCATCAGTACACGATAATGTTGAGCAATGCTTCGGCGGCGACAGCTCTTGCTCGAGCCGATCTGTTCGCAATCCTTCGAATACACTCCCAGACCGAGAAAGCGATCGTCGCCGGCCACCGGGAAACCATCATCGCGCAGATTCTTGAGAGTTACCGCATTCAGATCCTGGTTGCGATTGGTCAGGTAAAACACGGCCACGCCATGTGCGGCGGCGTAACGGGTGAATTGCAGTGCGCCCGGCAACGGTTTTGCGATCGCCTGTTTGCACCACTGCGACCAGCTGAATTCGTCGAATTCGCGGCCATCGCGAATCAGTCGCGCCTGGTTTGGCGAGTTGTCCAGCACGGTTTCGTCGACGTCGAGGATAATCGCAGGCGGCAAATCGGCGGCAGCCTTGTTGCGTTCGTCGAAAGGCAGCGCATCCCAACTCTTGTGGGCCACGGCGCCGGCAAGTTTTTCCTGCGCTACGCGGTAGATTTCACGGTAGATCAGGTCATGTTCGACGGAAGTCTGTGCCCACACGGTCGCATTCAAACTGTCATCGGCGGGGACACTATCGACTGCGGCAGTAGTGCCCGGCACGCTTTTGGCAGGCGACGGCGCTGCGTGCTTCGGCGATGTGGTGGCGCAGCCGGACAGCAACAAAACCGGCAGGAAAAACGCGAGGACGCGACGCATGATTTTCTCCGTTGAACCCGATGGCGGGAACCTGCAGAAAGTGTACTACAGGCGTCTGACGCGCTTGTCGGTTCGATTACTCGGCCAGCATCGCGGTCAGGCGCGCGATGTGCGACGACGCCAATTCGCGCTCGGACGTTGCATCGCGTTCACTGTCTTCGCCATCGCGATGCAGATCGCCGGGTGGTAGCTCGGCGAGAAAGCGACTGGGTTCGTTGGCAACGATTTCGGCGTAACGCCTCGATCGGCCCGGATAGGACAGACACAGACGCTGCTTCGCGCGCGTGATGCCGACATAGAACAAGCGACGCTCTTCGTCGAGGCGGCCTTCGTCGATACCGGCATCGTGCGGTAATGTCCCTTCGGCGGCACCAACGATATAGACGAAATCGAATTCCAGCCCTTTGGCCGAGTGCAGCGTCATCAAGCGCACGGCATTGCCAGAATCGTCGCGATCCGCATGAGTGAGCAATGCAAGTTGCGCCGCCAGATCGCCGGCGCGCGCGCCGTTGCTTTGCATCGCGCGAAACCAGTCGGCGAGTTCCTGCAGATTTTCGAGGCGTCGCATGCGCGATGATTCGTCGCGTACTTCGCCGCGCAGGTGTTCGGCGAAGCCTGTGCGCGTCACGATCGCGTCGACCAGATCGGCGGCTGACAGACGTTGCATGTCCGATGAAAATCCGTCGATCAGCGCGGCGAATCCGGCCAGCGCCGATGCCGATCGCGGTGCGAGTTGGCCCAGCGCCGCATCGCTGTGCGCAGCGCGCAGCATCGATGTGTGTCGCGATTGCGCCAGTTCTCCGAGCTTTTCCAGCGTGGTCGCGCCGATCTCGCGGCGCGGCACATTGGCAATGCGCAGGAATGCCGCGTCGTCATCGGGATTGACGATCAGGCGCAGATACGCCAGTACGTCTTTCACTTCGGTGCGTTCCAGAAATGCCGTGCCGCCGGTCAGGTGATACGGAATCCGGGCGAGGCGCAGCGCCTTTTCCAGCGGCCGCGATTGATGATTGCCGCGATACAACACCGCAAATTCATGCCACGGTGCCTTTACGGTCTGCTGGCGGTGTGCGATGTCGGCGGCAATGCGTTCGGCCTCATGCTCGTTGTCGCGGCAGACCAGCACGCGGATCGGTGCGCCTTCGCGGTGTTCGCACCACAGGCGCTTTTCGTGCACATGTGGGTTGTGCCGAATCAGCGCGTTCGCCGCGCGCAGGATGCGAGCGCTGCAGCGGTAGTTCTGTTCCAGCTTGATGACCTTCAGCGCCGGATAATCGCGCGCCAGTTCGTCGATATTCTCCGGATTCGCGCCGCGCCACGCATAGATGGATTGATCGTCGTCGCCGACCGCGGTGAATGCGCCGCGATCGCCTGCCAATTGCTTGAGCAACCGGTATTGCGCGCAATTCGTGTCCTGGTATTCGTCGACGAGAAGGTAGCGGATACGTTCGCGCCACGCAGTACGCGTTTCGGCATCGCAATCGAGCAAGCTCAGCGGCAGGCGAATCAGATCATCGAAATCCACTGCATTGAATGCGACAAGGCGCTTTTGATACTTCGCGTAGAGTGCGGCGGCTTCGATTTCGCGCGCGCCGCGCGCCTGCTCCAGCGCCTGTTCGGGTGCGAGCCCGTTGTTTTTCGCAGTCGAAATCAGGTGGCGCAGACCGAACAACTGATCCGGTTTGGTTGCCGCTGGCGCGAGATCCTTCACGATCGCCGCACTGTCGTCGCCGTCGAACACGGAAAACCCACGCTTGAGGCCGAGCTTTGCATGTTCGATCTGCAGGAATTTCAAACCGAGCGCATGAAACGTACACACATTGAGTTCCTGCGCCACCGCGCCTTTGACCAGCCGTGCCGCACGCTCGCGCATTTCGCGCGCGGCCTTGTTGGTAAACGTGATCGCAGCGATCCTGCCCGGCGACAAATGCCGGTGTGCAACGAGATGTGCAATCTTTTCGGTGATCACGCGAGTCTTGCCGGAGCCGGCACCGGCAAGCACCAGCAAGGGTCCGTCGCAATACTGCACGGCGGCGCGTTGTTGCGGATTCAACATGGGCAATGAGGGCTGATGGCTGAAGGGCTGAGGGCGCGCTGCGCTGTTGCAGGGGATGTGGCTATGACAAACATCGGTAGAATAGCGTATTGACTGGAGAGCCGGCATTCGGGTCTCGGGATTCGCCAGATCAAAAGCCCGTCATTCCTGGCCACGAAGCGGAACCCGGGATCGGGTTCTTGTTCTGGCTTCAACGCCACAAAACCGACAAGCAGGAACCGGATTCGCGTTTTCGCGGAAATGACGAATTATTGAGACACTTCAGTCTCAGCCCTCAGCCCTCAGCCCCACAATGGCCAAATTCTATTTCTACTACTCGGCGATGAACGCCGGCAAGACCACGACGCTGTTGCAGAGTGCACACAACTATCACGAGCGTGGCATGCGCACATTGATTCTGACGCCGCAACTCGACGATCGTGCGGGTACCGGCGTGGTGGCGTCGCGCATCGGCTTGAAAGCAATTGGCCATATGTTTACGCGCGCGGACGACTTGCTGCACATCGCGCATGCCGACATTGCTGCGCATGGTGCCTTGCACTGCGTTCTGGTCGACGAAGCGCAATTCCTGTCGCGTGCGCAAGTCTGGCAGCTGAGCGACATCGTCGACAATCTGCGCATTCCCGTATTGGCCTACGGTTTGCGCACGGATTTTCGCGGCGAATTGTTCGAAGGCAGCCAGTACCTGCTCGCCTGGGCCGATGAGCTCACCGAAATCAAGACGATCTGTCACAGCGGCAAGAAGGCGACGATGGTTGTGCGCGTCGACGAACACGGGCGCGTGGTCACTGATGGTCCGCAGGTGCAGATCGGAGGCAACGAGCGTTACGTTTCGGTAAGTCGCGCCGAGTTCAAGAAGATCGTGGCTGGCGAAGGCCGCATCGAACTTCAGCAATCGACGCTGCCGTTGGGCGATTTGCCAGAACACACGTGATGCACAGGCGCGTGCGTTGCCGGAGTTTTTCTGCCGCGAGTGCGCGATGAGCGACGTCGCGCTGGATGCTGTGGCCGTTGCGACTACGGCGATTCTTGCGCTGCTGTTGCTGAATCCGCGTGTCGCCCGGCGCCCGGCTTGGCGCGCAACCATAACGCCACTGGCGTCGATCATCGGTTCAGGATTTCTGGTCGTCGGTCCGCTGCTGTCCGATATCGCAGGCGTACTGGCGCCGCTGGCCATGGCAGGGTTGTGCGCGCTGGCGTGGCTGTTCGGTAGCGCAATCCGTTACAACATCGCGCATGCCGAACCCTTGCGCGATCACCCGGATACCGCAGGCATGGCCTTGTCTTTCGATCGGTTCGCCGATCTGTGTCTGGCGTTCGCCTATTTCATATCCGTCTCCTACTATCTCAATCTGCTCGGCGCGTACCTGATCAAGGGTGCCGGCATGGTCGATCCGACGCTGGCGCGCAGCGCGACCACGGCTGCCGTGTTGGTCCTGGGTGCGGTTGGGTTCTTGCGTGGGTTTCGTGGATTGGAGCGCATCGAGGTCGGCGCGGTCAGTTTCAAGCTGGCGGTGATCGCCGGCACGCTGCTGGTACTGGCGCTGGCGCTGCTGCCGGGCCCGGATTCGCACTTGCATGCGCCAGTGGCGATGCACGAGACGCCGACGCATGTCATGCGCGTGTTGCTGGGCTGCGTGATTCTCGTGCAGGGGTTCGAAACGTCGCGCTTTCTCGGCAGGCACTATCCGGCAGCATTGCGTATTCGCAGCATGCGTCGGGCGCAGTGGATTTCCAGCGGCATCTACGTGACCTTCATCGCCTTGTTGATGCCGCATGCGCCGGGTGGCCGACCCGGGGTCGGTGAGGAAACGCAAATCGTCGATATTCTGGCGCATGTCGCGGGGGTTTTGGGTCCGCTGCTGGTGCTCGCCGCGCTGGCGTCGCAACTGTCGGCGGCCGTGGCCGACATGAGCGGAGCCGGCGGTCTGATGACCGAGTACACGCGCGGTCGCGTGAATTCGCGCGTCGCCTATGCCGGTATCGCGGTCGTGGCGGTGCTGCTGACATGGAGTACGGATATTCTTGGCCTGATCGCCTACGCCAGCCGGGCATTCGCGGTGTACTACCTGCTGCAATGCATATTGGCGTGGCGCCTGGCGCGCGGCGATAGCGTTCGACGCACGCTATTTGCCGCCGCTGCCGCACTGGCGGCGGCAGTGGTGCTGTTCGGCGTGGCGGCGGATTGATCGGTGGCGCTTTCGGCGGGCGGATGCCATGGTGCAGACCAATCCTTCAATGCTGGCAACGCGGACAATAGAACGTTGAGCGCTGCCCGATCGCGACACAGCGGATCAGCGTTGCACAAACCTTGCAGGGTTGACCGGCACGGCCATAGACGAACAGTTCCTGCTCGAAATAGCCGGGCACGCCGTCGGGGCTTATGAAGTCGCGCAATGTTGTGCCGCCGCGCGCGATCGCGTGGCCGAGGATGCGCTTTATCTCGTCGGCAAGACGCTCGTATCGCGCGACCGATACCGATCCGGCAGCACGCTTCGGGTGAATGCCGGCAGCGAACAGCGCTTCAACGGCGTAGATGTTGCCGACGCCGACGACTATTTGCTGGTCCATCAGGAACGTCTTGACTGCTGCGCTGCGGCCACGCGATCGCTCCCACAAATATTTCCCGTCCAATGCCGGGTCCAGGGGTTCGGGTCCGAGATTGGCGAGCAATGGATGGACTTGACCGGGCTTCTGCCAGAGCAGGCAGCCGAAGCGGCGTGGGTCGGTGAAGCGCAGGATGCGGCCGGAATCCAGTCGCCAGTCGAAATGATCGTGCTTGCCCGCGACCGCATCCGCGTTGAGTACGCGCAACGAGCCGGACATGCCCAGGTGCAGCAACGCGCTGCCGGACTTGGTATGTACGAGCAGGTACTTTGCGCGGCGTTCGACTTGTTCGATTGTCTGGCCCGGCAGCGAGCGACGCAGCGCCAGCGGAATCGGCCAGCGCAAACGTGGCTGGCGAATCGTCAGCGACACGACGCGATGACCGACCAGATACGGCGCAATGCCGCGCAGCGTGGTTTCGACTTCAGGGAGTTCGGGCATGGCTAGGGTTTCGTCACGGCGCCAGGATCGGTCAGCTCGCTTTGAGGCGATTCGAGCAGGCGCGCACTGAAGCGGTCCGGCACGCGGGCGAGCTTGTCGCCGATGCGCACATAGCGATCATGATCGATGGGATCTTCATTGCCGATCTTGATGATGGTGCCGTCGAGCGTGAGCGTGATCCGGGGTGGCGCAAGGCCTAGCTTGGTCGGATCGTGATCGCGCATCGATAGCCATTCGTGCACTGGTGAACGTGCCACGGCAATCAGTCGTTTCACGGCGACGGTCGATGCAGGCAGCACAAACGGTTCGAGCATGCGCCAGCCATCGCCGTTGCGTTCGAAGCGACGCGTGCGGCAATCCATGCACGATACGCTGACGTGGCTGATGCCGGCCGCATCGATTTCGCTCAGGCGGCGCGTGCGAAGCTGTTCTTGTTCGTGATGGATCTGTGCGTACACCGCAGCACCAATGACAGCGGTGAGGATGGCCAGCAGCAAAAGATTCCGCGACGAGTTGCGCATGCATCTTCCGCCTACGCGCGCCGTCTACGCCACCAGATCAGCCCGCCTGCAAGCAGCAGCAATCCGGGCAAAGCGAGCAGGAAACCGAAACCGAGTACGCCGAGCGCAGTTTGACTCAACGCGAGGTGACGATCCGGCGCGAGTTTGTCGGGAATCCGGATCAGCGCATCGTCGTGCAGCAGCCAGTCGAAGACGCGCTGGCCGAATTCGCGATTGCCGCCGTTGCCGAGAAACGCGTTGGACAGAAAGTCGCCGTCGCCGATAACCACCACGCGCTGCTCGCGTTTGGCCGGGCTCGGGCTCAACCGGGTCAGCGAAAAACCCAGATCCAGCGGCCCCGGAATCTCGCCTTTGCCTGCGTCGTAGCTGATCGTGGTGGTGTCGCCTTGCTTGGGAATCGCGCCGATCCGGGTCCAGGACTTCTGCCCGGTACGCAACAGCGGGGTGAGTTTCCACTGTGCGTCGGTGACCTGTGCGAGTGCGGCAGCTTGCGGAAACAGCGTGGTCAGGTCGAAGTCCTGCGTGATCGGGTTGCGCGGATAGTCTGGAATCGCGATGAAACTGGGATCGTCGATGCGATACATCGCACCGCCGGCGCCGTCCACGGCCACGCCGGGCAGTACATGCACAGACAAGGCCTTGGCCAGTGGTGCCAGACCGAAATCGCTGTCGGGTTCGGTCAGCCACAAAAGATTGCCGCCGGTTTCGATGTAGTCAACCAGTTGCCTTGTCGCCGCCGCCGCGATTTGCGCCTGCGGGCTGGCGACGACGATGAGATCGACGTTTTGCGGAATCTGTTGCCCGGAATCGAGATTCAGTTCCAGCGCACGCACGCCTTGCGCCTGCAGCAGCGCCGCGAAATTGCCCAGATCGGCGTTTGCCTCGCCATCGGGTTTGCGTTCGCCGTCGCCGGAAACAAACGCGACGAGCCGGGTCTGTGCGCGCAAGACGCGCAGCAACGCATCGTCGAAGCTGCGCTCGGTCAACACCTTGAGCTGTTCGCGGCGACCCTGATAATGAATGATCAGTTCGCCGTTGACCTGAATGCCGGCTTCGCGCGTGGCCGCGGGATCGGAATCCGGATCGATGAAGCGCAGCGTGATATCCGGCTTGATGCGCTCGTAGCGAATGATGAAATCGGCAATCGCGCCGCGCAGCTGGTTGTCCTGCGGTGAATACGAATCGATCGATACCGGGCCGTCGAATTTTTGCAGCAACTGCACCGTTTGCGCGTCGAGACTCGAGCGCTGCGCGTAGCTGAAGTCGTGACGAAAGCCGAAGCGCGTGCTCAGGAACGCGAGCATCACCGCGGCTGTCAGCAGCAACAGCGTGAACAACCAGTCGCCCGAGCGTTCGCGCCACATCATTCGCGCTCCCGCGTTGTCGCCAGTCGGCGTGTTGCCAGGGCGAGTGCGACAGCCGTCAGCAAGACGAAATACACGATGTCGACGCTGGCCACGATGCCGTGCAGGAACGGTTCGAGGTGCGTGGGTAGTGCGAGGTAATTGATGAAACCATTCGTCACACCTTCGAAGCGCGCGCCGGCATCGATCATCCACAGCAACAGATTCAGTGCCAGCGCGACGATGGCTGCCACCAGCGGTTGTTGCGCATATGCCGACGCGCACAGCGCGATCGCCGCAAGCGCGGCCGCGAACAACAGCAAACCCAGCGTGGAGGCGAGCAATCGACCCAGGTCCAGCGTTGTGCCAATGGCGAGACTGAACGGCATGCTGGCGGCGAGCACGATCAGGATCGCGAGCAACACCAGCAGCCCGAGATATTTTCCGAGCACGATACGCACATCGCCCAAACCGGAACTGAGCAGCAACGGCAACGTGGCGTTCTGGCGTTCGCCGGCCAGCGTGCGCATGCCCAGCAGCGGCACCACCAGCAACATCACGCTGGCAATTGCGCGCAAAAGTGGCAAAGCGACCAGATCCGTAACACCCGGTGCGGAATCCATGCCGGCGAGTTTCGGCATTACCAGCAGAAATCCGTTCAGCGACAATAGAAAGAAATACGCGAGCACGCCGAGCACGGCCGCCAGCATGGCCCACGCCAGCGGCTGCACGAACATCCGGCGCAGCTCGTTGCGCGCAAGACTCAGGCTCATGCGGCCACCTTCGCTTCGTCGGCGCTGGCGATTTGCAGGAAGATCTCTTCCAGATTCACGGCATCCGGTCGCAGTTCGATAAGGCCCCAACCTTTTTCGACGATCGCCTGCGACAACTGTGCGGGCGCGGCATTGTCGGCAAGAACGATGCGCCACCCATCGCCCACGGCTTTGGCGTCGCGCACGCCAGCAATCGATTCCCAGGCCGCTTCGTCCAGCGTCGCGGCAACCACGATACGCAGCGAATCGCCGCCTGTGGCTGTTTGCAACGGCCCGTCATGACGCAAGCGGCCCTGATGCAGGATCGCGACGCGATCGCAGCACGCTTGCACGTCCGGCAACAGATGCGTGGAGACGATTACCGCGTGCTCGCGACCCAGCTCGCGCACGAGCGTGCGAATTCGTGTCGCCTGCAAGGGATCGAGTCCGGAAGCTGGCTCGTCGAGAACGATCAGCGCCGGCGAATGCACGATCGCCTGCGCGATGCCGACGCGTTGCTGAAAACCTTTCGACAGATTACCGAGCAATCGTGCACGAACCTGACCCAGGTCGCAGCGCTCGATTACCATATCGACGGCATTCGTCATTGCGTTACCGCGCAAGCCGTGAAGGAGCGCGCAAAAATCGAGATATTCGCGCACGCGCAACTCTGCATACAACGGCACCTGTTCGGGCAGGTAGCCGCGCAGTCGGCGCATGGATTCGGGGTCGTCGCGCAGATCCTTGCCGTCGATGTGGATTTCGCCGGTGCTCGGCGCAAGCACGCCGGCAATCATGCGCAACGTCGTGGATTTTCCCGCACCGTTGACGCCCAGCAGGCCAAGCACGCAGGCGCGTTCCAGGGTCAGATTCAGACCCGCAACGACACTCCGACCGCCCAGCGCACGGCTGACATCGAGCAATTGCAATAACGGCGATGCGGGCATCGAGTTTCCAAGCTGAATGGCGCGATTGTTGCTGGATATGCGAGTGGTTCGACAAACGGCCGGTTGATTGACGCAATCGCGCCCGCATAATGACGAGTGCGTGCCCGTTTGTCGCTGGTGCGGTCTTGCTGAGTCACGTATAGTGCCTATTCCTCCTGTGGTATTTCAATATGTTGGATTTCATCCTGAATTTCCTGATCCACGGCATCACGCATGCGTCGTGGGTTGCCAAGCTGGTGTACTTCCTGATCGTCACCCAGTTGACGATATTTTCGGTGACCTTGTATCTGCATCGCAGCCAGGCGCATCGCGGCGTGGATTTCCATCCTGTGCTCGCGCACTTTTTCCGCTTCTGGTCGTGGCTGTCGACCGGCATGGTGACCAAGGAATGGGTCGCGATCCATCGCAAGCACCACGCCAAATGCGAAACCGACGAAGACCCGCATAGCCCGAAAACCTTCGGCATCAACACGGTGTTGTGGCAGGGCGTTGACCTGTATCGCGTAGCTTCGACCGATAGCGCGGCAATTGAAAAATACGGCCGCGGCACGCCGGACGACTGGCTCGAGCGCAACCTGTATGCGCGCCACGAGTTCATGGGTCCGACGCTGATGTTCATCATCAATATCGCCCTGTTCGGCGTCTGGGGCGTGGCGATTTCCGCGCTGCAGATGATCTGGATTCCGTTCTGGGCGGCAGGCGTGGTCAACGGTTTGGGCCACTGGTGGGGCTATCGCAATTTCGAAACCGCCGACATGGCGACGAACCTGACCCCGTGGGGCTTTTTCATCGGCGGCGAAGAACTGCACAACAATCATCACGCCTTTCCGAGCTCGGCGAAGTTCGCGTTGCGCAAGTTCGAGTTCGACATCGGCTGGACGATCATTCGTGGCTTCGAGAAGCTGCGACTGGCCAAAGTCATGCGCGTCGCGCCGACGCTGGACGTGCGCCCGAATATTTCCCTGCCCGACACCGAAACGCTCAAAGCTCTGCTTACCCATCGCTTTCAGGTGATGACGGATTACTTCCGCGGGGTCATCGCGCCCACCCTGCGCGACGAAGCCGCTCACGCCGGTGCGAGCCTCAAGGCGTTACCGCGCGCAATGCGCAAGGCGTTGGCCAATGGCGGCCGCTGGCTGGACGAGCGGTCGCAGGAGAAGCTGCGCACGGCGGTGGAGCAGCGCCCGCGTCTGGCCACCGTCTGCGAATTTCGCGCGCGCCTGGCCGCCGTGCTTGAACGCGGCAACGCCGGTGCCGAAGCCATGCTGTCCAGTCTGCAGGAGTGGTGCCGCGAAGCCGAAGCGACCGGCATTCGCGCACTGGAAGACTTCGCTGCGCGCCTGCGCGGTTACTCGCTGGTGCCCGTGCGGGCTTGAATCAGGCGATGTACGACAAGGAGTAAGGTGCGCGACACCACTGTCATCTGGTCATTCCCGTGCACATGGAAATCCGGTTGTTGCTCCAAATTGAATCTTGAGTGCACAAAAAACCCGCCTTTTGGCGGGTTTTTTCGTGGCGTACCGGATCCCGTGTCAGCGGCCATACATGGCCTGCACGGGATGAGTTCATCCTGAACTCACTTGATTTTGGCTTCCTTGTAGGCTACGTGCTTGCGCACGACCGGATCATATTTCCTGATTTCCATCTTGTCCGGCGTGTTCTTCTTGTTCTTGTCGGTGGTGTAGAAATGACCGGTGCCCGCGGAGGACACGAGGCGAATCTTGTCGCGCTTGGATGCCATGATTATCTCCTCAGACCTTGTCGCCGCGACCACGCATGTCGGCAAGGACGGCTTCGATACCGTTCTTGTCGATGGTACGCAGCGCCTGTGTGGACACTTTCAGCTTGATCCAGCGGTTCTCGCTCGGCACCCAGAAACGGCGCTCGTGCAGGTTCGGCAGCCAGCGGCGCCGGGTTTTGTTGTTGGCATGCGACACATTGTTACCCGATTGTGCGCGTTTGCCGGTGACTTGACAGACTTTGGCCATCGTACCTACCTCGATGATGAACGGAGCCGCTCTTGGCCAGAGCGGTATCGGCCCGGGCGATTTGACATGAAATCGGTTGCCGGATTCGCCGCAAGACGCAGCGAGCCGCGCATTACAGCAGAATCAGGTGCATGCCGCAAGCCGTTGATCACCTCAGCGCTGCCATCTGCCCCGAAAGCCTCATCGATTTGCATGAGGGGTCGAGTTGCCTGGAGCGCTCGCGCCGGATGGCCGTTCAGATTTCCTCGACGCCCGTGCGCTTGCCGCGTTTTATCAACCACGCCACCCCGCGCAGATCGGCGATGCCGACGAGGGCACGATTCAGATTGTTGTATTTCGACGTTCCGCTGCCGCGTGGGCGATGGTTGACCGGCACGCTTTTGACCTGCCAACCGGCGCGCAGCATGAGCGCTGGCAGGTAACGGTGCATGTGGTCGAAAAACGGCAGGTCGAGGAATGCGGCGCGCTCGAACAACTTGGTGCCGCAGCCGGTGTCCGGAGTGTCGTCACGCAGCATGCGTGAGCGGATGGCATTGGCAAATTTCGATGCCCAACGCTTGCTGCCGGAATCTTTGCGATTGACACGCCAGCCGGCGAACAGCTTGATTTCCGCGGGCGATTCATTGCGCATTTCCAGCAGCTTGGGAATGTCGGCCGGGTCGTTCTGGCCATCGCCATCAAGCGTGGCGATCCAGGCGCCGCGTGCCGCCTTGACGCCGGTGCGGATCGCGGTGCTCTGTCCACTTTGGGCCAGGTGGCGCAACACGCGCAGCTCCGGAAACTGCGACTTCGATTTGCGCAGGACATCAAGGCTGTCGTCGCGGCTGCAATCGTCGACATAGAGGATCTCGAAGTCGTGCTTGCCACGCAGGGCAGCTACGATTTCGGTCAGCAGCGCGACGATGTTGTCGCGTTCGTTGTGGACCGGTACGACGACGGAGATGTCTGGCATTGCTGATCCTCAACCTTGCGCTTTGGATTCGAATAACAAAGACCCCGCGCCGTCATTCGCGCCTTTGCGGGAAGGATGAGCCGGGGAAGTCTGGCGGCAAGTCACGTTCGATCCAATTTACAGGTTGCCCTGAAAATAGTCTTTGCACCACGCCACGACGGGCGGCAAACCGCACTCGATTGTCGTGCGCGGCTCGAATCCGAACGCTGCATGCGCGCGTTGTGTCGACGCGCTGGTCTCGGGCATGTCGCCGGGTTGCATCGGTTTGTCGACGCGCGTGGCCTTTCGACCGGCCGCTTTTTCGATCACGGCGATGAAGTGTTCGAGTTCGACCGGGTGATGGTTGCCGAGATTGAAAAGGGCGCAGGGCGGGCTCGCGGCGTCGTCTTGCGGCGGATGATCCAATGCGCCGAGTACGCCTGCGACGATATCGTCGATATGGGTGAAGTCGCGGCGCATTTTGCCGTGATTGAACACCTCGATCGGGCGATCGGCGAGAATCGCGCGGGAAAACAGCAGCGGCGCCATATCCGGGCGGCCCCAGGGACCATACACCGTGAAAAACCGCAGGCCGGTGCAGCGCAGGCGATACAAGTGTGCGTAGCAATGCGCCATCAATTCATTCGACGCCTTGGACGCGGCGTACAGCGAAAGTGGCTGATCGATTCTCTGCGTTTCTGCGAACGGAGCGACCGCGTTGCGGCCGTAGACGGACGAAGACGAGGCGTAGACCAGATGCTCGACGTCACCGTGGCGGCAGGCTTCCAGGATGTTGAGGAAGCCCGTCCAGTTGCTGTGCAGGTACGCGTACGGATTCTTCAGCGAGTAGCGCACGCCGGCTTGCGCGGCGAGATGGATTATGCGGGTCGGGCGGATTTCCGCGAATAACGCATCAAGCGCTGGTTTGTCGGCGACATCAAGGGTGCGCAGATCAAGCTCCGGACATAGTGCGGCAACGCGATCGCGCTTGAGTTGCGGATCGTAGTAGTCGTTGAAATTGTCGATTCCGACGACACGCTCGCCGCGCGCAAGTAGGGCGCGCGCCGTATAGGCGCCGATGAAACCGGCCGCGCCGGTGAGCAGGATTGTCATTGCAGGATTCGGGAACGACGGTCGTGCAATTGTACCGGGTGTCGTCGTTCGAGGCAGCGTTGTTCAGCGCTCCTGCTGCCTGGGGAAGGTGAGCGCGTGGAACGTTCTTGCGTATAGACGATGTTGGAAACCATGACGTAGCTTGATGCGCCACCCTCATCCGCCTTCGGCCCCTTCTCCTGCCAGCGGGAGAAGGGAAACCTCATGGATGCTCAGGCCAGCACGAAAATCGAAAGTGCGGTAAACGCAATGCAGACACCAAGGAAGTCTTTCCTTCGCGTCGTTCGTGGCAAATCGGGCTCTTCAGGCCTGCACTCGAATCAACTCGCGTGTTGTAACGCGTCGCGCCATTCGTTTTCGAGGCGATCGAACTGGCTTGAATCGTGCGCGACCATAACCAGAGTGCCCTTGCCCATCGGCACGCTGCGGCCCTTCATGCCTTCGTGCGCGAAATCGCTGGTCCCGGCGACGCGGTCATTGCTGATGTAGAAAACCGTGACCGGGCCGTCCTTGCCCGGCATCACCATGTGCACCGAGGTGAAGCGCCCGACCGGACAGCACGCCACATAACTGATGCCGACGGGAATCTGTCGCACCTTGACCCCGCGTTTTGCGAACGCCTGTCGCACGGCGTCTTCGGTTACGTCTTTAGTCAAGGCCAGCGCAAAATGTTCGTCCGACGCCATGACATGATCGACCGCCAACGTCGACAATGGCGTGGCGCGAACATGCATGCCGATGCCAAGCGCGAGCACCGCTGCGGCGGCAACCGCGAAAAAGCCGCCGCGGCGCAGGTAGCGCCTGCGCTGGCGGTGTTGCTCGGTAGCCTGGGCAAGCAGAATGGCTTCGGCCAGTTGCGCCGGAACCCGAATCGCGAGCGCACGTTGCAACGAGGCTTCGAACGCGTTGGCGCGCTCGTGCGCCTGCGCGCAGCGCGGACAATCCTGGCGATGACGCAGGAATTCGTGCGCCGTGCAATGCGGATCGATATTCAGTTGGCGGCGGAATTCAAGGCAGTTCATGCAAGGCCGCCTCGTTCGTGTCGCCGTTGAACACGGCTTTGAGCTTCTGCCGCGCACGGAAAACCTGAGTCATCACCGCGGCCGGCGTGATCTTCAATTCCTGCGCAATCTCCTCGCAGGAATAGCCGCCGAGCACTTGCATCAGCAGCGGTTCGCGGTATTTGGGATCGAGCTTGTGCATGGCGGTTTGAATCAGGTGTTCGTCTCCGCTCGACTCCGGCATGTGGGAAACGCGCTCGTCGGCGATATCGAGTTCGTCCACATCGGTGAATTGCGGCGTCTTGCGTTCGTACAGACGCGCATGTTCGCGACGCAGAATCGTGATCAGCCACGGTTTGGCTGCCGCGGTTTCGCGCAAACTGTCCAGTGCGCGCCAGGCGCGCAAAAAAGTTTCCTGGACAAGGTCGTGCGCCAACGCTTCATCACCGCAAAGCCAATACCCGTAGCGGAACAGGTCGCCCGACAGGCTGCGCACCAATGCGTCGAACTGTCGTTGTTTGCTGCTCACTTCGGACATGACCGGCAACCAGCGTCCCGGCTTTCAGCGGATGCGCTCGAGGATACCCTCAAGTTCGTCCAGGCTGTGATAGTTGACGACCAGCTTGCCGCGCCCGCCGCGACCATGCTGGATGTTGACGCGGGCGGCGAGCTTTTCCGCCAGCTCGCGTTCCAGCGCGACGATATCGGCGTCGCGTGCGGCTTTGGCCGGCGCTTTCGCCTTGCCCTTGGGGGTGGTCTGCGCGTTGCGCACGGCGTCTTCGAGTTCGCGCACGCTCCAGCCGTGTTCTACGGCGCGCCGTGCCAGGCCGATGGCGAGCTTCGGTTCCAGCGTGAGCAGCGCACGCGCGTGGCCCATTTCGAGCTTGTGCTGTTCGAGCAATTCCTTGAGCGGTGCGGGCAGGTCGAGCAGGCGCAGCAGGTTGGAGACAGCTGCGCGTGAGCGGCCGATGGCATCGGCGACCTGCTGATGGGTGTGCTTGAACTCCGTGATCAGACGCTGCAAGGCATGCGCTTCTTCGAGCGGGGTCAAGTCTTCGCGCTGGATGTTTTCGATCAGCGCCATTGCCACTACCGCCTGATCGTGTACGTCGCGCACGACCGCGGGAATCTCGCTCAACCCGGCCAATTGCGCGGCGCGCCAGCGGCGTTCGCCGGCTATGATCTCGAATCGCTGCGCGCCGATCAGGCGCACCACGATCGGCTGGATCACGCCTTGCGCCTTGATCGACGCGGTAAGTTCGCGCAGGCGCTCGTTATCGATATTCTTGCGCGGCTGATACTTGCCGGGCTGGATGCGGCCGACGTCGATGGTCTGCAATTCGCCCTCGACCGGCGCTTCGCCTGTTTCCGGCGTGCCCAGCAGGGCATCCAGATCGCGCGCGCCCAAACCGCGCCGTTTTGCAGCCGCCATGCCCAACTCCCTAATTCACGTGTGCCGCGCCGACATGCATCGGTGCGCCGCCGCGTTCGCGCCGGATCATCTCGCCGGCCAGGCCCAGGTAGGCGATGGCGCCGCGCGATTCGCGGTCGTACAGATTGATTGGCTTGCCGTGGCTCGGGGCCTCAGCCAGGCGAATATTGCGCGGAATCACCGAGCGCAGCAGCTTGTCGCCGAAGTGCTTGCTCAACTGTGCGGAGACGTCGTTGCCAAGATTGTTGCGCACGTCAAACATGGTGCGCAGCAGGCCTTCCACCTGCAAGTTCGGATTCAGCCGCGCGCGCACCGCCTTGATCGTTTCGAGCAGGCTGGTCAATCCCTCCAGCGCGAAATACTCGCACTGGATCGGAATAAGTACACCGTGCGCGGCGGTCAACGCGTTGATCGTAAGCAGGTGCAGCGACGGCGGACAATCAATCAGAATCGTCTGGTAGCGATCGCCGAGCTTCACCAGTTGTTCCTTGAGCCGCGATTCGCGCGCCAGCGCATCCATCAGTTTCAATTCGGCCGCGGTCAAATCGCGATTGCCGGGCAGCAGATCAAAACCTGATGGCGTGGGTACGATCGCGCTTTCGATCGGGGCTTCTTCAAGCAACACCTCGCAGCCGGTCAGCTTGACCGTGCGCTTGTCCAGACCCGAGGCCATGGTCGCATTGCCTTGCGGATCCAGGTCGATCAACAGGATGCGACGACGCGTCTCGGCGAGCGCGGCAGCGAGATTCACTGCGGTCGTGGTTTTGCCCACGCCGCCTTTCTGGTTGGCTACTGCAATGATTCGGGTCATGCGGCGTGATCCTGCGCCAGCGCATCGGAGCGACGCATTATGACGACATGCCGCTGCGCACCCAAGCCCGGAATGTCCAGCGCGTGGGTTGCCGCGATGTGGAATGGGGCGGGCAGACGTGCAATCTCGTCCGGGTCGAGCTGGCCTTTCATCGCAAGCCATACGCCGCCCGGAGCCAGCAGGTGTCCACCGAGCATGAGCATTTGCGCCAAATCAGAGAAAGCGCGCGAGGTGATGCAGCCATAGTGGCCGCGCGCGCTTTCCACCCGGGTTTGTTCGACGCGGACGTTGGACAATCCCAGCGTGCGCACCGCTTCGCGCAGGAATCGCGTCTTCTTGCCATTGCTGTCGATGAGCACATGTGTGCGGGTTGGCTCCAGAATCGCCAGCGGAATCCCCGGCAAACCTGCGCCCGAACCCAGATCGGCCAGATTGTCCCCGTGCACGAATGGCGCGATCGCCAGCGAATCCAACAGGTGACGTACGACCATATCGGCAGGATCGCGGACGGCCGTCAGGTTGTAGACCGCGTTCCAATGGGCCAGCAGTTCGACATAATCGAGAAGACATTCACAGGCTGCAGACGACGGTGCCAGGCCGAGCTGTGTCGCTCCTGCTTGCAGGCACGCGAAGTAAGTGGCGCGATCGGATAACGGGCTCATGCGACTCCTTGCCGCCCCGGCCTTGCAGTCATGTGGCCTGGCGGCCCGCCAGTATCCGTGCCCGCGTGGGGAAAATCCAGCGCCGAAACCTGCCTATTGCATCTGCACGCGCGTAATCAACACGCCGCGCTCGCGCAAATCGCGGTTGAGTTCGGTTTTCAGATGGGCATCGCGCATGGCCGGATCGGTTTCATTGCAGGATCCGGCCGTGAGTTCCGGAATCCGTCGGCGCAGCAGGTCGGCGATATCGTCGATCAGTGCATCGGCGCGTTGCGCATCGATTACCTGGAAGTAGACGCGTCCGCTGATGTCGCCGCTTGGCGCATGTGCGGCGACCTCGACCTCATTGCCAAGCAGGCGAATCTTGTGTGCAACGCGTTCGATCAGCGGCCACACCAGGTGAATGCCGGCGCCGACGGTGCGCATATGGCCGCCAACACGGCGCAAGGTATAAGCGTGGCCTTCGGGAATGCGCCGCAAACACACCGCACCCAGCACCATCAGGCAGCAGGTCAGTGCAACGATTGGCATCGGGGACAACATTTATAATTCCTCTTTATCAAGAGGTTAAGTAATTCTAATAGAAACAATATAAAAAATCTATCAAAATCCATGATATCAAAGGATTTTGGGAAGTATGGCGCAGGAAGGCGAAACAGTCGCTGAACCTGTTCGCGGTCCGAGTGTGCGCCAACCGACATTTTGTCGTCGCAGCAGGCGACTGCCGACGCAGGAGCCGGACAAAAGGATGGAACTCAGTTGTGCGGAAACAGCTTGTCGAATTCCACCGAGCGCAGGGGCCGCGGTTCGCCCAGATAATTGCCTTGCGCGTAGTCGGCGCCGCTTTCACGCAAGGCGGTCAGGGTCGCGAAGCTGTCGACGTGCTCGCCGACGACTTGCAGGTGCAGTGACTGCGCAAGTTGCGTGATCGACGCGACCATCTTGCGATCCAGGTCGCTGCCGGACAGGCCTTCGATGAAACTGCCTTCGATCTTGACGATATCCACGGGCAGATGGCGCAGATGCGTGAACGAGGAAAAGCCGGTGCCGAAATCGTCCAGCGCAAAACGGCAACCGAGCTTTTTCAGCGAGGAAATGAATTTGCGCGCAGTGTGCAGGCTGGTCAACTCGCTGGTTTCGGTGATCTCGAACACCAGTTGCCGTGGCGGCACGCCGGAATCGTGCACGGCTGCCTCGATCAGTGCCAACGCCTCGGGATCGACCAGGGTCAGGTTGGACAGATTGACGTTGAAAGCGATTGGCGCACCAAGACCCTTGATGCTGGCCAGATAGCGCAACAGGTGGTTGACCGCCCACAGGTCGATTTTCGACATCATGCCGACGCGCTCGGCCAACGGCACGAACACTCCGGGTGAAATCAACTGGCCATCCTTGCCGATCATGCGGATCAAGACTTCAAACAGGTATTCGAGCCCTTGCGTGCCGGCTCCATTCACGCGCCAACCCTGGCGCTCGACGATGTCGCTTTCGTGCATCGGTAATGCGGCCAAAGGCACGATCGGCTGCACCAGAAAGATGAAACGTTCCTGTTCCAGGGCCAGGCGCAGGCGTTCGGTCCAGCCGGATTCGATTTCGCGAGCGATGCGGGCGTCGTATTCGCCCACATAGATTTCGGTCTGGTCGCGTCCGCGCTGCTTGGCGTTCTTGCAGGCCAGACGTGCGTGCTCCAGGGCATATTCGCTCGACGGCGTGTCCTTGCTGATGACGGCAACTCCGATCGACGCGGTCGCGTGACGCTTCTGTCCATGCGCGACGTACTGCGATTGGTGCAACAACTCGCGAAAGCCGTCGGCAATCGGGAAGAGATTTTCCAGTTGCACGCCGGCCAGCAGCAAGGCAAAGCGATCGCCTTCGATGCGCGCCAGCACGTCGCCTTCGCGCAGTCGCTTGCCGATGGCGGCAGCGACGTCCACCAGAAGCTGCTCTGCGCCGGCGCTGCCCACGGTATCGATGACGTAGTTGTAGCGATCGATGTCGATGTACAACAGCGCGGCATATCCGCCTTGATCGCGGCGCCGATTGAGTTGCTGAGTCAGAATTTGATTGAAGTGGCGCGCGTTGGCCAGGCCGGTCAGGCGATCATGGTTGAGTTCCCAGCGCAGGCGCTCGGCGCTCTTGCGATCGGAAATATCGCGAAACACGATGACCGACCCTTCACGGCGTTGTGCGATCGCCAGCGGCAGCACGGTGCATTCCACCGGAATGCCTTCGCCGGAGGCTTTCCAGAACACGGTTTCGTGCGCGCTGAGCGACTCACCCTGCAGATAGGCGCGATCCAGCTCCATTTCGCCCGGCCGGGTAGGATGCCCGTCTTCGGCGGCGTAGTGGATCGCCGCATGCGCCGGCTTGCCGACGAATTCCGACTCGTCGGCACGACCAAGCAGGCGCAGTCCGGTTGGATTGATGAATGTGATGACGCCGGTGTTGTCCACGCCGTAGACGCCATCGCCGACCGAGCCGAGAATGCCGTTGAGGCGCTGACGTTCGCCCTCGACAGATTTCTGCATCTGGATCTGGCGCGTGAGCGTGCGAACGCGTGCGAGGAACAATTCCTTGGCCTCGTTCTTGAACACACACTCCATCGCGCCGGCATCCAGACAACGTTTGATGATGTCTTCGCGATAGCTGCCGGTGATGATCGCCAACGCGGGCGCACCGGGGCGCGCCGAAAGGCGCCGGCACAATTCGTCGCCGTTGCCGTCGGGCAGGAAGTAGTCGACGATGACCAGATCATACGTGCCACGCTCGGCCATCTGGTCGGCTTCGCGCAAGGTGCCGGCGGTTTCCACGTGGAAGCCGTTGCTTTCGAGCAATTGCCGGTAGGCAAGGCGCACGCTTTGCGAATCGTCGACGAGCAGGATGCGGATGCCGCCAACTCCCGGGCCTGCGGCAAGCTCGCCACCTTCGTCAGGCAGCGGTGTTTTCGGTACCGAATTGATCGGCGCGACGAGTGCCGAAGGTGATACAAGAGTCTTGATCGCGCCGGGGATGCGATTGAAATCCGACCACAACACGACATTGGTGCGTGCCCGTGCCTGCAGGAAGCCGAGCAGTTCCGGCGTTTTTTCGTGTGCCATCAACAGGATGGCCAGCGATTGCGCTGTGACACGCAGATAATCGAGCAGTGTCGAGAATTCCTCGGTCATGCGTGCGGGTGCGCCGATCAGGAGCAGCCGATAGCTTTGCCCCAATTCCGCGGAACGTTTGAGATGATCGAGTGCTTCGACGTAGCTGCTCAGCTCATTCGGCGTTCCCAAGCTCGCCGCCGCAAGCGTGCGCTTGAGCAAGTGGCTCAAGGTGACGGAGCGTTCGACAATGAGCATGCTGTTTCGCACTATTTGACCCATTCACAGCCAGGCGCAGGTGTCACGGCCAGGCGCAGTGCGCCGCCCGGGGTTATTCCCCGGGAGAACGCCGCGACGCGGCCATGGTACCTGCGCCTGACTTCCGAAGAGTCCGTCCCGGACCCGATCCGGGGTCGAGCCGCCGGGCGCTCGTCTACTGCGTTGCATCCGCTTGAAAGGCAACCCGCTATCGCGTGCGAATATGCATTGCAGGCAAACGCCCGGCGACTCGCCGAATGGGTCGATAGTGCGGAGCAGTACACCAACACCCCCTCCAAGATCGGTGACCCGGAATTAGAAGTAATCGAACCAATACCGGGAAGCGAACAAAATTCGCCGGCGCGCGATTGGCAGGCTTGCATTCGGCGGCCCGAATTCCACGACCGCCGGGCTGGCAAACGCGGGCGCTATCACAACAGCAAGCGTGGTGCTTTGCAAGCTGAAAGGCCGAGAATGGCACCGGTCGTGACTGCCGTTCGACAAGGCCGGCGCGACAGCCTGCTAAAATGTTCGCGATTGCCGAGACAGGAAGCCGCGACGATGTCCTATCCCCGAACCCGCCTGCGCCGCATGCGCCGCGACGCTTTCAGCCGCGCGCTGATGCGCGAAACCACATTGTGCGCGGGCGATCTGATCCTGCCGGTGTTTGTGTGTGAAGGCCAGAAAGTGCGTGAGCCGGTTGCATCGATGCCCGGTGTCGAACGCGTGTCCATCGACCGTTTGCTGGTATTGGCCGCACAGGCGCATGAACTCGGCGTCCCCGCGCTGGCACTGTTTCCGGTTACGCCGGATACGGCGAAGTCGTTCGATGCGCGCGAAGCCTGGAATGCGGATGGTCTGGCCCAGCGCGCCGTGCGTGCATTGAAATCGCAATTGCCGGAGTTGGGCGTCATCACCGATGTCGCGCTTGACCCGTTCACTGTCCACGGCCAGGATGGCCTGATAGATGACAGCGGTTACGTGGTAAACGACATAACCGTGCAGGCGCTGGTCAAGCAGGCTTTGTCGCACGCCGCCGCCGGGGCCGACATCGTCGCACCATCGGACATGATGGACGGGCGCATCGGCGCCATTCGCCAGGCGCTGGAAGATGCCGGTCACATTCATACGCGTATCCTCGCCTACTCGGCGAAATATGCGTCCGGTTTCTACGGGCCGTTCCGTGATGCCGTCGGTTCCGCAGCGAATCTTGGAAAAGGCAACAAGTATACTTATCAAATGGACCCGGCCAATTCCGACGAGGCCTTGCGTGAAGTGGAACTGGATCTGGACGAAGGTGCCGACATGGTCATGGTCAAACCGGCGCTGCCGTATCTGGACGTCGTGCAGCGGGTGAAACAGCAATTCGGCGTACCCACGTTCGCCTATCAGGTCAGCGGAGAATACGCGATGCTCAAGGCCGCCACGCTCAACGGCTGGCTCGACGAACGCACGTGCGTGCTCGAAGCGCTCACCTCGATCAAGCGCGCCGGTGCCGATGCGATCCTGACCTATTTCGCCGTGCAGGCGGCGCAATGGCTGCGTGAGATGCGCGCATGAGTCTGCCGCAGTACGCCGTGTTCGGCCATCCGATCGCACACTCACTGTCGCCGCGGATTCACGCAAGCTTCGCTCAGGATTGTGGCGTTGCCTTGAACTACACCGGCATCGATGCGCCGGTTGAGTCGTTTGCCGAACAACTTGCGGTGTTTGGCCTGGCCGACGGACACGGTGCAAACGTCACGTTGCCCTTGAAGCAACTGGCGCTGACGCAGTGTGCGCAGTTGTCCGAATTCGCCACGCGCGTCGGTGCCGTCAACACAATGACCCGGCTGCCCGCGGGCGGTTGGCGAGGCGACAACACCGATGGCGCCGGTCTGGTACGCGATCTGACCGAACGCCACGGACTCGACCTGCGCGGTCGACGCACCCTGATCCTCGGTGCGGGTGGTGCCGCCCGGGCCGCTGCGTTCGCCTTGCTCGATGCCGGTATCGCCGAACTGATCATCGTCAATCGCACCCCGGAACGCGCCGATGCGCTCGCCGATGCGATCGGCCTGCCGCGCCGTGTGCACACGCGGTACTGGAACGATCTGCCCAACTGCGGTGCATTCGAGCTGATTGTCAACGCGACGTCTGCCGGCCATGATCGCACCACGCTGGATTTGCCGATCCGCCTGATGACGTCGCACAGCCTGTGTTACGACCTGTCGTACGGGGCTGCTGCATTTGCTTTCATCGCCTGGGCGCAGGCTGCACGCGCGCGCCAGGCGCTGGATGGTCTGGGCATGCTGGTCGAACAGGCCGCCGAGTCGTTCGCGCTGTGGCATGGCGTGCGGCCGGAAACGGATACGCTCTACTCGCAATTGCGCAATGAATTGCCGCTGCGCGCCACGGATTGATGACAATCGATTGCCGCCAAACGCGCATTATTCATGAGCCGCACACACGCTGGCTCGATCCTGGAAGCCGCCGCACCTTTGCCGAGTCGGTCCCTGCCACGCCCTTGTTCTCGCATACCGCTGCGAATCCCGGTTTTTGCGCCAACCTCATGCATGCACCTTCAAGGCCGGCGTGTCTTGGCCGACGCGCCTTGATCGGCCAAGAGGCAGACCGTGATGCACGTGCGGACTTGTTCAGCGCACTTTGGTCCGTCAACCGCGTCGCGTCGACAGGAAACGCGAGTTCCGCAACAGGCCGGCCGACACCAACGATACCAGTACGCCGACCGGGAAGATTTCGATGAAGACCATCGGCAGGCGGAACAGGGGGTTGGCATACTGGACCTTGAAGCGTTCCATTTCGGCGACGAACCTGGCCAGTTCCTCCGCGCTGACGCCCTTGGCTTTCTGCTGTTCGATCATCGCGGCGGAGTAGGATGCGGCGAAATCCATATGGGTAACCGCGACCGCGGCCTCCCACGCCGCGACATAGACAATGCCCGCGATAAAACTGATTGCCACGCCCATGCCGAAGGCGGGCCAGAAGCGGATGACGCCGCCGAGGTCATCGTCGCGGTAGCGCTTGATGCCGACGAAGACCGCACTCAGGGCGACAAGCATGATCGTATAGCCAATCAACATGCCGTGCTTCGGCGGATTGCCGGTCATTCCGATCGTGGTTACGCACAGCAATCCGCCGGATATCACGCCGGCGATCAAACCGTAGGAAATGATTTTCTTGAGCATGGGAGGACTCCTTGCGAACCCGGGATACGGGGAACCTATTGGAAACCGCAGTGCCGGCGTCGGGCAATCGCCCGAAAGGGTGATTTCGCGGCATTCACCCGGAATACCCGGAAATCAGGGGACGATTCCCAGCTCGCGCGCCTTGTTGACGGCATCGGTGCGACGCTTGGCATCGAGCTTCTCGAACAGTCGGGCGATGTGGGTCTTGACGGTATTGGGCGAGACGTGGAGCTGTGCGGCGATCTGCTTGTTGGAGCGACCAGCGGCAAGTTCCTGCAACACAGCCAGCTCGCGTTCGCTGATTCCGAGGCTGGCCAGAGCCTTTGGATTGCCATCAAAGGTCGCGGGCCGGCCGGCGAAGACGCGCTTGCCGATGACCACCCCGAGCACGAGGAAGGCGATTGCGATCAGGAAGACATAAATGTCGCCGGAGTGCACCCGCGCCAGGCGCTGATAATCGAGCCACTGCAGGGCCAGCGTGCCTGCCGCCAACAGAACACCGTAATAAGCGATCCGCTTCCACATCGCCTGCCCCTCCGATCCGGCGCAGCTATCTTAGCGTGCGCGCCCCCATGCTGTCGGCGTGGCCTGAGGCCCGCGATCAACCCCGGCGCAAGGGTCAATCAGCGGTTGCCCAAGCCGCGATCCGCTGATAGTCGATTGTTCAACCGCCCATTTGCATGGTCGCGCGCATTTGCGAACGTGGTTCGGGCTGCCAGCGGAGGCGATCGTGGCCGGCTTGGCGCCCAGCGAGGCCCGCGCCAACGTTGCGAACAGCTTCGTGCGGGCGAATCAGGAAATTTCGTCGTCGTCGAAATACGGATCCGAGCCGAGCGAGTCCTGGATGTTTTCCACGTGTTCTTCAGCCCGGTTCGGATCGGGCAGGTGAGCGATATGCAGCAATGCGTCGCCGGCGTTGACGATCGGCAGGTTGGTACGGCCGATTACCAAACCCTTTGCGCCGGCGACGACTTCGACATCGACTTCGCCGAAGGGGTCCGAAACGATACCGAGCACGTCGCCCTTTTCGACGGCCTCGCCAATCGTTTTGAAGGTTCGCAACAGGCCGCCGCGCGGCGCGCGTACCCAGCGGCTTTCCGATGCTTCGAGCGGCAGCCGGCGCTTCTCCGGAAACGCACGTGTTGGCAGCATTCGCAGTTGCTGCATGACTGACATGATTCCGCGCACGCCGGCGCGCACGGGCAGTTCATCGAAGCGCAGCGCTTCGCCGGCCTCGTATATCAATGTCTCCACGCCAATCGCATCGGCAGCTGCGCGCAACGAGCCGTCGCGCATCGGCGCCGTCAATACGATCGGTGCGCCAAATGCCTTGGCCAGCGCGCTGAGGCGTTCGGATCGGTTCGGTCGTGTGCGGATTTGCGGCAGGTTCATGCGGTGCACCGACGCACTGTGCAGATCGATTCCGAATTCACAACGGCACACGACTTCGGTGAGAAACAGGTTGGCCAGTTGTGCGGCCAGCGAACCGTGTGCGGAGCCGGGAAAGCAACGGTTGAGATCGCGCCGGTCGGGCAGGTAGCGCGACTGGTTCAGGAAGCCGAATACATTGACAATCGGAATCGCCAACAGTGTGCCTGCGAGCCGGTTCAGGGACGGTCGGCGCAAGACGCGGCGGATGATTTCCACGCCAATAATTTCATCGCCATGAATCGCCGCAGACAAAAAAATCACCGGGCCGGGCCGGTTGCCGTGAATCACGTGAATCGGCAGGCTGGCCGGAATATGGTTGGCGAGCAGACTTACCGGCAGCTCGACCGTCGTGCGCGTACCGGCGACGATGACATGGCTGCCGATCTTGAACGCGGCGCGCGATGCCTTGCGCATGGGATTCGAACCTGCGCCCGCCTTGACCTGCCCAGATCGTCGGTCGCCGTTCATCCGCGCCCTTTCGTCCTGGTCTTGCCGGGCCTGGCATGGCGTTCGATGAATTCGATGATCTGACCGGCGACATCGATGCCCGTGGCCTTTTCAACGCCTTCCAGACCCGGCGAAGAATTCACTTCCATAACCACCGGGCCGTGATTGGAACGCAGCATGTCGACGCCGCAGACGTTCAATCCCATCGATTTGGCCGCACGAACCGCCGTCGAGCGTTCTTCGGCGGTGATTTTCATCGTGCGCGCGCTGCCGCCACGATGCAGGTTCGAGCGGAATTCATCCGCTGCACCCTGGCGTTGCATGGCGGCAACGACTTTCCCGCCGATCACGAACGCGCGTATATCCGCACCCCCGGCTTCCTTGATGAACTCCTGTACCAGGATGTTGACGTTGGCGCCACGGAACGCTTCGACCACCGATTTGGCCGAACGTTTGGTATCGGCGAGCACGACGCCGATGCCCTGCGTGCCTTCCAGCAGCTTGATCACCAGCGGTGCGCCGCCGACGACCGCCAATACTTCTTCGGTCTGTTTCGGATCGTGCGCAAACGCGGTCACCGGCAATCCGATGCCGTCGCGCGCCAGCAATTGCATGGAGCGCAATTTGTCGCGTGAGCGGCCGATGCCGACCGATTCGTTCAGCGGATAGACACCCATCATCTCGAACTGGCGCAGCACCGCCAGGCCGTAGAACGTGATGGATGCGCCGATGCGCGGAATGATCGCATCGTAGCCGGTCAGGTTCTGACCGTTGTAATACACCTGCGGACGATGCGAGGTGATGTTCATGTAGCAACGCAGTGTATTGATGATGTCCAGACTATGGCCTGCCGCCTGCGCAGCTTCGACGAGCCGACGGTGGGAATACAAATTCGCGTTGCGCGCGAGCATCGCGATCTTCATGGGTTCTCTCCGACGCTTAGTGGGGGATGAGGGACGAACCCCGACGTGCAAAGCATCCATCTGCGACGATGTTGTGGTTCGCATCCGTTCACCTCAACCTGTCTGGTGCGGCGTGCGCAGATACACGGCGCGCGCTTGCCAGTCGGGTGCGCGCCGGATCGACGACGAACCGGCCCTTTAACGCCGAGCGACCGATGAGCATCGGCAATTCCATGTCAGAACGGTCGGTCAGGGTAACTTCGGTCGTCCACGTCTGATCGGCCAGGTGCAAGGCAAGCAGCACCACAGGACGGTTCTGGCTGTTGCCGATCGAGCTTTTGATCTTGCGGTGTTCCACTACCGGCAGCCTGAAGCGCCGCAGTATCGGCGCATGCAAATCCGGCAAATCGAATTCCACCCAGAGCTCGCGCGTGGCTGCGGACGAGCTTCAGGTTGCCGGCATGAAGTGCCGACGTGCGCGCGCCGCTGTCGAGCTTGGCGAGCAGCCGAATCTCGCCGAAATCCGGCAGCGCGACGAACTCTTTCCAGCCCAGCACCTGCTTCTTGCCGACCGTGCGAAGTGCTTTGGCGTTGCAACTTTCATCATCACGCCGGCGTGCACCGGGAGTGCCGGAAATGCGATCTCTTGGCGGGCCGTGAACGCTTTTCATGGCCCGAACTATACGCCAACGATCAGGCGGGCAAGCAATTGTCGACGCGCAGCCGGCACGGTTCAAAGCCGAGTGTTTATGGCCTCGAATTTCCCGTCGCTGACGCCGACAACGTTGCCGACCGAATCGTTCAGTCGGGAAACGAATCGGCCTGCGATCGCCTTGTCGCGGGCGAGACCGGTCTCGAACACGTTGTCGGCTTTGCCGTCGAGTGGATCAGTCGACAGGCGGTGCCGCAGCTACCCGAATCGGTTTGCCGGCAGCCAGCGTCGGTGCGCCGGCGGCGTAGGCTTGCTTGTCGTAGGCGGCGATGTCGCCATCGAGCAGCGCGTTGTAGGCAGACAGCTTGGCGTCGAGTCTACTCGCGATTTCCTTGTGCATCTGGATCAGCGGATCGGTCGGCGCCTGCGTGCCGAGACTTGCCAACGTGCCGGCCATTGCTTGGGTGGCGCCATGCAAGTCGGTCAGCTGGTGCAGCTCGTCTTCGAACACGCTGTGCTGCACTTTGGGTTCGTAGACCGAGTCCTTGAGTTTGCCCAGTTCCTTGCCCAATGACTTGGCTTTGGCGACCAGATCCTGTTGTGCTTTGGCCTGCTCGCGCATGTCGGCGTCGGTGCTGTTCGCCTGCTTGGCGACGGCCATTTCGTAGGCGTCCAATTGCGCCTGCATGGCGCTGATGCGATTGAGCATGCGGTTCATCGCATCGGCTTGTGCGCGCGCAATCAGCGCGGCTTCGATACTGCGGTGCTGATTGCTTTCGGCGGGCGCCTGATTCGGGTCGGCGACGACGATCGCCTGCGCCTGCTCGGTATGGCCATCCACAGTGACGCTGACTTGATAATTGCCGGGCATCACTTCCGGGCCGGACGGACCTTGCGCCCATTCCGGTGCCTTGCCTTCGAGCGCAGGTTTCTCGAAATCGAGTTTGGTCGGCCCATCGAAGCGCATGTTCCAGACGAAGCGGTTGACGCCTGCCTTGGACGGTCCGTAATGCGTGGCGATCAGTCGCCCCTTGGCGTCGTGGACTTCGATCTTGACCGGGGTGATTTTCAGCTTTTTCTGCTCGGCGCTGGCTTCGAGCTTCTTCGGCAAGGCGTAGTCGACGATGACGCCGCCGGGCGCATTCGGCGCGACGTAGGATGGCTCGGCACCTTCGCCGCGGCTCCAACGCTGAAATTCGATGCCTTGGCTCGGTGTGAACAGTTTGAGTTGCTTGGGCAGCGCGTCGGAATTCATTTCCGCGACGGCGGCGAAATGGTCCAGCACCCATAATCCGCGACCATGCGTGGCCAGCACCAGATCGCCCTGCACGAATTTCAAATCCCACACCGGCATGGTCGGCAAGTTGGCCTTCAGATGGCTCCAGTGGCGACCGGCGTCGCGCGAAATCCACACGCCGGCGACGGTGCCGGCTGCGAGCACGTTCGGATGCATCGGATCAGCACGTACGACTTCGACGAATCCGTCTTTGGGCAAGCCGTCGCTGATGCTGCGCCAGGTCTTGCCGAAATCGGTGGTGGCGTAGGCGTACGGTCGGTTGTCGCCGAGCTTGTGCGCGTCGAATGCAACATACGCCACACCCGGATTCTTCGGCGAAACATCGATCTGGTAGATGCGTGCCCAATCCGGTGCGCCCTTCGGTGTGACCTTGTTCCAGCTCTTGCCGCCATCGCGGGTCAGCGAAAGCACGCCGTCGTCGCTGCCGATCCAGATCGTTTGCGGATCGCCCGGGGCGATGCGGATCGAGAGAATCGTGTCGTAGGTTTCGGCGCCGGAAAGATCGAAATTGATCGGACCGCCGGAGTTTTTCTGTTTGGCCTTGTCGTTGCGGGTCAGGTCCGGACTGATGATCTGCCAGTGCAGTCCGCCGTCGCTGGATTTGTACAACACGCTGCCGCCGAGATAGACCGTATTCGCATCTTTGGAATCGACATCGATCGGTGGGGTCCAGTTGAAGCGGACTTTCTGCTCGGAGGTCGGGACGTCGTTGATGAAACCGGGACTGTGCAGATACGGCATGATGAACAGCGTCTGCTTGGTCTTGCGGTCGAAGCGCACGGTTGCGCCGTCTTCGGCGTCGGCATAGATGATGTCGGGATTCGATGGAGCCGGCACGACGTATTCGCCATCGCCGCCGACCACGGTGTACCAGTCGTTGCCGCTGACCGCGTTGTCGGCCAGTGATGAGGACGGTCCGCACCAGCCGCTGTTGTCCTGCAAGCCGGTACACAATTCGTACGGCGTGCGCGTGTCCGCCGCGACCATGTAGCTTTGTTCGATCGGCATGCCGTCGAGGAACCGCCAGGTCTTGCCGGCGTCGGATGACAGATACGCGCCGCCATCGTTGCCCTGGATCATGCGCTTCGGATCGGTCGGATCGATCCACATGGCGTGATGGTCAACGTGTACATTCGCGTCGATCGCGCGCACGGTCTTGCCGCCATCATCGCTCTGTGCCAGCTGGAAACCGAGGAAATACAGTCGATCCGGGTTGTCCGGGGCGACGCGCATGGTCGTGAAATAGAATCCGCGCACATTCAGCGCATGATTGTCGGTAACTTTCTTCCAGTGCTTGCCCAAATCGTCGGTGGCGAACAGTGAGCCTTTGCCCATCGGGGCCTCGAGTACCGCGTAGACGCGATCCGGATCGCTGCGCGAAATGGCCAGGCCAATGCGTCCGATGAGTTTCGGCAGTCCCTTGCGCAGCCGTTTCCAGGTATCGCCACCGTCGGTCGAACGCCAAATGCCGGAATCCGGACCACCGTCGTCGAGTGTCCAGGGTTTGCGCATCACCTGCCACATTGCCGCAAACAACACTTGCCCGTTATCGGCCTGCATGGCCACGTCGATGGCACCGGTATGGTCGTTCACAAACAGCGATTTGCTCCACGTCTTGCCGCCGTCGTGGGTGACAAAAATGCCGCGTTCGATGTTCGGATTCCATTCGTGGCCGAGCGCGGCGACGACAACGTGGTTCGCGTCGTGCGGGTCGACGACGATGCGGCTGATCTGGCCGGCGTCCTTGAGCCCCATTTGTTTCCAGGTCTTGCCGGCATCGGCGGAAAGGTAAACCCCGGCACCGGGAAGTACGTCGTTGCGGATATTGGCCTCGCCGGTACCGACCCAGACCAGGCTGGGATTCGACGGCGCCAACGCGATTGCGCCGATCGAGCTGGTGGCTTCGTGCTCGAAGATCGCTTTCCAGTGCAGGCCGCCATCAATGGTCTTGAACACGCCGCCGCCAGCAGCGCCGACGTAGTAGACGCGTGGATTACCGGGAATGCCGGCGACCGAGCTGACCCGTCCGCCCGCACTGGCCGGGCCGAGGTTGCGGAATTCCAGATGCTTGAAGACATCCTTCGGTTTGGGTTTTGCGGGACTGGCGGCGGCAACGGCGCTACAGCTGATGATCGACAGAATCAGAAAAACACAGCGTTTGGACACGGATAGAGCGGTCATCATGCACTCCTGTTGATGTTGTCGATTGGTCCGCGAGGCAATTTGGCAAGAACCGCCATGCTACCGTTGCACAACACGCCCCGGACACGGCTGAAAGTCACGTCGGTGCGTCGCGCAGCCCAACGGTCATCATCGCGGTTCAGGTCGATTCGCCAGCGTCGGATCGGAAACCTCGCAGGTACTCGTTCTTCAGGCGCACGTAGTGTTGCGCGGAATAATAGAGTTGCTCGACTTCATTTGCGCTCAGCTTGCGTACGCAACGTGCCGGGTTGCCAAGCCAAAGTTCGCCTTCGCCCACAATCTTGCCCGGCGTGACGACCGCGCCGGCGCCGATCATCGCGTGCGTGCAAACATGCACGCCATCGAGCACGGTTGCGTGCATTCCGATCAGGCAGGCGTCGTCGATCCTGCATGCATGCAGGATCGCGCCATGGCCGACGGTGACATCGGCACCGATGACGAGCGGATATCCGCCCGGCGTGTAGGGACCGTCGTGGGTGACGTGCAGCACTGCGCCATCCTGGATATTGGTGCGCGCGCCGATGCGGATGGAATTGACGTCACCGCGTGCGACCGTACCCGGCCATAGCGACGCGTCTTCGCCCAGCTCGACATCGCCGATCAGAACGGCAGCCGGATCGACGTAGACATTCACGCCAAGACGTGGCAGTTGCTCGCGGTAGGGTCGGATATTCACAGGCAGCACGACATTGCAATCGAAACCATGATGTTATCACCGCACCCATCCGGCCATGGCCAACCGCGCTACACTGACCGCATGGACAGCAACAAAAAGCCACCCGACCTGAACATGCTGCTCGCGCGTTTGCGCGCCGCGCACGCCAGCAAGGTACCGGACTACGCGCAACGCGTTGGCGACCTGAAACGCCTGCGTGCCGCATTCGCACGACACCTGCAAGATTTTGCCGCGGCGATGAGCGCGGATTTCGGCCACCGCTCACGCCACGAATCGCTACTCACCGACGGCATGACGGTGCTTGATGCGATCGATCATCTGCTGGCTCACCTGCGTGCGTGGATGCGCCCGAAGCGGGCGGCTGCGGATGGATTGTTCTTCCCGGCGCGCACGGAAATCCGTTATCAGCCGCTGGGTGTGGTCGGCATCATCGCACCATGGAATTATCCGGTGAATCTGGCGCTGATTCCGCTGGCTACGGCGATCGCCGCCGGCAATCACGTCATGCTCAAACCGTCCGAGCATACGCCGCGCACTGCGGAATTGTTGCGCGATCTGATTGCCGAAGTCTTCCCGCCGGATCGCGCCGTGGTCGTGCTCGGCGAAGCCGAGGTCGCTGCGCAATTCGCAGCATTGCCGCTGGATCATTTGTTCTTTACCGGGTCGACCCAGGTCGGACGCAAGGTGATGGCCGCCGCGGCCCCGAATCTGACTCCGGTAACGCTGGAACTCGGCGGCAAGTCGCCGGCCATCGTGGCGCCGGACTATCCGCTGGCCACGGCCGTGGATCGCATCGCCGCCGGCAAATTCCTCAACGCCGGGCAGACCTGCATCGCGCCGGATTACGTGCTGCTGCCGAAGGCGATGATCGCTCCGTTCGTCGAGGAAATGAAAAAGTATGTTTCGCGGCGTTATCCCGATCTGGCCACGAATCCGGATTACACGAGCATCGTCAACCCTGCGCAGTACACGCGTCTGAAGAGCTATCTCGACCAGGCTCACGCGGCGGGTGCGCAGATCGTGGAACTCGCCGACGGCGATGCCGGCAAACGTATCCTGCCGCCGACCGTCGTGCTCGACGCGCGCGAAGACCTGGCTTTGATGCAGGACGAAATCTTCGGGCCGATCCTGCCCCTGGTTGCCGTCGATTCCGTCGATGCGGCGATCGACTATGTCAATGCGCGACCCGCGCCCGCTCGCGTTGTATCACTTCGATCACGATAAAAAGCGCACGCAAGCCGTGCTCGATCGCACCATCGCCGGCGGCGTCACCGTCAACGACACGATCATGCATATCGCGCAAAGCAACCTGCCATTCGGCGGTGTGGGACCGTCCGGCATGGGTCATTATCACGGGCATCAGGGATTTCTCACCTTCAGCAAGCAGAAACCCGTGTTGTATCAGGCGCGCTGGTCGAGTCTGAAACTGATGCGCCCGCCGTATCGTCGTCTGGCCGATACGTTGCTGAAATTCCTGACCCGCTGAGGCGCGAATCGGGCCGACCAACTAATCCGCGCCCAAAACTTTCTCCACCGCCGCGCGTGTCATCGGATGATAGCCCGGTTTGGCCTGCGCGTAGATTTCCCGCGCGAGTTTGCGGCCATCGTCGGTCTTCGCCAGCGCGGTGTACAACGGCACGACGAGAATGCGTCGGCCTATGCGCAGCATGTGTTCGCGCATGGGCGCGTACGCGATCTTGTAGTCGCCGGCGATGGCAAGCTTGTACCAGCGCAACGCGATCTCGGCATTGTGCGAGCCGCTCAGACGATAGGCGTCATCCAAAGCGTGCATTTGCGCCGTTGCGGGTTTTTGCGGCAGTTGATCGAGGAAGTATTGCCACGCCTGGGTCGTCCATGTTTCCGCGCGCAGGTCGGCGGCATCGATTTCTCCGGCGACGAATCGGACACGCGCCCGGTCCACGGCGGCGAATCGCGACGATGCGAGCTGCGGTGCGTCGTCGGGAATTCCCGGCTGATGCAACCAGGCGTCGACTTGTTCGATGCCGACCTTGCCGGGATGCTTGTCGAGCAGGTTGGTTTTCAGATATTCGACAAAATCATCGGTGCCGATGCTTGCAAACGCGAAGTGGTCGAAATAGTCGCGCACGAAAGCGTCAAACGATTCACGACCGAATTTCGATTCCAGCCATTGCAGCAACCACGATCCCTTGATATAGGCGATCTGGGTGAGGCCGTCGTCTGGATCGCGACCATCCAGATCGGGCACCAGGCGCTGGTCGGCAGGCGCGATTTCGTGTTTCATCTGCTCGCGCAATTCGTGCGCGGCGATAATGAATTCTTCTTGCGACTGCTGCTTTCCATAGACGGCCTCGACGATGCGGCCTTGCACGTATGTGGTAAATCCTTCGTTGAGCCAGATCTGGCGCCAGCTCGCATTCGTGACCAGGTTGCCTGACCACGAATGCGCCAATTCATGTGCTACCAGGCTGACCAGGCTCTTGTCGCCGACCAGCACCGTGGGCGTTGCAAATGTCAGGCGCGGATTCTCCATTCCCCCGAACGGAAAACTCGGCGGCAGCACAAGAATGTCGTAGCGACCCCAGCGATACGGACCGTAGAGTTTCTCGGTGACCTCGATCATTTTCTCGGTGTCGGAAAATTCCGTCGCGGCCAGTGCAACCGTTTGCGGCTCGGCATACACCGCACTGCGCGGTCCGATTTCGCGCACGCTCAAATCGCCGACGGCGAGTGCCAGCAGGTACGACGGAATCGGCTGCGGCATATCAAAGCGGAAATCGCCATTGAGCGGATGCTTCGGATCGTTGTCCGCGCTCATCGCCGCGCGTAACGCCGCCGGCGTGCGAATGCGGGCGCTATAGGTGAAGCGCACGCCCGGCGTATCCTGCAGCGGCACCCACGAGCGTGCGTTGATCGCCTGGGATTGCGAATACATGAACGGATGCTTCTTGCCGGCGGTCTGGGCCGGATCGAGCCATTGCAGGCCGAACGCGTCGGGACTCGTCGTGTAGGCGATGCGCACTTTGGGCGATTGATCGGTCATGCCGATATGCAGGGCCGAGCCGAGAATTGGATCGCTGTTTTCCAGTTCGAACTTCGCCTGTGCCCAGCACCCGTCTGCGTCTTGTGTTTCGACCGAATGGATGCTCAGGTTGCGCGTATCCAGGACCAGATCACGCGCGTCGGGATCGCGCCAATCGAGCTTCAGCTCCGCGTTGCCGGCGAGCTCGTGACGATCGAACGAAACGCTCAAGTCCAGTGCCAGTGCATTCACGCGCACCTTTTCGGGTTGCGCACGGGAATGCGGATCGGCTTCGGCGTGGATACCAGTCATTGCACAAAAATCTCAATTCGAAACCAATGGCCAGACCAGACCAGCCTCGTTCCTCGGCCCGTCATTGCGGCGCAAGCGGCAATCCAGTGCCGTTGGCTCGCGTCGGATGCATCAGCAAGAAAGCCAAGTCTCCGGACTTCCGCCGGGAGCATGCGGCAATGACGGGACAGAGCGGCTTTCTCGTTGCCGATCGGGCGGGATTGCCGGCCAATCAGGTCACCGCATCGCCGCGCACGATCCAGTCAATGCGGCGCAGCACTATCGTAGAACCTCGCCAGATCGGACTTGAATTTCTTCAAGGCATCGACGTTCAGGTACACCATATGGCCCGAGGGGTAGTAATCGATGGTTACGTTTTTCCTGAGTTTCGCATCGATGCCCAGATGCGCCAGATCGTACTCGGTGGCGAAGAACGGTGTGGCCAGATCGAAGTAACCGTTCGCTGAAAGCACTTTCAGGTGCGGGTTCTCGCGCATTGCCGCACCGAGGTCGTCGACCATGATCGGCAGCGGCACCGGGCGGCGCGAACCGGGAATCTTGTGTTCCCAATTCCAGCTGCGTTGCCCGGTGATCGACACCTTGTATGGCACGTCGCTGACATAGTGCAGATCGCGGACCAGATAGTCGTTGAACGCCGCTGTGAACGCGCCGCTGATGCCGGTGTCCGACGGGTCGGTTTCCGGGGTTTCGCCGGCCGAATCGCTATCGACGCCTTCAAAGCGCGCGTCGTAGCGGCCCATGGTCAGGCTTTCGCCGCGCAACAATTCCTTGCGAAAGCGGCCCGGATTCACGCGCAGGTTTGCCTCCTTCAGATAAGCCACGCCAAGCCCGGTGTAAGTGTGCAATCTGGTTGCGATCGCATCGCGCTCCTGGTCGCTCAGCGCCGCGCCCTTGCTCAGTGCGACGGAATACTCGCCGCGCGCGAAATCGCGCACCTGCGCAAGAAACGGATCGAGCGCGGCCGGCTTGTTCGGCAATTTGTCGTGGTACCAGGCGATGGCCGCATACGAGGGCAGGTAATTGACGTAGTTGATGTCCATGCCGGGCAGTCGCTCGGCATAGTTGAGGATCGACGACAACAGGATTACGCCGTTGCAGTCGATGCCCTTGTCGGCAAGATACTTGACCAGGCCGGCCGAGCGCGGCGTGCCGTAGGATTCGCCGAACAGGAATTTAGGCGAATTCCAGCGGTGGTTCACGCTGATGTAGCGTTGCACGAAGCGGCCGAACGCGTCGATATCCTCGTCCGTACCCCAGAACCGCTTGTCCGGATTTTGGTCCTTGCCGTGACCATCCTTGTTGTCGTGTTTCGGCAGGCCTTTGGAAAATCCGGTGCCGATGGCGTCGACGAAGACGAGATCGGTCTTGTCGAGCAGGCTGTCGTTGTTGTTTACGAGCTTGTACGGCGGCGGCGCGGTGGCTTGCGGACTTGCAGTCACCACGCGCACCGGACCGAACGATCCCATATGCAGCCAGATGCTTGATGAACCCGGACCGCCGTTGTACAGAAACGTAACCGGCCGCGTGTTCGCGCCCTTGCCGGCATCGACGGTGTAGGCGACGTAAAAAATGCTGGCATCGGGCTTGCCGTCATCGTTGCGGATGATCAGCGTGCCGGCAGTGGCCTTGTAGGCAATGCTGCGACCGCCGATCGTCACGCTGTGCGAAGTGGTCACCGCCTTTTCGTGCGGCGTCGGTGCCTTGTCCTTGTCGCTGTGCTGTACATCGACCTTCACCGATTCGTCGGCGCTATCGTGCCGGGCGGCGATGGCCGGCGCAAGAAAGACCAGCAAGCCGGTTGCCAGGATTGCATTTGCGAGGATTTTGCGCACGTGGGTTCTCCGCGAATCGTGAGAGGATGATGCAAAGCCCCGATTATGCGCGGTTGGCGCGCTCGCGCCTGTGTCAAAAGGCCTAGGAGGTTGTTGGGACGTCTAAATCTTGTACCCGCGATGGATCGCGACGATGCCGGCGCTGAGATTGCGCACATCGACACTGGCGAAGCCGGCGGCTTGCATCATCGTCTTGAGCGTGGCCTGGTCCGGATGCTTGCGGATCGATTCGGCCAGATACCGATAACTGTCTTCATCGCCGGCAATGAAAGCGCCCAGGCGCGGCAGCACCTTGAACGAATGAAAATCGTACAGCGGCTTGAGCCATTCCGAGCGCAGCGTGGAAAACTCGAGGATCAACGCGCGACCGCCGGGGCGCAGCACGCGATGCATCTCGCACAACGCGGCATCCTTGTCGGTGACGTTGCGCAAACCAAAAGCAATGGTGACGGCATCGAAGCTGCGATCTGGAAACGGCAATGCCTGTGCATCGATCTGCGCGTAATCCAGATTGCGTACCAGACCACGATCGAGCAAGCGGTCGCGACCGGCATGCAACATCGCTGCGTTGATATCGCCGAGCACCACGCGGCCGTGGTCGCCGACGCGCGGCAGCAGCAGCGCGGCGATATCGCCAGTGCCGCCGGCCAGATCAAGCACCGCATCGCCCGTGCGCACGCCACTGGTCGCGGCGAACCAGCGCTTCCAAAGCCGGTGCACGCCGAATGACATCAGATCGTTCATCACGTCGTATTTCGACGCGACCGAAGTGAACACGCGACCGACCAGCTCGCGCTTGTCGGCAACCGGCACTTCGCGATAACCGAAATGGGTGGTGGGTTCGTCCATGTGTTGAATGCTACACCACTGCGCCGGATACAGCAGCGGGAATGTTCCATTACGACTGGCATTCGAATCAGGTGAACTTGCGCGCACAACAGGATCAGTCCATCGACCAAAGCGGATCGTATTTGCGCTGCCGTCGTAAACTTGCCGGGAGCCGAGTCGTCGCTCGACCAGATCGAGGTATCAACATGAGCATGTGGTGGATTGCCGGTTTCGCGTCGATCGCCGCGCTGGCATTTCTGGTCATCTCGTTCAACGACCTGGTTGTCGGGCGCAACCGCGTGCGCGCGGCATGGAGCGACATCGATGTGCAATTGCAGCGTCGCCACGACCTGGTGCCGCAGTTGGTCGCCATCGTCAAAGGCTATGCCGCACACGAACGCACCACGCTCGAGGAAGTCGCGCGCTTGCGCAACAGTGCAGTGGCCACGGAACCGGTCGCCGATCGCGGTCGAATCGAATCCCGATTGCAGGCCGAAGTGACACGGCTGTTGGCGCTGCAGGAAAGCTATCCGGATCTGAAGGCCAGCGACAATTTTGCACAATTGCAGCGCGATCTGGTCGACGTCGAAGACCGCCTGCAGACTGCGCGGCAGCAGTACAACGAAACTGTTCGCGCCTTCAACACGCAGATCGAGAACTTCCCGGACCTGCTGTTGGCGCGACCGTTCGGGTTTCGCTCGCTCGAATTTTTTCAGGCGGAGAATCGCGAAGCGACGCCACTGTAGTCGCATGGGGCGTCAGCAGCGCAGCGTATCCCGCCCTATGCGCGTGGCAGGGCTGTATTCGTTGATACGCGCGACTGTCCCGCCTTCTCCATCGCCTGAAGATACGCCTGCCAGTTCGCGTGCATGTTGACGCCAAGATCGTGCAGCACGCTCCAGGAATAAATGCCGGTATCGTGGCCGTCATCGAATTTGAGCAGCACGCCATAGTGGCCGACCGGCACGATTTCGACGATGTTCACGTCGCGCTTGCCGACCTGCAGCACGCGCTGGCCGGGACCGTGGCCTTGCACCTCGGCGCTGGGTGAATGCGTGCGCAGGTATTCGCAGCTCATGCGAAAGGTTTCGCCGCTGTCGAAGGCCACTTCAAGCGAATGCGAGGCACGATGCAGGGTGATGCCGGTTACGTGCGCGCGCATGTCAGGCAAGGAATTCGCCATTGGGTTCGGGCGCGGGCGGATTGCCGGCGACCTGCGCGAGCAGATTCATGTATGCGGTGCCGAAGCCGATCGAACCGATCCCCGGAAATTCGTAGCCGCCGGTGTCCGGATACCAGATGGCATTCGGATCGATTTCCTGCAGGATCAGGCCATCGGCTTGCGCGCCGACGAGGCGACCGATGTAGCTGACCTCGCCGTTTTCCTCGTCGAGCATGTTGAGCGCGATCAAGGGTTCCATGCGCGCGGCGGATTCGGCGACGCTTTGCCAATCGTCGAGCCTGAAGTCCGGCAATCCGGGAATCTGCTGCTCGTTCATTTGCAGCGCGCGCTCGACGAATTTCCGTCCCGGGTCCTGCTCGACCGAGGTGACATCGCCGACGGCGACGACGATAAAGCCGTCGAAGCGCATGGTGTCGCTGACTTCGGCAACCAGACAGAATTCCGACGACAAGCCGATTGCATAACCATGCACCCAGCCCGGCGCGGTGCGTTCGCGCGCGATCTGCAACGGCACGCGCTCGTCCATGGCCTCGCGCAACTGTGCGCGTACACCGCGACCGCGAAACTGGACCACGTTGCCTTCGCGGTGATGTTTGATCGTAGCCATATCATTCCAGCAGAAAACCTGCCCGGCCTCTTCGCTGTGTCGCAGAAGCTGCGCCGAATTGCATGAGCGCGCAACGCAAGGTGGATGAATGCAGTTGCGCGACAGTCGCCAGACCTCGCACGAACAACGAGCTAAAGAATGTATCGGCTCAAGTCCTGGTCCTGCACGAGTGCCGCCAGGTGCGCATCCACATACTCCGGATCGATAGTATACCTTTTGCCGCGCTGGTCCGGCGCCTCGTAGGATATGGTGTCGAGCAGACGCTCGAGCACCGTATGCAGGCGCCGTGCGCCGATATTCTCGGTGCGCGCATTGACATCGTGGGCGATTTCGGCGAGGCGACGCACGCCATCGGCAGTGAACTCCAGCACCACGTTTTCCGTGGCCAGCAACGCGACGTATTGCTTGGTCAGCGCGTTGTGCGGTTCGGTCAGGATGCGCTCGAAATCGTTGGCGGTAAGTGCGGAAAGTTCAACCCGAATCGGAAAGCGGCCCTGCAATTCCGGAATCAGATCCGATGGCTTGGCCAGCGAAAACGCGCCCGAAGCAATGAACAGGATGTGATCGGTGTTGACGATGCCGTGCTTGGTCGACACGGTGGAGCCCTCGACCAGCGGCAACAGATCGCGTTGCACGCCTTCGCGGCTCACGCCGGCGCCGCTCCATTCGCCGCGCTGGCAGACCTTGTCGATCTCGTCGATGAACACGATGCCGTTCTGCTCGCACGACTCCAGCGCCTGCGCCTTGATTTCCTCGTCGTTGACCATGTGCGCGGCTTCTTCGTCGATGAGCATCGGCCGTGCGTTCCTGATGGGCAGCTTGCGCTGCTGCGTCTTCTGTCCGGCCAGCGATGAAAACATGCCGCGCAATTGCTGGGTCATGTCTTCCATGCCCGGCGGCGCCATGATTTCCACGCCGACATTGACGGCGGTTTCGATCTCGATTTCCCGGTCGTCGAGCGTGCCTTCGCGCAATTGCTTGCGCAGCTTCTGCCGCGTTGCCGAGTCTTCAGGCTTGGCCGGTTGCGGCTCGCCTTCGAATCCGAGATGCTGGGGCTTCGGCAACAATGCATCGAGAATGCGTTCCTCGGCGCGATCCTCGGCCTGGCTACGGACTTGCGATTTCGCCTGCTCGCGCGCCATCTTCACGGCGACGTCCGCCAGATCGCGCACGATCTGTTCGACATCCTTGCCGACGTAGCCCACCTCGGTGAACTTGGTCGCCTCGATCTTGATGAACGGCGCGTTGGCCAGGTTCGCCAGGCGTCGCGCGATTTCGGTCTTGCCGACGCCGGTCGGGCCGATCATCAGGATATTCTTCGGCGTGACTTCGTCGCGCAACGAGGGATCAAGCTGCATGCGCCGCCAGCGATTGCGCAGGGCAATGGCAACCGCGCGCTTGGCCGCATTCTGGCCGATGATGTAGCGGTCGAGTTCGTTTACGATTTCGCGGGGAGTCAGTTCGCTCATTGTGGAGACGGGAATGGGGAATGGGGAATAGGGAATCGGAAGAGCGGAACAGGAGCAGGTTTGTCGCTGTGACGATTCCCTATTCCCGATTCTCGATTCACAGCTCTTCAATCGTCACGTTGTGATTGGTGTAAATGCAGATGTCGCCGGCGATCTTCAGCGCCTTTTCCACGATCTGCGCGCGCCGGCAATGCGCTGTGTTCCAGCAGTGCCATGGCTGCGGCCTGCGCGAAGGGACCGCCAGAGCCGATGGCGATCAGGCCGTGCTCGGGTTCGAGCACATCGCCGTTGCCGGAGATCAGCAGGCACGCATCCTTGTCGGCAACCGCCAGCATCGCCTCGAGCCGACCCAGGCGGCGATCGGTGCGCCATTCCTTGGCCAGTTCCACCGCAGCGCGGGTGAGATTGTTGCTGTGCTTGTCGAGTTTCTGCCTCGAACAGCTCGAACAGGGTGAACGCATCGGCGGTCGCGCCGGCAAAACCGGCGAGTACATCGTTGTTCTTGCCCAGCCGACGCAACTTGCGAGCATTGGCTTTCACCACGGTGTTGCCCAGCGTGACCTGGCCGTCGCCGCCAATGACGACCTTGCCGTCGCGGCGCACGGAGACGATGGTGGTGGCGTGGAAGGATTCGGACATGGGCGCGGCGCAAAACGATGGATTGGCAATGATGGGGGTGGATCGGGGCAATTCCAAGCGCGTCAACGGCCGCAAGTCGCAAATGATCTCGCATCGCGCCTCGCCAGGTTGGGGTGAGGAACGAACCCCGAGATTCGCTGCTTCGATGTTCGGACGGGCCCGATTGAGGCGCGCCAATGTGATTGGCGGGCCAAGGCCGCCCTACGGTTTGCGCCGCGCCCGCGGATGCGCCGCGTCGTACACGCGCGCCAGATGCTGGAAATCCAGGTGCGTGTAGATCTGCGTGGTGCCGATGTCGGCGTGGCCGAGCAGTTCCTGCACGGCGCGCAAGTCGCCGGAGGATTCGAGCACGTGGCTGGCGCAGGAATGGCGCAGCAGATGCGGATACACGCGCTTCCACACGCCCTGGTCGCGTGCGCGGCGTTTCAACCTGGCGCGCACGCCGTTGGGAGAGAGCGGCTTGCCGAGTCGGCCATAGGCGAGCGGTGCGTCGGCGCCTGGGCTGTCCTGCTCGCGCAGGGCCTGCAATGCGGCAACGGCTTTGCGGCCGACCGGCACGATGCGGGTCTTGCTGCCTTTGCCGGTCACGCGCATCATGCCTTCATCGAGATCCAGGTCGCGCCAGCGCACGCCGGTCAGTTCGGAAACGCGCAGGCCGCTGGAGTAGAAAAGTTCGAAAAGCGCACGATCGCGGATCGCTTCCGGATCGTCCACCGGGAAATCGAGCAGTGCGCCGACTTCGTCGACGTCGAGCACCTGCGGCAGTTTGCGCGGCGATTTCGGCGAGCGCACGCCGAGCGCGGGATTGATCTGCGCCTCGCCTTCGCGGGCGAGATAGCGATAGAAACTGCGGTAGGCCGAAAGCATGTCGCGCAGCGAGCCCGGCGCCAGGCCGGCACGATGTTCGCCGGCGATGAAGGCCTGAATCTGATCGCTGTGCACATCGCGCCAGCGTGCGACGTCGCGGCTTTCGATGTAGCGTAGCAGGCGCTGCAACGAGCGCGTGTAGTTGGCGATGGTCGCCGGCGAATAGCGGCGCTCGTCGCGCAGGTAGGCGAGGAACCGTTCTACCGCGCCGCTGAGCGAATTCGCGCCCATTTCATTCGCGTGCAAACCGCGCCAGCGAAGCGGCGATGGCTTCAGCGATCAGGCGCAGGAACACCGTGCCCATGCCGGGATGGAAGCGGTTGGCGTCGTGGCTGCCGATGGCGAGCATGCCCACGCTGTCGACCGGCACCAGCACCGTGGAATGCACTTCCGCCGCGTGTTCGACCCGAACAGCGCGTCGAGCTTCTCCGGCTTGCAGGCGCCCGCACAGCGGTTCGCCGCGCTTGAGGAATTCCGCGAACGCCGGCAGCTGCTTCGCGCCGCCGGGCGCGAGGATCAGCCAGTCCGCTGCGGGCAACTCCTCGTCGGCAGCGCGGAAAAGCACCAGCCGCACCCTGTCTCCGTTAAAGTCCTCAGTCAGCCCGGCCGCGACTCGGCGCACGCTTTCACCGAGGGTGCGCTCGCGCATCAGCGCCACGGTGAGCGAATGCACGCGCACCATCAGTTGTTCGTTCTCGCCGGCGATCTCGATGAGTTCGTGCAGGCGGCGATTGAGTTCGCGATTCTTGTCGCGCAACACATCGAGCTGATAGCTGGCCAGCGACGTGCTCGCGCCCTGTTCGCGCGGCAACTCCAGCGTCAGCGCGAGATCCGGGATATTCGGTGAGGAATTGCACGTGGCGGCGCAGGTAGCTGGCGACCTGGTTCGCGCTCAATTCATCCCGGGTGGTCGTTTCACTCATGCCGCACAGTCTCCATCGAATACGAACGTTGCCGGCCCGGTCATCCACACGACGTTGTCGTCGCCGTCCCAGCGGATGTCCAGCGTACCGCCGGGTAGTGCCACGGCGACTTGTGCGTCGAGTTTGCCACGCCGGCGCAGGATAGCAACCGCCGCGCACGCGCCGCTGCCGCATGCCAGCGTCGCACCCGCGCCGCGTTCGAAGACGCGCAGGCGCATGATGCGCGCGATCCACAATCTGGGCAAAACCGACGTTGCAGCCTTGTGGAAAATGCGCATCTTTGGACAATGCGGCACCCACGTGTCTGCAGCGGCGCGGCTTCGACATCGTCAACTTCGATCAACGCGTGCGGATTGCCCATCGACACCGCGCCGAATTCGACATCGGTCCCGCCGACGGACAGCGCGATAAGGATCGGCTTGCGCGTCGACACGCAACGGAATCTGCGCCGGCGCGAAACGCGGCACACCCATGTCGACGCGAACGCGCCCGTCATCGAGCAGTTCCACGGCAACCGGACCGGACGGACTTTCCAGCCGCGTTGCGCCATCGCCGATCGCACCGGCGCGCCGCAACCACGCCGCAACGCAGCGCACGCCATTGCCGCACTGGCCGGCGGGCGAACCGTCGGCGTTGTAGATGCCGTAGCGAAATGAACACGTGGCATCGCGCGCCGGCTCGATCGTCAACAACTGATCGAAACCGATGCCGAAGTGACGATCACCCAATCGCGCGACTTGTGCGGCGTCGAGAGACAGCGCTTGCGTGCGGCAATCGACAATGACGAAATCGTTGCCAAGTCCGTGCATTTTGGTAACGCGCAGGTTCACCGCGGTACCGATGCGCCTAGTGAGAGCCGCCGGATGTGTCGCTGGAGCCGTTCGCCGGCGTCGGCGACGGGGTGTCGTGGTGCTGCTTCGGCGATGCCTGATCGGGCAGCACAAGCGCGCCCTTGTTGCCGCAACCAGCGAGCGAAACCGTTGCGATCGAAAATATCAACGCCAAACCCAACAAACGAGGCATGTCCGAATCCAATGCTTGAAATCGCCGCGAGTATACGATGTGCGGCAAGTTCGCGGCATTTTTCGCCGAATCGGTGCCGCGCTCAGCGCGGCGGATCGCATGGATTGCAACGGCAGTCGCCAGCGCTCGTCCGCAAGGCAGTTGCGCAGGCGCTTCATCCCAGCAAGCTCGCTGGATGCCGTGGGACTTGAGCCAGGCGTTGTCGAACAGCGTTTCCGCATATTGGTCGCCGCGATCGCACAGCAGGCTGACGATGCTTCCGACCAAGCCTTTGGCGCGCATCTGCACGGCCAGTTGAAGACAGGCCACGAAGTTGGTTCCGGAAGACCCGCCGTAGCCGTGACCCAGCAGATCCGGCAATAGCCATGCCGCGGCGATGGAGGCCTCATCGGGCACTTCGATAACCTCGTCAACCACGTCGAACAGGAAACCGGGCTCGACCTGATGCCGACCAATTCCCTCAATCAGCGTATTGCGCGTGGCCCGAGCTGACGGGTCGCGTGAGCGCCAGCCCTGAAAAAACGCTCGGCCAGTGGGCTCGGCGACACAGAGTCGGGTGTTCAAGCGGCGGTAGCGCAGGTAGCGACCGATCGTCGCCGACGTGCCGCCGGTGCCGGCGCCGCAAACGATCCAGGCAGGTTCAGCGTGTGGCTCCTGCGCCATCTGGGCGATGATCGACTCGGCAATGTTGTTGTTGCCGCGCCAGTCGGTGGCGCGCTCGGCGAGTCCGAACTGATCCAGGTGACAGGCTCCGGCGGCCGCGTGTTCGGCGGCGCGCGCGCGCACGCTGTCGGCGTCGTCGATCAGATCGCAGGTTCCTCCCAATGCCTTCACGTCGCGAATCTTGGCGGGTGCCGTACACGCCGGCATCACGGCCACGAACGGCAGGCCGAGCAGGCGCGCGAACCAGGCCTCGGAAATGGCCGTACTGCCCGAGGAGGCATCGACCACGGTCTGGCCGGCACGCAGGCGTCCGTTGCAAAGCGCGTACAGATACAACGAGCGCGCCAGCCGATGCTTCAAGCTTCCGGTCGGCTGTGCCGCTTCGTCCTTGAAATAGAAGTCGATACCCGGAAACGCCGGAAACGCGAGCTTGAGCAGGTGCGTATCGGCTGATCGCACCGCCTCTTGCGAGAGCGTGTGCAGCGACCGGTTGAGCCAGGCGCGGTCTTCGCCGTCGCGCGGGCGCGCCAGTCGGCCCGACTCAGCGTCGTTTGCCGGGTTTGCGAATGCGCTGGGCACGCGTGTTGGCCAGTTGGGTTGCGCCGTGAGCGGCGGTCATGTGTTTGATCCGACGCGTCAGAAAATCGAAATACAGATCGATATAGCTGATGCCGTTTTCGACGTCGATCAAGAACGGGTTCATCAAGGTGTGACGCAGGATGATCAGCCCGTCGTCATTGACGTCCTCGGCGATGCTGTGCGTATCCAGGTCCAGTGCAGCAAAGATGCGTGTCGTTTGCGCTTCGCCCAGACGTGCTGGATGCAAACTGGTGATGGATCCGAAGAACTCTTTGAGCTGCAGCGGCTGACCCGGATCGCAACGCAACTGCTCGTGCAAATCGCGTACGTAGGCATTGGCTTGAATCAGCGAGCGGTTGCCAACCGGGTTCATTGCCAGGCAGACCAGATTGCTGTCCGGCAGGAAAGGCACGATTGCGTGCAGGCTGCCTGCGCTGTCGTCGGCAAAGCGACGGGCGCGTTCATAAAACAATTCGGTCGCGCGCAGCGTGGCTGCGGGCAGTCGACCGAAATGCGCGTGATCCAGCGGCAAAACCTTGTGAGTGACGTATACCGCTGCCGCTGCCGCCCCTGGCTTGGACCCTTCCGGAATGTATTGGCCGAGGTTGCGATAACGTTTGAGGTAGTCGGCCGCCACGTCGCGCGCGAATACGTAGTCGGCGCGTTCGGCCAGCAGCGCCATCGCGCGATGATCGCGACACACGAAGGCGCCGGCGCCGAACGGCAGGTAGCCGAGCTTGTGCGGGTCCACCGTGACCGAATCGCTTTGCGCCAGGGCCGCGATTGCGGAATGAACATGTGCCGAGGGAAAATTCTTGAACTCCGCCGCCACGTCCGCGCGCCCGCGCAGCGAACCGTCCTCGTTGCGGAACAGTGTCGCCAGATAGCCACCCCACGCTGCGTCGACGTGCACGCAGAATCCCAGACCGCGCGCGGCGCTACGGCAGCGTGCCGCAATCACGCCATCCACGGGGTCGATGGTGCCGTATTCCGTCGTGCCGAGGATGGCCACCGCCATCAGCACCGGCTGACGTTCGCGTTCGCAGCGCAACAGCGCCGCGTCGAGCGCGTCCAGATTCAGGCGCATGCCGTTCGTGGGCAGCAATTCGAGTTGATTGCATCCGAGGCCCAGCAGTTTGAGACCCTTGCTCCAGGAGTAATGCGCCGTCATCGGTGCGAGCACGCGTGGCACTTCGAGCGACGCATGGCTGGCAAAGAAAGCGGCCATACCCAGATGTTCGAGTCGCCGGGTCTCGACCCGATCAAGCCAGTGCTCGCGTTGTTTTGCCGGCTGCGCAGTCAGCCAACGCTGCCAGGAAACGACCAGATCCAGTGCTGCGGCGGGCGACAGGTTGAAAGCGTTCCAATCGTCGTCGGGTAACGTCATGTCGGGTACTTCGGCTGCGCGCAGAGCGACCGGATAAGCCTTCAACGCCAGGGCCAGGCGCAGCGCCTGGTAATTCGCCACGGTGCCCCCGGAGGTAAGGTGGCCGAATGCGCAGTTTTCCTGCGCCGGGTCGTGTTCGTAGCCGAGCATGCGTGCCAGTTGCAGGCCCACCTGCACTTCCATGTCCACAGTGACCGGCGCGGCTTCCTCGGTCACGTTGTTCGGGTTGTACGGCAAGGTCAGTATTTGCGCAGCCAGACCCGGCAGCAACAGGTCCGATACCATGTGCCCCATATAACGCGGGCTGTGGAAGGGTACGGATTTTTTCAGCGCCGCGGACAGCAGGTGCAATTCGCGGCGCATGCGCGCCTCGAATGCGCGGTAGGCAGGATCCTGGCTTGCATCGGTTGGAATCGCCGGCGGATCTTCGGGATGGAAATTGCGCCGCCAGTACACATGGTCGCGCAGAAATTCGACGACGATTCTCTCGAGCAGCGTGTCATTTTCGGCATAGGGGCCGAGGAAGCACGCGCTGATCAGGTGCCGTTGCGCTTCGGCGAGCGAGTCGGCAGACGCGATGGCGGTGGGCGCAATGTCCATTGCTGGCAGTGTGCGCGAAACGGCGCAACCCGCATTGACCCAGATCAGTGTTTGCGAGCCGGTTGCTGGCGCATGCAAATGTTTTCAATGCCGCGCGGAGCGTGTGCGCAATCGCGCCACGCCTGTGCGATGGGCGCCACGGCGGCCGCATCAGGTGTCCAATTTATCGACCAAGTTCTTTCAGGGGCACGCCACGCATCAGGTTGCGCTCGATATGTTCGAGCGTGACGCCCTTGGTTTCGGGCACCAGCAGCCAGGTGAACACGAGGAACGCCAGGTTGAGCCCGGCATACAGCCAGAACGTCGCGGCATGACCGATACCGTTGAGCAATGACAGGAACGTGGCGCCGACGATCATGTTCGCCACCCAGTTGGTGACGGTCGAAAAGCCGATACCGAAGTCGCGTCCTTTCAACGGCTGGATTTCCGAACACAGCGTCCACACCAGCGGACCGGCCGACATCGCGAAACCGACGATGAACACCAGCAGCATCGCGACCGACAACAGCTGTTCGCCATGCGTGGCGATGCCCAGGTGCATCATCGTGCCGACGATGCCCAGACCGGCTGCCATGACGGCGAAGCCGGTATACAGAATCGGCTTGCGTCCCCAGCGGTCGACCAGGCCGATGGCGATAAACGTCGCCAGTACATTGGTCAGGCCCACCGCGGTGGTGAACCACATCTGCGATGCGGTGTTGTAGCCCATGTCGGCAAAAATGCGCGGCGCGTAGTACATGACCACATTGATTCCGGTCAATTGCTGCACCAGTTGCAGCGCGACGCCGAGCGCAACCGAGCGGCGGAAATTGCGGTTCTCCAGGAACAGGTGCCAGCCGCGCTGCGGGGTACGCAGTTGTTCGGCGATTTCGGCTGCTTCGCGTTCGGCCACCTGCGCGTCGCCGCGCAGGCGCAGCAACACGGCCAGCGCGTCGTTCCTGCGGTTGCTCAGCATCAACCAGCGCGGACTGTTGGGCAGCCCCAGTACGCCGAGCAGGAACAGTGCGCCGGGGATCGCAATGATGCCGAGCATCCAGCGCCAGTTGCCGGAGTAGCTGAACGCCGTATCGGACAGGAACGCCACCAGGATGCCGATCGTGATCATCAGTTGATACAGCGAGATCATCGCGCCGCGGATGCCTTGCGGCGCCACTTCGGCCAGATACAGCGGGGCCGTGAATGCCGCGATGCCGATCGCCAGTCCAAGCACCACGCGCGCGGCGATCAGACTCGTCGGCGACCAGGCCGCCGCGCACACCAGCGAACCGATAACGAACAGGATCGCGGCGAAAATCAACGAACGCTTGCGTCCGAGCGACGCAGACATCCAGCCGGCCGCGGCGGCACCGACGGCAGCACCGAACATCATCGAGCTGACGATCCATTCCAGCGTGTGGTCGGATACATTGAATTCGTGCTGGATGAACTGCTGGGCACCGGAAATGACGCCGATGTCCAGGCCGAACATCAGTCCCGCCAGCGCCGCCAGCACGCAGGTGAATACCGCAGTGGCTCTGGCGGGTGCGGGTACGATGTCTGCGGGAGTGCTCATGATGGGCTGCCTCGAATGCTGTTCGTTATCTGCGCCGGCGCATCATTGCATGGCCTGCGCATTCCCCATGGGCGACAGTGACAAGTACTGCCGTGCGGCCGAACCGGCTCGCGTTGCCAGCCACCGCCGGCGAAATCGACGCTTCAAACCATCCGGTTGGCGGCGATGACGCGCGAATACCATTTGCCGCAATCTTTCTGCGCATCCTGCCGCCAATTCCTGATTGAACCACAAAGACGGGTGCCGCTGATATTGCAGTGAATCGCATCCTCCAGCGTGAGCGATAACCAATGCTTCAATTCGCTTGTGCCCGCTGAAGGTCGCTTGAGATTTCCCGGGCGCTTCCATTTCATGTCGGCATCGACAGGAGAGAGTCTAGTGGCTCGGTGGCGCCAGCGATTGGTGAATAGGTATGCAGCGCGCTGCCACGGCGATGCTGCAGTGCGGCAACGCTTGTGCCTTGCATGCTTGTAAAGTCGGCGAACGCAGCAAGGTCGCGGCGCCGGCGCGCCAGAGCTTGTGGAACGGGAGATTGCCATCCGCACCAAGGAAAAAGCCACGTCACTCGTGATCGCGCATCTGGCCGGCGTGTCACAGCCGACCGTATCGCGCGCGTTGCGCGGCAGTCCGATGGTGAACGAGGGCACGCGCAGCCGCATTGTCAAGATCGCTCGCGAACTGAACTACAAGGTCGACAAGAACGCATCCAACTTGCGCTGCCGGCACAGCGGTACGCTGGCGCTGCTGTTCTTCGAGGACCCGGCACCGGATGATTCGCTGATCAATCCGTTTTTCGTGTCGATGCTGGCGTCGATCACGCGTGCCTGTGCGCAGCGCGGTTACGATCTGCTGATCTCGTTCCAGCAGCCGACCAACGACGATTGGCAGGCCAGCTTCGAGGACAGCAACAAGGCCGACGGCATCATCCTGCTCGGCTACGGCGATTATCAGGAGTATCGTTCGCGCCTGAAATTCCTGCTCGATCGCCGGATCCATTTCGTGCGCTGGTGCGCGATGGTTCCCGAACAGACCGAAATCACGGTCGGATGCGACAACTTTGGCGGAGGCTATGCAATCGCCAGCCATCTGATCGAGCGTGGCGCCCGGCGTATTGCGTTCCTCGGCGATGCATCGAATCATTCCCCCGAATTTCTCGAGCGCTATCGCGGATATGCGGCGGCGATCGAGGCTGGCGGACTGATTGTCGATCCGGCGCTGCAGGTCAATGCGATCTCCTCGGAGCAGTCCGGCGGCGAGGCGACCGCCGCACTGCTGGAGCGCCGCTTGCCCTTCGACGCTGTGTGTGCGGCAAGCGACCTGATAGCGATTGGCGCCATGAAGGTGCTGCAGGCATCCGGAGTGCGCGTGCCCGAGGACGTGCTCGTCAGCGGCTTCGACGATATTCCTCTGGCAGGGTTCGTGAATCCAAGCCTGACCACGGTGCAGCAGGACACAAAGGTGGCCGGTGCGATCCTGGTCGACACGCTGCTTGATTTGATTAACAACGTACCGGCGGAAAGCCAGGTCATTCCGGTGTCCTTGATCGTGCGGCAATCGACCGCGCGTGCCTGAGCGCATGAACTGCACAATGAATTCGTATGCAGGCGATTGTGCGCAGCGGCGCGGCTGCCTAGGCTAAGGACTTTCCTGCAGCGAGATTTCCGGATTCGCCGTGCCTGTTTTCCGATCGCTGATTTGCAGCCTGCCCTTCGTCGCCAGCTTCGCGACGCCAACCGGATTCGCCGCGGGCGCGGAGACTGGCGGGCCCGCGGCGCTCCAATCCCATTGCACCCCGGCACCGTACGAGGCGACGTTGTTCCTGCGCGGTTCCATGGAGAACTGGGCACTGCGCGATGATCTGGCGCTGCAGTACCACTGCGACGCCTATTATCTGAACGTGGCCTTCAGGGGCAGGCAGGAATTCAAGATCGCCGATGCAGCGATGAGCCGTGCGCTGACGTTCGGCATGCCGGCGACAGAGCCGCAGGAATTGGCGTCCGACCAGGCGGCGCCGTTGGTCGCGAGGCTCGCACATCCCGCGGCGAAGAACATCGTGTTCACGTTTGCTGGCGCGCAGACCATCCGGCTCGTGTTTCCGCTGGGCGCCAATTCGCATGCCGGGCAGCCGACGATCCGGATCGGCCCGAAATCATTCACCGACCCGGATGCCGCGCCAGTCCACGATCGCATCGCGCGATCGCTGATATTCGACTCGCGCAACGCGAACGACAAGCGTCCATTCGGTGCGGTGATCGCAGGCAGCCGCGTTCACTTCGCGCTGAGTTCGGCCGCCGGCGCGGATTCGGTGACGCTGGTGATCGAAAGGCGGCGCCTGCACGGGCCGCAGGATGTGCTCGACTACCGTCCGGTCGCCCGCGTCCCGCTCAGGCGGGAGCGTCGCGCCGGTGGTCAGGTCTGGCGTGGCAGCTACCGCTACGCCGCGATCGGCATCTACGGTTATTACTTCGAAGTCCGCGTCGCCGGCAAGACCTATGTCTATGAGAACAATGCCGATACGGTTTACTGGACGCGCGAACTCGGATCCCAGGGTCTCGGCGCCGTTGCGCATCGGCCGCAAGAGGCAAGTCGCATCCGGCGATTCCGTCAGACTGTTTACCGCGCCGACTATCGGGTGCCGGACTGGGCGCGCGACCTGGTGTTCTACTACATTTTCCCGGAGCGCTTCCGCAATGGCGATCCGAGCAATGATCCTCAACCGGGACCGAATACTTTTCACGACAAGTCGGTCGAGTTGCACAGGAACTGGTTGGAAAAACCCTTTCTCCCGAATTCCGGCGACGGCTCCGACGCGCTGTACGGCAACGATTTCTTCGGCGGCGACCTGGCCGGCATCACGCAAAAGCTCGATTACATCGCGGCACTCGGCGCGAACGCGCTGTATCTGACGCCGATCTTCCGCGCTGCCAGCAACCACAAATACGATACCGCGGACTACCGCAACATCGATCCGCATTTCGGCAGCAATGACGACTTCGTTCGCCTGGCGCGCGCGGCGAAACAGCGCGGCATCCGCATCGTTCTCGACACTTCGCTCAATCACAGCGGCAGCGATTCGATCTATTTCGATCGCTATGCAAAGTATCCGCAGCTCGGCGCGTTCGACGGCGGACGCATCCACACTGATTCGCCGTATGCCGACTGGTATCTGTTCGATCCGTCGCAACGGCAACCGGATCGACAGTATCGTGGTTGGGCGGGCGCGCAGGACCTGCCCGAGTTGAACAAGGCATCCCAATCGTACCGGGCGTTCGCGTTTGCCGGGCCGGATTCCGTGATGAAACTCTGGCTCGATCGCGGCGCCGCCGGCTGGCGCATGGACGTGGCGCCCTGGGTGCCGGACGACTTCTGGCGGGCGTGGCGCCATGCGGTGAAAGGGCATCGGCCCGACGCACTGACGATCGCCGAGACCCAGTTCGACGCGTCCAAGTATTTTCTCGGCGACGAATTCGATTCGACGATGAATTACATCTTCCGCAATGCCGTCGAGGACTACGCCAACGGCGCCAGCGCGCAACGCGTCTATCGCAACATCGAGCTGATGCGCGAGAACTATCCGCCGCAGGCGTTCTACGCGCTGATGAATCTGCTGTCCACGCACGACACCGCGCGAGCGTTGTACGATTTCGGCGACCGTGGCGACCAATCCGATGCGAAAGCCGTGGATCTGGCAAAACAGCGCCTTCGGCTGGCGGCGTTCTTCCAGATGACGTTCCCGGGCGCACCGGCGGTGCTGTATGGCGACGAGGTCGGCGTGACCGGTGGCGAAGACCCATTCAATCGCGTGACCTACCCCTGGCAGGACCGTGGCGGCAAGCCGGACCGGGAACTGCTCGGCGCATATCGCAAGCTGATATCGCTGCGCCGTGATCATGCCGTGCTGCGCCATGGCAGCATCGATGCGCCGGTGGTGCTCGACGATCACCTGATCGTCCTGATCCGGCATGCCGGAAACGCCTGGGCGATAGTTGCAATGAATAACGACAGCGTGCCGCACGCACTGCGTCTGCCGCTGCCGAATACCGCACGCGATCGCCGGTTCGTCGACGCGCTGACCGCGGCGCGCGTGGATCCGGCAGCGGGCGAGCTTTCATTCACAGTCCCGCCGATGTTCGGCAGCGTGCTCGTGAGCGAGTGAGGCGCCGATGAACGTGTCTTGGACTTTGCCTGCGATCGTTGTCTGCGCTGTCGGCCTGTGTGCGCCGGTGCCGGCAGTCGAGCCGGCCAGGGCTGCCGTCAGCACGGCGACATCCAATGTGCACGTGCTCACGCCGCTGGCGATGCCCGGCCTGGATCGCCGGCGCACGATCCGCGTGTACCTGCCGCCGGGTTACGCCGCCTCGCATGCGCGCTATCCGGTCCTGTACATGCACGACGGCCAGAACCTGTTCGACGCGGCGACTTCGTATGCCGGCGAATGGAACGTGGACGAGACACTGAACCGGCTGGCGCGCACGCGTGGACTGAAGCTGATCGTTGTCGGCATCGACAACGGCCTGGACAAGCGCGTGACCGAACTGAATCCCTGGGACAGCGACGAACACGGCAAGGGCGAGGGCCGGCAGTACATGGAGTTCCTGATCCACGTCGTCAAACCCTATATCGATGCGCATTACCGCACCCGGCCGGACCGGGCGCACACCGCGATCATGGGCAGTTCACTCGGGGGCCTGATCTCGCATTTCGCGATCTGCCAATATCCGCGTGTGTTCAGCAAGGCCGGCATTTTCTCGCCGGCCTACTGGTATGCGCCGGCCGTGTTCGAATACGCGGCGTCGTGCAGGCTGCCGGCCGACACGCGGATTTATTTCTACGCCGGCGGCAGCGAGAACGAGCACATGGTGCCGGACATGCAGCGTGCGGTGGCCTTGGTGCGCAAGTCGGGATTGCCCGCGAATAACGTCGAAACGCGCGTCGATCCTGCAGCGGCACACAATGAAGCGGCTTGGCGTGCCGAATTTCCGCGTGCAGTCGCCTGGTTGTGCGGCGTCTCGCCGTGACCGTTCGCGACACCTTCGACCGGGGATACGGCGCCATATTCAATCGTGAGCCGCACATCGAACGCGTGCATCTGGACAACGGCGGTTGCTGCTACGTGATCGACGATGTGCTCGCGGCGCCGGAGCGCCTGGTCGCATTCGCGATGGAAAATGCCGGTACGTTCGCTCCAACCGACATCAATGCCTATCCGGGAATCCTGTTGAGGGCTCCGGAGCCGGTCAATGCGGCGCTTGGCGACTTCTTCGTCGAACGCGTGCGGCGCCTGTTCGACGCGCGCCGGCTGCTGTACATGCACAGCCGGCTTTCCCTGGTCACAGTGCCGCCGGATAGGCTGCGGCCCTGCCAGTGGATCTGCCATCGAGACAGCCAGGGACTCGACCCGGGTCAATCGATCCAGGCCTGCGTGCTGTATCTGTTCCGCGACGCCGCGCTCGGAGGCACGGCTTTCTACGAACCGAATCTGCCGGCCCCCGCGATCTCGCGGCTGTTTCACCATGCGGGCACCATGGCGAACGACGAATTCGCGCGTAGCCACAACATCCGGGCCGGCTACATGGTGGAGTCGAACGACTATTTCCGTCTCGTCGGCCGCATTCCGGCAGCCTGGAATCGCCTGATCTTTTACGACGGCGCAATGCTGCACAGCGGCGACATATTTGCCCCGGGCCGACTAAGCGGCAATCCCGCGAGCGGCCGTCTCACGCTGAACGGCTTTTTTACCTGCCGCAGGAACGCGCTGTGATTTGGGTCTCAGGCGGCAGCGCAGTTGCGTGTGATGAATTCGGCGTGCGTCGGCATCGCCGCGACGCAACGCTTCATGACGTTTTCCACGCCGGCGACGAATTCGCCGAGTTCGTCGTCGCTTAACAGGTCCACCATGGGGTGATAGCTGCGCGGCGTGATCCGTTGCCCCAGCATCACCTGTACCCAGCTGGTGACGGCGAACAACTCATCGCTCTCGCGGTAGAAGCGGCCGGAGTCGCGGAACAGGTCCATGTTGTCCTGCAGTTCGGCCGGAACCTGCATCGTGCGGCAATAGTTCCAGAACGGCGTGTCGTCGCGTTCGGTGGCGTGGTAGTGCAGGATCAGGAAATCGCGGATGCGCTCGAATTCGAACGCCGACTGGCGGTTGTAACGATCGATCAGCACCGGGCTGAATCCCTGATCCGGAAAGAAGCTGACCAGTCTGGCAATGCCTGACTGGATCAGATGGATGCTGGTCGACTCCAGGGGTTCCATGAATCCGCTCGACAAGCCGATGGCGACGACGTTCTTGTTCCAGAACTTCCTGCGTTTGCCGGTCGTGAACCGCAGCAGTCTTGGCTCGGCGAGTGCACGGCCATCGAGATGCTTGAGCAGCGTCGCCGCTGCTTCATCATCACTGATGTACTCACTGGAATAGACATACCCGTTTCCAATCCTGTGCTGCAACGGGATCCGCCACTGCCAGCCAGCGGTGCGCGCGCTCGATCGCGTGTACGGGATCGGCGGACCGGCATTTTCGCAGGGCACGGCCAGGGCGCGATCGCAGGGCAGCCAATGCGTCCAGTCGTCGTAGCCGGTCTTGAGCTTCTGCTCGATCAGAAGGCCGCGGAATCCCGAGCAATCCACGAATAGATCCCCGACGATTTGTTCGCCGCTTTCCAGCACCACGGATTCGATGAAGCCGTCGCTGCCGCGCTGGATGGAATCCACGATCTTGCCCTCGGTGCGGTGCACGCCACGCTGTTGCGCGTAGCCGCGCAGATAGCGCGCATAGAGCCCGGCATCAAAATGATAGGCGTAGGCAATATTCGAAAGCGGGGAGTTCGGCAGGTCGGCCGAACGCATGAACTTGCCGGCCGGCGCTGCCGCCGTATTGATCGAATAGGCGCCGATGTCCCGTGCTTTTCCCTGGCGGAATCGCTTCAGCCAGTAATGATGGAACTGCACCAGTCCGCGATCCTGGCCGATCGTGCCGAAACCGTGGATGTAGCGATCGCCAAGACGACCCCAGTCGACAAACTCGATGCCGAGCTTGAACGTGCCCCGGGTCTGGCGCACGAAGTCGTTCTCGTCGAGTTCCAGGACATTGTTGAACAGCTTGATCTGCGGAATCGTGGCCTCGCCGACGCCGACGATGCCGATTTCATCGGACTCGATCAGTCGGATCGAGTAGTCTCTGCCGAGCACTTTCGATAGCGCCGCCGCCGTCATCCAGCCGGCGGTGCCGCCGCCGACGATGACGATACTGAGTACCCGCCCGGATGTCATGAGCGACAGCGTACTAAAAAACCCCCCGCCGGAGATGATCCGGCGGGTTGGTCTGGGAAAGCCTCAAAGCGCTCAGAACTTGTAGTTGATGCCGAGCAGGTACTGTCTGCCGTACACCGTGTACTGGCGCGGCTGGTCGCGTGTGCCGTAGTACTCGCGATAAGGCTCGTTGAACACGTTCTGCGCCTGCAGCAGGATCGTCAGATTCTCGAAGCGGCTGCCGGGTTGGAACGTGTAGCCCAACTGCACGTCGGTGATCGTCTCTGCGCGCACATCGTGGAATTCCTGGTCGGCGCCGAACGCCTGCACTTCGCCGAGGAAGTCGGATCGATGCGTTGCGGCGACTCGCGCGGACCAGCCGGCCTTCTCGTAATAGACCGTTGCCTGCGACACGTATTTTGACAAACCGGGAAACGGCGAACTGGTACCGGGTCCGTCCGGCGAAATCGAGCTGTTGGTATGCGAATAGCTGGCCTGTACGCCGAAACCGTCCAACGGCGACCACAGGATGTCGAGCGGCATCGACACGGTGAATTCCTGGCCTCGCATATAGCCGCCGGTGCCGTTTGCCGGTTCGGTGAAGATGCCGGTCGACGACGACGGCTCCAGATTGCCGTTGGAGGGATTGGGTACGCCCGCGAAATCGTGGATTAGGGTCTGTTGGTAAATATAGGTCTTCAGCTGCTTGTAGAAGTACGTCGCCGCGACATAGGCGCGGTTGTCCCAGTACTTTTCGTAGCTGAGGTCATAGGCATTCGCGACGAACGGTTTGAGGCGTGGGTTTCCGCCGTTGCCTTCGAAACGACAGGGGACTGTTTCTCCCGTGGCGGTGTTGAGACAGCTGGTTACACCCGTGCTGCTGCCCGGCGTCAGGTTGATCGAGTATTCGGTGCTGGCGCGCATCTGGTCCAGACGCGGCCGCACGATTTCCTTGCCGGCACCGAAGCGCAGGTACTGGTCCACGGGCAGACTCAATACCAGGTTCAGATCGGGCAGGACGTTGCTGTAGCTGGTGCCGTCGCTGACCGGGGCGACGCCATTGACAGCGTCCGCGTTGGCGACGGCGAATGCCTGCGAATCCTGGCTGACGTGTACATACTGGGCGCCAAAATTGCCGCGCAGAGGCATACCGAAGATGTCGGTGTCGAGGTCGAACTTGAAATATGCCGTGCCGACTTTTTCGGTGACGTGCCAGTCCTTGTTCGTGATGTCCTGGTTGTAGTTCGGTTTGAGCACGTAGGATTGGCGATAGACGCAGCCCACATCCCAGCTCAGGATCGACGGAAAGCCGACGTAGCCCAGATAGGTCGACGACTGCAGACAGCCGCTGGGAACATCAGCGTACGACGATGTACCACCCGGAAGATTGACGAAGAATTCGCCGGACTCGCGGGTCTTTTCGCGCCGGTTGTAGTTGATGCCGACATCGAACTTGCTGATCGCGCTGTTGATGTCCTTGCTCAAATCCACGCGACCCGCCTTGAGGTCGTCGGTGACTTTCGGGAACTTGATGTAACCGTCCTGACCCCAGCCGCCGGAATCGACCAGCTTGATGATGTTCGAATCGGCATAGTTAAGGCCCACATTGTAGGTGGGCAGACCCGTGTTCTGGTCGATCGCATAACTCCAGGTGTCGGTCGAGCCGGGCGAACCCGGCACCGTGCCGGCATATTCCTCAAGGAACGACTGGTTCGTATTGGCCCTGGCGTAACTCAGGTCGGTCATGGCGTGCCAGCCGCCGCCGAGTGCAAACTTGTTGTTCCAGCCGATCGAGCGGATGTCGTCGTCGTGATGGTCCAATTCGTGCCGGATCACCGGCTTGACGTTGGCCCACGTGCCGCTGACCACCTGGCCGTTGGAGATGGTCGCATCCGACAGCGTCGTGCCGTTGCCGTAAACCAGGCCTTCCTCGAAGCCGCCGTAAAGCGTCTCCTGCTTGAACTTCGAGTAGTACAGGTCGAGAGTGCTGGTATAGTTCTCGGTGGGTCGCCATTCCAGTGTCGTATACACCGCGTCGCGCGTGCCTTCGGTGGAGTCTGCGTACACTTTGTTGCCGCCCAGCGCAATCGTTCCCTGCGGTACGTCCTGACCACCGATCTGGTAACCGGTGACGTTGCCGCTGGCGTCCGTGACCGGATTCGCGCCGGCATAACCCCACGACTCCCAGCGTTCGTCCTGCACCGGTTGCTTCAGGCGCGCGTAACCAAAGGCGACGCCGAAGGTTCGATCGGCGAACTGGTTGATGTAGGAGAAATTCGCGCGATAGCCGTTGTTGCTGGTGTTCGCATTGACCGCTCCCAGCGAATCGTGCGAGCCGCGGATGCCGACCTGCATCACGCGTTTGGAGAAATCCAGTGGTCGGAACGTCTGCAGGTCGATCGTACCGGCGATGCCTTGTCCGATCAGGGATGACTCCGGTGTCTTGTAGACGACCACGCCGCTGATCAGTTCCGACGGATACTGATCGAATTCGATTGCCCGGTTGTCGCCGGTTGAAACCTGTTCGCGGCCGTTGAGCAGCGTGCCGGAGAAATCGCCGGCGAAACCGCGCAGGCTCACTGTCGACGCGCGACCACCGATACGTTGTGCAGCCAGGCCCGGCAGGCGTGCCAGCGATTCGGCGATCGAGTTGTCCGGCAGCTTGCCGATGTCCTCGGCCGAAATCGCTTCGACGATTTCGTTGGAATTCTCCTTGACCGAGATCGCCTGCTCGATGGCGCTGCGGATACCGGTAACCTTGATCTCGCCGAGATTGACCGCCGATTCGTCGGTCGGCTTGGCTGGAGCCTTGGTCTTGTCGCCGGCGGTATCCTGCGCGGCAGGTGCGTCGGTGGCATCGGGTTTTGTTGCGCCGGGAGCCTGCGCGTAGCCGGCACCCTGATCGTCGGCTGCGCGCGCCGCCGACACGTAGGCCCCACTCATCAGGATCGACGCAACAGCAACCGCCAACAAGTTTCGCTTGAGCTTCATTTTCCCCCTCCCGGGTTGGATTTTCGTATCGGTGCGCCGCGTGGCGCACGGGTCTTGGTAACCGCAAATTCGTGTGGCAGTCTGAGCCGCCTTAACGATGTCTTAGCGTAGTCGCAGGCACAGACCTAAACAATTTTTTGCATACGTATTCATAGGTAACCTGCATACGAATTCGCAGACGATCGGGCGGGTCCGGCATGGGGGATACTCGGACGGTTGACGTTGCGCGAGGGAGGTGAGGGCATGCGAATTGCCAAAGAATTGGTTCTGTCGATCGCGGTGGTGGGAATTTTCCTCGCGGTTGCGCCGGCCTTTGCGGCCTGGCAGACGCCCGGCTCGGTCGGGCAGGTTGCGGCAACCGAATCCGGCGTCGAAGTGACGACCACCAGTGGCGCTCGCGTCCGCGTCGCCTTCCTCTCACCCGATACCGTGCGTGTGCGCATGATCGTAAGCGGGGATTTTCCTCCGGACCATTCCTATGCAGTGGATGCGCGGCCTTACAAGGCGCCCCGCGTGCAGATCGATGACGCTGCGGGCGCCGATCGCCTCGTGTTGTCGGTCGCCGGCGGCGCTCGCGTGGTCGTGCACAAACAACCGGTACTATCCCTGGAGATCGACGACAGCATCGGCGAACCGGTGGTTGTCGACGATCCTGAACGACCGATGGCGTTCGATCCGGCCAGTGGAGCGATCGAAGTTTCCAAGCGACGCGACGCCTCGGAGCTGTACTACGGCTTCGGCGAAAAGGCGCTGCCCGGCGCGCGCCACGGGCAATACATGACGATGTGGAATTCGGATACGCCCGGCTACGTGTCCGGTACCGACCCGCTGTATCAGACCATTCCTTTCTTCATCGCGCTGCGTGGCGGCAAAAGCTACGGCCTGTTTTTCGACAATACCTACCGCAGCCATTTCGACATGGGCAAGACCGATCCGACGCGCTACGCGTTCGGCGCGAACGGCGGGGAACTGGACTACTACGTGTTCACCGGCGGGCGCGAACGCAGTCCTGCGAACGTGCTTGCCGCCTACACCGCGCTGACCGGCCGCAGCCCGCTGCCGCCGCTGTGGGCGCTCGGCTACCAGCAATCGCGCTATTCATACACGCCGCAGGCGCGCGTACGCGAAGTCGCGCGCACGTTCCGAGATAAGCACATTCCCGCCGACGTGATCTATCTCGACATCGGCTACATGGACGGCTATCGCATCTTCAGCTGGTCGCCGACCGATTTCCCGCAGCCGCGCGACATGCTGAAGGAACTGCACGCCGAGGATTTTCATGTCGTCACGATCGTCGACCCCGGGGTCAAGGTGGACGACACCTTTGCGATCTACCGCGACGGCCGCGCGCGCGGCGTCTACACCCGTGACGCTTCAGGCCGCGAACTGCACGCGGTCGTCTGGCCCGGGATGTGCGCATTTCCGGATTTCACCGATCCCGGGGCGCGCGCCTGGTTCGGTTCGCTGTACGCCACTTTCCTCGACGACGGCGTCGACGGATTCTGGAACGACATGAACGAACCGGCGACGTTTCCGCCGCCGGATCCGACGCGCCCGCTGCTGCAGCACGATGCGCGCAAGACCTTTCCGCTCGACGCGCAGCACGTCGGCGACGGCGTTCCCGGCACCCACGCGCAGTATCACAATGTCTACGGCATGCAGATGGCGCGAGCGACATTCGAAGGCCTGCGCCGCCTGCGGCCGGACGCGCGGCCGCTGGTGCTGACGCGTGCCGGCTATGCCGGCGTGCAGCGCTACTCGGCGGTATGGACCGGCGACAACGTCGCCTCGTGGGAGCACCTGGCGCTGAGCATTCCGATGCTCACTGGCCTCTCGGTATCCGGTGTGCCCTTCGTCGGCGCGGACGTCGGCGGCTTCGTCGGTTCGCCTTCGGCGGAATTGTATACACGTTGGCTGCAGGCCGCGGCGCTGACGCCGTTTTTCCGCACCCACGCCGAGATCAATTCGCGCGACCGCGAGCCGTGGTCCTACGGCGAGGACTTCGAACGCATCAATCGCGCGACCATCGAATTGCGCTACCGCCTGCTGCCTTACCTCTACACCCTGTTCGCCGCCGAGGAGACGACCGGCATGCCGCCGCTGCGCCCGTTGTGGTTCGACCATCCCGGCGATGTGGCCGGTTACCAGATCGATGACGAATACCTGGTCGGCCGCGATCTGCTGGTCGCGCCCGTAGTGCACGAAGGCCGCACTGCGCGCGATGTGTACTTTCCCGCGGGCGCCGAATGGATCGACTGGTGGGACGGCACGCGCCACGCCGGCGGCTCGCATGGCGACATTTCCGCGCCGCTGGACCGGTTGCCGCTGTTCGTGCGCGCCGGCGCCGTCGTGCCGGCAGCGGACGTGGCACAGGACACGCGCGAACTGCTGAAGCTGCCGCTGACCCTGGTCGTGGCGCTCGGCGCGGATGGCGAGGGTAGTGCCTACCAGGATGCGGGCAACGGCTATGCTTACCGCAAGGGCGGCTCGCGCATGATGAAGTTCACGTTGCGCGGCGACGGCTTGCGCATCCAGGCGCCGGCGTCGACGGCATATCCCGCGGTGGGTTTCGTCGAGTTTCTCGGTATCGATGCGTCGCCATCCGCGGTCAGGGCGGATGGCGTTCGCATCGGTGACGTGCATTTCGACGCGAAGGCGCGCCGCCTGCGCGTCGCCGTGCCGGCGGGAGCGCGCCAGATTGCGCTGCAACGCTGAGCGTCGCGGCTCAGCGGCCCTTGGCGGCCATCAACTGGACGAGCCGCGCACGCAGGTCGTCGCGCGTCAGCGGATCTTCGTAGAAGAACACGCGCACGCCGTGCGCCGGCACGCTGGCTCGCAGGTGATCACCGACCAGCTTCTTGGTGCCATCGAAACCGTCGCGCCAGGTCCCGGCCTGCATGTAATCGCGGACTACAAGTGTCCGCGCGTGATCGCCCTTGTTCAGCAGTACCAGCGCGGTCTGCGTTGTACCGGCGTTCTCGTAGACCCGATAGAAGATCGCGATGTCGCCGTGCAGGCGTACGTCGAGTTGCAGGCCACGCTGCAGCGCGATTGAGGTCTTGCGCAGATTCGCGATGCGCTTGAGCTGGCGGTAGATCGGGCTCGCCGGAGCCGCATTTACGCGGTCCTGGCCGAAGTAGTTGCGATTGCCCGCGTGTTCCTTTCGACCGCGCATGAAGCCCACTTCCGATCCATAGTAGACGACCGGAATTCCGCGCGCCGTGAACAACCAGTTGTGCGCATCGATGAACCCCGCGTCATCGGCATTCAGGCGCGCCATGTCGTGATTGTCATAGAACGTGACGAGGTCATAGGGATTGCGGTAGGGGCCGTGCTCCAGGAACAGTGCCGACGCGACCGTCGCATAGTCGCTGTGCGCATGCTCGAATACCTGCTGCAGTTTCTGACGCAACGGAAAATCGAGCAGCGAGATATCGCCGCCGTCAATACGGGTGTAGGGCGCGATCTTGTTCGCGTCGTATTCGAAATTCTCCCCGAACATGAAGAATCCGGGATGTTTGGCGCGAATACGCGCGCTGAACTTCTTCCAGTAGCCCGCTGGCGTGAGTCCCACCGCATCGATGCGGAACGCCGCCGCGCCCTGCGTCGATCCACTGTTCGTAGGCGCCGACGAAATAGTCGAGCACCGCCGGATTGGTCTCGTCGATGTTCGACAGTTGCGCCAGGATCGGTTTGGTCTTGTAGAACGCGTGCAGCGGATTTCGTTTCGGATCGAGCTGGTCCGGCGGAAGATTCTGTTCATCGGCGACGAGCTTGCCTGCGGCGTCGTAGATCTTGCCGAATTTGGGCTGGATTGTCGGCATCGTCCACGCCGGCGAGCCGTGATTGGCGACGATGTCGAGCACCGTCTTCAGGCCTTTGTCGCGCATTGCGCGCGTGAACGCGGCAAAGTCCAGGTTCTTGCTCGGCAAATGCTCGTCGAGCCGGTAAAAATTATCGCTCCAGTAGCCGTGATAGCCGGTCTTGCCATGATCAGCGAGGCTGGCGCCCCAATGGATCGGATCGCCGCCGCTGAATGCTTCGTCCGGATTGTCGGTGATCGGCGTGATCCAAACGGCGGTGAAGCCCATGCTGTGGATGTATTGCGCGTTGTCGAGCACACCCTTGAAGTCGCCGCCGAGGTAGCCGATGTTCGCGCTCTCACCATGGGGACCGGGCACCGGCACGTCGAACGTGCGATGGGCGCCGCCCTGGTTGCGCTGGTCGTTCGAGGGATCGCCGTCGACGAATCGGTCGGTGACGACGAAATAGATGGCATCGCTGGCAAACGGCTCGGTGGTGCCGTAAAACGTATCGCTCGCAGCGGGCTGAGCTGCTCCGGCGGACGAAGCGATGAGCGCGCACAGCGCGGCGGCGGTGTGCGCCAGACGGACTATCGATTCACGCATGGGAACTGTCTCCGACACGCAGCGTGCACAGTCCGGCAATGATCAGGCTCACGCCGCCGATCAGCAGGGCGTTGATCGGGTGGTTGCCAAACAGGCTGTGCAGCAGGAAGCCGAGCACACTGGCGGCCATCAGTTGCGGGATCACGATGAAGAAATTGAAGATGCCCATGTAGACACCCATTTTCGCCGCGGGCAGGCTGTCGGACAGCAGCGCATACGGCAGGGACAGGATCGACGCCCAGGCGAAGCCGACTCCGGCCATCGACAGCAGCAGCCAGTGCGGATCGCGGATCGCCAGGAACGAGATCAGGCCGGCGCCGCCGAGCACGAGATTGACCAGGTGGCTGCGGCGCAGGCCCAGCCGCCGCGTCATCCAGGGAATCACGATCGCCGCCAGCGCAGCAAAGGCGTTGTAGGCGGCGAACAGCACGCCGACCCAGTTGGCGCCGTCGTTGTACGCGGCGGACGCCGTATCCTTTGTGCCAAAGTGGACTTCGGTCACCGCCGCGGTCGTGTAGATCCACATCGCAAACAGCGCGAACCACGAAAAGAACTGCACCACGGCGAGCTGGCGCATGGTTGGCGGCATCGAGCGCAGGTCGGCGACGATGTCGGTCAGCGCATTGCGCGAGCGACTGTAGTCGGCGGCGACCTGTACCAGGCCATAGGCGGTGGCGCCGGCTCCGAGCAGGTACAACTGCTTGTCGATGCCGGTCAGCCGCACGGCCGCGAGCAGCAGTGCGCCTGCGATGATCCACAACCACGGGCCGAGCGACGAAGTCGCCGGTGCGGGCGCGGCTACGGGACGGTCGCGGTCGAATTCCGCCAGCGCCTCCGGTGGATATTCGCGCGTGGTCGCGATGGTCCAGGCGATCGCGCCGAACAGCGCGACGGCGCCGGCGTAGAACGCGAACTTCACCGTCGCCGGAATCTCTCCGGGCGCCGCTGTATTGGCGAAGCCCCAGCGCGCCAGCAGCCAGGGCAGCAGGCTCGCGATGACCGAGCCGATGCCGATGAAGAAACTCTGCATCGCATAGCCGGCAGGGCGCTGTGCCGACGGCAACTGATCGCCGACGAAGGCGCGGAACGGTTCCATCGAGATATTGATCGACGCGTCGAGGATCCACAACACACCGGCGGCGATCCACAGCGCCGGCGAATTCGGCATCGCGATCAGGGCGAGGGTCGCGAGGATCGCGCCGGCGAGGAAATACGGCCGGCGGCGGCCGAGCCGGTTCCAGGTGCGGTCGGAAAAATAACCGACGATCGGCTGCACCAGCAGCCCGGTCAGCGGTGCGGCGATCCACAGCACCGGGATGTCGTCGACGCTCGCACCCAGGGTCTGGAAGATACGGCTCACGTTCGCGTTCTGCAGCGCAAAGCCGAACTGGATGCCCATGAAACCGAAACACATGTTCCAGATCTGCCAGAAACCCAGGCGCGGTTTGAGCGTCATGCCGCGACTCTCGCACAGATCGCCGCATAGCCGGGCAGATGCAGCGCGCTATTGCTGATGTGTCCATTGCGCGGACCGGGACAATCGACTTGCTGCAACAGCATCTGCGCCGGTACCGGAACGGCGAGTCCGCCGGGACCGAGATTGATGGCGATCAGCAACGTCTCGTCAGCATGGCTGCGAGTAAACAACAACAGCGGTTCCGGCGCGTCGTGGAACCTGATGCTGCCCCAACGCAGTGCGGGTTGGTTCTTGCGCCAGCGCATGAACACGCGGAAACCATTCAACACGGAGTCCGGGTCGGTTTCCTGGCGCGATACGGCGAGCGCGCGATGCCCGTCCGGAATCGGCAACCAGGGTGTGACCCTGCTGAAACCGGCAAGGTCGGATTCATCCCACGGAAGCGGCGTTCGGCAGCCATCCCGTCCCTTGAAATTCGGCCAGAATGCGATGCCGTAGGGGTCGCGCAATTGATCGAACGGCAGATCCACTTCGGACAAACCCAATTCTTCGCCCTGATAGATGCATACCGACCCGCGCAGTGAGGAAACGAGTGCGGTGAGCAATTTCGCCAGGTCCGGGGAGGGCGAATCCCCACCCCAGCGGGTCAGCACGCGTTTCACGTCGTGGTTCGACACCGCCCAGCAGGGCCACCCATCGGAGAGTCTGGCTTCGAGCGCTTCGACCGTGCGCCGGATATACGCCGCGGAAAAATCTTCGACCAACAGTTCAAAACTGTACGCCATATGCAGGCGCGTGCTGCAGGTGTACTCGGCCATCGTTGCCAGTGAATCTTCCGAAGAAATCTCCCCGAGGGTCGTCGTCCCCGGGTAACGGTCGACAAGCCGGCGCAGGTCTTCGACAAAGCCGAGATTCTCCGGTTGCGTATTGTTGTAGTAGTGATACTGGAACGCGTAGGGATTGTCTGCGCTGAAGCCGCGGCCGACACGTTTTGATTTCGGCTTTGCCGGATTGTCGCGCAGTTGCCTGTCGTGGAAGCAGAAGTTGATCGCGTCGAGACGAAATGCGTCGACGCCCTTTTCCAGCCAGAAGCGCAGGTTGTCAAGCGTCGCGCTGCGCACGGCGGGGTTGTGGAAATTCAAATCCGGTTGCGACGCTAGAAAGTTGTGCAGGTAGTATTGACAGCGCCGTGGCTCCCAGCGCCACGCGACACCGCCGAAGATCGACAGCCAATTGTTCGGTGGCGTGCCGTCGTCCTTCGCGTCGGCCCAGACATACCAGTCCGATTTCGGGTTCGTGGCGGATTCGCGACTTTCCCGAAACCAGTCGTGTGCAATCGATGTGTGGCTGAGCACCTGATCGATCATGACCTTGAGCCCGAGCGCATGTGCCTTTTGCAGCAGGCGCTCGAAGTCGGCCATGCTGCCAAACAGCGGATCGACGGCGCGGTAATCCTCGATGTCGTAACCGAAGTCCGCCATCGGCGACTTGAAGAATGGCGAAATCCAGATGGCGTCGACCCCGAGCGATGCAATGTAGTCCAGACGCTCGATGATGCCCGGCAGATCGCCCACACCGTCGCCGTTCGTATCCAGAAAACTGCGTGGATAAATCTGATAGATGATGGCGCCACGCCACCAGTTTGCATCGCTCATCCGCGTCCCCTGTCTCAATTGTTGACGCGTTGAATGCGCGCGTCCCGGGTTTTGCGGGAAGCTTAACGCGCGGCGCCACGCAAGAAACGCGCTGCATACGTATTCGGTAACTCGAGCGTATTTGAATCGTTGGCGTGCCGGATGAGTTGCGTCATCTACTTGTTGCTGGAATTGGTGTTGCACGTTGTGCTGAGTGGCGCATGCAAACCTCGCGATTCACGTTCGAAGCCCGGCGCCATCGCGCACGGCACTTCGAGTCGTAATTGTCGCGGATCAGTGTTTGCCGGTTCGACGGCAGCTCGCACGGGTTGCCGTGTTCGCTTGAACGTTTCCCGCGGCGGCCGCGATCAGGCCGTCGCGGGTCCGATGACGCGTCAAACCCAGGCTCTTAGTGGCCTATATCGCGCAACGGCACGCCACGCATCAGGTTGCGCTCGATATGTTCGAGCGTGACGCCCTTGGTTTCGGGCACCAGCAGCCAGGTGAACACGAGGAACGCCAGGTTGAGCCCGGCATACAGCCAGAACGTCGCGGCATGACCGATACCGTTGAGCAATGACAGGAACGTGGCGCCGACGATCATGTTCGCCACCCAGTTCGTGACGGTCGAAAAGCCGATACCGAAGTCGCGTCCTTTCAACGGCTGGATCTCCGAACACAGCGTCCACACCAGCGGACCGGCCGACATCGCGAAACCGACGATGAACACCAGCAGCATCGCGACCGACAACAGCTGTTCGCCATGCGTGGCGATGCCCAGGTGCATCATCGTGCCGACGATGCCCAGACCGGCCGCCATGACGGCGAAGCCGGTATACAGAATCGGCTTGCGTCCCCAGCGGTCGACCAGGCCGATGGCGATAAACGTCGCCAGTACATTGGTCAGGCCCACCGCGGTGGTGAACCACATCTGCGATGCGGTGTTGTAGCCCATGTCGGCAAAAATGCGCGGCGCGTAGTACATGACCACATTGATGCCGGTCAATTGCTGCACGAGCTGCAAGGCCACGCCCAGCGCTACCGAGCGGCGGAAATGGCGATTTTCCAGGAACAGGTGCCAGCCGCGCTGCGGGGTACGCAGTTGTTCGGCGATTTCGGCTGCTTCGCGTTCGGCCATCTGCGCGTCGCCGCGCAGGCGCAGCAACACGGCCAGCGCGTCGTTCCTGCGGTTGCTCAGCATCAACCAGCGCGGACTGTTGGGCAGCCCCAGTACGCCGAGCAGGAACAGTGCGCCGGGGATCGCAATGATGCCGAGCATCCAGCGCCAGTTGCCGGAGTAGCTGAACGCCGTATCGGACAGGAACGCCACCAGGATGCCGATCGTGATCATCAGTTGATACAGCGAGATCATCGCGCCGCGGATGCTTTGCGGCGCCACTTCGGCCAGATACAGCGGGGCGGTGAATGCCGCGATGCCGATCGCCAGTCCAAGCACCACGCGCGCGGCGATCAGACTCGTCGGCGACCAGGCCGCCGCGCACACCAGCGAACCGATAACGAACAGGATCGCGGCGAAAATCAACGAACGCTTGCGTCCGAGCGACGCAGACATCCAGCCGGCCGCGGCGGCACCGACGGCAGCACCGAACATCATCGAGCTGACGATCCATTCCAGCGTGTGGTCGGATACATTGAATTCGTGCTGGATGAACTGCTGGGCACCGGAAATGACGCCGATGTCCAGGCCGAACATCAGTCCCGCCAGCGCCGCCAGCACGCAGGTGAATACCGCAGTGGCTCTGGCGGGTGCGGGTACGATGTCTGCGGGAGTGCTCATGATGGGCTGCCTCGAATGCTGTTCGTTATCTGCGCCGGCGCATCATTGCATGGCCTGCGCATTCCCCATGGGCGACAGTGACAAGTACTGCCGTGCGGCCGAACCGGCTCGCGTTGCCAGCCACCGCCGGCGAAATCGACGCTTCAAACCACCCGGTTGGCGGCGATGACGCGCGAATACCATTTGCCGGAATCTTTCGGCGTGCGCCGCAGATGATTCTTGAAATCCACGAAGACCAGACCGAAACGCTGGCTGTAGCCTTCGGCCCATTCGAAGTTGTCGAGCAGGCTCCAGCAATGGTAGGCGCGAACCGGCACGCCGTCGCGAATTGCGCGCGACAGTTCGCGCAGATGTTTTTGCATCCACACGATGCGCTTGCGGTCGTGAACATGGCCATGTTTGTCGAGATGGGTGTTGTAGGCCGCACCGTTTTCGGTGATCTCGATGGGCAGATGGCCGATATGCGCCGACATGGATTTGAGAATGTCATAGAAACCCGGTGGATCGATGTCCCAGCCGTTATCGGTTTTTTCGTCGGGACCGGCTGCCCAGTCCGCTGAAGTGTTGAGGCCGGGAATCCCGTTGCCGTGCGGGTCGTCGCGCACGATCCACGGCGAGTAGTAGTTCAGGCCGACGAAATCCAGATCCGCGCGCATGAGCATGTCGTCGCCGCCGCGCATGTCCAGCAACTGCGCCAGTTGCGATGGCGGCAGCACGCCTTGCGGATAGCTGCCTTTGAGTGCCGGTTCGAGAAACCACAGATTGAGGAATTTGTACCAGCGTTGCGCCGCGGCCTTGTCCGCTTCGGAGTTCGTGGCCGCATGCATCGGCGCGACGTCGATCACGGCGCCGACCTCGGGTTTGGCCCTGGCCGCCTTGAGCAATCGGAACGCCATGCCTTGGGCGAGATTGACCGTATGCGTTGCGCGCAGGAAAGCCAGCGGCTCCTTGCGCCCCGGCGCATGCGTGCCCTGCCAGTAGCCGACCTGGGTGAATGTCTTGGGTTCGTTGAAAATGCTCCATTGACGGATGCGGTCGCCCAGCGCGTCGGCCACGATTTTTGTGTAGTCCGCCATGCGCAACGCGGTGTCCCGATTCGGCCAGCCGCCGGCGTCTTCGAGCGGTTGCGGCAGATCCCAGTGGTAAAGCGTGGGAAACGGGCGGATGCCGGCTTCCAGCACGGCGTCGATGACGCGCTTGTAGTAGTCGAGCCCCTTCGGATTTGCCGCGCCGCGGCCGCTTGGTTGCACGCGCGGCCATGCGATCGAAAAGCGATACGACTTCATGCCCAGGCGGCGCATCAGGGCGATGTCTTCGTGAAAGCGATGATAACTGTCGCAGGCGACGTCGCCGTTGCTGTTGTCCTTTATGTGGCCAGGTGTATGCGCGAAACGATCCCAGATCGATTCGCCGCGCCCGTCGACATTCCATGCGCCTTCGATCTGGTAGGCCGACGTTGCCGCGCCCCATAGAAAACCTTTGGGAAATTCGCCGGGCGCCAGTGTGCTCGCCGACGCCACGCTTTCGCCCGGCAGTGTGTCGGCAAAGGCGAATCGGTTGCGTGCCAGAATTGAACCGCCGGCCAATCCGAGCGCAAGGCGCAAGAGTTCACGACGCTGCATGATGGGATTCCTTTTGACTCATTCGTTCGCGCCGCCGGAAGTTGCACGGCGGGAATGCGGTGACACGGGAGAAAACGATGTCGGACCCGAAGGGAAGAGAGAAACCGGGTCCGACATCCAAAGCTCTGAACAAGCGCGCGATGGCAGCCTCGCAGCGCCGAAAGCGCGAATTGCAACGTCCACGGCAACGAGCCGTTGCCTCGCGGATCGCGCGCGAGGCATACCGTGGCCACCACTGCCCCGGGTGGGGAACCACGGCCGCAATCCCGCTTCCGAACGTCGTGCCGCCAGCGTCCATCTGCACAAAGCATCCCTGAAGCAAATGCCGGGACGATCAGAAGTTGACGCCGAAATTCACCCCGAACGTGCGTGGCGGCAGGTACTGCGACGTATAGATGAAGTCGCCGTTGGCCAACGCCGTGCGTCCGGCGTTGGTGCGCACTTTCACATCGGTGAAATTGGCCACGTAGACACCCGTCCACCAGTTACCCGATTCCGGCGTATAGCGCATCGACACATCGCCGCGGAAATACGCCTTCTGCTTGTCGCCATCACCCAGATTGAATGGCGACAGCCAACTGGACGATTCGTAATGTCCGCTGAAACGCGGCACCAGCGAGGCGCCGTTGGCGAGCGTGAACTTGTGCTCGTAGATCAACGTGAGCGACGAGTTCGGCGTGTGTGCCAGATCGTTGCCGGTGACGTCGAGACAATTGCCGATGCCGGATTCGGGTGCACATGCAGGCAGGCCGCCGTAATCATTGCTGCCGGCATACACCAACGTGCCGAGTTTCTTCTGCGGAATCAGCGACAGGATCAGGTTCAGTCTGTCGGCATCGCCGAGCAACGCGGCGACTTCGGATTCGAAGCCGGAGACCTTGGTGGAACCCTTCACGTTCGAGAAGCCCAGGCCGTGGCTGCCGTCGGTGAACGTGATCGGCGCCGAGAGCTGGAAGTTCTTGAAGTCTTCGTGGTACAGCGCATTGTTCCAGGTCAGGTGATTGTCGAGGAACGTCAGCTTTGCGCCGACCTCGTAATTGGTCAGGGTCTCGCCCTTGTACGGCGTACCGCCGTCCTGCAGACCGCCGGATTTGTAGCCGGTCGACACGCTCGCATAGACGAACGCATTGCTGGTCAGGTCATCGTCCACGCGCAGCAGCCAGGTCGGCTTGCTGGCGCTGTACTTGCCGTCGTTCATGCCGCTGACGCCGAGCGCAAACCCGGTATCGGGTCCGGGAATCGTTGCCGGTGTAATCGGTACCTGAGGCACGTCGGGATTGTAGGCCCAGCCCCAGCCGCGGCCGCCTTCATTTTTCTTTTCGTCGTGGGTCCAGCGGGCGCCTGCGGTCAATCGCAAGGTGTCGCTGATATGCCAGGTCGCCTGGCCGAATCCGGCGTACGAGTGCACGGTTTCTTTCGGCTGGATGAACGAACCCTGCCAGGCCACGGTACCCTGCGGCGTGCCGTTGAAGATCGGGATATCGAAGCGGATCGCATTGTCTTCGGCGGCGTAATACAGGCCAAGAATCCAGTCGACGGTATTGTCGCCGGTGGATTTCAGGTCGAACTCATGACTGCTGCTGCGGTAGTTGGAATAGTTGGTGCGGTCGTCCTGGAACGTGGCGCCGGTGGCAAAACTCGTCGGCACCAGCACGCCGCCATCCTGATCGTAGTCGGACGAGCCGTCGAATTTGCTGAAGCCGGCAATATAGCTGAACTCCAGTCCAGAATTGATCTGGTAATCCATGCGACTGCGTACGGCGTATGAATTTCGGTGCAGATACGGTGCGGTGTCGGCCAGCGTCGACCAGAATTCCTGACCCGCGCGCGGCTGCTGCATGAGGTTCGCGTTCGGCGTGCCGCGATCGCGGAAATATTCGTAGGACAGGTTCCAGGTGAACTGGTCGTTCGGCATCCACAATGTGCTGACGCGTGCGGCCGACTGATCCTGCGCGTTGTACTTCTGCCCCTTGGTCGTATAGATATTCGGATCGATCGGCTTGAACGTATCCAGCGTGCCGCCTGAAGCGAGATAGGCGCTCTGCTGATCGGCGACCGACGGCAGTTGAGCGTCCGGACTCTGGAAATTGACGTAGCCGTCGTGCTGTTCCTGCGCGACGGCGACGCGAAACGCGAACGTGTTGCTCAGCGGCACGTTGACTGCAGCGCGCGCGCCGACATGGCTGTAATTGCCGAATTCCATCTGCGCGTAGCCGAACATGCTGGTCAGCTCGGGTTTCGCGGTTTCGAAATTCACTGCACCGACCGTGGAGTTGCGGCCCCACAACGTGCCCTGTGGGCCGCGCAACACTTCGATCGATTCCAGATCCAGCAGCAATCCGGCAGCGGCTTCGGCACGCGGCGTATAGACGCCGTCAACGAACAATGCCACTTCTGGATCGGCATATTCGGTCTTTGCGCTGTCGTTGCCGATACCGCGCAAGGTCAGCGTGACCACGCCGTGGTCGCCTTCCGTGGTCGCGGCGAAACCGGGCACCAGTTTGGTGATGTCGGCGACGTTCTGGACGCGTTCCTTGGTAATCAGATCCGAGCTCAGTGCGCTGATCGCGATCGGCGTGCGCTGCAGCGGCGTCGAGCGTTTCGTTGCCGTGACCTGAATTGCCTCGAGCGATTGCGGCTGGGCGTTGTTCTTGTCCTGATTTGCGCCGCCGCTCGGGGCATCGGCGGCAATGGCCGTGCTCGCGGCGAGCACGGCGATGATCGCGCTGTAAAGCGCGCAGTAGCGATGATTCATGTCTCCCTCCTCCGGTGCGAATGTTCCGTCCGCCGGTTTCTTCGACCTGGCTGGTACGGGTGCGGCGCAAGAATTACTGCAAAATGGCAGCGCTGTCAATTAAAAAATGACAGCGCTGCCAATGTTTCGTATATTAGGCCGACTTTCGCGACAGACCGGCACAACAAAGTGCGGCAGGGCACAATGGGAATGCCCACGTCGAAATGGGAAGGGGAGGAAAACGACCGTGTCCGCATTGCGCAACATCCTTGTCGTTGGTGGCGGCACCGCCGGATGGCTGACCGCGAATTACCTTGCTCGCGTGCTCAATGCCGCGGCGCCACAAAGCATTCGCGTCACCTTGGTGGAGTCTCCCGCGGTCGGCATTCTCGGCGTTGGCGAAGGCACGTTTCCGTCGATTCGCGGAACCTTGTCGCTGATCGGTCTGGACGAAGACCGATTCCTGCGCGGCGCCTCGGCGACGTTCAAGCAGGGCATCCGCTTCGTAGACTGGGTGCGCCCGCCCGGCACGCCGGGTGCCGATCACTATTTTCACCCGTTCAGTCTGCCCAGCCAGCGCGGCGACAGTCCCGAACTTCTTGCGTACTGGCTGCTCGGCGCAGCGCCGGCGGGCACGACGTTTGCCGAAGCCGTAACCCTGCAGAAGCGCGTCGCAGATGCGTCGCGCGCTCCCAAACGACGCAGCGATGGCGCCTACCGCGGGCGCCTCAATTACGCCTACCACTTCGATGCTGTGCAGTTCGCCGCGGTACTGGCCGAACACGGGCGCAGCCTCGGCGTCGAGCATCGCATCGCGCATGTGGAAAACGTGGAACTGGACGAGCGCGGCGCGATCGCACGCGTCCACACGCGCGAAGCCGGCGCGCTGAGTGCGGACCTGTACATCGATTGCACCGGCCTGCGCGGCGAGTTGATCGGCGCGACGCTGGGCTCGCCGTTTCGCAGCGTGCGCGACACGCTGTTCGTCGATCGTGCCGTTGCCATCCAGGTGCCGTACGCGGATCCGGCCGCACCGATCGCCTCGTACACCATTGCCACCGCGCACGAAGCCGGCTGGACCTGGGATATCGGCCTGCAGGCACGTCGTGGCATCGGTTATGTGTATTCGACGCGGCATTGCGACGATACCCGCGCCGAGCAGGTGTTGCGCGATTATATCGGTCCGGCCGCGGACGGATTGAACGCGCGCGTACTCAAGTTCGAGACCGGATTCCGTCCCGAACAATGGCGCAAGAACTGCGTCGCGGTCGGATTGTCCGCGGGCTTCGTCGAACCGCTCGAATCCACCGGCATCGGCCTGATCGAAATGGCCGCCTATCTGATCGCGCATCTGCTGCCGGCCGACGGCGACATGACCCGCGTCGCCAAGCACTACAACGCATGGATGAACGCGCGATACGAGCGCATCATCGATTTCCTGAAACTGCACTACTGCCTCAGCCAGCGCACCGATTCCGCGTTCTGGCGCGACAATACCGATGCGGCAAGCATTCCCGAATCGCTGCAGAACCGGCTCGCCATGTGGCGCTGCCGCCCGCCGCATCGCCTGGACTTCATCACCGACATCGAAATGTTCCTGCCGGCGAGCTGGCAGTACGTGTTGTACGGCATGGAATACAAGACCGACCTCGAAGCAACGCGCGGCGCTTGGTCGCGCGTACAGGATGCGCAACGCGAGTTCGACATGATCCGCGGACTTGCACCGCACGCCGTCAAGGACCTGCCCGATCATCGCGCGTTGATCGAAGACATTCTCGCCAACGGATTCGAACGCAAGACGGCAGCATGACGCGGAAATCCTGCGCAGCGTGGTCGGGTTTTGGTCACTCCGATTTCACGGCGGGGATGAAATATCATTAGCGGCAGACCGCCATTTGTGCTTGACCCCGGTTTTGCGCTTACTTGCGACCATGGAACTCCAGGTGCGAACTTGCGTGCCGGGCGATTACTGCATCCGGATGATGCTGCAGCGGGCGCAGATCGTCGAGCCAGGCGTTTCTGAGGTCGCGCGGCAGGTCCGGATAGTCGACCGCGGCGCGCAATGCGTGGAGCGCAAGGCGCCTGTCGTCTGCGGAACGGTGTGCGTCGCGCGACACACGATCAAGCGCGGGAATCAACGCAGGCAACACGCGCCGATGGCCCGCAGCGATCAGTTCGTTCAATCGCTGCAAGTCCACATCGAGCGATGCGTCATCCATGCCCAGCGTCTGTTGCGTCAACTGCTTTTCCAGTTCGCGATAAGCGGCGACGCGGTTCCTGCAACAATGAGCCGGACGCTGCAGCCGATACGACGACCAGACGTTGCGGTACGCCGAATCCGTCGGTGCCACCGAAATGACGTTGGGTGCGGTGTCGGGAGGCGTTGCGTGGGCAACGCCCAACACGCCACTTGCCGAGATCCAGGTCATGTCCTGAAGCGTAAAAAGCGCTGCAGCATTTGCATTGAACCAGCCGACGATGCGAGGCACCTGTGGTGACCACCACGGTAGCGCAATGACGATCAACAGCCATACTGCCGACGTCCATTTTCCCAGCCAGCCGCCCAGCAGCGCGCGACACGCGGCCATGACTGCGAGCAATCCGAACAGGCCGACCACCACGGTGGCGCCGATGGCGAAATTGCGGCGCAGGCGTGCCTGTGCGTTGAGCGACGACTGCGCGGTCATCAGCGGCGACTCCGGGTGGGTCGGATCCAGACGCAGCGCGATCGTGCTCGTCGCCGGTCGGCGCCAGGATTCGACGGTCGCCAGCACCGGGTCGTCCAGATACAGCAACAACTCCTGATAGCCGTTCAATGCCTCGTTTTGACTGCTGTTTGCGTGTCGCTCGGTCTTGAAGCCGCGCAGTCGGTCGATTTCCGTCGATGACAGCGAAACGCTCAAGGCCGTCAGCGGCAGATCGCGATCGAAGAACGACTCTGGCGGCCAGTACGGCATCTCGCGCGCACCCGCCGGGTCCGCGAATTGCACATCGAATTGCTTGTCGCCAAACGTATAAGCCACCACGACCACGGCCTGATAGGTGTATTGACTGAACCAGTGATGGTGTTCGAACGCCATGTTGGGCGGCAACACCAGCGGCGAGGTGCGCCAGTAGCGCCGCACGATCTGTCCATCCACCGCCTGCGTGGCTGCTGCGTCGGCCTGCCATGCCCAGGCCAACTCGCGCGTCATTGCCCAGGCGCCGCACAGCAGGACAAGTCCAATCACGAGAAACAGCACACCCGCTCCGCTAAACACGTACCCGCGGATGGTGCCTGCGGCCAGCTCGGCGATCTGCTGGTTGCGTCTGGACGTAGGCACAGTCATGGCACGCGATCCGGGTTTGGGGCGCCAGTTTACGACCAAACACGGATACGCTAGGAAAAGAGGATGGACGACATGTCCTTTTGAAAAAGTCCTGAAACGGATCGAACCGAATGCGGATGTGAATATCCCGCGCAAGCAGCGGCGCCTACCGCCGCCCGACTTGGCAAGCATCGAACGCCGGCATAAGGGAAATCGTGATGTGCCCATGACGGCGGCTACAGCTACCAGCAGATCGGGGCGCATTTCGGAGTGCCCTTCACCCTGGTGGCAAAGGTGGTGTGCCCGGCGAAGGGTAATGAGCGGGCGGTCTAAAAAATAGATCTGAACATCCCTCCTGGATTTTCAAGCCTTATTCGTCTCTCACTTGATAGTCCCGGTTGTCTTGAAGCATTCGCCAGACGACCCGCACCAGGTGCCGCCCAAGCGCGCGAAGCCCCGCTCGTGCCTGGCACGCGAATGCCTGATCACGACCTGATGTTTGCGGGAAGCCGGTCATTGTTGGGGTCGTCGTCGCCATGAATGGCAAGCCGTACAGTCGCCACGCGATGAAAGGATGCGGCGGTGTACCCTTTACGAAGAACGCAGCACCTCCAACACCTCCCAGCACTGCGTCCTGTTCGGCGAGTTCTGCGACCACTTGCGCATCTCCTCGACGAACTTTTCCAAGATCTCCTCGGCTTCGAGGTCCCGGGCGAGGCGGATCTCGCGCTTCGCCGACGCGGTGTCGCCCAGCCCGGTATGGGCCCAGGCACACGTCAGGTGGGGTTGGTAGTAATGGGGCGTACGATCGACGGCCTGCTGGCCGCCGCGCAGGCCCTGGGCGTAGTCGAGCATGAACAGGTGCCCGGTGGCGCGGTAGGTGGCCCACAGCCCGAATCGCGGATGATGCGGCGCGCGCGCCTCGGCGGTTTCGATCAGGCCGATGCCGGCCGGGTCGGCATGGCGCAGGCAATGCTGCCAGCCGAGCACGGCCAGCGCATGCGCGTCGTTCGGGTTGCGTGCCGTCGCCAATTCCAGGTGCCGGATGGCTTCATCGGGTCGGTGGAACATCGTGGCCACGACGCCGGCGTCCGCGCGCACCTCAGGGTCGCTGGGTGCCGCTTCCAGGGCTTGTCCGATCAGCGCATCAGCCTGCGCGATGGTCGCGGCGGGATCCTCGGCCCACTGGCTGACGACGTTCTGGCTGAGTTGCACCGCGAGCGCCGCGCGGGTAATCGGATCATCGGGCTCGATCTGAAGCGCCTCCTGCAACATGGCGACAATCCGTCTTGCGCTGTCGACGCCGTAGTTGGCGCGCAACGCTTCCGCCGCCAGGACCCGTTCATACGCCGAGAGGTTGAAGCGTCCGGTGCGGCGCACGCGGACGGGTTGGGTGGTGTTGACCTTGGCGGTGATCGCCGTGGTGATGCTGTAGACGACGTCTTCCTGCACTTCGAAGAAACGGTCGACAGCGGTTTCGTATTTTTCCGCCCACAGCAACGCGTTCTCGGCGGCATCGCCCAGGTCGGCGCGAATCCTGACCGTGTCCCCTGAGCGTACCAGCGTGGCAGTCACAATGAAGCGCGCACGAAGGGTCTCGCCCGCCGCGACAAGATCCGACGTCCGGGAGGAAAGCCGCACGGCGGAGCTGTGGGGCGCCACGCGATAGCGCGGCGTTCGCGACAAAAGCATGGTCAGGTCGCGGGTCAGGCCGTCAGCGAGGAGCGTTGCTTGACCGACCGCGGACATGTCCACGACGGGCAGGACCGCCACGGAGAAGGGCGGGAAGCGGGTGCGTGTCGAAGGCGAAGCGGAGGTGTCCTCGTCCGCACCCCCGACATCCGCATCCAGCCGGTAGCCGAGCTTTGAAACGGTGCTCACGGCGCCGGCCGCCACGGCGACGCCCTGCAACGACTTGCGCAACTGGTAGACGATTCTCGTCAGGCTCTCGTCGCTGGCGGGCGCGCCGGCCCAGATGCGCGCCACCAGTTCGTCGCGAGTCCACAATTGGCCCGGTCGCTCGGATAGCGCGACCAGCAGCGCCATGACCTTGGGCTCGACCCGGCAGGCGGATTTCTTGCCGCAAATGCGCAAGGCGCCAGGCTCGATGAGCGCGCCATTCATATAGAACGGCGCACGAGCAATCCCCGAATGGCTCACGGAATCCACCATCACTCAGCAGGCTAACACGGCGGGGCATCTTCCATCATAAAAAAATCAGGTGGTCGTCAGGACTCTCCTCTGGCTGCGTTCTACTTTCGACTCCGGTCCATCGTTCGGCAAACCGAATCTTGAACGGGGCTGTTCATATCCGGCGCGCGCATGGGGTCCGGCGCTGCGTGGCAAGCATCGTCTGGCGTGTACGCGCACCGGACAAGCGGGAATCACCATGAGCAAGAATGGGGCTTGGGGAATGGATGCCCGTCAACCAACGCTGACGGGCCTTCTTCGCCGAGGGGGCCAAGGCCCTTCAAGCGTTTGTCGAAAGCGACTCCGACCCACTTTTCGCGGACCGGAAGATTTCCATGCAGCCTGCAGACGCTACCGGCCCTCGGGTTGCATAGCGTGCAAACCCGTGCGCGGCCGTACCCGGTTATTCCTGCCACGCCGGCAATCATGAAACAGGTGGCGCCGCGGCGTGAGTCGCCACCGGGGAGAAATGAAATGCATACGAAAAATCAAATGCGTCCACGAACCCTGTCCGTGGCGGTCCTGGCACTGCTGGCGGCATCGGGTAGCGCGAGCGCGGCGGAATCCTCCGGTCACTACTTCAACGCCCCTCCCACCAAGACCGTTACGACCTTGCCCGACGGCAACATCTCGGTCCAGGAGCAGTTCTACCAACTGAACCAAACCGACCATGCCGCCGATCCGATGAATGATGTCGCAGGCACCTGCTTTGCCAACTTGATCACGACCAGTGAAGGCAAGGTCCTGTCGGGCAGCGGCTTCTGCTACCACCAGGACGACAAGGGCAACGGCACCACCTATTCGTGGAAGATCGACGAAGACGGTACCGCCAAATGTCCCCTTCAGTGCGGGACCTGGCAAGTCGTCGACGGCTACGGCAAGTTCAAGGGCACGACTGGCGGCGGCACCTGGATGAGGACGCGCGTTTTCGCCGATGGTGCGGGGCTTGGAACGTTCACCAGCAACTACAAGATGCCGTAGACACGATGCCACCCCGGAGCGGCGGGACATGCAAACGGTGACGCAGGGTGACCAACTCATGGCGAATGGTGTCGGCGTGCTTCCGGGCGTGAGCAACGCATCGATGCCCATCGACTGGAGGCCCGCTGCCTTCGCCCGCCCGCACCCGTGGGACCGCAACTTCTTCCTGACGATGGTTGGCCTGATCTGGCTGGGCATCGGGATGGGCTTCGGGCCCGAGATCGTGCATCGCCTGGCAACCGATGCGCGGCCCTTCCCGGTCATCGTGCAAATCCACGCCGCGGCTTTTGTCACCTGGCTGTGCCTGTTGACGACACAGATCGTGCTGGTGCGTACCCGGCGCACGGACCTGCACATGAAGCTGGGGGTGGCGGGCATGGTTCTGTACCCGGCGATGGTCGTGCTCGGCATTGCGGCTGCCGTCGTGGTCGATCGTCATCGCGCCGGCCTGCCCGGGGGCAACGCCGCGTTCTTCAGCGTGTCGCTCGCGGACATCCTGAACTTCGCGGTGATGGCCTCTGCCGCCTTCGCGTTGCGGCGGCGCATCCCCTCCGTGCACAAGCGATTGATCATCCTGGCGACGATCTTCATTGCCAATGCCGGTTTTGCCCGCTGGTGGGAGGGACCGATCCTTCATTGGGTTACCCGGCACCATGGCGTGCCGGGATTCTGGACATATGCCGCCGGAGTGTTCCTCAGCGACGTCCTGTTAATTTTGATGATGGGGGTCTACGACCTGATCACCCGTCGCCGCCTGCATCCGGCCTTCGTCCTTGGTGCATCGTTCGGCCTGCTGGTCGAGGCGCTGGCGATAGGGCTCTACGTCAGTCCGGGGTGGAAACCGGTGGCGCTCAGGTTGATCGGACTCTGACGGCCGTGGACGACATGGTTCACGGTGCGCGGTCGCGAGCGATGGCATCGAGTGGTTCGAGCCAGCGGCCCGCTGCGGCCGAAGACACCCAACCGCCACGGGTGGTCGGCACGCTCGGTGCGAGCCTGATGAGCGTCAACGGGATGATCGGCGCGGGCATCTTTGCCTTGCCCGCGCTGCTGTTCGACAGGACTGGCCATTTCGCGCCGTGGATGTTCCTGATCTTCGGTGCCTTGTTTGCATGCACCATGCTGATCGCGGCCCAGCTCGCGACAATGTTTCGTGCCTCGGGCGGGCCGCAACTGTATGCCCAGGCCGCATTCGGTCCGACCGTGGGATTCCAGGTTGGCTGGCTGCTCGTCATCGCGATGGCCGCGGGGCGTGCGGCGACATTGCATGTGCTGGTTTCCTACCTTGCTGTGTTCTTCCCGGCGCTTGATGGGCCGATTGCCCGCCCGGCGGCAATCATTGCGCTGCTTGCGGCGCTTGGCGGGCTGACGCTGTCGGGGATGCGCCGGGCCGTCGGCGGGCTGATGGTCGGGACCGTGCTCAAGGTGACCCCCATCGTGGTGCTGTGCATCGCCGCCTTTGCCGCCGGAGGCATTGCGACAAGTTTCAAGCTGCCCAGTTTCGGAACCTTCGAATCGGTAGCGCTGCTGGTCTACTTCGCCTATAGCGGAGCGACCAATCCCGTGTGTTCTGCCGGCGAGGTGAGGAATCCGCGTCGCACGCTGCCGCGTTCCATGCTGCTGTCGCTGGCGATCATCATCGCCTTCTACATGATGGTGCAGTGGGCCTATATCGCGGCCGGCGCGCCTGCCGGCAGCGATGGCACGCCCTTGGCTGCCGCCGCCGGGGCCGTGATGGGGCCGGCGGGCGTTGTCGCGCTCACGCTGGCAGCGGTGTTCTCGATCGCCAGCAATGCGCTGGCCGGTTTCGTGGGCGGATCGAGGGTGATTTTCGGCATGGCCGAGCGCAAGCTGTTGCCGAACTCGTTCGCGCATGTCTCGCCCCGCTTCCTGACGCCCGATGCAGGCATCGCGCTGTTTACATTGCTCGTTGCAAGCATCGCCCTGAGCGGAAAATTCGCTTTCCTCGCCGAAGTTACCGCGCTGGGTGCGCAAATCATCACCCTGTGCCTGATCGGCGCCTTCGTCGTATTCCGGTTGCGCAGCGCGCAGGGGTACGCGATCGGCATGACAGGATTCTGGTGGGCAATGGTGGCGGTGTCCACGGCGTTCTCGATCTACGCCGCGATCCAGGCCACGCTTCATGCCTATGTGCTGATCGGCGTGCTGGTGCTCGCCGGCAGCATGCTCGGGTTCTTCGCGCGCGGCGGCAGCATCGCGAAGACGCCGCCAGAGGACATGCGTTTCGAACCGCTCACGGTGCCTGGTCCCGCCGAGCCAGGGCGCACGGTGTCCGCAGGCGTGGCCGGCAAGTGACCCGGATTTGTTCTCCCTGGCCATGAAGATGACCAAGCAGCCCGCGGACGTTTGCCCTCGTTTCGCATCGTTCTTCAACCTCAGGGAAAACCCCCGGCACCTGACCCGGCGGCCGGAGCATCAGCAACCCGTCGTCGACGGCGCACGCGCCATCGCCGTGCTCTGGGTCGTCATGCTGCGCATGTTCTGGTTCCAGTCGTGGGCTGTTCCCCGACCCGGCGCATGCCATTTTTGCCAACCCCGCCACGGGTTGGCTTGCCACCGGCGCGCTTGGTGTCGATCTGTTCGTCGTGATCAGCGGATTCCTGATCGGTTCAATCCTGTTTGGCGAATTCAGGAAAACCGGCGGAATCGCCTTCAGCCGCTTCCATGTGCGTCGCTTCCTGCGCCTGATTCCCGTCTACGCGGTGGTCATGCTGCTGGGTCCATGTTTCCTCGACGGGAACCATTTCGAGCATGCGTGGGCGAACGTCCTGTACATCAACAATTTCCTGCCGATCAACGAACAGTACGTAGGATGGCGCTGGTTGCTGGCCATCGAGGACCAGTTCTACCTGATCTTTGCGTTCGTCAACCTGCTGTTCATGGGCATGGGTCGCGGGCGCCTGCGCTATCTCGTTGCGCTGAAGGGCACTTGTCTATTTCCTCGGCAATGTCGTGTTAATACTGACGATGGGCGCGCGTGACTTGGTGACACGGGGTCGTTTGCATCGCGCCCATGTGTGCGGTGCGAGCCTGGCGATCGGCGGGGAATTGCCGATGGCGTGGTCGAAGTTGAGCCCATGGTCGGTCCCGGTCTTGTTCCGGGCTGATTGGGCATTAGCAAATAGAGGGTCAGCGTGGATTTTGCCAGCGCCACCAACGCAGGAAGTACGCCCTGACCCATATTTCCCGGGGGAACAATGAGAAAGATCGAATTTCAACACGTGATCTCGACCGTAGCCAACATCGGCGTAATAGCCAGCATCGTGTTTTTGGGGTTCGAGCTTCGGCAAAACAACGAACTCATCGCCTCGGAGGTGCGCGCGACCTACGCCAGCATGGACCAAACCGGGTGGAGTTACGTCATCGAAAACCCGGACCTCATCGCCGCGTTGATAAAAGACAGGAACGGTGAAAAATTGACGGATGTCGATCAGTTTCGCCTCAGTGCGCTATGGATGCAGGGATTCGCCCAGTATCAGTTCAGGTACCTGGAAGATCCCGATTCGACGAACTGGGTGGCGGGACAACGCAGGCTTTTCAAATCCTACCCATCGCTCAGGCAAACATGGCAAGGCGATACGCCCGGTGCGAGACAGTCCGGGAAGGACAATTTCGATCCACGCTTCGTTCGGTATTACGACGAAAACGTCGCCAGTCCTCCCAGGCAATGAAAGGGGTCAGAGTGCACTTTCCATATACCCGGGCCAGAAACACGCTGATTCCTGTTTTCCGCAGGCGTCCATAAGCCCATGGAAATACGAAAGTCCAAAACCTCTCACAACGTGCGCGGGTTCCTGAAGGAATACAGCATCATCGTGCTCAGCGTGCTTACCGCGTTGGGCCTCGAACAGGCGGTCGTGTGGATCCACCATCGCTCGGACGTGAAGCAGGCGATCGCGAACTTGCGGGCCGAAAGCATCCAGAACCGTGCGACGCTGACGTTCAGCATTGCCAACATGCGAGATCAGGTGAAGGCCGTCGACGCGCGGCTGCAGATTCTCGGAAACTGTGCAGCCCAGGTCGACGACGGCAAGCTGGCGGCCTTGAGTCCCAGCACGACGTTGCTTCCATCCGACACCGCCTGGCTTGGCCTGCGCGACAGCGCCTTGCTGCCGCTGATGCCGAAGGAGATCGCCGACAACTACTGGAAACTCAACACAGCCTACACCTTGATGGTGCCCGACCTGGAAGATGTCATCGGCAAGACCGACGACGCCCTCGCCGCGGTGGACCTGGTGCGTCGCGGCGTCAAGGATCCACAGGCGTGCATTGATGCCGTGCACCGATTGCTGCGCATGCGGGCCTCGTTGAAAACCTTGTGGCGACAACTGGTGTTCTACCAGTCCGGGAACGAACAAGTGTTGCATGGCGATCGCCTCGGTGTCGGGTCTGCGATGCAAGCCGTGCGCGATGCCAGTGCCTCGTTGAAGGAGCACTGATCCCATGCCTGCCCGCCATTGGGGAAATCCATGACCGTGCCCACTGCATTGCCGTTGCAGCCACCTGCCGGGCGACCGACTCCGCCGTGGCTGTTTGCCGTCGTCGGGCAGACGTCGGGCGTCACGATGGGCTTCGCCACCATCGTCCTGCCCTATGTGGCCGTGCACAAGGGTCTTTCGGTGGCGACGGCCGCCGTGTTCATTGGCGCCGCCAACCTGGCAACGCCGCTCAAGCTGGTGTGGTCGCCGGTGCTCGACATGTGGTGGTCGCTCAAGGCATGGCTGATCGCGGGCGCTATCTTGACCACCGTGATGGTGGCGGTCTTGCTCCAGATCCCCGTGAACGCCGAGGGCGTCTGGCTGCTTGCGGCGCTGGTGTTCGTGGCGGCGTCCGCTGCGCAAGTCGCCACTGCATCCATGAGCGCTCTGCTGGTTCTGACCGTCGAAAAGCACCGCCTCAGCGAAGCATCGGGGTATCTCCAGGCAGGGCATCTGGTCATGCAGGGCATGAGTGCCGCGGGGGGATTGTGGATCGCGACGCATGCGGGCATCACGGCGGCGACCTTGTTTTTCGTCGCACTCCTTGTTCCGACATGGCTCGCGGTCCTGCCGATCGTCGAACCCGCGCGACGACTGACGAGGATCTCGCTCACGCAGCGGTTGAAAACGATCGGCCGTGAAGTCGTCGACATGGCGAAGCAACCTCGCCGGCGCTGGGTGATGGTGTGCTTCCTCACCCCCATCGGCGTCGGCGGTGCATCGTTCCTGTGGGCGGCGATTGCCTCGCAATGGCATGCCGGCGCCGATGCCGTGGCGCTGGCCACCGGCCTGGGCGCGGCAGCCGCCAGCGCATTCGGGGCGTTCATCTATGGCCGCTTCATCGGCAATCGCGACCGCATGGCGTCGTTCCTTTTCACCGCGATCGTGCTGGTACTCGCCGCCGTGGTCCTGGCAGCGCTGCCGCGCGAGGCCGCGTACTTCGTGGTCGGCACGCTGGTCTATTCGGTCGCCCTGGGGTTTTCATGGACCAGTTTCGCCGCGCTGCAGTTCGAGACCGTGGGCGACGGGGCCGTGGCCAGCAAGACGGCGCTGCTGAATGCCTTCGGCAACGTGCCCCTGGTTTACATGCCGATCGTGCTCGGCCTCGTGCACGATCGCTGGTCGGTGACCGCGATGCTGCTGTTCGAAGCCGTGCTGACCAGCGCGTTCATCGCCGTGTTCGCAGCGCTGCGGCCCGGGCGAAGCGCTGCTCTGGCGAAAAGGTCAGTGACACTTTCGCATGGAGAAACCAATGAGTCCGGCGCCTCGATCCAGAAGGAGCTGGCTCGATGATCCTGCGCCGCATCGCCAGTCACCTGAAGCAGCAGCACTGGACCGGCGTGCTGATCGAGCTGGTGATCGTGGTGCTGGGCGTGTTCATCGGTTTGCAGGCGCAGGACTGGAACGCGGCGCGCCTTGCCCGGGCGGATGCCCATGAATACCGCCAGGGCTTGATGACCGACATGGAATTGTCCGTGTCCCGCAATCAAGCGCAAATCGACTACGGCCAACGCCAGGTCAATCAGCTTGATGTGGTGCTCAAGGCATTGACTTCGTGCCATCTGGATGCCGACAAGCAAGGCATATTCGACGCCGGTTTGTACAACATGGGCAAGTTCGACATGCCCATCATGGTCATGGGCACGATTGAAGAGCTGAATGCCACCGGTGACTTCAAGCTGATCGGCCCGCCCGCCCTGCGCCGGGCCATCTCGAACACGGTGCGTCTCTACCGGACGACGTCCTCGGTTGAACCGCAACTCACGGCGCGGATCATGCCGAACGTGAACTATGTACGCTTTCACGTCCGGTTTGTCCTGGATCGACACCTCACCTATCCGACCACTGTTGATCCGGACAAGGCCTTTTACGATTTTGACAAGCTGTGTTCCGACGGGAAATTCATCAACGCCGTCGCGGCCGTCCGCGAAATGACACTGGCCAGCGACGCCTTGAATCAAAGGGTTCTCGACCGACAGGCCAGGTTGCTGGCCACATTAAAGAAGGCACCATGATGCTGCATCGCTTCATCAATCACATGAAGAACCAGCACTGGATCGGCGTGTTCATCGAGCTGGTGATCGTGGTGCTGGGCGTGTTCATCGGCCTGCAGGTCGACAACTGGAACCAGGCGCGCCAGGAACGCCAGCGGCTGACTGTGCTCGTGCAGGGCATGAGCGCGGATTTGCATGATTTCGACCAGGTACAGCAGCAGTTTTCGCGGCAGGTGACGCAGGGTCTGGCGGCGTTCAAGGCGGCGCGGGCGCGCGGCGAAGAGCCGCCGCCCTACTACAAGCGCATGCCCGGTTCCGACACGCCGCCGGATTTCGTGTTCAAGGCGGCGATGCAGGCCGGATTGGCCGACCTCGTCGAACCGAATTTGATGTTCGATCTCGGCTTCTACTACTCGGAACGCGAGGGAATCGGCGCCAAGTACACGCGCTATGCCGAGTTTGTCGACAGCCAGATTCTGCCGCGGCTCGGCGATCCGCCATCGTTCTACGACGCGTCAGGCGCGCTGAAGCCGGCGTTCGCCCAGAACATGGACCGCCTGCGCGAATGGATCGGATACATCAATGTCCTCGGGCGCTCGTCGCAATGCCTGCAACGACGCCTCAAGCACCCGCAGCAGCCAGGCGAGTCTTGCCGCCCGGATTACGGAAGTGCCCCGCGATGATCCTTTCGCGCGCCATCAGGCACCTGAAACAGCAGCACTGGACCGGCGTGTTCATCGAGCTGGTGATCGTGGTGCTGGGCGTGTTCATCGGCCTGCAGGCGCAGGACTGGGCCAGCGCGCGCGCCGAGCAGCATCGCGCCGACGTGCTGTTGCAGCAGCTGCGCGGCGATCTGGCAAGCGAGAAGGCCGGTCTGCAGGCCAGCAGGGACTATCTCGAAGTCGTGGCCGACTACACCAGGGTCGGCATAGACGGATTACAGGCACCGGACTCGATCGATCCGGGCACATGGGTGGTCAGCACCTACCAGGCGAGCCAGATCTTCGATCCATCGAGCAACCGGTCGACCTATGACGAAATGAAATCGACCGGCGCCATCGATCTCATCCGCGATGCCCAACTGCGCGCGCAGTTGATGGCCTATTACGACTATCCCTGGTCGGATTCACCCATCGCCCGCGCGCAGGCGCCGTATCGGGCGCTGGTGCGCAGCGTTCTTCCGTACCCGGTACAGCAGGCCATCAAGGCGTCCTGCGGGGACCGGTTCGGGCCAGAGGGCGGCCTGTTCATCTTGCGCTTGCCGAAGACCTGCCATCTGAACCTTGCGCCTGCGCAAATCGCCCATGCCGCCGAGATTCTGCGGCAAACGAGCGACCTGCAGCCTGCCCTGAACTACCAGCTGAGCATCACCGAAAGCAAGATCGAGCAGATCGAGCAGCAGCAACAGCAACTGGCTGCGGTGATTGCGGCAGCGCGGAAGGACCCATGATCCTGCGTCGCATCGCCAGTCACCTGAAGCAGCAGCACTGGACCGGCGTGTTTATCGAGCTGGTGATCGTGATCCTTGGCGTATTCATCGGCCTGCAGGTGGACAACTGGAACCAGGCGCGCGCCGAACACAACCGCCTTGACCAGCAACTGGCCGCGTTCGAGTCCGAGCTTGAGACCAACCTCGCAGACATCAAGGACTATCGCACATTCGCCGACAGCCAGATTTCAGCCATCAACGAGATACGCGCAACACTCCGCTCTGGCAAGAAAAATACCGATCCTCGACATTTCAATACGCTCCTGTTCCGAATCATCAAGGTCCAGGATTTGCATCCCGAACTATCGGCCTACCGGGACCTTGCCGATGCGGGCGGACTGCGAAGGTTGCGTGGCACGCCGCTGCGACGCGACATCACGCGATGGGAAAGCGACCTGGCGTGGGTCCAGCGGCTCGACCGTGATGCACTGGTGCATCGCGACTCCATCGTCCTGCCCTATTTCGGGAGTCATACTTCCATCGCCGCCTCCGTCGAGAACAGTAGCGATATCAAGGCCCGGGGCTTTGCTCCAACGCATTTCAGGAACAACCTGGATCAACTCGCCGACAACGAGGGATTCGAGAACATGCTGACGCTTCGATTCGTGATCGAAACCCAGATTCTGGATACCTCCAAGAGGCTCGAACAAAGCACCGAAACCTTGATCGCCACCCTCAAGAAACGCGAGGCCCGCCAATGATCCTGCGCCGCATCGCCAGTCACCTGAAGCAGCAGCACTGGACCGGCGTGTTAATCGAGCTGGTAATCGTGATCCTTGGCGTGTTCATCGGCCTGCAGGTCGACAACTGGAACCAGGCGCGCCAGAATCGTGCTGCAGAGATCGCCTACCTGCAGGCGCTGAGCAAGGATTTCGATTCCATACAGACGTCGGTCCAGGCGCAGATCGATTTCGAAACGACGATTGCGCGCGACATCAACCGGTCGCTGGACGAGATCGATGCCCCGCCGTCGAAGGACCGGACGCTTCGCCTCGGCATGCTGTTGGGCCAATTGGTGGCGCGCAGCACGCTGAAAATCGAGAGCCCGACCTTCCAGGAACTGCAGAGTTCGGGCCACCTCGGCCTGATCCGCGACCGGGCTCTGCGCGGCAGCATCGTCGAGTATTTCTTCCAGATCCGGCGCTGGGAGTCCGCACTGGACCGGAACAACGAAGTGTTCGTCGACAACGGGTTCGACGTCTTCCTGCGCACGCATGGCGTGGAGCTCGCGCTCTGGGATCCGGCGGTCATGAACGGACCCTCGGCGTTGCCGCCCATGTTCGCAACCGACTACCAGAAGCTGATGCATGCGCAGTATGGAGACCGCATCCTCGCGGGTCGCAATCCGGTGCTCGACCGTCCGCCGGGCGACCCGTTCTGGGACCGGCTGCGCCAGCAGCTGAACTGGCGAGCGATCATTGCCGGAAGAAATGAAATCATCGCCATGCACATCAAGAAGATGACCGAAACAGTCACGGAGAAAACACGCACCTATCTGAAGGGAGATCGATCCAGGTGATCATGCGCCGCGTCGCCCAGCACCTGAAGCAGCAGCACTGGACCGGGGTGTTCATCGAGCTGGTGATCGTGATCCTTGGCGTGTTCATCGGCTTGCAGGTCTCGAACTGGAACGAGCAGCGCCAGGATCGCGCGCTGGAGAAGCAATACCTGCAGCGCCTGCACGACGACATCCAGCTATCGATCGAGACGGCGAACTACAACATCCGCGACATGCGCATGCAGTACCGGCTTGACGATGACATGCTGGCCGCGCTTCATTCCTGCCGGCTGGAGGGCGCGGAAAAAAATCGTTTCATCGCCGGCGCCTACGCACTCGGAAAGATCGATCCCCCGCCCCTGGTGCGTGGAACGATCGACGAACTGCGCTCGAGCGGTCGCATCGGCCTGATACACGACGTCGACATGCGCACGCAACTGGCGAAGCTGGTCGAGGGTGCCAACACTTTCGGCGAAATCTTCCATGTGATCGTGGCGCGAACCAACCCGGCCATTGCCTACGTCGACAAGCGGATCGAGCTGAAAATCACACCGGAAACGCACGGGACCGCCAACGTGCTGAAGAATGGCATGCCGGATGGCGACTACCGTTTCGATTTTCCGGCCTTGTGCAAGGACCCCCAATTTGCCGCCGTCATTTCCAACGTACAGGCGCTGACACTCGATGTGGTCGTTATGAACCAGAAAAGACTCGCGAGCTTCAAGAAGCTGTCGCAGACCATCGACAGCAACCTGTCCAGCATGAAGGAGGATCGATGAAGGCATCGGCCATGCCAGCGCATGACGCGAACACCCGGCTTGGTCCGTCGCGTGCGGATCGGGCGGGCAACGAGAACCCAAACCCCGCCACCCGCATGGAGGTGGGTGAATGATCCTGCGCCACATCGCCCAGCACCTGAAACAGCAGCACTGGACCGGCGTGTTCATCGAGCTGGTCATCGTGGTGCTGGGCGTGTTCCTGGGCCTGCAGGCGCAGGACTGGAACCAGACGCGCCAGGATCGCGTGCTGGAAAGGCAATACCTCCAGCGCCTGCATGACGACATCACGCAGTCCATCAAGCTCGCCGAGTCCAATGTCCAGCGCATGCAGACGCAGTACCGGCTCGAGGGCGCGATGTTGGACTACCTGGCCCGTTGCCAGCTCGATGCGGCGGCCAGGAAAAAATTCGGCGCCGGCCTGTTTCTGTTCGGGCGAATCGAACCGCCACCTCTGGTTCGCGGCACCATCGACGAGCTGCGTTCGACCGGCCGCATCGGGCTGATCCATGACGTGGCCTTGCGCACGGCGTTGGCCCGTGTCGTGCAGGTCAACGATGGGGCTAACAGGGTCCTGAACATGATCATCGCGCGGGCGACACCGGCGATTTCCCATATCGACGCGCGTGTCGTGTTCAAGCAGCCGCCGGGCGGGTTCGACCCGCCTGACATCAAGGAGCACGGCATGCCCGATGGCGGGGCCATCTACGATTTCCCGGCCTTGTGCAATGACCCGCAATTCGCCCCGGCCGTCTCCACGGTGCAGAACCTGACACATGTGGAGATCCAGATGAACCAGGGCAAGCTTCGACGGTTCCCGAAGCTGCTGGAGATCATCGACCGCGACCTCGACGGCATGAAGAAGGGTTCACCATGAGCGCGGTCAGTCCTGAACGCATGGACCTAGCTGGAGGACGGCCATGATCACCCGACGCATCCTCTCCCACCTCAGGCAGCAACACTGGACCGGCGTGTTCATCGAGCTGGTGATCGTGATCCTGGGAGTCTTCATCGGCCTGCAGGTGCAGGACTGGAATTCGGCACGCATCGCGCGCACCGAGCTCAATCAGCAATTGATCAGTCTTCGAGAACAGCTGGAAGACAACCAGGCCTATTTCAAGAACTTTCGTGCCGAACTGGTCGGGCAACAGCATGATGTGAAGGCCTTGCGGTTCGCCTTCACGCAAGACCCGCCGACGATTTCCGACGAGGAACTCAATCAGCGGTTCCTCAACGTGAATCGCATCTACGTATTTGCAACGGATCTCACGGCATTGAACGAATTGACCGATACCGGCGGCTTGCGCCGAATTGGTAACCCGAAGATCCGGAATGCGATCGGACGCTGGCAACGCGACCTGGACGAAGTCAGTCGTCTGTATTCCGATGCGTTGCAGCAAAGAGACCGCGTGTGGAACCAGTTTCTGATGAAGAACATCGCTTTCGGCGCGTTGCTGGAGCAGTCCGACATCGTCGGCAAGGACGTCGGGAGATCGAAATTCCGCAATGACATCGCGGCGCTTGCGAAGAGCCGGGAGGTCGATAATGAATTGGCCTATCGATACGGCATTTGCAGCGCCCAAATCCATGCATTGGATGCGCTGGATCGCGAGACCACGCGGCTGATCAAGTTGCTGGGCGAGCGTGAGCACAAGTTGTGATTCTCCGCCGCTTCATCACCCACATGAAAGACCAGCACTGGACCGGCGTGTTTATCGAGCTGGTGATCGTCATCGTCGGTGTATTCATCGGCACCAATGTCACCAACTGGAACGATGCGCTCAAGCAGCAGGAACGCAGCCGGATCTACACCCAACGTCTGCTGGACGATCTGCGTATCGAGTACGCGCGCGACCGATCGCTGATCGAATACGACACCGATGCACGCCAGGCCGGCATCGCTGCGTTCGATGGCCTGACCAAGCGCCGCGCGCTGGACGACCGCACGGTGCTCGTCAACGCCTACCGCGCGATCCAGTTTCAATGGTACGAGCGCCACGCCGCGGCCTACGACGAACTGCTTTCCGCCGGCGAACTCGATCTCATATCGGACCCGAAGCTGCGCGAAACCGCGGTGCGCTACTACGGCAATAGTGCGACGACGCAGCAGTTGATCCTCGAGGACATGCGTGATTCCGACTACCGCAAGCGGTTTTCGCGGCTGATCGATCCGGATGTCGCGCTCGCGCTGCGCAGGGATTGCGGCGACCGCAGCTACACCTCGCCCGATGGCGTGCCCGGGTTCCTGAGCATCCACTACGACTGCAAGCTCGCGGTCGATGATGGAGCCGTCAAGAAAGCTGCCGACGCCTTGCGCGGCGACCCGGCGCTGCTTCCAGCCTTGCGGCGCCAGATTGCCGTTTATGACGTGGAGATCGGCAACCTGACCTACATGCTCAACGATACCGGCATTCAGGCATTGTTTGCACGGGGTGGCGACAAATGATCGGCTCGCGCTTCGTCGAACACCTGAAAAAACAACACTGGACCGGCGTATTCATCGAGCTGGTGATCGTGGTGCTGGGCGTGTTCATCGGCCTGCAGGTCGACAACTGGAACCAGACGCGGCAGGAGCATCAGCAGCAACGCTCGATCGAAGCACGCCTGTTGACGGACTTCAAACTCCTTGACAGCCAGGTTGACCAGGCGATCGATGATAACGACCGACTCATCGTGGCCCTGGACACGCTGCGTCATGCCATCAGGCGTGGCAACGCGCGCCCCGACGAAGACGATCGCATCAAGTTTGCAATGAACCGCTTTGCCAGCTACCCGACGTTTATCCGGTTTTCGTCCACGTACACCGAACTGGTGTCCAGCGGCAAACTGGACTTGATCAAGGACGAAAAACTTCGGGTCGCCCTGGCGCGATATGACGAAAGTGCGCGCAATGGCATGTTCAACGTGAACTCGATAGGTCGCAGAATGGAGGTCGGCTTTGTCTACCCCGACCAATACCTGAGGCTTGCCCCGCTGGACCTACAGCACCTGAACGCCGACATGGTGACGGGCTACGACATTGCCGGCATGGCGAAGGACAAGGCGTGGCGAAGTTGCGTGGACTTCATCTACGTGCTGGAGGTATGGATTCATTCCAATCTCATCTTCCAGAAGCAGGCCGTGGAGCGCGTTCTCGAGGTGATGGGGCAACACCCGACGACGAACGAAAAGCAGCGCAGCAAAAACAGCGCCTTGCAGCACCCGGATGGGGATCGACCATGACGCTATCGCAGCTTTCCTACATCGCGCAGATCCTCGCCGCCATCGCGGTCATTCCCTCGCTGATCTTCGTCGGCTTGCAGATGCGACAGAACACTCGCGCAGTGCACGCAGGCATGTCGCAGGCGCACGCGAACGGCTTTCAGGAAATCATCGGACCTATCTACGAAAGCGAGGCACTGACAAGGATTTACCTGAAAGGCGCCTTTCATCCGGAGCAGCTCGACGAAACCGAGCGCGTACGCTACACGGAGGAACGAGGAACGGGGTCAGGTTCACATACCAGCGTTTGATCTGTCACGAATTCGACAGGATCCGTTCCGGGGCTCCGCACTCGGAAACCGACCTGCCCGACCATCGCGCATTGGTCGAAGAAATTCCTGCGCACAGCTTCGAGAGCAAAACCGCGGCTTGACGCGGCAACCAGCACCGCGCGATTGGGCTTTGGCGATTCGGATTTTCGCGTGAAAAAGGCGACGCGACCCGGGAAGCCCCGATGAGTGGAGGTCTACAATTTGGACTTGGCGCCATTGGCATGCCCCGATGGCGAGCGCGATGCGACGGAACGCGCCGCCCGTTCGTCGGTCCAATCAGGTGGAACAACTCAGGAGGGTGATTCAATGCATACGAGACCTTACCTATTTGCGATTGCGCTGGCCTGTGCCTTGGCCCCTGCTGCCGCCAGTACTGCCCGCGTTCAGGTGACCTGGGCGCCGGATCAACAACTCAGCGAAGTGAAGGAAAACCCCATGCAGCGCGGCTGGTTGCGAACGAAGGACTGGGAGAAATCACTCGGCGACTATCTGGCGCGGCGTGCCGATCGCCTGTTGTCGTCCGGCCAGCAGTTGCAAGTCACGATCGACGATATCAAGCTGGCCGGTTCGTTCGAGCCGTGGCATGGACCGGATGCGCACGACATTCGCATCATCAAAGGCATCTATCCGCCGAGAATCGATCTGCACTATCGCCTGACCGCCGCCGATGGCGGGGTGATTCGCGAAGGCGCCGCCAAACTGCGCGACCTGGCCTATCTGCAGCGCACCGTGCCGGTTTCGCCGGATTCGCTGCCCTACGAGAAGCGCATGCTCGACGACTGGCTGAAAAAGGAATTTCGACCTGCACAGTAGTAGCCCGAGGAACGGCACAACAGGTCCAAAGCGGGGTCTATCTTCATATTTTTGCAGCAGGCGAGGCTGTAGTCGAAGGGTAGACTGAACCCGGTAGCGTTGGTTTCGACGCGCGGGAAATCCATCCTGCCGGTCAAACCTCCGGTGCCACTTCTTCGCGTCCGGCGACGACACGTGGTCGGACCGATCGCCGATCTGTCGGGCGGTTGATTGCGGGTGCCGTGAACGGTTCCGCAGCGGCCGCTTCGGCTTCGACGGCAGCTGTTGCGAGTTGCTGGCAGCGCCGGGCGTCCCCGCACAGCTCCTGCATGTAGTCGGTATCGAAATTCAGCCGCTCGACGAGAAAATCCACAAACGCACGCACCTTCGGCGACTGCACCTGACCGCGCGGGAACACCGCGTTGAAGTCGTAATCGGGACCACGCCAGCCAGCCAGCACGCGCTGCACCAGGCCATGTTCGGCGTAGGCCTTGATCATCACGTCGCCCATGAGCATCAGTCCTTCGCCGCACAGCAATGAACCGCGCAGCGGCGCAGGATCGTTGGCGATCATGACGGGGTCGATGACGAAATCCCGCTCCACCTTGCCATCGCTCAGCTTCCACACGAAATTGCCGCCGTTGTGTGGCGTCTTCAGCGTCACAAGCACGCGATGGTGGCGCAAGTCGTCCGGATGCAGTGGTTCGCCATAGCGCTCGATATACGTCGGACTCGCATAGATCTGGGTGCGGAACACCGCGAGCTTGCGCGCGACCAGGTTGGAATCCGGCAGGCTGCCGACACGCAGGGCGACATCGATTTCCTTGGCGATCAGATCCAGCGACTCGTTGCTCAGCATCATCTCGACACGCACTTCCGGATGGCGCGCGCGGAATTCACCCAGCAGCGGCGCGATCCAGGTATTGCCCAGCGAGTACGGAGCCGTCACGCGCAACCAGCCACGCGGGCCGCTCTGCAACTGACCCACCGCGCTCTCCGCCTCGTCGAGTTCTTGTGCAATGCGCTGACTGTGCTCGTAGTAGACGTTGCCCGCCTCGGTAAGCCCGAGTTTGCGTGTCGTCCGGTGCAAAAGCTGCGCGCCGAGCCGCGTCTCGAGTTCCTGCACCTTGCGGCTCACCGTCGTCTTCGGCAGCCGCAAGGCCTTTGCGGCACTGATGAAACTGCCCAGTTCAACCACTTTTACAAACACAAGGGTGTCGTTCAGATCGCGGTACATGGACGGTGCTCCTGACTCGATGCCGAATCGGCAATTGGACCAATCACGGGACAATTATTCCCTCATTTGGCGACTAATCAAGGGGGCGTCGAAGGACTATCTTCCTCTACCGCTGATCCAGAGGTTTCGACCATGTTCCCCGTCCGAATTGCTGCACCTGCCGAATCGCTCGCCGAAGTGCGATCGATAAAGTCGACCGTCGCGGCTACAACGCCAGCAAACAGGCCTGCTCAACCATGGCGCAGTGCGGTAGCGGGCCCGACGCCGCGCGTCCATTCCGGTGTGCAGCGCTGGAACCGCGGAACGCAAACTGTCCCGAACATGGGAATTACTATCCCGGAATCGGGACAATGAAAGGCCTCGTTGTCGTCATCGATGCGGCGGACGGAGCCGGGCGCGGTGTCGTCGAGGCCGCCGTGGAGGCACGCCGGCCCGTGGTCGCGATCTCGGGCGATGCCGCGGAACTTGCACTGCTGCGCCAGCGCTTTGCGGGCGCCGATCTCGCCACGCTTTCCGGCTCGATCGCGGACGAGGAAAGCGCCACCTTGCTCGCGATCGCGCTGCGCGATCTCGACCGTCCGATCACCGGGATCGTGATCGCCAGGCATGGCGAACGCTCCAGCGGCCGCGTGATCGATCAACCCGCCGACCGGCTTCGCCGCTGTCTCGACGGCGAACTGCTGCCGCATGTCGCGGCCGCGCGGTCGCTGCTGCCGCTGCTGACCGAGTCCGGGCGCGACACCGGTTTCGTGGTCATCGGCAGTCCCGGCAGCGAACATCCGTGGGCCGGATACGGCTACTGCTCGATCGCCGCGGCGGCGACCAGCATGCTCGTGCGCGTTCTGCACGAAGAGGCGCGCACGCTCGGCGTGCGCGTCCAGTTGCTCGCGATCAACCGGCCGGTGCGCACGCCGCAGAACGACGGTTGCGCCTGCGAGGGCTGGCCCGATGCGCTGGCGATCGGCGAGCAGGCGCTCGCGTTGATCGACCGCATCGAAGCGCGCACGGCCGACGAAGCCATCGTTCGCTTCGACCCGCGTCGTGCGCGCCACAGCCAGGTGCCGGTTCGCGACAACGTGCAGCCTGCTGACAGCAGGCTGGCAGCAGCGTCCGCGCAAACTGCTGCTCCTGCGGGCGGTACGCGCACACGCGCGCGGCTGGAGCCGACGTGGAACGCACTCGAACCCATTTTCCATTCGATTCGAATCGAGGTAGACGACAAATGAACCCCCTTCTTCCAGCACCAGCGCGAGGTCCGGCCCGGAGGCTGGCTTCGCTGTCCCATTCGAACCCGACACACAGGCCCCTGTTCATGAAGCACTTCGTTCACACGTATTTTCCTCATGCATCCCGCGCGTTGCTCGTGGCCGTCATCGTCGCTTCACTTGCGTCGCTGGCCGGTTGCGGCACGCAGGCGGCCGAAAATCACGGCCCGCCGCCGGCAGATGTCAACGTGGCGCCGGTGCTGGAGAAAAACGTTCGCCAGTGGGACGAATTCAACGGCCGCATCGCGGCGGTGCAGACGGTCCAGTTGCGTCCACGCGTCAGCGGCTACATCGATCGCGTCGCCTTCAGGGAAGGTCAGGAAGTGAAGAAGGGCGACCTTCTCTTCGTCATCGATCAGCGTCCGTATCAGGCGCAACTCGCGCAAGCCCGGGCGCAACTCGAGCGCGCCCGTAGCGACGCCAGACTCGCGCACATGCAGGACGTGCGTGCACAGAAGCTGATCGCGGCGAAGGTCATTTCGCGCGAGGACTTCGATTCGCGACATGCCGCCGACGCATCCGCTGCCGCCGTTGTGCGCGCAGCCGAGGCCGCTGTCGCGGCAGCGCGCCTGAATCTGCAGTTCACCGAGGTGCGGGCGCCGATTTCCGGCCGCGCCAGCCGTGCCTATGTAACCCGCGGCAACCTGGCGCAAGCCGACAGCACGCTGCTGACGACGGTGGTGTCGCTGGATCCGATGTATGTCTACTTCGATACCGACGAGCAGACCTATCTACGCTACCAGGATCAGGCGAAGGGCTCCGACGACGGCACGCGCCGCAGTCCGGTGCGGGTCGGGTTGGCGAACGAAACCGACTTCCCGCACGAAGGCGCGGTGGATTTCGTCGACAACCAGGTCGATCCGGACACCGGCACGATCCGGCTGCGCGCCGTACTGCCGAATCCCGATCATCTGCTCACGCCGGGCCTGTTCGCACGCGTGCAACTGCAGGGCAGCGCAGAGTTCGATGCTTTGCTGATCGACGACAAGGCCGTCCTTACCGACCAGGACCGGAAATACGTGTACGCGCTGGGGCCCAACAACACCGCACAGCGTCGCGACATCACCCTCGGCGGAATTGTCGACGGCCTGCGCGTCGTGAAATCGGGACTGAAATCCAAGGATGAAATCGTCGTCGATGGCGTGCAGAAGGTCTTTTTCCCCGGCATGCCGCTCAAACCCACGGTAGTGCAGATGGGTCAGCCGCCGACACCGGCAGCGGTTGCTGCCCGCTGAGCGATTCTTTTGAGGTTGCCCCGCCGCGCGGACGCAGGTTGTCACAACTGCGACGGCGGCGGCAGACCTCGCGTTGTCGTGACTCTTGCGGTGTTGTGGATTTTGTCGAGCCGTGCGAGCGGCGTTTGTAACCAGCTCAGCTTTGCAGCTGCATAGGAACCACCATGGATTTCTCAAAATTTTTCATCGACCGGCCGATCTTTGCCGCCGTGCTCTCGATCGTGATCTTTGCCGCCGGCCTGATCGCGATTCCGAGGTTGCCGATCAGCGAATATCCCGAGGTTGTGCCGCCTTCCGTGGTGGTACGCACCGTGTATCCCGGCGCCAACCCGAAAGTGATCGCCGAGACCGTCGCCACGCCGCTGGAAGAAGCCATCAACGGCGTGGAAGACATGATGTACATGAAGTCCGTCGCCGGGTCCGACGGCGTGTTGCAGATGACCGTCACCTTCAAGCCGGGCACGAACGCGGATGATGCCGCAGTCAAGGTACAGAACCGCGTCAGTCAGGCCCTGGCACGTCTGCCCGAGGACGTGCGCCGCCAGGGCGTGACCGTACAGAAGCAGTCGCCGGTGTTCCTGATGGTCGTGCATCTGGTTTCGCCGAACGGCAAGTACGACACGTTGTACCTGCGCAACTACATGCGTCTGCACGTGAAGGATGAACTGTCGCGCATTCCCGGCGTCGGCGATGCGCAGCAATTCGGCGGCGGCGACTACGCGATGCGCGTCTGGCTCGATCCGGACAAGGTGGCGGCACGCGGCCTTACCGCCAGCGACGTGCTCAACGCGATGCGCGAACAGAACGTGCAGGTGTCGGCCGGTCAATTGGGTGCGGAACCGATGCCGAACGGCAGCGACTTCCTGACCCTGATCAATGCCAAGGGCCGCCTGCAGACGCCTGCCGAATTCCGCGGCATCGTGCTCAAGACCGGCAGCAATGGCGAGGTCGTGCGCCTGTCCGACGTTGCGCGGGTGGAACTGGCAGCGGGCGACTACACGTTGCGTTCGCGCCTGGACGGCATGAACGCCGCGGCGCTGGGCATTTTCCAGGCGCCCGGTGCCAATGCCCTGGCCATTCGCGACGCCGTCGTCCACAAGATGGACGAACTGGCGAAGCGATTCCCGCCCGGCGTCGAATACCGCACGGTGTACGACACGACGATCTTCGTGCGCGATTCGATCAAGTCCGTAGTCACGACCCTGCTCGAAGCCGTGCTGCTCGTCGTGCTGGTGGTGATCCTGTTCCTGCAGACGTGGCGCGCGTCGATCATTCCGCTGATCGCCGTTCCGGTTTCCATCGTCGGCACGTTTGCGGCGCTGTACGTGCTCGGCTTTTCCATCAATACGCTGACGTTGTTCGGCATGGTGCTGGCGATCGGCATCGTCGTCGATGACGCGATCGTGGTGGTGGAAAACGTGGAGCGCAACATCGAAGAAGGGCGCTCGCCCCTGGCCGCGGCGCATCAGGCGATGCGTGAAGTGTCCGGTCCGATCGTGGCGATCGCGCTGGTGCTGTGCGCGGTGTTCGTGCCGATGGCGTTCCTGAGCGGGGTGACCGGCCAGTTCTACAAGCAGTTCGCGGTGACCATTGCGATCTCGACGATCATCTCGGCGGTCAATTCTCTGACGCTGTCGCCGGCGCTCGCGGCGAAGCTGCTGCGGCCTCACGGCGCGCTCAAGGATGCGCCGTCGCGCCTGATCGATCGGTTGTTCGGCTGGGTGTTCCGTCCGTTCAATCGCTTCTTCAAGCGCAACTCGCAGCGCTATCAAAACGGCGTGTCGCGCTCGTTGCATCACCGCGGCAAGGCATTCGGCGTATACGCGCTATTGCTGCTGGCGGCGGCCTTCGTGTTTTCCGTCGTGCCGCGCGGGCTTCATTCCGATCCAGGACAAGTTGTACCTGATCGCCGGCGTGAAGCTGCCGGAAGGCTCATCCATCGAACGCACCGATGCCGCGCTGAAGAAAGTTGCCGCGATGGCAATGAGCGTCGACGGCGTCGCCCACGAAGTCGCCTTCCCGGGACTCAATCCGCTGCAATTCACCAACACGCCGAACAGCGGCGTGGTGTTCTTCCCGCTCAAGCCATTCAGTCAGCGCAAGCTCACTGCGAAGCAGATCAACGCCCGGATCAGCCAGAAAATCGCCGGCATCAAGGAAGGTTTCGCGTTCTCGCTGATGCCGCCGCCGATCCTCGGACTGGGCAACGGCTCCGGTTACTCGTTGTTCCTCGAAGACCGGTCCGGTCTGGGCTACGGCGCGCTGCAGAACGCCGTCACCGCGTTCCAGGGTGCGGCGTCGCAGACCCCGGGCATGGGATTTCCGATCAGCAGCTATCAGGCGAACGTTCCGCAACTCGACGCCGAGGTGGACCGGGTGAAGGCCAAGGCGCAAGGCGTGCCGTTGACCGAGTTGTTCGACACGCTGCAGACCTATCTCGGCTCGGCCTATGTCAACGACTTCAACATGTTCGGCCACACCTGGCAGGTCATCGCGCAGGCCGACGGCCGCTTCCGCGAGCATGTCGAAGACATCGGCAAACTGCGCACTCGCAACGCCAAAGGCGAGATGGTGCCGATCGGCAGCATGATAAAGGTCAAGCAGACCTACGGACCGGATCCGGTGCTGCGTTTCAACGGCTATCCGGCTGCCGACCTGCTGGGCGAGGCCGATCCGCGCGTGATGTCCTCGGCACAGGCGATGGCGAAGGTCACCGAATTGGCGTCGAAAGTCCTGCCGGCCGGCATCGGATTCGACTGGAGCGACTTGAGCTACCAGGAGGCAACCCAGGGCAAGGCAGCGATGATCGTGTTCCCCGTTGCCGTGTTGCTCGCGTTCCTCGTGCTCGCGGCACTCTACGAGAGCTGGACGCTGCCGTTGGCGGTGATCCTGATCGTGCCGATGACGCTGCTGTCGGCCCTGGTCGGAGTGAAACTGTCCGGCGGCGACAACAACGTGTTCGTGCAGGTCGGCCTGGTCGTGCTGATGGGTCTGGCCTGCAAGAACGCGATCCTGATCGTCGAGTTCGCGCGCGAACTCGAGCTGCAAGGCAAGGGCATCGTCGACGCCGCACTCGAGGCCTGCCGATTGCGTCTGCGTCCAATCGTGATGACCTCCATCGCGTTCATCGCCGGCACCGTGCCGCTGGTGTTCTCGCACGGTGCGGGTGCAGAAGTCCGTTCCGCAACCGGCATCACGGTGTTCGGCGGCATGCTCGGTGTGACTCTTTTCGGCCTGTTCCTGACGCCGATCTTCTACGTGACCCTGCGCAAACTGGCGGGCCGACCGCTGGTTTCGCATGCGGAGCACGACGCATCGCAGGCCGTGCCGGCGTGATGTGAGGCGGGGCGTCCTCCATTCACGCCGCCCTTCTCCCCGCAGGCGGGGAGGGGGAAGAGCGGACCGCATCGTTCGCGATCGATGCGGTTCGACGTCGGCGCGCCGCATCCTGGGTTGACTGCCTGAAAGCATCGGCTTCGATCAGCCGTGCGATCGGCGGGCAAGCGTCGCTGCACGCTTGTCTGGCATTGCGGCGCGCAGATTCGTGCACCGATCGGCGACGCACTCGCCATCGTCGATCGCGCCAGGGCTCGTCACGCTCCCGCTGCGAAGAACCGATCGATCGCCGCCAGCGCCGCGGGCTCGCCCAGCGTCGGCGCGTGGCCGCGGCCGGGGACAACGACCGGTGTGAGCAGCGGCAGACGTCTGGCCATTTCCGCAAATGTCGCCTCGGACAACAGGTCGGACAGCGCGCCGCGGATCGCCAGCAGCGGGGTCTGCGCGAGCCGGTCGAACAACGGCCACAAATTCGGCGCTGCCGTGCCGCTGGCCACGCCGAGCGCGATCGCCGGATCGTAGTCGAGCACCGGCGTGGCGCCCTCCTGGATGTAGAGGTCGCGCGCCATCGCCATCCAGTCGGCTTCGGTGTAGTCCGGAAACGCAAGTTCGTTGATCCGGGCGGCCTGCCGCGCGGCGTCGTTCCAGCTCGTCACCGATGCGGACTTGCCGACGTACCCGGCGATCCGGGCGATGCCGCGCGGATCGATTTCCGGACCGACGTCGTTGATGACGATGCGATCGATGCGCGCCGGGACAGTCGCCGTCATCAGCATCGCCATCAGGCCGCCGAGCGAAGTGCCGACGATGGCGAACCGTGGCAACTGCAACAGATCGGCGAGCGCCCACATGTCGCCGACGTAAACGTCGGGACGGTAACGCGCCGGATCGTCGTCGCGCTGCGAGCGTCCGCGACCGCGCTGATCCGGGCAGATCACGCGGCAGCGCAGCCGCAGATGCGCGGCGAGCGCGGCGAAATCCTTGCTGTTGCGCGTCAGTCCCGGCAGGCAGAACACGGCCGGCGCAGCGTCGTGCGGACCGGCGTAATCGCGCGCGTAAAGACGCAGTCCCTCGGGCGAACGGTAGTAGACGTCGGCGTAGTTCATGTTTTCCTCTCCTGTGTGCAGATACTGCGAATCGGCGCGCGCGAGCCGCTTCGCGGTTCACAGGCGGAGTCATTCTGTGTCAATCTGTGCGGCAGGCGCCACGCGCCAGAAACGTATCCGGGGTCCACCTTCCTGCCGATGGAACCGTCATGAACAAGATCGCCGCGAAAGGCGTTGCGTCGAATCTGCGTGCCGCCGCCGCGTCCGCAACGCGCTCGCGCCGGCCGCCGCGCGGCGCAGACGCGAAGACGCCGAGAACGAAGAAGAGCCTGGCCACGCAGGAGCGGATTCTCGATGCCGCCGAGGAACTGTTTGCGCAGCACGGATTGTACGGCGTCACGATCCGCGAAGTCGCGCGCCACGCCGGCGTCGACACCGCGCTGCTGCACTACTACTTCGGCACCAAGAACGGCCTCTTCGACGCCGTGCTGCTGCGCCGCGCCGAGCCGCTCAACGAAGAGCGCACCAAGGCGCTCGAGCGCTGCGAGGCGCTTCGCGGCAGAGTGACGGTCGAAGCGGCGCTCGACGCATTCGTCGGCCCGGTGTTCGATGCGCTGCGCAAGGGCGGGCGCGGCTGGCAGAACTACTGCGCGCTCGTGGCACAGGTGAACAACATGCCGGTCCGTGGCGGCGAGATCATGACGCGCTTCTTCGATCCGGTCGTGCTGCGGCTCATCGCGCTGCTGCGCCGCGCATTGCCGGGGGTGCGCGACAAGGACCTGTTCTGGGGATACAACATGTTCACCGGCGCGCTCACGCTGACGATCTCGCGGACCGGGCGCATCGATCGCCTTTCCAGGGGAACCTGCCGTTCGCACGACCTCGATGCGGCCGAGAAGCAACTCATCGCCTACGGCGCCGCGGGTTTTCGCAACGCGTTGCGTGACGCGTAGCGGGAAACGACGTATCGGCGCAGCGCGGATGGAGCGCGGCACAGTCCGGGACGCGTCGCTTCCGCGCCGCGTCTCGCTGCCGACCTCGCTGCCAACGTTGTCCATTCCCCGTACCTTCCTCTTTGCTGCAATGCAGCGTGCGAACGTTTACCGCTGCTGTTAATTTTCATTCATCGATGAATGAATTTCAACCGGCCGATCGAGCCGGACCAGCAACGTCAACCGATGAGGGGAAAGTCGTGAAGATGAAGAATCTGGCGATCGCGCTCGCCGCCGCCATCGTGTGCATGCCCGCGGCGCGTGCCGACGACGCAGTGCCGGCGCAGGACGCCGGGACCGCAGGTTTGGACGCGAAGGCCGGCGACAAGCCGGCGCAGACCTCGCAACAACTCGAAACCGTAACGGTCACGGCACGCCGCCGCGACGAATTGCTGCAGGATGTGCCGATCGCGGTATCCGCCTTCGGCAGCAGCCAGCTGCAGACGCTGAACGTGCGCGATATCGGCGATCTGCAGGGTCAGGTGCCGAACCTGACTATCTACGCCGCGCGCGGATCGAATACGACCGTCACCGCGTACATTCGCGGCATCGGCCAGTCCGATCCGACCTGGGGCGCAGATCCCGGTGTCGGCATCTACCTCAACGACGTCTACATCGCGCGGCCGCAGGCCGCATTGCTCGACGTCTACGACGTGCAGCGCATCGAGGTCCTGCGCGGGCCGCAGGGCACGCTGTACGGCAAGAACACGATCGGCGGCGCGATCAAGTACGTTTCGCGGGACCTGCCCAGCGAGACCGAAGGCCACGCCGAGGTCGACGCCGGCAACGAGGGCCGGCGCAACGTCAAGGTCGGCATCGGTACTGGCGGCGACGACGGTGTCTGGCGCGCACGCGTCGCCTACGCCTCGCTGCACAACGGCGGTTACGGCGAGAACCTGGTCAACGGCGCTCCGGTCAGCAACCAGAACACCAACGCCGGGCGCGCCTCGGTCGGCTTCTTTCCGAAGGACGTTCCGTTCGAAGCGCAGTTCTCGGCCGACACGATCCGCGACAACTCTGGCGTCCGCGGCGGCAAGATGCTCGCCGCCAATCCACTCGACCCGTTCAAGACCGCGCCGCTCGACAGCAACTACGACATCCGCAGCGACATGTCGAATGCGAACTTCACGCACGCGAATGGCGAAGCGCTGAACATGCGCTGGTATCCGTCGGCGGAGTGGACGTTCAAGTCGATCACCGCCCACCGCAAGTCGAACACCATCACGACAATCGACTTCGACATGCTGCCGTTGCCGATCGCGAACGTCTACGGCACCTACGACGATCACCAGACGTCCGAAGAACTGCAGGCCACCTATGCCGCGGCAGGCGGCACGACCGGCGTGATCGGAATGTACTACTTCGACGGCGCTGCCGGCGGCGCGATCTACAACAACTTCCTGAACCTGTTGTTCGGCACGACCACGGGCACGGTCTACACGCGCGACTACGCGGCGTACACCGACTGGACCTGGCAGTTCTCACCGGCCTGGAGCCTGAGCGCCGGTGCGCGCTACACCAACGAGCGCAAGCACGCGGTCGTGCATAACGTCAGCAACTCGGACGGTACGTTCACGACCGTCACCGGTGTCGCCGCCGACTTCGACAAGACCCTGACCAACGACAACGTCTCGCCGCGCGTCTCGCTGCAGTACAAGGCCAGCGACACGAGCAACTACTACGTGTCCTGGTCGACCGGCTTCAAGTCCGGCGGCTACAACATCCGCGCGAACACGGCCGCGGTTCCCGAATCCTCGCATCCGTTCCTGCCGGAGAAGCTGCAGACGATCGAATTCGGCAACAAGTCGTCGTTCGACGACGGCCGGCTCGCGCTGAACGCCGCCCTGTTCTACACGCGTTACCGCGACATCCAGTTGTCGGTGTTCACCTCGTACACGATGGCGAACGGCCAGCAGGGCTTCTTCGGCGACTTCACCAACGCCGGGCGCGCGCACGCGGCCGGCGCGGAATTCGAACTGGCCTGGAGCCCGACCGAGCACTGGCTGCTGCACGGCAACCTGGCTGCCCTGCACACCAAGTACGACGACTACGAAAGCGGCGGTCTGAACATCGCGAACAAGGAGAAGTTCGTCGACGCACCGAACGCCAGCGCCGGCCTGAACGTCGAATACCACACGCCGGTGTCGTTCGGCGGCAACCTGCGCGTTCGCGCGACCTACACGTACCAGACCAAGGTGTTCCCGACCACCGATTTGAGCCGTGCGATCGCCCAGGGCCCGTACGGCCTGCTCGGCGCCGGCGTCATCTGGGACAGGGACGAACACTGGAGCTTCGCCCTGCAGGGCAGCAACCTGACCGACAAGTCCTACCGGACCGACGGCTACAACGTGCCCGCGCTCGGCATCCTCACCGGCTTCTACGGTCCGCCGCGCCTGATCTTCGCGAGCGCGACCTACAAGCTGTAGGAAAAAATGGGGTCAGGTTTCGTTGAGTCCGCGGGACGTGATCGGCGTGGGCCGGAAAGACCCGTGTCCGACTTGGCGAAATGTGACCCCCTTTTTAGAACGAGGCTTCGCCGTCGTGTTTGACGAACACACTCCCCTGCTTCCGGAAATCTTCGCTCTGCACGGGCGCTGGCGCGGCAACTGGCCGGCGATCGTCGGGCCGGGCTGCAGCCTCGACTGGGCGGCGTTCGACCGGCGTACCAATCGCGTGGCGAACGCGCTGATCGGCGCCGGCGCGCGCCGCGGCGACCGCGTCGCGATGCTGATGTCCAACTGCGTCGAGATGGCCGAACTGATCGTCGGGATCATGAAGGCCGGCTGCGTGTCGGTTCCGCTCAACACGTCGATCAGCGACGACAGCGCCGCCAGCATGCTGCGCGACGCTGGCGCCGCGTTCGCGTTCGCCACGCCCGACCACGCGACGCGGCTGCAGGTCGGCGCCGGCGTCGTGCGCGTCGAAATCGGCGCCGCGAGCACCGCCGCCGGCTGGCAGCGTTACTCGGCGTGGCTCGTCGGCGCCGGCGAAGAAGCGCCGGCCGTGACGATCGCCGCGTCCGACCTGTGCAACATCATCTACTCGTCGGGGACGACCGGTGATCCGAAGGGTATCGTGCACACCCACGGCACGCGGCTGCTGTGGACCTACGATCTGGCGCTCGCGCTGCGCTACCACTCCGGTGCGCGCACGCTGGTCGTCACCGGACTGTATTCGAACATCAGCTGGGCCGCCCTGCTGTGCACGTTCCTCAACGGCGGCACGCTGGTACTGCGCCACGCGTTCGACCCCGGCGACACGCTCGCGACAATCACGCGCGAGCGCATCACACACACGGCGATGGTGCCGGTCCAGTACCAGCGCCTGCTCGATCATCCCGACTTCGCGACGACCGACTGCTCATCGCTGCAGGCACCGATGAGCGTCGGCTCAGCGCTGCCGGTCGCACTCAAGGCGCGCCTGTTCGAGACGTGGCGCTGCGGCGTCATCGAGGTCTACGGTTCGACCGAAGGCATCATCACGACACAGGCGCCGGAGGAAGCGCGCGGACGCCTCGGATCGGTCGGCAAACCCCTGCCCGGGCTCGACCTGCGCATCCTCGACGCCGGCGACCGTCCGCTCGGCACCGGGCAGGTCGGCGAAGTCGTCGGACGCAGCCGTTTCGTCACGGCGGGCTACTGGAAGAAACCGTCCGCGACGGCAGCGGCGATGTGGGTCGACGATTCCGGCAACGCCTGGCTACGCTCCGGCGACATTGGCCGGCTCGACGACGACGGCTATCTGTACATCGTCGACCGCAAGAAGGACCTGATTCTTTCCGGCGGACAGAACATCTACCCGGCCGACATCGAAGTGGTGCTGGCGCAACATCCGGACGTGGTCGAATGCGCGGTCATCGGCGTGCCGAGTGAGGTCTGGGGCGAGTCGCCGCTGGCGCTCGTCACGCTGCGCGCGGACCACGCGGCCGACGCCGGGGAGATCGGCGCCTGGCTCAATGCGCGCGTCGGCAAGCAACAGCGTGTCGTCGGCGTCGAGGTCCGCGCCAGCCTGCCGCGCAGCGCGGTTGGCAAGCTGCTCAAGCGCGAGCTGCGTGCGCCGTACTGGACGCGCGAATCGTCTGACGCATGACCGGCGAACATGCACCGGCGAGCCGCCTGTCGGGCAAGGTGGCGCTGGTTTCCGGCTCCGACCGTGGCATCGGCCGGGCGATCGCGTGCAAGCTGGAGGACGAAGACGCGCGCGTCTTCGTCAACGACATCGACGAGGTCCCGGTTGCGGCGGCGCACGCCACTGGCGGCTACAGCTACCAGCAGATCAGGGCGTATTTCGGAGTGCATTTCACCACGGTGGCAAAGGTGGAGCGCCGGGCGAAGAGCAATGAGCGGGTAGTCTAAAATATAGACCTGACCCCATGCTTCTGCTGACCCCATGCTTCTGCATCGACGAGGTCCCGGTTGCGGCGGCGCACGCCACTGGCGGCTACAGCTACCAGCAGATCGGGGCGTATTTCGGAGTGCATTTCACCACGGTGGCAAAGGTGGTGCGCCGGGCGAAGAGCAATGAGCAGGTAGTCTAAAATATAGACCTGACCCCGTGCTTGACCCCGTGCTTGTTCTCGCCACCATCGCGGCCATTAATGGCGTAACCCGATGGCGGGCGCGGCGCGACGGAACGCGTCGCTGGTTCGTCGGTCCAATCAGACAGAACACCATAGGAGGGTGATTCGATGAACATGAGACCTTACCTGTTTGCGATTGCTTTGGCCGGCGCCTATGCCTCGGCTGCAGCCAATACGCCGCGCGTTCAGGTGACCTGGGCGCCGGATCAGCAGCTCAGCGAAGTGAAGGAAAACTCGATGCAGCGCGGCTTGCTGCGGCCGAAGGATTGGGAGAAGACACTCGGCGACTATCTGGTGCGGCGTGGCGATCGCCTGTTGTCGCCTGGCCAGCAGCTTCATGTCACGATCGACGATATCAAGCTGGCCGGTTCGTTCGAGCCGTGGCGTGGACCGAATGCGCAGGACATTCGCTTCATCAAGGACATCTACCCGCCGAGAATCGACCTGCACTATCGCCTGACCGCTGCCGATGGCCAGGTGATTCGCGAAGGCGCCGCCAAACTGCGCGACATGGCCTTTCTGCAGCGGAGCCTGCCGGTATCGTCCAATTCGCTGCCCTACGAAAAGCGCTTGCTCGACGAGTGGCTGAAAAAGGAATTTCGACCTGCGAAGTAGCCGGAGGAACGGGTCGGGTTCACTTACCAGCGCTTGATTTGTCACCAATTCGACATGGTCCGTTTCCGTGGCTCCGCACGCGGTCGACCGATCTGCCCGACCATCGCGCGCTTGTCGAAGAAATCCTGGCGCAAGGATTCGAGAGCAAAACTGCGGCCTGATGCCGCAATTTGCGCATTGCGATCAGATTTTGGTCATTCGGATTTCACGGGGGTGAGGTGTCGTCGGCGGTAACCCGCTATTCGTGGTTGTGCGAGATTCTCAGCTCCCGAGGGTCGGCTGCCGACCCTGAACTGCCGGCCGCGACCGGCGGCTTCCGAGTATCGAATCGTCGCAGGTGCATGCCGGCACCAGCTATGACGCCTGAGCTAAGCCAACCTGGGCGATCATCATTGCCGCCGCGGCGATCGCAAGACGACCCGCTCGATATGGAGCGGGACAGAGGCGTTCGAGTAGGTCCGTCGAAGACATTATGCTGACTCCTGGCAGGGGTGAGTGTCTGGCGCCGAAACGCTAGGTCAAGACTTCGACCGTTTGCAATCGAGCGTATCCCCCAGCTGAAAGGTGGTTCCATCCCGAGACGACGGACCACTCCACGAGCATCTTGCCGGGCCCTTGGCGCGTATAGGCGAAGCGCTCGGCCGGTCGACCGTCCTGCAGGCGGGTCCAGGTCAGGACATCGCCTTCCCACCCTGGAGACACGAACCGCCGAACGCCGCTGAAACCGTCGGCGATCGTGGCGCTCAAGCCCCCTGTCTTGTCGAAAGTCCAAAGCTCGATGGCATGATAGGCGTTCGGTGGCGCGTCATCGTGATGCAGCATCAGGGCCCCGGCTTGCTCAGACCAGTCGAATGCCAAGGTCGAGGCAATTGGGGATCCGTTGGAGACGAAATGCCCATCGCAGTGCCAGGCGCCGGAAAGCTCGGCCAGTACCCGGGCGGGGCTTGGCTCAGCGGCGATCGTGACCGTGGCGGCAGCGGCGATCGCGGCCCAACATATGCAAAAGACGCCGATGTTAGGCATTTTCATGCTGACGTTCACCTTCATGTCTTTCAGTTGCATTGGAGGCCGGGACGAGTATAGGAAATTCAAACGCCATTTTCGGGCAGTCTGCGGGGTTGCCGGCATCGGGCCGAGCGCTGCCCTGCGGGGTCGCTGCCGCATGTCGAACCGTTGCAGACATTCGCTCTGGTCTGACGCCGGAGCCGTTCGGGTCGCGGACAGCCTGGTACAGCGGATGCTGGCCCGGGTCCATCACCAGCGTATTACTGGCGTAAAGCAATCGATGTTCCGGAAAATACACCATTGCTCGAAGATCCTGTTCCATTGCAGCGGCCTGGATTGGCGCCGGATAGCCCTCATCGAGGAGTCGTGGCATCCCGGCCCTATTGGTAGCTTGCCGCTTCAGCGACGATCAAACTGAACGCGCGACAATCCCGGACCATACGCCAGGACGCGGCGGGCTACCGCGCCTGGTGAATGCTGGTCGCGCTCGATTGTTCGCGTAGCGCCTGAAGGCGCCACCGCCCGTTTTCGCGCACAAAGAATGCCGAAAAGACGCCAGCCTCGCGCGAATCAGGCTTTCCCGCATGCTTGATCCCGTCGATCGACCATGTACCGTCGGCGACATATGACGACGAACCAACCCGACGTCCCCTGACGATGTGTGCACCCGCCACGGTGCCACCATATCCGCGCGAAAATGCCGATGCATAGAAAGCCTCGATCATCGGTTTGCCCGCGGACAAGGTTCCGTCCGGAACAATGAGGTCGCCATTTTGCGCATAGACGGAAGCAATCGCCTTCGCGTCCGACCGATCCCATGCTTCAACGACGGTCTTGAGTGTCGCCTCAACCGCCTGCTTGTCGGCATCGACGGGACTCGCCGACAAGGCCGACCCAACCGCGAGGCCTGCGCATACGAGAATGAAGTAGCTAATGGTGTTCATACAACCCTCTGTAGTGATCATATAACTCTCACGGGTGGTCTTTAGTTTGAGTGCAGCGCAGGTTGTCGAGGATGGGGCATTGATTGCTTGCCTCGCGCTGCTGGCAAGCGACCATGAATTCCTGCAATTGCGCTCGGTGCACGGACAGGTCGGCGATTTTCCGATCGAGCTCGGAGACTTTTTCAGCGATTGCCGACCGGAACGCCACGCAAAAGCGTGGCGTTCCATCGCGCGACATGACCAGCAAATCGGCGATCTGCCCGAGCGTAAAGCCGAGCGATTGCCCTTGCCGGATGTAGTGCAGGCGTCGCAGTGTTTCTTCGGGATAGCGTCGCCAGCCTCCTAATGCAGTTTCAGGCCTGGAGATCAGCCCGATCCGCTCGTAGTAGCGAATCGTTTCGACACCGACGCCCGCTTCGCCTGCCAGTTCCCCGATCGTTCGATTCGACATTTTGAGACCTCGTCCGAGATGTCTTTATAGACCCGTACCAAGGTACGGTTGCAAGCACGAATTTCCTGCTCCACCCCGTCGCAAGGGTGCAGGCATGGCGGGCGCAAGCCAGTGCTGGTCGGAAAGTGTCGAGCTGGCAGCTTCAGCCAGCCTTGCCCAGCAGGGCGACGACAGCGCTCCATGGAACCGGTAGCTGATGCATCGCGTACACCGTATCGACGACCAGATGCTCGCGCTCAACCGCCTGCGCCACCTCGTGCATCAGTTCGGGGTCGTAGAACGTGTGCTGGTCGGCATTGATCACCAGTGTGTCGCTGGCGTAGAGCAGGCGGTGTTCGGGGAAGTACACCATGTACTGGCGTTCGGTCGCCGCGCCGCGCAGCGGAAACAGTTGCATGCGGTTGGCGCCGGCGCCGATTTCCACCTTCCCTGCCACGATTTTCCAGTCGGGCGATTTCCTCGACGACTGCAAGGCGTCGGGATCGATCGTGTGCGGCGCGGCGACGATGCGATCGAGAAGGGGTTGGTTGAGATCGAGGATGTAGATCGGAATCCCCTGTGCGATGTCGTAGCGGACGCCGCCGGCATGCGGCCACGAATCGGACGTCGACAACACCGCCTTGATCGGCAACGCAGGGTATCGCTTCCTGGCTTCGTCGAAGATTCCCATGCGTATACGAACCCGAAATCGGTGTTTCCAGAATCACCACGCCGTCTTCCTGACGCACGATCGTCGCGTTCCACGAACTCGCATACAGGCTGATACCTTCGGCAAGTCGCACCGGCTTGTGCGCCTTGAACGGACGCGCCCAGCCCTTGCTCAGAGTGCTTTGCTGCGCGATCTTCGGATCGAGCGCGAAGCGACCCTCGTCGACCGGCGGATTAAACTGCACGTCGAGCGTCTCGCTGGATTTCCAGATCACGCCGTTGCGCTCGATGATCTCGTTGGACGGATATTCGATTCCGGAGACGAACTTCCAGTTGTCCCAGTAGACACGTTGTTCCGTATCGCCCCAGAAGTACCAGAAGTCGCGAAACTGCTGCATGGTCTCGACCGCATCGGGCAGATGGTTGTGCGCGTTCAGCAACACCCGTACCGGCACCTTTTTCCAGGTGAACTCGATCACGGTGTGCGGCGTGGATCGCAATGTCTCCATGGGTCCGTAATGCAGGCCCCTGGCGTCGGCGGCCGTCATCAGCAAGCGCAAGGGACCCAGCGCGAGCGACTGCCGAGCCTCGTCGAGCGATGCAACCCCGCACGGACTGTCGCCCTTTGGATCGTGATAGCCGCCGCCCGCCGGGGTGACGATCAGGCTCTGGTCGGACTCGGCCTGATGCGGATCCGATTCCGGCCAAATGCTATGGCTGTCGTCGCGCAAACGGCCGTTCGCCAGATCGACTACGACCTTGTCGCGGCGGTAGGCCGTGATGAAAGGGGACTGCCGATAGGACTGCTCCACGAGCTCGGTGTGCCCGATCACGTCCAGCGAAACGCTCGTGATGGCAGCCAGCTTCTGCCGGCCACCCATCGCTTCGAGTGCGAGCGCGACACATTGCCTCGGGCTTGCGTCGGTGCAACCGGGCCTTTCGTCCGCCAGCACGGCGTAGTTGAAGACACTGCCGAGCGCGCACAAAGCAACAGGGAATTTCGTAGACCGGAAGAAATTGTGCATGCGGATCTCTTCGTGTCCAGATGTCAGGCAAAGTAGTCCTGTCCAGGCTGTCATGCCTCAGCCGAAAGTCATGCCGATTGTGTCGTTGCCGGCATGCATTCTCAGGGAGAAGGGCCGACACCGAAACATAGACGTATGGAGACCCGAGGCAGAATCACTCCAACGCCAGCTTTAGGGTGCTTAATTGGGAGGGGCGACCGGCCGTTCATGGCCGCAAGCCGCCAGGGCTTCGACTTGCCTTTCGGCATGTTCCATCAAACTTGTGCTCGCTCCATTTGGGAACGAAGATGGCAGCACCACCCCACGCGGACTCCGTGCTGAGCTGCTCCGCTGGACCTACTTGGAATGCCATATGTCCGAATACCTCGTCGTCCGAACGTTCTCTCTGTCTGGCCCCGAATTGAACGAGGCCTCTGAGGCGGAGCGCGCCTTCTTGCTTGCTGGGGGACATCTGCAGAACGAGGTGGCGACATTGAACAAGCTATTCGTTTGGTCCATTCCACGAGCCACCGGTCCATTCCACGACGACATCGTCCAGAGCGGCCAAGCCTTGATGCTGGGAAAGATACTCGCGGGAAAGCTCTCGGAGGGGTGGACATTAATCGAGAGGATCTATTTCGGTACCAAGCTCTCACGACTGGTTAATCTACCGCCGCTTGTCGCCGATGCCCTGAAGCAACTCAAGGCGTACTTCGGGAAAAAGGGATGCCTGGTGCGCTTGGTACGAAATGATTTCGCATTCCATTATTCGCCCAGTGGGATTGGAGCACAATGAGAAATTCAGAAGAAGGAGCCTGGCTTCGAAGTGGTCGTTGGCGACACCATAGGAAATACGTTTCATCAAGCCTCAGAACATGCGGCGAACGCAGCAATGCTGGAAGCGATTGCGCCCGGCGACAGGAAGAAAGCTATCGAGAATTTCTTCTCTGAAATCCAGTCGACTGCCAAACAGTTCAACGTACTCGTGGACGGCGTCATTCATGAAATACTAGGGCGGTATTTCGGCGAGCTGGATAAAGTGACTGCCGGTGAGCGCAAGTTGGGGCCCCTCGTGCCATTTGGGAAGGTATTCATTCCGTACTTCACGGACGTCTCGTAGGAGAACTGGCGAAAACACTCATTCGTTTTCAGTTTTTGTGTACTCCGTTAAAAAGCGGTGCTTCTCACTGAGCTTCTTCTGTGTCCGGTTGTCGCCGGGTGCGGAAACTCACGAGCCGACTTAGCCCCACATTGGAATCCGCTTTTTGAATGCGGTTGTCCGCTCGGCTTGAATCCCAAAGTTCACACGGAAATCCGGACACAATTTTCTTGCCCCAGCGCGCCCCACCACCCAGACCCTTCGCCCAATTGTTGTAGCATGACAGCGCTATCAATCTGTGTCCGGGCCGGTCGGCGGGGAATGCTTTAATGCCAGCAAGAATAGAAGACGTCGCCGCGGCGGCGGGTGTGTCCATGAAAACCGTATCGCGCGTGTTCAACAACGAACCGAACGTGCGCGAAAAGACCCGGTTGAAAGTCGAGACCGCGGCGAAGGCGATGAATTACCGCCCGCATCCGTCCGCGCGCAGTCTCGCCGGCAATCGCTCGTACCTGATTTCGCTGGTGTACGACGACCCCACTGCAGGTTCGAGCTACATCATGGAAATCATCGTCGGCATGCTCGCCGCGTGCGACAACGCACGTTACAGCGCGATGTTGCGTCCGCTGGAATATTCGAATGCCGATCACGTCGGCGCGGTGGAAAATTCGATCGCACAATATCGCCCGGACGGCCTGATTCTGGTGCCGCCGTTCGCCGACGATCTGAAATTGCTCGCGCGTCTGGACGAACTCGGCGTGCGTTACGCCACGATCTCGGGCATGGCGAAAATCGCGCACCGGCGCATCGGCACCATACTCGACGAACGCAAGGCCGCAGCGGAGATGATTGACTATATCGTCGCGCTGGGTCATCGACGCATCGCGCATATTGCCGGTCCGGCACCGCATGGCGGTCGTGCCTGGAGGCTTTCCGGCTACCGTGATGGCCTGCAACGCGCCGGCATTGCGTATGACGAAAAACTGGTTGTGCACGGCAGCTTTTCGTTCGAAGCGGGGATCGAAGGCGCGCGACGTTTGCTCGATCAGGCGCGCCCGCCGACGGCGATCTTCGCCGCGAACGACGACAGCGCGTGCGGCGTCATGCACGAAGCATTCGAGCGCGGTATGAAAATCCCGCAGGATCTTTCCGTGTTCGGTTTCGACGACACCCCGACTTCGCGCAAGATCTGGCCCAGCCTGACCACGGTGCGTCAGCCGTGTCGCGACATGGGACGCATCGCGGTCGAACAATTGCTGGCATCGATTCGCGATCCGAAGTCGGCAAAGCTCGTGCGCGTGCCCTACGAACTGTTGATCCGGCAATCCACCGGACCGGTCCCGGCGTCGCGCGCAACTGACCGGCGACACCGCGGCGCGCGCGAAAAAAAATCCATTGCGCGCAGCTCTGCAAGGCGCTGACTGGATCGCCGCGCCCGTGCAATGCGCTGAGTGCCGAATGACCGTTTCGCGATGACCAGCAAACCGCAATTGAGGTTCTGGCAAATCTGGAACATGTGTTTCGGATTCGTGGGCATTCAGTTCGCGCTGGCCTTGCAGAACTCGAATCTGAGCCGGATTTTCCAGACCCTTGGCGCCAGCATTCACGAGATTCCGATCCTGTGGATCGCCGCACCTCTCACTGGTCTGCTGATACAGCCGCTGATCGGTTACCTGTCCGATCGCACCTGGGGCCGGCTCGGCCGTCGCCGACCGTATTTTCTGATCGGTGCAATTCTCGCGGCCCTGGCGCTGGTCGCGATGCCGAATTCCTCCGCGATATGGATGGCAGCCTGCCTGCTCTGGATTCTGGACGCGGCAATAAACATCGCCATGGGACCGATCCGCGCCTTCATCGGCGATCAATTGCCGCCAGAACAACGCCCGAGCGGCTATGCCATGCAGACGTTTTTCATTTGCGCCGGATCGGTGGTGGCCAGTTTGTTGCCATGGCTGCTGGCGCAGACCGGAATCAGCAATATTGCAGCGGCGGGCGAAATTCCAGACACGGTGAAATACTCGTTCTATGCCGGCGCTGCGGCGATGTTCGGCGCACTTGCCTGGAGCGTGGTTTCCACGCGCGAATATCCACCGGAAATACTCGCCGAATTCGAGGATGCACCGTCAGCCCGAAGCATGCCAGTCGCCAGTCAACGGCTGCGCAAATCGGGTTGGATCTGGTTACTTTGCGGCTTGGTCGCGCTGGCCACGGTGAGGTTGACGCACGCCGACACGCAATTGTATTCGGCCGCCGGCAGCGTGTTCGCGTACGGCATCGCGCAGCTCGTGGCCAGTGGCATACGCAAGCCGAACCTGTTCACTGAAGTCATCACCGATCTGCACGCCATGCCGGTCACGATGCGGCGACTGGCGATCGTCCAGTTGTTCTCGTGGTTCGCCCTGTTTGCGATGTGGACCTACACCACCGCTGCCGTCACGCAAGTACACTTCGGCGCAACCGACACGCAATCGGCCGCCTACAACATCGGGGCGAATTGGGCCGGCGTACTGTTTGCCGCATACAACGCATTCGCAGCAGTGGCGGCGATGCTGATTCCGTGGATGACGCGGCGTTTAGGCGTGCGCGTGAGTCATCTGGTGAATCTGTGGCTGGGTGGGTTTGGCTTGATTTCGTTCCTGCTGATCCGCGATCCGCACTGGCTGCTGCTGTCCATGGTCGGCGTCGGCTTTGCCTGGGCGTCGATACTGTCGTTGCCCTACGCCATGCTTTCCGACAGCGTACCCGGCAACAAGATGGGCGCGTACATGGGCATCTTCAATTTATTTGTCGTCATACCGCAATTGCTGGCTGCCAGTGTGCTCGGATTCATGCTCAAGACATTTTTCGCCGATGCGCCGATCAATGCTTTGCTGGTCGGTGGAATCAGTCTGCTGCTGGCGGGACCGTTTACCTTGTGGATCCCTGAGACCGCGCCGGCGCCTGCCCGACAACGCGCGAACGGGTGACTACAACGGGGTCAGGCCCGCATATGCCACCACCAGCCATTTTGCTCCCGCGTCCTCGAAATTGACTTGCACGCGCGCATGCGCGCCGGCGCCTTCCGCGTCGATCACCACACCGTGGCCGAAACTGGCGTGGCGCACGTGCTGGCCAAGCTTGAGCGGCGAGGTGTCACCGCCGTCATCGACGAAGCGGCCGCCGAACGCCGGGCGCGACACCTGTACGCGCGGACGTATCTCGTGCAGCAGATTGCGTGGCAACTCGTGCAGAAATCGGGACGGTCGGTTGTAGGTTTCCGAGCCATGCAGGCGCCGCGATTCGGCATAGCTCAGGATCAGGTTCTGGCGTGCGCGGGTGATGCCGACGTAGGCCAGCCGGCGTTCCTCTTCGAGGCGGCCGGGTTCGTCCAGCGATTTCTGGCTGGGGAACAGGCCGTCTTCCAGGCCGACCAGAAACACCAGCGGAAATTCCAGTCCCTTGGCCGAGTGCAACGTCATCAATTGCACGCAGTCTTCCCAGGATTCGCCCTGCGTGTCGCCGGCTTCGAGTGCGGCGTGGGCGAGAAACGCGGTGAGCTCGGAAAATCCGGCCTCGACGTCTTCCGGCGTACGCTCGAAGCGGCTGGCGACGTTGACCAGTTCATCAAGGTTTTCCACGCGCGATTCCGCGCTGCCGCGCGAGTCGGCTTCATAGAAATCGCGCAAGCCGGAACGCTGGATCGCATGTTCGATCTGTTCGGACAGCGCCAGCGCTTCAACTCCCTCGCCCCCATCGCTCGCGATGGGGGAAAGGGTTGGGGTGAGGGGGGAACGCTTCACATCTTCCTGGCCGTTCGGAATTTCCAGGCGCTGCCCCCTCACCCCAGCCCTGTCCGCCGAAATTTCATTTCGGGGGACAGGGGGCATGCCGGCGCAGGTCGTCGCCAGTTCCTCGATCAAATCCACGAACGCCTTCAACGCATTCTTCGCGCGACCGGCAAGGCCGCCGTCACTTATTTCCGCCACAGTCGCATCCCAGAGCGAGATTGCGTCGCGGCGCGCGTGCCGACGCAACGTATCCAGCGTGCGCGCGCCGATGCCGCGCGGCGGCGTGTTCACGGCGCGCTCGAATGCGGCGTCGTCGAGGCGGTTGGCGACCAGGCGCAGGTAGGCCAGCGCGTCCTTGATCTCGGCGCGGTCGAAAAAGCGCAGACCGCCATACACGCGATAGCGGATATCGTGCTGGATCAGTTGTTCCTCGAAGTTGCGCGACTGCGCATTGGAACGGTACAGAATCGCGCAATCGCTGCCTTTGCCGTCGTGTTGCAGGTGTTCGAGAATGCGCTCGATCACGAAACGCGCCTCGTCCTGTTCGTTGTACGCCGCATACAACGCAATCGGCGTGCCGGCGTCACCGGCGGTCCACAGTTTCTTGCCCAGACGCTGCGGATTGTTGGCGATGATGGCATTGGCCGCGGTGAGGATATTGCCGGTCGACCTGTAGTTCTGCTCCAGACGAATGGTTTTCGCGTCCGGAAAATCGCGCAGGAAATGCTGCACGTTTTCCACCCGCGCACCGCGCCAGCCGTAGATTGCCTGGTCGTCGTCGCCGACGACGAAAACCTGCGCCGTGGTGCCGGCAAGTACGCGGATCCAGGCGTACTGGATCGTATTCGTATCCTGGAATTCGTCGATCAACAAATGTCGGTAGCGTTCGCGATAATGCGCGAGCAACGCGTCGTCGTTGAGCCACAGCTCATGAGAGCGCAGCAGCAATTCGGCGAAATCCACGAGCCCGGAACGCCGGCAGGTTTCCTCGTACGCGCGATAGACATCGACCAGCGTGCGCGTCAGCGGATTGCCGGTATGCTCGAAGGCGTCGGGTCGCTTGCCTTCGTCCTTGGCCGTGTTGATGAACCACGCCGCCTGACGCGGCGGAAAGCGCGCCTCGTCCAGCCCCAGTCCCTGAATCGTGCGCTTGATCAGGCGTTGCTGGTCGTCGCTGTCGAGAATCTGGAAGGTCTCCGGCAATTTCGCTTCGCGCCAGTGCTGGCGCAGCAGCCGATGGGCGATGCCGTGGAATGTGCCGATGGTCAGTCCGCGCGTGCCTTGCTCGATCAAGTCGCCGCAGCGCGCGCGCATTTCACCCGCAGCCTTGTTGGTGAACGTGACGGCAAGAATCGACCACGGCGATGCGCGTTCGACTTCGAGCAGCCAGGCAATGCGATGAATCAGCACGCGCGTCTTGCCCGATCCGGCCCCGGCCAGCACCAGATAATGGCCCGGTGGCGCGCTGACCGCTTCGCGTTGTGCCGGGTTGAGATCGTCGAGCAGGTGGGAAACATCCATCGCGCAATTGTAATGGGCATGGCCGGATTCAGGTCAGGTACGGTGAACCGGTACGAAACTTTGTGCCTGCGAGCACGCTCGGATCTTTACTCCCTCTCGCTCGAGCTTGCTCGGGGGAGAGGGCTTTTAGGACATGCGAATGATTACGACGACACGAGCGCGATTTGCTCCCTCTCCCCCAACGACCCAGTCGTTGGCGGAGAGGGTTGGGGTGAGGGGCAGCGCATCGGTTTACTGGAAGGATTCTGAAATGTTGAACACTCCCCCCTCACCCAATCCGCGGCCCCGAGCAAGCTCAAGGCAGAGGACTTGCTTGTTGCAACTGCTCGCAGTAGCGGCGCAACGCATTTCAGTTGCGTTGATTCCTTTCATGCTGCTGGCAGCCGCGATACCCGCGTGCGCCGACGACGTGCCGAACTACAGCGTCCGTTTCGATGCGAAATCGCAGAACCTGTCGGTACGGTTGTGTTTGGCGCACGCACACGCGAGCGTCGTGTTCGACGCCGATTCGGAATGGGCGATGCGCTTCGTGCACGGGGTGCGGCGCGACAGCGGCCGAGCCGTCACCACGGATGACGGCGACTGGATCGCCGCGGACTGGCATGCCGGCGAATGCCTCGCCTACCGCGCCGATCTTGGCGCGATCGTAGCCACACACGAGCGCGACAGCGGCTGGCGTCTCGGCGACGATCTCGTCACCGCGCCGCAATTGTGGTTGCTGCGTCCGGATGCGCAAGGTGATGTCGATGCGCAGGTGCGCGTATTGCTGCCGCCGGGATGGAGCATTTCGACGCCCTGGCATGAAGCGTCGGTGCCGATCTCCGATGCGCCGGCCGGAAATGGTGTGCGCTTCACCATTCCGCACACGCCACCGGATTGGTCGGCAACCGTGGCGTTCGGTCGTTTCAACGTCGAGCGTATCGCACTTCCCGGCGGGATGCTGCGCCTGAGTATCCTGCACGGCGCGGATCCGCAGCAGCAGGAAAAACTGCGCACGTGGCTGGCGCATGTGTCGCGAGCGATCCTGTCCGCGTACGGACGTTTGCCGGTAGCCGATGTGCAGGTGCTGATGATTCCGGTGAGCGGGCATTCACGCGCGGTCGTGTTCGGCCAGCACACGCGCGGCGAAGGCAACTCGCTGCAATTGTTGATCGACCCCTCGCAACCAGCCGGCAAATTCATGCACGACTGGATCGCCGTGCACGAGCTCAGTCACCTGATGCATCCGTATCTCGGCGACAGCGGAAGCTGGCTGGCCGAGGGCCTGGCGACCTATTTTCAGAATGTGTTGCGCGCCCGCGCCGGTTTGCTCACGCCGCAACAGGCCTGGGACGAACTCGACGACGGTTTCAAACGCGGCCAGCATGCCGCCGACACGGGTACGCTGAGCGAGGCTGCGCGCAGCATGCACCGCTCGCACGCCTACCAACGCATTTATTGGGCCGGCGCCGCGTATTGGCTCACCGTCGATCGCGATCTGCGCCGCCAAAGCCATGGCAAACTGCATATCGACATCGCCTTGTCACGCTTCCGCGATTGCTGCCTGCCCGCTTACCGCAGTTGGAAGCCGGAAGATTTCGTCGCCAAGCTCGACTCGCTGCTGGACGTGCACACATTTTCGCAGCGATACCGCGAATTTGCCGCGATGCGAAAATTTCCGGATTGGCAAAAGGCATTCAAGGACCTGGGCGTTCGCGACGACGGTGGGCATGTGACGTTCGACAACGCCGCGCCCGATGCGAAGGTGCGCGACGCGATCATGGCGCCCGGGCGGCCTCAATAGTTGGATTGCACCAGGGATCTCACGCCTTCGACCGTCGTCATTGGCTGCCCTGACGCTTCAGGTGGCTGGTGTTGCCGGAACGATCTAGAAATCGATTGAGGGCCAAAACGCCCTTGATCAGGTTTGCCTGCTTCTGCATTCATGCCGGTTTTCCATAAACCTGCCCCAATCGGATGGGGCATCCGCAGTCGCGAGGAGCAGCCGGGCAAATGTCATTGCAATAGTCAGAGGACGTTGCTCACCTTTTCCCGTGTTCTTGGCCGGCGCTACCCCGTCTGATCCGGGTTTTGTATCGTCTATACTGCGCCGTCTTCGTCGTCACCGGCATTGCCATTGATGTTGACTTACCTTTTGCGCGCCACGTTCGAACTGGGCCTGCCCGTCGCGGCCTTGAGCTGGTTGCTGTTCTACCGGTTGTACAGCCGCGGCGAGCTCGCGCGCGATGCAGACCGCAAGGCGATCGAATCGAGTCTCAAGCAGGTCGTGGAGGCATCGAAAAAATCGGATACGCCTGCGGACAGCGTGTTGCATGCCAAATGGATGAAGTTTGGCGGCGGCTTCTACGGCGTCGCGGCACTGTGGACGCTGATTGTCATCGAAGCGAGTGGCGTTCTGGGCACGCTGGCCGATCCGTCATCGACCCTCAAGGCAATGTTCAGCCACGGGCTGATCGAGTTCATCGTCAGCCTGCTGGTCAACCAGTTCACCACCTTCGTCCAGGCGCTAATCTGGTTCAACTGGTGGCCGGACAAGCAACACGATCTGGCTGTCTGGGTCGCCGTCGCCTGGCTCGGCTACCTCGCCGGACTCAATCTTGCGCGCCACGAAACAACGTTCGGCCACCGCGTGACAAGCTGGCACTGGCGCGCGCAACTGCGATCCTGGTTCGGCGGCGATAAAGGCGCCTGAGCGTCGTCGCCGATCGGGAATCGACCCACGGCTCTGGGTGTCGACAGATTGCGGTCATTGCAATGCCTGACAACGCCAATCCTGGCACGCGTTGCAACACCGCCTGCGCCCACGGACAATGCCGACTGCCGCACTGGATTGGTATCGCACGACCGGAACGAGGGGAATGTATTCATGCAGGCAAGGTCGCAATCGTGGCTGCGGCATCGTTACACGTATCCGATTGCGCTGCTCGCGGCGTTTGCGGCGTTCTGGCTGGCGCTGGCCATCCACCCTTGGTACCGCCAGGACTGGTTGCTGGAAAACGTCGTGGTGTTTGTCGCCGTCCCGCTATTCGCCGCCACTGTGCGGCGGCTGCGTTTCTCTGACAGCGCCTACACCTTGCTCTTTGTTTTTCTGTGTCTGCACGAAATTGGCGCGCACTACACCTATTCCCAAGTGCCCTACGATCGCGGTGTGCAGGCGCTGATTGGCATCTCGCCCAACGAATTGTTCGGCTTTCATCGCAATCACTATGACAGGCTCGTGCATTTTCTCTACGGGGTTCTGCTGCTGCCGCTGGCCAACGAATTGTTCGCCGCATTTGCTCCACCGCGCAGCATTTGGAAATATCTGTTGCCGGTACTGTTCATCGAATCGTATTCGGCAATCTTTGAGTTGATCGAATGGCTGGCGGCAGTCGTATTCGGCGGAAATCTCGGCCAGGCCTATCTCGGCACGCAGGGCGATGTGTGGGATGCGCAATGGGACATGCTGCTGGCATTGCTCGGGGCCGGACTGACCCAGACCGGAATCGCGTTGTGGCGCTGCTGCCGTCGGATGGGTGGTTGACGCAACGGGTGTGGCAACGAATCGTCTGCGCTCAATGCCAAGGCGGATTGCGTCGCTGTCCATTACATCCGGATTTTTCCACCGGGCCGTTGCGCTGCCTGACGAGGGTTTCGGCTCATCGGGGAGATGGGCTATTCCGAGGCATTGATGCTCGCGTTCAGCAGCACTGGTCGCCGCCCCGTCCCAAGCTCGCGCGTAATCACCGCCGCCGGCACCGCTTTGCATCTACTGGCATTCTGTCCCGACCACAGCGGCGAGAAGTCTCCGAGACCTTCGCTTTCTGCTTTCGCGCGCAGCGGCGCCAATGCCGTGGAGGCAAGCGGGAAGGCCGGTACATTCGGGTTGATGGGACCTAGTTCTTTGATGATCCGGTTCACGATTCCGCGGGCGAGTCGGCCGCTGAACAGGTTGGTCAGTGCGGTGCATTGCGCCGCTTGGCTCGCGAGTGCAGCGCGATGCACGGGTCGGGTGGTGCATTCCGGGCAGAGCAGATAAGCGGTTCCGACCTGGACGCCGGCTGCGCCAAGCGCCAATGCGGCGGCAACGCCGTTTGCATCGGCGATACCACCGGCGGCAATAACGGGAACGGTCACAGCCGCGACGATCTGCGGCAGCAGCGCGAAGGTTCCGATTTGCGTGGTGGGGTCATCGGTGAGGAACATGCCGCGGTGGCCGCCGGCTTCGAAACCCTGCGCGATGATGGCATCGGCACCATGCGCTTGCAGCCAGCGTGCTTCTTCGACGGTCGTCGCATTGCCGAGAATTTTCGCGCCGCAGTGTTTCGCGCGTTCGAGCAGGTCCGGTCGCGGAAGTCCGAAATGAAAGCTGACGACCGCGGGTTTGAATTCGTCGAGCAGGTCCGCAGCGGCAGCATCGAACGGCGCGCGTCCCGGGCCCGGTTTGATGTCGGCAGGATCGATGTCGAGTTCTTGGTAGTACGGCGCGAGCGTTTCACGCCAGCGCCGTTCGCGCCCGGCATCGAATGGCGGTTGCGCGTGGCAGAAGAAATTGACGTTGAACGGTTGTGCCGTGCCGGCAGTAATGGCGCCGAGCTCGCGTCGCATTGCTGCCGCATCGAGCATCGCGCAAGGCAGCGATCCGAGTCCGCCGGCATTGCTCACCGCAATCGCCAGCGCGCCGCCTTGCACGCCCGCCATCGGCGCCTGGATGACGGGTAGTTCGATACCGAAAAGTTCTTCAAGAGACATTGCCGGGACTCCGCAAAGGCGCGTGGAAGTTTACAAAACTTGTCGGGGGATCCATGAAGTCCCGGAGACAATCCAGGACAAAAAGCCGACACCGTCGAATTGGCAGTGTTATCCGGATGTAATATATCGCTTGGCGTTTGCCGCAATGTGCCGTACATTCTTGCTGCCGCACAGGCGCGTGAACGTTCATTCGTTCAAACTCCAACAAATCAGGAAAAGACATGGCAACCAAGAAAGCTGCAAAGAAGGGCGCTGCGAAGCCGGCCAAGAAGGCCGCGAACAAGGCTGCACCGAAAGCTGCTGCAAAGCCAGCGGCACACAAGCCGATCAAGCAAGTGCTCGGCAAGTCCGGACTGGTCGACTACATCACGACCACGGCCGACGTGACGGCAAAGAACGTTCGCTCCGTGCTGGCTGCGCTGGAAGGCGCAGTGATCGGCTCGGTCAACAAGAACGGCGCGCGTACCTTCATCCTTCCCGGCCTGCTGAAGATCACGGTTGCCAGCATACCGGCGAAGCCGAAGCGCAAGGGCGTCAACCCGTTCACCAAGCAGGAACAATGGTTCGCTGCCAAGCCGGCCAGCGTGCGGGTGAAAGTACGGCCGTTGAAGAAGCTGAAAGACGCAGCGGCCAAATAGCCGCCGTGATTTCAGGGTATGGCTCGACGCCGCAATCTCCCGCCTGAAAAGGCGGGAGATTCACCCAGAGCCGCTACAAACTGCCGATTTTCTGTAATACGTCACGATTTCCGAACCCGATCTGGCGCATAGTTCGCGCCCAGGACGGTGGCCAAGATGGCCGCCGTGCGAATAACGGTTCCGGAGAATCGGTATGAGGTACGACACTCGTGGTGCGCTGGCGCATGCACAGTCGCTGATGGATGGTGGTGAGCACAGCAGTGAAGTTGAGCAGCCGGACGTGGATTCTTCGAGTCCGGAACTGGCGCGCCGCGCGCGAATCCTGCGCAGCTTGAGAAAGTCGCGCGCCATGCTGCAGGAAACCCGCAACCGGACTGCCGAATTGCAGGAAGCGCTTGAGCGCTTCAAACAGCGCCAGTCCAAAATCGCAATCGAATCGGTGCGGAAATACTGAGGCAAGACAGTCATCGCGGTGAACGCGTGCAACGCGATTGATCGCGCGCGAGTGAAAAATCCTAGCGCTTGCGCATCGCGCCGGCGGCGACCAGACCCAACCCTGCCAATACGCCAACTGCGCCCGCCCATTGCGGCAGGGTCTTGTCATGGCTGACCGAGGCGGAGACATCCCCGATCTTGATGACATCGCTGCTGTGCGGGTATGTGATCTTGCCGAACCAGGCGGCTACGCCGCCAATGATCAGAATCACGCCGATCACGATTAGGGTTGCGCGCATTTGTAACCTCCCTGGATCCTCGAACGAAACAGCCAAATCGCGAAGTATCACATCCTGCCGGACAGTGCCATCGCCAGGCAATTCACCTCTCACGCCCGCGGGAATAGTACCGACAATGGTTGTACTTCGGTGTCATGTCAGACGAATCATTCGTTGCCGATCAGCCGGACTCCCGGCAACTTGAGCACATAATCGGCGCCCATCAGTTGCGATGGAGTGAAATAGCCGCCGCGCGGCGGGCTGGTCAGGGCCAGCAGGTGTTCGGCAATACCCAACGACGCGGTCACCGTGAGTTCATAGCCGTTCGGCGCCATGAGCGCGAGTTTGATTTCGCGCCCGGCAAGATTGCGAACTTCGCCCCAGACATAACTGCCGCTTTCCCGACGCCGATCCGCGGACGGCCCGGGTGTGGTGCGTTCGACGCGACGCCGCATGTAATTCTGTACAAATCCCAATTTCAGCAGTCCTTGCACGTAGCGCAGCCGCCGCGCGCCGGCGATCGTCTTCGGCGGCACGACCATATAGGTTTCGATGTTGGGTATGCCGGTGGAAACGTACGCGGTGTAAACGTCGCCCCAGGGAATCGTCATGGCGGTGCGCGACTTGCCGTTGCGTTCGAAGTTGCGCGATTTCCACGCCAATGGAACGTTCACGAGTTCGCCATTGATACGCGCGCGACCGCCCTTGGCGAGGCCTTCGATGCTGGTCTTTGCGGTGCCGGGGCTCGGTCCGCCGCCGGCTTCGAATGCCAGCACCAGCGAGGTCGCATCGGCGAGGCGGCGCTTGAGCATTGCCGCCATGCAATCCGTCGGGACGACATCGAATCCGGAACCGGGCAAGACTACCGTCCCCTGATGCTGGGCACGCACGTGCGCGTGATGACACAGCTCGAATACATCGATCTCGCCGGTGATGTCGAGATAGTGGACATGCATGTCGAGACAGGCGTTGAGCATCGGCGCAGCCGTGCGCGAGAACGGTCCGGCGCAGTGCAGCACGATCGTAACGCCCTCGAGATTGCGCGCGACTTCGGCGGAATGATTCAATTCGAACACGCGGCGCGAGAGGTTCAGTTCCTTTGCCAACGCTTCGAGCGCATCGCGATTGCGTCCGGCGAGCAGCGGTTTGATACCGCGTTTGACCGCTTCGCGCGCGATCAACTTTCCGGTGTATCCGTTCGCGCCGTAGATCATCAATCGGCTCATTTGCCCGCGCCTTTTTTACGCATCATTGCAATAACCTTGTTGAAGAACATCTGCGGCGCAAAGCGCTTCAAGCGCCAGCGCGCACGTTCGCCGTTGGTCGGAAGAATCAGGAATTCGCCGCGCATCACGCTGCGATAGATGTTTGAAGCCACGTCGTCCGCGCTTTGCGTCGACGCGGCCATGAGTTTGCTCGCCATCGCCTTGTCCGCTTGTGGCGCGCGCGAGTGATGCATCAGGTTGGTCTGGAAAAATGCCGGGCAGACCACCGAAACCTTGACGGCGCTGCTGGCCAACGCCAATTCGCCGCGCAAGCATTCCGACAACGAGATGACGCCCGCCTTGCTGGCGGAATAGGCTGCCATTCGCGGCGCGTTGGCGATGCCGGCGAACGAGGCGATATTGACGATATGTCCCGCGCCCTGTTCGATGAGCACGGGTACGAACGTGCGGCAACCGCGCACTACGCCCATCAGATTGGTATTCAAGGTCCAGCGCCAATCGTCCAGTGACGCCTGCGCAACCGTACCGGCCGAGGCGACACCTGCATTGTTGACCACGACATCGACACCGTCCCACGCGGCAAGCACTTCATCGCGCATCGCCTCGACCGAGGCGTCGTCGCCGACATCGACCCGCAGCGCCATGGCGCCGACACCGAACTCGGTGATAAGACGCACGGTTTCGCGCGCGTGATCCAGGCGCAAGTCTGCGCAGGCTACACGCCAGCCGTTTTCGGCGAAACAGAACGCGAGCGCTCGCCCGAGACCACTGCCTGCCCCGGTAATCAATACGCGCTTTTGGTCCATGCGTCCTCCGCGGTTTGCTATCCTGCATTGTATGTCAGTGGCACGTGGATCACAGATGCGGGGCCGGGCATCGGCAATGACTGGAGGATTGAGGTTTTCCGATCCCCCAAAACAAAATGCCCCGGAGGCTTAGGGGGGAGCCTCCGGGGCTGAAGACCGACCTGGGGAGGGATCGATCCTCGTGGTCAACTCAGGGAGGTGAGTCAACCAGGCGCCGTTGCGCGCGCCTGGATAGTGAGATGGGGCGTGGCGCGCAAAGTTCAATCTGCGCGGCGCACGAATCCACCTCGATTCAGTTTTCATTCATTCGCTGAATTCGTCGCAAAAATCAGTGTCTTGGCACGACAATCCGGCATCTTCGCATCCACAAATGCGCGAATCAGGATATTTCCGGCCGTCGCGTTGGGATGGCCAACCGCAGAAGGAGAATCGGCATGCGTCCAAATTCCTTGCCTTGGTGGCGTCAGGCGCCCATCAATCGCCGCGCAACGAATTGGGAGCGACACCAGCAATGCGCCACGCTGGGTGAATGGTGGCACGGTGCGGCGATCTATCAGTTGATGCCCTCGAGCTACAAGGACACCAACGACGACGGGCGAGGCGATCTGAATGGCATTATCCATTGTCTGGACTACATCACCGCGCTCGGCGTGGATGCGATCTGGGTGATGCCGATCTATCCGTCGGGCGATGTCGATATCGGTTACGACGTCAAGGATCATTGTGCGATCGATCAGAGTTACGGATCGCTGTCGGATTTCGATCGCCTCATTCGCCTGGCACACCAACGCGGGTTGCGGGTGATGCTGGACATGGTATGGGGTCATACGTCCGATCAGCATCCGTGGTTTCGCGATAGCCGCAGCGGCTGCGAAAACGCGCATGCCGACTGGTATGTGTGGGGTGATCCGGGCAGCGATGGAGGTCCACCGAACAATTGGCCGTCCGTATTCAACGGCGATTCGGGGTGGCACTACGCGCCGGAACGCGGGCAATATTATTTTTCAAATTTCTTCCCCGGCCAACCGGCGCTGAATTGGCACAATCCCGAATTGCGTGCGGCGATCATGGACGTGGCCCGGTTCTGGCTGGATCGCGATATCGACGGCATGCGCCTGGATGCGGTCAATTTCTACGCGCATGATCCACAAATGCGCGACAACCCGTTACGCGCCGAAAACGAGCCGATGCCGGACGGCTTCCAGACGCCGAATGCGGCGACGCGCCAGAAACTGGTCAACAGTTTCAATCGCCCGGAAACGCTCGAGTATCTGCGCGAGTTGCGCGCCCTGGTCGACGGTTATCCCGGCGTTGCGTTGCTTGGCGAAGTGGTGATGTGCGAGGACAGCATCCGCACTGCCGCCCAGTACACGCGCAACGGCACATTGTTGCACATGGCGTATCACGCCGGCCTGTTGTTCGATGAGCGCATGACTGCCACGCGCATGCGTGACGTAGTGCGCAAGACGCTCGACACGTTTGGTCCGACCGGCAGTTGCTGGATGGTCGGCAATCACGATTTCGGACGCATGAGCATGCGCTGGGGCGGCGACCGCTTTCCCTATCCCTACGGTTTTCGGCGCACCATCGCGGCGATGCTGTTGGCCTTGCCGGGTGCGCTATGTCTGTGGCAAGGCGATGAGTTGGGCCTGCCCGAGGCACGCGTCCCGGAAGACATTCCCCTGGATCGTCTGCGCGACCCGCTTGCCGAAGCCGACGGCCGTGGCCGCGATGGCGCGCGCACGCCGATGCCCTGGAACGATCATTCGCCCAACTGCGGATTCAGTCGGTGCGAACAACCGTGGCTGCCGATTCCGCGCGCGCATCGGGTGCTCACCATCGCTCGTCAGCAACAGGACGCCGATTCGCTGCTCAACGACTGGCGCTCGCTGCTGAACTGGCATACCGCGCAACCCGCGATGCGCGTCGGCAAGGCCGAACTCGTCGAAGCCGACGAACCCTGGCTCGCGCTGCGCCGCAGTTATGCCGAGCAGACATTGCTATGCTTGTTCAATCTCAGCGATGCCAGTGAGGAAATCACCCTGGATGGCTATACCGATCCGCGCTTGATCCAGGGCCTTGGCTTTTCCGTCGAACACCTGTCGGCGCAATGTTTTCGCGTACCCGCCTGGGGTGCATTGGTTGTGGACGTCAGCCGCGACCAAGCCGCGACGCAGGCGACCACGCATATCGATGCGTGAATGCAGGGCACAAGCCGGAGCGCGACCGATTACCACGAAAGACGCAAAGAAGCGAAGGGCTTGCTCCCTCTCCCCCGATTCATCGGGGGCAGAGCGCTTCAGTGCAAACGTCAGTGCGCCTCGTCCCAATTCGCGCCCACACCGATATCGACGACCAGCGGCACATCGAGCTGCGCGGCGCCGGCCATGCGTTCGCGTACGCCGTCGGTGATGGCGTCCACGCAATCGGTGCGTACCTCGAACACCAGTTCGTCGTGGACTTGCATGACCATGCGTGCCGCGTCGGCCTGCGCTTGCAGCCAGTCGTCAACGGCGATCATCGCGCGCTTGATAATGTCCGCCGCCGTGCCCTGCATCGGCGCGTTGATGGCGGCACGTTCGGCGCCGGCACGCTGTCCCTGGTTGCGCGAGTGAATCTGGGTCAGATACAGGCGCCGACCGAATAACGTTTCGACGAAGCCATCGTGATGCGCAGCTTCGCGCGTGGCATGCATGAATGCCTGCACCCCCGGATAACGCTCGAAATAACGCTTGATGTAGTCCTGTGCCTCGCCGCGACCGATGCCGAGTTGTCGCGCCAGACCGAACGCGCTCATGCCGTACATCAGGCCGAAGTTGATCGCCTTGGCCGCACGGCGCTGGTTCGCATCGACCAATTCCAGCGGCACGCCGAACACTTCCGCAGCGGTCGCGCGATGTACATCCTGGTTGCCGTGGAACGCGGACAGCAATCCGGGGTCGCCGGACAGATGCGCCATGATGCGCAACTCGATCTGCGAATAATCCGCGGCGAGGATGCGGTAGCCGTCCGGTGCAACAAACGCCTGACGGATGCGCCGACCTTCCTCGCTGCGAACCGGAATGTTCTGCAGATTCGGATCGCTCGACGACAGGCGACCGGTTTGCGCAACAGCCTGGTGATAGCTCGTATGCACACGGCCGCTGCGTGGATTGATCTGTTCGGGCAGCTTGTCAGTGTAGGTCGAACGCAACTTGGCCAGCGTGCGATAGTCGAGGATCAGGCGCGGCAGTTCGTGTTGATTGGCGAGGCCTTCGAGTGCTTCCTCATTGGTTGAGGGTTGTCCGGTCGGTGTCTTGAATGCGACGGGGAGTTTGAGTTCGTCGTACAACAAACCTTGCAGCTGCTTCGGCGAATCCAGGCTGAAATGGCGTCCTGCAACGGCGTAAGCCTGTTGCTGGATTTCCAGCATGCGTTGCGACAGTTGTTTGCTTTGCGCCTTGAGCCTGGTCGCGTCGATCAACACGCCGCGCTGCTCGATGCGCGCCAATACCGGCACCAGCGGCATTTCGATGTCCTCGAACACCGCGCGCAGCTTCGGTTCGGCTTCGAGCTGCGGCCACAGGGCCTGATGCAGCCGCAAGGTGATGTCGGCATCCTCGGCCGCATATTCGGCAGCGCGCTGCACGTCGACCTGGGCGAACGGAATCTGCTTTGCGCCCTTGCCGGCCACGTCCTCGTAATGAATCGTGTCGACGCCAAGATATTTCCTTGCCAGCGTATCCATGTCATGGCGATTGGCACTGGAATTGAGCACGTAGGATTCCAGCATCGAATCGAAGCGCACTCCGCGCACGACGATGCCATATTTCTCCAGCACGTTCATGTCGTATTTCAGGTGTTGGCCCAATTTTGGCTTGTGCGTGTCTTCGAGCAACGGCCGCAACGCCTCGAGCACTGCCGTGCGATCCAGTTGGGTCGGCACGCCGGCATAGTCGTGCATCAGCGGAACATATGCGGCATGTCCGGATTCCACGCAGAACGATACGCCGACAATCTCCGCACGCATCGGGTCCAGTCCCGTGGTTTCGCTGTCGAAAGCGATGAGGTCGGCAGCGCGCAATCGTTTGATCCAGGCGTCGAATCGGGATTGGGACAGGACAAGCTCGTAATCTTTGCCCGGATTTGGCGAAAGCGGGGCCGGAATTGCTTGCGCAGTCGTCGCATCCGCCTGCGTGGGCTTTTTATCTGCGACTCCCGGTTCCCGGTTTCCGATTCCCGGGCCTTCAAGCTCTTTCAATGCCGCCTTGAACTCATACCGCCGATAAAACTCCCGCAACGTGTCCATATCTGCATCACGCAACTTCAATTCGGTTGGTTTGACGTCCAGTTCGACATCGAGCTTGATGGTTGCCAATTGTTTGGACAATGGCAGTTGCGGCAGTGCGGCGCGCAGGCTTTCGCCAATCTTGCCGCCGATCTTGTCGGCGTTGGCGACGATTGCATCGAGCGAGCCGTATTCGCCCAGCCATTTCGCCGCGGTTTTCGGGCCGCATTTGGGCACGCCGGGGATGTTGTCGGCGCTGTCGCCGACCAGTGCCAGATAATCGACAATCTGATCCGGACGCACGCCAAATTTCGTCATCACGCCAGCTTCGTCGAGCGTCGTGTTGGTCATGGTGTTGACCAGTGCGACGCGCGCATTCACGAGTTGAGCCAGATCCTTGTCGCCGGTCGAGACAAGTACGTCGATATCCGCGTGCGATGCCTGTGTCGCCAGGGTTCCAATTACGTCGTCGGCTTCGACGCCGCTGACGCGAAGTATCGGGAATCCGAGTGCCGAGACCAGCTTCAACATCGGCTCGATCTGCGCGCGCAAATCCTCCGGCATTGGCGGGCGATGCGCCTTGTATTTCTCGAAGAGTTCATCGCGGAAAGTGGGCCCGTGCGCGTCGGCAACGAAGGCCACGTAATCGGGTTTGTCCTTGAGCGTGGCGCGCAGCATGTTGAATACGCCGAACAAAGCGCCGGTCGGCTCGCCGTCGCGATTGCTCAGCGGCGGCAGCGCATGGAATGCACGGTACAAATAGGCGTAACCATCGATCAGGGTGAGTTTCGGGCGTGACATCGGTGCGGACAAGGAAATACGGGAAAGCGAGAATGGGACAGGCGACCGGGATTTGCAACGCAAACGCGCGTACAGTCGTCAATCACTATGCATGGCGTGCATTTGCTATGCTGGGCCCAATCAAGGAGGTGTGCCATGAAAACCACCTGTCTGTTGTCGATCGTGTTGTTCAGCATGACCGCTGCAGTCGCTGCGCAGGACAGCGGCGTCGGCAAATCCGGCCTGCCTCCGGTGCAGGCCCCGCCCGCTTTGAATGACCCGGGCGTCGAACATCCGGCACCCGCGACGACGGCTCCCGATGTCAAGGCAAAACAGGCTGCGGCGACGCCTGCGAATAACGCACAACATGCTGCGACCAGTCCCGGATTGCCTCCCAACGTGCAAGCCGCGGCCGAAGCCGCAGAGTTGCCGGTCATTACGGTCCGACAAAGCGGCTCTGACACGATCGAAGAGTACCGCAAGCACGGCAAGCTGTTATTCGTGAAAGTTGTATCGAAGAACGGGCCGATAAAACTCTACGTCGACAATCCCGGCAACATTCCGCCGGACGTCATGAAGCAGATGTCCGGGCCGTCCGGCGTCGTACACCCGGTGTATTACAAATTGTATGAGTGGAAGTGAGTAGCCAGGAATCTGGAATCGATAGCTTGCCATTCCCGCACAGCGGCAATGGCGATCAATTTATCGCCTTCCCGACTCGCGGCTCAGCCCGCCCTGATTGCCGCGAGCAATGCATCGCGCGGCAGCTTTCCCGTCGCGTTGCGCGGCAGGGACGCAACGCGGCGTAGCGGGCGCGGCAGGAAAACCGGGTCGATTGCCTGACGCAGCGCATCGCGTATCTGCGCTTCGCTTAGTGTCGGAGCTACGGCCAGTGCGGCGAGCCGGCGTATGCCGTTACGGTTGATCTCGAGTTGGAAGACCACGCCATCGTCTACCCCCGGTATCGCCAGCAGGCGTCGGGTGAGCTCGCCCAGCGAGGCGCGTTTGCCGGCGATTTCCAGCAGGTCGGCATTGCGGCCGCGCAGAAGGAATCGCCGCGAAGGCAGTACTTCCACAATATCCTGCAAGCGCACAGGTGCATCGAAATGCGCCGCTTCCACCAGCGTGCCGTCCGGCTGCGGATACAGATTCACGCCGGAATAAAGCTGCCAGTTCGATTCATGGGCCGTGCGGCGGTGGGCGATTACGCAGGTTTCCGTGGAACCGAACAGCTCGATCACTTGTGTGGCATAGCGCGTTTCAGCAAGTGCAGCCAGCGTTGTATCCAATGGCGCCGTGGCGCTGACGATGGCTTCCAGAGCGGGCAGCGTCGGCGCTTCGCGCATTAGCGCGCGCAGATGAACGGGCGTGGTCACCAGCACCCGAGGCGCCGGCATTTCGGCGAGTGCCTGGCCGACATCAGCAGGAAAGAATGGTTGACCGGCGTGAATCGCCGCATCGCCGCGCAGGGGCAGCAATACCGAGGTTTCCAGGCCGTACATGTGTTGTGGAGGGACTGTGGCCACGATGCTCGATGCGTTCGAGCCCGGGCATATCTGGGCGGCATTGAGCGCGCTGGTCGTGCAAAAGCTGCCCCAGGTTTTCGGATTGGCGCCGGGCCGGCCTGTGCTGCCCGAAGTAAATCCAATCGCAATGATGCGGTCGGCCGGAATATCGGGAACGCCGGCAGCGTGCGGCGGTGCAGCGACATCGGGCATGAGGAAAAGACGCGGCGGCGAGTGATCCAGCGCCGTATCGCACAGGGCGTAGCTATCGGGATAATCGTGCATCACCTCGACGACGGCTTGCGGTGCGCGCGAGGGCGGCAGCAGATTGATTTGGCCGGCGACCGCAACGGCGCAGAAAGCGACAAGAAAGCGATAGCGATCAGTGCACAGATTGACGGCGTAGCGGCCGCATGGAAGGCGCGCGGCCAGGGCGTGGACCTCGGCCAAAAATGCGGCGACGGTTATCGAGCGATTTCCCCGCCGCACCAAAACCCGTTTCGGGTCCGCATGCGCCAGCAACGGCAGCACGGGTGCTGCCTGCGGCAAACGACCGGATTCGATTGCTGCCGACACGTCCCCAACCCCTGTCAATAACCTAGTTCCTGAAAATATGCCCGCTCAGGGCATCGCGAATCGGCGTCGGCCGATCCAAACCGCCCAAGGCTCCGTCGAGAATATACTTCAGTTCGTTGCCAAAGGCAGCGCGCACTGCGTCAGCATTTCGCGCGGGTGGGCAATTGTGCCGATTGGCGCTGGTCGAAACCAGGGCGCCACCGAAGGCGCGACACAGCGTCGCTGCGAGTGGATGCGCGGTGACACGCAGGGCGATTCCGGCGTGAGCGCCTGCAATCCATTCCGGTGCGTCGTGGGCTCGGGGGCAAACCCAGGTATTCGGGCCGGGCCAACTGGCGCGCACCGTTTCCAGCGCGCTTGCAGGAATTGCCGTCAGATCGATATACGGCGCAACCTGATCGAAATCCGCGCCGATCAACAGTACGCCCTGGGTAGGAGGGCGCTGCTTAAGGGCAAACAGTCGCGCGAACGCCGCCTGATTCAGCGGGTCGCAGCCAAGTCCGAACACGGCTTCGGTTGGGTACGCGATGATGCCGCCTGCGCGCAGCGCGGCGACGGCATCGGAGATTGCGGCTCCCATCGACTCAGGATGCCGCGGCTTTCTTGGCAGCGGCTTTCTTTACCGGCGCTTGCTTCGTCGAAGCTTTCTTCGCGGGCTTGTTCTTTGCGGACTTCGTCGGTGCCGTTTTCTTCGCAGGCGCCGCGTCGGCTGTCTTCGCGGTTTTGGCTGCCTTGCCGAAGCGTCCACCGCGCTTGGGACGAACCGGTGCTGCCGCAAGCAACTCGACGCATTCGTCTTCGCTCAGCGAATCCGGCTCGCGGTCCTTCGGAATGCGCGCATTTTTTTCGCCGTCGGTAATGTACGGGCCGTAACGACCGCGCAGTACCTGGATGGCGCCGTCGCGGAAGCTGGCGATGACCCGGTTGCGCGCGATCTCGGCTTTTTCATGCAGCAGCTCCAGGGCGCGCGGCAGTTCGATCGTGTACGGATCGTCTTCGGGTTTCAGCGATGCGTAGACTTTGCCATGCTTGACGAACGGGCCGAAACGACCGACGCCGGCACTAATCGTTTCGCCATCGGGTGCCGTTCCCAGGTCGCGCGGCAGCTTGAACAATTGCAGCGCGTCTTCCAGCGAAATCGTGTGGATGCTCTGGCCGGGACGCAGGCTGGCGAAGCGCGGTTTCTCCTCGTCGTCACGCGTGCCGATCTGCGCCATCGGTCCATAACGGCCGAGACGCACGGTGATCGGCCGGCCCGATGCCGGATCCACGCCAAGCTCGCGCGAGCCACTGGCTTCGGCGCGATCCACGCTTTCGCTTTTTTCCGCGACCAGCGTCTTGAACGGCGTCCAGAAACGCTGCATCAGCGGCACCCATTCTTCTTCGCCGCGACTGACTGCGTCGAGTTCGTCCTCGAGCTTGGCGGTGAAGTCGTAATCGACGTACTGGGTGAAATGTCCCGACAGGAATTTGGCCACGGCACGACCGACATCGCTGGGGCGGAAGCGGCGGCTTTCCAGGGTGACGTATTCGCGCCCGAGCAGGGTCTGGATGATGCTGGCGTAAGTGGACGGCCGACCGATGCCGTATTCCTCCAGCGCCTTGACCAGACTGGCCTCGGAATAGCGTGGCGGCGGTTCGGTGAAATGCTGTTCGGCGAGGATGTCGGCCAATGGGACGGCTTCGCCGATCTTCAGTGCCGGCAACTTGCGCTTGGCGTCCTCGTCTTCGTCGTTTTTCTGATCGCGGCCTTCCTCGTAAACAGCGAGGAATCCCGGATCGATCACGGTCGTGCCGCTGGCGCGGAAGCTCGAATCGCCGCCGGCGTCCAGATCGACCGAAACGGTATTGAGCGTCGCGTATTGCATCTGGCTGGCGACGGCGCGCTTCCAGATCAATTCGTAAAGCTTGCGCTGATCGTCATTGAGATACGCGGCGACGCTGGCCGGCGTGTGCAACGCGGAGGTTGGGCGAATCGCTTCATGCGCTTCTTGTGCGTTCTTGGATTTGGAGCTGATACAGGTTCGGTGCTTCGGGCAATGCCTTCGCACCGAAATCGCGCGCGATGACTTTGCGCAGCTCGGCGATGGCGTCGTTGGCCAGATTCACCGAATCGGTACGCATGTAGGTGATCAAACCCACCGTGCCTTCGTCACCGATTGCCACGCCTTCGTACAAGCCCTGGGCCAGACGCATCGTCCGGCTGGTGGTAAAACCGAGTTTACGTGCGGCCTCCTGCTGCAGCGTCGAGGTGGTGAACGGCGGCGACGGGCGCCGCTTGCGTTCCTTGGATTGCACTTCACTGACCACGAGCCGGCCCTGGGCGGACTTGAGCAGGGCATCGCGCGCGGCGTGCGCGTCGGTTTCGTTGGTCAGGTCGAATTGTTCGAATTTCTTGCCACGCAGTTTCAGCAGACGCGCGGAAAAGCGTTGATCCGGATGCGCGCAATCAGCCTCGATCGACCAGTACTCGCGCGCCTTGAAGGCTTCGATTTCCTCTTCGCGCTCGACGATCATGCGCAGGGCCGGCGATTGCACGCGCCCGGCCGACAGGCCGCGCTGTACCTTGCGCCACAACACTGGAGACAAATTGAAGCCGACCAGATAATCCAGCGCACGACGCGCCTGCTGCGCATTGACCAGATCCAGCGACAGCTCGCGCGGATTGGCCACCGCTTCGCGGATTGCGTGCGGCGTGATCTCGGAGAACACGACCCGATGCAGCGACTTGCCATCGAGCAGGTTGCGCTGACGCAGGATTTCGGCGATGTGCCAGGAAATGGCCTCACCTTCGCGATCAAGGTCGGTGGCCAGATACAGTGCGTCGGCCTTTGCGGCGGCCTTGGCGATGGCGTCGACGTGCTTCTCGTTGCGCTCGATGACCTCGTAGGCCATGGCGAAATCCTTGTCTGGATCCACGGCGCCTTCCTTCGGGCGAAGATCACGCACGTGGCCGTAGGACGCCAGCACGGTGAAGTCCTTGCCGAGATATTTGTTGATCGTCTTGGCCTTGGCCGGCGATTCGACGATTAGCAGATTTTTTGCCATGAAGTTTCCGTTGCCGCCGCGCGGCGAGCCGATTCGCTTGTCCGCGCGACCTTGCGGCGCGCGCCAAAAAAAAGCATGGAAACATCCACGCCCTTATTCAGTGTGCTCACAACGCCCGGCTTGCTGTCAAGCTGGCGCGGCGCTGCAGGTAGATCAACAACGCAGGTAGCGCCCGTTGTCGGCCGTCACCGTACCTTCCAGTTCGAGCATCAACAGCATTGACGACAACGCTGCCGCGGACAACCCCGTGCGCTGGGCCAATTCGTCGACGGCGCAGGGCGCGGCGTCGAGTGCGGCGAGCAGGCGCTGGTAGTCGGGGTCGCGCCCGGGCGTTGTTGCTGCCGGTGAAACGGCTCTGTCACCGGCGACGCCGAGACGATCGCGCAAACCCTGCGCGAGCAACGCGCCGATGCCTTGCAGTTCTGCGAGCACCTCGTCGGCGGTTTCGATCAATTTGGCGCCGTCGCGAATGAGTTTATGGCAGCCACGCGCGAGCGGGCTGTGGATCGAACCTGGTAGCGCGAATACTTCGCGCCCTTGTTCGGCGGCGAGGCGCGCAGTGATCAGCGATCCGGATTTGAGACCGGCCTCGATGACCAGCGTGCCCAGACTCAAGCCGGCAATGATTCGGTTGCGGCGCGGAAAGTTTTTCGGTTTGCCGGGCGTTCCCGGCGGGAACTCCGAAACCAGCGCGCCGTGCTCGGCGATGCGCTCGGCCAGTGCCGCATGCTGGCGCGGAAAAACGCAATCCGGTCCGGTACCGAGCGCGGCGATGGTGATACCGCCAGCATCCAGCGCGGCCGTATGCGCGGCGCCGTCAATGCCTTCGGCAAGTCCGCTGGTGACGACGTTTCCGGCCAGCGCGAAAGTGCGGGCAAATGCACGAGCATTGGCCAGACCCGATGCGGTGGCGTTGCGCGAACCGACGATGGCGATCTGTGGCGACCACAAATGCATCGGGTCGCCGGTGATGAATAGCGCGGCTGGCGGGTTTTGCACGTCGCGCAGCAGCGACGGATAGTCCGCGCTGGCATAGGCAATCAAATGATGGTTCGGTTGATCCAGCCATGCCAGGTCGGTCTGCATCAGCGCGGCGTCGGGCGCAGCCAGCCAGGCGCGCGCCGCTTCGGGTACGCGCGGCTCGCTGCGGATGTGAGCAATCGCGGCCGCTGCGCTGCCGTGGCGATCGACGATGTCGCGGATCGTCGACGCGCCAAGCTCGGGTGCGCGCAACAGGCTCAGCCAGGCGCGGGTTTCGTCGTCGGAGAGAATAATCGGCATTGGCCGTAGTGTAGTTGTCCGGGCCGGCAGGGCAAATCGGACAAAGCCGGGATTCGGGACCGCAGATTCGGGAATCGAAAAGTCAAAAGCGCGTCATTGCCGCCCAGGCGGCAATGACAAGCAATCCATCTGTTCGGGCCTCAGCCCCCAGCCCTCAGCCTAGCTGTGGTCCGGCTCGTACAGTTTGTCGCCCAGGTGCACCGGGCGGATGCCGTCCATGATGAGCCCGTAGCTCACCTTGTCGAAGGTACGGAAAATCATGACGTGACCAATGTATTCTTCGGGCAGTTGTACTTTTGCTTCGTCGCGGTGGAAGAACGCCCGGGCGCTGTCTTCGGGATAGTCCGTGCGGTCCTGGACGACATCGCCGGGCGCGAAGATGGAATAAGTCTGGCCGTTGTTGACACCATCGGCGGCACCGCGCGACAAGGCGACGACTTGCATACGGCCCACCGCGTTGAGCGCGTCGGCGAACGCGATTACATACATATCCGGCGGCATTACTTGCGGTGCATGCGGCATGTACTGGAAATCGTAGGCGGTGTTGGACGGCGGCAAAACGTAGTCGCCCGGGCGTACTTCGTAATCGCTGCTCATCACCAGCGCCGAAGTCGGGCTACCGGCTTTGGTGACCTGCACGGCGCCGAATTGCAGCATTTCGTAGCCGATCAAGTGCACGTCGCCGTGCAGCGTGAAATGATTCGGGCCGTGATGCCAAAGCATCGAAGGCCGGTCGTCGCGATTCTCCATGTCCTGCCGATAAATGCGGTTCGGGCGACCGTCTTTCGAGGTGACTTCGTAGTACCTGCCGATCACGCGTGCAAGCACGAACTGCTGGCCGGGTTGCCCATCGAGTCCGCGCACATAGACGAGTTGGCCGGTCGTGCCCGCGATATGATGATCCTCGAAGCCGACGATATGCGGCGCGTTTTTGAATTCATCTTCGCCGAGCAGGCGCGTGTCCTTGAGAAAGTCCTTCACCGCCGACAGCGGCACCGGCTTGATGGCGCTTTCCAGCGGTTGGGCACGAACGTGTGGTCCGAAGCCGCCCTCACCGGTGACGCGCAAATTGCCGTTCAGGTAGGCGAGGCTGAGCACTTCGCCGGGATAAATGAGATGCGGATTGGCGACTTGCGGATTCGCCTGCCACACTTCCGGCCATTCCCACGGACGCTGCAGGAAGCGTGCGGAGATGCTCCACAACGTGTCTCCCTTGCGCACCGTATAGCTATCGGGGTGATTCTTGTTCAGCTGCACCGTCGCGGCGAATGCCGTGAGGGTGAACAGCAACCCAGCGCAAACTGCAGGTAGTTTTTTAAGCATGGCCGCCAATTACCTGATTCCCCTAAGGACTTGGTGAGTGTATACGAAAATTTTACCGACGCAAACGGCCTTGCCGGGTAAAATGCCGATCAGGACACAAATTCACCCTCCAACGGCTTGCTGAAATGGCCCTTGCTCGACTTTTTCAGCCGCTTCGCGTGCGCAAAGCCCCGCGGACGTCACTGCGCGAATCAATCACTTACGCGATCGATTCGCGCACGTTGCATCCCTGCATCGCCTCAACCGGGGCGTTTTTGAACGCCCTGGTCCATTCGCGCCAAATGCCGAATCGGCGTAGAATTTTCATCAATCGCCACCCATTTGTCGCATCTGCGTTCCGGTCTTGAGACCGGGCGGTTGCGGCCCGATACTCATGAGCATGCTGACTATTCTGGAATTCCCCGATCCGCGCCTGCGCACCAAGGCCCAGCCCGTGCGCGTGTTCGACAAGGCCCTGCATGAGCTGATCGACGCCATGTTCGCCACCATGTATGCAGCTCCCGGCATCGGTCTGGCGGCAACCCAGGTGAACGTTCACGAGCAACTCCTGGTGCTCGACGTATCCGAGGAAAAAAACCAGCCACTGGTGTTGATCAATCCGAAGATCCTCGCACGCGAAGGCAGTCAGGTGTATCAGGAGGGTTGCCTTTCGGTGCCTGGAATTTTTGCCGACGTCGAACGCGCCGAGCGCATCGTGGTTGAGGCGCAGGATCGCAACGGCGAACCACGGCGTATCGAAACCGACGGCTTGCAGGCCGTGTGTATCCAGCACGAAATGGATCATCTGATCGGCAAGTTGTTCGTCGATTACCTGTCGCCGCTCAAACGCGAACTGGTGCGCAAGAAGCTCGACAAGCAGCGCCGTTCGGCTACGGCCGCCTGATCAGCAAAATGCCTGCGCGCCTGCGTCTGGCGTTTGCCGGCACTCCAGAATTCGCCGTGCCGCACCTTGCGGCGTGCATCGGTGCCGACGTGGAAATCGCTGCCGTCTATACGCAACCGGATCGTCCCGCGGGGCGCGGGCGGGCACTGACGCAAAGTCCGGTCAAACGCGCCGCGCTTGCAGCCGGATTGCACGTTGAACAACCTGAAACGCTCAAGGATGTCGACACCCAACGGCGCTTGCGGAAGCTGGATCTGGATCTGCTCGTGGTGGTCGCGTATGGCTTGATCCTGCCGCGCAAGGTGCTGACGCTGCCGCGCCTGGGTTGCTGGAACGTACATGCGTCGCTGCTGCCGCGTTGGCGTGGTGCGGCACCGATCCAGCGCGCGATCATGGCCGGCGACAGCGAAACCGGTGTGTGCCTTATGCAGATGGACGCAGGTCTGGACACGGGGCCCGTGCTGATGCACGAATCGACGCCAATTGCGGCGTCCGATACCGGCGGCAGCCTGCATGACCGTCTGGCCGGGCTCGGCGCCGAATTGCTCGGCATGGGATTGCAGCGCGTGCTCCGCGGCGACGCATTGGCAGCGCAAGCCCAACCCGAAAGTGGCGTGACGTATGCGCACAAGCTCGACAAACGCGAGGCGGTGCTGGACTGGAACGAGTCGGCAAAGACGCTCGAACGCAAGGTGCGCGCCTTCAATCCATGGCCGGTCGCCGAAACGCACCTGGGTGGCGAGCGTGTGCGCGTGTGGTCGGCGCAGGTTCGCGTTCCAACTCAATCCAGACCAGCCGCACCGGGAACCATTCTCGCTGGCAACCGCGACGGCATCGTCGTCGCCTGCGGCGAAGACGCATTGTGTATCGTCGAATTGCAACGCGCGGGTGGTCGACGCATGCATGCAGCGGATTATTTGAACGCCCGACCCGACCTGGTCGGTTCCGATACGCGACGTTCGCTCGCGTGAGCGACTCAATCAATTCGCGAGCACTTGCTGCAAAAATGCTGGCACAGGTCGTTGCGGGCTCGTCCATGCGCGCGACATTTTCCGCGCAGGCAGGGCGACTCCACGACGCGCGCGACCGTGCGTTGCTGTCGACGCTGTTGCATGAGGGCGCGCGCTGGTGGTTGCGTTTTGATCCGATTGTCGACGAGCTGCTGGAGCGCCCGATCCGTACGCGCGAACCAGTCGTACACGCGTTGCTGCTACTGGGTCTGGTGCAGCGCGAGATCCTGCAGTTGCCCGATTATGTCGCTGTCGCCGCCACGGTCGAGGCGGCGCGAGCGCTTGGCAAACCGAAGTTCGCCGGGCTCGTCAACGCCGTGTTGCGACGCTGGCTGCGTGAGCGCGACGCGCGCAATGCAAGGCTCGATGCCGTCGTCCGAACGCGCAGCGCGCATCCGGACTGGTTGGTCGATGCAATCCGCAGCGACTGGCCGCAGCATGTGCAAACAATACTCGAGGCGAACAATGTGCAAGCGCCGTTTTGGCTGCGTGTGAATCGTCGACGCACCACGCGCAGCGAACAGGCCTCGCGACTGGCTGCGGTCGATGTTGCATGCGCCGCGCCGGAACATGTTGCCGATGCACTGGTGCTCGAGCGCAGCACCGATGTCACGATGTTGCCCGGTTATGCGGAGGGCTTGTTCTCGGTGCAGGACGGCGCGGCGCAATTCGCGGCCAACGTCCTCGATGCGCACGACGGTATGCGTGTACTCGATGCCTGTGCTGCGCCGGGAGGCAAGAGCGCACAGATTCTCGAATACGCCAACGTCGATCTACTGGCATTGGACAGCGATGCGCAGCGCTTGCCGCGCTTGCGACAGAATCTCGATCGCTTGGGCCTTGCGGCGGATATCCGTGTCGGCGACGCCGGCGATCCAGCGTCGTGGATGAGCAAGACGGGCGAAAATCAGGCGTCGTTCGATCGCATATTGGTCGATGCGCCGTGTTCAGCGACCGGTATCATCCGTCGCCAGCCGGATATCAAGCTGCATCGCCGTGCGGCGGATATTCCGGCATTGGTGCGTTCACAGAAACGCCTGCTCGACGCGTTATGGCCTTTGCTGCGACCCGGTGGGCGTTTAGTCTATGCCACCTGCTCGGTTCTGGCCGCAGAAAACGCGCAACAGGTTGCGGCGTTCCTGCGCCGACATGAGGATGCGCGAACGTTATCGGTGTTGCCGCATTGGCATGTTGCCGGTGCGGGCGCCCAGAATCTCCCCGGCGAGGGTGGCATGGACGGATTTTTTTATGCGGTTGTGGAAAAAGCTGACTAATATACTTTGCTGTATCGCGTTGGCGGCCTGTGCGCAAGAGCCGGGAGCGATCGTCGTGCGTGATGCCGCAGTTCACGATGGCGTGCTGAACGCGCATCTGCAATGGCAGCCCGATGCGGATGTGCTCGATGCGCTGGATCATGGCATCGCGCTGACGTTCGTGGTCACCGTGCGCGCGCAGACCCACGGTTTGTTTGGTCAATTCCACACACAGGCAGCGGCGCATCGTCATCTGCAATTGCGCTATTTTCCGCTGAGCCGGCAGTATCAGCTGCGCGACATCGATTACGCGCGCACGCGCAGTTATCCCGCGCGTGCGCTGGCGCTGGCGGCGCTGGAGGATTTGCGTCTTGCATTGCCGGATTGGCCAACGCACCACGCGCAACGGTACGCGCTGCAAATCACGCTGGATCGCGATGCATTGCCAGGCGCCTTGCGCTTGCCGGCATTGATGCTTTCGGCTTGGCATATTTCGAGTGGGAACTATACGTGGCAAACACCCGCCGCCTGACGCGCATCGCACGCCGCGTGCTGCCGGTTGCGGCCGTCGCGATATTGCTCGGCGCGGCACTGGTATTGGCCAGGGACGCTGCCGGCGGCAGCAATCGGCTTGGCGCATGGTATGCGTGGATGCTCGGCGCTTCGACGCTGGCGTTGCTCGTGCTCGTTGCGATCATCGTGCAACGCCTGCTGCGTCTGCGCCGGGAGTTGCGCATGCAAACTCCGGGAGCGCGATTGACGCGGCGCACGTTGCTGATGCTGATCGTACTCGCCTTGCCGCCGGTGCTTGTGGTGTACGGATTTGCGTTGAATTTTCTCGATTCCAGCATCGACACCTGGTTCAACGTGCGCATGGAGCGTGCCCTCGACGATGCCCTGCAGCTCGGTCGCGTGTATCTGGACGAGCGCTTGCACACGGCGCAACAAACCAACACCGGGTTGATGCAACAATTGGGTTCGGTCGCCGATGGTGAATTGCAATCGCAACTTGATGATCGCTTCGACGCCACCGGTGCGATCCAGCTGAGTGTGTTCGGTGCCAATCAAACCATTTTGGCGAGCGCCAGTTCCGATCCTCATTTTTTCGATCCGGTGGTTCCGGATTCGTCGGTGTTGTTGCAGGTGCAGCGAAATGGCAGCTACGCGGCCGCCGAACCGCTGGACGATCACCTTGTCTTGCGCGTCCTTCAGCCCCTGCCGAACGCGACGCCCGGCGAGACGCGCTTGTTGCAGGGCCTGTATCCGCTGCCGGCGAACATACAATCGTTGACCAACGGCGTGGAGCAGGCGACCTTCGATTTTCAGCGGCTGAAGTATTTGCGCGGTTCGCTCAAGCTCACGTTCAGCCTGGTGCTCACGTTCGTGTTGTTGCTGTCGGTGTTGTTCGCATTGCTCGCAGCATTCGGCATTGCACGTCGATTGACTGCGCCGATCGGTCGCCTCGCTGCGGCCACGCGCGCGGTCGGTGCCGGGCGCTACGACACGCCATTGCCGGTCAAGAGCGACGATGAGCTGGGATTTCTGCTGGCATCGTTCAACCAGATGCAGCGCGAACTCGAACAATCCAACGCGCGGCTGACACGCAGTGCCCAGGAAACCGAGGACCAGCGTGCCTACCTCAAGGCGGTTCTGGAGCGATTGTCCGCCGGCATGCTCGGACTCGATCGCGGCGGCGTGTTGCGCACGGTCAATCGTGCTGCGGAAAGCATTCTTGCGGTATCTCTCGAACCATACATCGGTCAGCATCTTTCGATAATGCGCCGCGATCATGTCGAATTGGCGGCGTTGCTTGATTCGATCCTGCGGCACGTGGGCGAAGGAGTGCGCGAGTGGCGCGAAGAGGTCGTTGTCGATGTCGTCGATGCCAATCGCGGCGAGGAACGCCGCGTGCTGATGTTGCGCGGCGCGCAGCTGGATATGGCAACCGGTGTCGTCGCGGTATTCGACGATATGACCGTACTCAACCGCGCGCAGCGCGATGCCGCATGGGCCGAAGTCGCGCGTCGTCTCGCCCACGAGGTAAAGAATCCGCTGACGCCGATCCAGCTCGCAGCCGAACGATTGCGCCGACGTTTCATCGGACGCTTGCCGCCGGACGAAACCGAATTGCTTGATCGCGCCACGCACACCATCGTCAGTCAGGTCGAAGCGCTGAAGACGCTGGTCAATTCATTTGGCGACTATGCGCGTCCGCCGCAGATCCACACGCGACCGCTGTCGCTGCATGCACTACTGGCCGAAGTGCTGGATCTGTACGAGAACGATCAGCGCATCACGCTGACGCGCCGGTTTGCGCCGCAAGATCCGGTGCTGCGCGCAGATGCCGGACGTTTACGCCAGTTGCTGCACAACCTGCTGAAGAATTCACTCGAGGCGATCGGGGATTCGTGCAAACCGCACATCGAAGTCGGGACGCAAAATATTTCCGCCGCCGGCCAGTACTGGGTCGAACTGTCGATCGCCGACAACGGCCCGGGCTTGCCGGAAGGTTTCGACGCGCACTGGTACGAGCCGTACACGACCAGCAAGATCAAAGGTACCGGCCTGGGTCTGGCCGTGGCGAAGAAAATCGCGGAGGAACACGGCGGCAGCATTCGCGCGGAGAATCGAACCGGCGGTGGCGCGATGTTCGTGTTGCGCCTTCCGCTTGATGCGCAAGCCCTGGAGGCGGGTCCTGCGTAGACGGTTGCCACCGCATCCGAAGCGGGCTATTCAATCATCGTTGTTGCGATGTGCGTCAGAAGCGGTCAGCGCTGCCTCCACAGAGCCGATGCGGCGATCGAGCCAGGCTTCGACATCGCGCCGCACAGCCGGAGGGGCAAGATCCAGGCTCTGCACGCAGGCGAACGAGCAGGCTGGATCGCGGTCGGCGCGGCGCAACTTCGCGCGCAACCGCCAGGGGGCTTGTTCCGCGGGTTTGAGTTGCACGATGCGCAGGCGATTGTCGATTTCGGCATGTTCCCGGGCGATCTCGATATGTGCAGAAAGGCTTTCTGCCAGGAATTGCTCGGGCGAGCGCAGTCGATGCGCCAATTGGGCATCGAGCACGCGCGGGTTTGCGTCAAAGAATTCCGCCATGGTTGCGCGGCGATACACATAGGGCACGTGATAAAGCCCGAAATAGCGATCATCGAAACCAATCATCCGCGCGCTGTGTTCTTGCGCCCGGCGATTCCCCGCAGCAGAAGCGGAACCGGATTTTCGCAAGCGCTTGATCGCGTTGCGCCACGCCGATTGCGCGGTCTGGCGTCGCCAGTCGCCGCGCAGCACAACGCGATCGTCGTGGAAAAAATCCCGCGCATCAACCCGGCGCAAAAGAATGAAGTCATCGTTAAAACAAACGAATCGCTCGGCGATGTCGGAAATGCGCCACAACATGGCGCAAATCGCGCGGCTGTTGAACGTGGGCAGGCACTGTTCGTAGCCGGCGAAGATTTCGCGATGATCCACGACGCGCACGCGCGCAGCCCATGTCGTGCCCGCGAATTTGGACATCAGCGCCGGCGTCTGTCGGTCGGTGACGACATGGATGCGGCGAAACCACGGCGCGAAGCGCAGAATCGAGGCGATGCAATACGCAAGTTCGCCGGCATCGTCGAAGCGCGTCGGGTCGGCGCTGCGCGGACGCGGCCGGCCCAGACTTGCCAGATAGGTTTCCAGGCGCTGACGTTGGGCAGGATCGTTGCCGTCGACCCAGGGGATGACCGCATCGATCGGCTTCACGCGGCGACTCTCGACAATCCATGCGTTACCATGCAGGCAGACTCCTGTGAACGATTCGTTGAATCGTTGCGCAGCCGGGCATGCAAGGCATGGCCGCAGCGCAGTCGAATTCTGCCACAGGCAAGCCAGCATGCTGCAGGATCAAGTCCGCCATTGAACATGACCGATAGCCAACCCAGTCCTGTTTCGCATCCGCGCCGCGAGTGGTTGCTGTTCATGCTGCTCGCGTTGGTATTGCTTGGTGCCGGTATCGGGATGCGCGATCCGTGGCCCTCGGACGAACCACGCTTTACCCTGGCAGCGCAGGAGATGGTGCAATCGGGCGACTGGCTGTTCCCGCATCGCGGTCGCGAGTTGTATGCCGACAAGCCGCCGACGCTGATGTGGGCGGAAGGCATCGCGTACGAAGTGGTGGGCAACTGGCGCGTCGCGTTCCTTTTGCCGTCGTTGCTGGCAGCCCTGGCCACGTTGAGTCTCACCTACGATCTGGGTCGGCGTCTGTGGAACCATCGTGCCGGCTTGTATGCCGCCACGACGATGCTGTTTGCCGTGCAATTCATGTATCAGATGAAGCGTGCGCAGATTGATCCCTTGGTCACCGCCTGGATCACGCTGGCCAATTGGGGCTTGCTGTTGCATTTTCTGCGCGGGCCGAACTGGCGAATGTACTGGCTCGGTTGTTTCGCTGCTGGTCTGGGCGTCATCACCAAGGGCGTCGGATTCCTGGCCTTGTTGATGTTTCTGCCCTACGTGTTTGCGCGCGTGCGTGGCTGGGAAGGCGTGACCCGAACGCAACACAGCGCTGCGCGCTGGGCCGGCGGCGCGCTGGCGTTTTTATTGCCAATACTTGTGTGGGGAATCTCTGTTTTGCTGGTCGCCAAGTCGCGCGGCACGCCCGAGTACGCGGCATATGTGCGCGATCTGTTCCTGCATCAGACGGCCGGTCGCTACGCGGGTTCGTGGTCGCACCCGCAGCCGTTCTGGTATTTCCTGCCGATCATCTTGTTCGGCTGGTTTCCGCTTTCGCTGATGTACTTCGGTGCCGTCCCGCGCTGGCGGTTTGCAATGCAGGCCGGTGAGGCGCGCGTGGTGTTGCCGTTGGTATGGGCGTTGCTGGTTGTGATTTTTTTCAGCATCGCCACCGGCAAGCGCGATGTCTACATTCTGCCGGCATTGCCGATGGTGGCATTGGCGATGGCCCCGTTCCTGGAAGAAATACTGCAAGCGCGCTGGCTTCGAACAACTGCGTTTTCCATAGCTTGTGTCGGCGGAATTGCAATCGCCGTGGTGGGCTTCTGGGCATTGCTCGGACATCTGCCGCAAGCCGACGACTTCGTGCAGCGGCGTGCTCTGGCCAACGCCGCATTGAGCGTATGGTCGATGGTCATCGCGATCGGTGCTACGTTGGTCCTGTCCGCGCTGATATACGGTCCACGTCGCGGCTGGACGGCCCTGTTGTGGGGATTCTGTGGTGTGTGGCTAATCTGGAGTTTGTGGGCGTATCCATTGCTCAACGATTCCAGTTCCGCACGCGGGATCATGCACAAGGCGCGTGAAACGGCTGGTCCACGGGCAACTATCGGATTGGTCGCGTGGAAGGAGCAAAACCTTTTGATGGCTGCTGGTCCGACCACTGAGTTCGGTTTCACGAAGCCGTGGGCGCAGCAATATTCAGCCGCTGTGGCCTGGCAGGCCAAGGCACCGGATCAGCGCTGGATCTTCGCGCTATCCCAGGCCATGGGCCAATGCGTGGATCGCGACAAGGCACAGCGCATCGGCGAAGCCAATCGCCGCGAATGGTGGATGTTTCGTTCCGATGCCGTCATCCCCGGCTGCGTGCCAACGGGCGATGCGAACGAAAAGCAAAGCGTGGACGACGAGTGATTTTTGGTTGCCGGGTGCGTAGGCGTTAATCGGAGGTTCTCGGAGATTCGGCAACATCAAGGGTCGTCGTTGCGGACGGCGCGCAGCGCCGCTCGGGAATCCGGTTCTTGCGCTTGATTCAAAGGCGCCAGGCGCAAAAAGAGGAACTGGATTGCATGCCGCATCTGCGGCATACGCTGCGCGAAAGTTCGTTCCGGCGTCGTGCTTCCAGGTGCAACCTGTGCACGAATGACGAGCCACTTGGCATTTGGCCTTGCAGATTCCCGAATCCCGAAGCCACATTCCCCATTCCCCATTCCCGGCTCTTCGACTATCCTGTCCGTTGCATTTTTGCCACAGGCATCGGCATGAGCAGCGGAACCGTTCTGGTGGTCGACGACGAGCCGGATATTCGCTCGACCGTCAAGGAAATTCTCGAAGACGAAGGTTATGACGTCGTGCTCGCCGACAACGCGGCAGCGGCGCGCGAGGTGCACTCGCGGGAGAACCCCGACGTGGTTCTGCTCGATATCTGGATGCCCGGCACCGATGGCATCAGCTTGTTGCGCGAATGGGCCGATGCTGGCGCGCTGGCCACGTGCCCGGCGATCATGATGTCCGGACACGGCACGGTGGAAACCGCGGTCGAGGCCACGCGTCTTGGCGCCTGGGATTTCATCGAAAAACCCATCTCCTTGGCCAAGCTGCTGTTGACTATCGAGCGCGCACGCGAAGCCAGTCGGCTCAAGCGCGAGAACGAAGGTCTGCGTCGTCATCTGACGCTTCCGCTGGAACCGGTCGGCGCCAGCGCGGCTATGGTCGCGTTGCGCAAGCAACTGGACAAGCTCGCCCAGCACGATACCTGGATTCTGATTCAAGGCGAACCGGGCACCGGCAAGGAAACGCTTGCGCGATGGCTGCACGAACACGGGCCGCGGCGCGACGGACCGTTCATTGCCGTCGCTCCCGGCAGCATTCCGCGCGAACACCTGGTCGCCGCATTGTTCGGTGCGGAGAACGCCGAGGGTGTTCGCCACGGGCTGCTCGAACAGGCCAACGGCGGTACCTTGTTTCTGGATGAAGTGGCCGAACTGGACGCCGAGTTGCAACAGCGTCTGGCCAGCGTGTTGCAGCGACGCGCGCTGGTGCGCAGCGGCGCCCGCGAACCCGCAACGCTGGACCTGCGCGTCATTGCCGCGACAGCGCAGAATCTCGAAGCACAGATCAAGGCCGATCGCTTTCGCGAAGAACTTTATTATCTGCTAAACGTCGTGCCGTTGAATGTGCCGGCATTGCGCGAACGCAGCGAAGACGTTCCGGAACTGTTGCGCCAGTACACCGATTTTTTCGCCAACCGCGATGCATTGCCGTACCGGCATTTCCCCGTCGCCGTGCAGAATCGTCTGCGCAATTATACCTGGCCGGGCAACGTGCGCGAGTTGCGCAATCTGGTGCAACGCTTGTTGGTGATGGGCAATTCTCCGGAAGTCGACGCCGCCGAAGTGGAAGCCGCGTTCGGCAGTGCTTCGGTCGCGCAACTGCAGGTCGATGCCTCGGGCATCGATTTCGATTTGCCGCTGCGCGAAGCCCGCGAGCAATTCGAACGCGCGTATTTGCGGCGCCAGTTGCAGCGCAACGATGGCAGTGTCAGTCGCCTGGCAAAAACCGTCGGCATGGAACGCACGCACCTGTACCGCAAACTTCGCGATCTCAATATCGATGTGAGAGCGACAGTGCGTGAGGACTAGGCCCTTTCAGTGGAATCGGAGATCGAGCATGAGTGTGAAAGACAAGGTCGCCCTGATCACGGGCGCGGCCAGCGGCATCGGCAAGCGTATCGCTGAAGTGCTTGCCGACAACGGCGCGCACGTCGCGATCGCCGACATCAATCAATCTGCGGCGCAATCCGTGGCCGATGAAATCGCCAGGCGCGGGGTCAAGTCCACGGCGTTGGTCATGGACGTCACCAACGAGGCGCAGGTCGATGCCGGCGTCGACAAGACGGTGCAGGATCTGGGCAGCGTCGATATCCTGGTTTCCAATGCGGGCATCCAGATCGTCAATCCGATCGTCGATTTTTCGTACGCCGACTGGAAGAAATTGATGGCGATCCACATCGATGGTGCGTTCCTCACAACACGTGCCTGTCTCAGGCACATGTACGCGGCGGGCAACGGTGGCTCGATCATCTACATGGGTTCGGTACATTCCAAACTGGCCTCGCCGCTCAAGGCGCCCTATGTCACCGCGAAACACGGCTTGATCGGCCTGGCCAAGGTCGTCGCGAAAGAAGGCGCTGCACATCGCGTGCGCGCCAACGTGATCTGCCCCGGTTTCGTGCGTACGCCTCTGGTCGAAAAGCAGATTCCGGAACAATCCGCGGCGCTGGGCATCTCCGAGGACGACGTGATCAAGAAAGTCATGCTCAAGGATACCGTGGATGGCGAGTTCACCACGCTCGACGATGTTGCCGCCTGTGCACTGTTCTTCGCCGGTTTCGGCTCCAATGCGCTGACCGGCCAGTCACTGGTAGTCAGCCACGGCTGGTTCATGCAGTAATACAACCTGCACGACGAACGCGCCGACGCCATGAACGCATCCGCAAACAATGCGCTGCAGCGTCTGCGCGCGATGTGCGACGGTCCGCGTGATGGCGCGTTGTTGCGAGTCTCGCTGGCGAACGTGTTTCTGGCGCGAAGCGACGCCGACAATGCGATTGCCGAACTGCGCCGCGCACTCGAATTCGATCCGGATTATTCGGCCGCGTGGAAACTGCTGGGCAAAACCCTCGGCGAAGCCGGCGATACGCAATCGGCCATTGATGCTTATCGGCAAGGTATCGGAGCCGCTGTCCGGCGCGGCGACATGCAGGCGGAAAAGGAAATGACCGTGTTCCTGCGTCGATTGCAGAAGCGCCGAGGTTTGTAGCGGTTTACCGCCTGAGTCGTCTTTCGCTGTTGTTTCCCGGCTTCTTGCAAGGCGGACGACGGACAAGCTGCCCGGTTGCGCCGCAGTTCCAACGCGCAATCATTGCATGGGGGGACGCGGTCGTTGATGGATTCTGCACGCAGCGCAGGGGGTGCCTCGTTTCCAAATGGCAGCTTCAGCGAGTCGTCTCGTAGGGCTTGCTCGTATCGCCGGGCGGACGTATGGAATAGCGTTTGTAGGCCCATTGATATTGTTCGGGCGCGACGCGCACGCAGTTTTCCACGCCGCGATTGAGGGCGGCCACGGCGGTGGGCAGGTCGGCATCGGAGATGGCTTCGGGTGCCGGCCGAATGTGCAGACGAAATCCATGGCCCCGCGGCAGGCGTTCGGCGAAGGCGAACAGCACATTCGCGCCAGTGCGTTGCGCCAGGCGCGGCAGCAGCACCATGGTCAGCGCAGGCGTCCCGAAAAACGGTGCGAATTCGCCTTCGCCCTGGCGTGGTTGCTGGTCGGGCAGGATGCCGACAACTCCTCCGGCGCGCAGGCGCTTGAACAACGTGCGCACGCCCGCTGCGCCCTCGGCGGGCACTTGTTCGGCGGACAGAGCACCGCGGGCCTTGATCAACAAAGGTTCCAGTGATGCCTGGCGCGGCGGGCGATAGGCGATGGCGATGGGCGTACGGCTGCATAGCCAGAAGTTGAGCAGTTCCCAGCAGCCCAGGTGCGGTGCGGCGATGATCACGCCGCGACCGCCGGCGATTGCGGCGTCGAGCAATTCGCCGCCACGCACCTCACGCACCAGCGAAAGCGCCGCAGCGGCATCGCCATTCCAGATCTTGGCGACCTCGAACAGCGATTTCCCGGTCTCGGCCAGGCATGCCTTGAGCAGGCGATGACGCGTTTGGTCATCGAATTGCGTTTGTACCAGTGACAGGGTCGCGATTGCCTTGCGGTACGGCGCGGCGCGCGTGCGCCAAACCAGCCAGCCGAATGCCGCACCGAATTGGTGCAGCCAGGCCAGCGGCAGGCGTCCGGCGATACGCAACGCACGATAGAGAATGGTGATGTACCAGCGCACGGAATTCAAAGTGACCAAAGCGAACGATTGTAGCGGCACAGTTGACCGCCGGTGTGCGTGTGCGCAGTATCGTCGCAATTCCCGATGAATTCTGCCCGCAATGATCGCCTTGATTCAGCGTGTCAGCCAAGCGCGTGTCGACGTCGATGGCGAAGCGACCGGCCAAATCGGCCCGGGGCTGTTGGCGTTGGTTGCGGTGCAGCCGGACGACGGCGAACCACAGACGCAGCGCATGCTGGATCGAATCCTTGGCTATCGCGTGTTCGCCGATTCGCAGGGCAGGATGAATTTGTCGCTGACCGATACAGGCGGCGGTTTGTTGCTGGTCTCGCAATTCACGCTTGCCGCAGATACGCACAAGGGCATGCGCCCGAGCTTCACCTCAGCCGCGCCGCCGCAAGCGGGACAGCGCTGGTTCGAGCGCCTGGTGGAATTGGCCAGAATTCGTCATGCCGGGGTGGAAATTGGCCGCTTCGGTGCCCATATGAAGGTGGCGCTGGTCAACGATGGACCCGTGACGTTCTTGCTGGAAGCGCGCTGAGGCCGGTTGGAAATGCCATCCTCAACCGGGTGCGGCGCAGGCGACATTCCAGCGCTTGCTTTACTCGCACGCACGGCAAAATCGCGAGCAGGAAGTGGATTCCAGCCTGCGCGGGAATGACGAGAACGAGGCGTACCCGTCTCCCGGCCTTCAATCTTGCGAACCGCCAATCCCGGCTGTTCTTGACACTCCTCCTACACTTCTTAGTCTTTACCTGACGAACCAAGCCCATGGCGACCGAAACCGCTCCGCAGCAGCAGCAATCCGAAATCAAGACCCTGATCATCAAGGGCAAGGAACAAGGCTACCTGACCTACGCCGAGGTCAACGATCATTTGCCCGACGACATCGTCGATCCGGAACAGATCGAAGACATCATCGGCATGATCAACGACATGGGTATCGAGGTGCACGAAATTGCGCCCGATACCGAGACCATGTTGCCGGAAAACCCGGTCGCCACCGACGACGAAACGGCCACCGAGGAAGCCGTCGCCGTGCTGTCGGCGGTGGATGCCGAAGTCGGCCGCACCACCGACCCGGTGCGCATGTACATGCGCGAGATGGGTACCGTCGAACTGCTCACCCGCGAGGGCGAGATTGCCATCGCCAAGCGCATCGAAGAAGGCCTGAATCAGGTACAGAGCGCACTGGCCAATTTCCCCTGGTCGATCAAGTTGCTGGTCGAGGAGTACGACCAGCATACCGAAGGCAAGAAGCGACTTTCCGAGGTGTTGACCGGATTCGCCGATCTCGAAATACCGGGTATGGATGTTGCCGATAGCGACTCGACAGTCGACAGCAGCAACGCCAAGGACGCCAAGGACAACACCGACGACAGCGACGACAGCGACGACGGCGACGACAGCGACGACGATACCGCGGTGGACACCGGCCCGGATCCGGTCGAGGTCACGCGGCGCATGGAGGAATTGCGCGTGTTCTACGGCAAATTCCAGCGTGCGGCAGCCAAGCACGGTCTCGAAGACAAGAAGACCCAGAAGGTGCGCGACCAGATGGCCGAGGCATTCCTCAACCTGAAACTGCCGTCGATCATGATCGACAGCTTCGTGCGCAAGTTGCGTGAAGTGGTTTCGCGCATTCGTGCGCATGAGCGCGTGATCATGAACCTGTGCGTGAAACAGGCGAAGATGCCGCGCAAGGATTTCCTCAAGGCGTTTCCGATGCATGAGATTCATCTCGGATTTGCCGACGAGATGATCCGCAAGAAGCAGAAGTGGTCGTCGGCCGTGCGTGCGCGCAAGGACGACATCCTGGCCGAGCAGGAAAAGCTGATCGCTTTGGAAAAGGCGTTGTACCTGTCGCTCGGCGACGTCAAGGAAATCAACCGCGCCATGTCGATCGGCGAGGCCAAGGCGCGCCGCGCCAAGAAGGAAATGGTCGAGGCCAACCTGCGCCTGGTCATCTCCATCGCGAAAAAGTATACAAACCGCGGACTGCAATTCCTCGACCTGATCCAGGAAGGCAATATCGGCCTGATGAAGGCCGTGGACAAGTTCGAATACCGCCGCGGCTACAAGTTCTCGACCTATGCGACGTGGTGGATTCGCCAGGCCATCACGCGTTCGATCGCCGATCAGGCGCGTACGATCCGCATTCCGGTACACATGATCGAGACGATCAACAAGCTCAATCGCATCAGTCGCCAGATGTTGCAGCAATACGGACGCGAAGCGACTCCGGAGGAGCTGGCCGAAAAGATGGAGATGCCCGAAGACAAGATCCGCAAGGTACTCAAGATCGCCAAGGAACCCATTTCGATGGAAACCCCGATCGGCGACGACGAAGATTCGCATCTGGGCGATTTCATCGAGGATACCAACGTCGAATCGCCGGTCGAAACCGCTACCGGAACGGGCTTGACCGAAACCGTACGCGATGTACTCGCCGGGCTGACGCCGCGGGAAGCCAAGGTGCTGCGCATGCGTTTCGGCATCGACATGAATACCGACCACACCCTGGAAGAAGTCGGCAAGCAATTCGACGTCACCCGCGAACGCATCCGCCAGATCGAAGCCAAGGCGCTGCGCAAGTTGCGCCATCCGAGTCGTTCGGAACAGCTGCGCTCGTTCCTGGATCTGGAATAAGGCCCGGGCGAATCCAGGCTGGTCAAGATCGAAGCGCCCGCGCAAGCGGGCGTTTTCGTTTTATCCCGTAATAGTTACACTGTACGGCGTTCCCCTCACCCCGTGCCCTTTTCCGCCGGCAAAGAAGCCGGGACCGTCGCGCACGGCGCAACACGACAATTCAATGACAGCACGGGCCTGTAGCACAATGGTTAGTGCAGGAGACTCATAATCTCTTGGTTGCAGGTTCGAGTCCTGCCGGGCCCATACCCCAAAGAATTGCGGCCGCTCCTGGGGAAGAGCGGCCGCGGGACGCTGCCATTCTGCTGGGGGACAGAGAGACAGGCAGCGCCGCTACTGTACTCGGCAAATGTTAGGGCTGGCTTAATTTTCCGGTTTGGACGGCTGATTCAGGCGCCAATATGAGTGTGAAATTGCGTGCGCCGGGAACATCGGTGTTTTCCTCGAGCTTCCATTTGCGCCGTTCGCAAACACGTCGAATCATGCTCAATCCCGATATTCGATCCGCAGATTCCTTTGCCGATGCACTCGGCGTCGCGCAGGCGGAATTCGCCCGTTCCGATTGCCGGTAAGCAATGTGCAAACGGGTTGGATCGACCGCGACGATCAGCGTCCCGCTTTCGGCGAATTCGGTTGCCGCACGAAGCAGATTGCGCGCGACCACGTCGAGCACGCAGCGCGGTGCAGACAGCATCACTGGCGCATCCGCGTGCAAGTCGACGATCAAACCCTTGGCGTTGAATGCGTCGGCGCGATCACGCAATATCTGGTTTACAACCACGCCAAGATCGGTCGTGCCGCTGGCTTCGCCATCCAGCTCTTCGCCACGCGCCAGCACCAACAGCGCATCAAGCAAGTCGCTCAATTCGTCGGTGCCGCGCTGCATGCGCCGCAAGCGCGCGAGATTGGCCGGATCATTGCCGTTTCGATCCAAAAAGACCTCGATCGCACCGCGGATCACAGCCAGGGGCGTGCGCATTTCGTGACTGGCGTCAGCGGTGAACGCACGTTCGCGACGAACGAATTTGTAGAGTCGTTCCTGAAATCGGTCGAATGTGCGGGCCAGCGCACCAACTTCATCGTCGGCGAAATCCGCGGCGAGCATGGTGGTTCCGCGCGAATTCGGTTCCAGCGTTTCGACACGCCCGGCGAGACGACGCACCGGTTCGATCGCGCGCCCTGCCCACAGCCAGCCCAGCCAAGCCGACAAACCCGTCCCGAAAGCAACCAACGCCAGCAGATCGCGCGCAAAGCGGCGTTCGCGAATACTTTCGCGCCCGATGTCGAGAACGATGTAGAGGCGTTGCCCGTGAAGATCGTAGATGGCGACATGCCGCTCACCTCCATCCGGATCATCCAACTCATGGAAGCCGGGCCCGAGCGCGGCGATTTCCGCCGGTGGCGGATCGGTACTGCCGGCGCCACGCGTGAACTCATAAAAGTGCCGGGTGTGCGGACGCGGAAGCTTGTCGTCTACGCTGAAGCGTGCGCGCAGGTAATCGCCCTCGACGCGCAGCATTTCCTCGACCAGACGATCCACGTACGAATCGGAAAAATGCACTGCCACCATCGCTACACAGGTGCTCACGACCAGGCCGAGAATGGCAAATGTCAATGCGACACGGGCGCGCAGGCCAAGGCGCGTGCTATGCATCTGCCGACTCCGCGATGCGATAACCAAAACCGTGAACGGTATGCAGCAAATGCACTTTGAACGGCCGGTCGATCACTGATCGCAACAGGGAAAGATGCGTATGCAGCGTTGCAATGTCACCGCCGGACTCGCCCCACAGGGCCTGGGCCAACTCGCTGTGGCGCACCAGGTGCGGCGAGCGGCGCATCAGCAATTCGAGCAGAACACAACCCGCGTGGCTCAGCGCGAGCTTGTGACCCGCGCGCTCGACGTCGCGCACCGTCGGATCGAGGGTGAGATCGGCAACGCGCAGCAAACCACCGCTCGGCATCCCGCGCCGACGATGCAATACGCGGATGCGTGCTTCGAGTTCCTTCATGGCGAAGGGCTTGACCAGATAGTCGTCGGCTCCTCCGGCGAAACCCGCAAGTTTGTCTTGCAGCGTGTCGCGCGCGGTGAGCATGAGCACCGGTGTATCGCGCTGCTTGGCGCGCAATTGGCGGCATAGATCCAGTCCGTCGAGTTTGGGCAGACCCAGATCCAGCACGATGACGTCGTAACCGCCTTCCAGCGCCATGCGCAAGCCGGTCGCACCATCGCCCGCATGATCCATCACGAAGCCGCGATGTTCCAGGAAATCCCAGATGTTCGCGGCGATATCGCGTTGGTCCTCGATCAACAGAATGCGCAGCATTGGCAGAGGGCAAAGTGGAAAAGTGGATTATACGCCGGTGGCACACGCGCGCCGCGATCCGCCGGCTATGCTCGACTGGCCGCTGCGCGAGCAAGCGTATACCATCGCCCGCTCGCACGGAGACAGCAGCATGTTTGCCAGGCACTTGAAATATTGGGTACCACTTCCGGCTATCGTGTTGTTGTGCGCCTGCGTCACGCAAAAACCGCAATTCGCGGACGCCGGCCAGCCACATCCGCCGCTTGCAGCCACGCATCCTTACGATGTGCAGTCGCCAAACGGGATCCGTGTCGACAACTACTACTGGCTGCGCGACGACACGCGCAGGCGACCGGACGTGTTGGCTTACTTGAATGCCGAAAACGCGTATTACACGGCGATGACGGCACACACCAAGGCCTTTGAAGACACCCTGTACGCAGAGATGATCGCCCGGCTCAAGCCTGACGATTCCAGCGTTCCTGCCAAATACAGGCACTTTTACTACTACACGCGATTCCTGCCTGATCGGGAATATCCGATCCACGCGCGACGATCCATTCGTGCCCATGCTGCCGAGCAGATCCTGCTCGATGACAATGCCATGGCGGAGGGCCACGATTTCTTCCAGATTGGCGCGACCGCCGTCAGCCCGAACGAGCGCATGCTGGCATATGCGGTCGATACCAGCGGTCGGCGACAGTACACGATTGCGTTCAAGGATTTGAAAACCGGAGAGACGCTGCCCGACACCATTATCGGGACGCCGGCTTCGATGGCTTGGGCCGACGACAACAAGACGCTGTTGTACGTCGAAAACGATCCCATCACCCTGCTCACCGTGCGTGTGCGCCGCCACGTACTTGGCAGTAATCCGGCCAAAGACGCTATCGTTTACGAAGAACGCGATCACAGCTACTACATGGATGTGTCTCGCAGCGGCGATGAAAAATACATCGTGCTGGACGAACAGAGCACGTTGTCGAGCGAGGTGCGTTTCATTCGCGCGAATCGCCCGCGCTCGCGTTTCCGCGTGCTTGCCCCGCGCGAGCACGCCATGGAATATCACGCCGACCACATCGATCATCGCTGGATCGTGCGTACCAACTGGAACGCAAAGAACTACCGCATCATGCAGGTGGCCGATGCGCGTGCCGGCAGCAAGCAGCGCTGGCGCGACATCGTTCCATCGAAACCCGGGGTAACGATCGACGGTTTTGCCTTGTTCCGCAATTACCTGGTCGTCGGCGAGCGCAGCGATGGTTTGCAGCGGCTCCAGGTGCGTCCATGGCATGGCGGCAGTAGTTACTTCGTCGCGACAGACGATGCCGATTACACCGCATCGATCGGCGACAACCGCGAACAGAACACCGACACCCTGCGCTACAACTATTCGTCGCTGATCACGCCGAGCTCGGTCTACGATATCGACATGAAGACCGGGCATCGTACGCTGCGCAAGCGCGAGGAGGTGCTCGGCGGCTACGATCCGGCCAACTACATCGCACGGCGCATCTGGGTGACGGCGCGCGATAATGCGCGCATTCCGGTATCGCTGTTGTACCGCAAGGATTTCAAGCGCGACGGAACTGCACCGTTGTATCAATATGGCTATGGCTCATACGGCATTTCCATCGACCCGCATTTCTCGTCACCACGGTTTTCACTGGTCGATCGCGGATTCGTTTATGCCATCGCCCATGTGCGCGGCGGCGGCGAAATGGGTCGCGCATGGTACGAAGATGGCAAGCTGCTGCACAAGAAGAATACGTTTACCGACTTCATCGACGTAAGCAATTACCTGGTCAAGTACGGTTATGCAGCGAAGGACAAGGTTTTTGCCGAGGGCGGCAGTGCCGGCGGCTTGCTGATGGGCGCGATCGCGAACATGGCACCGGATACGTATCGCGGCATCGTCGCGCACGTGCCGTTCGTCGATGTGGTCACTACCATGCTCGATGACAGCATTCCGCTCACTACGAATGAATTCGACGAATGGGGCAATCCGCAGGAAACCGTTTTCTACAAATACATGCTGTCGTATTCGCCCTACGACAACGTGCGCGCGCACGTTTATCCGGCAATGCTGATCACTACCGGCCTGTGGGATTCGCAGGTGCAATATTACGAACCGACCAAATGGGTGGCTAAACTGCGCGCCATGAAAACCGGCAACAATCCATTGCTGCTGAAGATAAACATGGATGCCGGTCATGGCGGAAAATCCGGACGCTACCGTCGCTACCGTGAAGTGGCCGAGGAATTTTCATTCATTCTCGATCAGCTGAAGCATTAGGCGCGGCGCAAACCAGCCATTGCATTTGTCTTTCCGATCGCCGTCTTTCTACCAGGCCGCCTTCAGCTTTTCATCGGTGGCCGGATCGGCCGCGCGCGCAATCAATCCGCCGAGCGGACTGATTGTCACCGTGTATTTGCCGCCATCGACCAGCGGTAGATATGTCGCGCTGCCGTAATCGGCATCGATCCACGGCAACCATTCCGGATAATCTTTTTTCAGGTGCCATGGATCGACTATCGAGTCCGTGCCGAGATCGACGACGCTGGGCAAGCTCGTGCGTGCCTGATTGGGGTCGTGATAGCGGCCGGACAACCGGTCCACTTGATACAGCGGTTTGGCGCCCAGCGTCACGGCGCGTGGCGTCCACTTGATCACGCGCGCGTCCAGCTGCCATTCGTCGCCGTTGAGCGTGGCGCTGCGATGGCTGCCATCCGGGAAATCGATGCGAACTGCGAACTGCTGTGGAGCGAGTTGCCGCGCATGGATATTGGCTACCGGCATTTCCGCCAGCAGCAAGCGATAGCCGCGCAGTCCCGCACCCAGAATTCCGCACAGCACTGCCAGCGCCACAAACACGGCCAGCCAGAAACCTCGATGTGCACACGCCAGTCGACGCCGCGCGCGCCAGTGGCGGCGTACGGCAAACAATTGCGTCAGCGCGATCAGCGACAGCAATGCGCATAGCGTGAACAAAACCGGGACGATATATACGCCCAACATCGTCAGACTCCCGTTTGCTTGGCTCCGAATGGTTCAAATAGAGTGAAGCACTACACCAGCGGCGCGACTGCCACCGAACCACCCGGTGCGGCAAGATCGAAACCAGTCTAGCGCGATTCGGGCTCTTCGGTTTGTCGATCGGTGAACGTCGCCAGCCCAAACCTTTGCGCATACACGTCGTTCATGCAAGAAGACGATGCATCATCGCTGGATGCGATGCATCGCATTTGCCCAGGTTATTGGCCGCGGTATCGTTTGGCGTCGCCCAGGCCGAGCGGTACCCGCTCACGGGCCCGTGTCTGCCCAAGACCGGGCGGGATTGCCAATGCATCGATCTGCGCCCACACCGACGCGTTCGGCGAATTCGTGGCGAAGCAGTTGCGTCGGACCAAGATGGAGATTGCCGGTTCGCATAGCCGCTTCGATTCGGGCAATTCACGGTTGATCAGGACGGCAACCTGCCGCCCAAGCGTGGTGGTCGGTGGCGGAAAATTTCCGCAAGCCGTCATGGCGGGCCGTCGACGTTTTCGAAAGCGCGCCGGGGACCGAAGCCCCATTTTGTTCGAGCGATGCGCAGCGCAAGGCCGCGGTCAGCGAGACTGCGGCTCAGTCAGCGGGCACACCGAATGCTGCACCCGCCAGATCGGCGGCGGCTTCGACTGACAAGGCTGTCCCGCCGAAAACGGACCACTGGCCCCGATCGTTTGCCAGTCGGTTGGGCACGGGTCGCAGTAGATATCGAGCCTACGGTTTCGCCGTTGCCTTCAGCGAAGCCTGGCGCGCTGCGCGAAATTCGCTGTCTACCGCCCAATCGGGAAAGGTGGTTTCGTCGGCGAGGCGTTTGCCGACGGCATACAGCGCGTTGACATCTTCGATCACACCAGAGAAATCCCAGTTCGGATCATAGTTGTCGGCCGGCTTGTGGTAGTGATTTCGGGTGTAGTCGTCATAAGCGGCGCGGCCGGCGGCCTTGCCGCCATCGAGTTTGTCGAAGCCGCCACGTGCATACAGCACCGGCACGCCCTGGCGCGCGAAGTTGAGCTGATCGGAACGATAGAACATGCCTTTCTCGGGTTCTTCGTCGGCCACGATGACACGGCCTTGCGCGACCAGCGCGGTCTTGAGGTAATCGTCCATCTGCGATTGTCCGTAGCCGATTATCGCCATATCGTGTGTGCGTCCGATCGGCAGCAGGATGTCCATGTTGATGTCGGCCACGGTCTTGTTCAGCGGCACGATTGGATGCAGCGTGTAGTACTGCGAACCAAGCATGCCGGCTTCTTCGAGCGTGGTCGCCAAAAACAACAGCGTCCGCTGCGGCGGCGGCTGTTGATGCGCGAACGCATCGGCCAGTTCGAGCAAGGCCGACAAACCCGTACCGTTGTCCACGGCGCCGTTGTAGATCTGGTCGCCGCTGAGTTTCGGATCGCGACCGAAATGATCCCAGTGCGCGGAATACACGATCGCTTCGTCGGGGCGCTGGCTGCCAGGCAACATCGCCACGACATTGGTCGACAGGATATTGCGGATGCGGCTGTCGAACCGGGTCGACAGCTTGGCGGCAAGGGGCACCGGTTTGAATCCGGGTACGATCGCGGCGGTTTTCAATGCGTCGAAATCGGCGCCGGCTTTTGCGAACAGGCGCTTCACGGCATCGCCGGAAATCCAGCCGGCCATGGTCAGGCGCGGCGCGGGATCTTCGCTGGGCGGCAGGCTGAATTGCGGCCCCGCCCAACTGTTTACGACGACATGCCATGGGTATCCGGCCTTGTCGGTATCGTGCACAACCAGGCAACCGGCTGCGCCTTGGCGTGCGGCTTCCTCGAACTTGTAGGTCCAACGACCGTAGTAAGTCATGTTGCGGCCCTTGAACAAGCTCGCTTTTGCACTACCCGGATCGTTGACCAGCACCACGACGGTCTTGCCCTTTACGTCGAGCCCGGCGTAGTCGTTCCAGTGATATTCCGGCGCGACGATGCCGTAGCCGACGAAAACCATATCGCTGTCTTTCAGTTCAACGTGCGGTTTGCCCTGCAGCGTCGTGATCATGACGTCGGTGTGGTTGGCATAGTTTTCGACCTTGCCGCCCTCGCTCACAGCGACGTCAACCTTGTCGCCATCGAGCTGGGTCGTTTCGATCGCCGGCACCGATTGCAGGAAACTGCCGTGATTTCCGGGCTTGAGCCCCATGCTCTGAAACTGGTCGATCAGATACGTGGTCGCCATACGCTCGCCGATCGTGCCCGGTTTGCGACCTTCGAATTCGTCGGAACCCAGGCGCTGGTCGTATGCGGCAAAATCCTCGGCGGTGATTGCCGGCGAAAAATGGCCATCGCGCGTGGGAACCACCGGCGCAGGGCTTGACGCGGGCATAGTCTTGGCGGAGACCGCCGGAGTGGTCGTTGTCGGCGGATTTGGTGCAGGTTTGTTGCAGGCGACGAGCAGGCACACTGCGGCAATCAGGCATAAGCAACGCAACATCGGGAACTCCGGGCAACAGCGAGTGGAGTTCCCGATTGTAGCCCGGTAGCACGGTCGCGTGCGCTCCGCGCACGAATTTGCGCGTCGGTCAGCGACAATTGACGCCTATTGCGGCGGGGTATCGCCGCTGAATTTCGTCGCTGTGGCACCCGTAATCTTGCCGATCGTCGCGCTGTCGCTGACAAACAATTCGACTTCCCGTTTGAACGTCAAGTCGCCTTGTACGACGGCATGCGGGCCGATGACGATGCGCGGCTTGCGCGTGGATCCGAAGTGAAACCAGCTGTGGTCTTCGTTCACGGTGATGCCGCCTTCGACATGCGAATTCGCGCCGACAGTGGTGTCGCCGGATACGGTCTCGATTCCGCCGCCGACATGCGCTGCGGTCAACTTGATCGCGCCGTTGACGTTGCTGAGCTTTCCGGTCACGTCGGCGCCGGTCGCCAGAGTGATGGAACCGTTGACTGCTTCCACGGTTTTTGCGACACGCGCATTCGCGCCAACGTGGATGCCGCCGTTGACCGTATCCAGCGATGCGACCGTGCTGCCGTCGCCGATATCTATGCCACCGTTGACCGTATCGGTATCGGACACGTGCGCACCCGCGCCGACATGAATACTTCCGTTGACCGTGCTCAGCTTGCCGGCCGTGGCATTGTCGGGTACATGGATGCTGCCATTGACCTTGTCGATATCGAGCGACTCGTTGCCGGCAAATGCGCTGAGGCTGATCACAAAGGCCAGAAGAACTGAAAGAGCGACGCGAATCATCGGATAACTCCGTGGTGGTTGGACAACGGCTTGGATGCGTCAAGTCGCCGCAGGGTTGAAAGGCGCTGAACGCTTTCCTGCCGGTTTCGACGGCGCGAATTCAGGCGCTCGCCAAATTCCGTTACCATGCCCGGCATTGCCGCGCGCGCCATTCCGGATCGAACCTGTGTCCCGACCCAAACCGGTACTTCTGCTGATACTCGATGGTTGGGGCCATCGTGCCGAACGCGAAAACAACGCCATCGCCCAGGCGCATCTCCCGAACTGGCAGCACCTGCTCGCCCAGTGTCCGCACACGCTGGTGCAAACGCACGGGCACTACGTGGGTTTGCCGGATGGGCAGATGGGTAATTCCGAAGTCGGACACATGAATATCGGCGCCGGGCGCATTGTCTATCAGGATCTGACCCGGATCGACGCGGCCATAGCCAATGGCGATTTTTTCACCAATGCCGCTCTGCGCCAGGCCTGCGCCGCGGTCAAACGCGCGGGCGGGACTCTGCATATCTTCGGATTGCTCAGTCCGGGTGGCGTGCATAGCCAGGAGCAACATATTTTCGCCATGCTCGATCTGGCGCACCGCCACGGTGTCGAGCGCATTGCCGTCCATGCGTTCCTCGATGGCCGCGACACGCCACCGCAAAGCGCGCGCGCGTCGCTGGAAAAGCTCGACGCGCTATGCGCGAAGCTGCCCAGTGCATTCATCGCCACGGTCAGTGGTCGCTATTACGCGATGGATCGCGACAAACGCTGGGACCGGGTCAAGCTGGCCTGGGACGCGATTGTCGACGGCGCAGGTTTGTACGCCGATGGTGCGCTGGCCGCGCTCGATGCCGCCTATGCGCGCGGCGAAACCGACGAGTTCGTCAAACCGACCGTGGTCAGGAAATCCTATTCGATGGGCGAGGGCGATGCGATCGTACACATGAATTACCGCGCCGATCGCGCACGCCAGCTTACCCAGGCGTTTGTCGATCCGAATTTCCATGGATTCGCGCGATCGCGCACGCTGCATTTGTCCTCGTTTGTCACGTTGACCCAGTACAGCGAAAATCTCGATGTCACCGCCATTGCATTCCCGCCACAACCGCTGACCAACTCACTCGGCGAATATCTGGCGGGACTGCACCTGCACCAACTGCGCATCGCCGAAACCGAGAAATATGCGCATGTCACCTTTTTCTTTTCCGGCGGCCGCGAAGAACCCTACGCGGGCGAAGACCGGATTCTGGTGCCCAGCCCGAAAGTCGCGACCTATGATCTGCAACCGGAAATGAGTTGCCCGGAAGTGACCGACAAACTCATCGAAGCCATTCGCAGCAGCCGGTACGATTTCATCGTGTGCAACCTCGCCAATGCTGACATGGTCGGACACAGCGGCAAATTGGACGCCGGCATCAAGGCAGCCGAAGCCATTGACGTTGCGTTGGGACGATTGACCCACGCCATCCGCGAAGCCGGCGGCGAAATGTTGATCAGCGCCGATCACGGCAATCTGGAACAAATGCGCGCCGACGACGGACAGCCACACACCCAGCACACCGTCGGCCCGGTCCCGTTGGTCTACGTCGGCCGCAAGGCAACGTTGCAACCGGGGTCGCTCAGCGATCTCGCGCCGACTGTCCTGGCTGTAATGGGGTTGCCGATGCCGGCCGAAATGACGGGGAATTCGTTGATAACTTTCGGCTGACAGCCTTGACCGCTTCGTTTTTTTCCTGCTTCACACGCGATATCCGATCGCCGATGCGTCGCGGCGCCGGTGCAGGCACCTTCAATTCGTCAATCCCGCCTGCGCGGAAATGACGAAATCGGCAGCCGCGCAGTCATGAGCCGCCGATCCGCGACGCGATTTCTGGTGATGCTCGGCATGTGTCTCGCGGTCGTCGTGACGATCCGAAGTGCGCACAGCCAGGCGCCGGATGCAAAACACGCCGCCGAGGAAGCCCAGGCCAAACGCAAGCTTGAAGATGTGCGGGCGCAAATTCGCAAAATCACGGAAGAACATCGTCATACAAATACCGCAAAGAGTGCGGCAACCGACGCCTTGCGCGAACAGGAATTGAAGATCGCCGCGACGGCGAAGCAATTGCGCGGGCTTGATGAGCGACTTGCTGGGCAACAGCACAAGCTCGATGATCTGGTCGCAGGGCGCGCGGCGCTGGAAGTCAAGCTCAAGGACCAGCGCGAAGCGTTGGCAGCGCTGATTCGTTCAGCTTACGCCATGGGCGGCGATGAAGAATTACGGCTGTTGCTTGAGCAGGACGATATTGACAACGTCGGACGCATGCTGGCGTATTACCGCTATTTCAAGCGCGCGCGTATCGATCGCATAGACGGTCTGCTCACTGATCTGGATGCGTTGGCAAAAGTACAGTCGGACATCCAACGCCAGAATGCGGCGCTCAAACAATCGCGCGATGAGCGTGCCGCGCAGGTCGCGCAACTGCAGTTGGAGCGCGACGCGCGCAACCGGCTTGTCGTCGCGCTGGATGCGAAATTGAAAACCCAGGCCGAGCGAATCGCGCAGTTGTCGCGCGACGAGAAAGGCCTGCTCGATCTGCTCGCGAAATTACGCGATATCTTCGCCGATATCCCCCCGCAGCTGAGCAATGCGCAGCCGTTCGAACGGCTGCGCGGGCATTTGCATTGGCCGTTGCGCGGCAAAATTGCTGCCGCATTCGGCGCCAAGGACAGTGCCGATCAGTCGAATCAGGGCGTACTGATTGCGGCGAACACCGGCCATGAAATCCGCGCCGTGGCCCACGGCCGGGTGGTCTACGCCGACTGGCTGCGCGGCTACGGGCTGCTGCTGATCCTCGATCACGGCGACGGCTATTTGAGCCTGTACGGCTGCGACGAAACGCTGCTCAGGGACGTCGGCGACTGGGTCGACGCCGGCGATGTCATCGCCACCAGCGGCGAAAGCGGCGGACGCAGGACGCCGGGCCTGTATTTCGAGCTGCGCCACGAACGCAAACCGCTGGATCCGATGCGCTGGCTGGAATCGCGTTCACGATAGTTCAAGGAGTTAGAGCCTATAATCGGCCACGGCTTCCATATCCAACCGGACCACTGCCATGCTGCGTATCGTCTTTTCATTTCTGCTGCTGTCCGCGCCGCTGGCGCTGCGCGCCGCAACGGATGCCAAACCGACAACACCGCCTACTCAACCGACCGTCGGCCTCGATGACATCCGTACATTCACGGAAGTTTTCAATCTGGTGCGGCAGGCCTACGTCGATCCGGTCGACAACAAGACGCTGATGCAGAATGCGATCCGTGGGTTGCTTGCCGGTCTTGATCCACACAGCGAGTACCTGGATCAAAGTCAGATGCAATCGTTGGATGAGGACACCAGCGGCAGTTATGCGGGCCTGGGCATCGAGGTGTTCACGGTCGATGGTCGCTTGCGCGTCGTCGCGCCGATCGACGATACGCCGGCCGCGCACGCCGGCATCAAACCCGGCGATATCATCGTGCGCATCGACGGCGAAGCGATCACGCCGGACAACGTCAACCAGGCCGTCGACAAGCTGCGCGGCAAGGCCGGCACGAAGATCACATTGAGCGTGATGCACGAAGGCGCCAGCGTGCCGGAAAACTACACGCTGACTCGCGCGCTGGTTCGCGTCGCCAGTGTGCGCGTGCGCGCATTGGAACCAGGATACATCTATGTTCGTATCGCCCAGTTCCAGCAGGATACCGGCAGCGAACTGCGTCACAAACTCGAAGCGTTGCTGGCCAGGAAGAAACCGATGCGCGGCGCCGTTCTGGATTTGCGCAGCAATCCCGGTGGGTTGCTGACATCCGCCGTCGAGATCAGCGACGATTTTCTCGACAGCGGCACGATCGTGACGACGCGGGGACGCATCAAGCAATCCGATCTCAGTTTCAGCGCCACCCCGGGCGATTTGCTCGACGGCGTGCCGATGGTGGTGCTGGTCGACAACGGAACGGCATCCGCGGCGGAAATCGTGGCGGGCGCGCTCAAGGACAATCATCGCGCACTGCTGATGGGCGGACGCACGTTCGGCAAAGGCTCGGTGCAAACGGTGATGCCGCTTGATGATACGCATGCGGTCAAATTGACCACAGCACGCTACTACACGCCGAACGGCACTTCAATTCAGGCAGCCGGCATTCAACCGGACATCGAACTGGCGAATTTGAAACTCTCATTGCGCGATGTTCCTCCCTCGCTGATCACCGGCGAGCGCGATTTGCCGCATCATCTCAAGGGCGCGCACGAAAACGACAAGCATCACGATGCGGATTCAGTTGACGACGGTACGCTCAACGACTACGCCTTGAGCGAAGCGGTGATCGTGCTCAAAGGCATGGCTTTGCAGCACCGGCCCGCGGGGGTCGCAGGAAAGTCGGTGTCAGGCAAGAAAGGCTAGTCGCGATCCGGTAGTCATTTTCCTACGCGACCGCGCGGCGATTGTCGCTGGTTCACCTGTCAGACAACGCTGAAAATTGCGCCATTCAGCGAGGGATGGTGCATGTTGGAATTTAACTTTCCAGGTGTGGCGCGATGGTTGTGCGCAAGCTCGAGCGTCGCATTGCTGATCGTGGCGGTCTGCGTAAATGCCGAAACAGTCTACAAATGTATCGATGGCGACGGCGGCATCGCATTTCAGGCGCAACCGTGCGCGGCAACTCAACAACAAAGCACGGTCGCGCTGGCTCAAGCGCCCGCTTACGCGGCGTCGCCGACCTATGCCGTCGACGCCAAACGTGCGAACAAGCGCCACAAAACCACAAGGTCGCGAACTCCCGCGTTGAAGGAATTCTCCTTCGAGTGTCGTAGCAGCGACGGTCAGGTGTTCTATCGCCATCGTGGTTGCCCGCACCGCGTTGCCGGCAGCGACAATGCGCGCAAACAGGTTGGAGTTTCGGCGACGAAGATTTCGCGCGAATACGCTTGCGCACAGATCCATCGCGCCGGCGCCATCGGTCGTCCCGGCCACAAGCACGATGAAACCGTGTCGGCCTACGATCACAATCTTGGTCGCGACCCGTGCGATTGACAGCCGAAGCGGTTATCGTTGGCATTTCGTCTTTCGGGAATTGCGTATCATGCCGCGTCGTCTTGCGTGTCTTTGTTGTGCATTGCTGATTCCCGCGCTGGGCGCGTGCTCGCGCACGCCATCGCCAGCGCCGGTCGATCCGGCGGTTGCCGCGAAAGCCGCCGCTGAAGCCGGTGCGGCAAAAGAAGCCGCGCTCTACGACCAAATGCGCGCCAGCCAGAGTTGGGATCTGGCCGCTACCCTGGGCAACGAGGTGCTCACGCGCTTTCCCGGCACGGCTGCGGCTGCCCGTGTGTTACAAACGCTTCCGGAGGTTCGCGACAGAGCCGCGCGCCAGGCGCAGTCGCGCCGCCTGGCGCATTTGTGGGTGTACACCGCTACTCCGGAAGCCGGCGGCACGCAATACGCGGCTGCCATCCCGAGCGAGCATCCGCCTGCGTCCGGTGCACGCGCGCGGCTGGTGCTTCGCCAGCATCCGAAGTGGGGACAAAGCGTGTATCTGCTGCTCGATCGCGCGCGCTTCGATTGCCACAAAGGTTGCGCCACATTGCCGGTGAGTTTCGATGGCAAGGCGGCCCGGCGCATGCCGGCGACCATTCCGCCAACCGGCGAGCCGGCGCTGTTCATCGATCCCGACAAACGTTTTATCGCGGACATGGAAAAGGCGAAAACGGTTTCCGTCGATGTGACGATCAAGGGCGAGGGTGCGAAGACCCTGGAGTTCGAAGTGGGGGGATTTGATCCGGCCAAGTATCAACCTGGGAAAAACAGGCAAATTGGTGGGAAGAAATAGCCGTGGCGGCCCAGCTTGGGCTGAGTGCCGCGATGCCGAACGATGGCATCGCAAGCGGCGTTGATGTCAGGGTTCGCCGCGCTCACCCGCAACCTGCGCCGATGGCTCAGCATTTGTGCACGAGCATCACGCCATCGCCGAGTGTTAGCAGGGTTGCATCGACGCGCAGGTCGGCGTGGATTTTCGCATTCAATGCGCGAATCGCGTCGGTGTCGGCGTCGTGACAATCCGGATCGGCGACACGACCCGACCAAAGCATGTTGTCGAGCGCGATCAGGCCACCCGGGCGTAGCAGTTGCAGGCAGGCCTCGTAATACGCGTCGTAACCGGTCTTGTCCGCATCAATGAAGGCAAAATCGAACTGCTCGCGGCCACCGTCGGCAAGCAGGTCGTTGAGCGTATCCAGCGCCGGCGCCAGGCGCAGATCGATGCGCTCGGCTACGCCTGCGCGTTCCCAGTATTCGCGGGCAATGGATGTCCATTCCTCGCTGATATCGCAACACACCAGCTTGCCATCGGCAGGCAGCGCGCCGGCCACCGCCAACGCACTCATGCCGGTGAACGTGCCGATCTCGATGCAGCGCTGTGCACCGATGCTGCGCACCAGCAACGCCAGAAATGCCGCCTGATCCGGACCAATCTGCATCTGCGCCTGCGCCAGGTCGGCCGTGCGTTCGCGCAGTTGGCGCGCGACCTCGCTTTCACGGGTATGAGCCCAGACGTAGTCTTCGACGGCATCGGATGCGGTAAAGCGACGGGTCATGATCGGTTCTCCGGGGTGGATGCGACTATTGTAGGCGGTATGTCGTGTATCGCGCGCAAACAGCCGCGAGGCGATGTGCCGATCGGCGTATCCTTGACGCCCGTGCCGGCTTGTTCAGAGCATCCTGATCACGCCAGGCAAAGCAGGCAACAAGGTGCACGGCGTTTCGTTCGACCGAACCCGGTCGCGTTGAATCTTTGCGACGCTTGACGATGGATCAAGCGATGTTGAAACACGTGAATGTCCGAGGATGGAAAACAGCGCACGCATTTCCGAACTTGCCGACCAGTGCGTCAAATGCGGGCTGTGCCTGCCGACGTGCCCGACCTACGCTGTCGCCCGCACGGAAGCCGAATCACCGCGCGGCCGTATCGCATTCGCGCAGGCACTTGCCAACGGACGCCTCGATGCGACGGCGTCGCTGGTCGAGCATCTGGACCAATGTCTGGCTTGCATGAGTTGCGAACGCGTCTGCCCTTCGCAGGTGCGATACGGGGAATTGCTCGTGGCCACGCGTGCGACGCTGCGCAAGTCGGCACCACTGCGACCTCGCAGCGGCCTGTTCGAGTCGATCGTTGCGCATCCGCGACTGCTGCGTGCGGGCCTGCAATTTGCAAACCTTCCGCTGGTACGCCAGGTGCTGCAAAGCCGGGCGATGCGATCGCTGCTGCGCCCGTTGCGCCTGGATCGCGCGCTGCGCGAGTTACCACGATTGCCGGCACCGCTGCGGGATGTTCGGCCGCGCAGCGCGGAAACACCTTCACGCGGTCGTGTTGGCTTGTTTTGCGGATGCATAGCGGCCGGCGTCGATCGCGACGCGCATGCGGGGGCGACGCGACTGCTGCAGGCATTGGGCTATGACGTGGTGCTGCCGCGGGCGCAGGGATGCTGTGGTGCGCTATCGCTGCACGCGGGCGACATCAAGCGCGCAAAGCGGCTGGCGGCAACGACGCGACAAGCCTTCATCGACAACGAGGTCGATACGGTTTTGGTTTCCGCGTCGGGTTGCTTCGGCACGCTGCGCGACCAGGTTTTCAATGACCCATCGATGCGCGTATGCGATATCCATGCATTTCTGGTCAGCGATGAACGTATCGGCGCGCTTGTGTTTCGCCCGCTGGCTCGGCGGGTCGCTTTGCACACCCCGTGCACACAGGCCAACGTGGTGCGCAGCGGCGACACGGTCGCGCGCTTGCTGGCCAGGATTCCGCAACTCGACATCGCCGCGCTGCCGACTGCACCAGGCTGTTGCGGCGCCGCCGGCGATTATTTTTTGCGGCATGCGGATATTGCCGATACCCTGCGCGCGCTCAAGCTCGATCAAGGAATGTCCCTTAAACCGGATTTGCTGGTGACCAGCAATGTCGGCTGCCGCATCTTTCTCGACAACGGACTGCGTCAGCGCGGAGAATCCATGCCGGTGGTGCATCCGATTGCCTTGCTCGCCGAACAACTCGATAATTGACTGTATGCCTGCGCCCGAATTTTTCCGCCGACCTGGTCGCTTCGATCGCGCGCTCATCGAGATCGAACGCGCGCTGGGCAGCGCGTTGGGCAATGGCCCGGAAGCTGCCCGTGCTTCGCCCGCGGCTGGCATCGCCGAAGCCGAACTCGACGAGACCCAGCGCCGGCACGCGGCAGGTTTGATGCGCGTCAATCACACCGGTGAGGTCTGCGCACAGGCCTTGTATTCCGGACAAGCGCTGGTCGCGCGCGACGCAGCGACACGAGAACAATTGCTCGAGGCTGCAGCCGAAGAAACCGATCATCTAGCCTGGTGCGGCGAACGCCTGCATGCGTTGCGCAGTCGACCAAGCCTGTTCAATCCGCTGTGGTATGCCGGCAGTTTCGCTCTCGGCGCACTGGCCGCCTTGGCGAGCGATCGCGTCAGCCTGGGCTTCGTCGTTGAAACCGAACGCCAGGTCGAGGCGCACCTCGGCGAACACCTGCAGAAGCTTCCCGAATCCGATGCGCGCAGTCGCGCCGTCGTTGCACAAATGCAGGCTGACGAAGCGCGCCACGGAAAGAATGCCCAAGCCGCCGGCGGCATCGATTTGCCGCAGCCCGTGCCGGCCCTGATGCGGGTGGCGTCGGCTGTGATGAAGGCGGTGGCATATCGGATTTAGGGGGCCTTTGATTAACCCCTGTGCAGGCGGCATGCGGGCTTTCCGGACGTCACCCCAGCCTTGAAATCAATCAGTTTGGGCCCTTGTTGCCTGTCCGCAATCCTGCATTGCATTGCATTGCATTGCATTGCATTGACTTGACAGGCACCCGCCGTGCCTGCGCCAGTGCGCCTTGTCCTGCGGACAGGCAGCACGGGTGACGCCGACGCAGGAGTGAATCAGAGGTTGCACGGGCTCGCGATTCGGGATTCGTGAATCGGGGAAGCGCAAGAAACTTGTCTTTCCGGGTCGTCGCTGCGCGTCGTCGTGAGTGGCGGCTCTCGATATTTCCGAGTCCCGAATCCCGGCCCTTACGTCAAATTGCGTCCATGAAACAATTCCTCGATCTCGCGCTTGAGCAGCGATTCGATGCGCTGACGATCCTTGAATGACAGGTCCTGGGCCTGGGCCTCGAACAAGTAGGTTTCCAGGTCGAAGTCTTTCACGTGCATCTTGGTGTGGAACATGTTTTCCTGATACACGTTGACATCGAACATCTCATATTTCTGGCGGATGTGCCGGGCCAGATATTCCTGGATCGAATTGATGCGGTGGTCGATGTAGTGCTTCTTGCCCTTTACATCGCGGGTAAATCCACGCACGCGATAATCCATCACCACGATGTCGGATTCGAAGCTGTCGATCAGGTAATTCAACGCCTTCAATGGCGAGATCACGCCGCAGGTGGCCACGTCGATATCTGCGCGGAATGTGGCAATGCCATTGTGCGGATGCGTTTCCGGATACGTGTGGACGGTGATGTGGCTCTTGTCCAGATGCGCGAGCATGGCACCGGAGATCATGTCGCGGCCGAGTTTCTCGACAACCGGGTGTTCGGAGATGAGAATCGTGACGCTCGCGCCTTGCGGATCGTAATCCTGGCGCGCGATATTGAGGATGTTCGCACCGATGATCTCGGCCACGTCGGTGAGGATATTGGTCAGGCGATCCGCATCGTATTGTTCATCGATGTATTCGATGTAGCGATCGCGCTGTTTCGCCGTCACTGCGTAGCAGATGTCGTAGATATTAAAGCTCAGCGCCTTGGTCAGGTTGTTGAAACCCTGCAGTTTCAGGCGCGGAAGAGGCTTGACCACGGCGTGTACCTCGCAAAGGGCCGGCGGCGGGAAAGGCGGAATTATGGAGCAAGTCGGGGTTGCGGAAAACCACGCGCCACGTTCAGGTGCGCTAATATCCGCTCACGCTCGAACAAAAACGACGTTTTCGACTAAGATTGCCGACACGCGCCGGGCACAAAAGTTGCCGTTTCGCGCAAACCCAAGGGGATGCTGAAGCATGGTAGACGTTCGATACACGCTGCAACGCGCGGTTCCTCACGTGCAGGCGCCGACCGCGCTGGAAATGGATGGCAAGACGCTGGAGCGCGTTCTCGGCTATTGCCATCGGCGCCGTTATCCGGGCAAGACGTCGATCATCCGTCCCGGAGATTCGGCCAACATCCTGTATTTCATCATCGAAGGCTCGGTCACGGTTTCGACGGAAGACGAAGAGGGCCGTGAGCTGATTCTGGCGTATATCAACGCCGGCGAGTTCATCGGCGAAATGGGTCTGTTCGTGGAAACGCCGCGACGCGAAGTAATGGTGCGCACACGTACTTCGTGCGATCTGGCCGAAATCAGCTACGAGCGCCTGTTTCAGTTGTTCGAGAGTTCGCTGCGCGAGGATTGCGCCAAAGTGCTCTTCGCAATCGGCACCCAGTTGACGAATCGACTGCTGCACACCTCGCGCAAGGTCAGCCGTCTGGCGTTCATGGATGTGACCAACCGCGTCGCCAAGACGCTGATCGACCTGACCGAAGAACCCGATGCGATGTCGCATCCGAAGGGTACGCAGATCCGCATTTCGCGTCAGGAAATCAGCCGCATCGTCGGTTGCTCGCGCGAAATGGTCGGGCGCGTGCTCAAGCAGCTTGAGGAGAAAGGCATGATCTCGGTCTCCGGCAAGACGATTGTGGTTTTCAGCTCGAGGTAGCCGGATCGGCAGCGCCACGCTGCGCAAGCATGGTTCGAGATTGACGCGGCGCTCAGCCCGCGAAGAACAACCGTTTTAGCTCCGTGCCGGGATCATCGGCGCGCATGAATGCCTCGCCGACGAGGAATGCATTGACGCCGGCCATGCGCATGCGTTCAACATCGGCACGCGAATGAATGCCGCTCTCGGTTATCAGCACGCGATCCTGCGGCACGCGTCCGCGCAGGTCCAATGTCGTCTGGAGCGACGTGGCGAACGTGTTCAGGTCGCGATTGTTGATGCCGATCAGCGCTGCCGGCGTCGCCAGCGCGCGCTCGAGTTCGCGCCCATCATGCGCTTCGATCAGCGCGTCCATGCCGAGTTCTTCTGCCAGGCCGGCTAGTTCGTCGAGCTGCAAGTCGCCCAATGCGGCGACGATCAACAGGACGCAATCGGCACCCAGCGCGCGCGCCTCGTAAACCTGATAGGGATCGATGATGAAATCCTTGCGCAGCACCGGCAACGCGCATGCTGCGCGCGCCTCGCGCAGATAGTCATCGGCACCCTGAAAGAAATCCACGTCGGTGAGCACCGACAGGCACGACGCGCCGCCGGCTTCGTAGCTGCGCGCAATCGCTGCGGGATCGAAATTCGCGCGCAACACGCCTTGGCTCGGACTGGCCTTTTTCACTTCCGCGATAACGGCGGCATCGCCGCTGTCGATGCGTTTTCGCAAGGCGGCGGCGAAACCGCGAATTGACGATTGGCTGGCGGCGCGCGTGCGCAGCGCTGCCATACCGACGCGCGAACGGCGTTCCTGTACCTCGCCGATCTTGCGCGCGAGGATGCGCTTGAGGATATCGCTCATGGTTGGGTCAACGTGCGCTGATGCGATGCGTCGCCGCCACGAACTCGTCGAGCTTGCGGCGTGCATCGCCCGAGCTCACGGCGGCACGCGCAAGCTCGATGCCGGATGCGATGGATTCGGCCAGCTCGGCGACATACAAGGCCGCGCCGGCGTTGAGCAGCACGATATCGCGTACGGGGCCCGGCTCATCGTCCAGCGCCTCGAGCACGCGATCGCGCGATTGCTGCGCATCGGCCACCTGCAAAAGCGCGTTTGGCGAGACTGCCAGTCCGAAGTCCTGCGGATGGATTTCGTATTCGCGAACGTTTCCGTCCTGCAGCTCGCCGATCATGGTGCCCGCGCCAAGCGTGATCTCGTCCATACCGTCGCAGCCCCACACCACCAACGCGCGATTCATGCCCAGGCGTTGCAGGGCTCGCGCCTGAATGCCGACCAGATCGTGATGGAACACGCCCATCAATATGCTTGGTGCGCCGGCCGGGTTGGTCAATGGTCCGAGAATATTGAACAGGGTGCGCACGCCCATTTCCTTGCGCACCGGCGCCACGACTTTCATTGCGGGATGATGATTCGGCGCGAACATGAAGCCGATGCCGGTCTCCTCCAGACACCAGGCGACCTGTTCAGGCGTCAAGTCGATCACGGCACCCAGTGCTTCGAGCACGTCGGCGCTGCCGGACTTCGACGAAACACTGCGATTGCCATGCTTGGCCACGCGCGCGCCCGCCGCGGCCGCAACGAACATCGAAGCGGTGGAGATATTGAACGTGTTCGAACTGTCGCCGCCGGTGCCGACGATATCGACGAAGTGCTTGTACGGCGGCACATGCACTTGTGCCGCCATTTCGCGCATGACGCTGGCAGCCGCGGCGATCTCGCCTACCGTTTCCTTCTTCACCCGCAGCCCGATCAGGATTGCCGCGACCATCTGCGGCGAGACTTCACCACGCATGATCTGGCGCATCAGGTCGATCATCTCGTCCTGAAAGATTTCACGGTGTTCGATCGTGCGCTGCAGCGCTTGCTGGGGTGTGATGGGCATGGACTTCACGCGGCCTGGCGCACTTCGCTCAGAAAATTTCGCAGCAGATCATGACCGTGTCGGGTCAGGATCGATTCCGGATGAAATTGCACGCCCTCCACGGCGAGCGCCTTGTGCTTGAGCCCCATGATTTCGTCGATGCCACCATCGGCGTTTTGCGTCCAGGCAGTCACGTCCAGGGTCGACGGCACGCTGGATTGTTCCACCACCAGCGAATGGTAACGCGTCGCCTCGAACGGATTCGGCAAGCCGGCGAACACCCCGACGCCGGTGTGATGAATCATCGACGTCTTGCCGTGCATGATCCGGCGCGCATGCACCACCTTGCCGCCGAACGCCTGGCCGATGCTCTGATGGCCCAGGCACACGCCGAGAATCGGAATCCGGCCGCCGAGCTTTTCGATCAACTGCAAGGACACACCGGCCTGATCCGGCGTTCCCGGACCCGGTGAAATCACGATGCGCGAAGGCGCCAGCTTGCGGATATCGTCCACCGACAAGTCGTCGTTTCGCACCACGCGCACGTCTTCGCCGAGTTCGCCCAGGTACTGGACGAGGTTGTAGGTGAAGCTGTCGTAGTTGTCGATCATCAATAGCATGACGCGGGTCTCGCTTTCCCTGCTACGGAAAGGCCAAGTGAGGATAGGGGTGTGTTTGGTGCCGGATTTGTTCGAGGTGTCGAATTCTAACCGTATCGGCGGGCCTTCTGCTTCAACCCTCTCCGCAATGCGCGTTTGGGAGAGAGGGTCTGCCGTTTACCCTGTTTGTCATGCCAGTGCAAACGTGCATCCCGGTTTTGCTCTTGTGAAACCGCGCATCGTTTTGACTCGCGTGCGGCGCGCAACTGACTTTGTCTTGAACGGGCCATGAGCAAGCAACCAAAGCAAACGCCGCCCCGTCGTCGCGCTCTCCGGGCATCCTGCCCTGGAAGGTTGTTCGCGCACTGCGCAGTTCGTTGAATGCACATCCATGTGCGTGCAACGAACTGGCGCCCATCGTGCACGCCATCCTGCGGACTTTTCCTGCGTGCGCGAACCGCGGCGAAGGGCCCCTTCAGCGGCCGTCCTGGCCGACAAGATCAACGAGCAGAGTTTCGTCGATTTCGAGGCAAAGCATGCTGATCTGATTCGGGTGGGCCATTCTCTGTCTTCTTGGAGAATGGAAACAGAACTTGCCAACCATTTCGCTCACCCAGTTTGCGTAACTTGTCTGCGCTTCGCGAAGATATGACATCAGAGAGCTGGTTCGCCCATGCCGGTTGCGGTGCGAGGCGATCCCGGCTGGACAAAACAGTCAACGGCGTATCCTTCCACCCGACTGGCGCGCTTGTTTGAAAGACATACTCGACGCGAACAATATCTTTCTTGCCGGTTTCGGGAAACATCACAGCCTCCCAAATCTTGTTGCCGTCCGCGTTACGAAATTGGGTTTCTTCAGCAAGTACCCCGTCGTTGTTCTGGATCATGTAAACCCGAGGGCTTCCGGTCGCAGTCAGGAGCACTTCAAACAATCGAACTTCGGCCCATACGAGATCCGCACTGCTGCCCGGCAGATCATGGCAATTGATCGGCTCGCCAATGCGTTGGATACCCGCGCTCAGCAGTTCAACCTGATTGCGAGGAACTTTTTCCGTTTGGTTTGGCTTTGGCCGGTACCCGGATGAAGCCCGCGAATTCTCCCACCATGAGACGTTGATGCGCCAGCCATCGAATTTGTCGAAAAGAATCAGGAAGCGAAGCTTCCCATCGATTTCTGAAGCACCTGCGACATCGATTCTGCCCGTTGGAACGGGCATCCATTGGTCTTGAACGTCAAGCGGCCAGGCATTTGCAGATGAATTTTCAATACGACGTACGATGGAATCGAGTGACGAATCCCCCAACCCGATTGTTGACCAAAAACGATCGACATCTTCCTGACAATAAACCTGGACCGATTTCTCGTCGCTTGCCCGGGATTTGGCAGCGCTGGTGGCCAAGGCAATCGGCGACAGCAAGAGCGAAACTGCGCACAGACCAAGCGCCCTTATCACATTCCCCCCACCGCCTGCTTTACCGCGCGGAACAGTGCCCGGCATTTATTCATGGTCTCTTCCCATTCGAGTTCGGGTTCGGAGTCGGCGACGACACCGCCGGCGGCCTGAACGTGCAGCTCGCCGTTCTGCACGATGGCGGTGCGGATCGCGATGGCCAGATCGGCTTCGTCGTGCCAGTTCCAGTAGCCAATCGCGCCGCCGTAGACGCCGCGCTTGACCGGTTCCAGTTCGGAAATGATCTCCATCGCGCGAACCTTCGGTGCCCCGGTGAGCGTGCCGGCCGGAAACGTGGCACGCAGCACGTCGATGAAACGCAAGCCGGGTTTCAGCTTGCCGACCACTTCGGAGACGATATGCATGACATGCGAATAGCGCTCGACCACCATGTTCGCGGTCAGCTCGACGCTGCCGGTTTGGGCGATACGGCCGATATCGTTGCGGCCGAGGTCGATCAGCATCACGTGCTCGGCGCGTTCTTTGGGGTCGGCGAGCAGTTCGGTTTCCAGAGCCAGATCCTCAGCCGGCGTATGTCCGCGTCGCCGGGTGCCGGCGAGCGGGCGCAACACGACCTGTCCGGCCTGGGCGCGCACGAGAATTTCCGGCGATGAGCCGATGATCTTCTCGTTGCCCAGATCGATGAAATACATGTACGGCGACGGATTCAACGCACGCAATGCGCGATAGACGTCGAGTGGCCGTGCCGTGAACGGCACCGACAGACGCTGACTGATCTGCACCTGAAACACATCGCCGGCATAGACGTGTTGCTTTGCCCTGGCGACTGCGCTCAGATAGCGTTGCTTCGGAAAACTCGACACGAAATGCGTTTCATCGACCGTACGCGGATCGACGATATCCGGATAGGCCGCGCTTGCGCTGCGCAGCCGGTGCGCCAGCGAATCCAGGCGCCGTTGCGCGCGTGCCCAGGCACGCGGTTGCGCCGGATCGGCGTTGACGATGAGGTACAACTTGGCTTTGAGATTGTCGAATACGGCGAGCTGCTCGGCGAGCATCAGACAGATATCCGGCATGCCCAACTGATCGGGATTCGCATCGGCGCGAATCCTGGGTTCGATGTAGCTGGCGCATTCGTAGCCGAAATAGCCGACCATGCCCCCGGAAAATTTCGGCAAACCCTCGATGACCGGGGCGCGATACGCCTGCTTGATTTCGGCCACGGCGGCAAGCGGATCGTCGACTTCGCGTTGTTCGACAATTTCGCCTTCATCCTCGATCTGCAATCGCCGGCCGTACACGCGAACCACGCGCCGCGCCGGCAGTCCGATGATCGAATAGCGGCCCCAGTTCGCGCCACCTTCGACCGACTCGAGAAGATACGTATACGGTCCGTCGGCGAGTTTGAGATACACCGACAGTGGCGTGTCGAGATCGGAAAACACTTCGCGCACGACCGGAATCCGGCTGTAGCCCTGGCTGGCGAATGCGTCGAATTGTTCCTGCGTAAGCATGTGTTGGTCCCTGGGTCGGGCTGCGCACGATAGCAAGTTGCGCGGCGCCGATACAGTGGCTGTGCAGGCAGACGAAAAAATGCGCTGACGCTATACGCCGAGTCGCTGCCGCGGCATACCGCGCAGGATCAGCCGGAACTCGACACCGGTGCCATCTTCGAGATTGCGGGCGCTGGCTTCTCCACGATACGCCTGTGCGATCAGCCGAACCAGATACAAACCCAAGCCCAGATGCGGGGTGTCGATACCTCGCTTCCCGCGGTCACGCAGGCTGACGAGTGAATCGAACAGGCGATCCTGCATCGCTGGCGGCAGCTGTGGTCCGCAATTGACCACGGCGATTTCGGCGCCGTCGTCGCGTCGCGCCAGGACAATGCGCACCCAGCCACCCGCCGGCGCGAAACTTCGTGCATTGTCGACGAGTTTGTCCAGCGCCTGCGCGACCAGTTCGGGTGCGCCGTGCAGGATCAGCGGCGCCGATGGAAGTTCGACATCGAGCCGCTGAGCGATCAACGGACGATAGCTGTCGGCGCAGCCGCGCACCACCGCGACGAGGTCGAAATCCTCGCATTCTGCCGCGGCTATGGCGTGCTCCATGCGACTGGCCTGACTCATCGCGCGCACGATCGCGCCAAGGCGCTCGGCACCGTCGCGCGCTCGGGCCACGTATGGTTGTGCATTGTCGGGAAGGCTTTGATGATCGAGATTGTCGAGCGAGGATTTGACGATGGCCAACGGCGTGTGCAGTTCGTGCGAGAGTTTGCTTGCCAGGGTGCGCAGATAGTCGGTATAGGCGCCGACTTCATCCAGCAGTTGCGAGAAGCTGCGCGCAAGATCGCCGAGTTCGTCGCGCGAGCGCGTGAGCGGCAATGGCGTTTCCATTTTCCCGCCGGACCGCAGAGCGCGATCGGCGGCGTTGCGCAGACGGCGGATGCGCAGGCTCAGTACGCTCGCGAACGCGAATGCAACACCACCAGCCACAAACAGGGCGAACAGACTCGCAGCGGCGAGGCTCAGCAATGCGCGATTGGTCAGCAGCGGCAGGGAGTCGCCGGCATGCTCCAACAGCAATGCGCCACGCACTTCGCCGCGGATTTTCAGCGGCACGGCCGCCGAGAGCACTACGCCATCGCTTGCCGACGCCGGATGCCATGCGCTGGCCGTCAAGCCGGACAATGCCTGCCAGATTTCAGTCGAATCCAGGCGCGGCAGAGAGGGTGAGAAATCCTCAACGCTGCTGAGCGCCGGTGCCAGCAGGCTGCGATAAACCAGATTTTCCAGCCAGCGATGTCGACCAGTGGTTGGTGCGGATGGCGACGCGAGGCGTCCCGATTCGGCGATCACCCAGCCTTGGTCGCTGAGCAGGCGCGCACGCATGTCGGTCGGTGCGAATTGCGCGAGTTGCGCAGACAGCGCTTTCGACAGATGCAGCAATGGTTGTGGCAGCGCACCAAGGGTCGATTGCTCAGGCATGTCCGCATCGTAAACGCCCAGTGCGAGACGATCGGGCATCTGTGAGTTCGCCAGGCGCAGCTCGACGCGATAGCCGGAACCATCCTCCTGCCATGCGCCAGTGATCGTCGCTGGCAAGAGGTCGGCTCCGGGTATCGTCAATGGCAGCGAATCGAAATGCTCCATAGCCGTGCCGGCGTCTACGCCGGCATTTGCCAGTGTCACGGCGTTGAATCGGCCCGGGGCGGAGCTTGCGAGCAGATATCGCCGCGTCAACATGCCGTGCCCCAGAGTCAGGACGAGATGATCACTGAACTGCACCTGCGGGTCGTCGGCATCGACGCGGCTGCGCGTTGCGTCGTGCACATTCGCCAGCAGGTAGAACCCGTTCGCATCGGTACCCAGCAACAGCGTCAGTTTGTCCGAATCGCTGTCGGGTCCCAGTGGTTGCGCGTAAGGCGCCAACGCAGCCCAGTCGCTGGAATAGCCATCAACCGTAATTTGCCTCGACAGCCGATGCACGTACAGCGAATCTCCTGCCGGCGGCAACTGTGTGTTGAGTGCGGCCAGACTCCGCGCCAGTGCCTGCGCCGAGGCGATCAAGGTTTGCTCCTGACCCTGACGCAGCAGCTCCTCCATCTGCCGCACGAACAGCCAGCCGGCCAACGGCAGCGTCAGCGTGGACAGTGCGATCAGCAGGAGTTTGGCGCGAAGCGACATTGGATGGCCAGGACTGGGGAATCGGGAATGGGGAATCGGCTGGAGCACGCGGCCAGTCGGCTTTTACGACTCCCGATTCTCCATTTCCGATTCCCGGCTCTTCTCAAACCTTCCACCGATATCCCACTCCGTGCACCGTATCGATTGCATCAAATTCCGGATCGATCGCGATGAACTTCTTGCGGATGCGCTTGATGTGCGACGTGATGGTCGCGTCGTCGACGACCACTTGCGCTTCGCGCATGAGCTGGTCGCGATTCTTGACGTGGCCGGGGAAGCGCACCAGCGTGTGCACCATCCAGAATTCGGTCACGGTCAATGGCACTTCGACGCCGTTCCAGGTGATGCGCATGCGTTCGGATTCAAGTTTCAGCGGGCCGTGCTCGACTACGGTTTCCTTCGACGCCGGCTTGTTCAAGGCGTCCATGCGCCGGAACAGGGCACTGATGCGCGCGGCCAGATGGTGCAGGCTGACATCCTTGGTCAGGTAGTCGTCGGCGCCGAGGCGTAGGCCGGAGATGACGTCGAAATCCGAATCGCGCGCGGTCAGGAAAATGATCGGCAGGGCCGATGACATGGCGCGCAACTCGCGGCAAAGCTCGAAGCCGCCTTCGGGTTCGTCGCCCAGACCGACGTCGATGATGACCAGCTCCGGCAAGCGCAGGCTGAACGCGTGGCTGGCCTGAGGGCGCGAATCGTAGCCTTGTACCTGATAACCAAACCGCGTCAGCGCTTCGACGTAGTTGGCGCGAATGGCGGGTTCGTCTTCGACGATGGCGATCGTGCGTGCCATGGGCAGCGGCCTGTTCAGTGGCGTTGTGCCGAGCTTACGGTGACGGCCCGCGCACGGCAATGGGCGAATTGCGCGTGCCACAAGTTCGCCACATCTTGTCGTGGCAATGCCTCGGTTGCGGCCGCCGCGACGCCGCAACCGTTGCAATTCTGACCCTGCGCCAGCGCGGCGTGCCAGGCAGAGGTCAAGTCATGAAAAACCAGGAACGCAAAGTCGAATCGGAACTCAGCCAAACCTTCGAACCGCTACGCACGGTGTTTGCGCTGCTGGCGCTCTTTCTGGGCCTGATCGCCAGCGTGCGTTTGTGAACGCGACGATGGCCCGGCCGCAGACCACGCGAAGCAAACACGCTGTGCGCGAACAAGCACCGGAATGGATATGAACAACATACATGCTTCGTCGCCTATGCACATCCGCGAGTTGGCGTCCGACGCAATCGCCTATTGGGAACGGCGAAGGATCGCATACAACGTGGTCTTGGCTGTGGTCTTCGGCGCATGCGTGATCGGGACCTGGCCGAAATTCGCGCCGATCTTCGTGTCCGATGAAATGTTGCTGATCTATGTTCTGGCAGTGCTGGCCAACGCTTGCTATTGCGCTGCGTATCCGGTCGACCTGTTCGTGCAGACATCGCTGTTTCGCGGAACGTGGCGCGGCAAACGCTGGATGTTGTGGTTGCTGGGCACGCTATTCGCGGCAACGCTCACGTATTTCTGGAGCATGAATGCAAGTTTCGCAGGTTCGCGCTTGTCCTGAATCAACCGTCGAGCCATTCGAGTTTCCTCAGCCCGCGCCGTGAGGGCCGCTGCCCTCCCCAACCTCCGAGGCTCCACGGCGCGGTTTTTTTCAGGAAGCAATTGCCTCGTGCATTGCTGCAATCTCCGCCGCGTAATCCGGTGCTCCAAAAATCGCCGAGCCCGCAACAAAGGTATCCGCACCCGCTTTGGCGATTTCGCCGATGTTGTCGGCTTTGACGCCACCATCGATCTCCAGGCGGATGTCGCGCCCGCTGCGGTCAATGATCTCGCGTGCGCGGCGCAATTTTTCCAGCGCGGCCGGAATGAATCTCTGGCCGCCGAATCCCGGGTTGACCGACATGATCAGGATCAGGTCGAGTTTGTCGATGACGAAATCGAGATAATCCAGCGGCGTGGCCGGATTGAACACGAGTCCAGCCTTGCAACCGCTTTCGCGGATCAGGTTGATGGTGCGGTCGATATGTTCGCTGGCTTCCGGGTGGAAGCTGATGATGCTGGCGCCGGCATCGGCAAAATCCGGCACGATGCGATCGACCGGTTTGACCATCAGGTGCACATCGATTGGCACCGTGACGCCGTAGTTGCGCAGCGCCGCGCATATCGCGGGCCCGATGGTCAGATTCGGCACGTAATGATTGTCCATCACGTCGAAATGAATCCAGTTCGCGCCAGCTTGCACGACGGCGTCGACTTCGGCGCCAAGTCGCGCGAAATCGGCGGACAGGATTGATGGGGCGATGACGTTGGGTTGTTTCATTCTTGAGGGCTGAGGGCTGAGCGCAAAGGGCTAGTGTAATGTTTCGTTTCGCACGATGCTTGCGCCGGCGTTGATACCGCTCAGGAATTCCCAATTTCCAATCCCGGATGACCGTGCCTCATTTGATGCCACGCAGCTCCCGCAGCTTCTCATATGCCGCGTTGATGTCGCGGGCGCGTTCTTCGGCGCGGCGCTTCAATTCGTCCGGTACGTTGCCGAGTTTGTCCGGGTGATGCTGGCTGATCAGGCGCCGATAAGCCTGCTTGATCGCGCGATTGTCCGCATCGCGCTGAATGCCGAGAACGGTGTACGGGTCCTTGCCGGCGGCCACGGACGCCGGCGTGCGCTGGTACGACTGTCCCGGTCCGGCGCCAGGCGCGGCATAGGCGTAACCGCGCATGGCCGCCAGGGCCATGAGTTCCTGCTCGTGCACGCCGAGCGCCCAACACAGCTTGCGCACGATAGCAAGCTTGTCCGGCGCCAGTGGTCCTTCGGCGTAGACGATATCGAGCAGCATGTCGAGCAGCAGCCATGCCAGGTCGCGTCGACCATGGCACCACGCCTTGAGATCGGCGATGGCCAAATTCGTCTGGTAGTCGGCCTGCTTGCCGGCGTTGAATTGCGCAATGGCGCTGGCGCGTTGCTGTGGGGAGAGTTTCAGGCGCATCATCAGCGACTCGGCCGCCGCAATTTCCGGTTCGGACACACGCCCATCGGATTTGGCAATGGCCCCAACCAGGCCGAACAGCGGCGCGACGAATTCATTCGATACCTGCTGAATCGGTTGAATCAGTCGAATGCGGCTATCCCACAGGTGGCCGATGATGACGCCAATGAAGATTCCGATGGGACTGCGAAGCAGCAGCCAGCCAAGTAGTGCGCCGACGATTTTCCCGGTGATTCCCATTGTCATCGTGACGGTTGCGCCGGCGCCTGCGCGGCGTACCAGGTCAGTATTCGATCGACTTCGACAGGACTGAGCATGCCCATCGCGGCGCGCATGGCTGCGAAATCACGCTGACCCTTTTGATATTGTTGGACGGCGCTTTTCATGTATTCCAGATTCTGTCCTGCGAGGTTGGGTACGCTGTGCTCGTTGGCGACACCGTGCTCGCCATGGCATGCAGCGCAGAGGCCCAGGCGTTTCGGCGGCTCCTGACTCGCTATGTTGGCAGCATCGGCGCGGGCGCTCGAACCCAGACAAGTGAGCGCTGCGGCAAGGACGATGGACGCGGAACGAAACATGGCGGGCGCGATTCTAACAGGGTGCCGGTGCGGTCATCCGGGTGCGCGGAAGCGTCGCCGGATGTATCACCGCAGCCTGCGCATAGCCGGTAGAATGCCGATGGTTTATCGGAGTCCTGCCGTGCCCACCACCCTGCACCAATCCAATCTTTCCGGTCTGGATCTGATTCATCGCGGCAAGGTTCGCGATGTGTATGCGCTATCCGGAAGCGAACTATTGATCGTGGCGACCGATCGCTTGAGCGCCTTCGATGTCGTATTGCCCGATCCGATTCCGGGCAAGGGCGAAATGCTGTGCCAGATCTCGAATTTCTGGTTCGCACAAACAGCGAAGTTGATGCCGAATCATTTGACCGGCAATTCGATCGCACCTTTTTTGCCTGATGGCGTCGACGTGGCGTTGTACGCGCAGCGCAGCGTCGTCGCCCGCCGCCTGAAACCGGTGCCGGTCGAGGCGATCGCACGCGGTTATCTGATCGGATCGGGATGGAAGGATTATCAGGCAACGGGCGCGCTGTGTGGCATCAAGTTGCCAGCGGGATTACGTCAGGCGGAACGCTTGCCGGAGCCGATTTTCACACCCTCAACCAAGGCCGCTGCCGGCGCGCACGACGAGAACATCGGTTTCGATCAGGTCGTAGCCACGATCGGTGCCGATCTGGCCGAGAAGGTGCGTGAAGCAACCTTGAAAATCTATGCGTTCGCAGCGCAGTACGCCGCACAACGCGGGATCATCGTGGCGGACACCAAATTCGAGTTCGGTACCGACGCGGCCGGCAAACTCTACGTCATGGATGAAATGCTGACTCCGGATTCGTCGCGCTTCTGGCCGGCCGACCAGTATCGCGTCGGCACCAGTCCGCCGAGCTACGACAAACAATTCGTGCGCGATTACCTTGAAACGCTGGACTGGAACAAGACCTCTCCCGGTCCAAAACTGCCGCCATCCGTTATCGATGCGACGGCAGCGAAATATGCCGAAGCGCTGAAGCGACTGGCGGGGATCACGCTGGGTTGATCGCAGCCTGATTTGTCGCCAAGGATGCGCAAAGCAGCGCCATCAACCACAGGGACACCAAGGGCACGCAGCAAGCAAAAGTGTCTGCGCACCAGCTAGCGGTCAACGACGAAATTGCCGATTCTCGTCATTCCTGCATGCTTTTGGCGGGAATGCAGCAGTACCCGAGGCAAAGACACCGGATTCCCGCATTCGCGGGAATGACGATCTGAAGTGCCGCGCCAATGCGGACGCTCCTTCGCGCAACGTGCAATGCTTTCCATCGTGTCCTTTGAGTCCTTCGCCGTAAAACTGCGCTTGCTTGCTGCACACACACAATGACAGCGATAGACTTGGATAGTGCCCCCGCGCCAGGAGTGCGACCATGATTGCGATCGATCCCGAAACGCCCGACGACACGCGCCGCGAAGTGGACCGCTGGCTGGGTAATTACAGCCAGGACCATCGCAGTCCCACCAACATCCTGATTCACTGGATCTGCGTTCCGTTGATTCTTTGGACCGCGATTGCATTGCTGTGGGTAGTGCCCGTTCCCGCCGTGCTGGGACGTGCCGGTTTATGGGCAGGCGTGGCGATGTTTTTTGCCTGGACGTTCTACATGCGGCTGTCGCGGCCACTGGGATTCGGCATGCTGGTCGCGTTTGTCGTTCTTGGATTGATCACCGAAGCCGTGTACCGATTCCTGGGTCCCCGCGATTTGATGTGGCTGGCCATCGTGGTTTTTGTGCTCGCCTGGATTGCCCAATTTGTGGGCCACAAGATTGAAGGCAAGAAGCCCTCGTTTCTTACCGATCTGGCGTATCTGTTGATTGGCCCGGCCTGGATTGTTGCCAAGATCATGCGCAAGCTCGGCGTCGCCTACTGAAAAACAAGGCGCCTTGCGGCGCCTTGTGGTGGTTCAGACGCTTGCGTTGCGTCAATGCATCGCGGCGGCTCCGCCCATGACCATTCCCATCATTCCCGCGCCAAAGATGAAGAACAGGATCACGCCGAGCACAATGAAGATGATCACATAGAGCAAAGCGGCCAGAAACGCTTTGCCAAAGCCCATTTGTCCGCCATCGGGCCGTTTCAACATCGCATTGATGATGGCAGCGCTCACCAGCAGCAAGACCACAAGCGCAATCAGGGAACTGAGGGCGCCGGCGCCAACGATCATGTGCATGAGCCAGGAGGCGATGAACGTTGCGATCCACGCCACCACTACTGTCGCAGCAGCAAGCAGGAACTTCGGCGTAAAGCCGGCGGCGATGCGCGTTGCCAACATGATGATTCCTGCTGCGATCGAGATACCGATCAGCAGGGATACCAGCGCATAAAGAATAACTGTACCCATTTTTGTCTCCCCGTACGAGTTTGTTTGATTGAAAACCTGATGGCTTGTTTACGCTTCCTGCGTGCGCCTGCCTGCGAGTTGGTAAATCCCCGATGCGAACCCGACAGGCCGCATGCATATCCTACTCCCTTGTTTCGTCCATTCCATCGGTGCGCAGCAGGGAAACGCAAAACAGCGACAAAAGCGAACGCTCTACCCGGAAATCCTTTCGCGCGGTCGCAACAACCAGCGGCATAGCGCGGGCAGGAACACGATCGCGGCGATCATGTTGACGATGAACATGAAGGTGAGCAGCACGCCCATGTCCGCCTGGAATTTGAGTTCGGAGAACACCCACGTGCCGACGCCAACCGCAAGCGTCAGCGCGGTGTAGAAGATCGCGATGCCGGTAGTCTTGAGCGCGACGAAGTACGATTCGGTCAACGATCGGCCCTGCTTCATGGCTTCGCGCATGCGCGCAAATATGTAGATCGCGTAGTCGACGCCGATGCCGACACCGAGCGCCAGCACGGTCAGCGTATTGACCTTCTTGCCGATGCTCATTTCGACCATCAGCGAATGACCCAATTCCGTCACGAGAACGAGTGGAAGCACGATGCACAGGGCGGCGAGCGGATTACGGAAACTGAGCAGGCACATCACGAATACGGCCGCATAGAGCAGGTACAACATGGTGTGATCGACGGCGCGCACCTCTTCGTTGATCGCAGCCATGACACCGACGTTGCCGGTGGCAAGGCGCAGATTGAGCTTGTTGCTGACGAAGGTCTTGCCCTGGGCTTGCGCGTCGTTGTATTGCTTGCTCAACTGATCGCGAAGATTTACGCCGGGACCGGCAAAGGCATGATTGTCGCTGCGGAATTTCTTGACCGCCGCGATAACGCGGTCGATCGTGGTGGCGCGGTGATCGGTCAGGAACATCATCGTCGGCATGGCGCTGCAGTCTTCATTCAGCAGCCCCGAGTCGGTTTCGAAGCCTTGCGTATCCTGGCGCAAGGCATCGTTGTCGCGCGGCAGCACGCGCCAGCGGATATTGCCTTCGTTCCATCCGGCATTGACGATCTTCGCCGCCATCGGCAGGTTGATGACCTGGGCGACTCCGGGCACGTTGCGCATGTGCCAGGCGAAGCGATCCAGTGTTTCCATCACCGGATAACTGGTAGTGCAGGCATTCGGCGCCGCTTCGGCGATGACGTTGAGGATATCGACACCCAGCGCGAACTTGTCGCTGATCATTTCGGCATCGCGGTTGTAGCGTGCGTCCGGACGCAATTCGGCCACGCCCTTTTGGGCGTCGCCGATCATCACATGTTTGCCATATTGCGCTGCAACGGCCCAGATCGCGATCCCCAGGACAATGACGATCGCCGCCGGGATCGGCCGGCTCAGGTTCGCAAGCAGGCGCCACAATTTGTCGAACTGGGTCAATTGACGCAGGCGCCAGGCGCGCTTGCGCTCGAGATTGCGCAACTTGCAGTAAGACAGCAGAACCGGCAGCAGAATGAGATCGGTGAGTATCGTCAAAGCCACGCCGATCGTGGCGGTGACTGCCAATTCGAAAATGATGCGCACCGGAATGATGAGGATTGTGGCGAAACCGATACAGCCGGCGATCAGGGCGACGGCACCCGGCACGAGCAACATGCGAAAGGCCAGACGCGCTGCGGTGTTGGCGTCAACGCCGGTGCGGGTGCGCAATTCCTCCACAGTACCTTCTTCCAGGCCGCCGTAGAAAATCTCGCCACGGAAACGATTGATCATCTGCTCGCCGTGACTGACGGCGATGGCGAATATCAGGAACGGCGTCAGCATATTCATCGGATCGATGCCGAAGCCGAGCAAGCCGCAGCGCGCCCAGCATCCACACGACAGCCACCAGCGCGCAGAAAACGGTGAGCGTGGCCAGTTTGGTCGATGCCGAGTAGACGAACAGCAACAACCAGGTCAAGGCGATCGTGATGAAGAAGAATCCAATGACCGACTTCGCGCCGGAACTGATGTCGCCGACCATCTTGGCGAAGCCGATGATCGCTACGGTTGTGTTGGCATTCTCGTATTTGTGGCGGATCGCTTCGAGCTGGTCGTTGATTTTGTTGTAATCGATACGCACGCCGTTGGCCGGATCCTCGGGCACAAGATCCACCCACACCATGGCGCCGGAGAAGTCCTTGGCGACCAGGCGACCGACAATGTGCGCCTTTTCGATATTCGCCTTGATCGTCGCAAACTGTTCCGCGGTCGCCTGAAAGCCGGGAACATTCGGAGTGAACGTCGCGGGAATCACGTTGCCGCCGGCGAATCCGTCTTCGACCACCTCGACGAAACGCACGTTCGGTGTGAAGATCGAACTGACCCTGGATTCATCGACATGGGCGATGGTTTTCGCATCCTGGGTGATTTTCTCCATGGTCTGGAAGAACGGCTGGTTGAACATGTTGCCGCTCTTGTCGACGACCGCGATGAGGATGCGATTGGCGCCGCCGAACTGCTTCTCGTAGTCGAGAAACGTTTTCATGTACGTGTTTTGCAGGGGGATCTGCTTCTTGAAGCCGGCATCCACCTTCAGTTGCGCGGCGAAGTAGCCCATCGCAGCGGTAATCAGCGCGAACAGGATGAGCACGATGATGCGATTTCCGAAAACGATGCGTTCGGCCGCACGTTGGAAGGCATTGGGCTGATCGGGATTGGATGGTGCGGCCACGGGATTGCCTCCGCTAAACTTCGTTTTTGAAAAGCCCCGTCTGGACTATTTCGGTTGGTCCGTGCAGGTCAAGCCCACGAACGATTTTGCAGGTATCAACCGCTTCGCGATTGACTCGCGTACGATGTATTTCAGCAGTCCGCCAACAGGTTGTCTCGCATCATCGTGTCAGTGTGGCTGAAAAGTGCTGATGCCGTTCTCGCCGGCAATCAACAGAGGACCTTTTGCGGTCGGCAGCACCGCAGCGATGATTCCGGCGGACTGATCGACAAAGCCCTGAAGCGATTCACCGGCTTTGCTGCGCGTCAGGACAATACCGTTCGCTCCCGCGATGACAACACCATCATCGGGCAACGCGGCACCACCCATCAGGCTCAATTCAGTGCCGGTTTCGAGTTTGGTCCAGTGATCGCCAAGATCGATGGATTCGAAAACGTGACCGCGCAAACCGAAGGCGATGATGCGGTCGCCTGCATAGCCGAGCACGCCGAACATCGAACCGTCGTATGGCAATTTCAGGCGTTTCCAGGTAGCGCCATTGTCACGCGAGCGAAACGCACTACCGCGTTCGCCGACGATGAACAACCCACCACTTCCCGTGTGGGCAATGGCATTCAGGTGCGGCGTAGGTTCCTGGTCGAGCGTCATTTCGCTTTCGTCGAGCACGCCGCTGTTGTCCGTTGGAGGGGCACTGGCCGCGGCGGGCGCCGCTGCGTCGTCTGCAGGTTTCGCGGGCGCAGCAACGACCATGTTCGTCCATGTCTTGCCGCCGTCTTCAGTGCGCAGCGCCAGACTGTAGGCACCGACCGCGAATCCGTGCGTTGCGTCGGTGAAAAGCACATCAAGCAAGGGAGCGCCCTGGCGCGGATCCTTGGCGTCATTACTGCCGTGTGTGGCCGGGTGCCATGGATCCTTGCGCTGGATTTGCCAATGTACCCCGGTATCGTCACTGTGGGCGATCACGCCGGCGTGACCTACGGCCCAAACCTGTTTGTCGATTGCGGCAACAGCGGTGAAGGTTGTGCGGGTCGGCGTTTCAGCCTGCAGCCATTCGCGCCCGTCTTTGGATCGCAGCACATTGCCGCGTGCGCCGACTGCCAGGTATCCATCGGCACAGCGCACGATGTCGAGCAGGAGCGCGTGCGTCGCAAGTGGCATGATTTCCGCTGGCGCGTTCGCCGGATCTACCCAATTATCGGGACCGGCTTGCTGTGCGAAAGCGCAAGTCGCCGACAGTGCGGATGATGCCAGGAGCGCGATCGCTGATTGGCGAAGTGTGGATTTGGACATCGCACTTTCCCCCTGAATCCGCGAAACTCCGCGCCGTCGAGCTGGCCCAAACGCAACGCCGATCGCCTAGTGGCGAATCGGCGTGGGTTTGGTCAACCGTGTGTACGCATCACTGAATGCCGCGCTGACGCAGCGATTGCGGCGAAAACATTTGTGGTGTCAACGGAGCCGAGAAGTTGTATGCCGCTTCCTGATTGTCCAGACCCTGCACCAGATAGCGTCCAGCCTTCAGATCGTAATGTATCTCCAAAGTCGACCAGAACACCGGTACTTCGTAGTAATTCACGCTTGGCGCCTCAGAATAACGCCATAGCTTGAGTTGGCTGTCGTAGTGATCGATTTCCAGAATCTGCCAGCTGTCTTCGTCCAGGTAGAACGTGCGTCGTGGATTGATGTGGCGCTTGCCGGGCTTGAGCCTGGCGTCGACAACCCAGACGCGGTGCAACTCATAACGCAGCAGGTCGGGATTGATGAAGTGTGCCTGGATAAGGTCGGAAACCTTGGTCTTGTCGCTGTGCGCCTTGTAGGAATTGTAAGGAACATACATTTCCTTCTTGCCGATCAGCTTCCAGTTGTACTTGTCAAGCGCGCCATTGAACATGTCGGTCATGTCGTTGGTGCGCAGGCCGTCGGATGCGGTTCCGGGATTGTCATAGGCGACGTTCGGCGCGCGTCGAACGCGGCGCTGTCCGGGGTTGTAGATCCATGCCTGACGAAGTTCCTTTTTCGAGTCCAAAGTCTCGTGCACCAGCAGTACCTGACCTGCCAGACGCGGCGGCGAAACGACGTCTTCGAAGAAGTACAACAGGATGTTGTGGATGTCCTTGAGCGTATTGCCGGGCTTGTAGTAAAGGCCCAAGCCTTCTTCGTGAAAGCGGATCAAGGTGTAGGCGCCCGAAGAAGTGGGAATGGCTTGATTGTTCCAGCGCTCGAAGGTGACGCCCTTGAACTTGAGCTTGTGGTTCCAGATTGCCTCCATGCCCGCTTTCGCTGGATCCTTGTCGAGAATCGGGAACGGGAAACCCTCGGCGACATCGGCCACGCCCTCTCCATCATCGACAAGTTCGCCAGTCGCGGCGTCCTTCATCGTCATATCGTACGTGCGCTGCGGGAACGAGGCGCTGCGGCGCGTCGGATACACCACCATGCGCCAGTCCGGATACTTCTTGAACATCGCGATCTGGCCGACGGACAATTTGTCGGCATAATCGCTGTAGTTCTTGCTGGTAATGGTGAACAGCGGTTTGTCGTTCGGGAACGGATCGGGTTCATGCATGCCGATCTTGTAACCGGCAGGAGGCGAGGTGATACCACCGGTCCACTCGGGAATGCTGCCGTCCTTGTTTCCCGCGCGTTCGGCACCCACCGGCGTGAGTGGTGTACCTTTCAGTCCGAGCTTGGCTGCTTCGCCGGGTGGAGCTTTGGCCAACGCGCCGACGGAAAATACCGCGCACGCCACCAGCGTCGCGATTCTTGTGCGATTCAAACTTGCCATCGTCATCACTCCCGTCGATGCTTCAGAACGAATAGGTGGCGACCAGCGCGACGAAGTCGCGGTCGCTGATCAGGTTGAACTGGCCGGCGCCAAAGTAGTTCGTGTAACTCAAGATCCAACGTCCAGCGATCCAGATAGTTGGCATCGACGCCCATGCGTGATCGACTTTCGATCCTCGATGAAATTGCCGCCTGGGCCCGGTCGTCGTGCCGTTCACATCCTGATTGAACGCGACGCGCGGAGACAATGTGAATGGCGTGCCGAACGCATTGTTGTAATCGCGCCTTGGCAGCGGCCCGATAACCCCACGAAAACGCCGTCGCGAAATCCTTCGGTTTGCGTTTCCGGATTGTTCAAGTTGCCGCTGTTGACGTCCGGGCCGCCACCGGTATCGGTACCGTCGCTGTTGTAGCGCAATACCGATTGCAACGGCAGATTCCAAACCTTGTCCGCGCCGACTTCACCGATCAGGACAAGCTGATCGGCATGGAATGGATTCTCCGGTCCGATAACCTTGGTGGCGGTGAACTGCAATTGCGAGACCTTGTTGCGCGTGTAGCCCTGAATATATGTCGCCCGGAGCATAATCGCCGAGCTGGCTGTCGAAGCGATCCGCCGGGTGCCGGAATAAGGGAATTGAGCGGAGACAAACCGGCGAACAGCAATTCCACCGCGTCAATCTGAAGTGGCTGATTCGGGCGATAGCTCAACTCGCCCTGCACGGCGATTCCGGGGCCGTCGAGCTGGGTGTTGAAACTGATGCCGTAGAGGCGGATATCGCTCGGGTACTCGACGAAATATTCCGCGCTGTTCGGGCTGGTGTCCGTCACCGCAACGCCGCTGATCAATGGCAGACGGCTGTGGTAGTTGAGGAAATAGAAACCGAACTCGGTGCCGTTGAGACTGTCCGCAAATAATGCAGCGGCCATGCCGTATTGGCCGTATTCGCTGGGATATCGATCCGGTGCGCGACGCACGGTTTGCTCACAGGACGTAGCGAGCAATGCTGCCAGCGGATTGCTCCCCGCATCAAGAATGCTTTGACCGCCGAACGCGCTGTTATCGCTGGGTGCGCCACCGAAACATACCGGAGTAGTAGTTTTCCGGATTCTTCACCGGTTGCGGCACCAGGCCGAACGGCAGCGAGGCGTATGTGCCGCCGAGCGTCGCGAAATCATTGGTCGAGAAATAACTGCCGGCCGGATCGGGTTTGGTCTGCGCGAACTCCAGCAAGTATGCAGCTTCAATCGACAGATTCTGGGTGAAGCTGAACGAGCCGGACAACATGTTTACGGGCAGGTATGCATCCTTCAGCGCCGCGCCGGCCACATGCAATTGCGATACGTCGAACGGATTGAACGCATTGATGCCACCCTGGATGAAGGTGCTTTCGCCCCAGTTCAGAACCTGCTTGCCGAAACGCACCGACGCTTGATGTTCGTCGACGCTGAAATTGTCGTAGATGAATGAATCGAGGATGCGAAAACGTTTGCCCACCTGCGTTTTTGCCGCTGACGTAAGTTTGTCGTTGTTCTCGTTGGCGAAATCGTAAAAGTAGCTGGCACGCACGAACGCACCGAGATTGCGCCCGTAGTCCAAGTGCAATTCGGTGGTCGCCTTGATCGCGTTGGAAAACGCGCTACCGGAGCTGTAGTTGAGATCGCCGTCGTCATGGTTGGCGGAAAAGGCGCCCTTTGGCCGCACGTTGTTGCGCATTGGCATGTCGGCCCCAACGATGGGTCCGTATTGCCGATCAGCGGGTTGTAGTACGCCTTGGCGATCTTGTCCGAGCTCGGATCCGGCAGTGCGCACGGCCACGCCGTACGACAGCGTCGTGTTGAGCGTGCCGTGCAGTCCATCGGTATCGCCGAATTCGAGCGCCTGTACCGGGGTGGCGGCGAAGCCCGCCAGCACCACGGTGATGGCAGCGGCGAGTCCGTGCGGCAACAGCAAGGTGCGCGCAGTTTTGGAGTGATTTCGCGTGGTCATGATGCGTATCCCTTTGGCCGATTACTGCGTGCGGATGACGGATGGGTCGGAGATCAACACGGCTTGCCCGTGCGAGGCGATCATGCTCGCCATCTCGCCCTGCATTTCTGCGGTGACCGCGGGTCCACTGCTTGGATCGAGCAAGGAGCCGTGAGTGCCCTGCGTGAAGCGCACAACTGCGCGTATGCTTGCGGCCTGTGTGGTCTGGCTGATGTCGTTGAGTCCAAGCGCGGCAATTAGCGGGTCGCCACCGGAACTCGGTGCGCCGGGCACGTTGTTCGGGATGACCTGATCGGAAGGATGCGTCGAATCGCCGACAACCTCCTGTGCCAGGATGTTCTTGCCGAGCGTGGCGAACGCGAAGTTGATGGAATCGCCGGAATCTACGACGGTCTGCGCGGCACCCATGAAGGCATCGTAGTTCGGCGTGCCTGGGGTCAAACCTGCCGCAGCCAGACCGGCGTGGATGCTCGGACCGAAGGCCGGTGAAGCATCGAGCAAGCGCACCACGCCGCCACCGGGTACGTTGAGCACGCCGACGTTGACGTCAGGCTCCATCGCCAGGAACGTCGGTGCCGATGATCGAGCCGAGCGATTGGCCGACGAACTCGATCTGCGAGCCGTCAAAATCCGGCGTCGCAGTTGCCGTCGAAGCTCATTTGCGGAATCGCTCGAGTCAATTCCATCAAGTCCGACGTCGCCTGGCGCAAGTTGTCGCGCGAGGTCAGCAGGTACGACAAGTTGATGAATAGCGTGCCGGAACCGTCGATGACGCCATCCGGGCCGGGCGCACCGGTTGCGTTGTTCGAGACATCCAGATTGAACGTGCGCTCCTGCGCACCGTTGGCGGCGAATGGCGTGTTGCCGATATATAGCGGGTTGGTCGTGTCGGTGATGCCGTGCAACGGCGCGTCGATGGCGATCACGGCAAAACCCTGCGCGGCCAGCGTGCCGGCGATCGCGAACATATCGGTGCGATTGCGCGTGATTCCGTGCTGGAAGATCACGACCGGCCAGCCAGCCGCAGGCTTGGCATGACCGGAGTTGGCATTCGGCACGGTCAGCAGCACCGGAATCAACTGAGTCGACGTTGCGACCGGGAATGGATTGGCGAATGTGACGTTGGTCGATGCCGGGCTCAATCCGACGGCATCGAACGGTGGCACGTAGGCACCGGGTGCCGCATGCCAGAAATCGTGCAACGGTGCGATCGGATCTGCGGCGCTGAGTGCACCCGAGATAGTAAGGAATCGGCAGTACGCCGATGTAAACGTCCGCCACCGGCGGCAGGGCCGGATTGATTTGCGCCAAACGTCAGGCCTGTCGGTGCGAGTTGAGCTTGTGGTGCAGGGTTTGCGCGATGCGGCTCTGCAATGCTTGCATTACCGGCGTGACGCTCTGTGTGGTCGCGACCCAGGAAACGACGATGCGTTGATCCGTTGGCCTGCCCGTCGAACTGGTCGACCGCGTATTCCTGCGAATTCGTCAATTGGCGCAACGGCTCGAGTGCGCAGGCTTGCGAATCCGGCAGAAGCTGGATCGGTCGAATGCCCGTTTACACACAACGGGCTGGTGCGCTTGGCAAGGAAATATGTCGTATCCGGGCGTTAGGTCGTTGCCTGTGCCATCAGTGATGCTCGGTGATCGGGGCCGGATTCAATTGCCGCCATTGCCCAGCAATACCACCATATAAGAGGTAAGCTGCTGCAACGGATGTGTCGGGACAATGGCCAATGTCCGCCCGGTTGTATCGGACGGAGCCAGCACAGCGACGAAATCCTGCGGCGACTTCAATTCGCGTACGACGCTTGTGACGCCACCGCCAGGACCGGTCAAGGTCACTTCGAACATGCGCACTGTACCGCCGGACCCGGCGATGATCGTGGATGGCGCCGGTGGCGCGCTGAACGTCGTGCTCCACGGCGAGACGGTGCCGAATCCGTCCAGGGCATTCAGCGCCACTTGCGGATCGGAATAGTTGGTCGGATCGACGACCGGAATGTTCAACGTCAAATCCGTCGTGCCTGACAACAGCAAATTGGTCGGGAATGGAACCACGCTGTTGGTCGGATCGAAACGCGCGGTGATGACCGCGGTGACCGGCGTTCCGTTGCCGTTGTCCGCAGGCCCCGCATCGCTCGCGCGCGAACTATTGCTACCGCCGCCACAGGCCGATAACAGCAGGGACAACGACACTGCCAAAAGCAAACTCAATCTGGCCTGCATAACGATTTCCTAGTAGTGATTCGGGAACACAACGACGGTCGTATCATAGGCAGTTCAAACGGTCGTTGGCAACGGTTATTTAACGTGAATCGGCGGGCGTTCGGTTGTTGCGTTGCAACAGTTTGGCGCTGCCGTGCGAGCCGAAATTATATTTGTATACACACGAATTACAAATCCGTGGATTGGCGTCGTGTTCTCGCCGGCAAGACTTCTTCGGCGCAAAACTCTTTTGGGTGGAAGCCGAAATCGCGGATTGCCTCTGTGTTGTCGGCAATCAATGGCTTGCGCAAGCGCGCAGCCATCGATGCCGTGAACAAACCGGAGGACAAATTCGATGCGACAAGCCGCAGTAGCGGGAGCGGTAGCGGTATCGGAATGACGAAGCCTGGCGAAGTGAGACGCAAACGCAACAGCATTGTGTCGAACCTCAGTCTCTCGCCGCCACCCAGGCGATAAACCTTGCCGAAAGTGGTCGGGCGATCCAGAACCGCATCGCAGGCCCCGGCAAGATCGGCCGCATGAACGGGTTGGCGCAATCCCTTCGCGCCGAGAGGGATTGGCAGGATGTGCCAGCGCTGCGCAAATCGCGCAATCGGTGCAAGGCTGCGATCGGTTCCTGTGCCGTAGATCAGCGTGGGGCGAAACAACGTGCAGCTCATGTTCCGGGCGGAACATATATCCAATATGTTCGCTTCGCTTTGACGCAGGCGTTCGGACACTTGACGTTCGTGGGAATCGGCAGAATCGCGCTTGCTTTCCGCGCTCATGGAACTCAGTGCGACCACTCTTTGCAAGGTCCGGATCGGATTTCGCTGCAGCCAACGAGAAAAACTGTCCAGCGGGCCCAGGCTGATGACGATATCCGCGTCTGGCCAAATGACGGCTGTATCATTCAAGTCCGCGCATATCCAATCTTTCGATTCGGACTTGTGCTTGCGGCTCACTGCAAGCACTCGATAGCGCGGCGCCAGTCGCTGCAGCAGGAATCCACCTACGGCTCCGGTAGCACCAAAAACGAGCGTTGACTTCATGGTTCGGTCGCAAAGGCGAATACCGCACTGTCGTGGCGGTCACGCGTGGCGTCAAGACGGACATCGGGGTGCCGCACGCACCCGGATGTCCCCATCCCCTCGGCTGTTTGGATTTGCGGGAGAGACATTTGTTGACGAGGTCAAATTGGGATGTATAATGCGCGGCTCCGCGGACGAAACGTTGGCGGGAAGAGAAGTTCTTTGACAGTGTGCGCAGGTGACTTGTGTGGGCGCCTTGAGGTGGATGAAAGTCCATCGAGAAACAAGAGCGTCCCAAGCCTTATTTGAGTAATCAAAGCAGCTTGGTGTCACTCTCTAAAGTTAAGCCTGAAGGATTTCGGTCTTTTGGGTTGCAAGATTCAACTGAAGAGTTTGATC
>CAVQCW010000004.1:0-2500 GCA_963711075.1 uncultured Pseudomonadota bacterium | reverse complement strand
CCGACCGATAGTGAACCAGTACCGTGAGGGAAAGGCGAAAAGAACCCCGGAGAGGGGAGTGAAATAGAACCTGAAACCGTAGATGTACAAGCAGTGGAAGCCTGTTTTCGAATGGGCGACTGCGTACCTTTTGTATAATGGGTCAGCGACTTACTGTCTGTGGCAAGCTTAACCGTATAGGGAAGGCGAAGGGAAACCGAGTCTGAACAGGGCGAACAGTCGCAGGTAGTAGACCCGAAACCAGGTGATCTAGCCATGCCCAGGGTGAAGGTGCGGTAACACGCACTGGAGGCCCGAACCCACTCCCGTTGCAAAGGTAGGGGATGAGGTGTGGCTAGGAGTGAAAAGCTAATCGAACCTGGAGATAGCTGGTTCTCCTCGAAAGCTATTTAGGTAGCGCCTCGTGCGAACACTGTTGGGGGTAGAGCACTGTTATGGCTAGGGGGTCATCGCGACTTACCAAACCATGGCAAACTCCGAATACCAACACGTGCTACACGGGAGACACACGGCGGGTGCGAACGTCCGTCGTGAAAAGGGAAACAACCCAGACCTGCAGCTAAGGTCCCCAATTTACCGCTCAGTGGAAAACGATGTGGGAAGGCATAGACAGCCAGGAGGTTGGCTTAGAAGCAGCCACCCTTTAAAGAAAGCGTAATAGCTCACTGGTCGAGTCGGCCTGCGCGGAAGATTTAACGGGGCTCAAGCGGTAAACCGAAGCTCAGGGTGTGTAGTCCTTCGGGGCTATACGCGGTAGAGGAGCGTTGTGTACGCCTGTGAAGGTGGATCGTAAGGTCTGCTGGAGGTATCACAAGTGCGAATGCTGACATAAGTAACGATAAGGGGGGTGAAAAGCCCCCCCGCCGAAAGCCCAAGGTTTCCTCGCGCAACGTTCATCGGCGCAGGGTGAGTCGGTCCCTAAGGCGAGGCGGAAACGCGTAGTCGATGGGAAGCCGGTTAATATTCCGGCACCGCTCGTGATTGCGATGGAGTGACGGAGAAGGCTAGGTGTACCGGGCGTTGGTTGTCCCGGGGAAAGGCGGTAGGTGTGGATCTTTGGCAAATCCGGGATCCTCTACACCGAGCACCGAGACGAGTCCTTTATGGACGAAGTCACCGAGGCCACGCTTCCAGGAAAAGCTTCTAAGCTTCAGATCACGAGGACCGTACCGTAATCCGACACAGGTAGGCAGGGTGAGAATCCCAAGGCGCTTGAGAGAACTTGGGTGAAGGAACTAGGCAACATAGCACCGTAACTTCGGGAGAAGGTGCACCCGGGGATGTGGCTCCATGCGGAGCTGAGCATTCCTGGGTCGCAGTGACCAGGCCGCTGCGACTGTTTACCAAAAACACAGCACTCTGCAAACACGAAAGTGGACGTATAGGGTGTGACGCCTGCCCGGTGCCGGAAGGTTAATTGATGGGGTCAGCCGCAAGGCGAAGCTCTTGATCGAAGCCCCGGTAAACGGCGGCCGTAACTATAACGGTCCTAAGGTAGCGAAATTCCTTGTCGGGTAAGTTCCGACCTGCACGAATGGCGTAACGACAGCGGCGCTGTCTCCACCCAAGACTCAGTGAAATTGAAATCGCTGTGAAGATGCAGCGTTCCCGCGGCAAGACGGAAAGACCCCGTGAACCTTTACTATAGCTTTACACTGAACGTTGAGTTCTTCTGTGTAGGATAGGTGGGAGGCTTTGAAGTGCAGGCGCTAGCTTGCATGGAGCCAACCTTGAAATACCACCCTGAAGTGCTTGACGTTCTAACCTAGGCCCGTAATCCGGGTCGGGGACCGTGTATGGTGGGTAGTTTGACTGGGGCGGTCTCCTCCCAAAGAGTAACGGAGGAGCACGAAGGTGCGCTCAGCACGGTCGGACATCGTGCAGTGTGTGTAAAGGCATAAGCGCGCTGACTGCGAGATCGACGGATCAAGCAGGTACGAAACTAGGTCTTAGTGATCCGGTGGTTCTGTATGGAAGGGCCATCGCTCAACGGATAAAAGGTACTCCGGGGATAACAGGCTGATACTGCCCAAGAGTTTATATCGACGGCAGTGTTTGGCACCTCGATGTCGGCTGATCACATCCTGGGGCTGTAGCCGGTCCCAAGGGTATGGCTGTTCGCCATTTAAAGTGGTACGCGAGCTGGGTTCAGAACGTCGTGAGACAGTTCGGTCCCTATCTGTCGTGGGCGTTGGATGTTTGAGAGGGGCTGCTCCTAGTACGAGAGGACCGGAATGGACTAATTTCTGGTGTTCCGGTTGTCACGCCAGTGGCACTGCCGGGTAGCTATATTCGGAAGCGATAACCGCTGAAAGCATCTAAGCGGGAAGCGCGCCTCAAGGTGAGACATCCCGGAGCTTCAAGCTCCCTGAAGGAACCATCAAGACTAGGTGGTTGATAGGTCGGGTGTGTATAGCAGTAATGCCGAGCTAACCGATACTAATGATCCGTGTGGCTTGATCATATAACTCAAAGTCGCTTTATTAGTGCAAAGTCCCTT
>CAVQCW010000003.1:0-125743 GCA_963711075.1 uncultured Pseudomonadota bacterium | reverse complement strand
ACGAAGACGGCGACGCCGAACCCGTTCATTGTGGGTCAGGCGGCCAGTTACACGATCACGGTGACGAACACGGGCACGGCGGCGACGACGGCGGTGTCGACGATCAGCGACACGATTCCGACGGGCCTGACGATAGGCACGCTGCCGGGCACGTGCACGAATGTGGGCCAGGCGGTGACGTGCACGATTGCCAGTGGCCTGGCCACGGGTGCGGGCAACGCGGTGAGCTTCACGATTCCGGTGACGCCCACGGCCAGTGCGACGACGGGCGACAACACGGCGTACGTGGTGGGCGGCGGTGATCCGAACTGCACGGGCACGAACTGTCCGGGCACGGTGACGGTGCCGGTGAACTCGCCGAAACTCACGATCACGAAGACGGCGACGCCGAACCCGTTCATTGTGGGTCAGGCGGCCAGTTACACGATCACGGTGACGAACACGGGCACGGCGGCGACGACGGCGGTGTCGACGATCAGCGACACGATTCCGACGGGCCTGACGATAGGCACGCTGCCGGGCACGTGCACGAATGTGGGCCAGGCGGTGACGTGCACGATTGCCAGTGGCCTGGCCACGGGTGCGGGCAACGCGGTGAGCTTCACGATTCCGGTGACGCCCACGGCCAGTGCGACGACGGGCGACAACACGGCGTACGTGGTGGGCGGCGGTGATCCGAACTGCACGGGCACGAACTGTCCGGGCACGGTGACGGTGCCGGTGAACTCGCCGAACTCACGATCACGAAGACGGCGACGCCGAACCCGTTCATTGTGGGTCAGGCGGCCAGTTACACGATCACGGTGACGAACACGGGCACGGCGGCGACGACGGCGGTGTCGACGATCAGCGACACGATTCCGACGGGCCTGACGATAGGCACGCTGCCGGGCACGTGCACGAATGTGGGCCAGGCGGTGACGTGCACGATTGCCAGTGGCCTGGCCACGGGTGCGGGCAACGCGGTGAGCTTCACGATTCCGGTGACGCCCACGGCCAGTGCGACGACGGGCGACAACACGGCGTACGTGGTGGGCGGCGGTGATCCGAACTGCACGGGCACGAACTGTCCGGGCACGGTGACGGTGCCGGTGAACTCGCCGAAACTCACGATCACGAAGACGGCGACGCCGAACCCGTTCATTGTGGGTCAGGCGGCCAGTTACACGATCACGGTGACGAACACGGGCACGGCGGCGACGACGGCGGTGTCGACGATCAGCGACACGATTCCGACGGGCCTGACGATAGGCACGCTGCCGGGCACGTGCACGAATGTGGGCCAGGCGGTGACGTGCACGATTGCCAGTGGCCTGGCCACGGGTGCGGGCAACGCGGTGAGCTTCACGATTCCGGTGACGCCCACGGCCAGTGCGACGACGGGCGACAACACGGCGTACGTGGTGGGCGGCGGTGATCCGAACTGCACGGGCACGAACTGTCCGGGCACGGTGACGGTGCCGGTGAACTCGCCGAAACTCACGATCACGAAGACGGCGACGCCGAACCCGTTCATTGTGGGTCAGGCGGCCAGTTACACGATCACGGTGACGAACACGGGCACGGCGGCGACGACGGCGGTGTCGACGATCAGCGACACGATTCCGACGGGCCTGACGATAGGCACGCTGCCGGGCACGTGCACGAATGTGGGCCAGGCGGTGACGTGCACGATTGCCAGTGGCCTGGCCACGGGTGCGGGCAACGCGGTGAGCTTCACGATTCCGGTGACGCCCACGGCCAGTGCGACGACGGGCGACAACACGGCGTACGTGGTGGGCGGCGGTGATCCGAACTGCACGGGCACGAACTGTCCGGGCACGGTGACGGTGCCGGTGAACTCGCCGAAACTCACGATCACGAAGACGGCGACGCCGAACCCGTTCATTGTGGGTCAGGCGGCCAGTTACACGATCACGGTGACGAACACGGGCACGGCGGCGACGACGGCGGTGTCGACGATCAGCGACACGATTCCGACGGGCCTGACGATAGGCACGCTGCCGGGCACGTGCACGAATGTGGGCCAGGCGGTGACGTGCACGATTGCCAGTGGCCTGGCCACGGGTGCGGGCAACGCGGTGAGCTTCACGATTCCGGTGACGCCCACGGCCAGTGCGACGACGGGCGACAACACGGCGTACGTGGTGGGCGGCGGTGATCCGAACTGCACGGGCACGAACTGTCCGGGCACGGTGACGGTGCCGGTGAACTCGCCGAAACTCACGATCACGAAGACGGCGACGCCGAACCCGTTCATTGTGGGTCAGGCGGCCAGTTACACGATCACGGTGACGAACACGGGCACGGCGGCGACGACGGCGGTGTCGACGATCAGCGACACGATTCCGACGGGCCTGACGATAGGCACGCTGCCGGGCACGTGCACGAATGTGGGCCAGGCGGTGACGTGCACGATTGCCAGTGGCCTGGCCACGGGTGCGGGCAACGCGGTGAGCTTCACGATTCCGGTGACGCCCACGGCCAGTGCGACGACGGGCGACAACACGGCGTACGTGGTGGGCGGCGGTGATCCGAACTGCACGGGCACGAACTGTCCGGGCACGGTGACGGTGCCGGTGAACTCGCCGAAACTCACGATCACGAAGACGGCGACGCCGAACCCGTTCATTGTGGGTCAGGCGGCCAGTTACACGATCACGGTGACGAACACGGGCACGGCGGCGACGACGGCGGTGTCGACGATCAGCGACACGATTCCGACGGGCCTGACGATAGGCACGCTGCCGGGCACGTGCACGAATGTGGGCCAGGCGGTGACGTGCACGATTGCCAGTGGCCTGGCCACGGGTGCGGGCAACGCGGTGAGCTTCACGATTCCGGTGACGCCCACGGCCAGTGCGACGACGGGCGACAACACGGCGTACGTGGTGGGCGGCGGTGATCCGAACTGCACGGGCACGAACTGTCCGGGCACGGTGACGGTGCCGGTGAACTCGCCGAACTCACGATCACGAAGACGGCGACGCCGAACCCGTTCATTGTGGGTCAGGCGGCCAGTTACACGATCACGGTGACGAACACGGGCACGGCGGCGACGACGGCGGTGTCGACGATCAGCGACACGATTCCGACGGGCCTGACGATCCCCCCCTCCTCCCGTCTCACGTCCCCCTCCACTGCCACGCGTAGCTCACCATTCCGTACCCCACGCCAGCCACTACCTACACACCTACTTCCCGATCCACTGTCACACTTCCCCTCTCCTCTCCCGCTGACGATCACGAAGAGGCGACGCCGAAACCGTTCATTGTGGGTCAGGCGGCTCACTACACGATCACGCGTACGAACACGGGCAGGCGGCGCACGACGGCGGTCTCGACGATCACGACACGATTCCGACGGGCCAGGCACGCTGCCGGGCACGTGCACGAATGTGGGCCAGGCGGTGACGTGCACGATTGCCAGTGGCCTGGCCACGGGTGCGGGCAACGCGGTGAGCTTCACGATTCCGGTGACGCCACGGCCAGTGCGACGACGGGCGACAACACGGCGTACGTGGTGGGCGGCGGTGATCCGAACTGCACGGGCACGAACTGTCCGGGCACGGTGACGGTGCCGGTGAACTCGCCGAAACTCGACGATCACGAAGACGGCGACGCCGAACCCGTTCATTGTGGGTCAGGCGGCCAGTTACACGATCACGGTGACGAACACGGGCACGGCGGCGACGACGGCGGTGTCGACGATCAGCGACACGATTCCGACGGGCCTGACGATAGGCACGCTGCCGGGCACGTGCACGAATGTGGGCCAGGCGGTGACGTGCACGATTGCCAGTGGCCTGGCCACGGGTGCGGGCAACGCGGTGAGCTTCACGATTCCGGTGACGCCCACGGCCAGTGCGACGACGGGCGACAACACGGCGTACGTGGTGGGCGGCGGTGATCCGAACTGCACGGGCACGAACTGTCCGGGCACGGTGACGGTGCCGGTGAACTCGCCGAAACTCACGATCACGAAGACGGCGACGCCGAACCCGTTCATTGTGGGTCAGGCGGCCAGTTACACGATCACGGTGACGAACACGGGCACGGCGGCGACGACGGCGGTGTCGACGATCAGCGACACGATTCCGACGGGCCTGACGATAGGCACGCTGCCGGGCACGTGCACGAATGTGGGCCAGGCGGTGACGTGCACGATTGCCAGTGGCCTGGCCACGGGTGCGGGCAACGCGGTGAGCTTCACGATTCCGGTGACGCCCACGGCCAGTGCGACGACGGGCGACAACACGGCGTACGTGGTGGGCGGCGGTGATCCGAACTGCACGGGCACGAACTGTCCGGGCACGGTGACGGTGCCGGTGAACTCGCCGAAGCTCGACGATCACGAAGACGTGCGACGCCGAACCCGTTCATTGTGGGTCAGGCGGCCAGTTACACGATCACGGTAACGAACACGGGCACGGCGGCGACGACGGCGGTCTCGACGATCACCGACACGATTCCGACGGGTCTGACGATTGGCACGCTGACGGGCACGTGCACGAATGTGGGCCAGGCGGTGACGTGCACGATTCCCAGTGGCATGGCCACGGGTGCGGGCAACGCGGTGAGCTTCACGATCCCGGTGACGGTGACGGCGAGCGCGGCCAATGGCGACAACACGGCATACGTGGTGGGCGGCGGTGATCCGAACTGCACGGGCACGAACTGTCCGGGCACGGTGACGGTGCCGGTGAACTCGCCGAAGCTGACGATCACGAAGAGTGCGACGCCGAACCCGTTCATTGTGGGTCAGGCGGCCAGTTACACGATCACGGTGACGAACACGGGCACGGCGGCGACGACGGCGGTCTCGACGATCACCGACACGATTCCGACGGGTCTGACGATTGGCACGCTGACGGGCACGTGCACGAATGTGGGCCAGGCGGTGACGTGCACGATTGCCAGTGGCCTGGCCACGGGTGCGGGCAACGCGGTGAGCTTCACGATCCCGGTGACGGTGACGGCGAGTGCGGCGACGGCGACAACACGGCATACGTGGTGGGCGGCGGTGATCCGAACTGCACGGGCACGAACTGTCCGGGCACGGTGACGGTGCCGGTGAACTCGCCGAAGCTGACGATCACGAAGAGTGCGACGCCGAACCCGTTCATTGTGGGTCAGGCGGCCAGTTACACGATCACGGTAACGAACACGGGCACGGCGGCGACGACGGCGGTCTCGACGATCACCGACACGATTCCGACGGGTCTGACGATTGGCACGCTGACGGGCACGTGCACGAATGTGGGCCAGGCGGTGACGTGCACGATTCCCAGTGGCATGGCCACGGGTGCGGGCAACGCGGTGAGCTTCACGATCCCGGTGACGGTGACGGCGAGCGCGGCCAATGGCGACAACACGGCATACGTGGTGGGCGGCGGTGATCCGAACTGCACGGGCACGAACTGTCCGGGCACGGTGACGGTGCCGGTGAACTCGCCGAAGCTGACGATCACGAAGAGTGCGACGCCGAACCCGTTCATTGTGGGTCAGGCGGCCAGTTACACGATCACGGTAACGAACACGGGCACGGCGGCGACGACGGCGGTCTCGACGATCACCGACACGATTCCGACGGGTCTGACGATTGGCACGCTGACGGGCACGTGCACGAATGTGGGCCAGGCGGTGACGTGCACGATTCCCAGTGGCATGGCCACGGGTGCGGGCAACGCGGTGAGCTTCACGATCCCGGTGACGGTGACGGCGAGCGCGGCCAATGGCGACAACACGGCATACGTGGTGGGCGGCGGTGATCCGAACTGCACGGGCACGAACTGTCCGGGCACGGTGACGGTGCCGGTGAACTCGCCGAAGCTGACGATCACGAAGAGTGCGACGCCGAACCCGTTCATTGTGGGTCAGGCGGCCAGTTACACGATCACGGTAACGAACACGGGCACGGCGGCGACGACGGCGGTCTCGACGATCACCGACACGATTCCGACGGGTCTGACGATTGGCACGCTGACGGGCACGTGCACGAATGTGGGCCAGGCGGTGACGTGCACGATTCCCAGTGGCATGGCCACGGGTGCGGGCAACGCGGTGAGCTTCACGATCCCGGTGACGGTGACGGCGAGCGCGGCCAATGGCGACAACACGGCATACGTGGTGGGCGGCGGTGATCCGAACTGCACGGGCACGAACTGTCCGGGCACGGTGACGGTGCCGGTGAACTCGCCGAAGCTGACGATCACGAAGACGGCCTCGGACGCTACCTTTGTAGTCGGTCAGCCTGCTTCCTACACAATTACAGTAACCAACACCGGCACGGCAGCAACGACCGCGGTATCGACGGTCACCGATGTGATCCCGACCGGGATGACGATTGGCACGCCTCTGCCCGCCAACTGCAGCGCGGTGGCCCAGACGATCACCTGCACGATTGCATCGGGTCTGGCAACCGGCGCGGGCAGTGCGGTGAGCTTCGTGATTCCGGTCACGCCAACCGCAGCGGCAGGCACCTCCGTCTCGAATACGGCCTCGGTTACTGGTGGCGGTGATCCGGCCTGTGTCACGGACACGGACTGCGTCAGTACAGTGACGGTGCCGTTGAATACCGCCGCCAACATCACTCTGGTCAAATCCGGGCCGGCTGCGGCGTTGACCAACGATTCGCTGGTTTACACCATCGCGTTGGGCAACAGTGGCCAAACCGACAGCGGTACCACGCTGACGGTCGCCGACATACTGCCGCCAGGGGTGACCTATGTCAGTGCGGCTGCGGGCACGAATGTCACCAGCGTGACATGCACTGGCGCGCCGAACCTGAGTTGTTCCCTGAACCTGACGGCGGCCCTGACGGGTGGTGCGGCCAATGGTGCCGCGACATTCACGATCACGGCGACGGCACCGGCGACAGCTGGCGATATCACCAATTACGCCGCCGTCGATCCGAGTGGCGGCACGACGCCGCCGACTCCGGGGCCGACCTGTGCGCCGACGAGCAGTTGCGGCAGTGCGCCGACGACGATCAGCACACCGGTGAATGTCACATTGATCAAATCCAGTCCGGCACAGGTTGATCTCGGTGGCAATCTGGTCTACACGATTGCGCTGGGCAACAGTGGCGACACGGCCAGCGGCACCACGTTGACGGTAGTCGACATGTTGCCGACGGGGGTGACATATCAAAGCGTCGCAGCGGGTACAAACGTTACTGGCGTGAGTTGCGTCGGTGCGCCGAATCTTGTCTGCACGGTCGATCTGGCCACGGCCCTGGCGCCACACTCTGCCAACGGTGCGGCCAGTTTCACCGATCGCAACATTGGCACCGATGACGGCAGGAGACATCACCAACTATGCTTCGGTCGATCCGAGTGGCGGCGGCAATCCGCCGACACCAGGTCCGGGTTGCAGCCCGGCGACAAGTTGTGGCACGGCACCAACGGCGATTGCCATTGCGGTGCCGCCGGTGCCGACGCCAATCAATGCGCGTTGGATGTTGTTGACGATTGCTCGGCCTGCTGAGTCTTGTTGGTGCCTGGACTGTGCGCAAGCGGGTGTGATGCAACGGCGCAGGCGTGTCGCGATCTGCGGCCGCCTGCGCATGCTTTGGACTTGTGCTTGAACCGACTGGGCCGACGACTTTCGATTCGGACTGCCCGCACTCGAGGCAAGCGGAATACCGGCGTTGTTTAAACGCCGAATCGACAATTCGTGCATGCTCACCGCGATCACGCTTTCGCAGATGCGTCCAGACGGTTAACATCGGGAAATTCCCGCACGGAGTTACCCCGATGAAGGCATTGTTTGCCGGTTTGGCGCTGGTGTTTTCCCTGCACGCGGTGGCCGCGCCGCATCCGTTCAACGTCCGCGATCTGGTCATGATGAATCGCGTCAGCGATCCGCAGATATCGCCCGATGGCAAGCAGGTCGTCTACCAGATGCGCGAGACTGATTACGCCGCGAACAAGGGCGTCAACGGTATCTGGCTGGTCGATCTGCATTCGAAAAACGCCGAGCCGAGGCGGCTTACCGGTAAATCGGTCAATGCGAGTGCGCCGCGCTGGTCCGCCGACGGCGCCAGCATCTACTACCTGGCCAATGGCAACGATGCGACCCAGGTGTGGAATCTTCGCATCGATGGCAAAGCCACACCCGTGCAGGTCACCGGCGTGCCGCTGGACGTCAATGCGTTCAAGCTGTCGCCGGACGGCAAACGCCTGCTGGTGTCGATCGATGTGTTCGCCGATTGCGCCGGACCGGCGGATATTCTGGCGTGCACGAAAAAGCGTCTGGATGAGCGCAAAGCCGACAAGGCCACTGGCACGCTCTATCACAAGCTGTTCATCCGCCACTGGGATACCTGGGTCGGATGGGCGGCGCTCGCAATTGTTCGTGGCCGACCTGGGCGGTGGCAAAGCCATCGTGGCGACCGCGATTGTTGACTCGCGGCATCGATGGCGATGTGCCGTGCAAACCGTTCGGCGACGACAGCGAGTTCAGTTTTTCGCCCGACGGCAAAACCGTGTATTTCGATGTGCGCATCGCCGGGACGACCGAGCCGTGGTCGACCAACTTCGACGTCTATACCGTGCCCGCCGACGGCTCGGCCGCACCGAAGAATCTGACCGGCGGCGAACAAGGCCTGGGATGCATAGCCGCTGGCGTCGCCGGACGGCAAGACGCTGTACTACCTGGCGATGAAGACGCCCGGGGTTCGAGGCCGACCGTTTCGGCATCATGGCGATGGACCTGGCCAGCGGCAAGATTCGCGAGATCGATCCGAACTGGGACCGCTCCGCCGGCGGACTGCAGTTGTCCGCGGACGGAAAGACGCTCTACACGACCACCGACGACAACGGCGAGCACGCTTGTTCGCGATCGAATATCCGCAATGGCAAGGCGACCAGCGTCTGGTCGGCGATGGCACGGTGACGGCTTCGATGTCGGCCGCGGCGCAACTGCATCGTTGCGCGCCAGGACTTCAAGCATCCGACCGATCTGTATCTCGACTGCGACCGGCATGAACTGAACCAGATCACCCACTTCAATGCCGATCGCCTGCACGACATCGCATTCGGCGACGTCGAGTTCTTCAACTTCAACGGCTGGAACAACGACAGCGTGCAGGGTTACGTGGTGAAGCCGGTCGACTTCCAGCCGGGCAAGAAATATCCGGTGGCCTTTTCATCCATGGCGGTCCGCAGGGCGCGTGGACCAACGAGTTCCACTATCGCTGGAATCCGGAGACCTATGCCGGCCAGGGATTTGCCGTGGTCACGGTCAATTTCCACGGTTCGACCGGCTACGGCCAGGCATTCACCGATGCCATCTCGCAGCACTGGGGCGATCGCCCGCTGGAAGATCTGAAAAAAGGCTGGGCCGCGGCTTGAGCAAGTATCGCTTACCTCGACGGCAATCGAGCCTGCGCGCTCGGTGCCAGTTACGGCGGTTACATGGTGTACTGGATGGCCGGTGTGTGGAATCAGCCGTGGAAGTGCATGATCGATCACGACGGCGTATTCGACAATCGCATGATGGCCTACGCCACCGAAGAGCTGTGGTTTTCGGAATGGGAAAACGGCGGCACGCAGTGGCGAGCATCCCGCAAACTACGAGAAGTTCAATCCGATCGATCACGTCAAGGACTGGCGCGTGCCGATGCTCGTCATCCACAGCGACCACGACTTCCGCATTCCGATCGAGCAAGGCCTCGCCGCCTTCACCGCATTGCAGCGGCGCGGCATTCCGAGCGAGTTCCTGACCTTCCCGACGAAAATCACTGGGTGCTGAAACCGCACAACAGCGTGCAATGGCATGACACGGTGAATGCGTGGTTGAAGAAGTGGACTGCACAGTGAACCTGAAAGCCCCTTCTGCCGTGATCTGAAGAAGGGGCGAACCCACGCAATATCGATTTCGACTCCATGCTGCAATCCTCCAGGGTGCGCCACAATTTGTCAGTTTCGCATTGGCATGAGCCGCTTGCGAGCGACGCCTGACTTGCGTGTGCGTCGAAAATGCGTAAAGCTACGACTCGCGTAGCAGATCTGCTAGGCCTTCAGGCGTATTGCCTTTTCGGGCGTTGCCGACCGGAATGTCGGCAATCGCGTTAGTCATTTCCAAATAATTGATGGGGAGCAATCATGAAGCGATGGACCTGGGTCGCATTGAGCGCGGCGTTGGTGGCAATAGTCGGGGTGTGCGGCATCGTCGCGCATACCATGGGCACATTTTCCGCCGGGCGTGGCGAACACGAGGGGATGAAACCGGTTTCGACGGCCCCGCGTAAGGCGAATGCGCCGGCACAAAGCACCGGCATGATCGCGCCGCATGTGGTGATATTCCGTAATCTGCCAGTCATTCAGAACCCGCCCGGACAGACCATGTCGCGGCCCGGCAGGACCGATGATGGTTCAGGCGAAGAACACGAGAAGCGTGAACGCTCGCAACTGACCGAAGCGCAAGCCGATGCGCGCCGTGCGCTGGCGATGAAACAGCCGGTCAACCGCGCGCATGTGCAGGAATTGCGCGATGTCACTCTGACCCAGCGGCGGCCCGGCGTAAAAAGCCCGTCGGTGTCTGCAGACGTTGTAAATCTGCTTGCCGGTTTTGACGGGCCGGATATCTCGCAATGTTGCGGTCGCAGTGCTTCCGTGCCCCCTGATCCGCATATGGCTGTTGGTTTGAATCATGTGATCGCCACGGTGAACACGGCAATTGGTATCTATGACAAGCAGGGCCAGTTGCTGAACGGTCCGGTAACCTCGGACAGTTTCTTTGGCGGTATCAGCGCCCAATGCAGCGGCACGTTCGATCCGACCGTGGAATACGACGAAGGCGCGGATCGTTTCATCATTAACTACGATGCCTCGCCGAACAACTGCATTGCCGTGAGTCAAACGGGCGATCCGACTGGCGCCTGGAATCTGTATTCGTTTGCCACAGGCGCCGTGAACGCGAATGGGGATCTGTTCGATTATCCACATATCGGCGTAGGCGATCAGGCGATCTACGTCGGCGCAAACATGTTTTTCGGCAACAACAGTTTTGCAGGACGCGTGTGGGCACTGGACAAGTCCGCAATGTATGCGGGTAACTCTTTGACGGCTCCGACGCCGCACGATCTGATCGATCCGGGTAGTAGCAATCCGGACGGCACTCCGACGCCAATGGTGCTGCATGGCGCGCCCTCGGCGGCTGGCACCGATGTTTATCATCACCGATGATCCGGGTTTCACTGGCAACACGTTCGGCGTGTGGCAGTGGACCGATCCCACGGTGTTGCGGCGCCTACTCTCGTCGGATACGCGGATCTCGCGGCCGCGACCGGCGTCACGTCATTTTTCCCGCTCGACCAACCCCAGTTGGGTACGCCAGTGCAAATACAAGGCAACGATTGGCGCACGCTCGATGCGGAATGGCGCAATGGGCACTTGTGGATGACCCACCAGATGAGCTGCAATGTCGGTGCGGGTCCGCTCGGTTGCGCGCGCTGGGCAGAAATCGATCCTGCGGATGCAAGCGTGGTTCAGGCCGGCGTGGTTACCATCTTCGGCAAATCGATTTCGTTTCCGAATCTGGCGGTCGATGCCAACGACAACATGGCGCTGGGCTTCACGGTCATGGGGCCGAGCAAGCGCCCAAGCGTCTACGTAGCCGCACGTGCTGCAGGCGATGCGCCGGGAACCTTGCGTGACGCACAGGAAATCAAGCGCGGCGATACGATTTATTCCGCATTCGATGGCAGTCCGAACCGTTGGGGCGACTACAGCGGTATGGCCGCCGATCCGGATGGCCAGCACTTGTGGTACCTGGGCGAATACTCCAAAGGTGGCATGGCTGCGCCGTATATTCCGAATCAATACGGCAATTGGGGCACGTATATTCAGGAAATCGGAGTCGGGCCGGACGACCATATCTTCGCCAACGGGTTCGATCCGCTGAGTGCTTCGCTTGAAGTGCATGCCGAGGCCAATCTCGATGACGCGGATACCGCACCGGGCGCGATCATTTCAGTTGGCGACCCGGTACAGTTGCGCTATGTCGTGATCAACACCGGACAGCAGCGTCTGAACAGCGTACTGGTGACCGACGATCAACTCGGTATTGTTACCTGCCCGACCAATGTGCTCGAAGCAGGCGCCGACATGATCTGTGATGTGGACGACGGCCCAGCTTCGTCGGGACTGTTCACTCACAACGCGAGCGTCACTGCGACGGCAGCCGACGGCACTGCGGTAAACGGCGCCGATCAGAGTAATTACACCGGGTTCGATCCGCTGGCTGGCACCACCTGTACGAGCGCAGGCGGTACCGGTTGTCCGGAGGCCGTTGGTCGATGCGCCCGACCCCAGTACGCTCGGAACCGTCACTTCGAGCTTTACTGTCAGCGGCTGCACCACCATCGACGATGTGAACGTCGGTTTGTCGATCGATCACACGTGGGTGGGCGACTTGCTGATCACGCTCAAGAGTCCGAACAACACCACGATCACGCTGATCAATTCACCAGTCGGCGGCAACGACGATTGCAGCGGCAATAACGTGCGAACCTTGCTCGACGATGCGTCGGCCAACGGCAACGTGGATCAGCAATGCGGCGCGGGAGACGCGTCAATCTTCGGCACGTTCCAGCCCAGTTCACCGCTGTCGGGATTCAATGCCGGCGGCGGAAATGGTACCTGGACGCTGACGGTAAATGACGTATATCCAGGTGATACCGGCACGCTCAACGACTGGTCGCTGCAACTCACCTGTCACTGATTCAGTACGGCGATTCGTTTCATCCTATGCGGGGACGGCAACGTCCCCGCATTTTTTTGTCGATGGGCCCTCCGATCAAGCCGGCGAATACGCCATCGTGCGAAAAAAACAGTGCATCGCGATCGCCTGCTCAAGCCGCACAGTGCAGCATGCAGGTGTTCAGGACCTCAGCCGACGCACTCAATATCATCAGGCTGAGCCGGTTCTGTTGCTCAGCACACCTGCGTTACACTGGCTTGACAGGCTTTCAGCCTGCCTGCGCCAAGGTGCCTCGTCGAATGAGCGCGCAGACGCCTGCGCGGGCTTAATCAAAGGGTCTCCGGTGTCATGTGCACAATGCAAACACTTTCCGAACGCCGCTGCTTCGGCGGCGTGCAGGGCTTTTATCGGCATGACTCAAGTGCGTGCGCCGGACCGATGCGCTTCGCCGTATTCCAGCCGCAGCAATCGGCGCATGGGCCGGTGCCGGTGCTGACCTATCTGTCGGGCCTTACCTGCACCGAGGAGAACTTCACGATCAAGGCCGGCGCGCAGCGCATGGCCGCGGAACTGGGATTGATGCTGGTCGTGCCGGATACGAGTCCGCGCGAGACCGGCATCCCCGGTGAAGCAGACGAGGAGGATTTCGGCGCCGGAGCCGGGTTCTATCTGGACGCGACGCAGGCGCCGTGGTCGCGCCATTTCAAAATGTACAGCTATGTCACGCAGGAATTGCCCGAACTCATAGGCGCGCATTTCCCGGCCGACATGATGCGTCAGGGTATCTTCGGTCATTCCATGGGGGGGCACGGCGCGCTGACGATCGCCTTGAAGCACCCGGAGCGATATCGTTCGGTGTCGGCGTTTGCGCCGATCGTCGCGCCCACCCGCGTGCGTTGGGGTGAAGGCGCCTTCGCACGCTATCTGGGCGAGGATCGCGAAACGTGGAAGCAATACGATGCCTGCGAGTTGATTTCACAGGGCAAGCGTTTCGATGGCGAAATCCTCATCGATCAGGGTCGATGCCGATCCGTTTGTGCATGAAACGCTGCGCCCGGAATTTTTCGAAGCGGCGTGTCGCGACGCGGGCCAGCCGTTACGCTTGCGCATGCAACCCGGATACGACCACAGCTACTATTTCATCGCCAGTTTCGTCGAGGACCACCTGCGCCATCATGCGAAGCATTTGTGCTCTCGTCCGTGAGAGCGAGAGTCATCAAGCAGCGATCCGCGGCCGCGCTATGCGCTTGTGCTCTCGTCCGTGAGAGCGAGAATCATGAAGCAGCCATTCATGGCTGAAGCTTTTAAACATATTTTCTTGCAAGAAGTTCGTGGAGGGAGGAATCGATGAAAACCCGTGCCGCCGTCGCCTGGGAAGCAGGCAAGCCGTTGAGTATCGAGCAAGTCGATCTGGCCGGGCCGAAAGCCGGCGAAGTGCTGGTGCGCATCGTCGCCACCGGCGTATGCCACACCGATGCGTTCACCTTGTCCGGCGCCGATCCGGAAGGCCTGTTCCCGGCGATCCTCGGCCACGAGGGCGGCGGCATCGTCGAGGAAGTCGGCGCCGGCGTGACGCAGCGTCAAGCCGGGCGATCATGTCATTCCGCTGTACACGCCCGAATGCGGCGAGTGCAAATTCTGCCTGTCCGGCAAGACCAACCTGTGCCAGGCGATTCGCGTGACCCAGGGCAAGGGTCTGATGCCCGATGGCACGTCGCGCTTTTCGATCAACGGCAAGCCGGTCCTGCATTACATGGGCACCAGCACGTTCTCCGAATACACGGTGCTGCCGGAAATCGCGCTTGGCGAAAATCATCCGGAGGCGCCGCTGGACAAGGTCTGCCTGCTCGGTTGCGGCATCACCACCGGCATCGGCGCGGTGCTCAACACGGCCAAGGTCGAGCCAGGCTCGAGCGTGGCGGTGTTCGGCACTGGGCGGCATCGGCCTGTCGGTGGTGCAGGGCGCGGTGATGGCCAAGGCCGGTCGCGGATCATCGCCATCGACACGCAATCCGGACAAGTGGGAGATGGCCAAGGCGCTCGGCGCAACCGACTTCGTCAATCCGAAGGACTACGACACGCCGATCCAGCAGGTCATCGTCGACCTGACCAACGGCGGCGTGGATTATTCGTTCGAATGCATCGGCAACGTCGACGTGATGCGTTCGGCGCTGGAATGCTGCCACAAGGGCTGGGGCGAATCGATCATCATCGGCGTGGCCGGTGCCGGGCAGGAAATCTCCACGCGACCGTTCCAGCTGGTCACCGGCCGCGTCTGGCGCGGCTCTGCGTTCGGTGGCGTTAAAGGCCGTTCGCAACTGCCCGGCTATGTCGATCGATACATGAGCGGCGAGATCAAGATCGACCAGATGGTCAGTGCGGTGCTGCCGCTGGAGCAGATCAACGAAGCGTTCGACCTGATGCACGCGGGCAAGACGATCCGGTCGGTGATTCGCTATTGACGTCCGGGAATCGGGACGAGCATGAAAAGCTCGCCGTTTCCGCTTCGCTGGAATGACGAGCCGCCGAAATTTTGAGGTCCGGACGCCCGATTTCCGGCTCCCCGTCGCCGTTTTGTCATCCCTTCACAACCCGCTCGCGCGTGGAGCGCAGCGAAATGAACTGCGGCTCCTCGCCATCCAGGCGCAGCGCGATCAGCTCGCCGCCCCACACGCAGCCGCCGTCAATGGCGTACACGCCCATGCCCTGAAAGCGACCAAGCGTGGACCAGTGGCCGCAGACGATGCGCGTATCGCGTTTGCACATTCCGGGGACTTCGAACCAGGGATACAGGCCCGGTTTTTGCGTGCCTGGTGCGCCTTTTTCCTGATAGGCGATGCGTCCGCGAATATCGCAGTAGCGCATGCGCGTGAATACGTTGATCGTCGCGCGCCAACGATCCATTCCCTGCAATCGTGGCGACCATAAATCGGGTCGATTGCCGAACATGGCACGCAGCAAGCACGACGCTTCTCCGCCGCGCAACTGCAGTTCGACTTCGCGTGCGGCATTTTCAGCACGTTCGACAGACCAGCGCGGCGCGAGTCCGGCGTGGATCAGCATGAAATTGAGCGCGCGATTTACATGCAGCAGCGGACGCGTGCGCAACCAGTCGAGCAACTCGTCGCGATCGGCTGCGAACAGCACTTCGCGCAGTTCCGGATTCACTTTTTCCTGGTCTGCAGTTTCGCGCTGCGCGATTGAAAGCAAACTCAGATCGTGATTGCCGAGCACGACGACGGCACGATCCGCGAAGGATTTGACCAGCCGCAACACTGCCAGCGACTGCCCGCCGCGATTGACCAGATCGCCGCAGAACCACAGCATGTCGCTTGCACTGTCGAAATTCAGTTTTTCGAGCAGGCGGCATAATTCGTCGTAGCATCCCTGGATATCACCGATGGCATAGGTTGCCATCAATGCACCGTTCGCGGAATCGACAGCGTGAACTGGGGAATCGTCGCATCAAAATGGCGGCCATCGTCGGCGAGCATCTGGTAGCTGCCACGCATCGTACCGACCGCGGTTTCCAGCACGGCTCCCGAGGTATAGCGGAAGTTTTCTCCGGGCCGCAACCAAGGCTGTTCGCCGACGACGCCGGCGCCACGCACTTCCTCGACGCGGCCGTTCGAGTCGGTGATGATCCAGTGCCGCGATATCAGCCGTGCCGGCACATCGCCAACGTTGGCGATCTGGATGGTGTAACTGAACACATAGCGATTGTCGTCCGGCGCCGATTGCTCGTCCAGGAAGCGCGATTGCACGGCAATGCTGATCGCGTAGGGGTTTTTGTCGCTCATGCGTCGATTTTCCGGCAGTGGTGGCAATCCGGCAAGGGGCAATCAGGTTTTGCAGGAAAGCGTGTGCGCCAGCGCTACAAACGCCGAAGGCGGCAATTGTTCGGCGCGCGCGCGGGGATCGATACCGGCTGCGTGCATCTGGGCGCTGGTAGCAATGCCGGAAAGCGCGTTGCCCAGGGTCTTGCGGCGTTGGCCGAATGCGGCACGCACGATGCGTTCGAGCAGACTCATATCGACGTTTGGCAGCGCGGCCGGCGGCAACGGAATGAGGCGAACCACAGCCGAGTCGACCTTCGGCGGTGGCCGAAACGCGCCCGGTGGCACCTGCAGCAGCGGTTCGACGCGACAACGCAATTGCAGCATTACGCTCAGACGTCCGTAGATCTTGCTGCCGGGCCCGGCCGCCATGCGTTCGACGACCTCCTTCTGCAGCATGAAATGCATGTCGCGAATGTCATCCGCGTGATCCAGGCAATGAAACAGTATCGGCGTGGAAATGTTGTAGGGCAGGTTGCCGACCAGGCGCAGCGGCTTGCCTTGCGCGAGCTTGTGCAGATCGACCGTCAATGCATCGGCGTTGACGATGGTCAACTCGCCCATTCCCTGGACACGCGCACGCAAGGGTTCGATCAGATCGCGATCCAGTTCAATCGCGGTGAGCGAGCCTGCCGCTTTCAACAAGGGCAGGGTTAATGCGCCTTCACCGGGGCCGATCTCGACGAGGCGATCATCTGCATGAGGTGCGATGCACTCGACGATGCGCTGCAGGATGGCGGCATCGTGCAGGAAATGCTGACCGAAACGCTTGCGCGGGATGTGCGCAGGCACACTCAAAAAATGAGGCTTCATGATGCCGGTCCCGAATAGACCGGCGGCGAGATACGCAATTCCTCGACCAGCCAGTCGCGGAACAGTTTTACCGACGCCTTCTGCGCGTGCTGCGGTGGATACACCAGATAGCAGGTCTGCGGTGACGGAATGCGTTGCGGGAACGGCGCGACCAGCTCGCCGCGTTCGAGTTTCGCTACCGCCAGCGAACCGCGCGACAGTACCGCGCCCTGGCCCTGGATGGCGGCTTGCAATGCGAGTTCCGAATCGTTGAATACCGGTCCGCGACGCGGCTCGGCGATGTCCACGTTAGCCGCTTCGAACCACGGTGCCCAGTTGTGCGTGCGAATCCGCAGCAAGGGTATCCGGGCCAGGTCCGCCGGCACGCGCACTCGCGCACTGTCCAACAATTTCGGACTCAGGCTCGGAAACAATTCGTCGTCGAACAATTTTTCGGTATGCAGACCCGGATAGTTGCCGCTGCCGAAACGGATCGCCAGGTCGACGCCGTCGTTGCGGAAATCCGAAACGCTGGTCGAGCTTTCCAGACGCAAATCGATGGTCGGATGGCGTTCGAGAAATCCGCCCAGGTGCGTGACCAGCCACGCCGCCGCGAACGACGGCAGGACACTGACGGTCAACGCATTGCCGCTGTCGCCGCCGCGCAGACGCCCGATCGATGCGGCCAGGGCATCCAAAGCCGTGCGCACGTCCTGGGCGAGTTGACGACCGGGTTCGGTCGCACGCATTTGGCGTCCGATACGCTCGAACAAGCGCAGCCCCAGGTTGGATTCCAGCGCATGCATCTGGTGACTGACCGCACTATGCGTGAGGTTCAATTCTTCGGCCGCACGCGTGTAGTTCTGGTGGCGCTCGGCGGCTTCGAGCACGCGCAACGATCGCAACGCAGGCAAGTGGTGCCAGGGATTCATGGTATGTGAATTCCGTTCACAGTAAAGGCGAGAAAATAACGATTTTTCGGGAAAGATGCCAGAGTTATTATGCGCCCCATTCACAAGCCAATGGCGTATTCGGCGCTATCCGGAGTCTTCAATGCCTTTGTCCACGTTACTGCAGCTGCTCGCTCTCGGGATGATCTGGGGTGCTTCGTTCCTGTTCCAGCGCATCACCGTGCCGGCGGTCGGCGCGGGCATGACAGCTACCATGCGCATCGTGCTCGCGGCCCTGGTTCTCGGCGTCATTGTGTTGTTGCGGCGACGCCCGTTGCACTGGCGCAGACGCTGGCGCGAATACGTCGTGATCGGGCTGGTCAACTCCGGGTTGCCATTCGTGTTGTTCGCGTTTGCCGCGTACTCGTTGCCGGCCGGATACATGGCCGTGCTCAATGCCACCGTGCCGATGTTCACCGTGCTGATCGGATGGGCGAGCGGGCCGCGGCCCTCTAACTCGAAACTGTTGGGCGTCGTCGTTGGTGTGCTCGGCGTGGCCGAACTCGTCCATTTTGGCAGCGTCGGACTCACCTGGATGACGGTCGCCGCGTTCGCCGCCGTGCTGCTGGCCTCCGTACTGTATGCCTTCGGCGCACGTGCGGTGCGCGAACACTTCGCCAACGACGATTCGATCGTTGTGGCTTGCGGCACCATGACAGGCGCATTGTTGCCGCTGCTACCGTTCGCATTTTCCAGCGTTCCCCCAAGCGTTCCGACAATGGGCGTTTCAATGGCGTTGCTCGTGCTCGGTGTCGTGTGCACCGGGCTGGCCTACGCTATGTTCTATCGCCTGATTCGCGAGGCCGGTAGCGAGCGCGCTGTCACCGTGACGTTTCTGGTGCCGATATTCGCCGTGATCTGGGGCGCGATTTTCCTCGGCGAGCCGATCACGTGGGCGAGCGCGAGTGGGTGTGCCTTGGTCTTGTTTGCAGTTGCCCTGATTTTCGAGCGCGTGCCAGGCTTGCGACCGCGCCCGGTCGTCGCGTTGGCCGCTCCGGTGTTGTGCACGAAGGGGGCAGACTGTTGAATCGACCGTCTGCTTGATCGATCGCATGACCGCGATCAAACGTGCCGGATTTCACGCGCCGCAGACACCTGATACCCAAGGTCGATGCGTATGAAAGCCGGCTAGGTCCACGCACGGTTGGAGTCGGATCGTGCGTGAAGCGTACGCTGCGGTGCGGTCGCCTTTCAGAAACTCGATCCCGGCTGACTGAGAAATTCAACTTCCTCGGGAGTGGACGGTCGACCGAGGACCTCATTGCGGTGCGGATAGCGGCCAAACCGGTCGATGATGGCCTTGTGACGCAACTCGAAGTCGATGTTGTTTTTCGGTGTGTGCTCCCGGAACAGGACCTGCGCAAGCTTGTGCACGACTGCCGATTCGCTGTGCATGAAGGGCATCAGCATGAAGCTGCGTTGCGACGCATCCAGCTTCAGGTGGGCACCCTCGGCGACAGCCCATTGCGCTAGCGTCAGCGCCATCGGATCCTGCGCAAACGCCAACGGCGTACCGCGATGGATGTTGCGTGAAAACTGATCCAGCACGATGATTTCGGCGAGTCGGCCCGCAGGCTCGAAGCGCCACGCAAAGCATTCGCCGCGTGCCGCACGGCGCAGGGTGTCGCCAAATCGGGAACGAACACGCGCGTCGAATTCCGCTTGCGCAGACCACCACGACTTCTGCTCGATCTGCTCGAACCAGAACGACAATACCTCGCGATAGCCGCGGTGATCGTCCACGGCCTACTTAGCCTTTCGTGGCTTCGGTTTCGTGGATGCCGCATTCAGCGCGATCGCAGCGCGAATCAGCGCCTTGAACGCGTCTGCGTCGACTTGGTCACCTTCGCCGATGTCGATCGCGCGCCGCACGTTTCCATCGAGGCTCGAGTTGAACAGCCTGGCCGGGTCTTTCAACGAAGCGCCTTTGGCAAACGTAAACTTCACTTTCGCCTTGTACGACTCTCCGGTGCAGATGATGCCATCGCGCGACCACACCGGCGTGCCCATCCACTTCCATTCCTCCACCACGTCCGGGACTGCCGACTTGATGAGCTTGCGCATGCGGCTCAAGGTCTTTCCGCGCCAGTCTCCCAACTCGGCGATGCGCTGGTCAATGAGCGCGGACGCCGGACACGTATTGGTTGCATTCGAAATTTTCATGTTTCGCTCCCGAACGAATCGTGGACGTCGAGTTGGACGCAGCGGATTGGCTGTATGTGGGACGAAGTTGAACGACGAACATTCAGCCTTCGTCTGACTTGTCGATGATCGCGAGCACCTTGCTCATGGTATCTGACGAGTAGGACACTTCTCGAGGAGTCTGTGCTTTGGGTGGCGCAGCGTCGCAAGCTCTCAGTGCATCGGTGAGGCCGCTGTGGCTTGTGTAAATCGGGGCGTGAACGACGAATGATTTTGCATCCGGATATGATCCAAACAGTTCCTTGTAGATTCGCATGGCATCGAGCAGGATCAAATCCTTGCCGGGATGCATGCCGTCCGTATCGAACCAGGTCAGATCGGGCGCGGCCCGACGCAGGTGCTGAAGCTCTTGCGACACCTCGACATACGCAATGCCGGCCGCTTTGGCAGCTGCGGATTCGTCCTCAACGAGCAGCCGCGATGCCGCTGCAAGCTTCTGATAGCTTCCCAGGAGCACAACGGACAGGTCGTGCTGCCGGCCCAGGCTTGCGAGGGTCCTGATTGCCTGGCGTGAATGGGTGCAAGAATCCGGGCCAAACGCACACATCAAATCGCCGCCGCGCTCCTGAAGGACCAGTGCCGCGTATTGATGTGTCTTGAAGGCACGTTCCACCGACCCATCTGCCACTCGCTCGCTGAGAGTTGCACCACCATTGACAATCATGTCGCTGTGGATCGGGTGCCCGTTCGACGTCGCCAACGCAGAAAAAACTGCTGGAAGATTCCCAACGTAGGTCAGACTGTTGCCGACGAACAGGATTCGCCCGGAATCGAGCCGCGAATTCGCCGTGCCGCACGAAGCGCACGCGCAAAGGGCAGACAAGAGGAGAACGACGAACCTTCGCATGAGGGTTGAAGCGGTTCGCGGGAATTTGGCAACGGCAACGGTACAACGAATCACGCAGATTGTCTTGAAGTTATTGCGCGACCAATTCCAGCGCCATCTTCGCCGCCGCGATCATGCTGGCCGGATCAGCGTTGGCGCAAGCGGCGATATCGAGCGCGGTACCGTGGTCGACAGAGGTGCGGATGAAGGGCAGTCCCAGGGTGACATTCACTGCAGTGCCGAAGCCAAGCGTCTTGAGCACGGGCAAGCCCTGGTCGTGATACATCGCCAAATAAGCGTCGTATCCGGCGCGTTTTTCGGCGACGAAGGCTGTATCCGCCGACATTGGACCATCCAGGCGCATGCCTTCGGCGCGCAGTGCCGCCAACGCCGGCTCGATGATCTCGATTTCCTCACGGCCAAGATGGCCGCCTTCACCGGCATGCGGGTTCAGGCCGAGCACGGCAATGCGCGGTGCCTGGATGCCGAAGCGGTGACGCAGGTCGTTGTATACAATGCGCAAAATGCTCAAGATCCGCGGCGCCGTGATGGCGCCTGGGACTTGCGCCAACGGCAAATGCGTTGTGGCAAGTGCTACGCGCATTTCGGGTGCGCACAGCAGCATGGCGACTTCGCAGCGCGAGCGTGCGGCAAAAAATTCGGTATGACCGGTAAAGGCGATGCCGGCATCGTTGATGATGCCTTTGTGCACCGGGGCGGTGACCAGGGCGTCGAATTCACCGTCAAGACAGCCGCTCGCGGCGCGCGCAAGCGTTGCCATGACGTAAGTCGCATTGCGCGCATCGAGCGTGCCGGGTACTACCGGTGCCGCCAGCGGCATCGGGATGATGCGCACCGAACCCGGCGCGCGTTCACTGCGCCACTGGCCGTCGTCGGGTTCGACGCTCAACGCTATTCCCCGCCGTGCGGCCGCGCGTTGCAGCAAATCCGCATCGCCGATGACGACAAGGTCGGCGGTAATGTCAGTAGCCGCCAACGCGGCCACGATTTGCGCGCCGATGCCGGCAGGTTCGCCGAGGCTCAGCGCCAGGCGTGGCAGCCACGGGCGCTGTGCATTCATGCTGGTCAGGGTGCGGCGGGCTTGTTGTCGCCATCGCTGTCCTTGGCACCGGGCAGGCGGATTTCGACGTATGACTCATCGCGCAATTGACGCAGGAAATTCTCGTATGCCTCGTCGGCCTTGCGATTGCGCAGGATATTGCGTGCCTGATCGCGCTTCATTTCCTGGGTACGGTCCTTCTGGCGCGTTCCTTCGAGCTGGATGATGTGCCAGCCGCGTGTGGTACGGAATGGCTGCGAAATTTCACCATCCTTGAGCGAGAGCAGCGCCGTCGCAACGCTCGAACCGTATTGATCCAGGGGGAACCAACCCATGTCGCCGCCGGCACTGGCGGTAGTGGTGTCCTGGGAGTATTTCTGCGCCAGTGCCGCGAAGTCCTCGTGCCCGTCGACAATGCGATGACGGATGTCGGCTACGGTCTTCTCCGCCGTGGCGCTGTCAACCAGGTCATTCACACCCATGAGGATGTGGCGTGCGTGGTATTCGGTGATGACCTGTTTGCCATCGCTGCGCTTGCCCACGAGCTTGACGATGTGAAAGCCGCTGGGGCCATGCAACGGTTGCGAGACATCGCCGTCTTTCATGCCTTCGACCAGATTGGCGAAGGCTTCGGGTACTTCGTCATAGCGCCGCCATCCCAGATCGCCGCCCTGCAGGGCATCGCGGGCGCTGGAGTAGCGAATCGCAGCCGCGGTGAAATCCATGCCGTCCTGAATCTGTTTTCTGACACTCATGGCCTTGTCGTGCGCAGCCTCGATTTGCTCCGCGCTGGCGCCGTCGGGTATGCCGATGAGGATATGCTGCAGATGTACCTCACCAGCCTTGAGGCTGTCGCTGGCAAGCAGGATGTCGATCTCGGAATCGCTCACGTTGGCCTGGTTCTGCACGACGCGATGCTGCATCTGCTGAACCATCAACTGGTCGTGAAGGGTCTTGCGGAAATCGGCGTAGCTGAGTCCCTGGCGCTGCAGCGATTCACGCAATTGATTGACATCGATCTTGTTGTGCGCGGCGACGTTCTGTACTGCTTGGTCGACTTCGGCATCGCTGACGCGGATTCCGGTGTCGGTGCCGCGCTGCACCTGCAGGCGCAGCATGATCAGGCTTTCGAGCACCTGGCGTTCCAGTGCGTCATGTGGCGGCAACTGTTGCGGGTTGTTGCGATACTGCTGTTCGACGTTTTGCACCGCACGGTCGAGTTCGCTCTGCAATATCACATCGTCTTCGGCGACGGCGACGATGCGATCGAGCGGCTGTGTCGGCAGGGCTTGCGCGCGCAGCTGGTTGCTGACGCCGAAACCGGCGAGAAGAAGACAAACAAGGGCGACGATTTTGTTCATCGGCGGATTACATTCCGATTGAGCGCGCAGGGCGCATGGTAAAGGGGTTGGGGTGCATCGAAAACCCGCCAATGATGAGGGCAGGGTAGTAATAAATTCGTTACGGCGGCGTCGCCGGCGGACGTCACTGGTAGCCTAGGATAGCACGGCGCAGGAAGTTCTCGGCGCGGGTTCCGGTACTGCCAATGCCCTTGAACTCGAGCTCGAAATACACCCCGTTGCTGGTTTTTATCTGGCCAAGCGAGCTGATGTAGCGGCGCGCCAGGACTCGCAGCGCCACGCAGCAACTGTCGTATTCGACGCCGGCAAACGTTTCGAGCAGGCGATTGTCCATCAGCGAATAGTAGTAGCGCCCGACCAGGCTCCAGCGCGCGTTCAACGGAAGCAGCGCAGTGGTATCGACCTGTTCGAGCAACCCGCGCCGGAACCGGTAGGAAAAATTCAGCGCGCCTTCGCTGCCGAAACGGTGTTCGACGCTGACCGCGGAAAGATCGGTGCTGTGCATGTTGTCGATCAGTGTCTGCGTGCTCGGATCGACCACGCGAGAATTCGGGTTGTATTGCTGATCCCAGCGCAATTCCCAGCGATCGTTCAGGCGAAGGTCGAGTTCCGCGACGTAGTCGGACCCGGAAAAGTCGACCTCGGGACGTCCGGGCAATTGCACGCGTTGCGCATCGAAGTAGTGGATTTGACCAATGCTGCCGCGCAGAATTTCGTCGCCGGAATCGCTGTCGATCAGGCGCGATGTGAGCGCCAGGGTCAGATTGTTCGCGTTGCTTTGCCGGTCCGCACCGACAAAGGTGTTGCTGCGGAACAGGCTCGGGAAATCGAATGTCGGCAGTTGCGTGTCGAAGATCGGCAGATCGCTCTGGTCGCGGTACGGCACGCGCAGGTAATACAGCCGCGGTTCGAGAGTTTGTGTGAACGAGCGGCCGAAATACGTGGCGGGACGCTCGAAAATCATGCCCGCATCCAGATTGAAGATGGGCACCGTGCGCGTCGGCGAGTTGTCGCCGAACTGCGCTGCGCCGGGATGGGTGGCTGCGTAGCCATCCAACTCGCGCAAATCGTACGTCGTGTAACGCACGCCCAACTCCGGCCGGATGAAATAGCCGGCGGTTTCGACCGGGAATGCCAGATACGGATACAGATCCAGGCGTTGACCATTGATCGCCGTCACCGAGCGAAACGTGTCCGGAGCCGATGCCAGAACATCGTAGGGACCCTTGCGGAAATTCACGTATTCCGCGTTCATGCCCCAGTCCAGGGCGCCGATCAGGCTGTGCTCGCCCTGGAACGTACCGCGCGGCAGGCGCTGGTAGGGCTGCGCTGCCTGCGACAAGGTCAGTTGGGTGAGTTGCGCGCTGTCCGCGCCGATGCTTGCGCTCCACCACGAGCCACGGCCGTTGAGATAGGCGCTGGAACCGAGCAGCGCCGTGGCCGAGGTGGTCAGGTTGTCGCCAAAATCCTGGAAATACTGCTGATCGGAGACGCGATTGATATTGATCGCGGCGCTCCAGTTTGGCGAAAGCGCGCTGGTGTCGCGAAGGCGTAACGCGTAACGTTGATTCGGAATCTCCACGGGTGAAAGCAGCGCCGTGTGTCCACTCGCCGCGGCCGCGGAAATACGTGCGATTTCATCGTCGACCTGGTTGTCGTGCGGCACGTAGGTAATATCGAGCTGCGTCTTGTCGGTCTTGTCGAGATAGCGAAATTCACCTTCCAGCATCGCACCGCGCTTGCTGGAAACCATCGGGTCGACAGTGGCGTCGTAGTTCGGTGCGAGATTGAGATAATACGGCGCCCCAAGCACGAGGCCACGGCGATTGCTGTAGCCGACGTTGGGGAACAGAAAACCCGAAACGCGCTCCTTGCTCAACGGAAAGCGCAGATACGGCAGCCAGAAAAACGGCACATCGCCGTAGTACATGGTGACGTCGTGGGCATAGCCGCGATTGACGGTCTGATCGAGTTCCATCTCGCGAGCACGCAAGTACCAGCGGCGATCGTCCGGGTCGCAGGTGGAGTAGGTGCCATTGCTCAACGTGCCGTGATCGGGATCGGTCATGTTCGCCGAAGCGGCCGTACCGTTGCCGCGCTGTTCCAGCATTTGATAGCGCACGTTTTCCAGATACGTCGTGCTCGGCGTGCCGGTTCCATGTCCGCGGTCCGCCGAAGCCAGGATGCTGCGATCCTGCATGCGCACATGGCCGGTGGCGGTATAAGCGGTGGTCTGCGTGTTGTAGTTCAGCGTGTCGGCGCGCAGCAGTTGATCCAGGCGCTGAACTTCGACATTGCCCTCGGCGACGTAGTGGGAGCTGTCGGTGCTTGAGATCGTGTTCGCAGACAAGTCGCTCGTCGCCTTGGAGCGATCACCGGTCGTGGGCAGCCCGGGCACGTAAAAGTCCAGCATTGCATTGCGCTTGCACATGGCGAATTCATCTTGCCTGGGCTTTTGCGGACACTTGAGCACGCCGACCGGGCAAACCGGAGTGGTTTCAGGTTCCGCGGCGCCGGCCAGTTGCGCCAGACTCAGGCAAAGCGCAAGCGACAACAGTCGCCAGCGCGATAGATGGGGTTGGTTGTAGATCGGCACAGGCAATCCGGAAGCGGTGCAAAACGCTGCCAGCTTGCCTGATTCGCGGGAAACCGGCAATGCGCGTGGCGCCTGGGTTCTCTGATACGCGGTCGCCGTGCGTAATCCCGATGTAATTCGACGTGCCCAGACTATCCGCGCCCGCATCCGCGGGGATGGATTGGGGACGGGTTTATGTCGAGATCATTCATTGCGAAAATCGTCGCCGCGATAGGTTGTGCTGTAGCCGCCAACGCCGCCTTTGCCGCGGCGCAGATGCGCATCACCGAATTCATGTACAGCGGCAGCGATGGCGAGTTCGTCGAGTTCACCAATGTCGGCGACAGCACCCAGGACATGGCCGGCTGGAGTTTCGACGATGATGGGGAAACCCCGGGTAGTGTCGATCTGGGCGGATTCGGCACGTTGCAGCCGGGCGAATCGGCGATTCTCACCGAAGCCTCGGAGCAGAGTTTCCGCAGCGCCTGGAATCTGTGCGCCGCGCAGAAAATCATCGGCGGCAACAGCCACAACCTCGGCCGCAATGACGAGATCAACCTGTATGACGGCACCGGCACGCTGGTCGACCGGCTGACCTACGGCGACCAGAATTTCGCCGGCACGATCCGCACGCAGAACGTCAGCGGCATCGTCCCGGTCGACGGAATCGGCAGCAACATCATTGCGGACTGGTCGTTGTCCGCGGTGGACGATGCGGAACATTCCGTCGCATCGACGCAGGGCGATGTCGGCAGTCCGGGACGCAGTTCGCTGATCACGGCAGGCCATGCGGCATGTCCGATCCTCGGGCCGCTCATGCGCATCACCGAATACATGTACGACAGCGACAGCGATGGCGAATACGTCGAGTTCACCAACGTTGGCGACAGCGCCCAGGACATGGCCGGCTGGAGTTTCGACGACAGCCACGAAGTCCCCGGCACGGTCGATCTGAGCGGCTATGGCAGCGTGCAGCCGGGCGAATCGGTGTTGCTCACGGATCTGGATCCGGCGACATTCCGGACCGACTGGAACCTGTGCCAGGGACAGAAAGTCATCGGCAACAACGCCAGCGACAATCTGGGCCGTGGCGACGAGATCAATCTTTACGACACCACACAGACGTTGATCGACCGCCTGACCTACGGCGATCAGGATTTCCCGGGTACGATCCGCACCAAGAATGCCGGCGGCTGGGTGTCCGGCGACGGGCTTGGACAGAACCTCATCGCCGACTGGACCCTGGCGACCCTCGGCGATGCCGAAAATTCGTTTGCGTCGATTCATGGCGCGGTCGGCAGTCCGGGGGCGAGCGCGCGCGCCATTTATGCCTATGATGCGTGCGTCGGCAGTCCTGGCGCGCCGACGATCGTGGTCGATCCGGTGGCGACGTCGCAGTACCTCGATCTCGCAGCCAATGGCAGCGGTTCGGTCAGCGGCGTGATCGATGATCCGGGCGATCCGGCGGCGACGACGGGCATCGGATTCGATATCGCGTCGAGCAGTGTGGACGTGTCGATGCTCACGGTCACCGCGACCAGCAGCAATGCCACGGTGGTTCCCGTGGCGGGTCTTGCCCTGACGGGCAATGGCGCGACGCGGCGGTTGCGGATCATGCCTTCGGCTGTCGGTCACAGCACGATCACACTGCGCGTCAGCGATCCGGACAACAACGCGGGAACCTACGTCGTCCAGTACGCGGCGTCGGCGGCGTCGCCCACACCGGCAACATCGCGTTTCCATACCGGCGCGAGCGACGCCTCCAGCGCCATCGCGCTTGACGCCGATACCATGCTGGTCGGCGACGACGAAAACCAGATGCTGCGCATCTATGCGCGCGATTACTCCGGCCTGGCGCTGGGCGGTTTCGATTTCAGTGCCGATCTGGCCCTGACCGATCTGGACAACGGCACGCCGCGTGAAGTCGATATCGAAGCCTGCGCACGCAACGGCAATCGTGTCTATTGGGCCGGCTCGCACAGCAATTCGGATTCAGGTGACGTGCGTCCGGATCGCCATCGCGTGTTTGCCACGGATCTGAGCGGCAGTGGTGCGAATACGATGCTGACCTACGTCGGCCGTTACGATTTTCTGCTCGACGATCTGGTGGCGTGGGATCAGGCCAACGCCAATGCGCTGGGTCTGGCCGCCAGCAGCGCAGCCGGCGTTTCGGCCAAGCAGGCCGATGGATTCAATATCGAGGGCATGGCCATGGCGCCGGATGGCACGTCGGCTTTCGTCGCCTTCCGCGCGCCGTTGCTGCCGGTCGATGCGCGCCGGCAGGCGCTGATCGTGCCGGTGCGCAACTTCGATGCGCTGGTCACCGGCAATGGCACGACCGGTTCGCTGGCGCCGGGTTCGGCCAGCTTCGGCACACCGATCCTGCTCGAGCTGGCCGGCCGCGGCATCCGCGAGATCGTGCGCAACGGCAACGGCCAGTATTTGCTGATTGCCGGTCCGCCGGGCAGCGACACTGGTGTGGCGCCGGCGGATTTTCGCCTGTTCACGTGGACCGGTGATCCGGCCGACAAGCCGATCGAACTGGCTGCCGACCTGACCTCGTTGCAGGCCGACGGCAGTTGGGAATCGATCGTGGATTTCCCGGATACGGTCGGGCCGGCGACGGCGGTGCAGTTGCTGGTCGACAACGGCAATACGGTCTGGTACGGCGACGGCGTCGCAGCGAAGGATCTGGTCGACAAGCACCTGAGCAAATTCCGCAGCGACCGTCTGAATATCGATGTGCCGTTGGCCGCGGACGTGGTTTTCCGCGACGGGATGGAGCAACGCTGACGTGCCGTGGTGGCGGGTTCAATCCAGCAGTGCGGCCAGGTGCGCGGCGCTGCTCTCGCGCAATGCGGCCAGGCTGTAGCCGCCTTCCAGGCTGGAAACAATGCGCCCGGACGCCGATTCGAGGGCAATATCCACGAGTTGTCGTGTCGCCCACGCATAGTCGTCGGCATCCAGGTTGAGGTCGGCCAGCGGATCGAGCCGGTGCGCATCGAAACCGGCCGAGATCATCAGCAGTTGCGGCTGGAAAGACCGTAATGCCGGCAGCACGATTTTCTCGAACGCATTGCGGAATTCCGCCGCGCCGCTATGCGGCGAAAGTGGCGCATTGACGATATTGCCGACACCGGTTTCGCTGCGCATGCCGGTGCCGGGATACAGTGGCGACTGGTGCGTCGAGGCATACAGCACGCGCGGCTCATCGCAGAAAATATCCTGTGTGCCGTTGCCGTGGTGCACGTCGAAGTCGACGATGGCGACTCGTTCAAGACCGCGCGCAAGCGCGTGTGCCGCGCCAACGGCAATGCTGTTGAACAGGCAGAACCCCATGGCCGTGTCGTGCGTGGCGTGATGACCGGGCGGACGCACGGCGCAGAATGCACGCGTGTCCGTGCCATCGATCATTGCATCGACTGCGGCGCAGACCGCGCCGGCCGCACGCAGCGCGGCCTCGAGCGAGTCCGGGCACATCGCCGTATCGGCATCGATGCGAACGATACCTGTGGCCGGCGCTTGCGCGTGGATGCGTTCGATCAGCGCCTTGTCGTGTACGCGCGCGAGCTGTGCGCGGGTTGCGCGCGGCGCATCGATGCGATCGATGCCGGACAGGCGCGCATCATCGAGCGCTTCGAGCACGGCCTGCAAACGCGACGGTGATTCCGGGTGGCCCGGTCCGGCGCTGTGCCGCAGACAGGTGGAATGCGTGTAGACGAGCATGCGACGGCCGCTCAGTGTTTTGGATTCTTGCGCCGTTCGTGCTGCCACAGCACTTCGCCGTGACCGGACGCGCGTGCGAGCACGCGCGCCAGCACGAACAGCAGATCCGATAGCCGGTTCAGATAACGAATCGACTCGGCACGGACCGATTCGCTGCGTGCCAGGGTCACCACTTCGCGTTCGGCGCGGCGGCACACGGTGCGCGCCAGATGACAGCTCGCCGCCGCCATGCCGCCACCGGGCAGGATGAAATCCTTGAGCGCCGGCAGGTCCGCATTGAAGCTGTCCAGTGTGGTTTCCAGCCGTTCGATGTCGGCATCATGGATCATGGCCATGCCCGGAATGCACAGCTCGCCGCCGAGGTCGAACAGGTCGTGCTGAACTTGCGTCAGGGTTTCGCGCAGTGCATCGGGTACATCGTGCGCGAGCACCATGCCGATCGTACTGTTGAGTTCGTCGACGGTTCCATACGCAGCAACACGCGCGGAATCTTTCGACGCGCGCGAACCGTCGCCAAGCCCGGTTGTGCCGTCGTCGCCGGTCTTCGTATAGATTTTGCTGAGTCGGTTGCCCACGTCGAACCGTGCGCGCAGCGCACGCTACGTTCAAGCTGGCGAAAGCGCAGGCCAGCGATGGCGCAATGCTTCGAACCCGCCGAACAACAGCGCGCTCCACACCAGCGTACCGGCGAGCCACGACTTGAGGAAAGGCACGGCGGCGATATAGCACGGCACGATGCCGGCGCGGCAGTACGCGGTGTCGCCAATCAGCCATTCGACGAAGCTGACCACGGCGAAGAACATGATCGATCCGGCGATGCCGCAGCCAGCGACACGCAGCACCGAGACTTTGTCGCGCAGACTGAATCCGAGCAGCACGCTCGCGGCGATGCACGCGTAAATCACCGGAATCAGTGGATGCAGGCCAATGATGAGGTCGGCAACGAACATGGCGGCAAGCGGCACGATGAAAGCGAGGCGACGGTCGCTGAAATACGCCCCGCCGAACAGGGCGATCGCCTCGACCGGCGTGAAATTGTAGGGAAATACGCCGGGCACAAAGAAGATCAGCAGACGCACGCCGACCGCGAAGGCGATCATGATGATCAGGACCCATGTACGCGGCGTGATCAGGGAATTTTGTGGAAGATGCTGCATTGTGTAACTCTCCATTGACGTTTCCGCGCATTCAATCCGCTTCGAAGCGCGATGCATTGACATAGCATACTTCAAACTGCCCGCCGCGGGTGCGCAGGCGCGCGGCATGGGCAAGATCGATACGCACGGTAAACGCGCGCGTCGCCGGCAACCCCAACGCATGACACAATAACGCGCGAATCGATCCGGCATGCGCGATGGCGAGCACGCAATCGTCGTCGCCGGTAGAACCCAGCAACGAGGACAGCCAGGCACCGGTGCGACGGATCACATCGGCGAAACTCTCGCCGTTGGGCGCCTCCTGAATGACCCAGTTGTTGGTCCAGTGTTCGTAACGCGCGGCGTCGCTGCGCACCACTTCATCCCAGCGCTTGCCGTCCCAATCGCCGAGATCCACTTCGCGCAGGCGCGCGTCGACCAATGGCTCGACCGCAAACTGAGCCGCGAAAACGGCCGCGGACTGTTGCGCGCGTTTCAGGTCGCTGGAAAACACGAAGCGCGGCGCGGGTTCCGTCCACGTTGCCGCAAGCTGCTGGACCGCACCGAACCCCGCCGCCGACAACGGCGCGTCGGTCTGCCCCAGACAAAGGCCCGCAGGTGCATCGACTTCGCCATGGCGGACGAGAATGAGGTTCATGGGCGGCTTCGTGGGTGGGCCGCAAGGGTAACATTTTCGCCGCCGCCAATTCCCGAGTCAGCGCAGCAACGCGCTATCATTCCGCAATGTCATCCGAATTCGACATCCTCATCGTCGGCGGCGGTCTGGTTGGCGCCAGCCTGGCGATCGCGCTGGACGGGGCGGGGCTGCGCGTCGGCATGGTCGAGGCGGTGCTGTTGAAAGCCAGCGATCGGGCCAGTTACGACGAACGCAACCTCGCACTGGCGAAGGCCACGGTCAATGCGTTGACGGCGCTCGGGGTGTGGACGCATGTCGGTGCGCGCGCAACGCCGATTCGCAAGATTCATGTCAGTCGACAGGGTGAATTCGGCGTGGTGCGGTTGCACGCAGAGGCTCATGGCGTGGATGCGTTCGGCGCGGTGTTGCCGGCACGCGAGTTGGGCAATGGCTTGCTGGCACGCCTGGATGCGTGCCGCGAACTCAAGCGCTTTGTGCCGGCGAAATTGGATCGGTTCAGCGTAGACGATACCTGGGTGAGTGCGGCACTCACGGGCGCCGATGGCGAGAGAACCGTCCGCGCACGCCTGCTGGTTGGTGCGGATGGGACAGGATCATTCGTGCGTTCGGCTTCTGGTATAGAAACGTACAATGTGGATTATGCGCAAACCGCGTTCGTATGCACGATTACGCCGCAGCGCGAACCGGACTGTGCCTACGAGCGCTTTACGGCGGACGGTCCGGTGGCGCTGCTGCCGCTGGGGCAGCGCCGCGCCGGAGTTGTGTTGACGGTTCCGGCCGAAGATGCTCGGCGCGTTGGTGCGCTCGACGATCAGGGTTTCGTCGAATTGCTGCAGCAACGCTTCGGTTATCGCCTGGGCCGTTTTACGCGACCGGGCAAGCGCGTTTCGTATCCGCTCAAGCGCGTACAGGCCATTCGCGTTGCTGCGCCGCGAACCGTGCTGATCGGCAACGCCGCGCAGACCCTGCATCCGATCGGTGCGCAGGGGTTCAATCTGGGCTTGCGCGACGCGTTGACGCTGGCCGATTTGGTGGCTGGTTGTGCGCAGTGCGGCGGCGATCCGGGCGCTGCAAGTCTTCTCGACGAATATACGCGACGCCGAAGCGAAGATCGCGACGGCACGATCGCAATGAGCGACGGCCTGGCGCGCTGGACCGCGAACGAGTCGCCTCCGCTGAAGCTGCTGCGCAGCATCGGCTTGCTTGCACTCGATCGTATCGCCCCGCTGCAATCGGCGCTGGTTCGTCGCGGCATGGGGTTCCGCGGTCAATCACCGCGCCTCGCCCTCGAAGCGTCGGGCCGGCGACCGGACTTGCGCCAGCGCGATCAGGCAGGATCGCAGACATGAGTCCCCGAAAAATGCACGACATCGCCATCGTCGGTGCCGGCATGGTCGGCGCGGCGCTGGCGATGAAACTCGCGCGCGAAGGATTCGATGTCGCGGTGATCGAACCGTGTGCGCCCGCAACATGGAGCAGGCAAGACGACGTTGATCTTCGCGTCGTGGCGGTGGCGCCGTCCTCGGCTCGCCTGTTCGCCGATCTGGATATCTGGCCGGATCTGCTTTCCGCGCGGGCTTGCGCGTACCGGCACATGCGCGTCTGGGACTGTCTGGCGCCCGGCGAGTTGAATTTCGATGCGTCCGAACTGGACGAAAGCGCCCTCGGCTGGATCGTGGAGAATCGCGCGATTCAGCATCTGCTCTGGCAGCGCCTGCAACACGATGCGAATATCACGTTACGCTGTCCTGCGCGGGTGTCCGCGACCGATGCCGACGAACAGCGTCGCACGCTGACGCTGGATGACGGCTCGATGTTGTCGGCGCGGCTGGTTGTCGCAGCCGATGGCGCGAACTCCGCATTGCGCGAGATGCTCGGTATCGCAACGCACGAGCGCGACTATGCGCAGCGCGCGCTCGTCGCGCACGTGTCGACGCAGCAGCCGCACGAATTCACTGCCTGGCAGCGTTTCCTTCCCGGCGCGGTCCTAGCTTTCCTGCCGCTTGCCGATGGCCGCAGTTCGATCGTTTGGTCGCTGCCGGATGGCGAAGCGGACCGCATGCTGGCGCTCGACGATGCGCAATTTTGCAAAGCGCTCGGCGCAGCATTCGATTTTCGTCTTGGAACAGTCACTGGCACGACGCCGCGTGCGGCATTTCCGCTGCGCCTGCGCACCGCCGACCGATATCTCGCACCGCGTTTTGCATTGATCGGCGACGCCGCACATGTCGTGCACCCGTTGGCCGGGCAGGGCGTCAACCTGGGGCTGCGCGACGTGCAGGAGCTGGCCGAAACTTTGATCGCGGCGCGCGACGACAAACGAAATTTTGCCGCGGAATCCACCTTGCGCAAATTCGAGCGACGCCGGCGCAGCGACAACACGTTGTCCGCGCATGCTTTCGACGCCATCCAGCGAGTGTTTGCCAGCCAGGCCACGCCATTGGCTGCCGTGCGCGGCATCGGGTTGGCGGCAGTCAGTCGCATTGGCCCGCTCAAGCGCCTGTTTGCGGCGCACGCGGCCGGCCGGTGAACGCGGCGCACCGCAGCAGCACTTGAACCACGCAGGACAGCAGGGACACGACGCCGGCAACAAGACGAGCAAACCGCGGCGAGCGAGGCATTTCGAATCCATCGGTGCCTTGCGACTTTGCGGCCGCCGTGACCCTTGTAGTCGAGCGTGAGTGCCTGGCTTTGTCTGATCCGCAAATACTGAACGCCGGACGTCTGGTTGCAACGTGTTGCGCTATGATGCGCTGACTTTATAGGGAGGTTTGCACCATGTGGCTGATCAATCTGATTTTGCTGATTCTGCTCGGTTTGCTCGGAATCTCGCCGTGGCTCAAGGCGAAGCAGCCCGGGATGCGCGAACTCCTGGGCAAGCTCGAATCAGTCGAAGGCTGGATCGGGATTGCAGGCCTGGTCTGGGGCATCGTGATGTTGCTGCAATGGCTCTCGGTCGCTTCCAGCGTGTTTCGATTCGCGCCTGGGTTTGGTCTGGTCGGCCTGGCCACGATCCTGATCATTCTCGCGTTGTCGCTCATCCTCGCGATGCAGCAGATGCGCAGCCTGTTCGGTAGCAACGATTTCACCAACAAGCTTGCAGGCTTCACCGCCAAGCTGGCTCCGTTCCGGATCGGTCTGGGTTTTGCCTGCCTCGTGCTCGCGCTGTATACATTGTTCCTGTTGGCGCGCTATCGGATTTGATCCGGCGCAATCGGGACTCGGAATTCGGGACCCGAAAAAACAGATGCTCGTCAATTCTGCGAAGGCAGCAATGACGAGCATTTGGAATTTCGTCTCACGACTCCCGCTACTTCTCGATCTTGTAATTGATCCCCGCGCGACTCGATAGCGTGCCGTTGCGTACTTCGATATTGAACAGTCGGCTCAGGCGATAGCGCAAGGTCACGACTTCGCCGGGCGTGAACAGGCCGACGCCGTAGCTCAAGTATAAACGTGGAGAAAGATACTTGCCGATGGTGAGCGCGGCTCCGCCAACCGCGCTGTTGTCGGCGACGCCGACTTCGTCAAAGCCCAGCCGCGTGCCGATGCTTTTGGCAAGCAGGTCGCCGCCGGCCGAGCCGAGCGCACGTGCGGCGCTGCCGACAGCATCGCCTTCACCGCTCTTGAGCTGGTTCAGCGGTTTGCCGGCGACGAGATAGGAAAGCGCGTCGGACTGTTCCATCGCCGGGTCGGAGAATACGGTCAGGATCGGACGCTGCGCCGTTCCACGCACCTGCAGACCGACGCTGACGCCGGGGTCGGCGAACCCCGTACGCACGGCGCGCAGATCCAGACCGGGGTTGTCGATTGGCGTACCGGCAAAAAGCAGCCGGCCCTGATCGATCTTCAGATTCTGTCCGTAGGCCTTATAGGTCCCGTTGACTACCACCTGGCCACGACCGGTCGTCGCCTGGCCGGGGCGTTCACGCACCGCAAGCTGCCCACTGAGATAGCCGTTCAATCCGAATCCGATCAGGTGCACTTCCTGGCCCTGGCGCAGGTCCAGATCGAGTTTCTTGCCGGCGCCCAGTTTTACCGTGATGTCTGCGTCCAGCAGCATCTTGTCTGGTGCAGGAGTCTTTTCGGCGTCGGTCACGACCACGTCGGGCGACGCGGTCGCAGTACCTCCGCCCGGCAATTTGCCCAGGTCGATATCGGCCTTGGGAATGGCCACCTCGCCACCCAGCGTATATTTGCCGTCCTTGCGCGTAACGGTGAGGTCGGGCGAAACCTGCACTTTTGCTCCGGGAATATCGGAAGCGAGAAAATCCTCGCCCTTGATGGTCAGTGAAAGCGGCGCATTCGACGGCGCGGCGACATCGCCCTTGATGGCTAGCTTGCCGTTGCCCGAACCGATCGTACCGTCCAGCGTGAATATCCGGCCGTCGCCGGAATGCAGTTCGACGTGACCGTCGTGCAACTTGAGTCCGGCCGACGGAACTTCCGTGGCGAAGTCCGTCAACGTCGCATCGCCGGCCAGGCCCGGGGATTTGGTCGTGCCCGAGAACTTCAGCGAAGCCGAGAGTTTGCCTTTGGTCGATGCCGTCTGACCGCTGAGCAAATCGACAATGCCGAGATTTTCCAGTTGTGCGGAAATTTCTCCGGACAGCGGCATGCCGGTGTCGACTGCAGCGCCGAGCATGATATGGCCGTCCAGACGGCCACCATCATTCAACTTGCTGCGGATCACTATCGAACTGTTGCTTGCTCCCAGCGTTGCGGCCACATGCAGTTGCGAATAGGCGACCAGGGGCTTTTGCGCACTTTCCGGATAGGCGAAGGAGCCGCTGTCCGAATCGAGCGTTGCGCGTCCCTGCAGCGATCCATTCGCGGCACGTGCGAGTTCGCCGCTGCCGTTGATCGCGCCTTTGAGTCGCAACGTCGAATCCGGGCTGGCCAAATTGACGATCGTCGCCAGCGGCAACTGACTGAGTGTAAATTTTGCCCTGGCGTCGCTGGCGGTTTGCGCAGCCGATACGCATAGCCGCGATGGGCTTGCCGACAAGCACAGGTTGCCGATATCGAAGTCGCCGTTCGCATAACTGATCGTGACGGGTTTTTCCAGCGTCCACGGCGCTTGCTTGTGCGGCGCCAGATCCAGCCGGGTCAGGTTTGCTTTCAGGATCTGCCCACCATTCTTGCCGGGCGTCAGGCTGGCATCGATTGCCGTGTCGACACCGAGCGTTGGTCCGTGAGCCGTCAGCGCGATGGCAAGACCGGAGGCCTTGCCATGCGCATCCAGCTTCAAGGTGTCGAACACATGGTCAGCGACGCTGAAGTTTTGTGCTTCAATGCTGAGCTGGCCACTCGGCGCGCGCAGGTCCTTCGCCGCGATCATCAGCACGATGGAATCGGCACGCACGTCGCGCAGCGCGAAATGCTCGCCATTGAGCTTGCCGTTGGCATCCAGTTGCGGCCATTTTCCTGCCACGGCGATCTTGCCGCGCAGTGCGCCCTGCGCTTGCGGCACCCAGTCGCCAAGACTGGCAATCGCCAGATCGAGTGTCACGTCGGTGCGGGTCAGGCTGTCGCCGCTCAACGCAACCGAACTCTTGCCCATCGCGAGATTCAGTTTTCCATCGATCGCCAGCGGCGTGGCAAACGCCAGATGCGCGCTGCCCCGCAATGGTCGCTGGCGCAACGTGCCGTCGAGGTGATCCAGCATGAGTTTGCCATGGGTGCCGTCCTTTTCCACGCTTCCACTGGTGGACAATGTGAAATCCACGGCCCCCGCCCAGTCCTTGGCGAAGGCGCCCGGGTCAAGATGTCTGGCCGTGGCGTCGAACGACCACTGCACGTTGGGTTGCAGGACGATGTTGCCGCTGGCATTCATCACGCCATCGGGTTGCTTCAGGTCGAGTTGCTGGAGGACGACCTTTTGCGGTGTGCCGTCAAGTTTGATGGCGATATCCGCGAGTTTGCCGGTTGGCCCGATGCTCAGTTCACCGTGCGCCGAAAAGCGATCGGCATTGCCTTCGGCATGCAGCGTTCCGTGACTATCCAGGGTCTGTCCGACGAGATCGACAGGCAATTCAACGCCAGCCCAGTTTGCATCGAGTTGACCGTGAAGGGGTTTGGCATCGAGTTGCAATGCGCCGTGCGCGGTGAATGTCCCCGAAGTGCCGTCAGCGCGCAAGCGCAGGTTCTGCACGGTGAGTGTTTGGCCGGAAAGTTCCAATTGAAGCGGATCCAGCAAGACGCGATGTGCATTCAACTGCAATGTTGCCGCTCAGGTTGCCGTGACTGCGATCGCCGCTGCCGTGCAGATGCAGCGCCAGCGACTTCAACTTCCCGCTTCCGGCATCGATCTTCGCCGGGTCGAATTCCGGCACATCCAGATTCAATGTCCAGGGCAACGTATTGGCAGTTGCGAGCAGCGTTGCCGTGACAGTCGCGCTGGTGGGTTGGTTCAGCGCGAGAGTGAGTGTCGTCGATTTTCCATTGCCGGCCCAAAGCAGGTTTCCGGCGACGCGTTTGTCGCCGATCATCCAGTCGAATTGCGCTTTCGCATTTCCGCGATAGTCGCGATAGGAATCCAGCGTAACGTTCAGATCGACATGCCCATCGGGCGCGCGTAGCGCGAGTCGGCGAACGGACAATGCCGATTTCGTCCACTCGGCCGCGACATCGAGACTGTTCGCGGCAAATACCGGCTTGGCGTCCTGGGCGATGGTGATGTTGCCGATATGTCCCTGATCGATCGCCATGTCCAGTGGCGGGGTCAACAACGCGCGCAGCGTTGGCGACGGCGCCGAAACGGCAGGCGCGGCGACCCTGGTCATGCGTACGTCGACGCCAGCCACTTCCAGATCGCGCACGTGCAAGCGGCGCCCGATCAGGCCCAATAGCGCATAGTCCACTTTAATACTTTTTATCCGCACGTCGATGCCGGATTCCGGATCGTTGTAACGAACACCACTCAATTGCAGCGGGCTGTTCAAATGTCCCCGGATTTGCGCCACGCTGAGCTTGTTGTTCAGCGCTGCTTCGGCACGCGCCAAAGCGAATCTGGCGCCCGATTCCGAACCCAGCAGCCACCACACAAACAGGCCAGACAGCACCAGCAGAATCGCGATCGCGATTGCGATGCGTTTAAACCATGCGCGTGTACGCGTGCTCACAGGTCCGGCCCCAGCGTCAGGTGAAGTTGGATGCCATTGCGTCCGTCCGGATCGCGGATCGGCGTGCCCAGATCCAGGCGAACCATGCCGACCGGTGAGCGCCAGCGCAGCCCGAGTCCGGTGCCGATGCGCGTGTCGAAATTGCCGAATCCGCTGAATGCATCGCCGGCATCGATGAAGGTGGCCACGCCCCAGTCGCGCGTGAAGTAGTACTCGTATTCGGCACTGGCAATGGCGAGGTCGCGACCGCCGATAACCAGACCGTCAACATTTTCAGGACCGATCACCTGATACGGATAGCCGCGAATGCTGCGATCGCCACCGCCGAAGAAGCGCAGTTGCGGCGGCAGCTTGTCGAAATTGTCGACATGCGTGGCGCCCACGGAACCGCGCAAGATAATCCGCTGGCGCGCTCCAAGTGCTCGGATCCACTTCGCATCCATGCGTAGCTGCGCAAAGCTGGTCGATGACGCCAGGCCCGGGCTGGCGCGCGCGGTCAGCGTGAGCGCATAGCCGCGACGCACAAACAACGGATTGTCGGCGTGCTTCTTCTCCAGCACGAGTTCCGGATACAGCAATGTGGTGGTACCGCGCTCGTTGAGCTGCTTGTTGCCATTCGGATCGAGGATGGTGAAATCGCCGGTCAGCAGGTGCAGCCCGAGCGTGCGCGTTACGCCATGCCATTGCCGCGTTTCGTTGGCAACCAGCGAGGTCGTATGCGACAGCGTGGTCTTCGTGTTTTCGTCGAGGTAGTTGATGCCGAAGTTGTAACTGCGATGGTTCGGGCCGGGCAATGGAATCGAGTATGTCGCGGCGGCGGATTTGAGTCGCTGGGCGATCTGCGTTTCGAGTTTGAGTTTGTGCCCGTGCTGGTTCAGCCAGCGCCGGGTCAATCCGGCGCGAACGCCCACGCCGATATCGGTATCGACAAAGACACCGGCGGTGTAAACGTTGCGCTTGGCCGGACCGAGCGTAACGGAGACGGGAACGATGCCATCGTGGGCATGCTCGATGTCCGGCTGCACTTCGACCACGGCAAAGTAATCCGCATCGATCAGGCGTTGCTGCAGCTCAAGCAATTTTGCCTGACTGTAATACGCGTTTTTGCGCCAGGGGACGTAGCGGTCGAGAAAGCCGGGAAAAAACTGGCTGCCGGTGAATGTCGTCGCGCCGAAGCGGTAGCGCACTCCGGTTTTCCATGCAAGATGAATGGCGGCGCGGTTGTCGGCGCGCACCACTTCGACCTTGTGCGTGGTCGGTTCGGCGTCGAGATAGCCGGCGGCGAGCAGGGCGGTCTGCACGGTCGCCTTGCTCTTCTCGTACGCAACCTGGTTCAGGCGTTGGCCTTTTTTCGGTACGAACTGCGCCAGTGCCCGACTTACCAGCTTGTTGCTGTGCGCCGGCTCCGGTACGACTACGTCGAACGCGGCGACCGTCGTCGGTTCTCCCGGACGCACGTGCAAGACGCATACCCAGCCTTGGGCGGTCTGCTTCAACTCGCCGTCCGTGCCCGCATTGAAATAGCCGTAGGGTTCCAGCGCCCTGGCGATGGCTGCCGGTGCGTGTGCGTACAGACGTTGCGCCTGCGCTGCGCTGACATCGCGCTTGGCATATTGCAAGATTCCGGTCGCATCGGTCGCCGCAGTCTTGATCTCGCCATCGACGCCGTCGATCTGCACAGCCAACGTGCCCGCGTGCAGCGGCCAGGCCAAAATGGCCATCAACAGGCACAGTCCCCGAGGCAGTCTGTGCGTGGGGAACCAGTCTTCGCCAATGGCCGGGGAGTAATCGATACGCGAATCCATGCAAGTGAATTTATAACAGGTGGCGTGTAGGTGAAATGTTAGGCGGGTGCCGGTTGAGCGCTGGCATTACCGGGTCTGGATTCCGCACGCCATGCGATCCACGCGCCGATCAATGCGGACAAATAGGGAATCGCCTGTGCGCACAGGATGGCGATCCACAATTTGCCTTCGAGGTAGTTGATGCCGATGGCGTGCATCATTCCGTAGATCGCCAGCACGATGGCGACGAACATCAGCAATTCCTCGCGCACGGCGGCGAAAGGATTCGGCCGCTTGCTCAGTCGTCTGCTCTTTGCGGTACGCACGAATTCCCCGTGCTTTTTCCACAGTCCAAGGTAGATGCCGCGCGCGATGGCGTGGCTCAATCCCATGCTGGCAATCGACGCGGCGAACGTGTCTTTCCACGAACACGGGACACGTACCCGATACAGGATGATGCCGATCGCGGCCTTGAACACGAAAAATCCCAAAATGGGATAAATAAACAAATCCAGTGGCAAGTTGAAATATTGCGGCAGGCCGATCATGCCCGCTGTCCACAGCAACGCCAGCACGGTGAAGACCAGATGCAGCGCGTCGGCAAACCAGGAGAACCAGCCGGTGAGAAAATGGAAACGCTGGCCGAGCGTCAACGGACCGCGGTCGGTCAGCCAATGCCAGCGTGCTTTTAGAATTTGCATCGCGCCAAACGCCCAGCGATAGCGCTGCGATTTGTACGCGGTGAAGTCCGCCGGCGTCAGGCCGCGCCCCATCGCCTCGTCGACATAGATGGTGTCGTAGCCGGCGTGCATCAGGCGCAGCCCCAATTCGGCGTCTTCGCAAATCGTCCATTCGCTCCATGCGCCGGTGGCTTCCAGCGCGCCGCGCCGGACCATTGTCATGGTGCCGTGCTGGATGATCGCATTGCGTTCATTGCGGTGGTGCATGCCGATGCGGAAGAAACCGTCGTATTCCCAGTTGGTCATGCTGCGAAAGGCGTTGTGCTCCCAGTCGCGGTGCGCCTGGGGACACTGCACCACCGCAACTTTCGGGTCGGCGAAATATCCGGTCAGTGCCTTGAGCCAGTCTTCGCGCACGACGTAATCGGCATCAACCACGGCGATGACGTCGGCGCGCGGATCGGTTTGCTTCAGGCCGAAGTTCAGCGCGCCGGCCTTGAAGCCTGGCCATGGATTCAGGTGGAAAAAGCGGAAGCGCGAACCCAGGCTTTCGCAGTGTTCCTGTACCGGCTTCCACACGTCGTCGCGGCGGGTGTTGTTGTCGATCACCAGCACCTCGAAGTTCTCGTAGTCCAGTGCGGCGAGCGAATCGAGAGTGAGGTTCACCATCTCCGGCGGTTCGTTGCAGCAGGCCAGGTGGATCGAAACAAACGGTTGCTGATCGCCGGGCGTCGGCGTGAGCAAGGTGAATTCGCGCATCCAGCGCTTGCGCCACAGCACTTCGGTGAACTCGAAGCCATTGATGAGCGCGATCAGCACGATCGCGAACTGGGCCGGAGCCAGGATCGCCAACATGGTCCAGTCGACCGGATCCAGATAAAACGCGTACGGCAACGTCGCCAGCCACACCAGCAAGGAAGCGGACAACTGGATCAGCACACAGAAAAACACCAGACCGGTGGCCTTGAAGCGCATGAAATGCCGCGCGAACCAGAACATGGGCAGCAGCGCAATCAGGCACGAAATCACCGCCTTCCACGGCCACAACGGGTCTTCGATGACGGTACCGGTCATCGAAAACTTGGGTTGCCGGTCGGCACCGTAGATTCCCCAGTATGCGCCGACGCGATGCTCGAACGCCTCTTTCCATGGCTGGTCGAAGGCTTCCATGATGTAGTAATCGAAATTGCGCTGACGCGCGACATTGAGCCACTGGCGGATGAACAGGCCTTCATCGGCGATCGACGCGGTCGCGCCCTTGAAGCGATCGCCGGACGATGGCCAGCCGACTTCGCCAATCACGATGTGCTTGCCCGGAAATGCGCTTTGCAACTGGTAATAGCGCATCAGCACCTGCAGTCCGATCGCATCCTTGCGCGGATAGCCTTCCCAATACGGCAACAGATGCACGGTGATGAAATCGACGTGCTTGGCCAGTTGCGGATATTTCATCCAGATATGCCACGGCTCGGCGGTCGAGACCGGCACCTTGACCTGTGCGCGCACACGATCGATGTAGTTGATCAGCGACGTTACGCCCATGTCGTTGCGCAGCAGTACTTCGTTGCCGACGATGACTCGATTGACGTTGTCGTTCTTGCGCACGGTATCGACGAGTGCGGCGATCTCGTCTTCGTTGTGCTGCTCGCGATGATCGAGCCAGGCGCCTGCCATCACCTTCATGCCGTACTTTTTCGCGATCGCGGGAATCGCCGGATTCTCGAGCGCGGCGTAAGTGCGCAGCCGATCGCTGTGTTTGGACAGCAGCTTGATGTCGTTGTCGATTTCGTTCAGGGTCGGATAGATTCCCTTGTTCGGATCCTGATAGCGTTGATACGGCGCGTAGGCGAAACCGCCCATCTTGCCCGTCCAGTTCGGCGGTTGCGTCGGTGGGTTGAGCAATTTCCACAGCCCGAAGTTGAGTCCGGCAACCAGCACGCTCAGCAGCAATGCACGCCAGAATGAGGGCTTGGTGGCAATGGAGGCGTTTGGGTTCAACGTGGGTTCCGGCGGATGGCCCGACCGCCAGCAAGCAGTCGCGAAAAAAATCGTTCGCGCAGGATAGCGTAATGCAGCCGTAAGCCGTAAGCCGGAATCGGGAATGGGAAATCAAAAGCTCGTCGTTCCCGCTTGCGCCTGGCCGGTAAACAAAATTGTGCAACTGTCCCTAACCGGCCAATTTCCCCGGAAGCAAACCGTCCCGGGCATGTCAATGAATCAAGACGCCCGAAGGCACTGGTGGCAGAGCCGGCAAGACACATCGGGACACGGAATGATATGCGTGATCTCACTCGGCAACGGGTCAAACTGAGCATCGAGACTGCGCTCAATGCCGAGCTGGGCAATCAACCGGGCTACGCCAAGCATGGTCCGACTTGGCTTGGCTCCGGCAACAGCGGCAACGGCGGCTCTCGCAAACGCCTGAAGGGGCAGCACGGCGAGGTCGTCATCGACGCGCCGCGCGAACTTTTTTTCGTGCCGCAATTCGCGCGCAAGGATCAGCCCCGGGTCACGCACATGGACGATCGGATTCTGGCGCTGCATGCCAACAGTGTGAGCGCGCGCGACATTATTGGCGCGTTAAAGCAAATGTGCGGCGCCGACGCGTCTGGGACGTTGACATACAAGGTCACTGCCTGCGTGACCGACCAGATCGTCGAGTGGCAGTCGCGGCCCATGGATGCATTCTGCCCGTCTGCAACGCTGCGTTGCACTGTCTTGACCGGCGCCCAGCCTGCCGGCGCCGGTGCGCGTTGTATTGTGGACAGGCGGAATGGGTGACGCCTGTGCGGGGTTGATCGGCGTTTGCTTTCCACGCGCGGCGATGCGAACGCACTACACTAGCGCGCCGGGGCGGAAAAACAGGCAAAGCCACCGGTACAAGCAGGACGCCGATGCAACCCAGCATGCAACCCGAAGCGCTCTTTGAACTGGTCTATCAGGAACTGCGGCGCATCGCGCGCAATCAGCGTCGCGCGGCCGGCGGCCCGGCGACCCTGGATACGACCGCACTGGTGCACGAGGTCTATCTGAAGCTGCATGCGGTACCGGAAGCCGAAGCCATCGGCCGCGCACATTTCCTGTCTCTGGCCACGCGTGCCATGCGCCAGATTCTGGTCGACCATGCGCGCTCGCGGTCGCGATTGAAGCGCGGCGGTGCTTACGCGATTACGGGACTGCACGACCAGATCGGCGTCGATTCGAACCTGGTCGACCTGGTCGCGCTCGACGAGGCCCTGACGCGTCTGACCCGGATCGATCCACGTGCCGGCCAACTCGTCGAATGGCGGATTTTCGGCGGTCTGGAAATCGCCGATATCGCACGCCTGCAGGACCTGACCGAGCGCACCGTATTCCGCGACTGGCGGCGCGCGCGTGCGTTTCTGGTGCGCGAACTCGACCTGGTCGCCGCGGAGTAGCCATGGATACGCAGCGCTGGCAGCGCGTGGCGGAAGTATTCGATGCGGTAGCCGATGCGCCGCCGGCGGATCGTACCGCATTGCTGGCGCATTTGTGCGGGGATGATGCCGCATTACGCCGCGAAGTCGAGAGCCTGATCACCGCCGACATCGACGCGGACGGATTCGAGCGCCGGGCCGACAGTGCAAGGGGTGCCGCCGCGTTGAGCTGGGCCGATGCGCAGGAGAGCGATGCCGGCGCACGTATCGGCTCCTGGCGTGTGCTGCGCGAGCTGGGTCGTGGTGGCATGGGAGTGGTCTATCTGGTCGAGCGCGACGATCCGCAGTTCGAGCAGCGCGCCGCACTGAAGCTGATCAAGCGCGGCATGGACAGCGACGTTGTACTTACGCGATTTCTGCGTGAGCGCCGTATCCTGGCACGCCTGCAGCATCCGCATATCGCTCATTTGATCGACGGTGGCATTGCCGCGGACGGGCGCCCGTATTTCGTCATGGAATATGTCGAAGGCGAGCCGCTGCTGTCCTATTGTGCGCAGCACGGCGCCGATCTGGATGCACGCATCCTTCTTTTTCTCGACGTTTGTGCGGCCGTGCAGTTCGCACACGCCCAACTCGTCGTGCACCGGGACATCAAGCCGGGCAATATCCTCGTCACCGCTGAAGGTTCGGCGAAGCTGCTGGATTTCGGCATTGCCAAGCTGCTCGATGATTCGGCGCCTGACGGCGCGGCGACGGTCACGGCGGCACAGCGTCCACTGACGCCGGCGTACGCGGCTCCTGAACAATTGCAGGGCGATCCGGTCTCGACTGCGACCGACGTCTACGCGCTCGGGGTGGTGCTGTACGAACTGCTCGCCGGCCGGCGTCCGTCGGCATCGACCGAAGCGCTCTCGCCGGGCGCGGCGCAGCGCATGACGATTAACCATCCGCCCGCGCCCAGCAAGGTCGGCGATGCGCAGGCGCCGGTGCCGCCGCGGTTGCTGCGCGGCGACCTGGACACGATCTTGCTCACTGCGCTGCAGCCCGAACCGCAGCGGCGCTATCCCAGCGTCGAGGCGTTCGCGGACGATTTGCGTCGCTTCCGCGCCGGACGACCGATTTCCGCACGCCGCGATCGCACGCTGTACCGCGTGCGCAAATTCGTCGCGCGGCATCGTATCGGTGTCGCTGCGACGGCGCTTGGCGTGGCGGCCCTGTTCGCCGCGCTGGCGCTGGCGCTGTGGCAGGCCGCCGAGACGACACGCCAGGCGCAAGCTTCGGCCGAAGTGACACACTTCCTGATCGACCTGTTTCAAGGCGCCGATCCGATGCACGCGCGCGGTGCAACGCTGACTGCACAGGATTTGCTCGACCAGGGCGCGCAGCGCCTGAATACCGACTCTGCGGTTGCGCCGTTGGCGCGCGCCCGCCTTCTGCACACCATCGCCGCGACGTACGCATCGCTTGGTCTGTACGACCGTGCACTGCCGCTTGCCGAGGACGCCTACGAGCTGCGTCGTGCGAATCTGGCTCCGGACGATCCGGACATCGCGCAAAGCATGGACGAACTTGGTTTGCTCTACATGAACAAGGCCGACTATGCGGCAGCCGAGCCGATGCTGCGCGGTGCGCTGTCATTGCGCCGCGCGCGCTTGCCGCCCGGCGACCCTGCCGTCATCGCGAGTCTCGGCGACGTCGGCACGCTATTGCAAAAACGCGGCAATTTCGCCGGCGCCGACCGCTACTATCGCGACGCCCTGGCGGCGAGTCGGCGCCGCTTCGGCGCGGATGCCACGCCGACCGCGCGCCGGCTCGACGAGTACGCCCTGAATCTCGATCAGCTCGGCAAGCGCGCCGCCGGCATCGCCGCCTTGCGTCAGGCACTGGCCATCCGCGAAAAAAATCTGGCTCCGGACGATCCGGATATCGCCACCTCGTTGGACAACCTGGGTACGCATCTGGAAGAAGACGACAGGTACCAGGAGGCCTTGCCGCTGGTCGAGCGCGCCGTGCGGATACGCAAGCGGGTGTTTGGCGAACAGCACCCGCTGGTCGCCTCCGCCGAGATCGACCTTGCCTCGGTTTATGGCGATGTGTCGCGCTTCGAATCGGCCCGGAGAATGGCCGGGCAGGCGCTGGCGGTGCTGCGCAAGACCTTGCCGGCAGATCACCCCAAGATCAGCGAAGCGATAAACCTGCTGGCAATTTTCGACTACGCGCAACGCGATTTCGGCGCTGCCGTACCGCTGTTGCGCGAGGTCGTGGCGCGCGACGAAAAGACGCTGGGCCCCGATCACCCCGACTCGCTGGCGGCCAAGAACAATCTGGCTTCAACGCTGCTGCATCTCGGACAGTATGCCGAAGCCGAGCGCTTGCAGCGCGAGGTACTCGCGCACGCACGCGCCGACAACGGCCAGGGCACGCTCGTGGTCGACAACCAGAATCTGGCGGCCACGCTGGCCTTGCAGGGCAAAACGGCCGAAGCGGTCACGCGCTCGCGACACGCGCTGGCCTTGCAACGGGCGCACTATGGCGAAGCCTCGCTCATGGTGGCGGTGGCGATCCGGAGTCTGGCGTCGATGGAGGAACGCAACGGCGAGAAGGTCGCTGCAGAGAAGGATTACCGCGCCGCGATGGCGATGGGGCTGGCGGCCGATTCCAAGGGCGAACACGGCGCTTGGCCCTGGAGTGTTCCGCTGGCCGACTTTCTCGTCGGCTCCCGGCACTGCGCGCAAGCGCTGCCGCTGTTGAAGGATGCGCAGGCCGAAATGGCAAGACAACGTGCTGCCGACCCCATTCAGCCGCTTCAGGTGCGCCTGCTGATCGGCCATTGTGAAAGTGCCGGCGGGCAGGTGGCGGGCGCGGCAATGCAACGGCAGGCGCGCGCGGCGCTTCAGGCCATTCCGGGCATCGATGCCGACCTGAATCCGACCGCGAGCCGGCTGTTGCGCCGCACGCGTCAAAGCGATGGCGGTGAATTGCCTCCACGAAACAGACAATGAAGCATGTTCGGCGCATGCGCGCTGCTCAAGCCGGAAATATCGCATGCCTGACGACGATCATTGCTCCATGTCGCCGGTGAAAATCGCATCGGGGTACAGCTCACGGATGGCATTGTTGCCGTAGTCGGCCACATACAGGAAACCCTTGCTGTCGAAGGCCAGACCGACTGCGTGTTGCAGCGATGCAAGGGCGGCCGGTCCGCCGTCGCCGGCGTAACCGCACGATTGCGAGGTGACCTGGTATCCGATGATGTTCTGGTCAATGACGGTACCCGCGCGAAGATCGCATAGACTGATTTCATGGAATAGATCGCCGCGGCGGTCAACAGCAAGACCCGCGGGAGCCGGCGAAATCACGTAGTAGCCGAAACCCGAGTCGGCAGTGCCTTGCGCAGAGACGAAGCCGAACAAGGGTCCTCCGAAACCACTGAGCGTGCCATGAATCGCAAATCCGCCCATCGACCCGTTCGACAAGCCGTCAAGCTGGTCCACAAGCGCGGTCGTCGTCGCAAACGCATGGGTTACCCCATCGGGCGTAATTCGCACGACCGTGTCGGCCGATCCCGGCATGAACAGATCGCCGGTCGAATTGATTGCAAGCGCTGGTGAATTGGACCCGGTATAAGTCATGCTTGCGAAATTGTGCAGGGTGCCGTCCGCCGTCACCTTGCGGATGACGCCATTGCCGGTGTCCTGGATGTAGACATTGCCGACCGCATCGACCGCAACGCCTTGAGGATTATTCAATTCGGCCTCGTTGGCCGGGATGTCGTCGCCGAGGTTGCCGCAAATGCCGTTGCCGGCAATCGTCGTCAACGTTCCATTGGTCGAGCGCTTGCGCACCACACAATCGGTTGTTTCGGTGAAATACAGATTGCCGCCTGCATCGAACGCAAGTGCGAATGGGCCATGCAGTGTCGGGCCGACCGTACCGCCGAGCGAGGTCTTGATGTACCAACGGCTGAAGTATGCGGTCACGGCCGTTGGCAAAGCCGTTTGTGCAATTAATGTGCAGGCAGTATTGCCAAGGCGACAGCCGCCTCCGCTCCACTCGTACAACGGGTCGGGGCTGGCCTGGGTTGCGTCGAGTATCACCGGCATGCCACGCACATAGTTGGCACCGCAGGTTCCGGTTCCGGGGCAATTGATCCGGCCATCGGCGCTGGCGATGTAATCGCCCATGGGGTCCAGGTCGTGACCGGCCACGGCAGCGATCACTGGAGCTGCCGGCCCGACGATGCGTACCACCGGATGGGCGCGGTCCACGATGAACAGCCGTCCGGCGGAGTTCACGGCCACGCCGCCGATGTCGCTCAATTGCGCATTGGCGGCCGGACCACCGTCGCCGGAATTGCCGACCGTACCGTTTCCTGTCGACGTATGGATGATGCCATCCGGGGTGACGACGCGAACGACGTTGCCCGAACCGATAAAGGTATTGCCTGCGCCATCCCGGGCGACGGATTCCGGTTGGAATAGTCTCACATCGCTGGCCGTAGCCAGGCTGCCGTCACCGGTATTGCCGTCTTCACCATTGCCTGCAAACGTGGTCTTGTTGCCGCTGCTGTCGACTTTCCACACGCGGCTGATGGTAAACCCTGCATCGGCGACATATACGTCGCCGGAACTGTCGGTCGCCAAGCCCTTGGGAAGCTGAAATGCCGGTTGTGTGCAGGTGCCGGCGAAGGAGGATACGTAACCGCCGCTCAGCTTGCGCACAATCTCGTTGCCCATATCCGAAATGAACAGGTTTCCGTCGGCATCGAAGGCCAGACCGAACGGAGCGTTGAATTTGGCCGCCGTCGCAGGGTTGTCGACACAACCCGCGGTGCCAATGCCTGCAATCGTGCTGATAAGGCCGGAACCGAGGGCGATTTTCCGGATCCGGTGATTGCCGGAATCGGCAACGTACAGGTCGCCCGCGGCGTCGAAAGCCAGGCCTTCCGGCAAGTTCAGTTGTGCTGTCGTGGCCGGAATCCCGTCGCCGTTGTAGCCGGCTACGCCGGTACCGGCGATGGTCGTGATGATTCCCGAGGTACTGATTTTGCGGATTACATTGTTTTCGTCGTCGGAAAGATAGACATTGCCGGCCGCATCGATTGCCATCACCTGAGGCTCCTTCAGCTGCGCCGACACCGCCGGTCCGCCATCCCCGCTGTAGCCGGCCGTGCCGTTGCCCGCGTAGGTCGCGATGATGTCGTTGGTACTGTAGGCGCAGACGTGTTTGGTGTGCACAATCGCAGCGCAGGCGATTGTGCAGAACAACGGAAGTCGAAATCGTTCGATATTCATGTGCGACTCCTGGATCGGCTTGACTCGGTTGCTGTCAAATGTTGTCACGCGCGTTCAGGCGTTCGGCCGATGCGCCGTCGCCTTGGGCTGGAAATCCGCGTCGCCTGTCTGCCGGAGCGCAAACGCGAGCAAGCGGAAGGCAAAATTCCGGAAGCACGTACGACATGCTCCCGGAGTTGTTGGTATCTGTTGTCGGACACGGCGGTTTGTGTCGGAATGAGCCCGGAGCACGCAGGTTTCTCAGTATTCGGAGAAAACCTTGCTGCACACAATTCCGAGCTTGCGCAGCAATTCATCGCCGCGCGACTTGGTCAGCACGGCCATGCCTTGCGCGTTGTCGGTGCCGGTGAGATCGACGCTGCACAGCACATCGCCGTGCATCGCCGACAGCGAGGTTTCGCCACGGTGCATGGCCTTGTCGCCGAGCCCGGCATAAGGCTGGCCACCGGCGCTGTGCATCATCTGCCAACCGTTTTGTGCGTCTTCGCCCTTCGCCACCGCGATGTCGATGCGTGCGTGCTTGCCGGGCACCTCGTAGCCGCAGCTTTGCGGATTGAGCGTCGCCGGCGGCAGCGCAGCGACCGGCGCGTTGAAGATGTCGGTCAGGTCGGCGGCCTGCACGGCCTTGGCGCAAGCGGTCTGGAGCACGTTGCCGCCGGCACCGATCGCGATCGGTGCGCTGGATACGGGTCGGTTGAAATAGCCGGCAAACACCTTGTTGCACAGCGCGCCGAGGCGCGCGTAGGCCTTGCCCGACGCACGCAGCTTTGGATCGAGGAACAGGTTGCCAGCTGTGGGCGATACCTCGCACAGCACGTTGTCCATCGTCGCGCTGATCTCGTTCAACTGCGGCTTCCACACGGCCCTTTCGCCGACCCCGGTGAGCGTTTGCCATTTCGCGTAGTCGTTCATGTGACCCGAGGCAAAGGCACCCAGCGAGGCATTGCCCATGCCCGGCCGGATCGACACTTTCACTTCGGCCGAGCCGTCGCCGCCAGTGATGAAGTAGCAGGTTTGCGGGTCGCCTCGCAGCGGTTTGTAACCGGTGATCGGTTTGTCGAGGATCCCGGCGAGGTCATCGACGGCGAGCAATTTCAGATCACACGCGCTGCCGGTTCCGACGGGAATCGCCGCGGTGGATTTCGCGGGAGTGCCGGAAGACACCGTGGGTGCGCTTCGCGAACAGGCGCCGAGTATGCACAGTGCGATCGGCAAAAGAATTCTGGTCGTTGTCATGGTGGCTTGGCCTGGAAATTTGGATACATCAATACGACGGCGTCTCGAATCCGTTCCGGAACAAGCCGTCGAAGGGCGCAAGTCGCGTGACCGCGAGGGTCTGGCCATTCGGAGCCTCGGTGTAACCGGCAGCGGTCAGCTTGCCGCCGGTGTATACGCCCGACAATCCGGTATTGGTGGTGACGAAGTTGCCCAGCCCGGTCGGGCGCTGCGCGAAATACACGCCCATCACGCCCTTGCCGTTCAGCGTGGTGTCGAGACTGAAATTGACGTAACTCTGTGCCGGGGTCACCCGCGCAATGCCGAAATAGGTCCCCGGCGGCTGTGCGTACTGGTTGCCCGTACCAACAGCCAGCAACTGTGCGTACTTCGAGTCGTAGCGGTCGACAATCAACTTGACGATGTCGTTGGTTTGTCCGCTGGTGGGGTTGAGGCTGTAACTGAAAGCGAATTTCGCCGGGTAGCCGATCTGGTCGGAGTAGTAGCGATACGGATTGCCGTTGTCGTCGAGTTCCGCGAGTGCCGCGGCCTGATACGCACCGTTGCTCGCATTGGCCGTGGCATGGCCGCCGATCGCGATGTAGCCACCCGGAAAGATCGCCACGGCGTTGCAAACGTCGTTGTCGTCGCCGCCGAAATCGAACGGCATGATCGTGTAGCCGTAGTTGTCCGGATCCTGGTAGTGAAAGGCGCGGTCGACATCGTAAAGATCGCGGGTAATTCGGATCACCGCGCAGTCGTAGCCGTGGGTTCCCGGGGCATATCCGACGACGACGTAACGGCCCTGGCTGTCGATGGCCAGATCGGTGGCATGCGCATCCTGGTTGGGTCCGCCGCCGAACTGGAACTGGAACGGCTGATGGCTCGATCCGTCGGCAGCGATCCTGTCAAAGAAGAATTCGTTGCTGTTGAAGCTGTTCTGGTTGGCGTAGTAGGTGCCGGCAACGTCGATGCTGCCATCCGTATCGATGACCAGGCGTGACAGATAGTTCGAATCGCCTGCCGGCGGTGTGAGCAGGATGTAGCCCTGACCGCCGGCGAAGTTCGGATCGGGCGATCCGTTGGGTGTGAACTGCGAGACTTCGATTTCGTTTTGAAAATTTCCGCCAACGACGATGCGACCATCCGGACGCACCGCAACCGCATGCGCCCGCGTGCCGGCGCTGCCGCCATTCCAGTCGAGCATGCCGTTGGAGCCGAAGCTTGTGTCGACGCTGCCATCGGCATTGAGGCGTGCGATACGCCAGCTTTCGAATCCGCCCGACGTGCCGGTTTCATAGCCGACAACGACAATCTTTCCGTCCGGCTGGATCGCCACGTCATTGGCGACCGGACCCGAGAAACCCGTGTTCGGCCCGAGTTGCACTTTGCCCGCCGTACCGAAAGCGGCGTCCAGATCCCCATCGGCCGCGTAGCCGGCGACGGCGACCACCAGGAACGATGCGGCCAGAATTTTACTGAACATGTTCGACGACATGACCCCGTCCAAATCCCGCCACCACGGCGGGTCTCGATCAGGGTTACGTCATGCGGGGCCGGTTACTGACACGCCGTGTTGTTTTTCGAAGGCTCCCATCTGGCGTGGCGTCTGCGTCTCGTAGCGTGCGCTTTGCGCACGGCTCGTGCGGTGGTGCACGGAAGGTTCAAGATCGTGCGCGTAGCGCACGCTACCGGTCCGACGCAGTCTCGTAGCGTGCGCTTTGCGCGCGGCTCGTGCGGTGGTGTACATAAGATTCAAGATCGTGCGCGTAGCGCACGCTACCGGTCCGACGCAGTCCCGTAGCGTGCGCTTTGCGCACGATCTTGCTATGTTCAAGGCATGGCGACTTTTCGACGTGCACAGACGCCCGGGGCCACCTATTTCTTCACGCTTGCGACGTACCGTCGGCAACGAATTCTCACTCAAGACATTACCATTCACGCGTTGCGTGCTGCTGTGCGGTCGGTGCGCGCGGCAAACCCGTTCGAGATCGTGGCATGGGTGGTTTTGCCAGATCATATGCACGCGATCTGGACATTGCCGCCGGATGATGCCGACTACGCGCGTCGATGGGCGTTGATCAAGCGCTCGGTCAGCCAGCAAGCGCGCGGGCTTGTCACTGCACCACTGGCTGATTCGCTGCGTGCGCGTCACGAATCGGGGTTCTGGCAGCGTCGGTTCTGGGAACACCAGATTCGCGACGAGGCCGATCTGCAGCACCATGTCGAGTACATTCATTACAACCCCGTAAAGCACGATTACGTAAAACGGCCGATCGACTGGCCGCATTCGACTTTGCGCCGATATGTCCGAAACGGCATCGTATCGGAAGATTGGGCCGTCGATGTCGCCGACGGCGAATACGGCGAAGTCCCGTAGCGTGCGCTTTGCGCACGGCTCTTGCGGTGGTGTACATAAGATTCAAGATCGTGCGCGTAGCGCACGCTACCGGTCCGACGCAGTCTCGTAGCGTGCGCTTTGCGCACGGCTCTTGCGGTGGGGCACGGAAGATTCAAGATCGTGCGCGCAGCGTACGCTACCGGTCTGACGCAGTCCCGTAGCGTGCGCTTTGCGCACGGCTCGTGCGGTGGTGGGCAGAACGTTCAAGATCGTGCGCGTAGCGCACGCTACCGGTCCGACGCAGTCCCGTAGCGTGCGCTTTGCGCGCGGCTCGTGCGGTGGTGGGCAGAACGTTCAAGATCGTGCGCGCAGCGCACGCTACCGGTCCGACGCAGTCCCGTAGCGTGCGCTTTGCGCACGGCTCGTGCGGTGGTGGGCAGAACGTTCAAGATCGTGCGCGTAGCGCACGCTACCGGTCCGACGCAGTCCCGTAGCGTGTGCTTTGCGCACGGCTCGTGCGGTGGTGCACGGAAGGTTCAAGATCGTGCGCGTAGCGCACGCTACCGGTCCGACGAAGTCCCGTAGCGTGCGCTTTGCGCACGGCTCTTGCGGTGATGCACTGAAGGTTCAAGATCGTGCGGTGGTGTACATAAGATTCAAGATCGTGCGCGCAGCGCATGCTATTCGAAGCCATTGGCGAAAATGCGGTCGCTGACATACACGGGACTGTCGATGCGCCCCGCCGATCCGTTGCCGGCACCGCTTGATGTGTAGGCATCCGCGCGCAGATAGAACGGTGAGCCGTTGACGTTGTAGGGTGCGGTGAGCTGCCATCCGGTGCTGATGCGCGCCATCGTGCCGATGCTGCTGTAGGTCGTGCCGTTGACTGAATGCATCAGTACCGGTGGTTGTGCCAATTCCGGACTGGCGCCGCTGCGTGTCCAGGTCACGATGACGTTGCTGCCGGATGCCTGACCCTTCAGCGTGCTGGTGGCGAGGTCGGCGACATTTACGCGCGCCATGCTCTGGCGCGGTTGGCCATTGACGAGAGTGAAATTGCCGGCCGCGATGGTTTTGCCGTCGGATTGCGCTGCGAGACCATAAATCGTCCCGTTCGCATTCACGTTGGTCAGGCTGAAGTGCAGGTCGGCAAATCCTGCATCCAGACTGCCGTTGGCGTTCAGCCGCGCAAGTCCATGCCGCGATTGTGTGTCGACCGTTTCAAAGGTTCCGCCGATCAGCAATTTGCCGTCGGCCTGCAGTGCCAGCGAATCGGTAGCGCCATCGTTGGCCAGATCGTCGTAGTTCGAGACCAGCGTGCCGTTCGCGGACAGTTTTGCCGCCAGCCGGATGCCGCCCGTGCCGACCGCATAGCCGCCGTTGACGTAAAGCGAGTCGTCCGGACCGGCAACGATCGCTGTGATCGCGCTCGATGCTGCTGTGTCGGGAAACGTCGCGTCGAGGACGCCGGTCGACGAGTAGCGCGCCAAGTAGAAGTGATACGGCGCGCCCGAACAGTTTCCGATGTGCGCGAAGTAGCCGCCGACGACAACGTCGCCGTTGGATTGCAGCACGACGCTGCTTGCCCGGGTGGTGCAGATCTGCGCATCGGCAAAGCCGGTGTCGAGGGTGCCATTGCCGTTGAAGCGCGCCAGGTGCCCGCGCGATGTGCTCCCGGACAGGGTGAAATCCCCGGCCACGAAGATTTTCCCATCCGGTTGCACGGCGATCGACCATACGGTCTGGTCGAGATTCGGGTCGGCGAAGCCGCTGTCGAGCGTGCCGTTCGCATTCAGCCGTGCCAGGTGGTGATGCGCAGCGGTGTCGATTGAATCGAAGGTTCCGCCAATCAGGATTTTTCCGTCGGCCTGAACGGCTACTGCCTTGATTTCGCCATTGACCGCGGATGGGCCGATGAAATCCGGATCCAGTGATCCGTCGGGTTCGAGTCGGGCAATGTCGTCCACCGGCGTCGTTCCGACCGTCTGGATCTGACTGGCAATGATGATCTTTCCGTCGGACTGCAGCGCGATCGCCATGGGCGCGCCATCCGGCATGGGATTGAACGTATCGATGGATTGCGCTACCGCATCGAACGCCGTGCCCGTGGCAAATGCCGCGAGCAAAAGACTGCGCATCATGGTTGCCGAAAAGATCCGTCGCATAACCCGCCTCGCTCCCGAAGCCGTCGCAGTGACGGCGTTCACGAGGGGGTTACGTCATCCGCTGCCGGATACTGACAACGCCTCGATCCGCAGGTGCGGCCAGGCAGTGCCAGTGATGGAATCGCAATGCTCTTTGCGGTTTCGGTTGCCCGATCGGACCCGCTGATTGCGTCAATCGGATTTGTAGACCACGCCGGCTTTCATCACGAAATCCACGTGCTGCAGCAACGCAACATCATCGAGCGGATTGCCATGCACGGCAATTACATCGGCAAACTTGCCGGGAGCGATGCTGCCAAAATCCTTTTCGTGCTTGAGCAGTTGTGCCGCATGCGTGGTGGCGGCCTGGATGACGAACATCGCCGGCATCCCGGCCTGCACCATGTAGACGAATTCCTTGGCATTCTCGCCATGCGGATAGACGCCGGCATCGGTGCCGAAGGCGATCTTCACGCCCGCCTTGTAGGCCTTGCCGGCCGTTTTCTGGATGACCGGGCCGACTTCTTCGGCTTTGCGTGCTACCTGCGGCGGATACCAGCCTTCCCTGGCCTTTTCCTCGACGAACTTGCCGGCAATGATGGTCGGCACGTACCAGGTGCCATGTTCCTTCATCAGCTTCATGTCGGCAGCATCCATGTAGGTGCCGTGCTCGATGGAATCCACGCCGCCGATCACGGCGCGGCGGATCGCTTCGGCACCGTGTGCGTGCGCGGCCACAGTGAATCCGTAATCGTGCGCGGCGGCAACGACGGCCTGGATTTCCGCGATGGTCATCTGCGCGTTGTCGGCGCTGCTGCTTTCGTCCAGCACGCCGCCGGACGGCATGATCTTGATCAAGTCGGCACCGTCCTTGTAGTGCTGGCGCACTGCTTTCCAGGCGTCTGCGGGGGAATTGATGATGCCGTCCTTGGGGCTCGGGTCGCCTTGCAGATCCCAGCGAAAACCGTTCGTCGGATCGGCATGTCCGCCCGTGGTGCCGATGAACTGGCCGGCGGAAAAAATGCGCGGACCGGGCACGATGCCGGCGTTGACTGCATTGCGCAGGGCGATCGATTCGTTGTGCGAGTCGCCGACATTGCGCACCGTGGTGAAGCCCGCCATCAACGTGCGTTTCGCGTAAACCGTGCTGCGGATCGCATAGTCGGCCGGATTCAGGCGGAACTTGTCGCTGTAGCTCGACTTGCTGAATTGCATGGTCAGATGGGTGTGGCTGTCGATCAGCCCGGGCAGGCAGGTCTGGTCGTGCAAATCGACGACACGTGCGCCGGGCATGTCGGCGATGCCGTGTTCGATCTTTTTGATGCGCTCGCCGTCGATAACGATCGTGGATGCGCCGAGCAGCTTGCCGGCGTCGGTATCGATCAAGTGCCCGCAGTGAACGGCAACGACGGTCGCAGGCGTTGCCGCAGGATCGGCAGCATTGGCGATGGAAGCGACGGCGAGAATTGTCGCGGCGAGCGTGGCGGATTTCAGCAACGAATGCATGGCAACTAACCTCCCCGGAGACAAAGCCGTGATGTTACGCCTGTAACTACATATCGCCTATGCCGAAAGTCCCGCCATTTTTTGAATCGTCGTTTCGGTTTCCTTCATGAATGCTGAGGCAGAGTATAAAATTGCGGGCAAGGAGTCCCATGTTTTGGAAAGCAGCCGCCAATACGCCCTGATGGTTTGCGACCATTGCGACGCTGTGTACCGCAAGCCGGGTTTGCAGCGCGGCATGTTGGCGAATTGTGCGCGTTGTGGCACTCTGCTCGAACGCGTGCAACGGCTGGATGTCGGCAGCATGCTGGCATTCACGTTGACCGGCCTGATTGCATTTGTGCTGGCCAACGTCTACCCGATCGCGCACATCGAAATGCGCGGTGCGCGTGACGCAAGCACGTTGTGGGGCGCCATCATCGTCAATTGGAACGACGGGTTGGAATCGGGCGCGGTGCTGATTGCGTTGTCGTTGTTCTTCTTTCCGCTGACCGAACTGCTGGCGGCGGCGTATGTGCTGTGGCCGTTGATGCTTCGATATCGCGCGCCTGGTTTTGGCGCAGCTATGCGAATACTGCGTTTCACGCGCGACTGGAGCATGCCGGAAGTCTTCATGCTGGGCGTGTTTGTGGCGATGGTGAAGCTCGGCGGGATTGCGCGGATCGCTCCGGGCATCGGCCTGTGGGCGTTCGTCGTGTTGACCGGGCTGGTCACCCTTGTCGCTTCCTTCGATCATCGTTATCTGTGGGACATCGCCGCCGAGGTGGGAGAGTGAGCCGATTTCGCAACGCTCAGCAGTTGAATATCGTCGCATGCGCGGCATGCGGCCTGCCATGCCGGGGCGTGCACGACCATGCCGCGCATCGTTGTCCGCGCTGTGGCGCACGATTGCACCTGCGCAAGCCATCGAGCATCGATCGGACCTGGGCGTTGATCGTCGCCTCGGCGATTTTGTATGTTCCCGCCAACACCCTGCCGGTGATGCGCACGGGAAGCTTGTTCTCCAGCGACGAGTCGCATACGATCCTGGGTGGAATTGTGGAGTTGTGGAAAAATGGATCCATGGGGCTGGCGATGATCGTGTTCGTTGCGAGCGTAGTCGTGCCGATCCTGAAAATACTGGGATTGTCGGTCCTGGCGTTCACTGTACAGCGGCGCTCCACCTGGAATCCACGCCAGCGCACGGCGCTTTACCGGCTGATCGAATTGGTCGGGCATTGGTCGATGCTCGATGTGTTCGTCGTGGCGTTGCTGGTGGCGCTGGTCGATTTCGGACGGATTGCGCAGGTGCTGCCGGGGCCGGGAATCGTGGCGTTTGGTGCGGTTGTCGTTTTGACGATGCTGGCTTCTTCAAGTTTCGATCCGCGCTTGATCTGGGATGCGAAGCGAACCAATGGCTGACATACACGAAAATCGCGACAGTCTGAACGATTTGCCGCAGCCCGAGGTGGTGCGACGCCGACGCTTCATCCCGTCGCTGATCTGGTTGGTGCCGCTGCTGGCGGCGATCGTCGGCGCCAGTGTGTTGATCGGCAGCTACCGCTCGATCGGCCCGAAAATCACAATCAGTTTCCAGAGTGCCGAGGGTATCGAGGAGGGCAAGACACAGGTGCGCTACAAGGACGTGGTGATCGGTCGCGTCCACCGTGTATCGCTGAGCAAAGACAATTCGCGTGTGCTGGTGCATGTCGAATTGAATCGGGGTGTGCATGGATTCGCCGTCGATGATGCGCATTATTGGGTTGTACGACCGCGCGTGGGCGTGGGCGGGGTATCGGGCCTGGGCACGCTTTTTTCAGGCCCCTATATCGGTGCCGATGCCGGCACCTCGAAGCACGAGAAATCCGGCTTCACCGGATTGGAGCAGCCGCCGGCGGTACTGCATGGGAACCGCGGCCGCAGCTTTGTGCTGCACAGTGGTGACCTGGGCTCGCTCGACATTGGTTCTCCGGTGTATTTTCGCCGCCTGCGTGTTGGCCGGGTTACGGCCTACAAGCTCGACGACGACGGTAAAGGCGTCACCATGCAGTTGTTCGTCGATGCGCCATACGATCGCTTTGTCAACGCCAGCACGCATTTCTGGAACGCCAGCGGTGTGGATCTCGCGTTGAACGCCTCGGGACTCACGCTGAATACCGAATCGCTGGCAACGGTCATTGCCGGAGGCGTCGCATTTCAATCCACCGACGATTCAAACGATCAGGAAGCACCGGAAAGCACGAAATTCGACCTGTATCGCGACGTCGGCGACGCCTTGCGCCCGCCGGATGGACCGGCGGTCGCCATCCGCATGCATTTCAATCAGACGCTACGCGGATTGACGCTCGATTCGCCGATCGATTTCCGCGGCGTCGTGCTCGGCAAGGTCACTGCGATCGAACTGGATTACGACCCGAAGACGCAGACTTTTCCCGCGGACGTGACCGCGACCATCTATCCGAAGCGCTTCGGGCATATCAACGCGCGCTTCAAGCAGCCCGGCGAAGATCAGGCCGATATCGGCACCGTATTTCAGGCGCTGATCGCTCATGGCTTCCGCGCGCAGGCCAAGCTCGGCAATTTGTTGACGCAAAAGTTGTACATCGCGATATCGATGGTGCCGCACGTCAAGCCGGCAACGTTCGACCCGGCGGCGCGTCCCCTGGTGATACCGACGGCGCCCGGAAGTCTCGAGGAAATCCAGCAGCAGATATCCGACCTGTTGACCAAGCTGGACAAACTGCCGATCGCTGAAATCGGCATGAATCTGCGCGATACGCTGCACGGAACCAATGCATTGATGCGTGAGCTCAACACGCGACTGGCGCCACAGGCCCGCGCCATGCTGGCTTCGGCACAAGGCGCTCTGGATGCGGCCAATCGCACGTTGTCCGGCGAAACTTCGCTGGGTCGCGGCACCGCGCAAACACTCGATGAATTGCGCCGTGCCGCGCAATCGCTGCGCAGCCTTGCCGATTACCTGCAGCGACATCCGGAGGCATTGCTGCGCGGCAAGCCCGCCGATCCGGCGCTGTCGACACAAGGAGACCAACGATGATGGGTATTGCGTGTCGCTGGCTGGTCACGTTGTCGATCTTGGCGCTCGCCGCGTGTGCGTCCGCGCCGACGCAATTCTATACGCTGCTGCCTCGGGCAGAAATTCACGCCGGCACACATGCCCATGCCGCATTCGCCATTGACGTTGAGCCGGTTGTCGTGCCCGCCGAAGTCGATCAGGCCGCATGGTTGGTGCGTACCGGCCAAGGACAGGTCGCGTTGCTCGACAACGAGCGCTGGGCCGCGCCGCTCGGCGACGAATTGCGCGCGGCGTTCGCCGACGCATTGCGCCGCGACACCGGTGCGTCGGATATGCAGCTTGGGAACGCGCGCACGAATCTGCCCGTATATCGCATCCTCATCGACGTGCGCCGTTTTGAATCGGTACCGGGCCAGTACGCCCTGATCCAGGCGGATTGGACCGTGACCCGTCGCGAAATGAACCATCTCGCGGCGCCCGATCACAACGCCGACGCGCACGACAAAGTCGGCAGCGCGTCCACGCTTGCCTGCAGCAGCCAGGTCTCGCAACCGGTCGAGCCGGGCTATGCGGCGCTGGCAATCGGGCACCAAAAGGCACTGGCGGGCATTGCCGACGAAATCGCGCGGGCGGTGCGCAACCTGGCCGCTGGAAAACGGGAGTGTCCGCAGATCTGAAACAAAGAACAACCCTTCGGGCTTGGCGGCAATACCGCGCTGCGGTAGTCTGCATGCACACTACAGGGACGGCGGTTGCCGGCATTAGACTCCATGCAAGAAAACTACGATTTCGCCGCCATCGAGGCGGCGGCGCAGAAATTCTGGGACGAGACCAAGGCTTTCGAGGCCCGTGAGGATTCCCCGAAACCGAAATTCTTTTGCCTGTCGATGCTGCCGTATCCGAGCGGTGCCTTGCACATGGGGCATGTGCGCAACTACACGATCGGGGACGTGATCAGTCGCTATCAGCGCATGAACGGCAAGAATGTCATGCAGCCGATGGGCTGGGATGCGTTCGGGTTGCCGGCCGAAAATGCGGCGATCAAGAACAAGACGGCACCGGCGAAATGGACTTATGCCAACATCGAACACATGCGCAGCCAGCTCAAGTCCATGGGCTATGCGATCGATTGGGCGCGCGAATTCGCCACCTGTCAGCCGGGCTATTACGTGCACGAGCAACGCATGTTCGTGCGTTTGTTCAAGAAGGGGCTGGTCTACCGCAAGAACTCGGTGGTCAACTGGGACCCGGTCGATCAGACCGTGCTCGCCAACGAGCAGGTCGTCGATGGTCGCGGTTGGCGCTCGGGCGCCATTGTCGAAAAGCGCGAGATTCCGCAATGGTTCCTGAAGATCACCGCCTATGCGGACGAATTGCTCGACGGGCTCGACAAGCTGCCGGGTTGGCCGGATTCGGTCAAGACCATGCAGCGCAACTGGATCGGGCGTTCCGAGGGACTGGAAATCCGCTTCGATATCGACGGCGAAGGCGACGGCGTGAGTGTATTCACCACGCGCCCGGATACGTTGATGGGAGCAACCTTTATTTCGATTGCCGCCGAGCATCCGCTGGCACTCAAGGCCGGCGCGTCGAATCCGAAGATCCAGGCGTTCATCGACGAATGCCGACGCGGCGGCACCGCGGAAGCCGACATCGAGACCCAGGAAAAGAAAGGCGTTGAAACCGGCTTTCACGCGATCCATCCGATCAGCGGCGAAAAGCTGCCGGTCTGGATCGCAAATTTTGTGTTGATGGGTTACGGCACAGGCGCAGTCATGGCCGTACCCGGACACGACCAACGCGACTGGGAATTCGCCAGCAAGTACGACCTGCTGATCAAGATGGTGATCGTCAGCGACGGCGTGCGCGATGCGATTCGGGAACTGGGCCACGACGTGGCGACCAACGCCGATCCGATGAGCGCCGCGCTTGGCGAGAGCCGTGCGCTGGACGTGTACGAGGCGCCCGCCGCGCTGGCTGTGCTCAACGAGTTCGAGGAAAAACTCATCGTCGAAGGTGCGTTCACCGACTACGGTACGCTGGTCAATTCCGGCGACTTCGACGGTCTGGATTATCGCGGCGCGTTCGATGCGATCGCCGCACGCCTGCAACGCGACGGCAAGGGCGAACGCCGCGTGAACTACCGGTTGCGCGATTGGGGCGTGTCGCGCCAGCGCTACTGGGGTTGCCCGATCCCGATCGTGTACTGCGCAAAATGCGATGCAGTGCCGGTGCCGGAAGACCAATTGCCCGTGCTGCTGCCGGAAGACGTCCAGTTCATGGGCGTGCAATCGCCGATCAAGGCCGATCCCGACTGGCGCAAGTGCACGTGTCCGCAATGCGGCGGACCGGCCGAACGCGAGACCGATACGTTCGATACGTTCATGGAATCGAGCTGGTACTACGCGCGCTACACCAGCCCGGGAGCCGCGGACATGATCGACTCGCGTGCGAATTACTGGCTGCCGGTCGATCAGTACATCGGCGGCATCGAGCATGCAATCCTGCATTTGTTGTATTTTCGCTTTTTCCACAAATTGCTTCGCGACGAAGGCCTGGTGACATCGGACGAACCGGCGACCAACCTGATGTGCCAGGGCATGGTCATCGCCGAGACGTATTACCGCGAAAACGCCGACGGCAGCCGCGACTGGATCAATCCCGCCGACGTCGAGGTGCAGCGTGACGAGCGTGCGCGCATCGTCGGCGCAGTACTCACCACCGATGGACTGCCGGTGCAGATCGGTGGCATCGAAAAGATGGCCAAGTCGAAAAACAACGGCGTCGATCCGCAAACCATGATCGACAAGTATGGCGCCGATACCGTGCGCCTGTTCTCGATGTTCGCGGCACCGCCGGAACACTCGCTGGAATGGCGCGAGGCCGGCGTGGAAGGCATGGCGCGGTTCCTGCGCCGCTTGTGGCGCGATCTGCATGCGCATGTGGCGCAGCCGGATCATCCGCCGGTTGATCCGGAAAAACTCGATACTGAGCAGCGCAGGATGCGTCGCCAGATCCACGAAACCATCGCGAAAGTCGGCGATGATTTTGGTCGACGTCTGGCTTTCAACACGGCGATCGCCGCGCTGATGGAATTGCTCAATGCGCTCGGCAAATTCGACGACATGGGCGACCAGGGCCGTGCTGTTCGTCATGAAGCGTTCGAGGCGATCGTGTTGCTGCTCAATCCGATCACGCCGCATGTGTGCCATGCCTTGTGGCATGCGCTGGGGCATGAACAACCGATCATCGCGCAAGGGTGGCCGCAAGCTGATCCCGCGGCATTGCGCCGCAATGCCGTGGTGTTGGCGGTGCAGGTCAACGGCAAGTTGCGCGGTCAGATACAGGTCGGTGTCGACGCGCCACGCGAAGAAGTGGAAAATGCGGCGAAGGCCGAAGCCGGCGTGGCGAAATTTCTGGCCGGCGTCAGTATCCGCAAAATCATCGTCGTGCCCGGAAAGATCGTCAACATCGTGATTTGAAGCCATGCCGATTCTTTATTGCCACCACGAATCCGGACACTGCTACAAGGTCGCGCTGGCGATGACCCTGATGGGTCTCGAATACGAGCAGCGCCCGGTCGATCTGAACCGGATGCGTGAGGCGCGCGCGGACGATTTTCGCGAAATCGCATTCTTCGACGAAGTGCCGGTACTGGTCTTCGATGACGGTCTGGCGGTGTGCCAGTCGAACACGATTCTCGACACGCTGGCGCGCCGCTACGCGCGACTGGATGGCAGCACCGATGCGGAACGAATCCGCGTGCGCGAATGGCTGGCCTGGGATTTCAGCCGGATTTCGCTGAATCTGTCCTACGTGCGTTTGTCGCGAAACTTTACTGCGCTCGACCCTGCTGTCGAGGCGTGGTACGCAGACCGCCTGCAGGCCGATCTGGATCGCCTCAACCAGAATTTGTATAGCGCGGATTTTCTCGTCGGCGACACGCCGACGATCGCCGACATTTCCTGCTGCGGTTATTTGTTCTGGGCCGATCAGGCGCGTCTGGATCTTGCGTCATGGCCGGCGGTCAAGGCCTGGCTCGAACGAATTGGGGCGTTGCCCAACTGGCAAGCACCTTATGATTTGCTGGATGCGCGCTACCCCATTCTCACCGGAACCCGAACATGATATTTATTAGAGCGGTTGCGCTTGCGGCCGCGCTTTCAGGATTGACGGCATGTGGGTTCCATATGCGCGGCGAGGTCAGGCTTCCCGCCGGAATGCAGCGTGTGCACGTGCGAATCGCCGATCCGTTCAGTCCGCTGGGGCGCGATGTCGAGGCTGCACTGAGGCGGTCCGGTGCCACGATCGAAGCCGATCCGGGCGCGGGAGTCGCGGAAATCGTCATCAGTGCGGTTTCGCTGGCGCCGGTCGTGCGTTCGGTTGGCGCGAATGCGTTCGTCAACGAATTCAGCATGGTCTATCACGTCGAGATACGCATCGACGCGGCCAACGGCAAGACATTGCTGCCGCAACAGATCATCGAACATTCGCGCGATTACACTTTCGATCAAAGCCAGGCGATCGGCAGCAATGCCGAGCAGGACGAGATCAAGAAGGAAATGGAACGCGACATGGTTCAGGCGGTCATGCGCAAAGTCGAAGCAGCAGAGCATCACCTCGAAAAATAGACGACAGGTGTTCATGCGATGTCGACCACGCTCGACCAATTCAACAAGCAACTGTCCGCGGTTGAGCTGAAGCCGGTTTATCTGCTCGCCGGCGAAGAGCACCTGCTGTTGCTTGAAGCGGCCGACGCCCTGCGCGCCCGCGCCCGCGAACTGGGCTACAGCGAGCGCGAAGTGCTCGACGTGGAATCGGGTTTCGATTGGGATGCGCTGGCCCGGGCCGGTGCGTCGATGTCGTTGTTCGCATCGCGACGCTTGATCGACTTGCGCCTGCCGACCGGCAAGCCGGGCAAGGAAGGTTCCGCGGCATTGCTCGAATATTGTGAGGCGCTGCCACGCGATACCGTATTGCTCGTCACCAGCACGCAATGGAGCAAAAAGCACGAGACCGCATGGGTTGCAGCCGTGCAGAAGGTCGGAGCGTTCGTTCCGATCTGGCCGCTGAAGCCCGATGAATTCCTGCGCTGGCTCGGCCAGCGCATGAACAGCCGCGGACTGCAGCCGGATCGCGGCGCAATCGAAGCGCTGGCCGAACGCGTTGAAGGCAATTCACTGGCGGCCGCGCAGGAAATCGACAAGCTCGCGCTGCTGCACGGCGGCGGACCGCTGGATGGCGAAACGCTGGAAGCACTGGTTGCCGACAGCGCCCGCTTCGACGTGTTCAAGCTCGTTGAGGCGGCGCTGTGCGGAGACGGCGCGCGTGCGCTGCGCATCGTTGCCGGCCTGCGCGCCGAAGGCGAGCAGATTCCGGCGTTGATGGGTTGGGTGCTCAACCAATTGCAACTGGTTGCGCGACTGGCCAGCGCCGGGAACAATCTTTCAGCGGCATTCAATGCCGAGCGCATCTGGCCGGCGCGACAGAAACTCTATCGCCAGGCCTTGAAGCGCGCCACCTGCGAACATTGGCAGGACTGCCTGTTGCAAGCGGCGCGCGTCGACCGTATCAGCAAGGGGCGCGGTTTCGGCGATGCCTGGAATGAACTGGAGCGACTGCTCGCAGCTGTTGCGATGCCGCGCGCACAGCGTTTGCTGATGCTTGAGGGCTGAATGCAAAGGGCCGGATCGGGAATCGGAATCCATCAAAGCCCATCTCTCGTCATTGCGGCGGCTTTCAACAGCCGCAGGGCTGGTCAGGCAGGAATCCGGCTTGCGCTGGAATGACGGCAGATTTAGGGTTTCGCTCCCCAGCCCTCAGCCCTCAGGTCCCAATGACCCCTATCGCAATTTTCGGCGGAACTTTCGACCCGATCCATATCGGCCACCTTCGCGTGGCCTGGGAAGCGGCCGAGGCGCTGAACGCGCAGGTGCACCTGATGCCAGCCAACGTTCCTCCGCATCGGCCCGCGCCGATCGCTGATGCCGGGCAGCGCGCAAGCATGCTTGAAGCAGCGCTGGCCGGCCAGGAACGATTGCTGCTGGATACGCGGGAATTGCGTCGCGAGGGACCTTCCTACAGTATCGACACGCTGCGCGAATTACGCGCCGAAGCTGGTCCGCAGCGGTCTCTGATTCTGCTGCTTGGCGCCGACGCGTTCGCTGGTCTGTCGACATGGCACGAGTGGCGCGGCTTGCTCGATCTGGCGCATGTCGTGGTATTGACGCGGCCCGGACATGCGACGGCGTTGCCGCCGCAACTGGCGACGGAAGTTGCGTCGCGCAAGGTTGCATCGGTACAGCCAATGCACGAGTCGCCATCAGGAAAAGTGTTTGATTTACCGGTCACGCCACTGGAAATTTCCGCCAGTGCCGTGCGCGCGATGCTCGCTGCAGGGAATGAGCCACGCTGGCTGCTGCCGGATGCGTTGTTCGCGAACTCCGAACTTCTCGCGCCGTACCGCAAGCCAGCGCGCTAGCGACCCTCTGATTAACCCTGTGCGGGTGACACCCGCACAGGGTTAATCAGAGGGTCGCTAACGGGGCTTCGAAGGTTTTCCCGGCTTGCCGCTGTCGCGTCGTTTCGGTTTGTCGAAACCGCCTGGCTTGAAGCCGCGCGACTTGAAAGCAGGCGGTTTGCGCGGCTTGTCGAACGCGCGCTTTTCGGTGCGCGGTGTTTTTCCATCCGCAACATCGCCGCTGCGACTGATGCGCAATTGCTGGCCGGAAACGCGCACGGTTTTCAGATGGCTGAAGATTTCCGCGGGCATGCCCTCGGGCAGGTCGATCAGGCTGTAATCGTCGCGGATCCGGATACGGCCCATGTACTTGCTGTCGATACCTGCTTCGTTGGCGATCGCGCCGACGATATTGCCGGGCTGTACGCCGTGCTGCCTGCCGACTTCGATGCGATACGTTTGCATTCCCGCTTCGGTGGCGTGCGCGCGCTCGCTGCGTTGCGGTCGCGGACCCTGATCGGCATTTTGGCGTGCCGGGCCAGCCTCGTTGCGCGATGCCGGCCGGTCGCGCGGCGGTCTGTTCGGCGCGGCTTCGTGCGGCTTCCAAGAAAGGCGCGAATCGCGACCGCGCGTGGCGTCGCGCTGGCCCTCGAATCGCCTGGCAGGTTCCAGCAACAACGGCTCCTTGCCTTGCACAAGCTGCGCCAGCGCGGCGGCAATTTCCACTGCCGGGACGTTGCGCTCGTTTTCGAATTGCTCGATCAACTGGCGGAAAGGACCGAGGTCGCCGCCAGCGAGCGTGTCGGCAATACGCTGCTTGAATTTCGTGATGCGCCGGTCGTTGACCGCTTCGACGCTCGGCAACTGCATTTCGCTGATCGGCTGGCGCGTGGCGCGTTCGATCGCCTGCAGCATGCGTTTTTCGCGCGGCGCCACAAACAAGATCGCTTCGCCGCTGCGACCGGCGCGACCGGTGCTGCCGATGCGATGCACGTAGGCTTCGGTGTCGGTGGGAATGTCGAAATTCAGCACGTGGCTGATGCGATCCACGTCCAGTCCGCGCGCGGCGACGTCGGTGGCGACGAGGATGTCGAGCTTGCCATCCTTGAGTTGCGCGATCGTGCGCTCGCGTTGCGCCTGCACGATGTCGCCATTGATCGCCGCAGCGGAAAACCCGCGCGCCTGAGCTTCTCGGCGATTTCCTCGGTGGCCTGCTTGGTGCGCATGAATACCAGCATCGCATCGAACGGTTCGGCTTCGAGAATGCGCGTCAGCGCATCGAGCTTGTGCATGCCGCTGACGTACCAGTAGCGCTGCCGGATATTCGCCGCGGTCGTGGTCCTGGTCTTGATCGCGATTTCCACCGGTTCGCGCAGATAGGCTTGCGCGATGCGCCGGATTGCGGTCGGCATGGTTGCCGAAAACAACGCGATCTGACGCGTCGGCGGCGTCTTCTTAAGCACCGTTTCGACATCGTCGATGAAGCCCATGCGCAGCATCTCGTCGGCTTCGTCGAGCACCAGCGTGGTCAGTTGCGACAAATCCAGCGAACCGCGTTCCAGATGATCGATCACGCGCCCCGGCGTGCCGACGACGACATGCACGCCACGCTTAAGGCCGCCGAGTTGCGGACCGTAACTCTGGCCGCCGTAGATCGGCAGCACATGGAAGCCCGGTAACCTGGCCGCATAGCGCTGGAATGCCTCGGCGACCTGGATTGCCAGTTCGCGCGTCGGCGCGAGCACCAGCGCCTGCGGCAAGGTCCTCGACAAATCCAGTCGCGACAGGATCGGCAGCGCGAACGCGGCGGTCTTGCCGGTTCCGGTTTGCGCCTGACCGAGCACGTCGCGACCGGCCAGCAGCGGAGGAATTGTCTCGGCCTGGATCGGCGAGGGCAATTCGTAGCCGACTTCGGCCAGGGTTTCCAGCAAGGCTTCGCTCAGGCCAAGCTCGGTGAAAGCAATCGGTGTTGCGGCGGCTTCGGACATGGCGGAAAGCGGCCTTGCCGCAACGAAACGTGGGCGCTTAGTTTAACGTCTTGTGCAAGGCTTCGACCGATTCGATTGAACTTTGTCCGCGCGGTCACTGGCGCGGCCGGCAAAACGTCCTATACTGAAAACACCTGTGCCGGGTCTCCCGCATCAGGACCAGTCCACCTTGAGGATTCCTCCCACTTGGCTACCGCAGCGAAAACCAGCGCAAAGCGCAAGACTCCATCAAAATCTATATCGGCCAAATTACCCTCGGCGAAATCCGCAGCGGCCAGATCCGGTTCCGCGAAAACGCCGAAGCCATCCAGATCGGGACAGTCGGCTAAGAAGAAATTGCCGGAGGCCCGAGCCGACAGGGCTGCATCGGCCAAGGCTGCACCAGCCAGGCACGCCTCGAAAAAACGCTCGTTCACCAAACTCGATCCGGTCGATCATCTTCGCAAGCAGGTGCTCACCGCGCTGGACGATCTCAAGGCGCGCGACGTGCATGAAATCGACGTGCGCGGAAAAACTTCGATTGCGGATCTGCTTGTCATCGCCAGCGGCACGTCCACGCGCCACGTGAAGTCCCTTGCCGACGAGGTAGTACGTTTCGCGAAGAAGGCGGGCATGATGCCGCTCGGCGTCGAAGGTCAGCGCGAAGCCGAATGGGTGCTGGTCGACCTGGGCGACATCATCGTGCATGTCATGCTGCCGCGCATCCGCGAGTTCTATGGCCTGGAACGGTTGTGGACCGTGGGCGACGATATGCCGATGGCGGCTAACGCGGAGTGAGCATGGCGCATGCGTTGTACACGCTATTTCCTTGAAACCCGGACTCGCCCAGACCGGCAGGGAATCCTGGACGAATGGATCGAGGGCGTTCTGCGCGCGCCATCCACGCGGCGCGAGCAGGCTGACGGGCGCATCCGGTGTTGGGGTATGATCGACGCAGCGGGTGGGCGTTATTTGCGCGTGGTAGTTCTGGCCGATGGCGTTACAGTCCACAATGCTTTTTTCGATCGGGATTTCAAGCCGTGAAGATCAAATACTTTCAGGATACCGATACGCTTTATATCGAGTTCAAGCTCGAAGGCATTGTTCAGACTCGTGATCTGGACGAGAACACCGCGTTGGATCTTGATGAGCAAGGACGAGTCTGCGCGATCACGGTCGAGCATGCGCGCGAACGCGCGGATGCTCCGCAGTTTTCCTTCGAGCAGATTGCCGCCTGAACGCCTTGTGCGCGCGTCGCTGATCGCCGTCGGCGAACGCATGCCGGCGTGGGTGCAACAGGGGTTCGCCGAATACGCAAAGCGTCTGTCGCATGAGTTGCCTTTGCAACTTGTGGAGATTTCCACAAAGTCGCGAGGCAGCCGCGACCCGGCTCGTGCGATGGCCGAGGAAGGTGCGGCAATGCTCGCCGCCATTCCGAAAAGCGCGCACGTCGTTTCCCTGGATGGTGGCGGTGAAAAGTGGAGCAGCGAAGACGTTGCGCTGCAACTCGGACGCTGGCGCATGCTGGGCAAGGACCTGGCATTCCTGATCGGCGGCCCGGATGGCCTTGCTCCGATCATTCTGCAGCGCGCCGACCAGCGCTGGTCGCTGGGTCCGGCGACGTTGCCGCATCCGCTGGTGCGCATCGTCGTCGCCGAACAGCTTTATCGTGCGGTCAGTCAGCTCGGCAATCATCCGTATCACCGCGGTTGAATTGCGTGTCTGATGCCGAATGCGCACGCTCAAACCGTGGCGAATTCAAAAGCCATCGAAATTAGCGGTAAAGATTGTTTCTTCGTAAGCGCCGAGATCGATCCGGCCGGTTTGGGGGACGCCCAGATGTTCGACGTCGCAGCAGATATTCGGGAGGTCCGGGCTGATTCCCAACAGCGGCGAGTCTCCGGCCAGATGGAAATCTCCGCCGGGACGATTGACGAAATCGGGCATGGTCGAAAGCGCATGGGTATTGAACGACGGTGTCACTCCGCCCAGCACGCCATAGTCGTTGAAATCCAGATTGGCGTTCGGAGAAAAGAAATACGCTCCGAAATTGGTGTTGTCCCAGAGGATGTTGTTCCGCAGCGTGGGGAAATGCGCTCCAATGGCGGCGATCGAGACTCCGCCTATGCCGCCCGTCATCGTGGTCGTGTTGAGCGTGACGGTGTTGTTTTCGACAAGAAGGTCGTCGTTACCAAGCAGGCAGCCTGCGGCTCCGCCCTCTTCACCGTTGTCTGCGCTATTGCCGGCGACGACATTGAAAAAAAGCTGCGTCACTCCGCCGGCATCGGTAGCGATGCCGCCGCAGAATGCTGTCGTGTGATTGTTGCGGATGATCGTGCCGATAACCGCCACAGAATTGTTCGTGCCCAAGGTGTTGCCGGAAGAGTCGTAATTCACGGCCAGTCCTGCGCCAGCCTTTGACGCCTCACCGTTCTGAATGGTGAGGGAGCCAACGAAAACCGGTCCCTGAGTGCTCGTAATGTTGAGTACCTGAGATGAATTGTTGCCATCCAGCACGACCTGGCTCGCATCGACACCGGAATACGACGCGCAATTGGCGGGGGCCCCGGAAATGAGCAGGAGGCTGGCTGCACTGGACGTGAAGGTGAATGGCAGGTTTCCCGTCGCGGTGCCGGTCTTGTAGGTGCCGGCCGAGATGTAGATGTCGTTTTCTTCGCCGTTGTAGATGCCGCCGCTGGAGGATTCCGCAAGCGCAGTCTGCAATTCGGCAACCGATGTGACGCAATAAAGATGTGCGTGCGCCGGATTCCCGGCGATAAGCGCAGCCAGCGCCACTGCGCATGTGCATGCTCGCGCGGCAAGCCGCTGCCGGAACCGGAAACCGAATTTCAGATTGCCCATGACGCGCACTCCATCCGATTGTCACCGTTCAAGAACGATACCTGCGACGAAATCCGCGCAGGCGTGCGGTGTCGGCGCCTAGTGTACTGCTTCATGCTGTTTGAACCATTTTATCGAGGGTTGCCCGGGCGCGGACAACTTTCTCCAGAATGTCATTGGCTTTGGCCGTCCAAACGAAGGGTTTGGGGTTCTTGTTGTAACGGCTGATGTACGTGGCAATGGCCTTCTCAAGGTCAGCGACACTGTGGAAAACACCACAGCGCAGACGATCCGCCGTGATGCTGCGGAAAAAGCGCTCCACCATGTTCAGCCAGGAGGCCGAGGTTGGCGTGAAGTGAATATGAAACCGCGGGTGCTTGGCCAGCCACGCCTTCACCTGTGGATGCTTGTGGGTGGCGTAGTTGTCCACGATCAGGTGCAGTTGCTTGTCCTTGGGGGTATTGCGGTCGACCTTCTTGAGGAACTTCAACCACTCGACATGGGTGTGTCGCGGCTGGCAATGGCCGATGACTTGTCCGTCGAGAATGTTCAGCGCGGCAAACAGCGTGGTGGTTCCGTTGCGCTTGTAGTCGTGCGTCATCGTCTGCGCCCGGCCCTTCTTCATCGGCAGCCCGGGCTGCGTACGATCCAGTGCCTGAATCTGACTTTTCTCGTCACAACACAACACCAGCGCATGCTCTGGCGGCGCGAGATACAAGCCGACAATGTCTTCCAGCTTCTCGGTGAACTGCGGATCGTTGGACAGCTTGAAGGTGCGTACGCGATGCGGCTTCAACCCATGGGCATGCCATACACGCAGCACCGTCGTGTCGCTTACGCCAACGCGTTCGGCCATCAAACGCGTACTCCATTGGGTCGCGTTGCCGGGTTGGGTCTGCGTGGTCAAGTGCACGATTTGCTTGATCTTGGCCGCGTTCATGCGCGCAGGGCGCCCCGCGCGCGGCCGATCCTTCTTCAGCGCCTCAACGCCGCCGGATGCAAAACGGGCGCGCCAGCGTGCCACGCGGTGGCGCGTGGTTCCCAGTCGCGCGGCAATCTCGGCATCGCTCACCTTTTCGGTGGCGGCCAGAATGATTTGCGCGCGTTCACGCCAGCGCACGCTCACGGTACGCGAGCGACGCCACTGTTCAAGCACGTTGCGTTGTTCGTCATTGAGGATAATCGGTGACTTCATTTTTGTCCGTCCGCGGGAATTCCCCACTTGGACAGCGCGATTTGGATATGGTTCATTATTTATGAAGCAGTACACTAGTTGCTCTCAAAGCTGTGGGAGAAGATCGTGTCTTCGTACGCCCCGACATCGACGACGCCCGTGCTCGGGTAGGAGTTGCCCGCGAGGTCTGTGGACAGCGTGGAGCATATCGTCTTCGGGCAGATGCCGAGCAAAGGCGAGGTGGCGGCGAGGTGGAAGTTGCCGCCGGCGGCGTCGACGAACTTGGGATCGGCCGACACAGTTCCTTCCTCTGATTCGGGCGTGACGCCGGTGATCGCTCCATAGTCGTTGTAGTCGAGATCGGCCGGCGTGCCGCCGAAGGAAACGCCGTAATTTGTGTTTTGCCTGAAGATGTTCGCTCGGACGAACGGTGAGACGGTCGGCGTGCCGCAGCAATACAAGCCGCCCGCGCCGCCGGGTGCTGTGGTCGTGTTGTTGTACATCGTATTGAACGTGACGAAGGCTTCCTCGCCGTTGCGCGAGTACAGGAAGCCCGCACCATAGCCGCCATCGGCGGCATTGTTCACGACGAGGTTGCCGACCACGTTCACCTGCGAACCGCCGCCATCGGCGGCAAAGCCGCCGCCGATGCTGCTGGTGTGGTTATTCTGAAAGATGTTGTCGTAGAGGAGGACCTGTCCGCCGGTCGTGTTGGTATTGATCGCAGCGCCGCCGCCCGCGGTAGTCGATTCGCCGTTCCGGATGGTGACAAACTCGATATCGACCCTGGCATTTTCATTCTGGATGTTCAACACCTTGCTCGTGCCGTTGCCGTCGAGCACGGTCAGGCTGGCGTCGCGCGTGAGATCGTCGCAGTTCGCAGCCCAGCCGCCGAAAATTTCGATTTCGCCGGTCGCCGCGGTCGAGCTGTAGGTGAATGGCCCATTGCTCGTTGCCGTGCCGATCCTGTACGTGCCGACGACGAGCTCGATCGCGACGTTGTAGCCGGCGTATATGCCGCCGTCGGAGGCATTCGTCAGATCCGCCTGCAACTCGGCCGTGGTCGCCGCGCAAAGGGTCACCGAGTTGGCCCGGGCGAATTCGCATGCGCCAAACGAGCAGAGCGCAAGGGCGCACGCGGCCACGCGCCGCGCATGTGAACTGTATTTTGGATTGCTCATGGCACATTCCACAGTGATGTCGCTGATCCAGTACGACAGTTGCGTGGAAATCCGGGTGTGGTCGGCCCGTTCCACCCGGGAAAACATGAGAAACTCGGGTTGAAGCAGGGGTCGGCACCAAGCTGGTATGCTTCGCGACGACCGAACTGCCGGGCGCAGGGAATGGTTCGTGCGTCTGATATCACCGATCTGTTGAATGCGGCGACATCGGGTGATGTGGCGGCGCAAGATGCCGCGTATACCCTGGTTTACGACGAGCTGAAGCGCTGCGCACGCCGGCAAGGCGCGCTCGCGCCGGCGTCGTCGTTGACGCCTACGGCACTGGTGAACGAGTTGTATTTGAAGCTGCGTGCCGGCAAGATCGAGCGCATCCAGAATCGCCGGCATTTTTTTGCACTGGCCGCGCGCGCCATGCGCCAGATCACGATCGACCATGCGCGCGAGCGCCGCCGCGCCAAGCGCGGCGGCGGCGTTAATCACGTCACGCTCGACACCCGCGATCTCGGGGCGACGACCGCGGAAGCAACTCTCGAACTCGATGCCGCGCTGACGGGCTTGTCCAGACGCGATCCGGATTTGGCACAAGTCGTCGAGTGGCACTTTTTCGCCGGCCTGACCTTTCAGGACATTGCGCATGAGCTCGGCCGCCACGAACGCACGGTGCGCCACGACTGGGAGCTCGCGCGCGCATACCTGCGCCAGGTCATGGGACACAGTCAGGAGCCCGCGAAATGAGCGACGACGCGCGCTGGTTACGCATCAAGGAATTGTTCCGGCAAAGTCAGATGCAGGCGGAGCAACAACGCGACGCCTGGCTCGTCGGTCAATGCGGCGAGGACGGTGGCCTGCTGCGTGAGGTGCGCGCGCTGTTGGCGGCGCAGGAAGGGTCGCACGATATCCTCGATCACGGTGCCGCGGGTGCGCTGCGCCAGATGGGCAGCGCCGAACCGGCGAGCGATCTTGTCGGTCAGCGCATTGGAGCGTACCGGTTGCTTCGCCTGATCGGCGAAGGCGGTATGGGCAGCGTATACCTGGCCGAGCGCGAGGACGGCGATTTCCGCCAGCGCGCGGCGCTGAAACTCATCCGCGCGGATTACCTGAACGACGAGGCGCGTGCGCGTTTCCTGCGCGAGCGCAGGATCCTTGCGCAGCTTACGCACCCGCATATCGCCCAGTTGCACGATGGCGGTATGGCGTCCGACGGCACACCCTACTTCACGCTGGAATACGTCGAAGGCGAACCGATCACGAGCTATTGCGACGCGCGCAAGCTCACAATTTGCGACCGTCTGCGCCTCGTGCTGCAAGTCTGTGCCGCGGTGGCCTACGCGCACCGCAACCTGATCGTGCATCGCGATCTGAAGCCGTCGAACATCTTTGTCACCGCCGATGGCGAAGTGAAGCTGCTCGATTTCGGCATCGCCAAGTTGCTCGATCCCGAAGCCGCCGAAGGCAAGACCGCCACGCAGGCGCGCATGATGACGCCCGAATACGCCGCGCCCGAACAGGTGCTGGGCGAAGCGATCACGACAGCCACCGACGTCTACGCGATCGGCGTAGTGCTGTACGAATTGCTGAGCGGACGGTTGCCCTACGCGCGCGCGGACGCCGGTGCGATCAGTTGGCCGAAAGCCGTGATCGAGGAAGCGCCGGAACCGGTTTACCGTGCGCTGAGCCGCACCACGACACGTGGTGCAACGCCGACCGGAGATGCCGCGGCGGCGGCGCGCGGGCTGGCGTTGCCGGCGTTGCGCCGCGCACTGCAAGGCGACCTGGATCGTATTCTGCAGCGTGCGTTGGCCAAGACCGCGGAAGCACGCTATGCGACGGTGGGCGCACTGGCGGCGGACTTGAGCGCTTACCTGGAAGGCCGCGCCATCAGCGGCGGCACGCGCACTTATCGGATGCGCAAGTTCGTGAGCCGCTACTGGCTGCCGATCGCGGCTGCGGCGGCCATTCTGACCATCCTTATCGCCAGCGGTGCAGCGATCGTCTGGGAGGCACGGCAGACCGAGCACGAGGCGCGCACTACGCTTGCGGTCAAGGATTTTCTTTACGGCTTGTTTACTGCGGTCGATCCGCATCTGGCCCGAGGCAGGGAAGTCAGCGCCCACGAATTGCTCGATCGCGGTGCGCAGAACATCGAGCGCAACAAGGCGCTCGATGCGGACCAGAGAGCCGAGATCGAAAGCACTCTTGGGCGCATCTACTTCCAGCTTGGATTGTTCGATCAAGCGAACAAATTACAGCAAAGCGCAATCGCTGCGCTCACGGCCAGACCCGTGCAAGCGCTGTTGCTCGTCCGTACCGAAGCGCAGCGCGCCGACACGCTGACCGATCTTGGTGATCTGAAAATCGCACAGACCCTTGCCGACGAGGCGCGTCACAGGATCGATGCGCTGCCCAGCGCCAGTGTTGCCGATCGCGCGGAAGTCGCGACCGCGCAGGCACGTGTCGCACTGCAAGAACGCGATTTTCCCAAAACCAAACGTTATGCCGATGAAGCCATCGCGTTGGCACGAAAAATTGCCGGCTCGGATTCGCACGCATTGTTTCAGGCGCTCCAGGTATCGGGTGCCGCCAGTTGGGGATTGACCCGGACGGACCAGGCCGAGGCCAGTTGGCGCGAAGCCGTGGCCGTTGCCTTGCGCAATGCCGTGCCGGACGATCTCGACGTCGCCCGTGCGCGCGGCAACGTTGCCATGGCCCTGCAGGTCGAGTCGCATTTTGCCGAGGCTAGGCAACTCGAAGCGCAGGCGCTTGCGACCGAGGAAACCATGCTGGGCCGCGATCACCCGATAACCCTGGAGACGCAGCGCGATCTGGCGCTTGCGAACTACCATCTTGGCTACTATGCGCAAGCGCGCACGATGCTGGAACGCGTGCTCGCCGCGCAGCGCAAGAAGCTCGGCGACGGTCATCCAGCGATTGCCGGAACGGAGATCAACCTCGGCATCTTGCTGGTCGATAGCGGCGATGCCGATGCAGCCGAGCGCGTGTTGACCAAATCGGTGGCGATCTTCGAGAAGAAATACGGGCGCGCCTATCAGGGTGCGCGCATCGCGCTGGGCGATCTGGCTGCCGCGCATATCGCACAAGGCAAGCTGGATCAGGCGCAGGCCGAGCTGATGGATGAGCTTGAGCGCGAGCGCAGAGCCGGCACACCGGAGATGGGCGATTTCATCGACCACGAACGCCTGGGCGACATCAAGCGCAGGCGCGGCGATACGAAAACCGCGATCGAACTGCAGCGCGCCGCTCTGGCCGCTGCGCACAAGGATCACGGCGAGAGCAGCCGCTTCACGGCCACGGCGCATCTGTATCTGGCGCGTTCGCTGCGCGACAGCGGCGATGCAGCGGGTGCCGTAAGCGAGTATCGTGCTGCACTGTCCGCATTCGCCGGCTACCTGCCGAATGGCGAACATCCTCTGGCGGCGACAGCAAGCTATGAGCTGGCGCCGCTGCTGCTCCAACACGACGCGACGCGGATGCAAGGGATCACGCTGCTGGCCAAGGCTGCGGCGATGCGTGAAAAGTTCCTCGGCGCCGACGATCCGGAGACGAAGCAGGCACGCGAAGCGCTGCGCAAGGCGCAGAGTCCCGACACGCCTTGACGCCTGACTCTCCGTAGTCGGGGCCGCCAATACGCGCGGAAGTTCAGGGTTTGGCGACCGCCAGCGCGAACGTCAGATCGGTCGGGTAGTCCTTTCCGCTCGGGTCGTTGCCGACGTGACCTTCAATGCGGTTTGCGTCGTTGGTCTTGTAGGTCGCCGTGAACATGCCGCTCAGGTTGTTCACGCCGCGCTCGCTGACTACGTGTTCCCACAGCGTCGGCGAGTTGCTGGCGCCGACTTCCCATTCGACATAGTTGGCCTTGGCGGCTCCCAACTGCTCTAGGATCGCCATGCGCCGGTCTGGCGAGCGGCTGAGCGCGGCGGCGTCGATCGGCTTGTCGGCCAGTACCACGACGGTGACCTGTTTGGATTCGTCGAAACGTGCCTTTCCGCGATAGGCATAGCCATCGACGACGGTCACGGCATATGCGTGCGCTCCGTATTTCGTGTCGGTCGATTTGAACGAACCTGACACGGTACCCGCGCCGGCGGCAAGACAGGAGGCGGAAGCAAACAGCGACTGGACGAGGCACCAGCGAAGAGATGTTTTCAGAAAGGTGTTCATGGGGACTCCTTGTTGGCCGGAAGGCACAGGCAAATACGATGAAAGCCGGAAATTCCGGGCGCGGAACATGCTGCGCCCGCTTTTTGCCTGATTTGTCGTCTTTGGGTGAGTACGGCATCAGCGCATGCACTGCGGGCGCTCCGTGTCGACGGCATGTAACCGGGAGAGTACCGATGAAGCTTCTGCGACTTTTCTCGTACGGCATCGTCTTCGCCGTCCTGGCTGCCTCGCTCCACGGCGTCGCGGGGGCGGCGACGTTCATCTATCACGGCAGCCTGCAGGATTCCGGCAAGCCCGCCGAAGGCAGCTACGATCTGGAATTGACTTTGTATGCTTCAGCCGGCGGTGGCCGCGTGATTGGCGGGCCGCTGGTGCTGTACAAGGTACCGGTGCATCAAGGCAGCTTCAGCACCCAAGCCGATTTCGGATCGCTGGCCGACATCGCCGGCACGGCCTGGCTCGAGGTCAAAGTGCGCAGTGCCGGCAGCGGCGAATTTGCCGCGCTATCCGCACGCGCGCCGGTTAGCGCCGCCGACACCGCGAGCGTGTGCCCCGGTGCGTGGACGCTGGATGGCAATGCCGGTACCGCACCGGGAACCGGCGCTGGACAGAATTATCTTGGCACCGCGGACAATCAACCGCTGGTACTTGCGATCAACGGCGCGCAGGCGGCGAGATGGATTCCGTCGGGCAACTCCATGTATCCCGATTCCACCAATGTCGAACTGGGATCGTCGGGCAATTTCGTCGGTGCCGGAGTAGCCGGAGCCTCGGTAGGCGGCGGTGGCGATCCTTCCCTGAGTAACTGTGGTCCCTCGTCGGATCAACCTTGCGTCAATTCCGCCACGAACGACTTTACTGCGGTTGGTGGTGGTTTTTTCAACACCGCAAGCGGTTTGGCCGCCACGGTTGCGGGCGGGGATTACAACGCCGCAAGCGGCGATCTGTCGTCGGTGGGAGGCGGCTTCTACAACAATGCGACGGGTGCGTCTGCAACTGTGGCCGGCGGTTACTACAACTTTTCCGGAGGCGACTACTCGATGATCGCTGGTGGTACGCACAACTCGGCCAGCGGGAACTTCGCCGTGATCGCGGGTGGGGACAACAACTACGCAGCGGGAACGTCTTCAGCCGTCGGCGGAGGCCGGCAAAATCAGGCGAGCGCGGACGATACGACGATCGGCGGTGGCATCAACAATCAGGCAACTGCAGAGGGTGCGACAATTGCCGGCGGATCCGGCGGGGTCGCTAGCGGCCTTTTCTCGGGAGTTCTCGGCGGAGAAGGCAACGTCGCAAGCGGCATTGATTCTGCGGTCGTCAGCGGCTATTTCAATCAGGCCCAGGCCTCGGACGCCGTTGTCTGCGGGGGGGCTGGAAACCAGGCTTCGGGTTACGAATCGAGCGTGCCCGGCGGGTATTCCAATCTGGCCGGCGGCGACTACAGTTTCGCTGCGGGCCAAGGCGCAAACGCCCGTGCGCCAGCGGGTGGCTGCGTGACGGGATTCTGCGGCGACTACGGCACATTCGTCTGGTCCGATGGCTCCACATCCAGCTTCACTTCGTCAGGCCCGGATCAATTCCTGATTCAGGCAGTCGGCGGCGTCGCGATCAACACCACGCCCGTCAACAGCTCCGTCGAACTGACGATCGCGGCGGAACCCTACAACAGCGACTATGTCAGCATGTATCTGCGCCAGGCGACGATCAACGCCGGCATCCTGATCAGTTCCGGCGCGGCGACATCCAGTCAGGCCAACAACGCCGTATTCACGATCGATCAGTACAACGGCACGACGCAAAAACACGTTATGGCCATCGATGCCGCAGGTAACACGCTCAACATCACCGGCGCCTGGACGATGTTCTCCGATCGGCGTCTCAAGCGCGACATCGGGCCGATCGACCATCCGCTCGACACTTTCCTCGCCTTGCACGGCGAAACCTTCGCGTACATCGATCCAGCACGGGCGATGGCGCAGCCGGGGCGGCGCATGGGCTTCATAGCCCAGGACGTGGAAACGGTGCTGCCGCAGTGGGTGGGCGAAGACGAGCGCGGCTACAAGATGGTGACGCCGACGGGCTTTGAGGCATTGAGCGTGGAAGCGCTGCGCGAATTACGCGCCGAGAAGGATGCGCAGATCGAAATATTGCAGAACAAACTCGACGATTTATCCGCGCGCCTGAGCCGGCTCGAAGCAGTACCGGGGCCGTGACATGAATGTCAGCGCAAACACGTTGCGCCACAGTTGGCTCATTTCCGGATTTGTCGTTGTTGCGACATTTGCCGCAAACGACACTTTTGCGATTGAATCCGCGACTGCGCATCGCTTCGAAGTGCAAGGCACTGCGACTTTGGTCGTGGATCCACCCCAGCAACGCAACGCCACGCTGCGCCTGAGGGCGTCGTTGTCGTCGGATACCGTTGCCATGAACACGCAGGCATTGCAATCCGGTGCGCGCTTCGGCTTGACCGCAACACTTGCTACCGCATCGCTGGTTTGCTACAGCGACACGATCTTTCGCGACGATTTCGATGGTGACGGATTTTGATTCGGGAAACCCGATCGGACTGTCGCCGGTAGCGTGCGTGCGCAGTGAGATTTCTAGCCCGGACTATTCACGAGGGTTCGTTCGTAGCGAGCCGGATCAAGCGTGCAGCATGAGCGGCTTTCGCGACCAAGCAGCGCGCAGGCGTAGTTGACATTACGTCGAGCACTGCGACCGAGCGAAAGCCGCGCAGAGGCTGCCCCGGACTTGATCCGGGGCTGTGCGATTGTACCGGCGCAGTAGAAGCCTCGTGAATAGTCCGGGCTACGACGCTGCCGCACTGCTGATGAGGGTTGCGATTGCCGGGCGGCTGTGCCGCGAGGTCAGGCCACTCCGCAATCATGCAGATTGTCGCCGGCGCCAGGCCGTCTATTCCGCGTCGTCCCCGTCTTCGGCATCGTTCTCGGGCGCTATACCGGAATCGGACTGCTGACGTTCGTACGCGCCCAGATCGATTTTGTCGTTGACGACACGCGGCTTGGCGCGGATATCGATGCCGCTGATATAGGCTCCCGGAGGGTTCAACGCACCAATTCCCAGCAACGGCGACGTTGCCGACAGCCGGAAATTTGCCGGGCCGACGAACTGCGGATTGACCTGCAGGTTGCCGCTGCTGCCGGGACCCGGCGTGCTGGCATCGCTGCCGTAATCGTTGTCGAGCAAGGCGGCGCCGCCGGAATCCAGGTCGTAGCCGCTGTTGTGCCAGAAGATGTTGTTGCTCAGGGTATCGCCGGTTGCCGTTTGCAGATACAACCCGCCGATTGCGTTGGCGGGTTGATGCCCGACCGTGTTGCCGACGAACGTATTCGAAACGATGCGTGTGCCGTAACCATCGACTCCGCTGTAGACGATTTCGCCGGCGCCGTCGTTGTAGTCGGCACTGTTGCCGGCGACCAGGTTGTTCTGGAAATCAATGCCGAAATTGCCGCCATTGCCAATCGCGAAACCGCCGCCGAAACCGGCATGGTTGCCTCGGAAGATGACGAGACTCACCAGTGGTTGCCCGTTGTCGCCGGCGTGGGAGTTCATCGACAGGCCGCCGCCGCTTTCGTTCGGACCGACGCGACCGTTTTGAATCGTCAGGTATTGAAACAAAACGGCCCCTTGCGTGCTGTGGGTTTCGAACACCCGTGATTTCCCGTCGCCGTCGAGCCTGGTCAATATGGCCTTTTGCAAAGTCACTTCACAAGTTTGCGTGCCCATGCCGATGATATTCAGGGTATGCGGGTCGGTGGACGAATAAAAAAATTCCGTGCCGTGCGTGTGGTGCGTACCGCCGGAGATGTAGATCGTGTCGTCTTCGCTGGCGTAGGCGCCGCCGTCACCGGAGGCGGCCAGAGCGGCGCGAAGCTGGTTCGTGTTGTATACACAGAATGTATGCGCGTGTGCGTAGCCGCCAAAGGCGAATAGACATCCGCCAAGAATTGCCGAGCGCAGCAGTGCCGTGCGTTGATTAGGACGGGGCCGTGAAATGGTCGAGATCATGTTTGTCTGCTCCAAAGCGATGTGCGGGATCGTGAACCGGTGGCAGGGTCACACCGACTGATACGCGAATTGCGCGGAAATCCGGGTGCGCACCGGCCATCAATCGCCATCGAAGCCGTCGCCGAAGATGGTTTCCTGGTAGGCACCAAGGTCGAGCCTGCCTGCATGCGGCAGTTGATGCCCGTCGAGATCGACGCCGCTGCAGCAAAGATCGCTGACCCTGCCGAGACCGATCAGGGGCGAAGCGGCGGACAGGTGATAATCCCCGTTGGCAGCATCGACGAACCGCGCATTCACCTGCACATTGCCCATGCTGCCGGGCGCGGGGAAGCCGTGCCGCCCAGGGTGCCGTAGTCGTTGTGGAGCAACAGTGCTGGATAGTTGAGTACCAGCCCGTAGTTCGAGTTGTTGCGGAAGATATTGTCGGCGAAGAGACCGCCGTTTACGCCATTGAAGATCATGCCGCCGGCAGCGCCGCTGTCCTGCGAGGTATTGTTGGTGACGGTGTTGTTGGCAATGTTGACGTAGCTGCTGCTGATGGTGTTGTCAGCGTAGATCACGCCGGCGGCACCGTCGGTGATTGCGGTATTGCCGACGACCAGATTGTTGTCGAAGTTGAGATAGCGGTTGTTGCGGACCTCGATAAGAAGACCCGAGAACGGCGAGGTGGCGTTGTACGTGTGATTGTCGCGGATGATGCAATTGAACACGGACACACCGCCGCCATCGCCGGGCGCGGTATTGATGCGCAACCCGGCACCCTCGTCGCCGGTGGGGTTGACCTGCGGCACGATGCCATTCTGGATGGTCAGATTCTCCAGGGTGATGTCGCCGCCGATGCTGTGCAAATCCAGCACCGCGCTGACGGCGCCGCCGTCGAGTATTCGGGGATGGGTGTCGCCCGGACAGCCGGTGCCGGTTCCGCCGATCAAGTACAAGCCGAATGTCGTTGTCGAAGAATAGGTGAACGGCGACCCGCCGTTGTCCACGGTGGAATAGGTGCCGGCGAGTATGACGATGAAATTGTACTCGCCGGTATTGAGCGCGGCTTGGTTGAGCGCATTCTGCAACTCCGCCGCGGTGGTCACGCAGTAGTTGGCCGCCCAAGCGGGAGCCGCGGCTGCGAGTAGCAAGCCTGCGCAAAGGCAGCGCGGCCCGTTGCTCGGCGCTGCTTGCCTGTGTCGACGATGCGAATCGGAAGATTGACGGTTCATGGCGAGTTCTCGAAACATGTGAGGTCAAGCTGTCCCACGTGGAAGACGCAAACGCCCGGTGTTGTTCCGGGTATGGCGTTCGACACCGCGTTCAGCCGGGAGGAATCTCAAGCGTGCGACGCCCGGATTCGGTCCACGTGCCGTTCTTCTTTTCCATCAGCATCACGCCGCGGACGATCCAGCCGGCGCCGTCGCGGCCGTCGACGATCACGGCAGCGGTATGGTCGAGCACGTAACCACCGAGAACCTTCACATCGGCAAGATCCTGCAGAAACTGTCCGCGCAGGGTGAACTGTCGCAGCTTCACCGGCCGCGGTTTGCCGCTGGCGTCATGATCGCGATAGAGGATCTTTGCGCGCAGACCGCCGAGCGCGATCAGCGCGGCAAAATCCTGCGTCTGGTAGGCCGCGGCACGGCGAGCGACCAGATCGGCCAGTACACGGCCGGGCGCGCCTGCGTCGGCGGGCAGCGCTGTCGCCTTGCTCTTCCATTGCTTGTCCGCGGGATCGCCGATGCCGTCGGCGAGCTTTTCGTCGGCGACAGCCTGCGCGGATTTCTCCCGCAGTTGCGCATTCCTTTGCGGCGTGCGTCGTTCGGTGATGATCTTGTACATGCCGTCGACCATCCCGTACGGCATGGTCGAGGTCATTTCCGGCTTGGCTCCGGGCGTGTTGTGCGCGAAGCCCTTGACCTCGATCAGGCCAAGCGGTTGCACGGCAAACTCCCGGTTCGGATTTGCATTGATCTTCGCCATGTCCTGCTTGAATTCGTCGCTCAGCGGAACCGCCTCGACGGTGCAGTCGAACTCCCCGTAACAATCGCTGACGGTGTCGATGGCCATCATCTGGACGATTGCCGGCGTGTCGCGCAGGTCGAACCAGGTCATGGCTTCATTCAGATCGCCGGCCTTGTAGGCAGCGGCAAGATGCTTTGCCAGCCCCTGTGGCGTTTCCCTGGCGCAAGCGGCGAGACACAGCCCAAGCAGGACCAGTGCGATAAAGGCCCTGGCTCGTGCCGGGTACAGATGAAAAGCTTCGGAACGGGTCGTACGGTTCATGTTTGCTCCTTGCTGCGTGCGGTTGGATGAACGTCGCGGCATTGCGTCCGCCGTCATGCCGGCGGCGGTTCAAACCCGTCGGCGAAGATCGTGTCGTTGGTGTAGGTGATGCAGGCGGAGAATTCCGAGGTGTCGCCGACGCTGTCGGTCGCGGTGGCGGTGATCGTGCGGCCGTCCAGCAGCGGGAATGCGATCGTCGTGTTGAAATTTGCCGTGCCCTGGTCGCCGATGACCGGCGTCGGCACGGTCACCGACATGCCCTTCAACCAGACCTCGCCCTCACCGTAGCCGGAATTGTCGCAGCCGGGGCTGGTGTAGAAATCGATCGTGTAGGTGCCCGGTGTCGTCGTCAGCGTTCCACTGACCGTGCCCTTGTTCGCTCCACCGGCCGCGGCGGTCAGCTCTGGAAAGTTCTGTCCGCGATTCGCGTAGTCGTTGATCTGCAATCCGCCATCGTCGTCGTTCGGGGTGACGCCGGTGCCGGCAATATCAATCCCCAGTAATCCGTTGTTGTAGATCTTGTTCTTGCGCACCTTGTTGTGCTGGCCCAGGTTGATGCGCACGCCCGCCGAGGTGCTGTTGGCGATCGTGTTGGCGCTTACCGTGTTGTCGTGCGGCACCTGGTCGCCGCTTGCATAGATCCCGACGCCGGTATAGTTGTTGCTGAGCTGTGCGCCGTCGGCGTCGGCGCCGATGAAGTTGCCGCTGAGCAGGTTGCCGGTCGCGGTGCCGCCGTCGATCTCCACCCCGCCATATCCGTTGTTGCCGATCAGGTTTCCGGACAGCGTGTTGTCGCGCGAGTAGATCCGCACTCCCGCATGGGCGTTCGCGCGATTGCTGTAACTGTTGGTGTTCTGGTTCCAGCCGACGCCGATGTAATTGTTGATGACCTGGTTGTTGTAGGTGCCGGTATACGGCTGGCCGACAACGCCGTTGCCGAGCAGGATGCCGACGTCCGCAGCATCGCCGATGATGTTGCGCTCGGCCGCATCTGCGCCGCCGATGATCGCATCGTGGGCATTTTTCTCGAGTTCGATGTCCACGCCATTGGCCTGCAGTGCGTGGCCGTTGACATTGCCGCCGAAGTGGTTGCCGGCGATGCCGTGCCCGCTACCGCCTGCAAAGTCGATGGCGGCGTAGGAGAAGCCACTGAATGCAAGACCCTGTACCACCGCCTGAACGCTATCACCGGCAAACGAAGAAACGTACAGGCCGTCGTCGACGGCGCTGTTGCCGGCTTCCAGGATCACGCAGATTGACGCGTTGTCGCCGGTATCGAGCGTGTTCTCGCTCGCGCCGGTCTGGCTGTAACCGTTGATCAGCATCGGTGCGGCGATTGCGGGCAGATTCGAGTTCAGCGTAATCACGTGCGGCCCGCAGCCGCTGCCGATGTCGAACGTGATCAAGGCACCGCTGCTGACGTTGGCGTTGGCGCTGTTGATCGCCGCGCGCAGAGAACCCGCGCCGGAATCGTTGGTGTTGGTGACGGTCTGGATAAAGGCGTCGTTGATGCTCGATTCGTAGGCGCCGCGATCGACCGTCGTGCCGGTCACGCGCGGACCGCCATCGAGATCGTGGCTCGGCAACCCGCCCGGCACGGTGTTCGTGCCGGAGTTGATGACTGGCGAGGGCGGTGATTCGTGCGGATGATGGTTCGCATTGAGCTGCGGATCGCCGCTGAGCGTACCGCTGCTGTTCGCGACGCCCTGATAGCTGTGCGCGCCAATGACGTTCGCGATCAGCAACGCATTGGTGCCGCTGTTGGTTTTCAGATCGACGCCGGAATTGCCGTAGAAGATATTGTTGTAGGCCAGCAAAGAGCCGCCCGAGCCGCTGCTGTAACCCATGCACACGCCATTGCCATTGCCGGTATTGTCGACGATCGTGTTGTTGATCAGATTGAATGTGGCGTTGTTTCCCGGATCGGTAAGCAGCGACACGGCGCAACTGTCGGTACCGCCGCCCAGGGTGTTGTCGTGCACCAGGTTGTTGACCAGGCGCGCCGTGAGCGTTTGATCGCCGTCCGGAAACCAGGCGATGTCGAGACCCTGGTATTCGAGATTGCGGGCAATGATGTTGCGGCGCACGATTGCCTGCACGTTATCCTTCACCGTGCTGACATAGCTGTTCCAGACGACGGCCGCGCCGGAGTTGATGCCGGTGACCCTGACGCCTTCGAGCACTACGTCGCCGACTGCGCGAATCGTGAATTTGCTCGACGCCAACGTCGCGGTGACGACGGTATTGGCCGGATCAATCTGCCGCGACGCGCAATTGGCGGTATACCCACCCAGCAGCGAAAATCCGTCCGCTACCGCGCGGCAATTGCCGCCACAGGTATGGTCGTCGAAATTCGTTCCGTCGACGTGATACGTGCCCTGTACCAGTTCGATCGTTGTCGGTATCAGGGTGGCGTTCAGCGCGGCCGCCTTGAACGAGGCGTCGTCGTCGACACAAACCGCCAGCGGTGCGGCAAACGCCGGCTCGGCAAACACGAATGCGGCAAATACGGCCAGGACTGCGCCGTGTCGAAGCGATTGGTTGGGGTTCATGCTCGGACTCCGGGGAACTGTTTTCCATGAATACGCAGAAAGCGCGGAAATCCTGGTGCGAGCCACGCTTGGCGCCCGATGGCGGTGCTATGCTCTGGCGGCGAACGAACCTGCCTACGCGGATGCAGATGATCGACGCCAGCGAAATTACCGGACTTTTGAATGCCGCCAACGCGGGCGATGCCAGCGCGCAGGATGCGGCATACAACCTGGTCTACGCCGAACTCAAGCGGTGCGCGCAGCGCCTGTACCGCGCCACACCGGGCTCGTCGCTGACCCCAACGACGCTGGTTCATGAATTGTTCGTGCGCCTGAGCCAGTCCAAGGTGGGCAGAATCGAAAATCGGGCCCATTTCTTCGCTCTGGCAGCGCGTGCGATGCGCCAGATCATTGTCGATCACGCGCGCCGTCGGCAAAGTGCGAAACGTGGCGGCGGCGTCGAGCACGCCGGAATCGACGAAGCACTCGCGTTGAGCGATCGCAGCGCCGACCAGGCGCTGGACCTCGACGCGGCGCTGACCCGATTGAGTGCGCGCGACGCGGATCTGGCACGCGTCGTGGAATGGCATTTCTTCGCCGGACTGAGTTTCAGGGAAATCGGCGCGGAACTCGGCCGCCACGAGCGCACCGTATTTCACGACTGGGAGCTGGCACGCGCGTTGTTGCAGCAATCGATGAGCGGGGCGCTGCCGGAATGAGCACGAATCCGCGCTGGGACCGCCTCAAGACGCTGTTCGCGCAAAGTCTGGACCTTCCCGAATCCGAACGCACGGCGTGGCTTGAGCGCGAATGCGCGGACGACGCCGAATTGCGTGCCGACGTCGCCCGCTTGCTGGCGCAGCGGCAGAAGGCTGCGGCTGTATTTTCCGGCGATGCGCTCGCCTTGCTCGGCCGCCTGCTGCCGGAAGACACGCCGGCGGATGTGCGCCTGGGCGATGCCATTGGCCCCTACCGGTTGCAGCAAGTGCTTGGCACCGGTGGCATGGGGCGGGTTTATCTAGCCGAACGCGCCGATGGCGAGTTTCAGCAACACGTGGCCTTGAAACTCATCCGCAGCGAATGCATCACGCCGGAATTGCACCAGCGCTTTCTGCGCGAACGCGATACGCTGGCACGCCTTACGCATCCGAATATCGCCCAGTTGCACGATGGCGGCGTCAGCGCGGACGGTGCGCCGTATTTCACCCTCGAACTCATCGAAGGCGAGCCGATCGTGCGCTGGTGCGATGCGCAGCGTTTGGACATTCGCGCACGCGTCGCGCTGCTGCTCAAGGTCTGCGATGCGGTGCAATACGCGCATCGCAATCTGATCGTGCATCGGGATATCAAGCCATCCAATATCCTCGTTACCGCCGTGGGCGAACCGAAACTGCTCGATTTCGGGATCGCCAAACCGTTGTCCGAGGCCGGTGCAGACCCAGCGCTTACCGATACACGGGCGGCCCCCATGACGCGCGAATTCGCGGCGCCCGAGCAGGTGCTCGGCGAGCCGGTGACCACGGCGACCGATGTCTATGCGCTGGGCGTGTTGCTCTATCTGCTGCTGTGCGGCCGCATGCCGTATCGACGCGCGGCGCTGGGTCACAGCGGTTGGACCAAGGCGATTCTTGAAGAGCTGCCGGAGCGTCTGACGCGAGCCGTGGATCGCCCGACGCTGTCGGCATCTGAATCGGCATCGGATACGGACGCCAACGCGGCGCTTGCTGCGCATTCGACCAGCGCGACAGCAGCGTCGGACATTGCCGCTGCGCGCGCGACCACGCCACGGGCACTCAAGCGCGCGTTGCGCGGCGATCTGGAGCGCATTGTTCAGCGCGCGATGGCAAAAGCGCCGGATGCGCGTTACCCGACGGTCGGGGCAATGCTTCAGGATCTGCGCGCCTTTCTGGATCGTCGCGCGATCAGCGGCGGGACGCGCACCTATCGACTGCGAAAATTCGCCCGCCGCAATTGGCTGCCGTTGACCGCAGCCGGCGCTTTGCTGGCAATGGCGATCGTCGGCGCGGGAATTTTCGTCGCCGATGCGCACAGGATCGAACGCGAGGCGCGTACCACGGCGGCAGTCAAGGATTTCCTGCTGGAGTTGTTCCACAACGCCAATCCCAACACCAATCGCGGCAAGCCGATGAACCTGCGAGACGCGGTGGACTTCGGAGCGCAACGATTGGCGACGATACCGCGCGACCAGACACTGCTCAGGGCCGAGCTTGGCAATACGCTCGGCACGATCTATTTCCAGCTCGGCGATTACAAGAAGGCCGCCGAACTGCATGGCCAGGCATTCGCGTCGGCTCGCAACGACCCTGCCGGCGCGTTGCAGGCTGCGCGCGCCGAACGCAAGCAGGCCACCGATCTGGCATCGATCGGGGACAACGAGCGGGCACAACGCCTTGCCGACGATGCCATCGCGCGCCTGCGCGCGATATCGCCGTTGCCGGCATCCGATCTGGGCTGGGCCTTGCAAAATGCCGGCTGGATCGCCGGCAAGCGTGCGGACATGGCGCGTGCCCGCGTGTTGAGCGAAGAGGCGATTGAACTGGCCCGGCAGCCACCGCAGGATCCGGAGCTGATGCAACTGGCGCTGGAGCAGCACGGCGATGTGGCCCGTCTGAGCAACCAATATGCGGTTGCCGCCGAGGATTTTCGTCGCGCGTTGCAAATCAGCAAGCGCCTGCACGGTGCCGACGAGCAGAACACGATCGGCAATGAGCACATGTATGGCACCGTGCTGAGCGACCTGTCGCGGTTCGACGAGGCGGAGACGCATTTGCAGGCGGCTGTGGATTCCTCGCAACGGGTCTTTGGCGCGGGAAGCGCCCGCAGCCTGCGTGCGGAAGAGATGCTCGGACTCAACGAACTGCAGTGGGGGCATATTGCCGAGGCACGCGACCGCTATGCGCGCATGCTCGCCCTGGTCGAAGCGCAGACGCCGCGCCACGATGCCGTGCTCGCCGAAATTCGCCTGAACTACGCGGAAATTGTCGCCAGGCTCGGCCAGCTCGAACTTGCCGAAGGATTGTTGACAAAGGTGCGCGACTACCTGACCCGCCAACGTGGCAGCGAGCCGGCGGAACTGGCCGAGGCGCTGTGTGCGCTGGGCGACGTGCACCTGCGTTCGGGCAAGCTCGACGCCGCGGAATCCGAGGAGCGCCAATCGCTGGCATTGCTGCAGAAATCGCATATCGACGACACCTCCTGCCAGCAGCAACGCCTGAGCGGCATCGCGCGGCTGCGCAGGGACGCGCCGGCGGCTGTGGCATTCGCACAGCAGGCAACCGAAAACGCCGTGAAGGTCTATGGCGCGCGTTCGCACGAAGCGGCGCAGTCGCACTATGTGTATGGGCTGGCATTGATTGAGGCCACAGCAGGAAGCGCAAGCCGAGACACAGTTGCGCGCTGCGCTGAAGTCTTATGCCTTGCTGCTCCCGCCCGACGGCATGCACCCGTTCTCTGCCGATGCCCGATTCGCACTCGGCAACATGCTCGTGGCTCGTGCCCGGGATCGCGATGAAGGATTGCAACTGTTGCAACAGTCGTTGCAGTTGCGCAGCGGGCTGTACGGCACCGAATCCGCTCCCGTGCGTCAGGTTCACGACCTGATTGCGAATGTGCGGCACAAACAGTAGGTCCGGCCGCCGAAGGATCGTGTTATCGTCCAACGCCGTGCATTTGCGGAAATTGGACGTTGCTTTACCTCGCCTCGAAATCGCCGCGCCGCCGCCAATTGCTCGAACAGATCGGCGTAAATTTCGAGATCGTCGATATCGACGTTGCGGAGGTTCGGGCAGCTTCGGAATCGCCACAAGGCTACGTCGAGCGAGTCGCATGCGACAAGGCCGTCGCGGGTCGATTGCGCTTGCAGTCGCGGGGCATCGAACGCGCCGTCGTGCTCGGCGCGGATACCGAGGTCGTGCTTGACGATGCCGTATTCGGCAAACCGACCGATGCGCGGCAGGCGGCAACGATGTTGCGCGATTTGTCGGCGCGCACGCACCAGGTGCTTTCGGCGGTTTGCTGCGTGAGCGACGCAGGCGACGAACGGGCCTTGAGCGTATCCCAGGTACGCTTCGCCGCATTGTCCGATGCCGATGTTGCCGATTACATCGCGACGGGCGAGTGGAAGGGCAAGGCCGGAGCATATGCGATCCAGGGACGCGCGGCGAAATTCATATCTCGCCTGGAGGGCAGTTATTCCGGCGTGATGGGCCTGCCGCTGTTCGAGACGGCGCAATTGTTGCATCGTTTCAGTCACGGGGATTTGCGATTGGGGGGCCATTAATTGGCGGTTGCGAGCGTGGCAATGCCGACAGCTACGTTCTGCTGCCAATTGATTCATCGACCGCCTCAGCCACAACCTATAAACTCCCTCAGATTGTCTCTACAAGTTGCTGCCGTGACCGAAGAAATCCTGATCAACGTAACTCCGCGAGAGACTCGCGTTGCGGTCGTCGAAAACGGCATGCTGCAGGAAATGCATGTCGAGCGCGCATCGCGTCGTGGCTATGTCGGCAATATCTACAAGGGCCGGGTGAGCCGGGTCATGCCGGGTATGCAGGCGGCATTCGTCGAGATCGGCCTGCAACGTGCCGCATTTCTGCATGCGTCGGACATCCTGCGTCCTGTTGCATCGGCAACGAACAACGACGGCATGAACAATTCGTCCGAACTCGCCGGGGAAGAAACGGCGAATGGTGCGGCGCCACAGCAGCCGATTCGTGAATTGGTGCATGAAGGTCAGGAGATCGTGGTCCAGGTGGTGAAGGATCCGATCGGCAGCAAGGGTGCGCGATTGACCACGCATGTTTCCGTGCCCTCGCGCTATCTGGTGCTGTTGCCGTATGCGGATGTGGTCGGTGTATCGGTGCGCATCGAGGATGAAATCGAGCGCGCGCGATTGAAGAATCTGTTGCAGGAGTTGTCGGCCGATTCGGGTCTGGGCTATATCGTGCGCACCAACGCCGAAGGCCAGCAACGCGAAGCGCTGGGCGAAGATGTTGCCTATCTGGCAAAGCTGTGGCGATCCCTGCGCGAGACCATTGCCGGCAGCAAGGTCGGCGACTGCGTGTATGAGGACCTGTCGTTGCCGTTGCGTGCCTTGCGCGACCTCATGCGCGCGGATGTGGAAAAGGTGCGGGTGGACTCGCGCGAGTGCCTGGATCGCACACTGCAATTCGCCTCGCAGTTCATGCCGGATCTGGCCGAGCGCATCGAGCACTATCCGGGGGAACGGCCGATCTTCGATCTGTACGGTGTCGAAGACGAGATTCAGCGTGCGCTCAAGAAGGAAGTGCCATTGAAGTCGGGTGGATACCTCGTTATCGACCAGACCGAAGCCATGACCACCATCGACGTCAATACCGGGGCGTTTCTCGGGCACCGCAATCTCGAGGAAACGGTCTACAAGACCAACCTCGAAGCCGCGCAAGCGGCCGCGAGGCAACTGCGCCTGCGCAACCTCGGCGGAATCATCATCATCGATTTCATCGACATGACCGATGAAGAACACAAGCGCCAGGTATTGCGCCTGCTGGAAAAATCCCTTGCCCACGATCATGCCAAGACAACCGTCTATGCGATGTCGCCGCTGGGTCTGGTCGAGATGACGCGCAAGCGTACCGTCGAGAGTCTCGAGCGCCAGTTGTGCGAACCGTGTCGAAGTTGCGAGGGCAGGGGCAGCGTCAAGACGGCTGAAACCGTGACCTACGAAATCTTTCGCGAAATCATGCGCGCTGTACGCCAGTTCGAGGCGCAGAAGTTGCTTGTTCTTGCCAGCCCGATTGTGGTTGCGCGCATTCTCGATGAAGAATCGGCCACGATTGCCGAGCTCGAGGAATTCATCGGCAAGACGATCCGATTCCAATCAGAAGACCACTACGCACAGGAGCAGTACGATGTCGTATTGCTTTGAGAGCCGGGGTCGGGGATTGGAGATTCTCGATTCGTGGTCCGAGCGCTGCAAACCGGGAATCGGGAATCGGCGATTGTGCAAGCGAGACCTGCGGCCCTCAACCCACAGTCAGCATCCGTGCGCTAAAAGCCCTCGGCCCTTGGCCCTTTTGCCATGACACCATGGCAGCGCCGGATCCATCATTTGCGTCTGTGGTTGCAGGCGTTGTTCGCGACCAGTGTCATCGTATTGGCGCTGACCGTGAGCCTGATTCGGATTGCGTTGCCGTGGATCGTCAGTCATCCGCAGAAGATCAGCGCGTTTTTGAGCGCACGCTTGAATCGAAGCGTAACCATCGATCGCGTGGAGGGACATTCCGAAAGTGACGGACCGCTGCTGATTTTGCATGGCATCCATATTTCGGCGGCCGAGCCGGGGCAGGCCCCAAGCACGATCCCGCAGGCCGCGTTGAAACTGAATTTTTTCTCGCTGTTGCATCGCAATCAGACATGGAGCGAATTTCGATTGACCGGACTGGACCTGCATCTGGTGCGCGATGGCGCCGGGGTGTGGCAACTGCATGGACTCGATGCCGCCGGTGGGGCGGCAAGTGGCGGCAATGGTCAAAGCATTGGCAAAGCCCGCGACAACCCGGTGTTGTTCGATCTGGGGTCGCTGGTGTTGAGCGATTTGCGCATGACGGTCGACGACGAAGCAGCCGGGCTGCATCTGGCGCTGGCGGCGCCCGAGGTGCGTTTGATCAATCTTGGCGACAAACATCGGCTGGTGGCGCGCGTCCATTGCACGCAGACGTTATCTCCACCCGTGGATGTGGCGATCGAATACGACACCGCTGCGCGCAGCGGCGAAGCCTTTGTCGGCGGCACGGCGCTGGATCTGGCGGCGATCGCACGCGACTCGCCGCTCGCGGGATTTCAGATCGCGCAGGGTGCCGGCACCGTTCAGTTATGGGGCTGGTGGAAGAACGATCGACTGATGCGTGCGCGTGCGCAGATTGACGCCACGGGTATCGTGCTGAGCACGCCGGATCCGATCAAACTCGATGCGCAACGCACGATTGCGCCGCGGGTGGGTTTCGATCGCGTCACGCTGGGCGCGCGCTGGCTTCGCGACGACAGTGGCTGGCAGCTCGACATCGCCGACGTGAAACTGGTTCGCCAAGGCGTGGCAACGCTGCCGGGAGAGGTTCACCTGCGGCGATTGCCGGATGCTTCGCAAGGCGAACCTGTGTACACGCTCAATGCCGACAACCTCGACTTTTCCGGGCCGGCGAGCATTGCGATGCTCAGCAATGCGGTCCCGGCAACTTCGCGGCGCTGGCTGTACATGGCCAATCCGGTCGGCACGGTGTCGCGTGCCACGGTGCGTTATGCCGGAAAAGCGGACTATGACTTCACCGCCCAGGTCAACGGCCTGGCCTGGCACGCTGTGGACAAGGTGCCGGGTGCCAGCGGTATCCGCGCAACATTGGTAGGCGACGAGCAAGCGTTGAGCGCGCATCTGCCAGCGCACAACGATTTCTCAGTGAACCTTCCCCGCGTATTTCGAAAATCGCTGGAGTTTTCCGAATTCTCCGGCGATGTCGCGGCCTGGCATTCGGAATCGGCATGGCATGTCGAAACCGATGCGATCGAATTCGAAGGTGATCGTTATGGCGGACAGTTGCGTGGCTCCATCGAATTTCCGGACGATGGCACGCGACCCTTTCTTGACGCCTATGCCGTCGCTACACACGCGAAAGTGCCTGCCTCGCACTTGTTCTGGCCGATCAATACGATGCCGCCGTCCGCAGTCGAATGGCTCGACCGGGCATTGGCAGCAGGCAACGCACAGGGTCGCGCAGTGATTCGCGGCGATCTTGCCGACTGGCCATTCCGCGATTTCGCCGGTCGCTTCGAAGCGCGTGCTCAAATCGACGACGCCAGCCTGGTCTATCTGCCGGACTGGCCGGCGGCCGAGCATTTGAACTGTGTAGCGGATTTCGTGGATACGTCGCTGCATGTGGATGCGTGCACGGCACAGTCTTTGGGCAACAAGGTGGTGCGGGCAAGCGCGGATATTCCCGACCTCGGCGACGGCATGCTCGATCTGGATGTGTCCGCGTCCGGTGCCGGCAGGAACCTGCTCGGGTTTCTCAACGCCACGCCGATCGGACAGGAATTTGCCGGGCAGTTGCTCGGCGTGGACGTCGGCGGCAGCGGCAGGCTCGATTTCCATCTGCACCTGCCGATCAAGCACGCCGACCAGAAAGTGCTCGCGGGTACGATTGTGCTGAAGGATGCCGATCTGAGTGCGGCACAGTACGGCTTGCATTTGAAGGATGCCAACGGCAGCGTGCATATCAGCCAACTCGGCTTTGGTACCGACGTGCTGCCGGTGTCCATGAACGGGCAGCCGGCGACGTTCGAAATGGCGGTCGGTGGCTTCTGTGCGGACCCACGGCACGCGGTCGAGGCCAGGTTGCAGGCCCAATTGCCGATCGGAGACCTGCTCGCCTACGCGCCCGTGCTGCAAACATTCGCCGATCGAGTCAGCGGCCCGACACAATGGGATATCGGTTTCAGTGCGGACAAGGACAGCGTCGAGCATGCGGGCCAGCGGCTGACTGTAAACTCGGACCTGCGCGGAGTAGAAATCATGTTGCCGGCGCCGGTCATCAAGCCGGCGGTCGACGCACTGCCACTGGCGCTCACCGTGCAACTGCCATTTCTTGGGGGAAACATCGATCTGCGTCTGGGCGATTTGATGCATTTGCATGGGCATCTCGCATCGCCCACGCAAGCATTTGCCGCGCGCGTGGATATCGGCGGCGTTACGGACGCATCGCTGCCGACATCCGGATTCGCCATCGAGGGTCGCACGCCGACCCTGGATTTGTCTGGCTGGCTCGACTTTGCTTCCGGCAGCGGCGGCGGTGCCAGTACGCTCGCCGGCGTCAATGTGCATGCCGACTCGATGCGCGCATGGAGCCGCGATTTCGGCGCGGCGCAATTCACCTTGCATCCGGGCAAAGGCGAGCTGGACCTGGGATTCGATGGGGTCAATGTCGAAGGAAACTTGCGTATTCCAACCGACGAGATGTATCGCCGCGGCATCACCGCGCAGTTCAAGCGCCTTTACTGGCCCGAAGCGCCGGAAAACGTAACCAGCGCCGTGGCCGGTGAAAATCCGGCCGCGTTGCCGCCGCTGCATATTCGCATCGACGATTTTCATCTTGGTCACAGCAACTTCGGGGCCGCCACGGTGGAAAGCTACCCAACTCCGAATGGCGCACACTTCGAGCAGGTCAGCACTCACTCGGGCAATGTGCAGATGCGCGCCCATGGCGACTGGAACGGTTTGCCCGGCGTCGATCACTCCACGTTTTCCATTGATTTCACCGCACAGAACCTGGGCCACATGCTCGATGCGTTCGGTTATTCCGGCGTGGTCGATGGCGGACAGACGGTCGCCGTGATCGACGGCAGTTGGGCGGGATCGCCATCGACCTTCGCGCTCGCGCGCCTGGATGGCACGCTGAAGGTGTCGGTACAAAAAGGTCGCATTCCCGAAGCAAACCCCGGCGCTGGCCGTATTTTTGGCCTGTTCAATCTCGCCGCCATTCCGCGACGTTTGACCCTGGATTTCGGTGACTTGTTCAAGAGCGGCTTCAGCTTCGATTCCATCGACGGCACATTTTCCCTGAAGGATGGCGATGCGTTCACCAAAGGCGTCAATATCAAAGGGACGGCGGCGGATATCACGATCACGGGGCGAACCGGCCTCAAGGCGCACGACTACGATCAGATCATGCAGGTCACGCCGCATGTCGGCGGCACCCTTGCCGTCGGTGGCGCCCTGGTTGGTGGGCCGGTCGGGGCGGCTGCCGGAGCCGTGCTCCAGGGAATTTTCAAGAAGCAGTTGAATGCGGTCACGCGCAATCGCTATAGCGTTATCGGAAGTTGGGAAAACCCGAAGATCACCTTGCTCAAAAAGGAGCCGGTTCAGGTTGAAAAAGGCGCGAAACCACCGGAAAAACCGGCTAAATCGCCAGATTCAGCAACTGACCCGGCAAGACCAGCCGGGCATTGAATTTGCCCATTTTCCCTTGTAAACGGATATTTTGACCGCATCTGGCCAGTATCCACCTTGTCTCAGCGGTATTCCCACCCATGAACGTACTTGCCCTCGCCGAGCGGCAGTTGCTGCAGCCCGGCGGGTTGTCCAATGGCGACCTGGATCGCGTTTTTTCCCGGTTGATGGGTCCGTCCATCGACGCGGCGGATTTGTATTTCCAGCACTCGCGCAGCGAATCGTGGGCGCTCGAAGATGGCATCGTCAAGGACGGCAGCCACTCCATCGAACAAGGCGTCGGCGTACGTGCGATGAGCGGCGAAAAAACCGGCTTCGCGTATTCCGACGAAATCGTCTTGCCGCAATTGCTGACTGCCGCGCAATCTGCGCGCGCGATCGCGCGAACCGGTGCAGACTGCCGTGCGCATGCGCTGGCATCGCGCGAGGTCAAGGCGCTGTATGCACCGATCGATCCGGTCGAATCGCTGCCGAACGAGGAAAAGATTGCCTTGCTGCGGGAGGTGGACCGGTTCTGCCGGGCGCAGGATCCGTGCATCAAGCAGGTGATCGTGAGTTTGGCGGCAACTCTGGACACCGTGTTGATCGCCGCCGCAGACGGTACGCTGGCCGGGGATGTGCGCCCGCTGGTGCGTTTGAATATACAGGTGATCGCCGAACGCGATGGCCGGCGTGAGTCTGGTTATTCCGGTGGCGGCGGACGTTACAGCTATGTGGAACTGCTCGCCAATGGCCGCGCCCATGCGCTGGCGCACGAGGCCGTGCGCCAGGCGATGGTGAACCTGGATTCGGTGCCGGCCCCGGCAGGAACCATGACCGTGGTGCTTGGGCCCGGTTGGCCGGGCGTGCTGTTGCACGAGGCGATCGGCCACGGTTTCGAGGGCGACTTCAACCGCAAGGGCACATCGGCTTTTGCCGGTCGTATGGGCGAAAAGGTTGCCTCGCCGCTATGCACCGTGGTCGACGACGGTACCCTGGCGAACCGTCGCGGATCGCTGAGCATCGACGACGAGGGCGTGCCCACGCAATGCACGACGCTGGTCGAGAACGGCGTGCTCAAGGGTTACATGCAGGACAAACTCAACGCGCGGCTGATGAAGCATGCGTTCCACCGGCAACGGCCGACGCGAATCGTTTGCGAGTTTGCCCATGCCGCGCATGACCAATACCTACATGTTGCCCGGCAAGAGCGACCCGGGCGAGATCATCGCGTCCGTCCCGCGCGGCTTGTATGCGGTGAATTTCGGCGGTGGCCAGGTCGACATCACCAACGGCAAATTCGTGTTTTCCGCGAGCGAGGCCTATCTGATCGAGAACGGCAAGGTGACGCGACCGGTGAAGGGCGCGACGCTGATCGGCTCCGGTCCGGATGTGCTCACCCGCGTATCGATGGTCGGCAACGATCTGAAGCTCGACGAAGGCGTCGGAATCTGCGGCAAGGAAGGTCAGAGCGTACCGGTCGGCGTCGGCCAGCCGACGCTGAAAATCGACGCGATGACGGTTGGTGGAACGGCGGCTTGATTACCCCGTTTCCACGATCGCCAGCGATGGGTAAAGGTCTTGCATCGTCATGTGCCGGGCAACATTTCCCGCAACACACGAAATAATTCACGATACGCATGTGGTGGCTTGTTCGACTTGCGTTCGGCAAGCGCTTGACGGGTGAGATGACGCAGATGTTGGCGATCGGCATTTGGAAATTGCTGCAGGAAATCGCCCAGCGCGGCATCGCCTTCGGCAAGCAAACGCTCGCGCCAGGATTCAACGCGATGCAGGGCACCGGCTTCGCGACGCGCGTGCTGGCGATCGTGTTCGAGCGCTGCGCGCAGCGGTTCAAGTTCCGCGTCATCGAACTGACGCAGTTGTTTGGCCAGGAATTGGGTTTCGCGTTTGCGTGCGATTTGCCGGGTGACGCCGCTAATGCGAAGAATCTCGTCGCGCAATTCTTCGGACAACGGCAGCCGCGCCAGTTGTGCGGCGGAACGTTCGATCAGCGTCTGCGCCAGCTTGAGTACATCCAGGGCCGCGCGCCGGCGCTGGCTGCGGCTGACTTTGGTGGATTCGACCGGAGTTCCCGAATCGTTCTGTTCTGAATCGTCGCGATGCATGATCGACTCGACTTTGAAAATGGAAGCATACGCAGTGAATGAATCAACCGCAAAACCTGTCTTGATGACGGGCGACGACACCCGCGTGCAACTGGACAATCTGGCCACGCTTGCCGAAGACGTAATCCGCCAATGCGGCAAGGCCGGCGCGAGTGAAGCAGAGGTCGGCGCCAGCATCGACTCGGGCCTGGATGTCGGCGTGCGCCTGGGTGAAGTGGAAACCATCGAACATACCCGCGATCGATCGTTCGGCGTGACGGTCTATTTCGGCAAGCGCAAGGGTTCGGCCAGTACGGCGGATCTGCAGCCGGATTCGATCGCCAAGACCATCGAACAGGCTTGCGCGATCGCGCGCTTCACGGAAGAAGATCCGTTTACAGGACTGGCCGATCCGGCCCGCCTGGCGCGCGAATTTCCGGATCTCGACCTGTGGCATCCGTGGGACATCGCGCCTGAACAAGCCATTGAACTCGGCTTGGAAATCGAGGATGCGGGACGCGCGCTCTCGGGTATTTCCAATTCCGAAGGCGCTTCGGTGCAGGTCGGTCAAACGCTGTGGGTGTATGCCACGTCGCAAGGTTTTGTCGGTCGCGAACGCAGTACCCGGCACCTGCTGTCGTGCGCGTTGATTGCCGAAGATGCTGCCGGCATGCAACGCGACTACTGGTACGAGGCAGTGCGTGCGGCGCAGGGACTTTCCTGCAGCCGGCGTGGTCGGCCGCAAGGCGGCGCAACGTACGCTGGCGCGTTTGGGCGCGCGTGCCGTGCCGACGTGCGAATGCCCGGTGCTGTTCGCGCCCGAAACCGCACGCGGATTGATCGGACATCTGCTTTCGGCCGTCAGCGGCAGTGCGTTGTATCGCAAATCAAGCTTTCTGCTGGACCACCTGGGCAAGCGGATCTTTCCGGATTTCGTTGAAATCTGCGAACGCCCGCATCTGGCCCGCGGGCACGGTTCCGGCGCATTCGACGCCGAAGGCGTGGCTACTTCCGACAGCGATTTGATTCGCGACGGCGTCTTGCAGCGTTACGTGCTCGGCAGTTATTCGGCGCGCAAACTGGGCATGCAAACCACCGGCAATGCCGACGGTATCCACAATGCGGTGGTCAGGCCCGGCAGCGACGACTTTGCCGGCATGCTCAAACGCCTCGGCACCGGCCTGCTGGTTACCGAAGTGATGGGACAGGGTGTGTCGATCGTGACCGGCGACTACTCGCGCGGGGCGTCGGGTTTCTGGGTGGAAAACGGTCAGATTGCGTATCCCGTCCAGGAAATCACCATCGCCGCGAACCTGCGCGACATGTTCGCCGGCATCGTCGCCATCGGCAACGATGTGGATCCCCGCTCGCACATACTCACCGGATCGATACTGGTCGACCGGATGACGGTGGCGGGGAGTTGAATAACCCGGGAATACGCAATTGCGAATCGCGGCCCTCAGCCCTGAACCTGCCCCATTCGTCATATTGACGAATCTGTGCGCACACGCTTACTGTCAGAACGCCAATTCGGCTATCGATGGGAGACTGCGATGAGTGTTCCTCCGAACGACGTGCCGCACCCGACGCCGCCGCCGCCGAGCGCACCGAGCGCCGAGGAAAAGCAGTGGGCGTTATTTGCCCATCTGTCTGCATTGCTGGGCGCGATTCTTACCGGGCTCTGGTTTGGCCTGGGTTGTTTCATCGGCCCGCTGATCATCTGGTTGGTGAAAAAGGACACGATGCCGTTCGTCAACGATCAGGGCAAGGAAGCAGTGAATTTCAACATCACCCTGGCGATCATCAGTCTGATCCTGCTGGTGCTGACGATAATGACCCTTGGCATCGGCATATTGCTTGCGCTGCCAGTTGGATTGATCGTGGGTATCGGGTGGTTGGTATTCGTGATCATTGCGACGATCAAGGCAAGCGAAGGTGTGGCCTATCGCTATCCGATCACGTTGCGCCTGATCAAATAGACAGGCCGGCACGTTTGCGCAGTGCGCAGACGTGTCAGCTCTCGCGCTCGGCAACGTATCGCGCCAGCGCGATCAATTGTTCCATGCGCGCGCCGAACGGCCGTAACGCATCGGTCGCCGCGTCGGTGAGCTCGGCCAGTCGCATGCGCGATGCCGGCATGCCGAGAATGGCCGGGAACGTGGGTTTGGCGTTGGCCGCATCCTTGCCTGCGGTTTTGCCGATGATCTCGCTGCTGCCTTCCACATCGAGAATATCGTCGCGAATCTGGAACGCCAGACCGACGCAGTGGCCGTAATGTTCAAGAGCCGCAAGCGTCGCGGCATCGTTGCAGCCGGCTGCAAGCGCGCCCAGATGCACGCTCGCGCGAATCAATGCCCCGGTCTTGTGCGCGTGCATGCGTTCGAGTTCGTTCGCACTCAGCGTATTCCCCACCGCAGCCAGATCCAGGGCTTGCCCGCCGGCCATGCCGTGCGAGCCGCAGGCTGCGGCCAGCGTCTTGAGCATCGCCACATGCGTTTGCGGACGTTGCCGGAGCCTGTCGTCGCCGGCCAGTGCCTCGAATGCCAGTGCTTGCAGGGCATCGCCGGCGAGGATAGCCATCGCTTCGCCGAAGACCACATGACAGGTCGCGCGCCCGCGGCGCAGGTCGTCGTCGTCCATCGCCGGCAGGTCGTCGTGGACCAGCGAGTAGGCGTGGATTAATTCCACCGCGCATGCGCTTGAGTCGAGCACATCATTGTTTGCGCCGAGTGCGCTGCCGCTCGCGTAAACGAGCACGGGACGCAATCGCTTGCCGCCGCCGAGCACGGCATAACGCATCGCCGCATGCAGTTCGCCGGGCGGTTGCGTTTCAGGCGGCAGCAAGAGCGCGAGTTGCGTGTCGGCTCGAGCGCTGAACGCACCGAGTATCGCCGCCGGCTCAGGGTGTTTCAGGTTCAAAATCTTCTGCGTCGTCCGGCGATCGGGGATCGGACAATAACTTGACGCGCAGCTCGGCCTGCTCCAGCGCGCCCTGGCAATTGCGATACAGGGCGATGCCGCGCTCGAAGGATTTCAGCGATTCGTCGAGAGACTGTTCGCCTTGTTCCATCCTGGAAACGAGCTGTTCCAACTCATCGAGCGATTTCTCGAACTGCTCGATCTGGTTCGATTCGTCGGGTTTGGCGTTGCTGCGCGGCATGGCGCGCAAGCTACCGCAGACGCGCGCAGGAATCAATGCGCAGCGGGGAAAATCGGGAACCGGAAATCGTCAAGTCAAAAGTCCGTCGTTGCCGCACGCTCCCGGCGCGAGACGCCGTACAACGGCCCGTACACTGGTCATCCGGCGGCTTGGCTTTTCGTTCGCGCAGGCGCGCAAACAGGAAGACACCGGATTCTCGCCTGCGCGGGAATGATGAACGTCCCGGGCTTTCACGTCTCCCGATTCCCGATTCACGGATCCCGGTTTTTGACCCACACGATCCGCCCTGCATGTGCATCGCAGCAAGCGCGTCCCGTGTCGCTCAGAATTGCATCCCCGATCGCAATCAATTCGCCGTCCGCAAAAATCAACGGAATGCGATCGCGCAGCCAGGGCGGCACGCCGGCGTCCTGCAAGACGCTGCGCAACTCACGCGAGTGAGCGTTTGCAGCCGGTTTGAAGCGTTCGCCGCCGCGGCGATAGCGCACCTGAAGTGGCGGTGAAAACTGCGCGGGTCGAGTCGAGGCTGGCGATTGCATGACGAGCGTCCCGCCTGCGGGAAGCGCGAGTGCCGCGCCATCCCAGTTGGCTTGCCAGTCGGCCGGCACGGCCGAAGGCGCTTGTATCGCGTAAATTCGCTGCCGATAGCGACGCACCTGGGTGTTGTCCCAGCTCACGCAGGGTGTGCGATCCGCACCCGCTGCGCGCAACTGGCGTTCGAGTTCGACAACATGGAAGTGTGCGGGCGCGTCGAGGCCGAGCGAGCGCAGCCAGAGTCGCAGTACCGGATCGCGCAGCGCCGGGGGAAGATTCAGCCAATCTCGCCATTGCAACGAACCCGGATTGCCGCCCTGCAGCGCGCGCAGAGCGTTGTGAGCCTGGCTGTCGATGAATTCCGCAGCGGCTCGTGCCCACGTCGCACTGTGCGCCAAGGCCGTGTCGGCTTGCGGCCAGCGTTCGCGCATGCGTGGCAGGATGTCGCGGCGCAAGAAATTTCGGCGCAAGTTTGTGTCCGCGTTGCTCGGATCTTCGATCCAGCGCAACGCATTTGCCCGCGCGTAGTCGGCAAGCCGGGCACGCGGCAGGTTCAGCAGTGGGCGCCATAAATGATTGGCCCCGAATTCACGCCACTCGCGCATACCACCCAGGCCTTCCGGTCCGGCACCACGCAGCAGTTTCAGCAGGACGGTTTCGGCCTGATCGTCGGCGTGATGGGCCAGCGCGAGAATTTCTCCTGGCTGCAACGTATCGGCGAATGCCGCCAACCGCGCATCTCGCGCTGCAGCTTCGAGACCGCTTCCGCTATTGTGTGCAACGTTCACCTCGACGATATCCAGCGCGACATCGAGGCCGGCGCAGAAATTCCGGCAATGCGTCGCCCAGTCTACGCTCTTGCCATGCAGGGCGTGATCGACATGGATGGCGCGCAATCCGAGCGCGCGAACTGTTGCATCGCTTGCCAGGGCATGCAGCAAAACCGAGGAATCCATGCCACCGCTGAATGCGACCACCACGGAGCCGCGTGCTGGCAGCGCAGCCATGCGATCAGATATTTCACGACGCAAATCAGACATGCCTACATGGTGCCAGAACCTGCCCTTTTGCGCGGCAGGCGATTATCGGTTAGCTTGCTCACACCCGCCGTCCGGCGGCGATCCATTCACCGTTTTGGGGAGAAGCGTTATGGTCATCAAGCGTATCGTGGTACTCAAACTGGCAATTTTTCAAGCGTTGCTGATGGCGTTGTTCGGCGTGATCATCGCATTGTGCATGATGCTGTTCGGTTCGATGATCGGTGGCCTGATCGGCCATGGCGCCGGCGCGGCGGGCGTACTCGGCGGACTATTCATGCTGATCTTCCTGCCCATTCTCTACGGCGTCATCGGTTTCATTGCCGGTGCGATCGGCGCGTTCTTGTACAACCTTGTCGCCGGCTGGATCGGCGGAATCGAGATGGACGTCGATTTGTCGGCACCGGCTGCTAGCCAGCCTTGACCTCTCCGTAATTGCGCAAGCGACGGTAGCGCTGTTCGACCAGGGCGCTGCCGTCGTGGCGATCCAGATCGCCGAGTTGATTCAGCAACACGGCCTTGAGCCGGATCGCCATCGCATGCGGATCGCGATGCGCGCCGCCAAGCGGCTCACGCACGACCTTGTCGATCAGACCCAGTTCAAGCAGGCGCGGGGCGGTCAGACCCAGCGCCTCGGCAGCTTCCCTGGCCTTGTCCGGGCTTTTCCACAGGATCGACGAACACGCTTCCGGTGAAATCACCGAATAGATCGAATATTGCAGCATGACCGTTCGATCGCCCACGCCGATCGCCAATGCGCCGCCCGAGCCGCCTTCGCCAATCACCGTGCAAATGATCGGCACCGTGAATTGCGCCATTTCCAGCAGGTTGCGCGCAATGGCCTCGCTCTGCCCGCGTTCTTCGGCGCCTACGCCCGGATACGCTCCCGGCGTGTCGATGAAGGTAAGGATTGGCAGTTTGAAGCGGTCGGCCATCTGCATCAGGCGCAGGGCCTTGCGATAGCCTTCCGGTCGCGGCATGCCGAAATTGCGGCGCACCTTGGTCTTGGTATCGCGCCCTTTCTGATGCCCGATGATCATCACCGCGCGGCCATCGATGCGGCCTGGTCCACCGACAATGGCGGCGTCGTCGGCGTAGGCCCGGTCGCCCGCCAATTCCTGAAATTCGTCGCAGATGGTGTCGATGTAATCCAGCGTGTACGGTCGCGATGGGTGACGCGCCAGTTGGGTAATCTGCCAGGGCGTCAGGTTCTTGAAGATGTCTGCGGTCTTGTGCCGCAGCTTGTCGCGCAGGCGCCCGACTTCCTCATCGATATTGAATGCCTGGCCATGGCTGGCATGGCGCAGTTCCTGGATCTTTCCTTCCAGTTCGGCGATAGGTTGTTCGAAATCGAGGAAGTTCGGATTCATCGCGTCGTTGCGGTGCAAACGCTGGATTATAGCCAGACCCGGGCAGGAAAGCCCGCCGTTCAATTGCCGGAGTCGGAACCGACCCGGTTGAGCAACAGTTCCGTGGCGATGACGCCGGGCAGGGCATCCAGTGCTCGTTTCAGGTCGGCGCTGGCGCGCACCCGCCAATCGGCACCCAGTTCGATTTCAGCGCGACCCTGTGTGGCCTTGTAATCCAGGCGCAGGTTGGTCCGGCCGCCGCGATATCCGTTCAATGCCGTGCGCAAGGAATCAATAAATCCTGCATCGATACCGTTCAGGCGCACCCGCAACAGTCGCGCGTAGCGTTCGCAGGCCTGATTGAGCGTGAGGACGCGACGAGCACGCAGGCGCGGGGCATTGGCGTATTCGTCCCAGGCCAGGCCGCCTTCAATCACAATGACGGCATCGCGGGTGAGCAACGGACCATATTCAATGAACGCTTCACGATACAGGCTGATTTCAAGCCGACCACTCCAGTCTTCGAGTTGCACGAAAGCCATGCTGTCACCGCGTTTGCGCAGTTCCACCATTTGGCCGGCAACGACCCAAGGCGTCTCCGGCGAGCGGCGGAAACGACTGGAATTTTCATCCGGCGCCGGCGCGCGAGGCTTGGGCGGCTGAAAGCGCTCGCCGATTTCGCCGAGCGCGCAAGTCGCCAGTTGCACGAGGACATCTTTCCAGGCATTGGTGGGATGTCCGGACAGATAATGGCCCAGCGTATCGCGTTCCCCCGCAAGTTTGCGCTCGATCGGCCAGTCGTCGACTTGCGCCAATTGCAACGCCGGGCCGGTTGCTGCCGGAGCGCCACCGAACATGTCGTTCTGTCCGGCCAAGGCATCGCGTGCCGTTTGCTCGGCGGCGCGCATGCATTCGGGCAACTGTGTCATCAGCGATGCGCGGTTCGATGCCAGCGCATCCATCGCACCGCTCATGATCAGCGCTTCGAGTACGCGTTTGTTGAGTTTTTGCGCATCCACGCGTTGGCAGAAATCGACCATGTCGCTGAAAGATCCGGCACCGGCGCGCGCGTCGACGATGCTTTCGACCGCGCCGTGGCCCACGCCCTTGACCGCGCCGAGACCGTAGCGAATGGTGTTGGATCGCGCGCCCTTGGAATCCGCGTCGAGCGCGGCGAAGCGATAGCCGGAGGTGTTCACGTCGGGCGGCAATACGGTCAGGCCCAAGGCTTGCGCCTCGCCAAGGAAATTGACGACCTTGTCGGTGTTGTCCATATCCGCCGACAACACCGCGGCCATGAATTCGGCCGGATAGTGCACCTTGAGCCAGGCGGTCTGGTAGCTGACAAGCGCGTACGCGGCCGCGTGAGACTTGTTGAAACCGTAGCCGGCGAATTTTTCCATCAAATCGAAAATCGCATCGGCTTTGTGCGAATCCACGCCATTTTTCAGTGCACCATCGCGAAAGATCTCGCGATGTTTTGCCATTTCCGCAGCAATCTTCTTGCCCATCGCCCGACGCAACAAGTCGGCGGCGCCGAACGAATAGCCGCCGATGATCTGCGCCATCTGCATGACCTGTTCCTGATAAACCATGATTCCGTAGGTCTCGCTGAGGATCGGTTCCACGCGCGGATCGGGATATTCGATCGCTTCAGTGCCATGCTTGCGTCGGCAAAAGCTCGGAATCAGGTCCATCGGGCCAGGTCGGTACAGCGCACCCAATGCGATGATGTCGCCGAAGTTGTCCGGCCCGGCTTCCTTGAGCGCGCGTTGCATGCCGCCGCCTTCAAACTGGAACACGGCGACGGTCTGCGCATTTTTCAGCAACTTGTATACACCGGGATCGTCCAGCGGCAGCGCGGCGATGTCCAACGGTTCCTCGCCGCCTTTGGCGCGGCGAGCGTTGATTGCCTTGGCCGCCCAGTCGATGATGGTCAGCGTGCGCAACCCGAGGAAGTCGAATTTCACCAGACCCACGGCTTCGACGTCGTCCTTGTCGAATTGGGTGACCACGCCATCAGCGCCGCCTTCGCTGTAAAGCGGGGCGAAATCGGTCAGTGCCGATGGAGCGATGACCACGCCGCCTGCGTGCTTGCCGGCGTTGCGGGTCAGGTCCTCAAGGCCCAGCGCCAGGTCGACCAGTTCGCGCACGTCGTCTTCAGACTCGTACAACGCCTTGAATTCGGCGACGACGCGTGCGGAATCCTCCCGCGCACGCTTGCTGCGTCCGAGCGCGTCCTCCAGCGACAGCGGATCGGCCGGGCGCAGCGGAATGAGTTTGGCGATCTTGTCGACCTGGCCGTAACCCATGCCGAGCACCCGCCCGGCATCGCGCAATACGGCTTTCGCGGCCATCGTGCCGTAGGTGATGATCTGGCTGACTTTGTCGCGACCGTATTTTTGCGCGACGTAGTCGATCACGGCATCGCGGCCATCCATGCAGAAGTCGACGTCGAAGTCGGGCATCGACACGCGTTCGGGATTGAGGAAGCGCTCGAACAGCAGGCCGTAGCGCAGCGGATCGATATCGGTGATGCCCAGGCTCCACGCAACCAGCGACCCGGCGCCCGAACCGCGACCGGGACCGACCGGAATATCGTTGCGCTTGGCCCAGTTGATGAAGTCGGCGACGATCAGGAAGTAACCCGGGAAACCCATCTTGACGATGACGTCGAGTTCGGTTTCCAGGCGCTCGCGATAGTGTTCACCGCTGAATCCGGGTGCGGGCGAATGCCGGGTCAGACGCGATTCAAGACCGCTTTGCGCCTGTTCGCGAATGAAGCTGTCGACCGTCTGCCCGGCCGGTACCGGAAACGCCGGCAGGTGATAGGTGCCGAAGGTCAGTTCCAGATTGCAGCGTTTGGCGATTTCGACACTGTTTTCCAATGCTTCAGGCAGGTCGGCGAACAATGCCGACATCTCGGCCGGCGTCTTGAGATATTGCTCCGGCGTGTAGTCTCGCGGACGTTTCGGGTCGCTGAGCAGCCGCCCCTGATGGATGCACACGCGTGCTTCGTGCGCTTCGAATTCCTCGCGCGTGGCGAATCGGACATCGTTGCTCGCCACTACCGGGCTGTTTGTCGATGCTGCGAGCTGAATGACCGCGTCGTTGAATGACGTTTCGTGGTCACGCCCGACGCGCACGACCTCGAAATACCAGCGGTCCCCGAAATGCCGCAGCCAGGACCGGGTCGATGCCAGCGCTGCATCGTGATTGCCGGCCAGCAGTGCGCGGCCCGCTTCGCTTTCGTAGCCGGCCAGTGCGATCAAGCCGTTGCTGTGGCCGTCGAACCATGCCGGATCGACCAGCGCGCGTTCGCCGTGCCTACCTTCGATGAAGCTGCGCGAGATCAGATGTGCCAGGTTCAGATAGCCGGCGTGGCTTTGGCACAGTACGCACAAGCGCGTCGGGGTCTGCGTGTCGGCCGCGTTCGCAATCCACAGGTCCGCGCCGGCAATCGGCTTTATGCCGTTGGCCTGGGCTGCACGATAGAACTTCACCAGCGCGAACAGGTTGCTTTGGTCGGTCAGTGCCAGTGCGGGCAAGCTCAACTGCACGGCGCGACTGATCAGATTCGGCCGCGACGCCTTTGCCGGATCGCCGAATTCGGGCTTGTCCGGAAGACGCAGGGTCGAATCAACCAGCGAGAAGTCGCTGTGGATGTGCAGGTGAACGAAAGTGGGGTTCATGAACACTGACAAGTTGGTGAACCGTCAAGAATTATCGACTATTTCGATTGACCTTGGGCGTTGGGCCAGACCCGCTCGCTCATGCCGGACGCGTTTTCACCACAACGCACACAAAGGACACGCAGACAAGACGTTCAATCGGCTTTCCTTTGTGTCGTTTGCGGTGAATCGCCTGTTGCCCGGTGTGCTGAAGGCGCTACGCTGGTCCGTCAATCCGGATCGAACTCATCCTCGAATACCAGATGCTTGACGCTGCGACCCTTGCGGCGAACCAGCTTCAGCGCTTCGATGCCGACGTCGATATGAATGTCGACGAACTTGCCGGTCACTTTCTTGTCGCTGACTTCGGTCTTCACGCCTTCGGGGATCATGGGTTGGTCAGAAACCAGCAACAGCGCGCCGCAAGGAATGCCGTTGGCGAAACCGGCGGCGAAAATCGTGGCGGTTTCCATGTCGACGGCCATGCAACGGGTCTTGCGCAGGTACTGTTTGAACTCTTCGTCGTGCTCCCAGACGCGGCGATTGGTGGTGTAGACGGTGCCGGTCCAGTAGTCATGGCCAAGGTCGCGAATCATGGTTGATACACCACGCTGCAACTGGAACGCGGGTAGCGCCGGCACTTCCTTGGGAAGGTAATCGTTGGATGTGCCTTCGCCGCGGATGGCGGCAATCGGCAGGATCAAATCGCCGATCTTGTTTTTCTTTTTCACGCCACCGCATTTGCCCAGAAACAGCACGGCGTGCGGATGGATCGCCGACAACAGGTCCATCATGGTTGCTGCATTGGGGCTGCCCATGCCGAAGTTGATCATGCTGATGCCGTCGGCGGTGGCATTCGGCATGGGTCGGTCCAGGCCCTGCACTTCGACGCCGTGGCGTTGCGCAAACAACTCCACGTAGTTGCCGAAATTGGTCAGCAGAATATGTTCGCCAAAATCTTCCAGTGCCGTACCGGTATAGCGCGGCAACCAGTTGGCAACGATTTCTTCCTTGTCCTTCATATGTGCTCCAGCAGCAGTAATTACGACATCATGCCATCGGTTGCGCGTAACTTCGAGTCGAACGACCGCAATACGCGGCGACGCCGCCACGACTTGGACGCTCAACGGCGCGAACGGGCCGTACTGGTCGGTGCGGACCAGCGCAGGCAAGCCCAGCCCGACGGGCCGACTGATCCGATGCGGCCGTTGCGCCTTTGCCGTATTGCCTTATTGCGGCTTGTGCAGCCTGTTGCGTCACGGGCTTCAGGGTAGATCGGATCCGGTGTGCGAGCTGTCGATCCGGCGGATCCTTGCGCAAGGACAATGTCCACGTCGCGATTGTTCGACGAGCGTTGGTCGCGCAACTTGCGGACGCGGTGACCTACGAGCCGGTTGCCCGATTCATGCGTGCAACGCGGACTTCCGGTCTGGTAGGCTGTCCACTCCGGTTCATGCGAACGCGTTGGCCGGTTTGTCCTTCGATGCGCCGTGCAGCCGTGTTCGACAGCGGACGGCATGGACTGCAACGTCACAGTCGCTGCATGATGCCGGATGTCGTCTCTTTCGCGGCATCGCTGCTGCCATTCCAGCTTGAGGTCGGATTGCCGCCCGATGAATACGATTATCGACCCGAGCGTACTGAAAAACCTCGATGCATTGTCGCAGCGCTATGCGAAAGCACAGCCTTTCCGGCATGTGCTGATCGAGAATTTTCTCGAACCTGATCTTGCCGAGCGTCTGGTTGCCGAATTTCCCGCGTTCGAAAACGGCAATTGCATCGGCGACGACGGGCGCCCTGGCGGTAAGTCCACGATCGAGCGCATGCGCCTGCTCGGCCCGGCCTATCGTTCGCTCGACCACGTGGTCCAGCAGCCGGATTTTCTGGCGCTGATCGGCCGGATTACCGGGATCGACGAGCTGCTGTACGATCCCTTCTATCTCGGTGGCGGCACGCACGAAAACAGGAGCGGCCAGGAGCTGCAAGCGCATGTCGACTTCAACTACCATCCGAGCGAGCGCTGGCATCGCCGGCTTAACCTGATCGTCTACCTGAACCCGGTCTGGGAAGAATCCTGGGGCGGAAATCTTGAGCTGTACCGCGACCCGTACCAGGATGCGAAGCCATCAGTCAGGATCGTGCCGACGATGAATCGTTGCGTGATTTTCGAAACGACCGAACGCAGTTGGCACGGATTCGACCGCATTTCCGTGCCGGCGGATCGCGCCAATCTGTCCAGAAAATCCTTGGCCTTGTACTTCTACACGAAACAAAGGCCGGCCGATGAAATTGCCGGAAAGCACACAACGCACTACGTGAACCGGCAACTGCCGGATTACCTCGTGGAAGGCTACCGGCTCTCCGACGCAGATGTCACGATGTTGCGCGAGATCATTGTCGGCCGCGATCATCAGTTGCAACATCTCTATGCGGAAAATGCCCGCTTGCTTCAGGCCCAGGAACGTGGACTCGCCGGGCAGCTAATGTATCTGCTGAAGAGGTTGTACGTGCGTTATCGGCGGTGATCCGGAAATCGACGCCGCATCGCAGACGTGTCCCGGCTCGCGAAGAAAATTCACGACCGCCGTGTCGCCGACAAGTTTCAGGTTGTAGTCGCTGCGTACAGTCAGCGACGGTGCTGCGCAGGCGTGCAGCAATGTTGAGGCGACGTTTGCGGCGCTCGCATCTGCACCGGCTAGCAGATCCGGCGTGTGCGGCAGATAGAACATCAGGAAATTGCGGGTGTTGAAGTCGTTGTCGCGCAAATACGGCAAGACAAGCTTGCGCAAAAGCGGAAACTGCGCTGCCGCGTGGGCCGTTGCAGGCGCCATGGCCGCCGAGCCGTTGATGACGTAGTTGCGAACCTGACGCCTGCTGCGAAGTTCGGCCAGATCGTCCGCCAGGCGCGTGGCGATGCGATCCTCGTATCTTTTTTGCGCGGCTGCGGCGTTGCCGTAAGCTGCGGCGCATATTGCGAAGCCGAGCGCCCAGATGCAGGCAATGCCGATCAGCCAACCTTGTATCGTCGGCCGGTAGCGCAATACGGCATGTGTGGCGATCAGGGCTGCGCAAAGCAACGCGCCGACCCCGAGCATTACCCGCGGCATCAGCACCGGTCGGGCAAGCAACAGCATGGGGCCGGCCAGACAAAGCAGCCACGCGCACGGCAACAGCAGGCTCGCCACGAACAGCAGCAGCGTGTGCCAACGCGACCGCATGAACCTTCCTGCCACAGCGTAGCGCACACTCGCGATCGTCGGGACCACAACAATCAGCAGGGCGAGCGGGACAAACAACAGCAGCCAGCGTGAAGAGAATACGCTCGCCAGCAACTGATAGAAGTCCGCGACATTCACGTGCAATTCGCGCCATTGACCAGGACCATGAATTGTCTGCCCGTGCTCCTTGATCCAACCCTTGATCGACGTGCCGAAAAACAGCCGATAAACCCCGCACGCGAGAAGCGCCTGCAGGGCGCGACCGAACAACTGTCTCGACAGCGCCATTGGAACGGCGTTTTCCTGTTGGTTGAGCGCGAACTCAAGGATCGCGAAGACCAGAAAGACATTGATCGCCGGCTGGTACAGATTCAGGCTTGCCAGCAATGCCAGCACGCCCAGCCACCATTTTTTCCGGCCGGCGGGAGCGATTGAAAGCAAAGGCAGCGCCGCCAGAAGCAGCGCCAGGGCCATGCACGGCGCATCGAAGCGGTACGACAGATTCTCCAGAAAAAACGGTTGGGCGCCGAGCGGAAACGCAAAAACAACGGCAGCCAGCGGCGAGTGGATGCGGTAACGCTGCGCGATCAGCACTCCGATCCACGCGAGTACCGCAATCGCGATCAATTGCGGAAGAGGGAAGATGTCGATCAGTCTGGAAGACCCCAATTGCAGTACCCGCATGACGAAGTTCGTCAGCAATCTGCCGTTGTTGTTCCAGCCGTAGTTGCCGTGCAGCACACGGATCAGATCGTCGTTGCAGTAGCGGTCGGCGAGCAGGATCGGGCCGAGAATGAGCAGCAGATAAGCGGCAAACAGGGCGACGAAAATGACCCGGCCTTGAGATCGGCACAGCCGCTCATTCGCAACCACGAGTCACCTCTGTCTGCTCTCGACGATTGTCACTGACACGTTCCGGCTGCGGATTTTCCGGCCCCGGCATGTCGTCGCACCGGTGCGAAGCTGTAGCGGTGTTGGGGACACGGACCGAGGCGCTGGAGTGCGGCGAGGTGCTGCGGCGTTGCGTAGCCTTTGTGCCTGGCAAAGCCATAGCCGGGGAAACGCAAATCGTAATCGAGCATGAGCGTGTCGCGTGCGACCTTGGCAAGGATCGACGCGGCACTGATGGCCGCTTGCGTCGCATCGCCGCCGACGATGGCCTGCGCGGAGCACGGCAGGTCTTTCGGCAGGCGATTGCCGTCGATCAGCGCGTGTGCCGGGGCGGGCTTCAAAGCCGCAAGCGCGCGTGCCATCCCGCGCAGGGTTGCATTCAGAATATTGCAGTCGTCAATTTCCGCGGCATCGATTTCGATCACGCTGAAAGCGAAAGCGTGCATGCGGATCAGTGCATCCAGGCGCATGCGTCGCGCTGCGCTCAATACTTTCGAATCAGCCAGACCTGCTATCGGTCGTTGTGGATGGAGAATCACCGCAGCAACGACCACTGGCCCGGCGAGAGGTCCACGCCCGGCTTCGTCGACTCCTGCGATCAACGCGTGCGGCTCAATCATGCAGGTCGTCCAACTGGTAGAAGATGTAATTGTGATAAGCGTCGAGCTCCGGCGTTTTGCTGCAGTCGAGATATGCGCCGTCGCAGCGTTCGCGCAGCAGTGCGTTGGCCTGGAAGAATGCGTCTTTTTTAACTCCAGCCACGTCGAGAATCAAACCGCCGGCAAAGCTCAGGTCGAGCGCGGGATAGCTGTAGTGGCGAGCCGAGCGATAATTGGATTTGAGCATGTAGTAGGTGATGAAATTGGCATCCGGCACGCTTGCAGGAACGATTTTTTCCATGTCGCGGATCGCGCCGTCGAACGACGGCTGGTGATCGCCAAAATGAAACAGCAGCGCAGGACGACCGCTGTCGAACAGGGTTTTTTCGATATGTGATATGGCTGCATCCGAACCGGCAAGACGATAGAGATAATTGCCGAGATTCAGGTTCAGCCAATCGTCGAGGTCCCTGGGATGGAAGCTGCCGGGAAACAAGGGTTTGTCGTAAGGCGCCGGCAATTCCTTCAGCGGCGTCATGTGCGGTCCATGTTGACGCAGAGTGAGCATCATGACGAATAGCGGCTGCTTGCCGATGGTCTGCTTTTCCTGCGCATAGATGTGGTCGAACACCTGCATCAGATCGTTATCGGTCGATTCCCATGACAAACCAAAATCCTGTCCGTCGTAGAACTCGTCGAAACCATAGTCCTTGTAGGCATTGCGCGCGTTGATGAAATCACCGGACATCGGGTAGATCGCGATCACGCGATACCCGGCTGTGTGCAATACCCGCGGAAGAGTGGATACGACGCGCGGTGCGAGATTATACGGTGCGTACAGCCCGGCTTCGCCGAAGCTGTCGTGATTGAGCCCGGTGAGCAGGGCGAACTCGCTGGTCCATGTGCCACCGCCCCAGACGTGCACCGTCAGCGGCCCGTGCGCGCGCGTGCGGCCGTCGGCCTCGAACATGTGCCTCTTGCACAGGTCGAGCGTACACACCTTGAGCATCCTCGGATCGAACGTGCTTTCTTCCAGGATTGCAACGATGTCCGGATGCTCCTGCGTACTCTTGAACGTATTTGCGGTCGCGCAATCGTGGCTGGAACAAAGCGGAGGGTTGTCAGGGAAGGGCTGCGTCCACGACAGTGCGGTATCCGCATCGGTGCTGCGCGACGGGAATTCGATTTCGGTTTGATGGAACGAAGTGAAAAAATCCACAAGGTAACTCTTGTCATTCATCCGCGCCCACATGCCCTTTCCGAACACTTCGGAAAATGGACCGGTCGGGGAATCGATGACCAACAGCAGCGCAAGCGTGATCAACGTGCCAGCCAGTCGCAGCAGGCGTCTCGATCCTGCCGGCATATGCGCGAACAAGCGCGAACGGTCCAGCCACCACATTGCGATCAAGATGCCCGGAATGAGGATCGCACCGCCGATCAGGGCCGCCATGATGCTGGGATAGCGTGTGGCGACATCGAGCAGGTCGCTATTGAGAAAATACACCAGGTCCGGCGCCAGCAACGGCGTGAGCAGGTAATGGAATTTCAGGGCACCGGCAACGAGCAAACCGCCGAAAGTCACCGCAGGAACCGCGAGTGCAAAGGCAAAGCGACAGGTGAGGAATGCGAACAGCAAGACACTATCGAAGATCAGTGCCAGTCCGAACAATTGTTCGCTGCGCCCGCTGGCGGTCAACGGACCTGCAATCAAGACGGCGAGAAAACCGATGATCGAGAGGATCGTGACCCATCGGCCGCGTGTCGCTGATGACTTGAAATGCATCGCGCAATCAGCCTTTGCCGGCCGCTGAAGGCGTCAACGATGCGGCGATTTCCGCAGCGGCGTTGTGCGCGGGATCGCCGCGAAGCGCTTCGTGCAGGCGCCGGAATTCCGCGATGAGTCCGGGCGGGGCGTTGCGCGATTGCAGACTGGGATGCAATGCCGCCGCCAGCGCATCCGGAGTGCATGCATCCTGCATGAGTTCGGGAACGATCAGCTTGCCGGCAAGGATATTCGGCAATGAGTACACAGCTGTGCGCAGCATGCCCAGGCGCTTCACCAGCCAGTAGGTTGCACGTGCAAGGCGATACGCGACGACCAGCGGCCGCTTGGCCAGCATTGCCTCCAGCGCCGCCGTGCCGGACGCGAGCAGTACGGCGTCGGCCGCGATCATGGCGGTGTGCGCGTTGCCCTGGATCATCCGGGAATCGTGAATCCGGAATCGGGAATCGGCGACAAGATGCGCGAATGCCGCGTGGCACTGCGTATTGGCCATCGGCGCAATCACGTGCAATTGAGGAATTTTCTGCTTGAGCAACGCCGCCGCGGCCAAAAAATCAGCGCCGAGGCGTTTGATCTCGTCGAGACGGCTGCCAGGCAGCAATGCCAGCACGGGAACATCGAGCGGCAAATCCAAATCGCGTCGCGCGGCGGCCTGGTCCGGTGCCAATGCAAATTCGTCTGCCAGGGGATGTCCGACAAATCGTGCATCGACGCCGTGACGCGCGTAAATTTCCGGCTCCATCGGGAACAGGCACAGCACCAGATCCGCGCAACTGCCGATCTTTTCGACGCGTTTTTCGCGCCATGCCCAGACTGAAGGACTGACGTAGTGCACGCAACGGATGCCGGCGCGTTTCAGTTTTCGCTCCAGGCCCAGGTTGAAGTCCGGCGCATCTATGCCGATGAACGCCAGCGGCCGAAGTTGCGTTGTACGGTTGTATACATCGCGTCGGATTCCGAGGAGTTCGAGCAGGCGCGGAAGCACCTCGAACAAACCCATCACGCTAAGCTTCCCGGCGGCATGCCAGATGTGCATGCCGGCCGCGGCCATCAGTGGCCCGCCGATGCCCGAGAATTTGGCCGTCGGGTAGTGCTTGCGCAAACCCGCGATCAGATTCGCACCCAATTGATCGCCGGAGGCTTCGCCGGCAACGAGGACGAAAACAGGGCTGAGGGCTGAAGGCCGGGGACTGCGCGTGAAGTTGGAGTCATTCGGCATATCGCGCACCTTGGCAAAACAATCGCGTTCTTCCACACACGGAAGTTCGAACTGCCAATCACTCAGCCCTCGGCTCTCGCTCTCACCGCACCAAACCACGTTGCCCGCGTTCGATGAATTCGAGCATGTGTCGCACGTCCGGCGCGTCGCTGGCAGTTGCGGCCAATTGCGCGCGTGCGGCGTCCAGCGGCAAACCGGACAGGTACAGGGTTTTATATGCACGCTTGATGGCGGCGATGCGTTCGGGGGATGTAGCCGCGGCGCTTCAGGCCTTCGGCGTTGATGCCACGCGGGCGACCATAATCGTCCGCGACGATAACGAAGGGGGGAACGTCGCCGTTGATCAGGCAACCCATGCCGATGAAGGCGTGCGCGCCGATCCGGCAAAATTGATGCACACCGGCGAATCCCGACAGGATGGCATGGTCGCCGACTTCGACATGCCCGGCGAGCGTTGCATTGTTGGAAAATATCGTGTGGTTGCCGACCTGGCAATCATGCGCAATATGAGCGTATGCCATGATCCAGTTGGCATTACCGATGCGCGTTGCGCCTCCGCCATCGGCGGTACCGCGATTGATGGTGACGAACTCGCGAATGGTATTGCCGTCGCCGATAATCAATTCGCTGCGCTCGCCGTGGAACTTCTTGTCCTGCGGATCGGCGCCGATCGAGGCAAACTGGAAGATGCGATTGTCGCGGCCGATCCGGGTCGGACCTTCGATGACGACGTGCGGTCCGACATGCGTACCGTCGCCGATTTCCACCGACGCAGCGATGACGCTGAAGGCTCCGATACTGACGCCATTCCCGAGTTTCGCGCCCGCATCGACGACTGCTGTTGCGTGAACCATCCTCAGTTACGTCCTGCACAAAGCAGTTCGGCTTCCGCCACCGACTTGCCGGCTACGCTGGCGCGGCAGGCGAACAAACCCATGCCGCGCAGCATACGCTTGAGTTCGACATCAAGAACCAACTGATCGCCGGGAACGACCAATTTGGTAAATTTGGCTTTATCCACTTTTGCCAAATAGAACAAGGATCGTTCCGTACCGACCTCGCGCTTGAGCGAGAGTTGGACGAGCAGGCCCGAAGCCTGCGCCAGCGCTTCGATGATCAGCACGCCCGGCATCACCGGATGACCGGGAAAATGACCCTGAAAGCACGGCTCGTTGACGCTCACGTTCTTGAGCGCACGCAGACTCTTGTTGGGCACAAGATCGGTGACCCGATCGACCATCAGGAATGGATAGCGGTGCGGCAGCATTGCCTGGATGCGCTCGACATCCACGGGCAGGTCGACGGGGTTGGATGCGGCTTGGGTCATTTGTTTCGTTCCTTCTCAATTTCCTGTACGCGACGGGCGAGTTCGTCCAGATGCTTGAATCGAGCGGCATTGCGACGCCACACGCGATTTTCCTGTACCGGCACACCGGAAGAGTATTCCCCTGCCGCATGAATGGAGTGGGTGACCAGGGTCCGAGCGGTGATGGTTACCCGATCGGCCACCGTCAAGTGGCCAAGTATGCCAGCCCCGCCGCCGATCAGGCAGTAGCGGCCAATGCTCGCGCTGCCGGCGACCGCGGCACAGCCGGCCATTGCCGTGTGCGCGCCGATACGCACGTTGTGCGCGATCTGTATCTGGTTGTCCATGCGCACGTCTTCTTCGATCACGGTGTCGTCGAGTGCGCCGCGATCGATCGTGGTGTTGGCGCCGATTTCGCAATCGTCGCCGATGCGAACACCGCCCAGTTGCGGCACCTTGACCCAGCCGCCATCGCCGGCCTGCCGGTCGAAGGCGATGCCGAAACCATCGGCGCCGATCACCGCTCCCGGATGCACACGCACGCGTTTACCCAGGACCACATCGCGCACCAGCGTGACTCTCGCGATCAAATTCGATTGTGCGCCGACCCGGCAGCGCTCACCGACGATGCAGTGCGCGCCAATCACTGCGCCGGTATCGATATGCGCGGCGTCTTCGATAACGCAATGCGGCCCGATGCTTGTGCCGGCGGCGATCGTCGCGCCGGGTGCAATGACGGCAGTCGGATGAATGCCGATTGTCGTGGCCGGGGCGCGCTCGAACAGCGCGGCGATTTTTGCGAACGCGACGTAGGCGTCGGGTGCTATCAGGCAAGCGCCGGGACAATCGTTTGCGTCTTCGGCCTGCATGATGATGGCACCAGCGCGGCTGCCGGCGAGCTGGTTGCGGTATTGCGGGTTGGACAGGAAGCTCAGTTGCTGCGACGTGGCACCGGCGAGCGTGCCGACGCCGAGGATTTCATGGTTGCCATCGCCGCGCAATTCCAGACCGAAACGCCCGGCCAGCGCCGACAGGGTATAGGTTGGCGGGGCGCTCATGGACTGGTCGACGCGGCAGGCTTGGCGTGTCGCAAGCGTTCGAGCACGGCGTCGGTGATGTCGATGCGCGGGCTGGCATAGACAACCGGACTCGGTACGATCAGATCGAATCCCTGACTGCGCGCGTATTCGACCACCGCGTTGTTGATCTGTTGCCAAATGCGGTCGCGTTCGCTTGTCGCGCGAGCATTGAGTTCGTTGCGCATGCTTTCGCGGGTGCGCTTGACGGAGCGGTCAAGCGTATCGATCTGGCGTTTGAGCGCCTCGGCATCTGTCGCGCTCATGATCGCGTTGTCGCGCGCATACCGCTTCTGCAACGCATCCAGATGCGCCTGATCGGCTTTTAGCGCTGCATCACGGGGTGCAAATTCCTTTTGCAATTGCGCACGACTGGCGATCATTTGTGGAGCATTGTCGATCAGGCGCTTGAGGTCGACGTAGCCAACTTTTCCCACGGGCGACTGGGCGAGAGCCAGCGCTGGCAGCAACAAAAGTGCCAGCAGGCATACGCTGAATCCGGATCGTCTGCCAGCACACTCCCTCACTCTTCCCGCCTCGCTGGTTGCCGCTGTCGTGCCGAAAGCCGGTTTGTTCGTCGGCGCGCCTATCTTAACCTCTCGCTAGAACGTCGTGCCGAAATTGAACTGCAGCGTTTCGCCGATGTCGCCGGGCTTCTTGCGGATCGGGCGACCGAGATTTATGACGATCGGACCGACCGGTGCGCGCCAATGCAGCGAAATACCCGTGGAAACGCGCAAGTCGCTGAAAGCAAAGCCGCCGTTGTTGATCACGCCATTGCCAAGCGAAGGATTGTTCTGGTTGAACACGTTGCCGACGTCGACATACCAGGAAAGACGCGTAGCTGTATCATCCTTGACGAACGGGGTGGGGAAGATCAGCTCGGCCGATGCAACGGTCTTGAGATTGCCGCCGAGTGGCTGGCGGCAATAACTGCCTCGTGAAGCAACACTGCAGCTCACATCCGGGGACAGAACGTACGGGCCAAGCGTATTGTCGCGGAAGCTGCGCACGTCAGACACGCCGCCGGCATAGAAATTCTCGAAGAATGGCAGGCCATTGACCTTGATCGGTGCGCCCGTATCCGGATCGATACCATCGGCACCGCGATACGAGTTGCCATAACCGATCGTGGCCGAGCCTTGTAACGTCAATGCTTCGGTCAGCGGGATGTATTGCTCGTACTTGTAAATCAGTTTGTAGTATTCGACAGTCGAACCGGGCAGCGCCAATTCAGCGGAGAACTGCTGCAAGGATCCATGGGTGGGATTGAAGAACTTGTTGCGCGTGTCGTGCGCCCAGGATGCTTGTATCGTCCACTCGTGGAACGTGTAATGATTGATTGCCTGGATATAGTCGACGATCGGCTGCGGGGCCGTGTAAGCCGTGTAGTAGATCGGGTTGCCGTTCGCATCCAGCACGAGGTTTCCGTTGGCATCTGTTTCAGGCACTTTGATGCCGGTCAGGATTTGCGTCTTGTTCACGCCCACTTGCAGGTTTACGGTATCCGTTTCGGAAATCGGTATGCCGATATACGTGGAAATCGCGCCGGTATTGCTTTGGTAGTTGGCCAGATTGGCCTGCTGTTGATACAGTTTCGAGTAGCTTACGTTGTAGCCGAGGCCAACACCGTCGGGAGTCAGGTACGGCTGAAAGTAAGACAACTGGTAGTTGGTTGAGTAGTCGCTCTTGGACAAGGTAATCGCCGCGCGATCTCCGGTGCCGAGAAAGTTGTTTTGCGACACCGATGTGCTCAACACCAGGCCATAGACCTGCGAGTAGCCCAGACCGAAGGTGAACGCACCCGAGGAGGTTTCCTCGACCTTGACGTCGACGTCGACCTGATCGTCGGTGCCGGGAACCTTGGGCGTGGTGATTTCCACGGACTTGAAGTAGCCCAGACGCTGCAGACGCACTTTTGAGCGGTCGATGGCGGCTTGCGAATACCATGCCCCTTCGAGCTGGCGCATCTCGCGGCGCATCACTTCATCCTCGGTCGTGGTGTTGCCCTTGAATATGATGTGACGCACATACACGCGCTTGCCCGGATCCACGAAAAAATTGATATCCACCGTGCGGTTGTCGCGATGTATGGTCGGGATCGGTGTGACCTGGGCGAACGCGTAGCCGATGTTCGACAGCACCGCGGTCATTGCTTGTGCAGATCGTTCGAGCTTCTTGCGCGAGAAAATTTCGCCACCGTGCAGCTTGACCAGTTTTCCCATGTCCGCTTGGCTGATCACCAGATCGCCGCTGAGCTTGATCTGCGCAATCTTGTAGACGTTGCCTTCAGTGATGTCGGCGGTCAGGTACATCGCGCGCTTGTCGGGACTGATGCTGACTTGGGTTGAATCGATGCTGAAATCGACGTAGCCGCGATCCAGGTAATACGAATTGAGTTTTTCCAGGTCGCCGGACAGTTTTTCGCGCGAATACTGGTCGTCTTTGGAATACCAGGATGTCCAATTCGTCGTGTCGGATTCGAAATCGTTGCGGATCTGCGATTCGGTGAAGGCATGATTGCCAACGATATTGATCTGCTTGATCTTTGCCGCCTTGCCCTCGGCGATCACGATCGACAGCGCCACGCGGTTGCGATCCAGGCCGACCACGGCCGGTTTGATGGTGACGTTGTACTTGCCGCGGTTGTAGTACTGGCGGGTGAGTTCCTGGGTGATGCGATCGAGCGACAAGCGGTCGAACGGTTCGCCATCGGAAAGGCCGATTTCCTTGAGGCCCTTGAGCAGATCGTCGGTTTTCAGGTCCTTGTTGCCCTTGATCTCGATCTTGGAAATGGCCGGGCGTTCCTTCACCGTGATGACCAGGATGTCGCCTTGGCGCGACATCTTCACGTCGGAGAAGAACCCGGTCTTGTACAGCGCGCGGATCGCCTGTTCGACGCGGTCGTCGGTAATGCGGTCGCCTTTCTCAACGGGCAGATAGGTAAACACGGTGCCTGCGGAAATGCGTTGCAAGCCATCGAGGCGGATATCCGATGCCACGAACGGTTCGAACGCGTAGGCATGTGCGGTCAGGCATGCAAGGAGAACAAGGGCGGCGATACGCTTCATCGTCACTTCCATAAAAGTCGTGGATATTTATCCCCGCGCCATTCCGATCGCGGAGTCGTTTTTTTGTTTGCCGCACTTATCCTGTGCGCGTTCGGCGGGCATCTTGCTCCGCTTCGCCGGGCCTCCTGCACCGGCTGCAATTTGAGTCGCTTGCGGGAATCCGTCCCGGGTCCGCACTCAGCCGGTGACCAGGCGCGCGATATCGTTGTAGAAAGCCAGGCTCATCAACCCTGCGAGCAGGACGATACCGATGTATTGTCCGGCAATCAGTACGCGTTCGCTTACCGGGCTGCCTTTGACCAGTTCGACAAGGTAGAACAGCAGATGACCGCCATCCAGAATCGGGATCGGCAGCAGGTTGAGTATACCCAGACTCAGCGAAATCACCGCGAGAAACGAAAGAAACCAGGCGAAGCCCATCTGCGCCGAGGCATTGGCGACCTGCGCGATACTGATCACGCTGGAAAGATTTTTGGCCGACGCCTGCCCGCTTAGCATGCTGCCGATCATGGTGAATGTGCTGCGGGCGGTTTTCCAGGTTTCACGCAGCGCGGCACTGACGGCGCGCAACGGGCCGTAGTGCTCTTTTGCGCGCTGTCCCTGACCATGCAGGGCAATACCGATGATCCAATGTTTGCTGTCTGTCGGTTTTTGCTCGGCAGCGACATCGAGCGCAAGGCGCTTGCCATCGCGTTCGACCTCGATCTTCAGATTCGGGTTGATGGCGGCTTGCCTGGCGATGGTCGAACTTACGGCGTCGACGTCGCTGATTGGCGTTGCGTTGATGCTCAGGATCTTGTCGCCCGTGCGCATGCCCGCACGCCGTGCCGGACCGTCACTCACGTCGCCGACAATCGGCAATGCCCGAAGGTGCAGGCCGATTGCATCGAACGCCTTGCCTTCGTCGGCAATGTCAGATTGCAATTTGCTCAGCGCCAGCGTGTGCGACTTGATCTGGCCGCTCGCGCCGGCTGATTGGATTTGAATGTCACGATGCAGCATCGCCGCTTCGCTGACGCCCAGCATCGCCGCACTCCAGGAATCGACGCGGTCGCCGGCAACGGATACAAGGCGATCGCCATCATGCAGGCCGGCTTGCGCGGCAAGTCCCTGCGGTGCGGCGATGATCGGCTGGAAGTCCGGGCGGCCGACCACGAACATGGCCCAGAACGCGACGATGGTGAATGCGATATTGAATGCCGGTCCGGCGGCGGCAATGGCGATGCGCTGCCACACCGGGGCGGCGTTGAATTCGCCGGGTTCGCGCGAAACGGCTTGTGGATCGTCGGATTCGCGCGCGTCGAGGAACTTGACGTAGCCGCCGAGCGGAATTGCGGCAACCACGTATTCGGTGCCGTCACGCCCGCGCCGCGACCACAACGGCTTGCCGAAGCCGATGGAGAAGCGCAGCACCTTGACTCCACAACGTCGCGCCACCCAGAAGTGACCGAACTCATGGAACGTGACCAGCAGGCCAAGCGTGACCAGCAGCCACCACACGGAACCGAAAAACTCACTCATTTAGCTTGATTCGCCTTGATTCAAAAAAACTGGTACTTCATCAGCAAGTCCGGGAATGCATCCACATCCCTGGCTTGCGCCGCCCCCTTGACTCAAGGGGTCGCAAGAAGCCGCCGATTCCGTTCTTGCCGTGGTTCTGCACGGGCGCACCTGACGCTGACCTCCTAGTATAAACGCAATCCGCCGCTATCCCTTTTTCCGGAGCAACGTTTAGCCGCCAGTGAGCGAGTTGAACGCGCTGCGCATGATACGTTGCGCATGTTCGCGCGCGGTTAAATCGGCGTAAATCACCGAATCAAGGTCGTTTGCCGGTTGACTCGGCATTGCGTCGAGTGTCGCTTCGATCAATCGCGCAATGTCCAGAAAACCCAGGCGGCCGTCCAGAAACGCGGCAACGGCAACCTCGTTGGCCGCGTTGAGTATGGCCGGCGCGGTACCGCCCGCAAGCAGCGCGCGATAGGCGAGGTCCAGGCAGCGGAAGGTTTCCCGATCGGGGGCTTCAAAATCCAGCCGCGCAAGTTTGGGAAGATCCAGCGACGCGACGCCCGAATCGAGCCGATCCGGCCATGCCAGCGCATGCGCCAGAGCGGTGCGCATATCCGGGTTCCCCAGCTGTGCGAGTACTGAGCCATCAGCGTATTCGACCAGCGAATGGATCGTGCTCTGCGGGTGCACCACGACTTCGATTTGATGTGGATCGGCAGCAAACAGCCAATGCGCTTCGATCACCTCCAAACCCTTGTTCATGAGGGTGGCCGAATCCACCGAAATCTTGCGGCCCATCACCCAATTCGGGTGCGCGCAGGCCTGGTCGGGTGTGATTGACATGAGGTCTCCGACGCGTTTCCCGCGAAATGGTCCACCCGATGCAGTCAGCAAAATGCGACGCACGCCGGCTCCGGCCAGATCGGCACGCCCGCGCGTCGTCGGGTCGATCGGCAGGCACTGAAAAATGGCGTTGTGTTCCGAATCGATTGGAATCAGCGTTGCGCCGCCGGTTTTGACCGCTTCGAGCAACAACTGCCCGGCCATGACGACGGATTCCTTGTTCGCCAGCAGCAGTCGTTTGCCGGCACGCGCCGCGGCCAACGTTGATTTCAGTCCGGCTGCGCCGACGATTGCGGCGATGACGGTATCGCACTGCGGATCGGCCGCCGCTTCGCACAACGCCTGCGGACCAGCGCCAGCACATGTCGGCAGATTCGCAGCGGCAAGACCCTCGCGCAGCGCGAATTCGAGGTCGGGATCGGCGATGATTGCGCGCTCGGGTCGAAAATGCGTGCACAGTTCGATCAGGCCATCGACATTGCGGTTCGCACTCAATATCCGCGCGGTGAAGTGTCGCGGGTGACGCGCAATCACATCCAGCGCGCTGGCACCGATCGATCCGGTGGCACCGAGAACCGCAACCTGCTTCATAGCCCGAGCAGCGCTTTGCCGACAGCGAATATCGGCAGCACCGCGAATGCGCTGTCCAGACGATCGAATACGCCGCCATGACCGGGAAACAGGGCGCCGGAATCCTTCACTCCGGCATGACGCTTGATCAGGCTCTCGAACAAGTCGCCGACGATCGAGAAACCCACGCAGACCAGAGCCAGCACGACGAACAGCGGCAATTTCAATGCAGCCACCCCGAGCAGCCAACCGCAGATGACCGCGACGACGGCCGTTCCGGCCAGCGCGCCGTAGACGCCGGCAACCGTTTTGCCGGGACTGATGTTCGGTGCCAGTTTGCGCCGTCCCCAGCGGCTGCCGGCCAGATACGCGAAAGTGTCCGCCGACCAGCTCAAGGCCAACGCGAACAACGACCACCAGGATCCATATACGGGACTGCCGTTTATGTACACGATGGCCGCCCATGCCGGAATAACCGTCAGCCCGCCGGCGATGAGTTTGATCGCGGTATTCTCCCGCGTCGGCGATGCGGCGAACGTGAAACGCTTGAGCCATGCCAGCGCCACGAACCACCACGCGCATCCGATCACGATCATGAGCCGGAATGCCGGCGTAGTGCGATTGACCCACAAAACGATCATCAGGAGCAGGATCAGTGCCAGCAGGCAGGCGCGGATGCGACGGTCGCGCAGTCCGGACAGACGCGTCCATTCCCACAGCGCGAATAGAGAAAGTCCGCCGACGAGCAGGACGAATCCGGGTGGCGGCAGCAGCAGCACCAGCGCAATCGCCGCCGGCGTGATCAGCAACGCCGTGATTACGCGTTGCTTCATGCCTGTGTCTCGTTGCCTGGCGA
>CAVQCW010000002.1:0-170000 GCA_963711075.1 uncultured Pseudomonadota bacterium | reverse complement strand
TGCGGTAACACGCACTGGAGGCCCGAACCCACTCCCGTTGCAAAGGTAGGGGATGAGGTGTGGCTAGGAGTGAAAAGCTAATCGAACCTGGAGATAGCTGGTTCTCCTCGAAAGCTATTTAGGTAGCGCCTCGTGCGAACACTGTTGGGGGTAGAGCACTGTTATGGCTAGGGGGTCATCGCGACTTACCAAACCATGGCAAACTCCGAATACCAACACGTGCTACACGGGAGACACACGGCGGGTGCGAACGTCCGTCGTGAAAAGGGAAACAACCCAGACCTGCAGCTAAGGTCCCCAATTTACCGCTCAGTGGAAAACGATGTGGGAAGGCATAGACAGCCAGGAGGTTGGCTTAGAAGCAGCCACCCTTTAAAGAAAGCGTAATAGCTCACTGGTCGAGTCGGCCTGCGCGGAAGATTTAACGGGGCTCAAGCGGTAAACCGAAGCTCAGGGTGTGTAGTCCTTCGGGGCTATACGCGGTAGAGGAGCGTTGTGTACGCCTGTGAAGGTGGATCGTAAGGTCTGCTGGAGGTATCACAAGTGCGAATGCTGACATAAGTAACGATAAGGGGGGTGAAAAGCCCCCCCGCCGAAAGCCCAAGGTTTCCTCGCGCAACGTTCATCGGCGCAGGGTGAGTCGGTCCCTAAGGCGAGGCGGAAACGCGTAGTCGATGGGAAGCCGGTTAATATTCCGGCACCGCTCGTGATTGCGATGGAGTGACGGAGAAGGCTAGGTGTACCGGGCGTTGGTTGTCCCGGGGAAAGGCGGTAGGTGTGGATCTTTGGCAAATCCGGGATCCTCTACACCGAGCACCGAGACGAGTCCTTTATGGACGAAGTCACCGAGGCCACGCTTCCAGGAAAAGCTTCTAAGCTTCAGATCACGAGGACCGTACCGTAATCCGACACAGGTAGGCAGGGTGAGAATCCCAAGGCGCTTGAGAGAACTTGGGTGAAGGAACTAGGCAACATAGCACCGTAACTTCGGGAGAAGGTGCACCCGGGGATGTGGCTCCATGCGGAGCTGAGCATTCCTGGGTCGCAGTGACCAGGCCGCTGCGACTGTTTACCAAAAACACAGCACTCTGCAAACACGAAAGTGGACGTATAGGGTGTGACGCCTGCCCGGTGCCGGAAGGTTAATTGATGGGGTCAGCCGCAAGGCGAAGCTCTTGATCGAAGCCCCGGTAAACGGCGGCCGTAACTATAACGGTCCTAAGGTAGCGAAATTCCTTGTCGGGTAAGTTCCGACCTGCACGAATGGCGTAACGACAGCGGCGCTGTCTCCACCCAAGACTCAGTGAAATTGAAATCGCTGTGAAGATGCAGCGTTCCCGCGGCAAGACGGAAAGACCCCGTGAACCTTTACTATAGCTTTACACTGAACGTTGAGTTCTTCTGTGTAGGATAGGTGGGAGGCTTTGAAGTGCAGGCGCTAGCTTGCATGGAGCCAACCTTGAAATACCACCCTGAAGTGCTTGACGTTCTAACCTAGGCCCGTAATCCGGGTCGGGGACCGTGTATGGTGGGTAGTTTGACTGGGGCGGTCTCCTCCCAAAGAGTAACGGAGGAGCACGAAGGTGCGCTCAGCACGGTCGGACATCGTGCAGTGTGTGTAAAGGCATAAGCGCGCTTGACTGCGAGATCGACGGATCAAGCAGGTACGAAAGTAGGTCTTAGTGATCCGGTGGTTCTGTATGGAAGGGCCATCGCTCAACGGATAAAAGGTACTCCGGGGATAACAGGCTGATACTGCCCAAGAGTTCATATCGACGGCAGTGTTTGGCACCTCGATGTCGGCTCATCACATCCTGGGGCTGTAGCCGGTCCCAAGGGTATGGCTGTTCGCCATTTAAAGTGGTACGCGAGCTGGGTTCAGAACGTCGTGAGACAGTTCGGTCCCTATCTGTCGTGGGCGTTGGATGTTTGAGAGGGGCTGCTCCTAGTACGAGAGGACCGGAGTGGACGAATCTCTGGTGTTCCGGTTGTCACGCCAGTGGCACTGCCGGGTAGCTATATTCGGAAGCGATAACCGCTGAAAGCATCTAAGCGGGAAGCGCGCCTCAAGATGAGACATCCCGGAGCTTCAAGCTCCCTGAAGGAACCATCAAGACTAGGTGGTTGATAGGTCGGGTGTGTATAGCAGTAATGCCGAGCTAACCGATACTAATGATCCGTGTGGCTTGATCATATAACTCAAAGTCGCTTTATTAGTGCAAAGTCCCTTTTGCGGAAGCCAAAGCGGTTCCAGACCGCACTTTTCAAAAGAGCTTGCATAACTAATTATCTCGATGGCACATCGCCTCGATGAGAGTTCAGACACTTGTTACGTCCCAACCCTATGCCAGAGCACGCGCAGGCTCATGCGAATCCGTTCGCACAGAACCTGGCCATCCGTGGCCAGACTTCTCGCCGTTGCGCGTCTCCAGCACCGCTTCCCTGGCGGACATAGCAGCGTGGTACCACCCGATCCCATCCCGAACTCGGAAGTGAAACGCGCCCGCGCCGATGGTAGTGTGGCTTAAGCCATGCGAGAGTAGGTCACTGCCAGGGGCTTGATCCCAAAACCCTCAGTCCAACGACTGGGGGTTTTGCTTTTGTTCCTTCCCCCATGTGACCTACTTGCAAGGTGTGCGCTGCGCGCACCAGTGCTGCGTTCCTGCGCCACGCAGGCGCGGTCACTGCCAGGGGGGCTTGACCATCGAAACCCTCGGTCCAACGACTGGGGGTTTTGCTTTTGTTCCTTCCCCCATGTGACCTACTTGCAAGGTGTGCGCTGCGCGCACCAGTGCTGCGTTCCTGCGCCACGCAGGCGCGGTCACTGCCAGGGGGGCTTGACCATCGAAACCCTCGGTCCAACGACTGGGGGTTTTGCTTTTGTTCCTTCCCCCATGTGACCTACTTGCAAGGTGTGCGCTGCGCGCACCAGTGCTGCGTTCCTGCGCCACGCAGGCGCGGTCACTGCCAGGGGCTTGATCCCAAAACCCTCAGTCCAACGACTGGGGGTTTTGCTTTTGTTCCTTCCCCCATGTGACCTACTTGCAAGGTGTGCGCTGCGCGCACCAGTGCTGCGTTCCTGCGCCACGCAGGCGCGGTCACTGACAGGGGGGCTTGACCATCGAAACCCTCGGTCGAAAGGCTGAGGGCTTTGTCATTTTAGGCGCTCCCGCACCTGACCCACCTACCGGGCAATCGATGCGCGTGCACGATTGAATGTCACCACCAGAACATCGCGCCACGCAGGCATTTGCGGGTCCAAAGCGTGAACCATCGTGACCCCATGAAAGACGCGATTGTCGTCGAGCAACGCCGCGTCGAGCGGATCACGCAATGTGAAGCTATCGAGCAAGACATTGTCGATGGCGTGTATGGTCGTAGTTCCGCTGGAGATGTTTTCACGCTTGACGAGAAAGACCATTACATAATCCACGCCGTCTCGATGCACGCCTTCGGGCGTCGGCAGCCCAGGCTCGTTACGATTTGCCTCGATCCGGAATTGATGAACTTCCACGTACCATGAAGCCTTGTTGCTTGTCAGGGTGTTGAACAGCTTTGCGCCGAATTGCAATATTGTGTGCAGGCTTCGAGATTGGCCAACGAGCGATGACACCGGTTCGAACCAACGCTCAATGCCTCCCTGCAGGGGGTTATAAGTCCGGCTCTGGTAATGGGGCTGGTGGGCGAGCCTGGTCACGATCGAGTCGGAGTCGATGGAGTAGGCAGCATGGCGACGCCGACGATGGTGCCCTTGCGCGGCCAAATAGGTATCGATCACCAGATCCGACCAACTGGACGCGAACTCCGTCCAGTCTTGCAGGGAACCAATTCGATCGAGCATCGCCTGCGTTTGATCCGCACGCACAAACTCAAAGCCTGCTTCAGTCAGAGTCGAAACCAGACTCTCGGGTGTTATAACGTTCAGGGCTGGCATATATATCCGCGAATCGAAACGAACGATTGGGCACTACGCGTGGCATGATCATAGACAACCTGAGGGGCGGATTCAGTAGACCCGTGGCAATTTCCCCAAAAGAATTCGACAGGGCGGATTCCCACCAACCCCAACGGCGGGCTACACTTCGAACAGATTTCAGCGGGGTAGGCGATGAGCATCGAATCCAGCGATCTTGCCAAATTCTATCCACTCGACAAACTATTGCCGGAGAACCTGCAGCAACTGGCTCAGGAAGCGATCCATGAAGAAGTTGCCAAAGGCGCGGTGTTGTTTTCCGCAGGCGACACCGACGATTACACGATATTTCTGAGCGCAGGTCGCGTTAGCGGCGAATATCCGGACGGCAAGAAAAAAGAAATCGATGCCAGCACCCTGCAAGGCCGGTACGCATTGGGTGACCTGCAGCCACGCCGATTTACAGCAGTCGTAACCTCATTTACGGGGTCGATTGTGAAGCTTGATCGTCGCTACATGGAAAAGATCCAGACCTGGGACCAATTGTCCCGAACCGAGAACTTCCGCCACGTCGATCCATCCCCTGAAGCGAATCGCTGGGTATTCCGGTTGTTGCAATCGCGCGCCCTTCACAAGCTTCCGACCGGAAACATCGAGCGCATGTTTCGGCGTTTCGAGGAAATCCAGGTCAAGAGCGGCGATGTTGTCATCCGTGAGGGAGAAGAGGCCGATTACTACTACGCGATCAAGGACGGTGCGGCCGCCGTCTCCAAGAGTCTCGAAACCGGAAGCGCCATCGTCGCCTACCTTGTGCGCGGCGACACGTTTGGCGAAGACGCTTTGCTGGCGAACACCGTCCGCAACGCGACGGTGACAATGATCAAGGATGGCAAGTTGATGCGCCTGGCGAAAAAAGCCTTCGACGAAGTGCTCAAGCCACCTGTCGTGGAGTGGCTGACACCAGGGATCGCTTCAATCATGGCGCGACAGGGGGCGGTGGTAATAGATGTTCGGATGCCAGAGGAAAATGCCGAACGTGCAATCAAGGATTCAGTAAATTTGCCGTTGTATACATTGCGGGAAAGTGTCGCCGATTTTGATCGGTCGAAAAAATATATCGTTTATTGCAATACGGGCGAACGCAGCGCCGCTGCAGCGTTTATCTTGAGCAAGTTGGGATTTCAAGTGTTCGCCTTGCAAGGAGGTATTTCAGGAATGATCCGGCAACTGGAAAAAAAGAGCTGAGCAGGCCGTCGTTTGCGCGAGGTGAACAGTTCGCGCGCGATCGTCAGTCACCCATCAGGCTGCCGCCGATAAGTACGACATCTGCCGGGCGCCTGGCGAAAAGGCCGACGCAGACGACGCCTGCAATCTGATTGAGATCGGCTTCGAGCGAGATCGGGTCCGAGATGTGCCAGCCATGAACATCGAGGATGAAATTGCCGTTGTCCGTGACGAAACCGTCGCGCCAGACCGGCGTACCACCACGCCGCACGAGTTCGCGAGCAACATGACCTCGCGCCATTGGAATCACCTCAATCGGCAGCGGAAACCTGCCCAATTGGGGCACTCGCTTGCTGGCGTCGATCATGCAGACAAACGTCTGGGCAACCGCCGCAAGAATCTTTTCGCGCGTAAGCGCGCCCCCTCCACCCTTGATCAAGCGTTTCTGCGGATCGCATTCGTCCGCACCGTCAACGTAGAGGGACAAGGGACCCACACGATTGAGATCGACGACGCGAATGCCCTGACTTTGCAGACGCGCGCTCGTCTGCTCCGAGCTCGATACTGCGGCATCGATTCGATGGCGAATGCTGCCGAGCGCCTCAATGAAATAGGCAACTGTGGAGCCCGTGCCGATACCGACAATGCTGCCAGCCTCGACAAACTCCAGCGCGCGATGTGCGGCTGCCTGCTTTTCAGCTTCGCGGGAATCGGTCACGACTTTCGCTCCAGGGTCAAAATGAAATCCCATTCCGCTTTACTTACCGGCATGACCGACAAGCGGTTGCCTCGCCGCACGAGCGCCAAGTCTTGCAATTCCTTCGCCGCCTTCAGTTCAAGCAAAGGAATTTCACGTTTGAGCTTGCGCTTGAATTTCACGTCGACGAGCAGCCAGCGCGGGGCATCTCGGCTGCTTCCCGCATCGTAGTATTGGCTTTTCGGATCAAACTGCGTCGGGTCGGGATAGGCGGCTCGCGAAATCTCCGCAAGCCCCACGATACCGGGCTGTTCGCAGTTGGAATGATAGAAAAACACCATATCGCCCATTTTCATGCCATCACGAATAAAGTTGCGCGCCTGATAGTTGCGTACGCCATTCCAAGGCTCGGACCTTCGCTTGGCGAGATCGTCGATTGAAAAATCTTCAGGCTCTGATTTCATCAGCCAGTAGTTCATATTCTGTTCCGTGAAAAATCCGGAAGTGTATGCGCAACGATACGAGACGTCGTTCGACGTTTGCAGGCGCAAAAATTCGCGATGTCGTACTTCGCCGGGCCGCATTTGCCATGTATCGCGCAACAAGGAAATCAGGCGCCGACGTCATGGATTCGTGAGCTCGGTACACGAGATAAGTTCTCGATCAGTGGCGACAAAATCCAGCGCCACGTCCCACGGGAGCGGCGATAGACTATCCATTTCCTGGAAATGGTAGCCGATGCCGACCAGGAGCGGTTGTGCAGGCCGCGGTACTCGTTGCAGGAACGAGAAACTGCGATCGTAATAGCCCCCACCGCTGCCCAGCCGATTGCCTTTGCGGTCGAAGCCAAGCAACGGTACGAGCACCAATTCCAAGTCGCAGGGAGACACGAGTTCTTGCGGTTCGATATCCGGTTCGGGAATGCCAAAACGATTGGTCTTCAATGGCATGCCGTTTTGCCAGGCGGCAAAACGCAGACATTTGCGATTATCGAGGATCGGTAAATGGTACGTCTGGTTGCGCGCGCGCAGGCGCGCATAGGCCGCATGCAGGGGCAGTTCGCCGGCAACCGCCCAATAACCGGCAACGCGCGTATCGACGAGAAATTCCGGCAGTTGTTCAAGATTTGAGACCAGTGCGTCTGCAGCGGCGAAACGCTGGCTGGCGATCAGTCCCAGGCGCGCGCTTCGCATGCGCTCGCGCAATGCTGCGTGAGTGTCCAATTGTTTTCCCTGAAGGTGTTATGTTGCGGCACTTTGGGTGCCGCGTCTCAAACGGGAATCGCAAAGCAGGCGAACACTGGCGCTATTTTCGCACGCGCCACTGTGGGAAGCTCACGCGTAGAAATAGATGAAAAGGTAAGGCGTCCTCCGCGATACCGGTACGCACCGAACGACCTTGATCCCGAGGATCAGGTGGGAAAGCTCGCCGGTCTTCAGGCTTTCCGCTCGTGGCGGACTTGCGCACGGACTTAAGGCACTGCCATCCCGGGGTCGTGTATAGGAACAAGGCAATATGGTTGGATGCGTTGTCGTGCACCGCAGGGGACGTGCGTCTATTTTAGCGGGGCATCGAGCACGCCATCAAGCTTGACGCGAAGCGTCTGCAGATGTTGTGCCAACCTATTGGCGTCCGCATCGGCACGCTGCTTGAGTTGCGCAAACTCGTGGGCGATGTTCAGCGCCGCCATTACCGCGATGCGATCCATGCCCGCAGCGCGGGCAGAATTTCGGATTTCTCGCATTTTCCCATCCAGGTAGCTGGCGGCGGCGATCAAACCGGGACGCTCTTCCGCACTGCAGCCGATAAGGAATTCGCGATCGAGAATGCTCACGGCGACCGGCGTCTCCGAACTCATTGACCGTTCTCCAGCAACCGCAGACGCGCGATCATGGCTTCCACGCGCGAGCGCGCCTGCTCATTCTTGGCCAGAAGATTCGACCGCTCAGTGGCAAGTTGCTCCTGGCTGGTACGCAGGCTCCGGTTTTCCTCGGTCAGTCGTGCGCACAACGCAAGCAGGCGGTCGATGCGACCGTCGATGTCATGCAATGCATCCAAAGAGAATTCGGTATCAGCCATGGTGCGACTATAGGCGGGCGCTTGCGGGCGGTCAACGAAGTTTGCGACGCGGCTGGGCCGGAGGGCGGCTGCGCACGAATTCGCGGATAAAGGTGAAGCAGGCGGCAGCATCCAGCGGCGGCGACAACCAATGACCCTGAATTACGTCACAACCTTGTTCGTGCAGGTATTCAAGCTGTTCCAGCGTCTCCACCCCTTCGGCAACCACATCCAGACCGAGTGAATGGGCCATGCTGATGATGGTTTTGGTGATGGCTTCGTCGTCGGGATCGGTAGTTATGTCGCCGACGAAGCTGCGGTCGATCTTCAACGTGTCGATCGGCAGGCGCTTCAGGTAGCTCAGCGACGAATAGCCCGTGCCAAAATCGTCGATGGCGATCGCGACCCCAAGCGAGTGCAGACGATCCAGCGTGTGAATGGCCAATTCGGGATTGGCCATCAGCACGCTTTCCGTCAGTTCAAGTTCCAACGATTCCGGTGCGAGGTTCAGTTCTGCCAGGATTTCGCAGAGGCGCTGGGTGAGTTCATTGCGCAACAGCTGCAGTGCGGACAGGTTCACCGACATCGTGAAATTGGTCAAACCCCGGCCCAGCCACTCACGCAATTGGGCGCAGGCGCGATACAGCACGAACTCGCCGATACGCTCGATCAGGCCGGCTTCCTCGGCCAACGGGATGAACACGGCCGGGCCGACCTCACCAAACTCGGCGCTGTTCCAGCGCAACAGGGCCTCCACACCGGTGATGTGACCGCCGTCGAGATCGAGCATGGGTTGATACACGATGCGAAATTCGTCGCGCTCGATGGCCAGACGCAATGCCCCGAGCATGCCGGCACGCTGGCGCGCGTTGACGTCCATTGCCGAGGTATACACCTGATACATGTTGCGGCCGGCTTCCTTGGCCTGGTACATCGCGGTATCGGCGCATTTGAGCAGGTCCGTTGGAACTTGTGCGTGGTCCGGGTACACACTGATGCCGATTGAAGGCGAAATCATGACTTGCTGGCCGCTGTCCAGATTCAACGGCGTTGAAAAGACCTCCAGCAATTGATTGGCCACTTGCAGGGGCTCATCGGCGTCTTTCACATCTTCGAGAACGACCGTAAATTCGTCGCCGCCGAGGCGCGCCACCGTGGCCGCCTCGCTGACGCTGGCACGCAGTCGCTCGCCCACGGTCTTGAGCACGCGGTCGCCAATGGCATGACCCATGGAATCGTTCACGTGCTTGAAACGATCCAGGTCGAGAAACAGCAGAGCCACTTTGCGCGAAGTGCGCCGGGCACGGATGACCGCATGCGCCAGGCGCTCGCCGAGCAGGGTACGGTTCGGCAATCCGGTCAGCGTATCGTAGTTGGCAAGGTAGCGAAGCTCCTGCTCCGTACGTTTGCGCTGGGTGATGTCGTTGATGACGCCGACGTAGTGTGTGCGTTCGCCTGCCGCGTCGCGTACTTCGCTGATTTCTATCCAGCTCAGGAATTCCTCGCCGTCCTTGCGTCGTTGCCACAATTCGCCATGCCAGTGGCCACTTGCGAGAAAGGCATTTCGCATCGCCTGATAGTGCTCGCGTTCGTGCCGCAGGGAATCCAGCAATGAAGCCGGCTGCGCGACGATCTCCGCTTCGGTGTAGCCGAACATGCGCGTGAAGGCTCGATTGACCGAAACGAAGCAGAAATCCAGGTTGGTCACGGCGACGGCTTCACTCATGCTGTCGATGACTTCTGTAGCGATGCGACGTTCGCGTTCTGCCGTACGCGCAGCCGTAATATTGCGAGCGGTACCGCAGACGCGAAGCGCCTTGCCGTTTTCGTCAAGTTCCACGACCTTGCCGCGCGACAACACCCAGATCCAATCGCCATCCATGGTCCGGATGCGGTGCTCGGATTCGAAGAAGCGCTTGCGCCCCTCGACGTGATCGAACAAGCGTTGCTCGACGGCAGCCAGATCATCCGGATGGACAGCGTGATGTTTCCAATCGTCGGCCGACAACGAGTCCTCTCGTCGACCACCGATAAGCTGGTCCGCGCCAACGCGATAAATGACGCCGTCGCGCATGTCCCAGTCCCAGAACTCATCACCCGAACCCCATAGCGCCAGTCGCAAGCGATCCTCGCGATCGCGCAGCTCATGGTGGTAGTGAAGTTCGCGCTGACGCCGACGCCGATACGTCAACCATAGCAAACTGGCGACTATGGCGCCGATAGTGAGGTAAAGCAGCTTCATGCTCCGCGATGCCCACCACGGCGGCGTTATGTGCACGGCAACGCTGGTTCCTGTGGTGTTCCAAACTTGATCGGCATTGCTGCCTCGCACTTCAAATACGTAGTCCCCGGCCGGCAGATTCGTATAGGTCGCAGTATGGTGGTCGAAGGCGCTGATCCAATCAGGATCAAACCCACGCAAACGATAGGAAAAGCGGTTGTTTAGCGGATCCGAGTAGTCCAGCGCGGCGAACTCGAAGCGCAAGACGCGCTGCGACTGGCTCATCGAGATGCCGCTGACGGGCACAAAGTCCAGATTCGCATTACCAAGATCGGCGCCGGTGATCACGATCGGCGGCATGTATGGATCGTGGCGAATCGCATCGGGATTGAAGATATTCAGTCCATGCAAACCGCCAAACGCCAACTCGCCATCGCCGAGCTGATAGCTGGCCCCGGCATTGAATTCCCTGCCCTGCAAGCCATCCCTGAGCGTGAAGCTCGAGAAGGCTGCGAGTGAGCGATTGTAGACAGCTATTCCCTGATTGGTGCTCACCCAGATGTTGTGCTGCCTGTCTTCCTGGATGCCAAGGACGGTGGCTCCGGGCAGGCCGGTCTTTGTGGAATAGTGGATAAATCCGGGACTCGGAGTGTCTGGATTGTCGACCCGATCCAACCCGCTTTGGGTTCCCACCCAAAGCACGCCGTCGCCACTTTGAAACAGGATTCTTATCAGATTGTCACCCAGCGATCGACGATTCCCGGACTCGTGCCGAAAAGTATTGAACTTGCCACGGGCAGGGTCGTACACGCTCAATCCGTTGAGAGTTCCTATCCAGACACGATTTGCGCGGTCCTGATACAGCGACAAGATTGAATTATTTGCCAGGCTCCGGGCATCATTCGGGTCATGCCGGAATGTCTGCCACCGCGTCGAAGTGGTACCGGTTTTCGGCCACAGATGCGCCAGACCCGAGTCGTACGTGCCGATCCAAACGCTGCCATTGCGTGCGGCCAGCACGGTGCGGACTGGCTTGCCGGTCAAGCCGGCATTGCCGTCGTCCGCTATCGATAATGGCGTCGCTTTGCGCAATTTTGGATCGAACAAGAATGCACCGTGATTGGATGCCAGCCACAAGCGATGCTCGCTCGCGTTTGCCAAGGCGGTGATATGCCATTGCGGCACTGGTTCGGTTGCAGTGCGTTTGACCTTGAATACGTCATCAAAATACTCAAACCGATCATTCGCGGGATCGTAGCTTTTTAATCCATCGCCTTCGGTGCCAAGCCACAACGTGCCGTCGCTATCCTGAATGATCGCGCGAATACTGTTGGTCTTTTGTGCCCGACCTGGCGTCGTATCCGCTATGAAGCGAAATTGCGCGCCGTTGGGATCGACCGTGGAAACCCCGGAAATATCGCCGCCAACCCAAAGCAAGCCGGAACGATCAAGCAACAAATGCATAACGTTGTCATCCGGCAACGTTCCGGGTATGCCGGAGTTTTGTCGTAGCGCATGCACGCTGCCACTGGAAGGATCGTAAATCTTGAGGCCGGCGCCTGGAATGGACAACCATAACCGCCCACGCCGGTCCTGGACCATCGCATTTACTTGTCCCCCTCCTGCCAGCCCGTCGGCATTCGGCCAGACTCGACGCGCCGTCAATTGCTGCCTGTCGATGCGATAGAGGCCATCTGTCGCGCCGACATAAACAATGCCGGCGCTGTCGACCAGTACGCACGAAGTCAGTGCAAGCTCTCGTGCCGCAACACGCTGGGCAATATCGGTGTGCGCGCCGATGCGGAACAAGCCGTTGCTGGTTGCGCTCCACAGCGTGCCGTCGGAAGAAAGTGCGAAGGCGGAGACATTGTGATTGCCGGTGCCATCGAATTTCAGTATTGCGCGACGTTTGCCGCTGTCCATGTCCATCAATTCGATACCGGCCGCGTTGCCGATCCACAGGCCACGCTTTGGATCGTAAGCCAGCGCGCCGATGGCATCGCGTGGCTGGCTGTCGGACGTACTGATACGCGAACGCGTCACGACCCGGGCGCTGGCCGGATCCAGCGCCGCCAGGCCATGGGTCAGGCTGCCCACCCAGAGACGATCATCGCGGTCTTGTGCCAGTGCCGTGACAAAGCTTCCCGGTAATGAGTCAGGATCGTCCGGATCATGGCGCAATTGCAGGTAACGGTAGCCATCGAATCGCTGCAAGCCACTCTGCGTCGCTATCCACACATAGCCCACGTGATCCTGAAACAGTGCAGTCACGCTGGCCGAGGCGAGGGTATTCTGGCTGTCGACCGGCTTGAAATAATAGCTGCGCTGGTTGGCCGCGGCGACCGAACTGGCGGCCAGCAACAATGACAACAGCCACCAAGTCCCGGATTTTCGAAAAGTGCGATGCCTGTAGAGGTTGCCGATAGCGCCGGCAATCCGCCTACACCAGTCGAGCCCGCAGGCTTGGCCGCATTTGTCAACGACGCGAGCGTGCCTTGCCGCGACAGGCTGTCGAAATGAATCTTTCGACAGTCTGTCTGGATGCATCGGTGTCAACATGAGGCTCGGAGTCCAGCAGGCCATAGGTGATAATAGGGGGCGCACCAGCCCGTCGGCAACATAGCCTGCTAGAATTAACCGTATTCCATCGTGTTGTGAGCCGCATGAACTCCGCGCCGAACGTCACCCACGCTCAATTGGACGAGACCATTGCCAAGTTGCGACTGGGCATAAGCGCAAGCGACCTGCATGGATCCTTGACTGGCTATTTGTGCGCTGGCGCGCGGGCCGACGCCCAGGATTGGCTGGCTGCGTTGGAACTGGAATCCGATGCCGGTCCGGACCTGTCGAATGCGACGCTGCAGCGATTGCGCGAGCAATGTGCCGCCTGGCTTGTTGATCCGCAATTGCGCTTTGAGCCGCTGCTGCCGACGTTGGAAAGCACGCTAGCCGTTCGTGCGGAAGCCCTGGTTGAGTGGTGCCGTGGATTTCTCGGCGGTCTGGGCCTGGCAGGCATCTTGCCGCATGAAGGGTTGTCGGACGATGCGCAGGAGATCCTCAAGGATTTCGCCTCCATCGCTGCTTCGCGCTTCGAGTACGCCGACAGCGAAGAAGATGAAAACGCCCTTGCGGAAGTGATCGAATTCATCCGTGTAGGAGTCATGCTTCTGCACACGGAACTATCGACACTGGACGATGGTAAACCGACGCTGCACTGATTCGGAAGGCAGAATGGACTTTTTCAGAACGAAGCACGGGCGATCTCCAGCTTGGCGTCGCAGTGCTTTCCCAATCCACAATCCCGAATCCCCATTCCCGGCCCCGCAATGATCGAGCAAAAAGAATTCGCACGCCGACGCAAACAACTCATGCGCATTATCGGTGACGACGCCATTTGTATCGTGCCGGCCGCCGCGGAACATATCCGCAACAACGACAACCATTATCCGTACCGGCAAGACAGCGATTTCCATTACCTGACCGGGTTTCCCGAGCCCGATGCGGTGCTGGCGCTGATCCCCGGTCGCGAACACGGTGAAGCCATCCTGTTTTGTCGCGAGCGCGATCCGGAACGTGAAGCATGGGACGGTCCCCGCGCCGGCCAGGAAGGTGCGATCGACGATTACGGCATGGACGATGCGTTTCCGATCGCAGATATCGACGAAATCCTGCCCGGTATGATCGAAGGCCGATCGCGCGTGTACTACCATTTCGGTCGCGATGCCGAATTCGACACCCAGTTGATCGGCTGGGTCAATCGTGTGCGCGAACAGGTGCGGCGCGGTGCGCGGGCGCCGCACGAGTTCGTCGCCTTGGGACACATTCTGCACGATCTGCGCCTGTACAAATCACGCAACGAATTGCGAGTCATGCGCAAGGCTGCAAAGATCGCTGCAGAAGCGCATGTCCGCGCGATGCGGATCACCCGCCCGGGCATGAACGAGCATGAAGTCGAAGGCGAATTGCTGCATCACTTCCGCAAGCATGGCGCCGTCGCGTCGTATGAACCGATCGTCGGTGGCGGTGCCAACGGTTGCGTGCTGCATTATCGCGCCAATAACGCCGTGCTCAATGATGGCGACCTGCTATTGATCGACGCCGGCGCCGAATATCAATGCTACGCATCGGATATCACGCGCACGTTTCCGGTCAACGGCCGATTTTCGCCCGCTCAGCGCGCGTTGTACGACATCGTCCTTGCCTCGCAGCAAGCGGGCATCGACCAGGTGCGCCCGGGCCGGAGTTTCGGCGCTTATCACGATGCCGCGGTAAGAGTCATCACGCAGGGCCTGATCAGACTCGGTCTGCTCAAGGGCAGCCTGGACAAGAACATGCGTGAACACACGTATCGCAAGTTCTACATGCACAAGACAGGGCATTGGCTGGGCCTGGATGTGCACGATGTCGGCGACTATCGCATCGATGGCGAGGATCGCGAACTGGAACCAGGCATGGTCGTCACCGTCGAACCCGGCATCTATGTAGCGCCCGACACGAAGGGCGTCGCTGCAAAGTGGCGCGGCATTGGCATTCGGATCGAGGACGATGTGGTCGTCACACGGGGTGAACCCGAAGTCATCACGTCTGCCGTACCGAGCGATCCGGATGCGATCGAGTCCCTGATGGCCGCGGCAAGAAGCCACCGCCACGCAACCTCTGATCAACCCCTGCGTAGCTGTTGATCAGAGGCTCCCGAAATCACGTTGCAATGAAGAACTGGTTGCGCACTACAGGGCACCGCAATGGCAGGTGCGCCAAACTCGTTTGCGGGTGCTTCAGCGTGTTGTTGCGGGCGTCGTTCGCGGGTGCAGCAACCGTTCCGGTTCACTTCGGTCTGTTCGGCACCGTGCACACAGCCGTGCCGACAGGCGAGGTACGGCATACCGCAGTGCTGATATCCGATCGCGACGGCTGGAGTGCGCGGTCCGAGTCCCTGGCCACTGCGCTCGCCGACAAGGGCACCTTGGTATTCGGTGTCGATCTGCCGGCGTATGTGGCGCAAATGGAGTCGATCAAGGACAAATGCTCGTTTCCGGCCGGACACGTTGAGGAAATGAGCGACTGGATGCAGCGCCAGCAAAACCTGAAAAAATTCGAATATCCGCTGCTGATCGGCGACGGCGCCGGCGCCGCGTTTGCGTATGCGATCGATGCGCAAGCTCCGCAAGGCACATTCGCCGGGCTGATAACGCTGGGCTATGATTTTTCCTTGCGGCTGCCCAAACCCTTGTGTGCCGGCGATGCCGGAAGAATGACGGCAGCGACGGGTCAGGGGACATTCCGCATCGTTCCCGTCAGGCGCTTGCCGAATGCGTGGCTGCCACAACCGTTTGCGCCTGGTGCACGCTTTACGGCGTCGTCGAAGCTGTGGCCGGAGCCGATCAGGACCGCGTTTGCAAGCGTACGTGCGAATGCGACGCAAGCGGACTCGGGACTGGACAAGGCAATCGACCGGGTTACTGCGTCGTCCGAGGTCGCTGTGCCTTTACCCCAAGGCGTGGCCGATCTGCCGCTCGTCGAAGTGGCGGCGCAAGGCGTCTTTGCAAATCGTATCGCCATCATGCTCACGGGGGACGGCGGTTGGGCTGGGCTCGATGTGGCCGTGGCTGACCAACTTGCCAAGCGCGGCATCGAAGTGGTCGGACTGAACACGCTCAAATATTTCTGGGAGACGCGAACGCCTGGCGAAGCGGCCGACGCGCTGACCCGCATTGTCGGGCACTTTGGCGCCAAATATCCGCAGGCGGATTTCGTCGTGCTTGGCTACTCGTTTGGTGCAGCGCTGGTACCCGTCTTGATCAACCGATTGCCGCACACCGCGCAGCGAAGGATCGCCGCGCAGGTGTTGATATCGCCTGACGCGGAAGCCGTTTTCGAGATCCATGTCGGCGACTGGTTCGGTTCCACTACGCACAAAGGCGCAATTGCGCTGACGCCGGAAATCGCCAGAACAACTATTCCGCTGATATGCGTTTACGGTGCCGACGAAGACGACAGCTATTGCCGCACGCTGATAGGCGCACGTGATGTACGCGAACTCGTGTTACCAGGCGGTCATCACTACAACGGCGATTATGCAAGGCTCGGGGCCGGGATTGCGGCGAGCTTGCCGCCGCCGCAACGCGTCGGTACGCATTGAAAAGCTATCCGATCAGGAAGCGTCGATAACCGCCCGATACCAAGGCGGCGATGTCGATCAGCAACCCTGGAACCCACAGTCCGCGCGGATAAGCCAGGTAGGAACCCACCCATTCCGGCTTGAATTTGTCCTTGTACTTGCGCACACCCTGATAGTTGTAGAAGCGATTGCCATACTGGAATGCGAGCGCAGCCAGTCGTTCGTTGACGCGCGCGTAGGGATTGTCGCCGACACGCGACAGCGGGGCCATGCCCAGGCTGAAAATTTCGAAGCCTTGTTCCTGCGCCCACAACATGACCTTGGCGAACAGGAAATCCATCGTGCTGCGTGGCGCATCGGTGCGATGGCGCATCAGGTCGACACTCGCATGGCCGCCCGGACCATAGGGGGGCAACACATTGGCGAAGGCGATCAACTCGCCGTCGCGATGCACCAACGCAAGCGGACCCCACCTGAAATAATCCACATCGAATCGGCCCAGTGAAAATCCCTTTTCGGTTCCGCTCTTGTCCGCCAGCCATGCATCCGATACGTCTTCGAGATCGCTGAGTACTGCGGTATCAAACGGCGGGTGCACGAGCTGGAACGTCAGCTTTTCCTTTTGTGCCCGATTGCAGGCTTGACGCAAGTCTTCCCAGCGTTTGCCGGCAAGCGAGAACTCGTCGAGTTTGACCAATGCCAGTTCGCCGAGTTTGAACAAGTCAAATCCGTGATCGTGATAGCGCGACAGTTCCGGCTCCAGCACTTCGTAGAATATCGGGACCCGATCCTGCGCGTCGGCAAAATGGCGGAAGTCCAGGATGGCGCGATCGATACCTGCATCGCTGCCGCACGGCGAACCGAGCGCCACCAGCCGGTCGCGGACACTGCCGTACGCAACAACCGCCTGATGGTCTGCCGCCCAGAATAGATGCTTGTCGGCGCTGAACGTCAGGTGTGCGAATTCACCGCCGCCGTAGGTATCGTAGACGCCGCGGGCGCGCTCGAGTTCTGCTCGCCCGGGCAGGGTCAATTTTGGACGCTTGACCGCAAATGCCTGCCAGATCAGATACAAGGCGACCCCGAGCGATGCCGCGGCCAGCCCGCGGCCGATGCGCGACGTGTGCTCGCCAAAACCGACGTAGAACAGATCGAAAGAATCGCTGCCGAGTATTTGCGCTGTACCGATCGCAAAAAACACGGCCACGCAGGCTACCAGGCCCGCGTACCAACCCAGTGTGGTCGCCGAAGTCAACGTCATCGCACGTCGCGTGAAAGCAGTCTTGCGCGTGCGCAGCAGCAATGCCACGGCGACCAGAAACAGGGCCTCGCCAAAATGCAGTCCCTTGGTTATGGCCAGCCCGGCGCTGACGATCAGTAGCCATTGCGCGAGACGGTAGGCAAGGCGCAGGCGTCCATCAATGCCGCGTGCCAGCCCGAGCAGCAACACGCCGGAGAGGACACTGAACCAGTTGGATCCTTCCACCGCCAGAATCGGCAAGGTCGCGCGCACTACAGCGATGTTTTCGCTGACCGAAGGAATCGCAGCCGACGCCAACTGCATTGCCCCGGCACCGAACGTAAGTATTGCAAGAACGCGGGTACCCAGATCGGCCAACAAGGTTGCCGGCAGGCCGAGTACACCGAACAAGGGATGCCCGGCAAGGCGCGCGCGCAATCGCGCCAGCAATGGCAAGCGCGCGGTAAGCATCTCCGAGCCCAGGTAAATCGCACCGAGCAGTGGCAGCAGGTAGTAGACGACCCGAAACAGCAGCAAACCGGCGACGATCGAAGCCTTGTCGTATCCGGCGTGGCCGAGTACCAGCAGAATCAAGCCATCGAATACGCCAAGTCCGCCCGGAATCTGGCTGACCAAGGCGAGTACACCGGCACCGGTAAACGCACCGAGCAGCAACCCGGGTTTGATGTGTTCCCCGGTCAAGTAAATACACGCGTACAGCGTGGCGGCGGCAAGAATCCAGTCGAGCAGGGACACGACCGTCAACTGAATCTTCAGTCGCAGCGGCGGAAGGCCTAGATCGCGCGGCAGCCAGCGCATCAATGGGCGACGCGTGGTAAGGAAAAAATACAGCGGCAGATACAGCGCGGACGCGCCGAGCACGCCTGCGGCCAACCAGTGTTGTACGCCGGTATCGGCCATCGGCAACGAACTGCTTGCCAGAGTGATGATGACCAGCAACGACAAACCGGACATCAGCGACAAGGCCTGCAGGCCGATCAGGGCGGCTGCCCGTGGCAGCGGCACGCCCAGCGATGTCAATCCCATCAACCGAATGCTGGCGCCCATTGCGCCGGAAAGATTGACCGTGTTGGCGAGGCTGTTGGCCACAAACGCCAGGCGCAGGCAATCACGCGCGTGCAAACGCAGTTTCAGCCAACGTGCGATAAAAAAATCGACGAGGCCGGTGAAGGCAACGCTGAATAGCGCCAGCGCAACGACACCAAGCGCAGGAACCGTAGGAACATCGAGCAACGTGCGTTGGATATCCGGCAACGGCAATTCGCCGAGCTCGCGCCACAATAGCCAAGCTGTCAGACACAAAAAAGTCAGCGGCAGAATCCAGCGCAGCCGCGCAAGCGGGCTGGCTGCGTGCGTAGCCGGGCCGGGGGATGAATCGGTCATGGCAAAGTCGCGTCCGGAACCGTCGTCGCCTTGGGCGAGCCGGAGTCACGCAATTGCATCAAGCCGCGCTGGTATTGCGGCATCCAGTTTCGCGGCACACCGTATCCATGGCCGACGTGCGGCAGTTGGACGACGGAAGCATTTCCCACCTTGTTTACAAATTCAATCGTTTTCGGTGGATTGCAGACCTGGTCGATATCGCCTTGCAGCACGATCCAGGGCGCATGGACGGCGGGTGCAACATCGAACACGACCAATTGTTTCTTGCCGCCGGGTTTGTGGGCACTCAATCCGGCACCGGGACAAAACGGTTTGTGTACGACCAAATCCGGACAAAATCCGAGCGACATCGCGCCGGAAAAACGCCGGTCGCCGGCCTGGACCAGCGCCGCATAATCGATCGTGGCACCGGAAGAGTAGCCGATCAGCAGCGGACGCACGTCGGCGGGCAGATTCAAGGATGCCTTGACCCTGGTGCCGAGATTCGCCAAAGCCCCGGCCATGTCAATGCACGCCGAATCGCTCGCCGTCATCGTCTTGAGCAAGGAAGGTGTATCGAAACCGGCAACCCAGTAGCCCAGGCCTGCGGCGGTTGCGGCCATTTCCCGAACGCCCAAGTTCCATCCGCCATCGCCCGAGGCGAACAAGGCGAGTCCGCGCGCGCGATTCTTCGGCGCATAAACGGCTACCGATCCGAAACCGGCGATATCCATGTAGCGGGCCGCGGGATCGGGACTCGCGATTCTTGCGTCGACGGCCTTGCGCTGCGCTTGGGCTGCGTGTTGAGCACGCTGCGGATGCGATACACTTGCAGGCCCGGTCGTACCGCCCGAAATGATTGGTGCTGCCCACAACATGCCCACGGTCGCCTGCCCGACGCAGGCCAACGTTGCACGAACTAGACGGGTCTTGGCCAAGGGCCGCAGTACGAACGCAAGATTGTTGAGCAAGTCGATTCGCCGGCAAGCCGGTTCCTACGCAGTATGGGCAAGCCGCCGCGGTTGCGGCAGGGCGGCGATTATCGCACGCGCCGTGACTTTCGGTTCGATCCCGCAGGCTGGAATGATGCCGTGGCGTCAGGGTTTCGGATCATTCTCGTCCGCAGGCAAATGCTCTTGAGCATCGGCATGCAGTTCGAACCACATGGCATTGAGGATGGCGAAGGCGCAAGCCAGTCCAAGTCCGAGTATCCAGCTGAAATACCACACGGGAAAACCTCCGGTTTTCGGGATCGGGGACTCGGGATCAGGGATGCGTGAATGGCAAGAAGCGCCAGCTCATTTGAATATCCAATCTCGAGTCCGTAATCCCGGCTCTAATACATTCCATGCGAACGGCGGATGTGCTCCAGACTCACGCGCCCTCGCAGTACGCGAAATACCCAGGCAGTGTAAGCCAGCACGATCGGCAGCAATACGACGACGCATAAAAGCATCACGCCAAGCGTGGATTTGCTTGACGAAGCATCCCAGACCGTCAGGCTGCTGTCCGGCGCCAGGCTCGATGGCATGAGGAATGGAAAAAGTGCGAAGCCGGCCGAAGCGATGGTGGCGGCGACGGCCAGCGCACTGCTTGCGAAGACCAAACGATGGTGCCGCCCTGTGGCCAACGCGATTGTGCCCAACGCTGCCACGCAAGCGAGTACGGGCGCCAGCCAGAAGGTCGGATGTGCAGCGAAGCCTGCAAACCAGTTGCTCTGCACGGCTACCTGTTTGAGCAAGGGATTCGACGCTCCGGCGCCGTCGACCGGCGAGACGATCGCATAACCGGGAATACCAAGCGCCAGCCAAATTCCGGCGAGCGCGTAAAGCGCCAAAAAGCATGCCGCCGCGAGGCGCGCGCAACGACCTGCGCGCGCGGAAAGCTGTAGATCGACTTTGATCGCGGCGTACGCTGCGCCGTGCATCGCCAGCATGACCACGCTGATCAGGCCGCAAAGCAACGCGAAAGGCTGCAGCAAGTCGAAGAATCCGCCGCTGTAAACCATGCGCATGTCGTCATCAAAACGAAACGGTGCGCCGAGAAACAGATTGCCGAATGCGACGCCGAAGATGAACGGGGCGACGATGCCGGTTGCAGTCGATACCCAGTCCCAGGTATTGCGCCATTTCGGATTCGCGGATTTGTTGCGATAGCTGAAACTGACCGGGCGCAGAATGAATGTCGTCAGCAGGACAAACATGGCGATGTAGAATCCGGAGAACGCGACGGCATACAGCAGCGGCCAGGCGGCGAACGTCGCGCCGCCGGCGAGAATGAACCAGACCTGGTTGCCTTCCCAAACCGGTTCGACCGTTTCCAGCACGGCGCGCCGTTGCGCATCATCGCGACCCAGCACACGCACCAAAGCGGCGATGCCGAAGTCAAAACCATCCATCACCGCGAACCCGATCAAGAGCACGCCCAGGATCAGCCACCAAATCAGGCGAAGGGTGGCGTATTCAAACAAGGCCTTCTCCCGCCCGCATCTGCTTGTTGCCATCAGGCGCGCCCTGTGGCCACATAGCCAGACCATCCGGGCCCTTCCGCGCATAGCGCAGCATCAAAATCGCATCGATGATCGCGAGTGCAGTATAAAAAACCACAAATCCAATGATGCTGAACACCACTTGGCCGGACCCCACCGACGAAACGCCCAGCGACGTCGGCAGCACACCTTCGATTGCCCAAGGCTGGCGACCGTATTCCGCGACGATCCAGCCCAACTCGATCGCGAGCCAGGGCAATGGCAGGCTCCATAACGCCATTTTCAAATACCAGCGATGCCGATCGAGCCGGCGTTTGGATGCCAGCCAGAAGGAAAACGCGAACAGTGCGATGAAGTAGAAGCCGCAGCCGACCATGATGCGGAACGACCAGAATAACACCGGCACATCGGGAATCGTGCTGGCCGCAGCCTTGTCGATATCGGCAGCCGTGGCGCGCGCCGGATCGTCCAGGAAGCGTTTGAGCAGCAACGCGTAACCCAGATCGTCCTTGTGTGCCTCGAATTCGGTACGTGCCTCGGCATCATTGGCATTGGCGCGCAGCTTGCGCATGGCCACGCAGGCCTTGATGCCGCTGGCAATGCGCACCTGCGCATGGGTCACGAGTTCGTCGATACCGGGCATCACTGTATCCAGTGAGCGTGTGCCGATCAGCCCCATCACCCAGGGAATGCGAATCGCCAAATGCGTAGTGCGGTCGTGCACGTCGGGCAGTCCGAAGACAGTGAACGACGCCGGCGCGGATTCGGTTTCCCACATCGATTCGATCGCGGCAATCTTCATCTTCTGGTGATCGGTCAAGTCGTAGCCGGACTGATCTCCGAGTACGACCACGCTCAATGCCGCGGCCAGACCGAAACTGGCTGCGACCGTCATGGAGCGCTTCGCGAATTCCGTGTTGCGTCCTCGCAGCAGATACCATGCGCTGATCGAGAGTACGAACATCGCACCGAGCACATAGCCTGCACTGACGGTGTGCACGAACTTCGCCTGTGCGACCGGGTTGAACAACACCGCTGAAAACGACGTGACTTCCATGCGCATCGTCGCCAGATCGAATTGCGCCCCTACCGGATTCTGCATCCAAGCGTTGGCGATCAGAATCCACAATGCCGACAGATTCGTTCCCAGTGCCAATATCCAGGTCACGGTCAGATGCTGCACGCGGCTAAGACGTTCCCAGCCGAAGAAGAACAAGCCGATGAACGTGGCTTCGAGAAAAAAAGCCATCAAGCCTTCGATCGCCAACGGCGTGCCGAATACATCGCCGACATAATGCGAGAAATACGCCCAATTCGTGCCGAACTGGAATTCCATCGTGATGCCGGTCGCCACGCCCATGGCGAAGTTGATGCCGAACAGCACGCCCCAGTATTGAGTCATGCGTTTCCAGATTTCGCGCCCGGTCATGACGTAGACCGCTTCCATGATCGCCAGCAGCCAGGACAATCCCAGTGTCAGCGGCACGAACAGGAAGTGGTAAAGCGCGGTCAGTGCGAATTGCAGGCGCGACAGCGTGACGACATCGGGATCGATCATGGCGACGAGTCCCTGGTGGCCGCAGCCACAATCAGCCTGATGGCGACCATGGCAGTCAATTCGATGCCGTAGCGCCTGCCAGCACGGCTGCGAAACCAGGATTTGCCTGCTGGAGTCGAATCGGCGTACATGATCGGGCAGTCATTCTACATCGCAGCAGTCGGATCCGGACTGCACTAGTTCATCGAAAACGCGTCACGGGTGAGATTTTCCGGCGCATCGTCGGTACACGCGACATCGTCTTCGATGCGGATGCCTCCGTAATGACGGAACTTTTCCACTTTTTGCCAATTGATGTCTTTTGATCGAGCGTTGTTTTTCAAATCCGCCAGGAGCATGTCGATGAAATAGATGCCCGGCTCGATGGTCACGACCATGCGCGGTTGCAGGGTCCGGGTCAGGCGCAGGTGTGGATGGCCTTCCGGCCTGGCGATCGTGCCGCCGCTGTCGTCTTTCTGGAATCCACCGACATCGTGCACCTGCAAGCCGAGGAAATGGCCGAGGCCGTGCGGAAAAAACACGCTGGAAACACCCGTCTCCACCGCGCTTTCCGCACTCAGGCGGATGAAGTCCTGATCCTTGAGAATGCCGGCGAGCACGTGATGGGCATGGACGTGCAGTTCGGCATAATTCTGGCCGTGGCGCACCTTGTCGGTGAATCCGCGTTGCGCGCCTTCCACGGCATCGATCAAGGTTTGGAAATCTTCGGCTTGCGCCGAGGCATAGGTGCGCGTGATGTCACTGGCATAGCCGTGGAAGCTGGCACCAGCGTCGATCAGGAACGAATCGGCGTGCGCCGGCGGCGCGCGATTGAGATCCATGTAGTGCAATATTGCACCATGCTGGTTGAGCGCGATGATATTGCCGTAGGGCAGCTCGTTCTCGGTTTCGTGCACGGCATTCAGATACGCGGTATTGATGTCGTACTCCGACGAGCCGGCGCGAAATGCGGCTTCGGCAGCCCGGTGCGCGCGTGCGCCGAGTTTGCTGGCCACGCGCAGCATCGCCAATTCATAGTCGGTCTTGAATGCGCGCTGGTAGTGCAGATAGTTCAGCGTCGCCGGCGGGTTGTTCGGCCTGGCGTCGCCCAGCCCCGCGTTGTCTTCGCCGATGATCGCGCAGCGATCGAGCTTCGTCGGCAGATGCTGCGCCACGTCCGTCGGCGTGTGCACGACGACGATATCGAAATGTTCGACCCAGTAGCCGGCCGGCGCTTCCGGAACCACATGCCAATAGTCGCGCGGCTGCAGATAAATCAAGCGCGGCTTTTCGCCGGGTGTGTAGACCAGCCAGGAACCCGGTGCCTTGGTCACCGGCAGCCAGTGCTTGAAATGCGGATTGACCGCAAACGGATACGGCCGGTCGTCGAGAAACTGGCAACGTGGAACCCCGGCAGGGATCAGCAGATGCGCGTGGTTGCCGCGATCAAGTGCAGTATCGGCACGCTGTGTCAGCGTCCGCAGATGCTGCGGGTAAAGCTTTGCCAGTAGATCGGACATGATCGGCGCTCGCGAAACGAATGATGCGCCTATTGTGCCGCAACTTGGATTCTGCGGCAGGTGCTGTATTCATTCCCGCTGACCGCCGGGGCTTGCGACCCAATCGCACAAGACGTTGTAATCCTCGGGACTGATATCAATGATGCGAAAACCGCTCCAGAATTGGCCGGGCACGTTCGCGGCTTCCCCCCATTGTTCATGCACGCCGATTTCTATCGATTTCGTGTGCCGCAACGCGGCGCCCGGGAGATCGAAACTGAACTGGAACAATGCGTCATCGGGCAGGCGTCGGCTGCTGATCAACAACATTCCGTCGGTGGACAGATTGCCGATGTGCCCGATTGGCTGGCCGGAGATCGTGTCGGTGACCGGAATGGCTTGTTGGGCACGTTTGCGTTGGTTGCGGCGATGTTCGTTCATGTGAGTCTCGAAGAGTGCTGTAGGCTCATGCCGGCACGGGAACTGCCTCAGGGCCCTTGCCGACCATTTGCTTGAGCGAAGCCACGATCGCCTTCCAGGCGCGATCGACGATGGATTCGGTTTCGGGTTCCACTATGTTGGCATGTCCGGCCACGATGTCGTGGGCGAGTTGCTCGAGGGTTTTCTCGTCGGTGCGGACGCCGCGCTGATTGACGAACAGGCAGCGCCGCGTAAGGGTCGAGAACCAAGCCAACTTGCGCCTGACCTTGTCGCCTTGCTGATTGGTCTGAAATTCGAACCAGGTGCCGAACGGCAGGGTTTTCAGACGTTCCAGCATCTGCGCCTGCTTGCTGTTGGGTGCAATTTTCGGACGACGCAAGGGTTCGTTGGCAGCGGCTTGCTGGCCGCTGGCGTCGCCAAGGCGCACCTTGCTTTTCAGCTTGATGGCAATTTCCGTATTGGAACTGGGATTTTCCTCGTTGGCGGCTTCCTGCGGCAGGAACAGGCGTTTGACGACGGCCTGGACGTCGTCCTGGTGATAACCGACCTGGTCCAATCCGGTCTCGATCTCCTGGCGTAATTCTGGCGCCGGCTTGTTCTCGCCTTCGCGGCCGCTGTCGGCATCGAGCAACTGATCGGCAACCGCCAACCGCTTCTTGTAGATGTCGCTGTCTTCGCCCTGGCGCAGCAGGGTCAGAGCCAGCACATCCGTCCACGCCTGCTCGAGTACGGTGCGTACCAGTTTGCTCGGCTTCTTGCTGGCGATGCGGCTGTTGATTTCTTCACTGGCGCGCTCGCGCGCCACGGTCAGCTTCTCGCGCCCGCGCGCGGCGTCGACGTGACGACGTTCGGCGACTTCGGCCTTGCGCGCCAGCGTGCGCATGTGCTGCGAAAGGCCCGACAACATGTTTTCGATCAGGCCCAGGTCGCCGTCGAATTCCTGGTTTACCTTGTCCACGACCATCTGCATCTTGTCGACCAGATTGCGGTCAGCCGGGCCTTCGCTGTCGTCGAGCCAGTGCACGCCGGTTTCCGCGATCGTGTTGAGCAGTTGCCGCGCCGGGTGCGCACGACGCGTGAAGAAGCTCTTGTCGCGCAGCGCGACGCGCAGCAGCGGAACCTGCAATTTGGTCATCAACGATTGCGTACTGCCGTTCGGCCGAACGTTCTTGGTGATGTAATCGAAAAGCATCCCGACCAGGTCGATCGTGTCGGAATCCTCTTCCTTGAGTTGTGGCGGCTTGCCGTCCGGCGCGAGCTGACGCAAATGCGCCATCAAATCATGCTTGAGCTGCGCGACCGACCGCTGTACCACCTTTCCGCCCATCATCATCGGCGAGATCGGTTTGGATTGCAGCGCGCCGAGTACCGATTGCACGTCGTCGCTGCTTGGCACGAAGCCGCTTACGCTGGGTTTGTCGGTCATTCCCAGCGCATGTCGGCGCCCGGAGAGCAACTCACGCAAGGTGGTGAAAAGTTCCGAGTCGCGATCGTCGGCCGGCGTGCTGTGCATGGCCGGTTCGGTGGGTGGCGTGACGTGATCGTTGAACGAAGGAAATCCGGGCTGGCGCATCGGACCGGGTCCTTGCGCAGGATGCATCGGCGCGCCGGCGCGCGGTGGCGCACGAGGCGATGCCTGCGTGGAGGATTCAGGGACGGCATCGGCATTTGGCTCGGATGCATCCTCGGCACCGGTCGCGGCGGCATGCTTTTGTCGCGGAGCCTGCGCTTGCAGGTGGCGCAGAATCCCGTGCTCGACGAAATAATGGTTGACTGCCTGGTAGAACTCGCCAATGGACGTCGCCATGATGCGACCAAAGGTTCGATACAGCAGCACGCGATGATCGGCACTGATATCCAATCCCTCGCAGGCATATTGCAAGGCGCGACCCAAGCGGTCGGGGCCGATCGGCAGGCTCTCCGCATCGAGCATCGGCGACGCGATCAGAACGCCGAATCGATGCCCCAGCAGATACAGCGCCGAAGCTGCGTGAATATCCATTTTCGCGCTGAATTCCTGCAGCGCCAGGGATGCTTCAAGATCGCTGGTGTCGACAAGCGTCAGTTCCTGTCTCTCGGCGCCGGGTCGCTGCGAGCGCGCAGATGGCCGCTCGCCGTCCGGCTCGTGTTGGCCCAGGCGCGACAGTTGGTCCTCGATAGCCAGCATAAACCGCGGCGTTACGTCGGCGCGGCCACGTTTGATTTCACGCAAGGTCTCGAAACAGCGATATTGCTCCTCGTTGTTGCGACTTTGCTCAGCCAGCTTGAACAATTGCTGCTCGATATCGTTGAGCGTTGTCGTCAGTGCATTGACCAAACCGTTTGAGCACAGTTCGAGTACGCCCTCAAACAGGCTGCGCACGCGCGCCGGCAAGTCCGACCGGCCGGCCAGCGTTTGCAATTTTGCGCTCCCCGATGGGGAACGGTTCCCCGGCTCTCCGGCAGCCTGAATCATATGCGTGCTCCAGCGACAACCCCATGTGTCTAGCAGATTCTATGCCGGGGGTGACGATAGGGCCAGCATTGTGGTTGGCCAGGCCCACCGACCAAGGTGGGCACTGGCTTCAATCCGATGCCTGCTTTTTGATGCCAGGGCGAAGAATGCCTGCGACCCGGCGTGCCGGCTAGCGGTTCGCCTCAGGCTGCCAGGCAAATTCCAGGTAGCCGGAGCGGCCCGGCGTGTTGTAGCCGTGCGCCAGCTCGTAGTTGCGGTCGAACATGTTTTCCAGTCGAAAAGTGACGTTCCAGGTCGGACTTGGAGCATAGCCGGCGCGCAGATTGACCACGACATAGCCGGGCAGGGTGTAGTCCGCCACATCCATGCGCTGGGAGCTGGCGACGAATTCGATGCCAACGTGGCCGTGATCGCCGAGCACGCGTTGCAGCACGCTGGTGAACTTGCGTTTGGGTCGGCGCACCAATTGCGCGTCGGTATCGCGATTGCGGGGATTCTGCAAGGTCAGCGTGTTGTCGAACGACCAGACTTCATTGCGCCAGGTATCGGTGATTTCGGCGCCGTCGACCGCCGCATGCTCGACGTTGATTGCCTCGAACGTGCTGCCACCGCTGAAATCGATCAGATTGTGGATGCGCGTCGAGAACGCGTGCAAGCCAAACCGGTTGGCAATGCTGGAATTCCAGTCCACTCCCACCTCGGCGCTGCGCGAGCGTTCGGCGTCCAGATCCGGATTGCCGGCGTAGTAACCGCCATAACCCGGCGAATACAGTTCATTGAGGTTGGGGGCCCGGAAAGCGCTGCCGTAGCTGGCGGTCAGACGCAAACCTTCACGCAGGTTCCAGCCCAGCGCCGCCGAGCCCGAGAAGGCGCCGCCGAACGCGCTGTTGTCGTCGTAGCGGCCGGACAACTCGCTGTCCAGCGCTTCATTGCGATCTTTCCAGCCGGCGAAAACGCCGCTGTTGCCGCGCGTTTTCGAGTAGGGTGCGCCGTAGCCGGAGTCGTCGACGCTGATGCCGCGGTCGTGTGCGTAGTCGATCCCGGCGATGAGATGCTGCGTGCCGGACAAGGCGAAATCGTTGGTCCACGACGCCTGTTCGCGGGTCGAGTAATACGCGCTCTGGAATGCCGGCGTGGCGAGGTCTTCACGCGAAGTCCCAAGAGTAAACTTCTGCTGCCAGCCCGACGCAACCTGACCTTGCAGCGCGGCGCCGATGGACTGATCAAGTGTGTGCGATATGCCGACGCCGGGATCGCCATTATCAAAACTCTGCGTGCCTGCACTGCGAAATGCAGTGGCGACAAGCGTTTGAGTGCCAAGATTGTAGTTTCCGCTGGCCACGAAGTTGTGGTTCTGGAAGCCATTGTCGTCGGGGTTGTATACGTATTCGCCGGCAGCCGGATTGCTGGCCGAAAATCCGCCGACGTGGCGCGCACCGACCAGCAAGCTGAAGCCACCGAGCCTGGATTGCGCGCCATAACCCAAGCTGCCATCAGCACTGCGATAACTGCCGAAACTGGCGGCGATATGCGCGCCGTTGAGTTTTCGCGTGAATATCTGGATTACACCGCCGATGGCATCCGAGCCCCAATAACCGGCGCGCGGACCGCGCACAATCTCGATGCGTTGGATGGCATCCAGCGGCAGATTCTCAAACGCAAATGCGCCGGTATTCGACGAGGCCACGCGAACGCCGTCGATAAGCACCAGCACATGATTGGCATTGGTTCCGCGAACAAATACGCTGGTCTGTTCGCCGGCACCGCCATTGCGTGAGATGTCGACGCCAGCCTGCAGGCGCAGCAATTCGATCAGGTCCGGCGCCCCGCTGGCATCGATTTGTGCGCGTGTAATCACGCTGACATCGGCAAGACTGGAATCGACCGTATCGGCGAATCGCGATGCGGTGACTTCGATCGTGGGTTGTTGCACGGCTTGCTGCGCCTGCGCCGAGCACACCGATAGCAGGCCAGCCGCAACCGGAAAAATGGCAGAAGACAAAAAAAAGTTGTTCGACATTGCAAACCTCCGAACGCTCACCCGCGGTTGATGGCAAGGCGCATGGAAGTTCGGGAAGGGAGTCGCGCAACGCGTCGCGAGGCCCGACCGTTGCCCGCCGCAACGCCTTGAGCGAGGCTGCAGAAACTGCAACCACATGCCGCAGGCCGGTCTCCGGGCTTGCAAGTTCGAGAATCCGCGAAGCGCAGTCACGCATGACAGCTTCTCGCCTTTCACGATCAAGAACGATCGCAAAAAGGCGTTCTCGTCGATCCGATCGCCTTCCCACGTATGCACGCAGTGGCGCGATGACCGGATCAAACTTGCTTACCGTTGCGGGGGCAGCGTTGGCTTCAAACCAACTTCCCGTTTCACCCGATCACTCGATCGAATTGGAGCGCTCGCCAGCAGCGATGCTGTCAACGCAAACAAATAATGGGGCACCTGCGACGGCACGCAGTCTAGGTGGTGGTCACGTGTCCGCGCAAGTGCTCGCTTTCTCAGTCGTTGTCGGTAGACGTCGAGACGCCCAAAATCTCGCCGTTTTCGCCGATATGCGCGGCAACCTCGATCGGACGGCAACACACGGCGCAGTCCTCAATGTAATGCTGCGATCCGGCGGATGCGTCAACGGAAGTCTCGAACGACTCGCCGCAATACGGACAATGGATGACGATGGTTTCAAGCATGCGGAGGTCCGGCTTGTGATGGCAACCTGGCGGCGGGAGGGTCCGGCAGAAACGCCGCAATGACGTCATTGAGAAAGCGTCGCCCCAACGCCGTGGCGCGAACGTGTTGCGCATCGACATCGAGCCAACCTCGTTCGCGCGATTCGTCAAGGCGGTCCGAAAGAACTTCCTTGTTCAGTCCGGTGTATGCCGTAAAGTCGGTGAACGAAAATCCGGCATTCAGGCGCAAGGCATTCAACATGAACTCGAACGGAATTTGCTCAACGGCAATGACATCATCGCCACCGATACCGCGCGGCGTTCCGGCATGTTCGAGATAACCGCGCGGCGAACGCAGTTTCCAGCGTCGCCGCACCCGAAATGCGGCGGATTCTCCGGGTCTCGGTACCTGAGTCCCGGGTCCCGACAATTTCCCGTGCGCCCCTGCACCAATTCCCAGGTAGTCCCCAAAGTGCCAATAGTTGAGATTGTGCCGACATTCGCGATCAGCGCGCGCGTACGCGGAAACCTCGTATTGCGCCAGGCCAGCCTGCGCCAGGCGGGCCTGACACGCCTCCTGCATGTCCCAGGCACTGTCCTCGTCCGGCAGTGGCGGCGGGTTCGCGGCGAATTGCGTGTTCGGTTCAAGGCTGAGTTGATAATGCGACAAATGCGGCGTTTGCAACGAAATTGCTTTTTCCACATCGGCCAGCGCTCCAGCCAGCTTTTGTTGCGGTAGCGCATACATCAGATCCAGATTCAGATTCTCGATACCGGCGTCCTGCGCCGACTTGATCGCATGCAGTGCTTGTTCGCCATCGTGAATTCGACCGATCCGTTTCAGCGCGCCGTCGTCGAAACTCTGCACGCCGAAGCTGATGCGATTGACGCCGGCACGACCGTAATCCGCGAACGGGCCGTGCTCGACCGTGCCCGGATTGGTCTCCAGGGAAATTTCAATGTCGGACGCAAACGCCACGCGTGCCGCCACTTCATCGAGAATCCGCGCTATGTATTCCGGCGCAAACAGGCTCGGCGTGCCGCCACCAAAAAATATACTTTGCAATGGTCGGCCGTGAATCAGCGGCAAATCATGATCCAGGTCGCGCAGCAGCGCGCCAATATATTCTGCCTGCGGCAAAGCCGACGGCGCATTATGCGAATTGAAGTCGCAATATGGACATTTGCGCACGCACCACGGGATGTGGACATAAAGCGATAGAGGCGGAAGTGCAACGAGGCTTGTCATCGCCTCACGCTTGCCAGCACGTGGCGCGGGAGTCCGCCAGCTTTTCGCGCAACCGTGCCAACGCCTGACCACGATGGCTGATTCGATTTTTCAAACCCGAATCCAGTTGCGCCGCGCTGGCAGCGTGCGCCGGATCGAAAAACACCGGATCGTAGCCGAAGCCGTTGTCGCCGCGTGGCGCGTCAAGAATCCGCCCGTGCCAACGGCCCTCTGCGATCAACGGCGCAGGGTCGTGGGCGTATCGAAGCAGCACGATGCAACAATAAAAATGTGCGCTGCGTTGCGCATCGCGCAGGCTTTCGAGTGCGCCGAGAAGTTTGACGATATTTGCGACACTGTCGCCGTGACGACCGGCGTAGCGCGCGGACAGCAATCCCGGTGCGCCGTCGAGCGCATCCACGCACAACCCGGAGTCGTCGCCAAGCGCAGGCAGGCCCGACAGTCTCGCTGCATGCCGCGCCTTGATCAACGCGTTCTCGACAAACGTGCCTGCGGTTTCATCGGCATCGGCGATGCCAAGTTCGGATTGAGCGACAAGTTCGATGCCGGTATCGACGAGGATTTCGCGCATTTCAGCAAGCTTGCCGAGATTACCGCTGGCCAGAACGATTCGATTCATGCAATGCAGCCCTCGGTGCTCAACCCTGGGTCAAAGCCTCACGCTGCAGATCGAATAACTCGCCGATTCCTTTCTCCGCCAGGCCGAGCAACCCATCGAGTTCCTCGCGTCGAAATGCATGGCCTTCGGCCGTGCCTTGCAATTCGATGAAACCACTGCCGTCGTTCATCACGACATTCATGTCCGTGTCGCATTGCGAATCTTCGGCGTAATCCAGGTCGAGCACCGGTGTGCCGTTGAAGATGCCGACAGAGACGGCGGCCACGGCCCCATGCACTGGATCGCGCTTGATCGCATTGCGCGACTTCAGCCAGTTGATGGCATCGATGAGTGCGACGTACGCGCCGGTTATTGCCGCCGTGCGTGTACCCCCATCAGCTTGAAGCACGTCGCAATCCAGCGTGATGGTGCGCTCGCCGAGGGCGGCGCGATCGACGCACGCACGCAGGCTGCGCCCAATCAGGCGCTGGATTTCCATGGTGCGTCCGCCTTGGCCGCCGCGTGCTGCTTCACGCTGCGTGCGCTGACCGGTCGCGCGCGGCAACATGCCGTATTCGGCAGTCACCCAGCCTTCGCCCTTGCCGCGCAGAAACGCGGGTACGCGATCCTCGACGCTGGCCGTGCACAATACGCGTGTGTCGCCGAACGAAATCAATACCGAGCCTTCGGCGTGCTGGGTGAAGCGGCGCTGGATTTCGACGCGGCGCAATTGATCGGCCGCGCGGCCGGAAGGACGGGAAAATGTCGTCATGATGCGATGTCGTTCGGTGCGGACGCGAAGTTTACCAGTTTGGCGTTGCTCAGCCGGAAATCGGAAATGGGAAATCGCGGAAGCATAGGCTCGTCATTCCCGTGCAGGCGGGAACCCGGTTTTGTTGTTTGCCTTGTTCGGCCCTTGAATCAAGAGCAGCAACCGGTTTCGCGCTTGCGAGGGAGTGACGCGTTCTGGCGGTTCTGACTACCGGCTTCCGGTTCCCGGCGCACGGCTTCTCCCCAGCCCCCAGCCTCCGGCGTGGCATACTGCGCGTCTGCCAATCAGGGTGAATCGCAATGATCCGCAGCATGACCGCTTTCGCCAGCGCGGAAACCGATACCCCATGGGGTGCGCTCGCGTTCGAGTTGCGCTCGGTCAATCACCGTTATCTGGAACTCAATTTGCGCCTGCCCGAAGAATTGCGCGCGATCGAGCCGGCGTTGCGCGAGCGCGTCACGGCCAAGTTGATTCGCGGCAAGGTCGATGTGAATTTGCGTTATCGACCCAGTGATGCAACCGCGACCGACATACGCCTGGATGATGCGGTGCTGGACAAGCTCGAACGCAGCGCAGCGGTGCTGAGTGGGCGATTTCCCAAACTCGTCACCGACTTTACGCGCCTGCTTGAATGGCCGGGCGTGTTGCAGCGCGAACAACTCGATCAGGAAGGTCTGCGTAAAGCCACAATGAATTTGCTCTCTGCTGCGCTGACTGAGTTGCTGGCCACGCGCCAGCGCGAAGGCGAACGCCTCGGCGTGTTTCTGCGCGAGCGCCTGGATGCCGTCGCTGCCATCGTCGCGCAAGTGCGCGAATGGTTGCCCGACATACGCAGCAATCTGCGCGCCCGACTGCAGACACGACTTGCAGAAATCAAATTGCCGGATGGACACACGCAGCCTGAACCGGGACGCCTGGAGCAGGAACTCGTGTTGCAACTGTCGCGCATGGATGTCGACGAAGAACTCGACAGGCTCGCCGCTCATGTCGACGAGGTGCGGCGCGTGCTCGCGTTGCCCGACGCCGTCGGTCGCCGCCTGGATTTCCTCATGCAGGAATTCAACCGCGAAGCCAACACGCTCGGGTCGAAGTCCGTCGATCAGCGCACCACGCAAGCCAGTGTCGAGCTGAAAGTGCTGATCGAGCAGATTCGCGAACAAGTGCAGAATATCGAGTAGTTGGGGATGTCTGGAACGCTTTATATCGTCGCGGCGGCATCCGGTACCGGCAAGACCAGCCTGACCCGTGCGTTGCTCGAACGCGAGCCAAATATCGCGCTGTCGATATCGTATACCTCGCGCCCGCCGCGGCCGGATGAGGTCGACGGCGTGCATTACCATTTTGTTTCGCGCGCACAATTCGAGGCGATGATTGCGCGTGACGAGTTTTTCGAGCACGCGCTCGTGCATGGCGATCTGAAAGGCACGGCACGTGCGCCTGTGGAACGCACCCTGGCGCAAGGTCGCGATGTATTGCTGGAAATCGATTGGCAAGGCGCACAGCAGGTGCGCAAAAAGCTCGCCGGTACCGTGAGCATCTTCATCCTGCCGCCGTCACGACGCGAACTGGAACGGCGTCTGCGCACACGCGCTTCGGATAGCGAAAAGGTCATTCGCAGGCGTCTGAACGATTCGCAGCAGGACCTGGCGCATGCGCGCGAATTCGACTATCTGGTAGTCAACGACGATTTCAATGTCGCGCTGGCGCAGTTGTGCGCAATCGTGGAAAGTCGACGGCAACAGCGTGTGTATCCGGCACCGGATCATGACGCACTGCTGGTGGAACTGCTGGGTGACTGAGCGAAGCTATCGGCCACGGCGTCGCGCGCGGGTCAACCCGCGCAAAGGTGCATACCTGAACCGAGGCTACATTCGCGCAGTGGTTTTGCTTTCGCGATGCGTCGTGCTCGGGTAAGGTAGCCGTCCCGGCAAACTGGTCGTCGTCGATCGCATGAGCGCAAGTGCCAATTCAACAATCGCGAGCGGAGATACCTTGATCCGCATCCGCGGCTTGCACACCACACTCGGCGGCAAGGTCATCTTCGACGGCGTGGACGTGGATATCCCGCGTGGCAAGGTCACCGCGATCATGGGCCCCAGCGGCACAGGCAAGACGACCTTGATGCGACATGTGACCGGCCAGTTGGCGGCCGATTCCGGCGAAGTGGTGCTGGACGGCCAGAACATCGGCCGGATCGGGCGCGAGGCCTTGTTCGCATTGCGCGAGAAGATCGGCTATCTGTTCCAGAATTCGGCGCTGCTCACGGACTTTCCCGTGTTCGAGAACGTGGCGTTTCCGTTGCGCCAGCACCTGCAACTTCCCGAGGAACTGATCCGCAATATTGTCCTGACCAAGCTGCAGGCGGTCGGCCTTCGCGGTGCCGCGGAGCTGATGCCGAGCGAGCTGTCCGGCGGCATGATGCGGCGCGTGGCGCTGGCTCGGGCGATCGTGCGCGATCCGATGTTGATCATTTACGACGAACCGTTCGTCGGCCTCGATCCGATCGCACTGAATCAGATCCTGAAACTGATCCGCACCTTGAACGAAACGCTCGGGATTACGAGCATCCTCGTCGCGCACGAGCTGGCGGCGGTGCGACGCGTCGCCGACAGCATCTATCTGCTGGCCGGCGGCAAGATTGCCGCGCACGGCACACCCGAGGATCTGGCGCGCGGCGAGACGCCGTGGACGCGGCAGTTCTTCAGCGGCGAAGCGGATGGCCCGGTGCCGTTTCATTACCCCGCGCCGGATTACGCCGCGCAGTTGGGTCTTGGTGGAGATGCGCGATGAGTGCGATCGCGCCGCAGCGATCGTCGCGCATGGCCGAGGCGCTCGCGCAAGTCGGTGCCTGCGGCATTTTCCTGCTGCAAATCCTGCGTGCGGTGCCACGCAGCCTGCGCTATTGGCGCGAGACTGCGCGTCAGGTTTTTTTCGTCGGCGCGATGAGTCTGGTCATCATCATGACCTGCGGCCTGTTCGTGGGAATGGTGCTGGGGTTGCAGCTATACCACACCCTGTCGATATTCGGCGGCACGGCAGCGTTGGGTACCGTTGTTGCCCTGTCGCTCTATCGCGAACTGGGCCCGGTGGTCACGGCGTTGTTGTTCGCCGGGCGCGCCGGAACGTCGATCACCGCCGAAATCGGATTGATGCGCGCAACCGACCAGCTCGAGGCGATGGAGATGATGGCGGTCGATCCGCTGGCCTACATTGTCGCGCCGCGTTTTCTGGCCGGCCTGATCGCGATGCCATTGCTTGCCTGCGTATTCAATGCGCTGGGTATACTCGGCGCGCATGCGATCGGCGTAAGCTGGCTGGGTTTGGACAACGGCACGTTTTGGTCGAACATGACTGTGAACGTGGATGTGTGGTCGGATGTGCTCAACGGTGTGTGGAAGAGTTTCGCATTCGGCGCGGTCATTACGTTGATTGCGACATTCCAGGGTTACACCACGCCGCCGACCAGCGAAGGCGTAGCATATGCGACGACACGCACGGTCGTGTTTTCCTCGATCGCAACGCTGGCGATCGATTTCGTCATGACGGCGTTTTTGATGTAGTGCCACGGCACAGGATCATTTCGCATCAAAGGCATCAAGGATACGAAGGAAAGCCAGGACGACATGAATGCAACGGCGCAAATGAAAGCTGAAGCGCAATGCGGTGTGACCCAATAGGATGCCAAGGCATGTGCAGTTGGCCCGCAATGCTCTTCGTTACTGTCCTTCGTGTACTTGGTAGTGAAGAAGCGAAATAACCCGTTTGAGGCAGGTATATGGCACAACGACAATCGTTTCAGATCGGTACCGGGCTGTTCATCCTGCTCGGATTCGCGGCGCTGGGCTATCTGGCCACGCAGACGACGAGCCTGGCCAATTACCGGCAAGGCGACAGTTACGCGATCACAGCGCATTTCACCAACATCGGCCAACTCAAACTGCGAGCGCCGGTCAAGCTCGCCGGCGTGCGCGTCGGCAGCGTCTCCGGCATCGTCCTGGATCCAACCAAACTCGAAGCGGTCGTCACCCTGTCGATCGACAAGCGCTACAACCAGATTCCCGATGATTCTGCGGCCGCGATATTCACAAGCGGTTTACTCGGCGACCAGTATGTTTCCCTCCAGCCCGGCGGTTCACCAGAGAATTTCAAGAATGGCGATCAGGTAGTGCTGGCGCAATCATCGATGCAACTCGAGGAGTTGATCGGCAAGTATCTGCTCGGTGGTGAGGGCCCCAAGAAAGCCGACGACAAGGCTGTCGACAAGCCTGATTCCAAGCCCGCAGAAAAGTAAAGACATATTCCGCCTTTTGCGGTCGAACCGATCTGAACCGGCGAATCTTTGCCCGATTCATTTGGACCAGGCACACCCCCACAAACGGACAACGCACCAGGAATCCTTATGCGCATCATATTTTCATTGCTTTGCCTTTTCAGTTTTGCCGCGATGGGTGGCGCAAGGGCAGACACGGCGACGCCGACGCAGGTCGTGCAAGGCATCGTCGACGATCTCGGCAAGATCATGCAGGCGCACCGTGCGGAGCTGAAGAACAATCGCGACGAGTTGCTCAAGACCATCGACAACATCGTGCTGCCGCACTTCGATATCGACTATGCGTCGATTCTGGTTCTGGGACGCAACGCGCGAAGCGCCACTCCGGCGCAACGCGTGCGTTTCGCCAAGGCCATGTACAACTCGATCACCCACCGCTATGCGGAAGGATTGCTCAAGTACACCGAAGGCCAGGTGCGTGTGCTTCCGTTCAAGGGCGAGTTGAACGAGAAGCGCAGTCTGGTTCGTACCCAGGTCGTACTCGACGACGGCAAGACCGTCCCGGTCGATTACGCATTCCGCAGGACCAGGGACGGAACATGGAAAGCCTACGACGTCATCATCGAAGGCATTTCCTACGTGACCAATTATCGAAATCAGGTTGCGGCCGAGATTCAGAAGACCAGCCTCGATGATCTGACTACCCGGCTTGAGTCGCAAGGCGCAAATGCGCTCAAATCGATGGAACGCGAAGAGAAAAAATAGTGACTGCGACGCCGTTCTTCAGCCTGGAGTCCGATACCCTGGGCACGTTGCGTCTACGCGGGGCGATTTCCTTCGCCAATGCGGCACGGGCGATGGGACAGGCACCGCAACTGTCGCGCAACGGCCGTGCGTTGGAGCTGGATCTTTCCGCGCTTGAAAATGCCGATAGCGCGACCTTGGCGGTGTTGATTGCCTGGAGCGCACAAGCGCGCCGGCAGGGTTCGGCGCTGCGCTATCTGCGCGCCCCGCAAGGGTTGCGCAATCTGGCGCGTTTGTGCGACGTCGATGAATTGCTGGGGCTGAACTGACCGTTCGCTATTTCGGGAGATCGTTTTCCGGGATCGCGTCCGCACAAAGACAGCGCATTTCAAGCCGCCACATGCAGCGGTGATGGAACCAGGCGAATCGCCCGGTTCAATGCCCCGAGCCGGAGTCGTCCTTTTTCTGCTGTTTTTCGTATTGGTGCTGTTCTTCGAGCAGCTTGTCGGCATCGTCGAGATCGTTCGTACCCTGCATCGACTGAATGACGGAAAACGGCGGTTCGCCACGATAAATCAGGTACATGCGCCGCTGGCGATAGGCATCACGGTAGAAAATGTACGGGTCGTACACGCCTTGCAACAGGCCCTCGGCGTCGATTCCGCGCGAACGCAGCGTGACCAGGTAGGCCGTACTTGGCAGGTATTGAGCGTTCAGATTGAAATCGTGGTCGCGCGAGTATCTTGTCAACGGATCGAAAAAGTAACCATCCACCGGCAACCGCCAGACATCGCGCAATGAGGTCGAACCGATCAGTGGCAGCACGATATACGGCCCGTCAGGCACACCCCATTTTGCCAGGGTGACGGCAAAATCCGTGGCGCTGGCCTCGATTCCCATTTGGCTGGCCGGATCGAACAGGCCAAGCATGCCGACCGTGGTGTTGATCGCCAGACGGCCGGTCGCCTTCGCCGCCTGCTCGAGATTCGCCTGTAGCAGGTCATTGGCGATGGTGATCGGCGATTCGATATTGGCGAAGAAGTTGCTCGCCAGCGTGCGCGTGGTTTGGTTCGTCACCTTTCGGTAGGCGACCGCAACGGGGCGAATGGCAACCCGATCCGCGAAGTCATTGAACGCATAGACCTTCCGGTTGAAATGTTCCAGCGGGTCGTCCTTGCGCGGCATGGGTGTCGCGCAGCCGATGAGCAGGCAGCATACGATCGCGAGCGCGGTTGCTTCCTTTACGTACTTGATTGACAGATTCAGGGACATTTGCATTGTTTTTCAAGTCATTAAGTGCAAATCCAGTACAAGTCTGAATTCGATTGATCCCCTTGAACTTGCCGCACCATGGCTTGTGGAGCTGCTTTGCAGCACACAGCGACAAGCGAACATGGCACAGGCCTTGCGCGTTAGCCTAAAGCAAATGGGGCCGGTTTTGCACAGCACAATCCATTGGGGTGCTGGCTCGGTTCAGCATCGTGTTTGCGCTGCACAATTGCCTGCGGATACAATTCGCGTCCGTTCGGACGTTTGCCATCGGTAAATTTCTGAATCCACATCGTTTTTGAGGTTTTTATGGCACGTATTACCGTAGAAGACTGTCTGACGGCAGTCGACAATCGCTTTGAGCTGGTGTTGATGGCGACCAAACGCGCACGTCAATTAGCCAACGGCGCAGAGGCGCTGGTGAGTGCCGAACACGACAAGCCGACCGTCGTGGCCCTGCGCGAAATCGCCGGACACAAGGTTACCAACGAGTTGATTGCCGACATCGACCGCCAGGAACGCGAGCGCGCCGAGCGCGAAGCGCTGGAGTGGGCCGCGGCCGAAGTCGATGAAGATCTGGCCAAGGGTGGTGACGACCTGTGATGTTTTCCCGCCCGCCGATCATGTTTTGCTTACGCCGGTCGGCAATGACAGGCTGTCCGTTGCGGGCGGCCTGATCGCCCGGCCGAGACCGCCATGAGCACGTTGCGGGAGGAAACCCTACCTGCCGACGTGCAAGCGCTGGAACAACGCCTGAGCGGGTATCTGCCCGCCACCCAGGTTATGCGTGTGCGCGAAGCCTATTTGATCGGCGCGCGTGCACACGAAGGCCAGACGCGCAAGAGCGGCGAACCGTACATTACGCATCCGGTCGCGGTTGCCAGCATCCTCGCAGACTTGGGCATGGATGCCGAAACCATCATCGCAGCCATCCTGCACGATACGCTGGAAGACACGCTGTTGTCGCGCGGCGAACTCGAAGAGATATTCGGCACGACGGTGACCGAACTGGTCGATGGCGTCACCAAACTCGACAAACTGCGTTTCCGCAGCCAGCAGGAGGCCGCCGCGGAAAGCTTCCGCAAAATGTTGCTGGCCATGGCACGCGACCTGCGCGTGATCCTGATCAAGCTCGCCGATCGTCTGCACAACATGCGCACGTTGGCGGCGATGGCGCCGGAATCGCGTCGCCGCATCGCTCGTGAAACGCTGGAAATCTATGCCCCGATCGCGCAGCGGCTTGGCATGAACAAATTCCGCGCCGAGCTGCAGGAACATGGATTTCGCAATCTTTATCCGATGCGCTATCGCGTGATCCAGGCGCGCATCCGCAGCGTCCTTGGCAATCGTCGCGAAGCGATGGAGAAAATCGAGGCCGCGCTGTCGATCCGGCTGGGTCAGGAAGGCATCGACCATCGTGTCATGAGCCGGATCAAGTCGGCCTACAGTATCTATACGAAGATGCGCCGCGATCACCGCAGTTTCGATCAGGTCATGGACGTCTACGGTTTTCGCGTCGTGACCGGTCAGCTGACGATGGATTGCTACCGTGCGCTGGGCGCGCTTCACGCGTTGTACAAACCTCTGGACAGTCGCTTTCGCGATTTCATCGCCATTCCCAAAGCCAATGGCTACCAGTCTTTGCACACAGTCGTGTTCGGACCGATCGGCGCGCCGATCGAGATCCAGATCCGCACCGAAGACATGGATCAGGTTGCCGAACGCGGCGTTGCCGCGCACTGGGTTTACAAAACGGCGTCGGAACCTGCGACTGCGGCGCAGACGCGCGCACGCGAATGGGTCGCCGAACTGGTCGATGCGCAGACCCGCGAAGCCTCATCGCTGGAATTTCTTGAAAACGTCAAAGTTGACCTGTTTCCCGACGAGGTGTACCTGTTCACGCCCAAGGGCCGAATTCTGTCCCTGCCGCGCAACGCGACAGCGTTGGATTTCGCCTTCGCCGTGCATACCGACGTCGGCACGCATGCGGTTGCCGCGCGCGTGGACAAGAAACTGGTGCCGTTGCGCCAACGCCTGAATTCCGGCGAGTCCGTGGAAATCATCACCGCTCCGTCTGCGGTGCCGACGCCGCAATGGCTGGAATGGGTCGTATCGGCGAAAGCGCGAACCGCCATCCGGCATTTTCTCAAACGGCTGCAGCACGAAGATGCGATCGATTTCGGCCATCGCATGCTCGATCGCGCGCTGGACGCGCGCGGCATGAGCCTGGATTCGATCTCGGCGACGAAACTGGATCGCTATCTGGCCAAGGCGCGCTTCAAGCGGTTGGAGGAATTGCTCGCGGAAATTGCGATGGGCAACCTGATGCCCGATCACGTCGCCGCGCAACTGGCCAAGTCCCGCGGCATGGCTTCAGAGTCGCGCGAGATGGCAAGAAATGCCGAAAAAATCCTGATCAGCGGCAGTGAGCGCGGTGTACTCAGCTTCGGAAACTGCTGCCACCCATTGCCCGGCGACGAGATTGTCGGTTATCTGTCTGCGGGCAAGGGCATTGTGGTGCATCGCCAGGATTGTCCGAACCTGCCCGAGTACCGCAAGACGCCCGAACGTATTGTCGTCATCGACTGGGATCGCGAAGTCAGCGGTGATTATCGTGTGCGTCTGCGCATCGTCGTCGACAATAAACCCGGCGTGCTGGCCACGGTTGCCGCAGCAATCGCCGAATGCGATTCCAATATCGAAAACGTCGAATATCAGGAGCGCGACCTGCAAACCTCGACGTTGATGTTCACCATCGAAGTTCGCAACCGCAAACATCTGGCCGACGTGATGCGTCGCGTACGCAATGCCGGGGTGGTGCATGCCGTGTATCGATATCCGTAGAACCGGGAATCGGAGGCAGACCAGGCAATGAGTAATGGCAATAGCGTGCGTGCTTGCGCGCGAAGTGTGAAAAGGCGATGCTTTTTCCCGAGTCCCGAGTCCCGAGTCCCGAGTCCCGAGTCCCGAGTCCCGAGTCCCGAGTCCCGAGTCCCGAGTCCCGAGTCCCGAGTCCCGAGTCCGCTACCTCGACCAAGGAACCGAAATGTCCCGACGCACCATCCTCACCAACCACGCCCCGCAACCGATCGGTCCATACTCGCAGGCGGTGCGTGTTGGCAATACGGTTTACCTTTCCGGACAGGTAGCGCTCGATCCGGCCAATGGCGAGCTCGTCGCTGGCGATATCGCCGCACAAACGCAACGCATCTTCGATAACCTTTCCGCTGTGTGCGAGGCTGCCGGTGGTTCGTTGGCGCAGCTGGCGCGGATCGGAATTTATCTGACCGACCTGGGCAATTTCGCTGCGGTCAATGGCGTCATGAAGGAACGCTTCCGTGAACCATATCCGGCGCGGTCGACTATTGGCGTGAGCAAGTTGCCGTTGGATGCGCAGGTTGAGATCGATGCGGTTCTGGTGCTCGATTGATGGTCCGATTTTTTGCGGCGGCGCATAATACATGCGCGCGTCGGCAGTCGTGATCGATCCTGGAGCCGTCGCCCTGACCGCGCTGCCCGGTGTAGGTCCGGCGCTGGCTGCAACCCTGCACCGTTTGGGCCTGAACACGCTTCAGGACTTATGGTTCCATCTGCCGTTGCGATACGAGGATCGCACCCGGATCACGCCGATTTGCGATTTGCGTATCGGAGTGGCAGCACAGGTCGAGGGTGTCGTTGAAGCGATCGAGAAAGGGTTTCGCTATCGTCCCCAATTGCGTGTGGCGATCGCGGATTCGTCGCAGAGCACGCTGCTGCTGAAGTTCTTTCATTTCAGCTCTGCCCAGGTCAATCAACTTGCCATTGGCACGCGCCTGCGCTGCTTCGGCGAGGTGCGCCACGGCGCCAACGGACCGGAAATGGTGCACCCGCAATATCAGCGGCTGGCTGCCGATGCGTGCAGCGAGGTCGATGAGCGTCTCACGCCGGTCTATCCGACGACCGAAGGGCTCGGGCAAAAGCGATTGGTCGGCGTGATCGCGCGTGCGCTGGACAAGTTGCCCGACGACTCGGCGCTCGAATTGATCCCGACGCGCTTGCGTCAAAAGGCAGACCTGACATCGTTGCGCGATGCGCTGCTGTTCGTGCATCGACCTCCGGCAGATGCGGACGTTGCCGCCCTTGAACTTGGCGTGCACCCGGCACAGCAGCGATTGGTGTTCGAGGAACTGCTTGCACAGCACCTGAGCCTGAAACTCTTGCGGGCGAAATTGCGCGCGCATTCGGCGCGGGAATTGTGTGGCGACGGTGTTTTGCAGAAGCACTTGCTGACTGATTTGCCGTTCGCATTGACAGCAGCACAACAGCGGGTTGTTGCGGACGTGACGCGTGATCTGACGCGCAAAACGCCAATGTTGCGGTTGATTCAGGGCGACGTTGGTTCCGGCAAGACTGTCGTTGCCGCGCTCGCCGCGCTCGCGGCGATCGAGGCGGGTGCGCAAGTCGCGCTGATGGCGCCGACCGAGTTGCTTGCCGAGCAGCACTATGCGAGCTTTCGTGCGTGGATGGAACCGCTCGACATCGATGTCGTCTGGCTGGCCGGGAAACTCAAGGGCAAGGCACGCACAAGCGCATTGGCGGCCATCGCTGCCGGTGCGCGCATTGTCGTTGGCACGCACGCACTGATGCAGGAAGGTGTCGTCTTCTCCGGCCTGGGACTGGTGATCATCGACGAGCAGCACCGTTTCGGCGTGCACCAACGCCTGGCTTTGCGCGACAAGGGACGCGATGCGGACAGCGTGCCACATCAACTTGTATTGACAGCCACGCCGATTCCGCGGACGTTGGCAATGACCGCGTATGCTGACCTCGATGTATCCACAATCGACGAATTGCCACCCGGACGCACTCCGGTCACGACTGTGGCGATTGCCAACGCACGTCGCGCGGAAATTGTCGAACGTATTCGTGTGGCCTGCAGCGCCGGCCGGCAGGCCTATTGGGTTTGCACGCTCATCGAAGAATCGGAAAACCTGCAAGCACAGGCGGCCGAGGCCGTACATGCGGAATTGAGGGATGCATTGCGCGGATTTCGAGTTGGGCTCGTCCACGGCCGCCTCAAGCCGGTGGAAAAGCAGGCCGCCATGTCGGAGTTCCAACGTGGTGAGGTTGCGTTATTGGTGGCGACAACCGTCATCGAAGTTGGCGTCGATGTACCGAATGCAAGCCTTATGGTGATTGAAAATGCAGAGCGGCTCGGATTGGCACAACTGCACCAATTGAGAGGCCGCGTCGGTCGCGGGACCAAGAAGTCCAGTTGCGTGCTGCTATACCAAAACCCGCTGTCTGCCTTGGCGCGTCAACGACTGGACGTTCTGCGCAAGACCAACGATGGCTTTCGCATTGCCGAGAAAGATCTTGAATTGCGCGGCCCGGGCGAAGTGCTGGGCACGCGACAGACGGGTCAAATGTCGTTGCGCATCGCCGATGTCTCGCGCGATGCGCACCTGCTGCCGGCGGTGCAACGTGCCGGAGCGATAATGTTGCGCGATCATCCCGATTTGACCCAACGATTGCTGGAGCGCTGGGTCGGTGCTAATGCGCAGTATGCAGGCGCCTGATGATGCGGCCACCAGATGGACTAAGTGAAGGAAAACAAGAATGGACAAACTGCAATTGCTGATCGACACGGATCCCGGAGTCGACGATGCATTGGCCATCATGCTTGCGCATGCGCACGCCGATGTGCGCGGGCTGAGCATCGCAGCAGGCAATGTCGGCATTTCGAACACGGTCGCCAACGGACTCAAGCTGGTTGAAACACTCGGTGCCGACACGCCGGTGTTTGCGGGTTGCGCAACACCGTTGGTGCTGCCTGCGGCCGATGCAGCCTTTGTGCATGGCCACGATGGTTTTGGCGACTGCGGTTTTCTGGCGAGCCAACGGCACGTCGAAACCGAGCATGCTGCCCTGGCAATCTTGCGCTTGTCGCATACGCATGCCGGAAAACTGGTCATCGTCGCGATCGCACCTCTGACCAATCTGGCCCTGGCGCTGCGGCTCGATCCAACGTTGCCGCAACGCGTCGCCAAACTGGTGATCATGGGCGGGGCCGTCAGCGGGCGCGGCAATACGCACCGGGTGCCTGCGGAATTCAACGTCGGGTTCGACCCGGAGGCGGCCCATGTCGTGTTTTCAGAATGGCCACGTTTCACACTGGTCGACTGGGAATTGGTCTTGCGCCATGGAATCGCTTTCGGGACGATGCAGGCATGGCTGGATTCAGGCACCCCGCTTGCGCGCTTTTATGCCGCAATATCGCGGCGCACGTACGCCTGGATGCGTGAACACGACAAACCCCGCTTGCTCACGGCAGATGCATTGGCGATGGCAATTGCGTTGCAACCGGATATTGTCCTGCGGGCCGAAGACCATCATGTCGGTATCGAGATGGGCGGTGCACTGACACGAGGCGCAACCGTGGTGGATTGGGAGGATAGACTCGGAGTGCCGGCCAACGCTCGGATCGTGCTGGCGGTTGATCATTCGCGGTTCGAGGAGCTTGTGGCCGGAGTGCTGGGCGCTCGCTGACGTCATCTTGCGCTAATGCCAGACTAACCGGTACAATTAGCGTCTTTTCCCGATATTTTTGCGGAGCCTGTTGCATGAAAGCCGATATCCACCCCGAATATGCGCCCGTCGTGTTCCAGGACGCCTCCGCGGACTTCGCGTTTCTGACCCGGTCGACCATGACCAGCAAGGAAACGATCAAGTGGGAGGACGGCAAGGAATACCCGGTGGTCAAGGTGGAAATTTCCAGCAAGTCCCACCCGTTCTATACCGGCAAGCACAAGATCATCGACGCGGGTGGCCGCGTGGACAAATTCCGCCGCCGCTACGGCAACAAGACAACTGCCGCGTAAACCGGCGTTTCCTTGGCAGGAGCGCGATTGCGCATCATGCCTGGAGCCGGTTGTCCGTGAAGGCGTTCAACCGTTGCGCCACGCAACGGTTTCGGGCTGATCTTCACAATCGCCCGCAACTGCCTGTCCGATCCGTTCCCGATCAGTTTCGACTTGGACTGCTTGGGCCAAGCCATGCTTCGGGCAGTCGAGGCGACACTCTGGCCTGAGTGCTGGTGTTCTGCTTGGGTCCGGTTCGGTGAACCGGACTTGCCGCCTGATTCCTCTGCGTTGTGCCAAGTGTCTGTGCGATAATTCAACGTCGCCGTGGATCACGCCACCGTCTACGCGATCCGAATCGCAGGCCCCAGGCCTGTCGTTGCATTCAGCGCAGAACACACCAGGGAGTCCGCCGTGTCCGACAAGACCGTTCAAGTAATAGACCCCATCGCCAACAAATCCTGTGCTTTGCCTCTTGTCAGTGGTTCGCTCGGACCGGCTTGCATCGATATTGCCGGACTCTACAAGAACACTGGTTATTACACTTACGATCCGGGCTTCGGTGGGACCGCCAGCACCAAGAGTGCGGTGACGTTTATTGACGGCGACGCGGGCGTGCTTTTGTACCGGGGCTACCCGATCGAGCAGTTGGCGAAGCAATCGAGCTTTCTGGAAGTCGCTTATCTGTTGATCAATGGCGAGCTTCCAAAAGCCGGGGAATTCCAGGCGTTCGAGCACGAAGTCACGCATCACTCGATGATGCATGAGGCATTGAAGAACTTCCTGAACGGCTTTCATTACGACGCGCATCCAATGGCCATGCTGTGCGGATCGATCGCGTCGTTGTCCGCGTTTTATCACGATACGCTGGACATCAACGATCCGGAGCAGCGTCGTCTCGCAGCGATCCGTTTGATTGCCAAGGTCCCGACCATTGCTGCGGCTGCCTATCGTTATTCGATCGGCTGGCCAATTCGCTATCCGCGCAACAATCTTGAATATGTCACGCGCTTCCTGCACATGATGTTTGAAGTGCCGAGCGAGCCGCTGGCATTGAAACCGGTCGTGGCAAAGGCGCTGGACCTGCTGTTCATCCTGCACGCCGACCACGAACAGAATGCAAGCACTTCAACCGTGCGTCTGGTCGGCTCGACCGGCGCCAATCCCTACGCCTGCGTCGCTGCGGGCATTGCCGCTTTGTGGGGGCCGGCGCACGGCGGTGCGAATGAAGCCGTGCTCAAAATGCTCGCGGAAATTGGTGATGCAAAAAACGTCGGCAAAGCGGTCGAACGTGCCAAGGACAAGAATTCAGGGTTCCGCCTGATGGGATTCGGACATCGTGTCTACAAGAATTTCGATCCGCGCGCGACGATCATTCGCGAAACCTGTCACCAGGTGCTGGCCGAGCTTGGCGTCAACGATCCGCTGCTCGATGTCGCCCTGGAACTGGAGCGCGTCGCGTTGAAAGATCCTTATTTCGTCGAGCGCAAGTTGTACCCGAATGTCGATTTTTATTCGGGCATCATTTACAAGGCGCTGAAAATCCCCACCGAGATGTTCACCGTGATGTTCGCCATTGCGCGCACCGCGGGCTGGGTGGCGCATTGGCTGGAACAACATCAGGATCCGGAATCCCGGATCGGTCGGCCGCGTCAGATCTATACCGGTGCCATCAAGCGCGACTATGCACAGATGGGCAAGCGCTAGAAGGCCTCACGCCGATTAACGAAGATCGATCTCGGATTCTTTATTTCTCGCGCGCGGTTATCCTTGTTAGGTCGGCGTCCCGGGATTCTGGTTTTCTTCGGCAGCCAGCAACCGCTCGACTTCAGCCAGCGTCGCACGGCGCATGCGACGTTCGACGATGCGATCAAGCGGTGCCTGGCGGATCGCATCGTGTGGCAGTACGGTCAAATCAAATGCAGCGTCGTCGCGTTCGATCAATAGTCCCGGGAACTGCGCATACTCATCGTGACGCACCTGTTGCTGGCGGTCGCGTTCGCGATAGGCAATGCCGTGATCATCGAGAAACCCGATTACCTGCTCGGCGGTGTCGCTGAACAAGTGCAGGCAAACTGCCGAATGCTGATCCGCCGTACCCTCCAGCACGGCACCTACCAGGCGTGGCTCAAAGCGCTCGAAAAAGCGCATGGCCGCCTGCGCGGCATGCCGCAGATGTGACAACAGCGCGGGTTGTTGGTCGCCCTGGAATAGCCGTTGGTGTTCGCGCAGTGCCAGTTGGATCTCACTGTTCTTCGGCAGGCTGGCGTCGTCATGCGCATTCAAATGCGCGGCCGCCTTGCGCTTGGCCAGATGAAAATCGCGGATTCCGTGCTCGCTCATCAAGCGTGCTGCTTCCACGGCAATTAGTCGTCGCAGCTGGCTGGTGCGGGGGGAATGTCGGGAACTTGCCGCCGAGCGCATCAGAAAATTCCGTAGGCTTGCTGTTGTACTTTCTTTTCCTGTTCGGTTGCATTGTTCGGGCCGGATCGCAGACGCGCCAGATCTTCGACCTTGAATACCTCCAGCATGCTATTGGGATCATCTGCGGGTGCCAGTTGGCCTGTCACGGAATCGATGCGCGCCGTGGTAATGCCCGCAGGTGTCTCGAATGGTTTTTCGGGCACGCCATTGAGAGCCGTACGCATGAAGCTGATCCACATGGGCAGGGCGGCCTGAGCACCGAATTCGCCGACACCGTCAGCGCGGCCCAGGGAGCTGAAATCGTCGAAGCCCGCCCAGGTGCTCACGACCAGATCGGCATTGTAGCCAGTGAACCAGGCGTCGCGGTGATCGTTCGTCGAGCCGGTCTTGCCGGCAAGATCGTTGCGCTTGAGCACCATCGCCGCATGTCCGGTTCCGCGTCGTACCACATCGTGCAACAACGAACTTATGAGGTACACGGTACGTGCATCGACCGCGCGCGGTGCCAGTTTCGGTACATCCGAACCGATTGCAGCCGGCCCTGGCGACGTCGCTGCCTGTGCAGCGGTGATGGGTGAAAGCGACACCTTTACCGGAGCGATTACGTCTGCCTTCGCCACCGCACCCGCATTTGTCCTTTCCCTGGCATCGGCCAGAAGGCGTTGCGGACAATGTCGACACGCGACCGCGGGATCTGCCTTGTAAACCTGTTTGCCATCGCGGTCGACGATACGGTCGATGAAATACGGATCAATCAGGAATCCGCCATTGGCAAATACCGCATAGGCCCGGGCCATGCTCAACGGCGATACTGAAGCGGTACCCAAGGCGAGCGAAAGATTGTCCGGCAGTTGTTCCAGACTGAATCCGAACCGGGTCGCGTATTCACGCGCATAGCGCACGCCAATTGCATCGAGCAAGCGCACCGACACGAGATTCTTGGACAGCACCATCGCTTCGCGCAGTCGCGTCGGTCCGTCAAACTTGTCGTCGTCGTTTTTCGGTGTCCACATCCCGTTGGGTTTGGATGGATCGGCGAATACCAATGGCGCATCGTTGATGATCGAAGCGGGCGTGAATCCGTGTTCGAACGCCGCCGCATAGAAGAATGGCTTGAACCCGGAACCAGGTTGACGCGCAGCCTGAACAACGCGATTGAATTTGCTGCGGCTGTAACTGAAACCACCAACCTCGGCGGTGATTGCGCCGTTTTCGGGGTTCAGCGCGATCAATGCGCCTTGCGCCGCCGGGATTTGCGACAGTTCCCATTTTCCGTCAGCGCCACGCGCCAGGCGCACGACATCGCCGGGTTTCAGGAGCTCCTGGAGACTCTTCGGCGCCGCTCCGCGATGACTTTCGTCTTTGTAGCGTCGCGCCCAATGCGCAGCCTCCAGCGTCAGTGCGACGGTTTGTCCGTCCTGGCTGTATATGTCTGCGGTCTTTTCCGAACTTCTGGTGACGATGCCCGGAATCAATCCATCGATTTCCTGAAAACCATCGAGATGCTTGTCCAGATCGGCTGGCAGCGGGTGCGTCCCAATGTCGAAGTGGGCTTCTGGACCGCGGTAGCCGTGGCGCTGATCGTAGGAGATCAGATCGGTTTGGAGAGACTGATTGGCCGCAGTCTGCTGACGCGAATCGATGGTGGTGTAGACGCTGTAGCCGTTGGTGAGCGCATCGTTGCCGAGTTTGTCCAAGACCTCTCGCCGGACCAGCTCGGCAATGTAAGGCGCGTCCACTTCCACCGGGGGCTCGTGCGCGAACGAGCGGTCAGGCTCGACGTTGGCCTGGTTGAATTGTGCCTTGGTGATGAAACCGTTGTCGAGCATGCGCTGCAATACATAGTTGCGACGCTCCGTGGCACGAGCGAGGTTGCTCAACGGATTGGCGCTGGATGGAAATTTCGGTAGCGAGGCAAGCATCGCGCATTCTGCCAGGGTGAGCTGATCCAGAGTCTTGCCGTAGTAGAACTCGGCGGCAGCGGCCACACCGTAGGCACGGTTGCCGAAGAAGATCTTGTTGAGGTACAACTGGAATATTTCGTCCTTGGTCAGCTCGTGCTCAATACGGAATGACAGGAAAATTTCCGTCGCCTTGCGCGTCAAACTGACTTCCGGACTCAGGAAAAATCCGCGCGCAACCTGCTGCGTAATGGTGCTGCCGCCTGGCACATGCAGACTACGCTTGACGATCATGTAGCCCAGCGCACGCAGAATCCCGGTGACGTCGATACCGGAGTGATGATAAAAATTCGCATCCTCGGCAGCGAGGAAGGCATTCTTGAGTTGCTGCGGAACGTTTTCAATCTTGACAGGGATGCGACGCGTTTCGCCGATCGTGGCCATCAGTTTGTTGTCGGCGCTGTATACACGAAGCGGAACCTGAAGACGCACGTCGCGCAGTACGTCGACCGACGGTAGACGCGGTTCGATCAACCAATAGGCAATTCCGACGCCTAGACACGCGAGCAGGATTCCTGATACACCTAAAATCAAGGCGTAACGAAGTAAACGTCGAAATATTCTCATGCAATGCCGGGAGTGTGATCGCAGTCAAGGTAGGCTGTGCGAACTCAGGGTATAGATCGCCTTTGCAGTATAGAGCCTGGGCGCGCGCACCGATAGGAACTTCCTTGCGGAATGCGAAAAATATCGGGCTAAATTTAGGTAAATCAAATAGTTATACCAACTATCACATTCTTGTTGATAATCCGTTAAGTTTCGTATTTAATGTAGATACGCATATATCGCTCGTAAGGGCGCGTGGGAAGGGGAAAAAGTGTGGGCCTACTCAGTGCAAAAGCGCCACCACTCATCGGGGTCGACGTCAGCTCTACGGCAGTCAAGCTGTTGCAGCTGAGCCAGTCCGGCGGCAGGTATCGCGTGGAACACTACGCGGTCGAGCCATTGCCTCCCAATGCGGTGGTCGAAAAAAACATCGTCGAGGTTGAATCCGTCGGCGAGGCGATCCGCCGAGCCTTCAATCGATCAGGTTCGAAAACCAAATTTGCCGCCGCGGCAGTTGCCGGTTCGGCCGTGATCACCAAGATCATCCCGATGCCGGCGGAATTGTCCGAAGACGATTTGGAAGGCCAAATCGAAGTCGAAGCCAATCAATACATTCCCTATCCGATCGAGGAAGTCAGTCTCGACTTCGAGATTGTCGGTCCGGTGAAAGACAATCCGGAAATGATGAACGTACTGCTTGCCGCTTCGCGCACGGAAAATGTCGATCTGCGCGTTGCGGCGCTGGATTTGGGCGGTCTCAATGCGAAGGTCGTTGAGGTCGAAGCTTTCGCGATGGAAAACGCATTCCGGCTGGTCGCCGATCAGCTTGCCGTGCCAAAAGACGCGGTCGTGGCGGTCGTCGATATCGGCGCGACCATGACAACCTTGATCGTGCTCAAGAATCAACGCACGATCTATTCGCGCGAGCAGGTCTTCGGCGGCAAGCAATTGACCGACGAAGTGATGCGACGTTACGGCCTGTCATACGAAGAGGCCGGTCTGGCAAAGCGCCAGGGCGGGTTGCCGGAATCCTACGAAATCGAAGTGCTCGAACCCTTCAAGGAAGCGATGGTTCAGCAGATCAGCCGTTTGCTGCAGTTCTTCTTTGCTGGCAGCGAATACAGCAAGGTCGACCAAGTGGTCCTGGCCGGCGGCTGCGCTTCAATCGCCGGCGTGGCCGAAATGGTTGAAGAGCAACTCGGAGTGCCCTGCGTCGTTGCCAATCCGCTGGCCAACATGTCGCTGTCGTCGCGCGTGCAGGCACAAACCCTGGCCCAGGATGCGCCGGCGCTGATGATCGCTTGCGGCCTCGCGCTGAGGAGTTTCGACTGATGGCCAAGATCAATCTACTCCCCTGGCGCGCGGAACGGCGCAAGCTACGCGAACGCGAGTTCTACATAATGCTCGCCGGTGCGGCGATTGCGGGCGTGCTGGCCGTGATGCTCTGGTCGTGGTGGATGAGCGCGAGCATCGACAATCAAGACGATCGCAATCGCTACCTGACAGGCCAGATCAAGCTGCTCGATGACAAACTGGTCAAGATCAAGGAACTGGAAAAGACCAAATCGCAATTGCTCCAGCGCAAACAGATCATCGAGAAACTTCAGGCCAGCCGCGCACAGATGGTGCATTTGTTCGATGAACTCGTTCATACGATACCGGATGGCGCTCGCCTGGATTCAATGAAGCAGAACGGCAACACGCTCACCCTGGAAGGTACCGCTCAATCCAATGCAAGCGTGGCCACATATATGCGCAACCTGGCCAATTCACCCTGGCTGGCGCACCCGGATTTGCAGAAGACCGAAGTCAAGGGTAAGGATCGACGCAATCGCTATGAATTCGGTCTCGCGGTGAAGCTCAGCAGCCCTGAAGAAAAAGCCAAAGCCAAGCAAGAAGAAGAGGCCGCGCATAAAGAAGACACGGCGCATGCAGGGGCCGCCCATGATCATGCGGCACCGGTGAAAACCCCTGAACAAGGCGGCCGTCAATGCGGGGAGCAAATCATGAAGCTGTCCGACTTCCGCAATCTGGATCGCAACAATATTGGCGGCTGGCCTCAGGGCGTCAAGCTGACATTTTGTTTCATCGTGATCGTCGTGCTCGATGCTTGCCGGATGGTGGTTCATCATCAGCGACGAACAAGAATACCTTGACTCAAAAGCAAGGCCAGGAAAAACAGCTGAAGAGCCAGTTTTCCGAGAAGCAGGCCAAGGTCGTAAATTTCGAGGCGCTGAAACAGCAATTGGATGAAATGCGCGACATGTTGCGCCAGTTGCTGCGGCAACTGCCAAGTAAGACCGAGATGCCCGAACTATTGGTGGATGTTTCGCAGACCGCGTTGTCGGCAGGCATCGAAGTCCAGTTGTTCAAACCGGGGCCGGAATCCGTCAAGGAAGGCTTCTATGCCGAAAAGCCGATACAGCTGAAGATGCTCGGAACCTACCATCAATTTGGCACGTTCATCAGTGGCGTTGCGGCACTTCCGCGCGTGGTCATCCTGACCATGCACGATGTCTCACTGAAACCCGTCTCCGCCAAGGAGGGCGGTGGACAGTTGTCGCTCGAAGGTACTGTGCGAACGTATCGCTACGTGGAAGACGATACCAGTGCGGCAACAGCCAAGAAGCCAGGCCGACGTGGTGCGGCAAAAAAGGGAGGTAAGTGAACATGAGTGGCGTTCACGTCCCGGGTTTGTGGCGCACCTTCGCGGTGCTCATTGTGATTGCCTGCATGAGCGGTTGTACCGGCGGCGACAGCGATTTGCGCCAATGGGTAGCCCAGGAAAAGGCGAAGAAGGGTGCTCCCATTCCGCCGTTACCGGTGCTGAAAACGTTTGAGACTTTTGTCTACAACGATCAGGATCTTGCGCGATCCGTTTGGCCCGAGTCTCGAAGAGCAACGCCAGGAACAAGCTGCTAACAGCGCGCGCCCGGACCAGCATCCGAAAGAACCACTGGAAAATTATCCGCTCGATAGCTTGAAGATGGTCGGCACGATCGGTACGGGCAAGACTGAGGAAGGACTGATCAAGGATCCCGACGGGGTCATTCATCGTGTACATGCAGGCAATTACCTTGGCCAGAACTACGGCAAGATTACCGAAGTCGGCGAAGATCACATCGACATTGTGGAGCTGGTTCCCAACGGGACTGGCGGTTGGATTAAACGCCAGGCGACGATCGCACTGGGCGAGCAATAGACGACCCATTGGGGGTAACTAGAAATGACCATTACAGTTGCTGACTTCCAGGGACGTACGTCCAGACTCGACAAGGCCGCGTCGCTACGACGTGGCTTGGCATGGATGCTCATGCTGGTCGCTGCCTTGTGTGCGACGAACGCCTTGGCCGGAAACATTCTCAACGACATTACCTACACGCCGCAGGCCGGCGGTCAGGTGCAGATCACGATGAAGTTTGCCGGACCGGTCGGTCAGCCACAGATATTCACCACCCAGAGTCCTGCGCGCATTGCCATCGACATGGCCGACACGCGCAACGGCATGACCGAGCGACATATCGACATCAACAGCGGTGCGACCAGCGCAGTGAATGCCGTCGAAGCCGCGGGACGTACGCGGATCGTCGTTGACTTGTTGCGTCCGGCCAGTTACCAGACTCGCGTAGAGGGCAACGATCTCGTCTTGACGGTGAATAACGGCGTCGCCGGTTCGGCCACGCTGGCTGCGGTGGCGGGAAACAATCCAACCAAGGCTGTGATGGGCTCGGAGTTGGCAGTTTCCAATATCGATTTTCGTCGCGGCAAGAAAGGCGAGGGACGTATCATCATAAGCTTCAACGGCTCGGGCGCAGGCGTGGATTTGCAGCGCGTCGGCGACAAGATCGATCTGGAAATGTATAACGTCAAATTGCCGTCGCAACTGGCGCAGCGGCTTGATGTGCTCGACTTTGCCACGCCCGTACAGTTCATCGAGACGCGCTCCAAAGGCAACGGCGTGCACATGGAAATTGCCGCCAAGCCGCCGTTCGATCAGCTCGCCTATCAAGCCGGCGATCAATACATCGTGGAAATTTCGCCGAAGGAAGTCGAGGCCAAGAAAGACCCGAATGCGCCGCCGGTCTATTCCGGCAATCGCGTCACCTTCAACTTCCAGGACATTCCCACGCGCTCGGTATTGCAGTTGATCGCGCAGGTTTCGGATTTGAATATCGTTGTCGCCGATTCGGTCACCGGCAATGTCACCCTGCGCTTGATTAACGTGCCGTGGGATCAGGCCCTGGACATCGTGTTGCGGGCAAAAGGACTCGACAAGCGCCGCAACGGTAACGTGATCTGGGTCGCGCCGCAAAAGGAAATTGCCGACCGCGAACAGGCGTTGGCCGCGGCCAAGCAAAAACTGGAAGACGTCGCGCAGACGATTACGGTCTATATTCCGGTCAGTTATGGCAACGCCAAGGATATTGCCGACCTGCTGACGCAGAAATCGAAGAAGAGCGACATCGGCTGGCGGCGGTGGCAGTAGCCAACAAGGCGGCGGATTCTTGTCCGCTCGTGGCCAAGTCAGCTATGACGAGCGCACAAACACCTTGTTGGTGGTCGATACGCCGGAGAAAGTGGAAGAAATTCGCAAACTCGTTGCGGAGCTCGATAAACCGGTCCGCCAGGTATTGATCGAAGCCCGCGTGGTGGTCGCTACGGACAATTTCGCGCGCGAGCTCGGCGCCAAGTTCGGCATCAGCGGCGGCTATCAGCAAAACAATACCATCGTATCTACGTCCGGATCGCTGGATGCCGCCGACCAGATGGCGAATATCGCGCTGCGTAATCGCTTCCAGGGTTTTGGCGGGTTGCCGATTTCCTCGCCCGGTACGAATGGACAAGGCATTCTGGTGCCGAATATCGCCAATCGCCTGAATGTCAATCTGCCCGCAACGAGCCCATCCGGCAGTTTTGGTCTGGCGATTCTCGGCGCCGACTATCTGCTTGATCTGGAACTGTCCGCTGCGCAGACCGAAGGTCGCAGCGAACTGATTTCCAGCCCGCGTGTGATCACAGCCAACCAGAAGGAAGCCGATATCAAGCAAGGTCAGGAAATCGGCTATGTTACGTTTAGCGGCGGCTCATCGGGCGGTGGTGCAGCAACAGCGACAGTGCAGTTCAAGGAAGCCGTGCTTGAACTCAAGGTTACGCCGACGATTACCGCTGACAATCGCGTGTTCCTGACCCTGGATGTCAAGAAAGATGCGATCAATTCGCTGGTTCCGAATCCAGGCGGTGGTTTCGTGCCACAGTTGGACAAGCGCGAAATCAACACGTCGGTGCTCGTCGACAATGGCCAAACCGTCGTGCTTGGCGGCGTCTACGAGTTCGACAAATCGACGGATATCACCAAGGTGCCGTTCCTCGGGGACATTCCCGGACTCGGTGCCTTGTTCCGTGATACCAAGAAGAACAACCAGAAGGCAGAGTTGCTGATTTTCGTGACGCCGCGAATTCTTAACGAAAACATGCAATGATCGATCTGCGTTTCGCATTTCGCGAAATCGTCACGACTGTCGTTGCCGGAGACATGAATCCATGAAATCGCAAGCTTGGAGATTTGACATGAAGGCCCTGTGCAAAACTTTCGTATTACTGCTTGCGAGCACGTTGTTGGCGAGTTGCGGCGGCGGTGGCGGTGGAAATAACTCCGCTTTCGGCGGCGCCCCCGTTTTGACCGTAAAAATCACGCCGGCTGAATCGACCATCGGCACCAATTCATTCACCAACCTCACGGTGACCGTAAAGAATCCCGACGGCACGTCGGTGGCAGATGGTGTCGGCGTCAATGCGACATTGAGTCCGGCAACGATTGGCACCATAAGCGGTGCGGCTGGCAGTTCCGGCACCAGCGCAAGCAACGCGCTCACTGGCGGCACGGCCAGTTTTGCCTTCAACAGTTCCAATCAGGCGGGTGTTGCGCACATCGTCGCGTCGGTTACCGTCACCACTACCGGAAGTGTGCAAGGTACGGTTTCGTATTCGGGATCCACCGATGTAACAGTCAACGCAGGCAATTCACAAGATCCACGCCTGCAGCTGAGTGCGACCTCAACAACATTACCGTTGAATCCGTATCCGACCGGCGATTACCCGTTCCCTGGAAATTACATCGGCTCCCCGTATATTTCTGAAGTCACCATTACGTGGCGGCATACCAATGGCCAACTGGTGGCAGGTACCTTGCCGGTCAATGTGTCGATAGACCCGGTCACCGTTGCCGGATTCTCGACCCTCGATGATCCGACTACCGATTGGACGGGCTTGCAAGATACGCCGCAGACGGCGACCGGCAACGAATTCCTGACCATCCTTGGCAGTGGCCCGGTCAATGTGACCGGTGGCAACGGCGCGGTGTTCGTGCATTCGTTCGACACACCCGGGACCACCACCTTGAGTGTTACCGCAATCGATCCGGACAGTGGACAGACCATCACTTCGCAAATGGACTTCACGGTTGCCGGTGTGGCGTCGAGCCTGCCCTCATCCATTACCGCAACCGCAAATGGTAACGCGTACATATCCGGTTCTGGCGGCCCGCAAAGTACTCAAGTCACTGCATTCGTCAGCGACGGCAATGATGTTGCTGCTGCCGATCCCGGTGGATTCGACAATGTGCAATTCGAAATTGTCGGCCCGGCCGGGAGCGATGCACGCCTGACCGGAGTCAACGCGGCTGGCCATTCGGTGACCGGCACCAAGATTGCCACCGTCACGCATAACGGAATAGCCGGTGTGACCTTCCAGGCCGGAACGCTGCAAGGCCCGGTGCAGGTCAAGGCAACTGTGGACCGCGGCGACAACAATGTCGACAACCAGATCCAGGACCCTGTCAGCGCGACCGCGACCGTCGTGGTCTCCGATGGCAAGCTGTTCAGTCTCAAGATCACCAATCCGGCGATCAACTCGAATCTTTTGCCGGTCGTCGACAACGGATCTTCCTCCGGCACTTCGACTCCGACGCCGGTTTATACCGTACCCGTGAGCATTCTCGCCACTGACCGACAGGGTAATCCGGTGTTGCCGGGTACCCAGATCGACTTCGGCCTGATCGATGCGCCGGTGTTCGGCTACCCGGATCAGGGTAGCGGCACCTTTGAATTGTCTGGCAATGACGGCAATCCGCAGGAAGGCGGCACGTTGTTCACGGCTCCGACTGGCGCATTTGAAACGGCCGGCGCAGGTGCGGGACCTGGCGATGCATTGCTGCTGTTCGGCAAAGATACCTCGGGCGATGCCGACCTGGAGAGTGCGCGCACCGTGCAACGCATCAACAACGAAGGCAGCTTGAATGTCACGCAGGCATTCAACCTGAATGACACGACGGGCGTCAGCGTCAATACCGGCGACGACATCCCCTATGTCATCGGACGTGCGACGGCCGGCAACATCGACGCCAATGCATTTACCGGCGAGGATTCCGCTGGCGTGCCCAATGGTATCGCCAGCGTCACCATGCGCTATCCGCAATCGCGCATAGGTCAGTCCGCCGTGATATGGGCGCAAGGTACAGGCACGACTCAAGGCAACGCAATCGCCAAGACCGTCGCCGACGTAGTGCGGCTGCGCTATTTGGGTATTGGTCCGGCAACCTTGTTCGCCGAACCGGAAACCATCTTCGGTAATACTACGCAGACCGTTACTGTCTGTCTCGAAGACGGAGTAGGCAGCCCGATTCCCGGCCAAACGATCAATTTCAGCTTCTCCAACCTCAATGGCGGGACCGGTAAAGCCGATGGAAAGACCTCTGGCGCGCTGATTCACCCGACCGGTGCGGATGGCTGTTCGGTGACCTCGGTTGTGACGTCCGGAATCCAGCCGGGTAGCGGCGCCCAGATCATCTTTACCATTTCGGGACTCAGCGCAACGGTTGATATTGACGTAGGTAACCCTGTGTTGACGGCATTGCCGACGTCGATCAGCAGCTAGCGCCGGAACCACGCCAGTATCGTATGGAATTGCGTTGTCCTTGAAGGACGGGCTGGGCAATCCGGTCTCCGGCGCCACTATCATGGGATCGTGCACGGGCGGTGGTAGCGCCACCCTGAACGCACCATCGTATGTGACGAACTCCAACGGCGCAGCCAGTGCCAGCGTGACTACGTCCGGTTTCTGCGTAGCGACACCTCCCGCACCGAGCAGTGTCTGCACATTTACCTATTCGCAAGGCACGGCAACCGCTACCGCAAACGTCACGATTACGGGTGCTGCGGCATCGGCCTTCAGCCCACCGCTCATGTGCAACTGAGGTACGACGATTGAAGATTTGGAAGGGGCCGCAGCAATGCGGCCCTTTCCTTTGCCACGAAGCCTGCTAGCATCACGCTAACGCCCGCGATGGCGCCGGGGACTGCGAAAATGGCTTCCGTATACCGGATTGAATTGGGGCCAGACGAGGTGTTGTTTCGTGAGGGGGATGCGCCGACAACGGCATTCCTGATCGAATCCGGCAACCTGCGCATCACCGCACAACGCGAAAGCGGCTCCATGTTGCTCGGCGATCTGGGTCCCGGTGCGCTGGTAGGTGAAATGGCGGTGCTCGATGATTCACCACGCAGCGCGACGGCGACGGCACTGGATGCCTGCGTGCTGACTCCTATCGATCGAACCCAGTTTGCCGAACGCCTGGCCGCTGCCGATCCAGTCGTGCGTTCCTTGCTGCTCAGTCAGCTGTCGCGTTATCGCAAGGCTCTGGCAACATTTACCGGGCATGCCAGCGATGCCCTGCCAAAGGAAAGTGTCGAGTCCGCATTCGCGCTCGACAAGATCCGTTTGGAAAGCCAGTTGCGCAACGCGCTGGAACGTCACGAGCTCGAAATCTGTCTGCAGCCGATCCAGGAAATTGCGACTCAGCGCCTGGCAGGCTTCGAGGCCCTGACGCGTTGGACCCATCCGGAGCGCGGCATCGTTTCGCCGATGAATTTTATCGCGCTGGCGGAAGAAACCTCGTTGATTCTTCCCGTTGGCGAATACGTGCTTGGCGAAGTCTGTCAGGCCTTGAAGCGCCTGATCCAAGTCGCTCCGGAGAGTCGACCGTTCATTGCGCTGAATGTATCGGGGCGCCAGCTGGAAGACGCCGATTTTGTCGAACGTGTCCTCGCCCAGTTGCACCAGCATGATATCGATCCGCAACAACTCAAGCTCGAGATTACGGAAAGTCTGATCCTGGATTACGCCAAAGTAGCCGCCTTGATCGACGCCAGTCATCGTGCCGGGATGCTGGTTGCCCTGGATGATTTCGGAACCGGCTATTCGAATCTCGAGCATCTGCATAAACTGCGCTTCGATACGCTGAAACTGGATCAGGGATTCATCCGCCAGCTCGACGACGAACGCTGCCTTTCCATCGTGCGCGCAGTCGTGGGGATGGCGGGAGCGATCGGCTGTGACATGGTTGCCGAGGGCGTGGAAACACCGTCGCAGCTGCATCAGCTCAATGTACTGGGTTGCCAATATGCGCAAGGCTACCTGATCGGAAAGCCGCAAAGCGTTGAGGAGGCGCTGCGGGCGTTTCGCGACTGATTGCACGATCCGTTGCGAATCTGCGGAAACCTTCGGCTGGACTTGTGGTCGTAACAGCGCACAGACGCGACGCCCGTGCGATTATTGTCTCCCATAAACGAAGTTGATCATGGATATGCCTGATACCCAATCCGGCAGCACGCTTGCCGCCGCTTTCGCCTCGCTGCGCGAGGAACTTTCCCGTTGCATCATCGGCCAGTCGGCCCTCGTTGATCGATTGTTGATCGCGTTGCTGGCGGATGGTCATTTGCTCGTCGAAGGCGCGCCCGGTCTGGCCAAGACAACCGCGATCAAGGAGTTGGCCGCGCGCATCGAAGCCGATTTCCACCGCGTGCAATTCACTCCGGATCTGTTGCCGGCGGATTTGACCGGCACCGAAATATTTCGGCCGCAGCAGGCCAGTTTTGAATTCCAGCGCGGCCCGATTTTTCATAATCTGTTGCTTGCCGACGAGGTCAACCGCGCTCCGGCCAAAGTCCAGTCCGCATTGCTGGAGGCGATGGGTGAGCGCCAGGTCACGGTCGGGCGAACGACCTATCCGTTGCCTGCATTGTTCCTGGTCATGGCCACCCAAAATCCGATCGAACAGGAAGGCACCTATCCGTTGCCGGAAGCGCAACTGGACCGGTTTCTGATGCATGTGTGCATCGACTATCCCGATGGCGCGGCCGAGGCGGCGATACTGAAACTCGCGCGCGCGCGCGCGCGTACCGCGCTGCACGAGGTGAATGCGCCACGGCGCTGCTTGACCCAGGCGCAGATCTTCGGCGCTCGTGAGGAAATATTGAACCTGCACCTGGCCCCGGCGTTGGAGGAATATCTCGTACAACTGACGCTGGCGACGCGCACCCCCAAAGTCTATGGCGGCGATCTCGCCAAGTGGATCAGCTACGGCGCAAGTCCGCGCGGAACCATCGCGCTGGATCGTTGTGCTCGTGCGCATGCGTGGCTGAACGGCCGCGACTATGTCGCGCCGGAGGATGTGCACGCGGTCGCGCCGGACGTTTTGCGTCATCGAGTCCTGCTGTCGTATGAAGCGGAGGCCGAAGGCGTGACCTCGGATACGATCATTGATCGTCTGCTTGAATGCGTTGCCTTGCCGTGAACCAGGAACGCCAGCATTCAAGCGCCGGCCCAGGCGACTGAGATATCCCGAAAACGATTTTGCTCACGCGCTCCAGTTCAGATCCATGTCGTTACCTTCAAATTCTCAACGGACAACCGTCACCGGCATCGATGTCGACCTGGCCGAGCTTCTTGCCATGCGCCAGCGTGCAAGCCGCTTCGCACACCCCGGGCAGCGTGTTTCCGGTGGCCATGCGGCGACCCACGAGTCACGCTTTCGAGGTCGCGGCGTGGACTACGTCGAATCGCGCAATTATCAGCCCGGTGACGACATACGCCAGATGGACTGGCGCGTAACCGCACGAACCGGGCGTCCGCACACAAAGTTGTTCCAGGAAGAACGCGAACAAAGCGTACTTTTGCTTCTCGATTACAATCCTGGCATGCGCTTCGGTACCCGCAAGCGCTTCAAGTCGGTGCAAGCTGCCCGCACTGCGGCGATGCTTGCGTGGGCCGCGGTGCTTGGCGGCGACCGGGTTGGTGCGCTGGGGTTTGGACCAAGCCTGAATGCGGAAGTGAAACCGGGTGGCGGTGCGCGCGGTGCGCTGAACGTGTTGCGTGCCCTGGTCCAGTGGGACGCCGTTTCGCGCAGTGACCAGGGCGCCGTACCGCTCTCCCAGGCGTTGCAACGAGCGCACCGTCTGGCGCGCCCAGGCTGTCGTGTGGTCTTGCTTACCGACGGATTCAGCGCGGACCCCGAAGCGCAGGCGCCGCTGTCCATGCTGGCTTCACACTGCGATGTGGCTGCCGTCGTTGTCAGTGATGCCCTCGAGCAAGCAGCACCTGCGCCGGCACGCTACGCCATGCGCAGCGAATCGGGCCTGGTTACGCTTGATTTTGCCGCGCCCAACACGCGCACGCAGTGGGTCGACCTGTTCGCGAACCGCCGCGAACGGATGATCGGCATGTTCAATCGTCGCGGTCTGCGTTGGACCCAACTCGAAACCCAGGACGAACCGGATGCTGCGCTCGCGCAATTGCTCGGGCTCGGCCGCAAGGGCCGCGTCGCGAAGGCCAAACGCGCATGATGCCTGCTGCCGGACCGCAATTGCGCGATATTCATCTGCCGCCGGATCCTGGTTGGTGGCCACCAGCACCCGGCTGGTGGCTAGTGGCCGCGATTTGCGTGCTGTGTCTTGTCCTGATAATCCTCAAGCTACGCAAGGCGCAGCAGTCACGTCGACATCGCCAAGCCGTACTGGCCGAGCTGGATCGCTGTATCCATGCTGCACGCGACGATCAAGCTGCGTTGGCGGCGGCATTGTCGCAATTCCTGCGTCGCATCGCCCGGGCCGAAGAACCGGCGGCTGTGGCATGGCGGGGCGAGCGCTGGCTGGATTACCTTGACAAGCGCTCGGATGGCAGGGAATTCAAAACCGGAGTCGGCAGGGTTCTCAACGAAGCGCCGTATCGCCAGACTGCCGACTACGACACCGCTGCGCTGATCGCCTTGGTCCGGCGCTGGACAAATAGAACGCTGGATGCGGGGGTGGCTCATGCTTGAGTGGGCCTGGCCCTGGATGTTTCTGGCGTTGCCGACTCCGTGGCTGATTGCGCGATTGCTGCCGGTTGCGCGCACACCCATCGGCGCTGCATTGCGCCTGCCATTCGCGTTGACCGGGTTGGAAGCCGCTGCCGGCGCAACGCCGGTACCAAGATGGCGCAACGTACTCGCTTTGCTCGCATGGGCAATGCTCATTACCGCTGCGGCGCGTCCACAGTGGTTGGGCGATGCCCAGGCATTGCCGCGCAGTGGCCGCGACCTGTTGCTCGCGGTGGATGCGTCCGGAAGCATGAGCACTCAGGACATGCAGATCGGGGGCGCGCCGGTCAGTCGCTATGCCGCGGTCAAGGCGATTGCAGGGGACTTCATTCAGCGACGCGTCGGCGACCGCATTGGATTGATCGTGTTCGGTTCGCAAGCGTACATGCTGACGCCACTGACCTTCGATCGCGCCACCGTGCTCAAGCAACTCGATGGCTCCGCAGTCGGATTGCCCGGTCGCGAAACCGCAATCGGCGATGCCGTCGGGCTGGCGGTCAAGCGTCTGCGCAATCGTCCGCAAAACGAACGCGTGCTGATTCTGCTGACCGACGGCGTAAATAGTGCCGGCGTGCTCGATCCGCACAAGTCGATCGATCTGGCGGTCGCCGAGCACGTTAAAATCTACACCATCGGTATCGGCGCCGACTCAATGGAGATAGGCGGCTTTTTCGGCAGCCAAATGGTCAACCCATCGGCCCAGCTCGATGCGCAACTGCTGACACAAATGGCGGAGAAAACCGGCGGCAAATTCTTCCGCGCGCGCAATACCGCGCAGTTGGCCCGGATTTACCAGGATATCGACAAGCTTGAACCGGTCGAGAGCGCGCAGCAACGCTATCGACCCGTCGATGAATTGTTCTACTGGCCGCTGTCGTTGGCTTTGCTGATTGCGCTGTTCGCAGCCTGGTCGGCATCACCGCTACCGCGTCTGCTGGCGGTGAGAACAACAACATGAACACGATTGTCGGGAATTTCCATTTCCTGCGTCCGTGGTGGCTGCTTGCGCTGACGGCGCTGCCGTTGCTGTGGATCGCGTTCGCCAGGCGCGGTGAGGATGCCGGCAGCTGGCGAGCAGCAGTTGACGCACATCTGTTGCCGTATCTGCTGACTGCCGAAGACGCTGCCGGGCGCGCGCGTGCACCGCGATGGCTGATCGCCGCCGGTTGGGTATTGGCGTGCCTGTCGCTTGCCGGCCCTGCCTGGGAACGCCTGCCGCAACCGTTGTACGAGAATCGCGCCGCCCGCGTGATTGCCCTCGACTTGAGCTCGAGTATGTCCGCCAACGACATCAAGCCGAGTCGTTTCGAGCGTGCGCGATTCAAGATCGACGACATCCTCAAGCGCAGCCGGGACTTGCAGACAGCGTTGATCTCCTATGCCGGAGAAGCCTTCGTCGTGGCGCCGCTGACTGACGACATCAACACAGTCAGCAATCTCGTTGACGCGCTCGATCCAAGTGTCATGCCGGTCGACGGAAACGACACTGGTAACGCTATCGACATGGGGGTGAAGCTGATCCATCAAGCCGGACTCGATGGAGGTCAGATCGTCTTGCTCACCGATTCCGCCAACAGCGACGGCGCGGCTGCGGCGCGGCGCGCGCTTGATCGCGGCGTACACGTTTCGATAATCGGCGTGGGAAGCGCGCAGGGTGCGCCGGTTGTGTTGCCGCAGGGAGGATTTCTGAAAAACGCGCAGGGCAATATCGAGTTGCCGAAGCTTGACTCGACCGGACTGGCTGCAGTCGCGAACGCCGGTGGCGGCAGCTACGCCACTGTGAGCAGCGACGACAGCGACCTGGACAGCGTGCTCGGGACGCTGCAATCCCACGCGGCGAATCACGCCACGCAAACCAGACAAACCACATCGCGTTTTCTCGACCGCGGCCCATGGTTGTTGCTGCTGATCTTGCCATTGGCTGCCCTTGGATTCCGTCGCGGCTGGCTGATGTTGTTGCCGCTGGTGTTGTTCATTCATGCACGGCCTGCTGCGGCATTTTCCTGGAGCGATTTGTGGCAGCGTCCGGATCAACGCGCGCGTGCGGCACTCGATTCCGGCGACGCGAAACAAGCGCAAGCGCTGGCGCAAGATCCGTCATTACGTGGCTCGGCAGCCTATCGCGCCGGCGATTTCACGGCTGCCGAGCAGGATTTTTCCAAGCCCGACACGGCCGATGCGCACTACGATCGCGGCAACGCACTGGCCAGACAAGGTCAGTACAAAAAAGCGATTGCTGCCTACGACGACGCATTGGAGCGCGATCACAACATGGCTGACGCGCTGGCGAACAAGAAAGCCGTTGAAGATTGGCTGAAACAACAAAAGAAGAATCAGCAACAGCAAGACAAACAGAGCAAGCAGGACAGGAACGGGAAGAAGGGCCGACAAAACGGTCAATCGCAATCCGGCGGCGCCGACAAATCGGGTGATGATTCGCAAAATCAAAAGCAGTCCGGCAGCAAGCAGCAAGATCAACAAAATCCGGATCAGCACCAGCACCAGGCCGAGCAAAATGGCGGCGAACAACGCACCCCGAATTCCGACAGGTCTGAGGAAAATGCCGACAAGCAGAGTGCGCAGACTCGAGCGAGGCAGCAACAGGCCGAACAGCAAGCCAAGCAACAATTCAGCAGGAACATGGACAAGGCACTCAAGCAGCGCGACCAGGGCAAGACCCAACAGCCAAAACCGATCCGGCTGGGTGCGCGCGAGTCCGACAAACCGACCGACGAGCATCAGCAGGCCGTCGAGCAGTGGTTGCAACGCGTCCCCGACGATCCCGGCGGTCTGCTGCGACGCAAGTTTCAACTCGAATATCAGCAGCGCCGGCATGGCGGTACGCGACCCGGAGGCGACGGTCAATGAGAACGAACATGAACAAATTCGCCGGCTTTTTTGCGTTTGCCGCGATGTGGTTTTGCATGGACGCTCACGCCGTGGAAGTGCGCGCATGGCTGGACCGTAGCACCATGCAGATGGGAGAAACCGTGACATTGAATGTTCAAGTCAGCGGCGACACAGGCGCGGCCAAACCCGACTTCAGCGCATTGGATTCGGACTTCGAAATGCTCGGCACGCAAAGCTCGACATCGGTCAACATGGTCAACGGACAAACCACGTCCAAGTTGCTGTGGGCGATCGCCCTGCAACCCAAGCATGCCGGTACGTTGACTATTCCGGCGTTGAGCGTCGCCGGTCAGGCCACGCAACCGATCAGTTTGACTGTGCAACCGGTAAGCGCCGGAAGCGGCGGCAAGGCCGGAGACGATGTGTATATCGAAACGACCGTCGAACCGCATTCGCCATATGTGCAACAACAAGTGCGCCTGACCGTGAAACTGTATTACGCGGTGAATCTGGTCGATGGCAGCCTCGACGATCCGCAGGCAAGCGGTGTCGTGGTGCGCAAGCTCGGTCAGGACAGTAATTATCGTGCGCAGGTCGGTGGTCGCGAATACCGCGTCGTTGAGCGTCACTATGCGTTGCTTCCCGAGACCAGCGGCACCGTCACGCTGCCGCCGATCGGTTTCCGCGGTCATGCCATGGACCCAAACGACGTCAACAGTTTCTTCAGCCGCGGACGCAGTGTCGCTGCACATTCGGATCCAATCGCGCTCGACGTGCGCAAGCGACCGGCTGCTTCCGGAACCGATATCTGGTTGCCAGCGCGCTCGGTTACCCTTACCGTCGATGGTGTCGATGCGAGCACGAAGGCACGCGTGGGCGATCCGATCACAATGACCTTGCACCTCAAGGCGAAAGGTCTTGGTTTCGAGCAACTGCCGGAATTGAAGCTGCCGGCCATCGATGGTGCCGACATCTATCCGGACAAGCCGATCACGCAGAATCGCGATGATGGCCAATGGCTGTACGCGCAGCGCGACCGCAAGTTCGCCATCGTACCGAATCGTGCGGGAACGTTGACATTGCCCGCGATCAGCGTGGACTGGTGGGATACGGCCCATGATGAAGCGCAAACCGCGCAGGTGCCGTCCGTGACCATCCATGTCGCCGCCGCCGCAGGATCCGGCAGCACGTCCACTGCGCCGCCCGTGGAAGCGGCTGCCCCGACGGCGCACGCATCTCCCGCGTCCGCACCCCGTGCGATTCAGGTGACCGAGGGGGGCGGAGTGCAACTGCGTTTGTGGCGGAGCCTGGCCTTTCTTGCACTGTTGCTTTGGGCCGCAACCGTGGTCGCGTGGATCCTCTGGTTGTTGGCGCAACGCCGCCGTCAACGCGCGACGCAGCCACCAATGGAAGCGGCAATCGACACCCGCGGCGCGCGGGCTGCGTTTCGTGATGCATGCGCACGCGAAGATTGCAGCGCGATCGCACATGCGTTGATCGCATGGGCGCGACTCAGCCAACCGAGGCTGCGCAATCTGGGTGGGCTGGCGCGTGCGTTGGACGACAAGGCTCAAGTCGACGCGGTCAACGCACTTGAGCGCGCCTGCTATGGTGGCGGTGCGTCCACCGGTTTGGCCGAAACGCTCGACCACGTGTTCAAAAGTGAGCCGCATTTCCGGCACCGTATTTCTGACGCCGCTCCCAATTCACCGTTGCCGGCGCTTTATCCGTTTCGAGTCTGAGGACGGATAATGTCCCGGCAACCGCGGCCTCGCGGGGTTCGTTACCATGGAAACTTGTCGATGCGTAAGGATTCGTTGAACCGGTACGAACAGGCGTTATCGATCCGTCCGCTCGCCGATCAAGCTGTCTCGGGGAAGACAGACTTGCCGTGATTCGAGCCCGAGCTACACACGGTTGTGGCAGAAAGATCAGCTCCAACGGCGCCCAGTGCGAATACAGGCGATGGCGGGTCGCCGTCTGGGAATGCGTTAAATTGCAATACCTTATCCATCAGTGCTTGGGCTGATTGTTTGCGACTCTCGATGATTGTTCGCTGGCCAACGGATGCCATCGCAGCCGATGGCCGCTTTTGTAATCCGGGAGCCAATCAATTCCCTGCCAACCGCAGGCTATTTCTGGCCTGGCACGGAATTGGCTGAATCACAGACCGTTCGATTGGCACCTATCTTGCTATATCGATTCCGAACCTGTTAACTTTTACAGGTACAGCAAAACCGTGACGTGGTTCGCAAAAGATGCTGCTTCGTTGTGGTGGGCCGGGGCAGCTTCTTAACGGGCGGCGTGTGCCCATTTTTGGCACCTTGCGACAAATGTTCGCATGCCTTCTGCGGTGCTGAAGGAATGCAATTGTGAAGAGGGGAACATGAAACACAAACCTATGCGCCTGCGAACACGGGCACGAAAAACCCTGTCCTTGCTGGGGGCCATCGCACTGGCGGGCATCGCCTTTGTTGCGTGGACCGACTCGCGTGCCCAGTTGGCATCGCCATCAATCGATTTTCACCGGATCAGCGCGGGCGGCACGCGATTGCACAACAGTTGTTATCGCTTGAAAGGCACCGTAGGCCAGGCGGCCCCGGGGTATTCGAGCTCCGCATTGTATTCCTTGGTGGCGGGTTTCTGGTCTGCCGCACCGACCACGGGTCGGGACGAGCTTTTCTTTAACGGTTTTGAGGGGTGTTGAGCATGAAACGCAAACAACTATGTGTATTGGTCGCGGCGGCTCTGATGTCGTATGCGGCAATGGATTTGCCTGCGGCGGCGCAAACGGCGCAAACCACGGCGTTCACGTATCAAGGCCAGCTCGATACGGGTGGTACGTTGCCCAATGGCACGTACTTCTTCACATTCACGCTGTACGACGCGGCCACCGGAGGCAACCAGATCACGGGGCCGATCCAGCAGACGATTCAGGTCATTGACGGCTTGTTCACGACAGATCTGGACTTTGGGCAAATATTTGACGGAACCCAGTACTGGCTTGAAATCCAGGTAGGATCGAGCATTGGCAACGAGCAACCGCTTTCCGCGCGGCAACCGATCAATATCGTGCCGGTGGCTCAATATGCCCTCAATTCGCCGGCTGGCGCGGTTGGCGCTACTGGTCCGACCGGGCCGATGGGTGCAACCGGGGCTACAGGCGCAACTGGTGCGACCGGCGCCCAGGGTTCGACTGGAGCCACGGGTCCGCAGGGCGACATTGGTCCGACCGGTGCGGCGGGTTCACAAGGCCCGATCGGCAATACCGGTGCGACCGGCGCTCAAGGTCCACAGGGCATCCAGGGTCCGCAAGGCGAAATGGGTGCGACGGGTGCGACGGGTCAGGATGGAGCGCCCGGTGCCACGGGTGCGGCGGGTACGGATGGCGCCACCGGCGCAACCGGCGCGACGGGTCTGAACTGGCAACAGGCGTGGGTATCGGGGACCCAGTACAACCCGACCGACGCAGTGTTCTACAACGGTTCGAGCTATATCGCATTGCAGACGACAGCGAGTCCGACGCAGACGCCGGACACGGATACGGCGGACTGGGAACTGCTGGCGCAACGCGGTGATACCGGTGCGGCAGGAGCGACGGCGCGACGGGCGCGACAGGCGCGAACGGAACGGATGGGGCGACCGGTGCCACAGGTGCTACAGGCGATACCGGCGCCCAGGGTGCGACAGGCATTCAGGGTCCGACGGGAGCCACGGGTCCGCAGGGCGACATCGGTCCGACCGGTGCGACGGGTTCGCAAGGCCCGGCCGGCAATACCGGCGCGACCGGCGCTCAGGGTGCGACAGGCAGCCAGGGTCCGACGGGAGCCACGGGTCCGCAGGGCGACATCGGTCCGACCGGTGCGACGGGTTCACAAGGCCCGGCCGGCAATACCGGCGCGACCGGCGCCCAGGGTGCGACCGGCAGCCAGGGTTCGACGGGAGCCACGGGTCCGCAGGGCGACATCGGTCCGACCGGTGCGACGGGTTCGCAAGGCCCGGCCGGCAATACCGGCGCGACCGGCGCCCAGGGTGCGACCGGCAGCCAGGGTTCGACGGGAGCCACGGGTCCGCAGGGCGACATCGGTCCGACCGGTGCGGCGGGTTCACAAGGCCCGGCCGGCAATACCGGCGCGACAGGCTCGCAAGGTCCACAGGGCATCCAGGGTCCGCAAGGCGAAATGGGTGCGACGGGTGCGACGGGTCAGGATGGAGCGCCCGGTGCCACGGGTGCGGCGGGTACGGATGGCGCCACCGGCGCTACCGGCGCGACGGGTCTGAACTGGCAACAGGCGTGGGTATCGGGGACCCAGTACAACCCGACCGACGCAGTGTTCTACAACGGTTCGAGCTATATCGCATTGCAGACGACAGCGAGTCCGACGCAGACGCCGGACACGGATACGGCGGACTGGGAACTGCTGGCGCAACGCGGTGATACCGGTGCGGCAGGAGCGACAGGCGCGACAGGCGCGAACGGAACGGATGGGGCGACCGGTGCCACAGGTGCTACAGGCGATACCGGCGCCCAGGGTGCGACAGGCATTCAGGGTCCGACGGGAGCCACGGGTCCGCAGGGCGACATCGGTCCGACCGGTGCGACGGGTTCGCAAGGCCCGGCCGGCAATACCGGCGCGACCGGCGCCCAGGGTGCGACAGGCAGCCAGGGTTCGACGGGAGCCACGGGTCCGCAGGGCGACATCGGTCCGACCGGTGCGACGGGTTCGCAAGGCCCGGCCGGCAATACCGGCGCGACCGGCGCCCAGGGTGCGACAGGCAGCCAGGGTTCGACGGGAGCCACGGGTCCGCAGGGCGACATCGGTCCGACCGGTGCGACGGGTTCACAAGGCCCGGCCGGCAATACCGGCGCGACCGGCGCCCAGGGTGCGACCGGCAGCCAGGGTTCGACGGGAGCCACGGGTCCGCAGGGCGACATCGGTCCGACCGGTGCGACGGGTTCGCAAGGCCCGGCCGGCAATACCGGCGCGACCGGCGCCCAGGGTGCGACCGGCAGCCAGGGTTCGACGGGAGCCACGGGTCCGCAGGGCGACATCGGTCCGACCGGTGCGGCGGGTTCACAAGGCCCGATCGGCAATACCGGTGCGACCGGCGCGCAAGGTCCACAGGGCATCCAGGGTCCGCAAGGCGAAATGGGTGCGACGGGTGCGACGGGTCAGGATGGAGCGCCCGGTGCCACGGGTGCGGCGGGTACGGATGGCGCCACCGGCGCAACCGGCGCGACGGGTCTGAACTGGCAACAGGCGTGGGTATCGGGGACCCAGTACAACCCGACCGACGCAGTGTTCTACAACGGATCGAGCTATATCGCATTGCAGACGACAGCGAATCCGACGCAGACGCCGGACACGGATACGGCGGACTGGGAACTGCTGGCGCAACGCGGTGATACCGGTGCGGCAGGAGCGACACGGGCGCGACAGGCGCGAACGGAACGGATGGGGCGACCGGTGCCACAGGTGCTACAGGCGATACCGGCGCCCAGGGTGCGACAGGCATTCAGGGTCCGACGGGAGCCACGGGTCCGCAGGGCGACATCGGTCCGACCGGTGCGACGGGTTCGCAAGGCCCGGCCGGCAATACCGGCGCGACCGGCGCCCAGGGTGCGACCGGCAGCCAGGGTTCGACGGGAGCCACGGGTCCGCAGGGCGACATCGGTCCGACCGGTGCGACGGGTTCACAAGGCCCGATCGGCAATACCGGCGCGACCGGCGCTCAGGGTGCGACAGGCAGCCAGGGTTCGACGGGAGCCACGGGTCCGCAGGGCGATATCGGTCCGACCGGTGCGACGGGTTCACAAGGTCCGATCGGCAATACCGGCGCGACCGGCGCCCAGGGTGCGACAGGCAGCCAGGGTTCGACGGGAGCCACGGGTCCGCAGGGCGACATCGGTCCGACCGGTGCGACGGGTTCACAAGGTCCGATCGGCAATACCGGCGCGACCGGCGCCCAGGGTGCGACAGGCAGCCAGGGTTCGACGGGAGCCACGGGTCCGCAGGGCGACATCGGTCCGACCGGTGCGACGGGTTCACAAGGCCCGGCCGGCAATACGGGCGCGACCGGCGCCCAGGGCGCGACGGGCATTCAGGGTCCTGCCGGTGCAACCGGAGCGACTGGCGTGGCGGGTCCCACCGGGCCGGCAGGCGCCACCGGTGCGACAGGTACAAACGGCACGAATGGTGCCACGGGCGCAACAGGTCCGACTGGTGCGACAGGTGCGGCGTCGACGGTGCCCGGACCGACGGGTGCTACCGGTGCGACTGGCCCGGCGGGTCCGACCGGTGCGACTGGTGCGAACTCGACGGTGCCTGGACCGACCGGTGCTACTGGTTCGACGGGCGCCACGGGACCGACTGGCGCGACCGGCTCGATTGCGTCGTCTGCGACGCATTGTGACTGGAGCGACGGCGGGATGTCCGAGAAACAATGGCACGTGTACCGTAACCGTAACCTGTCCGGGTTCGATGAAAGTGATAAGTGGAGGCGTTTCGGCCGGGGGAGCTTCGGCCGCGTTGTACCTCGACGTTACCGAAAGCTATCCGAGCGCAACGAATGCTTGGACAGTTTCCGGGGCGAATTGGGGTGGCGCCGGAACCATCACTATCACCTCATGGGCGATTTGCGCAAACTGAGAAGTAATTGAGCAAGCGATGGATCCCCCGGTGCAGAACGGCCGGGGGATTTTTTTTGCGCGACATTCGTGGTCGATTCGGCGAAAATGGTGCCGCGGCGCTGTCCTGCCCGCAATCCCAACGCCGAGAATACTCATGCCGAGCCGCAGACAACTCGCCAACGCCATTCGTGCCCTTGCCATGGACGCGGTCGAAAAGGCCAATTCCGGGCATCCGGGCATGCCGATGGGCATGGCCGATATCGCCGAAGTGTTGTGGAACGATTTCCATCGTCACAATCCGGCCAACCCGCACTGGTTCAACCGCGACCGCTTCATGCTGTCCAACGGGCACGGCTCGATGCTGCAATACGCATTGCTGCATTTGAGCGGTTACGATCTGCCGATGAGCGAGCTGGAGCGTTTCCGGCAGCTGCACTCGAAGACCCCAGGTCATCCGGAAGCGGCCGATACGCCGGGAGTGGAAACCACGACCGGTCCGCTCGGACAAGGCATCGCCAATGGCGTTGGCTTCGCGCTGGCGGAAAAAGTGCTGGGCGAACGTTTCAACCGTCCCGATTTCGCCGTCGTGGATCACCACACCTGGGTGTTCTGCGGCGACGGCTGCCTGATGGAAGGCATTTCGCAGGAAGCGATATCGCTTGCCGGCACCTGGAGGCTTGGCAAGCTCGTGCTGGTCTACGACGACAACAATATTTCCATCGACGGTGAAGTGCCGGGCTGGTTCACCGACGATACGGCGAAACGATTCGAGGCGTGCAAATGGCACGTGATCCGCGATGTCGACGGTCAGGATGCCGACGCCGTCAAGACCGCCTTGCAGGCAGCCGTCGACGAAACGCAGCGGCCGACGTTGGTGATCTGCAAGACGATCATTGGTTTTGGTGCGCCGGACAAGCAGGGCAAGGAAAGCAGTCATGGCTCGGCGCTGGGCAAAGCCGAAGTCGCGGCTGCGCGCAAGACGCTCGATTGGGAATATCCGCCGTTCGAGATTCCCGCGGATATCTACGCCGCTTACGATGCCAAAGCTGCCGGCGCCAGGCGCGAAGCGGACTGGAATGCGCTGTTCGGTCGCTACTCCAAGGCACACCCCGATCTGGCCGCCGAGTTCAAACGGCGCATCGCGCGCGAATTGCCTGGCGACTGGAACCAGCAGGCACAGGCATATATCGCCAAAGTGCAGGCCGATGGTCCGCAAGTGGCTTCGCGCAAGGCGTCGCAGATGGCGCTGAACGCCTACGGTCCGCTGCTGCCGGAACTGATCGGCGGGTCGGCGGATCTGGCGGGTTCGAATCTCACCATCTGGAGCGGCTCGCGAAATATTCTCGGGCATGGTGCCGAAGCCAACTACATCCACTATGGCGTACGCGAATTCGGCATGACCGCCATCGGCACGGGCCTGGCGTTGCACGGGGGCTTCATTCCCTACGATGCCACGTTCCTGGTGTTCTCCGACTACGCGCGCAATGCAGTGCGCATGAGCGCCCTGATTCCGGCGCATTCGATTCACGTGTATACCCATGATTCGATCGGCCTCGGCGAAGACGGTCCGACACATCAACCGATCGAGCATCTGGCCAGCCTGCGCCTGATTCCGAAGAACATGGTGTGGCGTCCGTGTGATGCCGTCGAGAGTGCAGTGGCGTGGAAAGTCGCGATCGAGTGCAGCGAAGGGCCATCGTGTCTTGTGTTCTCGCGCCAGACGCTCGCGCATCAGGCGCGCACGCCGGAGCAACTCGCCTTGATCGAACTCGGCGGTTATGTGCTTGCCGATCCGGAGGATGGAAAATTCGATGTAATCCTGATTGCAACAGGTTCCGAGGTCGGCCTGGCGATGGAAGCGATGCGCGCACTCGAAAAGGACGCCATCGCGGCGCGTGTGGTGTCGATGCCGTGCACGAACCTGTTCGATCGGCAGCCCCACGACTATCGCGAAAGCGTGCTTCCGAACGCTTGCCGAAAGCGTGTGGCGATCGAAGCCGGGGTGACCGATTTCTGGCGCAAGTACGTCGGTCTCGACGGTCGCGTCATCGGCATCGACCGCTTCGGTGCTTCCGCGCCCGCCGAAGACCTGTTTCCGTATTTCGGATTTACCGTCGACGCCGTTGTCGACGCAGTGAAATCGATGGGATGATGGGTCGCGCAGCGTAGTCGGCACCACCCTGAAAGTGCGCTTCTGGTCCGGGTTTTTAGATCGGAGCAACAGCAGGCGCAGTGCCACTCAACGCGGATTGTCGACGAGATTGCATTTCGCTTGACACCTATCAATTACACGCGTAATCTGTAATTCAGATTACAGATGTAAATGGTGAATGCCGTGTCGATAAGCGAAGCCGAAAGCGTGGTCATGGATGTTCTGTGGCGGACCCACCCGCTCACGGCGGAGCAGGTTTGCGCGGCCCTTGCAGAACGTTCCGATTGGCAGGAGCCAACGGTCAAGACCCTGCTCAATCGCCTGTTGAAAAAGGGCGCCATCGCGGCGCAGCGCGATGGTCGCCATTACCTGTACCGGCCGCTACTCGAACGTTCCGATTACGTGCACACGCAAAGCAAAGGATTGCTCGATCGTCTGTTCGACGGCCGCGTCGCACCGCTCGTGGCGCATTTTTCCGAACGGCACAAATTGAGCAAGCGCGATATCGCGGAATTGAAACGCCTGATCGAGGAGATCGACCATGGCGTCTGATCCAATCATTTACGGCCTGTTGCATGCGCTGCTGTTGGCGACGATCGCATCGAGCGCGGCGATCGCGCTGGTTTTGATTCTGCGCAAACCTTTGCGGCATCGATTGGGCGCGACGGCGGCCTATGCCGTGTGGCTGCTGGTGCCATTGGCGGCGGCCTCCGCGTTATTGCCCACGCCGGTGATAACGGAAGTGTCGCCAGTTGTCATGCACGTTGTGCCGAAGGCGCAAACGGCGGCCAACAGGGTTGTGGCTGCGCCGACAATCCAACTCGCCTATATCGCGCCATGGCTTTTTGCTGTCTGGCTCGCTGGCCTTGCGATGGCGCTCGCGCTGTTCGTTCGCCAGCAACGTCGATTCGTTCGCGGCCTCGGCCAACTTTCAAGCATCGATGCGGATACGGCCATCGCGCAGACGATTGCCGGTTGTCCGGCACTGGTCGGCGCATGGCGTCCGCGCATCGTGCTGCCGGCGGATTTCGAACAGCGTTACAACGGCGATGAACGCGTTTTGATCCTGGCGCACGAACGCAGTCATCGCGCCCGTGGCGATGCACAAATCAACGCACTTGCGGCGCTGTTGCGCGGCGTGTTCTGGTTCAACCCGCTGATCCATTTTGCCGCCTCGCGCCTGCGTTTCGATCAGGAACTGGCCTGCGACGCGGTCGTGATCTCACGCTTCCCGCACGCACGGCGCAGTTACGCCGATGCCATGCTCAAAACCCAACTGGCCGACATCGGCCTGCCGATCGGCTGCTATTGGCAAGCAGCCCACCCATTGAAGGAGCGAATCGCCATGTTGAAGCAACCCTTACCCGGCCGCGTCCGCGGCATCCTTGGAATTGCGCTCGCCGCCACGCTGATCGTCGGCGGAACCTACGTCGCGTGGGCTGCGCAGCCGGCGCGGCGTGTTGCATCTGCACTCAATGGCGCGAGTGGAATTCGGTCGAATTTCAAGTTGACCATCGATGGCGAAGTCGCGATCGATACGCATGATTCTGTCGATTCACGCAAGCACTCATCCTGGAAGGGAGAAGAGTTGAGTATGGATCGAGCGGTTGTAACCGACGCAATACTTCATTCTCACTATCAATCGGGTGAGACCTATACGATGCGCGCCACCAAAGGCGATCAGCAGTGGCTTGTGGAAACGACCATCAGCGCAAACACGGTGGACACGGCTCGAGTCGACGCCAAGATCAGCCATAACGGCAAAATCGTGAGCAAACCCTCGGTGATCGTCCGGTACGGTCAACCCGGCGCGATCCAAATCAGTGAAGACCATGGCAAGAACGACGGTGGATTCAAAGGCGTGCGTCTGGACTTCACGCTGGCTCCTTTCACGGCGGGCGATTCAACGAAGAATGAATCCGGCAGCGCGAAACCAGTCGAAGCCACGGTAAAAACAGCCGCTTCCTACAAACGGCTCAAAGCGATTGACTATCCCGCAGCCGAAGCCAGGGCCGGCATTGGCGGCGTCGTGCTGGTCAGGGCGCATATCAATGCGCAAGGTCGCGTCGAATCCACTGCCATTGAGTCCGGGCCGGGAAACACCACGCACTTGGCAAAGCTGACGCAGGCCGCACTGGATGGCGTCAAAGGCTGGTCGTTCGAACCGGCGACAAGAAACGGCAAGGCCGTAGCCAGCGATGCAATTGTTCCGATCAAGTTTGTCACCAAAGCAAACGCAAATCAGAATGTCGTCGGCGGCACGCTCGATGCCATCGAGATTCGTCCGGCGAAGTCCTAGTGAAGCACGACACTAGTCTTCGACTCGCAACGGCACGCGCAGGAACCTCCGACCCTGCGCATCCGCCTCGGGCAATCGCCCGGCGCAAATATTGACCTGCAGCGCGGGATACAAAAGCTTGGGTACGGCAAGCGTTGCGTCGCGTTTGGCTCGCATCGCCACGTAGTCGCCCTCAATTGTGTCGCCCCGCAATTGCACGTTTTCCGATTTCTGCGCGGCAATCGTGGTCTCGGATAGCGGCGCTGAATCGGCGGCGGGATAGTCGTGACACAGGAAGACGCGCGTCGCATCGGGAAGTTCGTACAGGCGCTGGATCGAACGATACAACATCGCCGCGTCACCGCCCGGAAAATCACAGCGTGCCGTGCCAAGTCGAGGCGCTAACAAGGTGTCGCCGACGAACAGCGCATCGCCGATGCGATAGCAGATGCTGTCCGGCGTATGTCCGGGCGTCGCGATCACTTGCACTTCAAGAGAGCCGATATTGAATCGTTCGTCATCGACGAACAGATGATCAAACTGCGATCCGTTGCTGATGAAGTCGTCGCCCAGCCCTAATACCTGCGCGAAGTGATTTTGAACATCAACAATGCCTGCGCCGACAGCAACATTCGGCGCATCACCATCGCATTCCAGTGCGCCTTTCAGCCATGCCGCGGCTGTCAGATGATCGGCATGCGCATGCGTTTCCAGAATCCAGTCGACGCGCAGTGCGTTGGTACGGACCGGCTCGAGCAGGCGTTTTGCGCACTCGTGCCAGACGCGACCGGACGCCGAATCGAAATCCAGCACGGGGTCAATGATTGCGGCGACGTGCGTCGTTGAGTCGGCGACCAGATAAGACCAGGTCGAAGTGGCGCCATGGAAAAACGATCGCACGCTGAGGGACATGGCCGGATTCCCGTGCAAAGTCGATGCAGGTGCACAGCATAGCGCCACGCCGTTAGAATACGCATTCGCGTTTCCCGTCCATCCCAGGAGCCATCATGCCCATCAAGGTTGCCATCAACGGCTACGGCCGCATCGGCCGCAACGTACTGCGTGCCCTGTATGAATCCGGCCGCACCAACGAAATCCAGATCGTGGCGGTCAACGATCTGGGTGATGCCGAAACCAATGCGCATCTGACCCAGTACGATACGGCGCACGGACGTTTCCCCGGCGAAGTTTCAGTTGATGGCGGCGAAATAGTGGTCAATGGCGATCGCATCAAGGTATTCGCTGAACGCGATCCGTCGAAACTGCCTTGGGGATCGCTCGGCGTCGACGTCGTGCTCGAATGCACGGGTTTGTTCACGTCCAAGGCCAAGGCCGGCGCGCATCTGCATGACGGTGCGAAGAAAGTTATCATCTCCGCACCCGGCGACAAGGATGTGGATGGGACTTTTGTCTTCGGCGTCAACGACGATCAGCTCAAATCGTCATACACCGTCATCTCGAATGCCTCGTGCACGACGAATTGCCTGGCGCCGCTGGCCAAGGTGCTGCACGAAAAGATCGGCATCGTGCATGGTCTGATGACGACGATCCACGCCTACACCAACGACCAGGTGCTGACTGATGTGTTCCACAAGGACTTGCGCCGTGCCCGATCGGCCACGATGAGCCAGATTCCCGCCAAGACCGGCGCGGCCGCGGCCGTCGGACTGGTATTGCCCGAACTCAATGGCAAGCTGGACGGCTTCGCCATACGTGTGCCGACGATCAACGTTTCGGTCGTGGACCTGACCTTCGTCGCCAAGCGCGACACCAGCAAGGATGAAATCGATTCCGTCGTGAAAGCCGCGAGCGAAGGCAAACTCAAGGGGATCCTCGGGATCAACACCAAACCGCTCGTTTCCGTCGACTTCAACCACAATCCGCTGTCGTCGATCTACGATTCCACCCAGACCCGCGTCATGAGCGGCAACCTGGTCAAGGTATTGAGCTGGTATGACAACGAATGGGGTTTCAGCAACCGCATGCTGGACATGACGCTGGCGTTGATGGCGGCGAAGTGATCTGCATGGGGCCGCTGACCGTCCCGGGTGGGTTGGCACCGAGGGCGCGTAATCCACGACAACCCGGCATGAGCACCCAAGGTTTCCGCCGGTTGCGCCGCTGCGCTCCAACCCATCGTGCGTGGAGACAGGCACTTCTATTTTTCCGAGTGCAGCGTATCCAGCAACGCAATCTGCAGGCGTGAATGCAGCTTGACCAACGCGCGCCACAGCGCCAGAAGAATCAGTGCGCCCATGGCGAGTACGGCGATCAGCAATTCGAGCGGCGGCAGGATGCTGGAACTCAGCGCACAGACGAGCAACAGCATTGCCGCCATCGACACGGCTGGCAGCACTTCGGCGACGATGCGGCGCACGCGCTGGGTATGCCGGCCGGCACGCACGCTGACTTCCGCGAGCATCATCGACAATGCCTTGAGTTTTCTGTAGGCGGCTATCAAAAACGGCAGCGACAGTACCAGCGCCGCGCCCCAGATCAGGGAATTGCCGAGCACCCGATTCGGCGCAAGCGCGGACAGATTCGGTCCGCGCGCGCTGGCCAGGTATGCGCCGACGCCGAATATCGCAATGACCAGGCACAGGTTGACGAACGTCTGCAGCAGTATGCGTCGTACCATGGCCGCGATTACAGCGCGATCGCCGGACAAACGAATACCTTGCAGCCATTCCGTGTACAGGCGCAGGATGCGTCGCAAACCGTACGGAATCGCGATGCGCATGCGTCGCGCCAGCGGATCGGATGCGCGGATCAGGTATGGCGTGAACAGCGTGGTGATGGCCGAAACCGCGACGGCGATCGGATACAGAAAATCGCTGGTGACATTCAACGTGGTGCCGAGCGTGGCGATGATGAACGAGAATTCGCCGATCTGCGCCAGGCTCATGCCCACGCGCAGCGCCGAGCGCCCGCTTTGGCCTGCCGCGAACGCACCGCCGCAGCGCGACAGCACCTTGCCGATAACCAGTGCGAGCGTAATTACCGCAATCGGTGCGGCGTAATCGATCAGCACGTGCGGGTCCAGCAGCAGACCGATGGCGACGAAAAAGATCGCGCTGAACATGTCGCGGATCGGTGCGATGACGCGTTCGATGCGGCGCAGGCATTTTGCTTCGGCAACGATCGCGCCAATCACGAATGCGCCCAGCGCGATGCTGTAGCCCAGCCGCGACACCAGCAGGCAGAACCCAAACAGCAATCCGAGCACGGCGACCAACAACATTTCGTCGCGCTGGAAGCGCGCGACGAAGTCGAGCAATCGCGGCACCGTGAGGATGCCAATCACCAGCGCGGCAACCAGAAACACCATCAATGCGCCGAGCGTATCAAGCATTTGGCTGCCGTTGAGCGTGCCGGTTGCTGCGACGCCGGATAGCAGCGCGATAATGGCGATCGCGAGCACGTCTTCAATGATCAGGATGGCGAATACCACGTGCGCAAATGGTGCCGATTTCAGGCCCAACTCTTCAATGGCCTTGATCGTGATGGTGGTCGACGAAACGGACAGCATGGCGCCAAGGAACAGCGCATCCATGGTGCGCCAGCCGAAGCCCAGGCCGATCTCGTAGCCCAGCCAGAGCATGACGATGATTCCCGCGAGAGCGGCGACGATCGCAGTTACACCGACCTGGCGCAGGTGGCGCAGGCTGAATTCCAGACCCAGTGAAAACAGCAGGAACACGATGCCCAATTCCGCCAGGGTCTGGATCGATACTTCGTTCGTGATCAACGCAAACGACGACGTATGCGGCCCGATCAATACCCCGGCGACGATGTAGCCGAGCACGACCGGCTGACGCAACAGGTGAAACAAGACCGTGACCACGCCCGCCGTCAGCATGATGACGGCCAGATCATGAATGAAGGCGATCGTATGCACGGCTTGCCGGGTCCGGAACGCGAATTGAGCCATCGTGACGCATCAGCAAACGCCGTGCAAGCGAGAGATTCACGCGGTGGCGCGCGGGTTTGCGAGGCTGCGCTTGACGCCGCAATGCAATTCGTGTTGTTATAAATAGCAGTTTAGACGGCTAGACGTCTATTCATAAAGAAAAGAGTGAATCGCCATGCCGGGGAAATCCGCAAACCTCAATACCCGCGCCGTTCTTGTGGCGGCAAATCGCAACGCGATAGTGAACATTGCCATCATTGGCGCGAGCGGTCGCGTGGGTCGACAATTGCTCGGCCTGATCGCAACTCGTCCGCTCGCGCAGCGTCTGCGCCTGGTCGCGGTTGCCAATTCAACGCGCTGGCTGGCGCTGCCAGAAGGTGTGGCGGCGGCGCACGCGGCCGAAACACTGAGTCGATCCGCGCCGGTCGCGGCCGCCGGACTCTGCGATGCGCTGCTGCATTTGCCGAAACCCCTGATTGTCGTGGACTGCACCGCCAGCAGCGACGTCGTCGCATGCTATCCGCGCTGGCTCGCCGCAGGCATCGATATAGTCACGCCAAACAAGTTGGGCCCGTCGGCGGATCGGCCGCTGGCCAACGCCATCGCCGCTGCGCTAGCGGCCGGCGCGGCGACGTTGCGCGACAGCACTACGGTTGGCGCACAGTTGCCACTGCTGGGTACTTTGCGCGAACTGCGCGATAGCGGTGATCATATAGAGCGCTTCGAGGCAGTTTTGTCTGGCACGCTGTCGTTTGTGCTTGGCCGGGTTCACGAAGGTGCCGCCCTGTCGACCGCGTTGCGCGAAGCTATCGCGGTCGGCTATGCCGAACCACATCCGGGTCGCGATTTGTCCGGCGAGGACGCGGCGCGCAAATTGGTGATCTTGTTGCGTGCTCTCGGTGAAGACATCGATTTCGAGGCCATCGAGCGCGTGCCTCTTGTCGATGCAGGTTTGCTTCACACGGCCGATCCAGCGGTCTTGCTGCAGTCTCTCGAAGCGCCGGACGCCAGCTGGCGCGCCCGCGTCGCGATTGCGCAAGCGCGCCACGAGCGATGGGTTTATCGCGCCAGTTTCGAGCGCTGCGCATCGGGACGGCTTCGCGCACGTGTCGCGCCCGAACGGGTCGTGCGAACGCATCCGCTCGCGTGTCTGGCACCGTGCGAGAACGCGCTGATTTTGCGCAGCAATTATTACCGTGTAGCGCCACTGACGATTACCGGACCCGGCGCGGGTACCGAACTGACAGCGGCGGGGGTGTTTGCCGATCTGCTCGCTGCGGCGCGAGGCTATGCGGTGCGCGGAGTGACGCCCGACGACGCTTCGGATTCAACCGCCGCGTTGGTTGCCGCAGCATGATCCGGCGCGAGCAAGCCGTAGATCGCGCTGTCCGAAACCTCGCCGTTTACGTGCCAGCGCTCGCGCAACAAGCCTTCGCGAACGAAACCGAGGCGTTCAAGCAGACGCACTGAACCGGAATTGCGCGGATCGACATCGGCTTCGAGACGATGTAGCGCGAGCGCGCCGAACGCGTAATCGAGCACCAATTCCATGGCTTCCCGCGCGTACCCGTGCCCCCAGTGGGGGCGGGCGAGACCATAACCAATCTCTGCGCGACGTTGCGGCGCATTGACGTTGAACATGACACACTGTCCGACAAAGCGATCGTCGGGCGGCAGCGTGATCGCCCAATAATTGAATTCCCCGGCACGCACACCACGGTCGTGCTTCTGGAACAGTTCCTGTGCTTGCGCGATCGACGTATACGCCGGGCAACTCCAGTAGCGCATGAATTGCGCATCCGAAAGCATGGCAAACAAATCCGGAATATCCGAAGACTCGAGCATGCGCAGGCGCACCCGAGAACTCTGCAAGGCCGGTTGAGCCGGCAAGCCATTCACGATGCGATGCTCCTGTGCTTGCGACGCGATTTCGGGCGTTCTGCGGACCCGTAAAAATAGTATTGAGCCCAGGCGCGTACGCCGAAATAAACGGTTCCGAATGCCAGTACCGTGTAAGGTCGTTCAATCCATTCGCCGCCACCCGGCAAATGCAGCGCTGCGATGACCTGCGGGGTCATGCCCAGATGCGGTAGCGGCAGCGCCAGGGTCGCGACGGCAGCCAACATGTAACCAATCGTGGATACAACCCAGGTGATGAGCAAGTCCGCAAGGTCGAGCGTTCTTTTCGCCGGATCGATCCATGAAGGCAGGAAACGGCTCATCAGCAACCAGCCGATCGAAACGACCGGAAGCAAACTCGAGTAGATCAGCGCGAAGACGGCAGCGAAGAGCATGTAGACGACACACATGCCGACCAGGAGCCCGGAACGCCCCGAGTTGGCGCCATCGCGCCAGTACAGGATGCCCGCATACAACCCGCTGGATTGAACGATCAGGAACTCGATCATCATGACCAGCAACAGATTCTTGATCTGCTCGGGACCAAGCAGCGCCGGGGCGATCCAGGCGGTCAGGAACACGCAAGTGGTAATTGCATCCGGTGCGAAGGCAAGGCCGCGGGAAAAGAATTGACGCATGCCCGTATTTTGCCAGAAATGCTTCGCGCACCGCGTATGCCGACTACAATGCGCATCGACCGATCTCCAAGGGAGCAGGATATGCCTATTCTTCGCATGAACGACGTCGACCTGGCCGGCAAGCGCGTACTGATCCGCGAAGATTTCAACGTGCCGTTGAAAGACGGCAAGGTTGCCGCGAGTCAGCGTCTGCAGGCGGCAATGCCGACGATCAAGAAAGCCTGCGACGCGGGTGCGCGCGTATTGTTGATGTCGCATCTGGGCCGCCCGACCGAGGGCGAATTCAAGACTTCCGAATCGCTGGCGCCAGTGGCAGCCTGGCTCAGCCATGCGCTGGGCCGGCCGTTACGCCTCGTGCGCGATTATGTGCACGGCGAGACGATCGACATCGATCCGGGGGAGGCTGTCCTTCTGGAAAATTGTCGCTTCAACGTTGGCGAAGCACGTGACGACACCTCGCTGGCCGAACGCTATGCAATGTTGTGCGAGGTATTTGTCATGGATGCGTTCGGCAGCGCGCATCGCGCCCAGGCCTCGACCCATGGCATCATTCATCGCGCGCACATCGCCTGCGGCGGGCCGCTTTTGATGGCCGAACTCGACGCGTTGGGCAAGGCGCTGGAACATCCCGAGCACCCATTGCTCGCGATCGTGGCCGGATCGAAGGTTTCGACGAAGCTGGCATTGTTGCGCAACCTGGTTGGCGCGGTAGATCGCCTGATTGTTGGTGGCGGAATTGCCAATACTTTCATTGCCGCGGCCGGCCACGCCATCGGCAAGTCCCTGTATGAGGCCGACCTGGTTGGTGTTGCCATGCAGATTATCGAAGCGGCGAAAGCGCGAGGCGCGGAAGTACCGATTCCGGTCGATGTCGTGGTTGCCCGTGAGTTCAAGGCAGACTCGCCGGCAACCATCAAGAACGTGGGAGACGTGGCCGCCGACGACCTGATTCTGGATATCGGCCCGCGCACTGCACAAAACTATGCGTCGCTGATCGCACAAGCGGGCACGGTACTGTGGAATGGACCGGTTGGCGTATTCGAATTCGACGCGTTCGGCAAAGGTACGCAAGTCGTTGCGCAAGCGATTGCCGCATCGTCTGCATTTTCCATCGCCGGTGGCGGCGACACGCTCGCTGCGATCGAAAAATACAAGGTGGAAAAGGACATTTCGTATATTTCCACGGGAGGCGGCGCGTTTCTCGAGTTCCTCGAAGGCAAGGACTTGCCGGCGGTCGCGGCTTTGCGCGAGCGTGGTCGGTGACGCCGAAAGTGAGTACGCCTCTGGTGCTGTTCGATATGGATGGTACCCTGATCGATTCCGCGGCCGGCATTTTCGCCAGCCTCGATCATGCCTTCGCACAAATCGGCGCCTTGCTGCCGTCGCGCGAACAGTTGCGCAGTTGGATCGGCCCACCGTTTCATCAAACGTTTCCAAGCGTTCTTGGCAACGACCTCGCCCGGATTGAACTCGCGATTGAGAAATATCGCGAGCATTACACGCAGACCGGCTGGTCCGGCCACAGCGTGTATCCGGGAATTGCGCATTGCATCGCCGTATTGGTGGAACGTGGTCGTTCGCTCGGCGTGGTCACCACGAAACCACTCGCGCAGGCGCGCCAGATCATCGACCACTTACCGTTCGGCGCGCACTTCACGCGCGTTTACGGCCCCGATGTGAAAACCGCGCATTGTGCAAAGACCGCAATGATTGCGCAGGCGCTGATCGATTTCGGCGTCGCTGCAGAGCACACCGCCATGGTCGGCGATCGTCGCTTCGATATCGAAGGTGCGGTTGCCAATCGCGTCCGCGGCATCGGTGCAGGCTGGGGTTTTGGCAGCGTCGAAGAGCTGCGTAATGCCGGCGCGCACGCGATCGCGCAGGCACCCGATGAGCTATTGCCCCTGTTGATGTCGACTTAGGGACCCTCTGATTAACCCCGTGCAGGTGGCATGACACCCAGAAAGTTCGCAACTCGTGCTGGGTGGCGCAGTGCAGGCTGGTTGCCTGGACAAGCCGCGCGGCGCGGGGTGCGGGCTTTCCGGGCGTCACCCTCATGTCTAAAATCAACAGGTTGGGCCCGTTCTGCCTGTCCGCCATTCTGCGTTGCACTGTCTTGACAGGCAACCAGCCTGCCTGCGCCAGTGCGCCTTGTCTTGCGAACAGACAGAGCGGGTGACACCCGCGCAGGGTTAATCAGAGGGTCCTTAGCACTTCGACTCGGTGTTCAGCAGCGCGCGCAATTTTTCCGGCTTGGCCAGCGACAACAGCAGCGTGAGTCGATCTGCATCGCTGCGCAGCCAGCTCACGCGCTGGCGATCCAGCAGCAGGCAAACCGCCTTGTCGCCGTTGCGCAGCCTGAACCAGCCACCTGCAAAACCGGGCAGGCCGGTGCCCCACAGCTTGAATACCGGTTGCAGTTCCGTGCGTTCGGACAGGTCGACGACTCGCAAACCGTGAGCGCGCAGCGCGGCAATTGCCACACGTTTGGTGCCTGTACCGGTATTGACGACGAGCGTGTCATGCTCGACGCGAACTCCGGACCGCCGGATGGACCACGCAACCACCAGCAAGCCGCAAACAAACACGATGGGAACCAGCGCTATCGCTTTCCTGGTATCGCCGGTGCCATCGGCCGCAACCACCCACAGGGCCACGGCGATGCCGGAAAATGCAATCACGCTGATGACAAATAGCCAGAATAGCGGTCGTCCAAACGAGCCGCTCATAGTCAGACGTTGACCTGCGTCGATGTCGTTCACGCATACGTTCCACGGATTCGATGCTGTGGTAGTTTAGCGCCTTCGCTATACAGGATTTGCGCATGGATTCTCCGTTGCGACGCACCAAGATCATCGCCACATTGGGGCCGGCCACCGACGCGCCGGGAATGCTGCAACGCATTCTCGAAGAGGGCGTGGATGTGGTACGCCTGAATCTTTCCCACGGGTCGGCGGAAGATCATCAACGCCGTGCAGACGAGGCACGCGCCGCCGCTGCGGCGTTGGGTCGCGAAGTCGCCGTGCTTGCCGATTTGCAAGGACCAAAGATCCGCATCGCGAAGTTTGCTGCGGGTCCGGTGCTGCTGGAACCCGGACAATCGTTTGCCCTGGAGTGCGATGCCAATGCCGCGCCAGGCGATGCGACCCATGTTGGCGTGAGCTATCTGAACTTGTATAAAGATATAAAAGTAGGCGATACGTTGCTACTCGATGATGGCTTGGTCGCTCTGCATGTTGACAAGATCGACGGCAGCACGATTCGCACGACGGTCACGATTGGCGGTGCCTTGTCCGATCGCAAGGGAATCAATCGTCAGGGCGGCGGCTTGTCTCTGGCCGCGCTGGCCGAAAAAGACAAGAAGGATATTCGGGTCGCGGCGAAATTGGGTGCGGATTTTCTCGCGGTGTCGTTCGTCAAGTGTGCCGAGGATATCGAGCAAAGCCGCAAGTTGATGCGTGCGGCCGGCGGCAATGCGGCGTTGGTTGCGAAAATCGAACGTGCCGAGGCCATCGAAGTGCTCGGCGAGATCATCGATGCGTCCGATGCGGTGATGGTCGCGCGCGGCGATCTGGGCGTCGAAATCGGTGACGCGGAGCTACCAGGCATCCAGAAAAAAATCATCCGTGAAGCGCTGGCCCGAAACAAGGTGGTGATCACCGCGACGCAGATGATGCAGTCGATGGTCGAATCGCCGATTCCCACACGCGCCGAAGTGCTCGACGTTGCCAACGCCGTGCTCGATGGCACCGACGCGGTCATGCTGTCGCAGGAAACCGCAGCCGGAAAACACCCGGACAAGGCGGTCGCCGCGATGCGTCGCGTTTGCCTCGGTGCCGAACGTCAGTTCGAGCCGATCGAGGATTTGACGCCCGGTTCACATGAGTTGGATCGCACCGATCAGGCCATCGCGCTGGCCGCAATGTTCGTGGCAGGACGCATCGGCGCGCGCGCGATCATTGCGCTGACCGAGTCCGGTGGCACCGCGCAATGGTTGTCGCGTTATCGTTCCAGCGTGCCGATCTACGCGTTGTCGCGACGCGAGTCCGCACGTCGGCGCATGATGCTGTATCGGGACGTCACGCCGGTCGATTTCGATCCGCACGGCGTCGATCCGACGCATGCCGCCAAGGCCGCGATCCAGCACCTGTTCAACATGCACTGCCTGAGCGACGGCGACCGCGTGATCCTGACCACCGGCGACCACACGGGCCAGCATGGTGGTACGAATACGTTGAAGCTGTTGCTGGTCGGGCCAGGTGGAGTGGCCGAAGGGCTGGGGGAACTTTGATGCTGAAGTCGCCGCCGAGCCGGAGGCGGCAGCATCAGCATCCGCTCGGCACGATGTGGCACATATTGTCGTTAGATCGTTTGGTTTTGAATAGGGATCTTGCGACAGGAGAAATTCATGAAGAGTTCCATCTATACCGTTCTCTGCATGGCGATTCGCCTCGGTGCCGTGTGGCTTGGTATCAACGTGCTGTTGACCTTCCCGGGCGCGTACGCCGCAGTGACCAATGGCGACCTTGGCCATCACTCACTTGCGCCGCTTGTGTTTTGGAGTGCCAGCGTCGTAGTGGTCGCGTTCTTGCTGTGGTTGTATCCCGGATTGCTGGCACGGCCTGCCGCTGCCAGGTCGAGCAGGCAGGTCTTCGAAAGCCCGGTTACGGCGGAACAAATGCAACATGCAGCACTAGTCGTGTTGGGGATGTGGTTTGTGATGACGGGGCTTATCGGCCTCGCCGACAAAATTTTACCGGTGCTGTTCTTGCATCAAATGGGTATCGTTGGCGACGACAGCGCAAGACTCACTACCAAGGTTTTGTCGAAACCAGTCATCCAAATCGTGGCAGGGAGCATATTGACGCTTGGCAGTCGCGGTTTGACAGGCGCATTGCATCGAGTGCGCGCAGCATCGCCGCGAACCGCGACTTGCGAGGATGATCCGGTGGTTGAGGAAAACGAAAAATCATGAACAAGTCGATCGTTGGCGCAATCGCAGTTGCAGCGTTCTTCAGCCATGCTCCCGCGGCGGAAAGACCCCATGTCATTCCTCCGCAACGCGTGGCCCATTACTGGCTGCTCGAATCCAGCTCTGCGCAGGCGCGGGTACCGAATTCCGGCCGCAACCTCAGCGCGCCGAGCTGTGCGGCGGTTGCCTATACCATCGAAAAAAACGGCAGCACCAGCAACGTCAAGCTGGAAAGGCTCGTGCCCCCGGGCGATTTGGGCAATGTCGCCGTGCGGGTCGTGGCCGGAATGCAGTTTGCGCCGACGCCGCAGAATCTTGGCAAGGACCGCGTGTCGACCTACGTGGTGATGCCGTTCAACCTGCCTGCGGCCGACCCGAACAAGCCGGACGTTCAGGCGTTGCGCGCCCGCGTGCTGGCGCCTTGCGAACTCAAGGGGTTCGGCAAACCTGCCGACAACGTGGTGAATATCGTTCAGTAGCCTGAATCGAAGAAAAACCTGCAATCTCCCGGCTCGCTTCCGCCGGCCAGTCGGCCTATAATCCGCGCCCTCGCAAAGTGGCCGATTCCACGGCCTTGCAGAACGAATCCGCGGAGTACGCCATGAGTATCGAACAACTCGAATCCATCGCCCAGGCGATGGTCGCGCCGGGCAAGGGCATCATCGCCATCGACGAATCGACCGGCACGATCAAGAAGCGTTTCGATGCAATGGGTATCGAATGCACCGAAGAAAATCGTCGTGCGTATCGGGAGATGCTGCTTACGGCGCCGGATCTGGGCACGCATATCTCCGGCGCAATCCTGTATGACGAAACCTTGCGCCAGTCGACCAAGGCCGGCGTGCCTTTTACGCAAGTCATGATGAAGGCCGGGATCCTGCCCGGCATCAAGGTCGACAAAGGCGCGAAACCGCTGGCGGGATTTCCCGGTGAAGTGGTCACCGAAGGGCTGGACGGCCTGCGCGAGCGTCTGGCTGAATACTCAAAACTTGGCGCGAAGTTCGCCAAGTGGCGCGCCGTCATCAACATCGATGAAGAAGCGCCAACCGGGACCTGCATCGAATCCAATTGCCACGCGCTGGCGCGCTACGCGGCGCTGTGCCAGGAAGCGGGCATCGTGCCGATGGTCGAACCCGAAGTGCTGATGGACGGCGATCACGATATCGACGTGTGCTACGACGTGACCGAAGCTACGCTGCGTTCGCTGTTCGGTGCGCTGTACGAACAGAACGTGATGCTCGAAGGCACGATCCTGAAGGCGAGCATGGTCGTTTCCGGCAAAGCATGTGCGCAGCAGGCGAGTGTGGATGAAGTGGCCGAGGCCACGGTGCGCTGTCTGAAATCGTCGGTGCCGACGCTGTTGCCGGGGATCGTGTTCCTGTCCGGCGGGCAGTCCGACGAGCAAGCCACTGCGCATCTGAATGCAATGAACCAGATCGGTCCGCATCCATGGCCGTTGAGCTTCAGCTATGGCCGCGCCATGCAGCAGGCCGCGTTGAAGCTTTGGGCCGGCGACATGAAGGCGAATTTTGCCGAAGCCCAAGCCACGGTTGCGCAACGCGCGAAGGAAAACGGACTGGCGGCACTGGGTCAGTGGAAATCGGCCGCGTAAACGAGGCAATCAGATTGCGGCGCAGCGGTTTCAATCAGTGCCTGCGTAAATATCGCCCGGCGTTGCGCCGGGCGGCCGTGTCTTGAATCGCTTGTGCACCCACAAGTATTGGGTGGGAGCCGTGCGCACCATCGCTTCGATCGCCGCATTCACGCGCGCGGTATCGGCAACGACATCGCCGGTTGGGAAATTTTCCAGGGGTGCCTGCAGGCGGATGACATAGCCATCGCCGTTCGCATTGCGCGCATGGTGAAACGCAATCACGACGGCGCCGGACAAACGCGCCAGATGGTGTGTGGCGGTGATCGTGGATGCGGGCACGCCAAAAAACGGAACGAAAACGCTGTCCTTGCCGCGCATGTCCTGATCCGGCGCATACCAAAGCGTGCCGCCTTGCCTGAGATATTTGACCGACGCGCGCAACTGCTGTTTGGTGAACATTGCGTCGGCATAGCCCAGGCGCGCGCGCAGCACGACACGCTCGAACACCGGGTTATCCATGACGCGATACATTCCGGCGATGCGAATGCGTTGTGACACCAGGCGCCCGCACAGCTCCAGATGCGAAAAATGTGCGCCCACCAGCAACACCCCCTGACCGCGTTCGCGGCATGCGTGCAGGTGTTCGAGTCCTTCAACGACACACGGCACGCGCGCGATGGCGCGATCACTGCCCATCCACGCCAACGCGAACTCCACCAGCATCATGCCCAGATCGGCCAGAGATGCGCGCAGAAGCTGCTCTTGCTGTTGCGCTGAACGTTCAGGAAAACACAATTCCAGATTCCGCTCGGCGACGCGGCGGCGGCTTCCCGGAAGGCGCGCGGTCAATAGGCCCAACACGCGTCCCAATCCGTACAGCACGCGATACGGCAACCGCGCGACGAGCCACAGTACACCGATGCCAAGCCAGCTTGGCCAGTAATTCGGCGACAGCAATCGCTTGGGAAAGTGTGAATCGGCGCGCAACATCATGTCGGGATTGTAGCTGGAGAGCGCGAATCGAGGATTCGCAAGAGCCGGGAACGCGTGACCGGGAATTGAAAAATCAAAACAACCTCATACAAGACTCCTGCCCTTGAAAGCAACGATTCAAGCGCGAAAAAGAAGAAACGGGATTCGTGTCCGCTCTGCAATGATTTTCTGCCGCTCACGGGATTGCCATGCCCGACTCTTGCGAATCCCCGATCGCGAATCTCCAATCCCCGCTACCCGGCTATACTTGCTCATTGCAATCGCAGTCACCACATGCGCCTTCGCCGCTTCATCTATACCTTGACCATGTACTTGCTCACGCCGGTGATTCTGTACCGGTTGGCGGTACGTGGTTTTCACTATCGCGAGTATTTCTCGCGCTGGCGCGAACGCTTTGGATTTTTCCGCAATCCGCATATCCGCGACAGCATCTGGCTGCACGCGGTATCCATGGGCGAAGTAAACGCCGCGTTGCCATTGATCGACGCCTTGATGCAGCGCTACCAGGATGCCCCATTCGTGATTACCACGGTGACGCCGACCGGGTCCGAACGCGTGCGCCGGGTATATGGCGATCGCGTGTTCAATGTCTATCTTCCGTATGACCTGCCCGCATCGATCGGACGTTTCCTCGACCGTGTGCGACCGCGCCTTGCCGTGGTCATGGAAACCGAAATCTGGCCGAATCTGTTTTTCGCCTGCGAGGCGCGGAATATACCTCTCGTCGTCGCCAATGCGCGACTTTCCGAAAAGAGTTTGCGCGGTTACGGGCCAGTGCGCCCGTTGGCAAAAAAGGCGTTGGCCAGCGCGCGCTACATTGCCGCGCAATCGGCCACCGATGCGCAACGCTTGCGCGATCTTGGCGCCAATATCGAACGACTGGGTATCGTCGGAAATCTCAAATACGACATGACGGTGCCGCCGGAGTTGAAAGATCAGGCGCAGTCCATGCGCATGGCATGGGGCGCGCGGCGTCCGGTGTGGATCGCGGCGAGCACGCACGAAGGCGAAGAAGAGCCTGTGCTCAAAGCGCACGCGGCCGTATTGGGTCGGTTCCCTGATGCGCTGTTGTTGCTGGTGCCGCGGCATCCCGAACGATTCAAGCCCGTGGAGCAGGACTGCCGCAGTTTCGGTTTCGTCACGCGCACGCGCACGGCCGATGCCATGGCCAGTTCGGATACGCAATGTTTCGTGATCGATACGCTGGGCGAACTGCTGCGTTTCTATGCGGCCGGCGACGTCGCCTTTGTCGGCGGCAGCCTGGTGCCGATCGGCGGACACAATGTGCTGGAACCCGCGGCGTTGTCGGTACCGGTGATCGTTGGCCCGCAAACGTTCAATTTCACCGACATCACCGGCGACCTGATGGAAGCGGGCGCAGTCTTGCGCATAGACGATGCCGATGAACTCGGTGCAACCGTGATCAAATTGCTTGCCGACGCGCCGTTGCGCAAGCAGATCGGCGCAGCGGGCCGCGCCGCGTTCGAGCGCGAACAAGGAGGCGTGTTGCGAACGGTCGGCATCGTGGAAAGAGTGCTCGAACAAGCCTGAAACGCCCCGCAAACTCCAGCAGGCTTCAGTTCTCGAGTAGCCGATGGTACGTCGCCGCAATCGCTGCGCTGAAACAGCACACGAGTATCCGCTCAGGCCAGTCGAATGCGTGGCCAGGACGACGCAACTGCGCGAGCGCGACTTCCGCCGCACGCGCGGGCGGATAACCATATACGCCGCAACTGATTGCCGGAAACGCAATACTGCGCACGGCGCCTTCGCAGGCCAGCAGCAGGGATTCACGATAACAGTCTGCCAGCAGTTGCGCCTCGCCGTTTCCACCGCCACGCCAGACCGGACCGACGGTGTGAATGACAAACTGCGCCGGCAAATCGAAACCTGGCGTGATGCGTGCCTGTCCGGTGGGGCAGCGCACGTTGGGTCGCACTTGCGGCAGAGCCTGGCATGCCGCCAGCAATTTCGGACCGGCGGCGCGGTGGATTGCTCCATCAACACCACCGCCGCCGAGCAACGTCTCGTTCGCGGCATTGACGATCGCATCGACCGCAAGTTCGGTGATGTCGGCTTCGATGATTTCGATGCGGGGATTTGCGCTGGGCATGAGTGAATTGTAGTGCAGCCGGGATTCTGTATTCACAATTCGCAAGCGACATGCTCGTCATTCGCGTCTTCGCGGAAATGCCGCCCGGCAGGCTTTCGCGGCTACCGGCTAGCGGCTACCGGCTTGCGCCTGCCCCAGCCCACATTTCGGGATCTCAACCTCTTGAAAAGTACCTGCCTAGTCTATAATATACGTATCCATAATGACCAAGACACATAAACCCAGCTTCGGATTTCTCGTCACCGATGTGACCCGGTTGATGCGCAAGCATTTCGACCGGCGCGCGGTGCGTTTCAATTTGACCCGGGCGCAGTGGCGCGCGCTCAAGCGGCTGTCGCATGACGAAGGCTTGCGCCAGAACGAATTGGCCGAGCACCTGGAGATGGAACCCATTGCCATCGGTCGCGTGATCGATCGGCTGCAGAAGGCGGGTTTCGTCGAACGCCGGGCCGATCCGGCCGATCGGCGCGCCTGGCGTTTGTTCCTGACCGCGCAAGCACACGAGGTGGTCGACGACATGGAGCAGATTTCCAGCGAGTTGTTCCGCCAGGCGCAACGCGGAATCAGCGCGGCGCAGATGAAAAGCATGATCGACATGCTCTGCCGCATGAAGGACAACCTCAACGCGCTCGACAGCGCGAATCAATAATGGAGAATCGGTCATGACCGACAAACAATACGGCGCTCCCGATGTCGCCGAGCCCGAAATCAAACCCCGGCGCAAGAAGCGCAAGCTGGCATTGTGGATACTCGGCCCGGCGATCGTGTTGATCATCGGTGGCTGGCTATACATCACAGCCGGTCGCTATGTATCGACCGACAATGCGTACATCGGCGCGGATCAGGTCACCATTGCGCCGCAAGTCGGCGGTCGCGTGGTCGAAGTCGACGTGCGCGAAAACCAATTCGTGCACAAGGGCGACGTGCTGTTTCGCATCGACTCCGAACCGCTGCAGCTGACGATCGACCAGCTCAACGCACAGATGGACGCGATCGGCGATCTCCTGGCGTCGTCCAAGGACAGCTATCACGCGGCGCTGGCGGATTTGAGTTCGTCGTCGGCGACGTTGCACTACGATCAAACCCAGCTTGAGCGCATGCGGCAATTGCGCGCCAAGGGGCTCATTGCGCAGAAGCTGCTCGACGACGCCGCCAACGAAGTCGCCACCGCGCGCGGCAAGCGCGACAGCGACGCGGCCACCGTGGCCAAGAACAAGAACCTTCTGGGCGGCAACGAGCAGGCACCGGTGCAGACCCTTGCCGGCTACAAGATGATCAAGGCGCAACTGGACAAGGCCAAACTCGATCTGGACCGCGCCACCGTGCGTGCCCCGGCCGATGGCGTCATCGGCAAGACCAATTTGCAGCCAGGCGACTTTCTTCAAGTCGGCCAGGCGGCGATGCCGTTGGTCGCCACGAAAGTGTGGGTGGATGCGAACTTCAAGGAAACCGATCTGACCCACGTCAAGGTGGGACAACCCGTTGCCGTCGATGTGGACACCTACCCGGATCATTCATGGAAAGGCCATGTGGCCTCGATCAGCCCGGCATCCGGCGCGCAGTTTTCGGTGCTGCCCGCGCAGAACGCGACCGGCAACTGGGTCAAGATCGTGCAGCGCATTCCGGTGCGCATAGCCATCGACGATCAGGAAAACGGCCCCATCCTGCGCGCCGGGATGAGCGCCAATGTGGAAATCGATACCGGCAAACAGAACTCGCTTCTGGGCCGCATCGAAGGCGCGCGCGCGCCCGCGCAAACGCGAATGGCAGTGGCGCGTCACTGAAAAAGCGATGAGTCAGGAAGGCGTAACTCATCGCGAGGTCGAAAACCTCCCGCTGCTGATCTTCTCGATCATGCTGGCGACCTTGATGCAGGTGATCGATACGACGATCGCCAACGTCGCCCTGCCGCACATGCAGGGTTCGTTGTCGGCGACCCAGGACCAGATCGCCTGGGTGCTGACCTCGTATATCGTCGCGGCGGCGATCGCCACACCCGCTACCGGTTGGCTGGCCGCGCGACTCGGACGCAAGCATCTGCTGGTTATCGCCATCGCCGGATTCACCGGCGCATCGATCCTGTGCGCCATGGCCACCGGCATCGGCGAGATGGTGGCGTTTCGGGTTTTGCAAGGGCTGTTCGGTGCGGCGCTGGTGCCGATCTCGCAATCCTCGCTGCTGGATTCGTTTCCGCGCGAAAAGCACGGTGCGGCAATGGCGCTCTGGGGCATGGGCATCATGGTCGGTCCGATTCTCGGACCGCCGCTTGGCGGCTGGTTGACCGAAAATTACTCGTGGCACTGGGTGTTTCTGATCAATGTGCCGGTCGGCGCACTGGCTCTTTTTGGCGTGCTCGCGAGCGTACCCCCGGACGAACCGCACGAAAGCCGTTTTGACTGGCGCGGCTTCTTTTTCCTTTCCATGGGAATTGCGGCGCTGCAACTGATGTTGGATCGCGGCAACGAAAAAGATTGGTTTGGCTCGGTGGAAATCCAGATTGAGCTGGCGCTTGCGTTTCTGGGCTTCTATCTGTACTGGGTGCATTGGTACACGCGCGAGCGCGCATTCGTGGACCTCGGCCTGCTGCGCGATCGCAATTTCGGCGTGGCAACGTTTTTCATCTTCATCGTTGGTGTGGTGTTGTATGCGACGATGGCGTTGTTGCCGCCGTACTTGCAGAATCTGATGAATTATCCGGTGATCACTACCGGCATCTTGCTGGCGCCGCGTGGCGTCGGCACGCTGGTGGCGATGATGGTCGTCGGCCGCCTGATGGCCATGCGCATCGATGCGCGCTTGCTGGTTGGCATCGGTATCTGCATGACCACCTTTTCGCTATGGATGATGACGCATTTTATCCGCCGATGTGCCGATGTGGCCGATCATCAATGCGGGCATTGTGCAGGGTGTCGGTCTGGGTCTTGTGTTCGTGCCGGTATCCACGATCGCCTACGCCAGTTTGCCGATGCGTGCGCGCACCGAAGCGGCCGGCATCTACTCGTTGGTGCGCAATATCGGATCCAGCATCGGCATTTCCATCGTGTTTGCTCTGGTCTGCGCGATACACCCAGATCAATCACGCAGAGTTGGCTTCGCGCCTGACGCCGTTCGGTACGCCAACCGCTACCCGCAACGGCGCATAGCTGCAGCCGGCCTGGCCGCACTCAACGGTGAAGTTACCCGTCAGGCCGCCGCCATCGCCTACATCAACGATTTCTGGCTGATGACCTGGATGACGCTGGCGACCTTGCCGTTATTGCTGCTGTTCCGCGTGCCGCGTCGAGCGGCCGCCGCCGCACAGGTTCCTGCTGCGGAGCATTGACCGGTCGCCGCGTGGCGAAAAAAACCGGCGGCGGTTTCATACTGCCGCCGGAAACAGCACGCTGAACGATCTGCATCGTCAATCGACCTCGAACGACTGCAGGGTCACCGGCGTCGACTTCGGCATGATCGTCGTTGGATCGTCGACGCTGTCGTTTCCGGTGTTGGATTCGGCGCCGATCGAGACCGTTGCCGTATTCGTCACCGAAGCAGGTGCGCTCATGGATACATCGAGCGTGAGCGTGATGACCGGATAGCTTGCACCGCTGGCCAGCACATCGCTGCGGGTGCAGGTCAACGTACCCAATATGCAGGACCAGCCTGTTCCCGCGATTGCGGTCGCAGTCAGTCCTGCGGGCAACATGTCGACAACGCTGACCGTACCGGTGGTCGGACCGAAGCCCGGCGCGTTGCTCACCGTAATCGTGTAGGTATCGCCGATGTCGCCCTGAGTGAACGGATCCGAGTGGGTCTTGGCGATGGTCAGATCCGGCAACGCGGTGATGTTGGTCGTGTCGTTCGCGCTGTCGTTACCGGTGTTGACCTCGCCGCCGCCGGAAACCGTGGCGGAGTTGGTCACCGATGGTGCTGCGTTCGTCGCGACATCCACCGTTACGGTAATCGCCGGATAGCTGGACCCGCTGGCCAGCACATCGCTGCGGGTGCAGGTCAGCATGCCCAGCGTGCAGGACCAGCCGGACCCGGCAATCGCGCTGGCTGTCAGATCGGTGGGCAAGGTATCGACGACGCTGACCATGCCGCTGCTCGGGCCGACGCCGACTGCATTGCTCACCGTAATCGTGTACGTATCGCCGGTGTCGCCCTGGGTGAACGGATCCGAGTGCGTCTTGGCGATGGTCAGATCCGCGAGCGCGGTGATGTTGGTCGGATCATCGACGCTGTCGTTGCCCGTATTCACCTCGCCACCACCGGAAACAGCCGCCGTATTCGTCACCGATGCCGCTGCGCTCGTGGATACATCCACAGTCAGGGTGATGTCCGCATAGCTGGAACTGCTGGCCAGCGTGTCGCTTCGGGTGCAGGTCAACGTGCCGAGGATGCAGGCCCAGCCGGTGCCGGTAATCGCCGTGGCGGTCAGGCCGGCCGGCAGGGTATCGGTCACGCTGACTGTGCCGCTGGTCGAATCATTGCCTGCATTCGACACCGTGATCGTGTAGGTGTCGCCGCTGTCGCCCTGGGTAAACGGATCGGCATGCGTCTTGGCAATGCTCAGATCGGATACGATGCTGGCCTCGTAGGCGCCGATATCGCATTGGCTGCCACTGGGCGATGGCCGGATTGTCGGCGTCCCGGTCGCGTCGAAGGTGAGTACCGGACCGGCATCGCAAACCGCTTGCGTGCCCTGGCCCGATGCGGCGCTGCCCGCACCCAGGTCCTGAGTGAGCACGAAGATGTTCGGTCCGAGGTGAATCGTCGGACTTCCCAACACCGGATCGGCCGAGGCAATGGCGGCGCCGCAATCCATGCCCGGAAATTGCAGATTCGTATTCGCATTGGTGAACGGTCCGCCGCCGCAGTTGCCGCCGGCCCCGAGGCTGTTGGAGAAGATGGTGTTGCTCGCGGTCACGTTCGCCGGCGTGCTGTTGCCATTGAAAAATGCGCCACCGCCAGCCATCGTGTTCGATGTGTTGTTGTCGATGGTGTCGTTGAAAAGGCTGACGTTACCAGCCTGATTGGTCGTTGCCAGCAGGTTGGCGATCGCGCCGCCCTTGAGTGCTGCGGTATTGCCGTGCAGGGTGACATTGGCGAGGGTCAGGTTGAACCCGCCGGTCGGATCGTAGAATGCGATGGCGCCGCCATTGCTGTTGGTGCTGCTGTTGGCGCCGATGATGTCGACGAAACTCGATTGCACCACGGTGAGATTGCCGCGCGCATAGATCGCACCGCCCGAGCCGCTGCGCGGGTCGTTGCCGCTGGGTGCCGGGCCGCCGGCGCTGTTGTCGGTGAAATTGGCGTCGACGATGCCGCCGGCCAGCGGGAAATCGACGGTCGCATAGGCCAGATTGCTTCCGGCCAGCAGAATCGCGCCGCCGGTGCCGTTCGGCGCACTGTTGCTGATGAACTGGGCGTTGTTCATCAGCCACAACGGCGCGACGCCGTTTTTGGCCACATTGCCGGCATAAATCGCGCCGCCGCCGCTTTCTGTATTGCTGGAACTGTCGCCGTTGGCCGTATTCGAGGTGAAGATGACATTGGTCATCGAAATGTTGTTCGTCCCGGACAAGTAGATCGCGCCGCCGTCTTCGCCCGCGCTGTTGTTGAGGAACGTGGAATTGTTGATTGAAGCGACTTCGGGCAGGCCGACGTTGCTGATGGACAGTGCGCCGCCATCGCCGACCTTGCCGCCCATGCCGTCGTCGTTCTTGCAGCCGATGAAGTGCACGTCGTCAAGCGTCAGGTTGCCGTTGTTGTGCAGGACTGCGCCACCCGTGCTGCCGTTGGTGGCGACGATGTTCGTGAACGTTACCGTGTTCAAGGTCAATGACGATGTACCTTGTTCGTGGATGGCGATGCCGGCGCCAGCCGCGGTGCAATCGTGGATATTCGCTCCGGTGATGGAAAAGTCGCCGCCATCGGCCACCCGAAAAATGATGACACCGTCATTGCTGATTGGATCGGTGAAACAACTGATGTCACCCCCGCTGATGATCACCGGTCCGCGACTTGCGGCGCTGGGGATGGTCGGCAGCGTGTCGTTGTAGGTATTACCCATGGCCGGCGGAACCAGCGACGGATTCGGGGTCGCGCTGTTTACGACGACGGTATGCCCGCCGAGATTGATCGTGAAGGGTGCCGAGGTGGGGTTGGTGCATTCCGGGAAATTCGCGTTGCTGCCATCGTCGATCACTTCTATCGCCTCGCGCAGCGAGCAGCCCTTGCTTACCGGACCATTGGCTGCCACGGTATTGCTGTTCAGTTCGTCTTCGTCGGTGGTGACGTTGATGGTCGTCTGCGCAAGGCACGGGCCCGTCGCCAGCAGCAGGATCAGGATCGCCCAGCGCCGCATTGGATTGCTCATGTTCTACTCCCACGTTGTCGGCCCGATGAAGTTCCCGGACGGATTCCGAACTCACCCGTTCAGGCAGGTCCGGATTGGGAAGCGTGGATGCTGCGCCCGACCCGATTGACCGGCAACTGCCGGCGGCTGCAATCGGACGAACGGCAGCTTCCCTTCCTCTATTTTCAGTAACGTAATTTGGCGTCAAAACCGAACAGGTGGATGGGCAAGGGTCAGCGCGGCGGGTGGCGGCATGCGACCCGAACCTGCACCGAGGGCGCAATCGAGGAATCCGGGAACGTTTCGGCGCGACGGGCCTTGGTTATCGCGATCGGGATTGCCCGCCCGCCGATATTGCGCCGCCGCAACCAGGTCGGGTGAATGCGTGTGAGGCGGGAAACGAAGGCGCCGCCGACAGGAATGCCGGCGGCAGTGCAGCGCGCGGGTCAGGTGGAGCGCTCAGGCGGATTTTTGCTGTTTCAGCAGATCGCGGATTTCGGTAAGCAACACGACATCGGGCGCAGGCGGAGCCGCTGCGGCTTCCTGCTTTTTCACGACGCGGTTCATCACCTTGATGACCAAAAAGATCGCGAACGCGACGATGATGAAACTGATGATGGTATTGAAAAAGCTGCCCCACATGATCGCCACTTCGCCCTTGCCGTTTGCGCCGGCAGCCTTGATCACCGTCTTGATATCCGAAAAATCGATGCCGCCGATCAGCAGCCCGATTGGCGGCATGATCACGCCGGCAACCAACGAGGACACGATCTTTCCGAAGGCCGCGCCGATGACGATACCCGTGGCCATGTCGACCACATTGCCTTTCATGGCAAAGGTTTTGAACTCGCTGAAGAAACTCATAGGTCAATCTCCCGATGTTTGACCAGCCACACGACTGCCATGCGGCGGCTCGGGCAATTTAGCGCAAATTCGCCAGGCCTGCGCAGGCCGATCAGGAGACGAAGCCTTCCAGTTTGGCGATACCCTGCAGCGATGCATGGAAGCGGTCGCCACGCGCAAGCGGGCCTACTCCGGCAGGTGTGCCGGTGAAGATCAGATCGCCGGGTTCAAGTTCGAACAGGCCGGACAATTCGGCAATGATTTCCGGCACGCTCCAGATCATCTGCGCGATATCGCTGTTCTGGCGCACCTGGCCGTTGACCTGGAGCGTCAACGCGGCGCGCTGCGGATGGCCGACGTCGTCCGCGCGATGGATCGACGAGACCGGTGCGGATTGATCAAAGGCTTTGGCGGTGTCCCATGGCATGCCTTTCGCCTTGGCTGCGGCCTGCAAGTCACGTCGGGTGAGATCCAGTCCCACGCCATACCCGAACACGCATGCGAGCGCCTTGTCGATGCCAATGTCCATGCCGCCGGATCGCAGCGCCACGATCATCTCCACCTCGTGATGCAACTCGCTGGTGGCCTGCGGATAGGGAATTTTGCTTTGATCGGCAACCACCGCGTCCGCAGGCTTGCAGAAAAATACCGGGCAGCCGCGATCCACCGTCGCGCCCATTTCCTTCGCATGATCGGCATAGTTGCGGCCAATGCAGAATATTCGCCGTACCGGAAAGCGCGCGCCGCCGCCGGCGACGGAAATCGAGACGACAGGCGGCGGCGCAAACGCGAATTCCATCAGCCGGCCTTGGGCAGGAACGAGGTGTCGATCTGGTATTGCTTGGGGTTGTCCATGTTGACCAGCACATCGAGCGTGGTTCGATCCTTGACGTAGTCGCTTGGGTCGTACCAGATCGGATCGCTGCGCATCGAATAGACGGTTTGCGTGACCGGATGCTGCCATTGGCCCTTCAATCGCCATGGACTGCGCCCGTTGACGCTGACGCTGGTGTCATACATCGCACCTTCGAATTTCGCCTGCACGCGCATGCCGTTCTGGGCCAACCAGGCCCGCACCTTGCGCTGATGCAGGCGCGACCACACGATTCCACCGCCGATGAGCGCGAACACCAGACCCAGGCCACCCAGCATCAGCGTGCCGAACCAGTTCGACATGAAGCTGTCGATGCTGGCGTGCTCTGGATTGGCGCCATCGTAGAGCACGCGCAGATGATCGCCGCGCGAGTACGAGGCGGGGTTGGAACCGGTACTGCTGGTAAAGTGAATAATCTTGCCGCCTTGCGCACTGAACTCCACGACCGGGTGATACGTGCCCTTGCCTTTGGATCCACGCTGATAGTCCAGATCCGTCACCGTGCCATCGGCGTGCAGTGCGTGAGCGACGAAATTCGCCTGCGAACGCCACAGGAAAAAGCCGCCGGTGAGCATGCCAAGTCCCACCACCAAGAAGATGATTCCAGCTGCCCAAAGTGCTTTCATTGTCGTCTCCCCAAAAACCGCCTGGTTGAAAAGTGCGGTCACGGATGGCCGCTTTTTGATCCTCGCAATCAGGGACGATTGCACCGGATTTGAAAAGTGCGGTCACGGATGGCCGCTTTTTGATCCGCCGCAATCAGGGACGATTACGGTGGACGCCACGCAAGCATGCTACGGATTGCAGGTGCAAAGCAATCGCAATTCCCTGACACTTGTCATACCGCAATCGTGACCATACGCCCTGGCGCGATGCGTCAGTTGCTGCGACTCTGTGGCACACTTGAAAATCGGCAACGGACTGGAAAAACGCACTGTGGAAACATCGGAATTGCTCAATCAATTGCGCATCGACAAGCACCATCGCGAAGACAGCGCTGCGCCGAGTCGCTGGCCGTGGGTGGCGGCGGCGATCATCGCGTTGCTGCTGTTGCTGGGGGGCGCTGCATGGTTGTTGTTTGGCGGGCAGCGCTTCGAAGTGCAAGCGGCGACAGCGGTTGCGCCGAGCGCCGGCGGTGGCGATACGGCGGTGCTGCAGGCGACCGGGTACGTGACTGCGCGCCGTGAAGCCACGGTATCGGCGCAGATTACCGGTACCTTGACGGATGTGCTGATCGAGGAAGGCGAGCACGTCGACAAAGGACAGGTGCTGGCGCATCTGGAAGACACCGCGCAGAAGGCCGGCCTTGCGCAGGCGCAGGCGCAACTGCACGCTGCACAGGCGACATTGACGCAGTATCAGGCGCAACTCGCGCAGGCGCGACGCGATGCATCGCGCCAACAGGATCTGATCGGGCGTCATCTCACCTCGAAGCAGGCTCTGGAAACGGCGCAGACCCAGATCAAGACACTGGCAGCGCAAACCAATGCGCAGGAAAAGCAGATTGAGCTGGCTCGCGCGGGCGTCGCCTATGCGCAAGTGCAACTGGATTACACCACGGTGCGCGCTCCATTCGCCGGTGTCATCATCGCCAAGGCCGCACAAGTTGGCGAAATCGTTTCGCCGTTGTCGGCCGGTGGTGGGTTCACGCGTACCGGCGTGGGCACCATCGTCGACATGGACTCGCTGGAAATCGAAGTCGACGTGAACGAGGCCTATATCAACCGCGTGCAAGCCGGGCAACCGGCACAGGCCGTGCTCGACGCGTATCCGAACTGGACGATTCCGGCTCACGTCATTGCGATCATTCCGACTGCAGATCGCAGCAAGGCGACGGTCAAAGTGCGCGTTGGTCTGGATCAAAAAGACGCGCGCGTCCTGCCGGACATGGGTGTGCGCGTGTCGTTTCTGGAGGAGAACAAGCGCGCTAACGGCGCTCCGGCGCAAGCGCCCAAAGGCGTGCTCGTGCCGTTGTCGGCGATCGTCAAGCGCGATGGGCGCGATGTGCTGTTCGCGATCGATGGCGATCGTGCCCGGCTGAAAGCGGTGACGCCGGGCCAGACGTTCAACGATCTGCGCCTGGTTCAAGGTATTGCCATGGACACAAAGGTAGTGAAACAACCACCAACAGCAATGAACGATGGTGCAAGAATCACCTTGTCGAACGAACAGAAATAGAGGATGCGACGATGACGACTCTGGTAGAAATCAACAATGTCAGCAAAGTGTATGCACGCGGCAAGCAGAAGGTCGAGGTGTTGCATCACATCGATCTGAACATTGCGCAAGGCGATTTTCTCGCGCTGATGGGTCCGTCGGGTTCCGGCAAGACCACGTTGCTGAATCTGATCGGCGGTTTGGATTCGCCCACCGACGGCAGCATCGTCGTAGCCGGCCGGAACATCGACAAGCTTGGGCAAGGTGAACTGGCCAAATGGCGTGCCGCCAACGTCGGCTTCATCTTCCAGTTCTACAACCTGCTGCCGATGCTGTCGGCACAGAAAAATGTTGAATTGCCGTTGTTGCTGACCAAGCTTTCCGCTGCGCAACGCAAGAAAAACGCGGCCGTCGCATTGCAACTGGTTGGTCTGGCCGATCGCGCCACGCACAAACCCGGCGAACTTTCCGGCGGTCAACAACAACGTGTGGCGATCGCGCGTGCGATCGTGTCCGATCCAGCGTTGCTGGTCTGCGACGAACCCACCGGCGACCTGGATCGCCAATCCGCGGAAGAAGTGCTTGGGTTGTTGCAGACGCTCAACCGCGAACATGGCAAGACCATCGTCATGGTGACCCACGATCCGAAAGCGGCCGAGCACGCCACGCATACGTTGCATCTGGACAAGGGCACGTTGGTGGAACAAGCCGAGCACGCCTAGTCTTTCGTCATTCCCGCTTTCGCGGGAACGACGCAAACTTTTGAACGTGTGGAATATCTGCAAGTATCCCGAGGTCGACATGAAATATCTGCATCTGATCTGGGCGGCGCTGTTTCGGCGCAAGACCCGCACTTTCCTGACGCTCGTATCGATTCTCGCGGCGTTCTTGTTGTTCGGCATGCTGGATGGCGTTCGCCATAGTTTTGCCGATGCGGGCAAAAGCGCGGCAGGCGCAGAGCGCTTGCAGACCGGCTCTCGCCTATCGTTCATCGAAACCCTGCCACTGGCTCTCGATTCGCAAATCGCCACCGTGCCCGGGGTGAAGGAGGTGGCTTACGCCAACTGGTTTGGCGGCGCGTATCAGGATCCGCATAATCAAATCTTCAGTTTTGCGGTGAGTCCCAATTACGTCGATCAGTATCCGGAGATCGACATCAGCCCGGAGGTGCGCAAGGCATTCGACGCGACCCGCACGGGTGTGCTGGTCGGCGATACGCTAGCTGTGCGCTTTCACTGGAAGGTGGGCGACAAGCTTCCCCTGATATCCAACATTTTTCCGAATGTCGACGGCAGCAAGAACTGGAATTTCGATATCGTCGGGATCATGAAACCGAAAGCCGGTGCCGACCGCAGCTTCTTCGACGGCGCAATTTTTCTGCACTGGAAATACTTCGACGACTCCACGCCGTACAACCGCGGTCGCGTGGGTTGGTATGTGACCCGCGTCCAGGACGTGAACAAGGCCGATGACGTGGCCAAGGCGATCGATGCATTGTCGGCGAACTCCGACCATGAGACGAAGACCCAGAGCGAACAGGCGGCAACGGCTTCATGGATCAAGCAATTGGCCGACATCGGCCTGATCGTGGGCTCGATCATGGGCGCGGTATTTTTCACCTTGCTGCTGCTGACCGGCAACACGATGGCGCAGGCGGTGCGCGAACGCACCTCGGAACTGGCCGTGTTGAAGACAATCGGTTTTTCGAGTGCCGGCGTGTTGATGCTGGTGCTGGCCGAATCCGTGCTGCTGGTCTTGATCGGTGGCGTGCTGGGTCTCGGACTTGCGGCGGTGCTCGGTCCGGGCATCAGCGCGGGCAGCGGTGGCGTGATCAATATGCCGCCGGTCGGGTTGAGCAGTTGGCTGCTTGGACTGTCGCTGATGATCGCGATTGGGTTGCTGGTGGGGGCGTTGCCGGCGATTCGCGCGATGCGCTTGAACATCGTCGATGCACTGGCCGGACGCTGAGGAGATCACGAACATGCGTAAATTGAATTCATTCCTGCGCGGGCTTGGCCTGGTTGTCGTTGTAGTGATCGGCATCGCGGCATGGGCGTTGCTTCCCTGGCCGGCACTGCTGGCGCTTGCAGTTGCCTTCGCGCTATGGATGTTGCTCACGCGACGCGGGCGTCAGGCCAGTTCGGTGACCGGCGTTGGCGTCAGCACATTGTCGCAGCGTATCGGTGCGTCCTCGGTGGTGATCATCGGTATCGCGGGCGTGGTTGCCGTGCTGGTCGCGATGCTCGCGATGGCTGAAGGTTACCAGGACACGTTGCGTCGCAGCGGCAGCGACGATACAGCCATCGTCATGCGCGGCGGTTCGGCCGCGGAAGTTTCCTCGGTGCTTGCGCACGACAACGTGACGGTCATCGAACAAGCGCCCGGCATTGCGCGCGATGCCGATGGCAAACCAATCGCATCGCCGGAGTTGGTGGTGGCGGCCAATCTTCCGATCAAGGGCGGCGATCCGGACGAAACCGGAAGCGTGCAACTGCGCGGCGTCAGCGAAGAGGCGTGGACGCTGCGACCGGAAGTGAAGATCACCCAGGGCCGCAAGTTCAAGAGCGGACTGCGCGAACTGGTTGTGGGCACCGGCGCACAAGGCAAGTTTTCCGGGCTTGAACCGGGACACGACATCAAGCTGGGCAGCCAGACGTGGACCGTCGTCGGCATATTCCATTCCGGCGATTCAATGGATTCGGAAGTCTGGGGCGACGCCGGGGTGGTCGCTTCAGCCTATCGGCGTGGCAGTTCGCGCACGTCGGTCACCGTACGCCTGACCAGCCCGTCGGCGTTCGACACACTCAAGGCCGCATTGTCCAGCGATCCGCGCGTGCAGGTCGACATCAGCACGACTGCCGAATATTTCAGCAAGCAATCCGAGGCCATGACCAAGGTGATTCGCATCATCGGCATGGTGGTTGGTGCGATCATGGCGATCGGTGCGGGATTCGGCGCGTTGAACACGATGTTCGCCACCGTGGCCACGCGTGCGCGGGAAATCGCCACGCTGCGGGCCATCGGTTTTCGCGGATTGCCGGTGGTTGTTGCGGTGATGCTTGAAACGATGCTGCTGGCATTGATCGGCGGCATCATCGGCGGCGCGATTGCGTGGCTGATCTTCAATGGCTATACCGCATCGACGCTTGCCGGTGGCGTCGGGCAATTGACATTCCAGTTCAAGGTGTCGCCGGGCTTGTTGTGGACCGGCATCAAGTGGGCGTTGGCGATCGGCTTTGTCGGTGGTCTGTTCCCCGCCGTGCGTGCCGCACGCTTGCCGGTGACGACGGCATTGCGCGAGTCATGAGCATCGGATGAAAAGCGATAGGCTTCGATGTATCGGAGCCTATCGCGCAAGCTTCGATGCGCCGGTGCCCGGCACGGCGTTTTTTGCCAGACTGATGGCGACAACGCCGGCGAGAATCACGGCCATGCCGAGCAGGTCCAGCGCGTGCACCGACTCGCCGCCCAGCGCGACGCCGAGCAAAACGGCGATCGGTGGATTGACATACGCGTAGCTGGTCGCCAGCGCCGGGCGCACGTGATGCAGCAGATAGACGTACGCGCTGAAACCCAACAGCGATCCGGCCACGATCAGATAACCCACCGCCAGTGTCGCATCGACATTCGCCACGCTGCTGATGCGTTCGCCGCTTGCCAGGCCCACGATGCCAAGCGCGATGCTGCCGCACAGCATTTGCGCGGCGGTACTCATCATCGGGTGCGGCATGTTGCGGCGCCGACTCCAGACGGAACCGAACGCCCACGACGCAGCAGCACACACAAGCGCCAGTGCGCCCAACGGCGAGCCGCGCAGATTGCCGCCCAGATTCAAGACGATCACCCCGGCAAAACCAATCAGCAGGCCGAAGGTTTCAAGACGATTGGGCCACTGTCGATAAAGCCCCGCAAACAATGCAGCGAACAAAGGCATACTGGCGACCGCGACTGCAGAAACTCCAGACGGCACGCTTTGTTCGGCAAAGCAGACCAAACCGTTGCCACCGCCGAGCAGCAGGGTGCCGGTGACCGCACAGTTGAACCATTGCTTCGAGTTGGGTGCGGCGACGCCACGCCAACGCAGGTAGGCAAACAACAATGAACCAGCGACCAGGAACCGGCAGGCTCCCATCAGGAATGGCGGGTAGCTGACCAGCGCCACGCGAATGGCCAGGTAGGTCGAGCCCCACAACAGGTACACGCCGATCAGGGCGAGGGGTATCAACACGCGGGAATTGACTCCGGCGGCGGGCGTATTCGGGACAATCGTGGTGTCGTTCATGCGTGAAGAATATCCGCACTCATAGCGACCTCAACAGCACCACTCGTCAGTTTGCGGAGGATGCCAATTCGGCCTCGCGAGAAAGCAGTCGACGCTTGCGCTGAACGCCCCAGCGATAGCCGCCCAACGAACCATCCGCACGCACGACCCGATGACAAGGCACTACGATGGCGAGCCGGTTGCGAGCGCAGGCGTTGGCGACGGCGCGCACGGATCGCGGCGCGCCGATGTCGGCGGCGATTTCCGTATAGCTGCGCGTCTGGCCTGCAGGAATCCGTTGCAGCGCTTGCCAGACGCGCCACTGGAATGCGGTGGCACGAACATCCACGGGTGGCAGTTGGCCACCAGACTTCTGGTTCAAGCCAAGTTCCACGTTCACTCGCGCGATCATCGCAGCCAACCATTCGTCGCGGCCCTCGTCGACGCGCGTGATCGTCGCATCCGGAAATTCCTTGCGTAATTCTGCGCCAAGTGCGGTGTCGGTATTTCCAAGCGTTACCGCACAAATACCTCGCTCACTGGCCGCGACAAGCACACGCCCCAATGGAATGGCCACGGTCGTATAGCGAATCGTCACGCCGGCACCGCCACGTTGATAGCGCGCCGGCGTCATGCCGAGCAGTTGTCCGGTCTTTTCGTAGACGCGGCTGCCGGAGCCGAACCCAGCATCATAGATCGCATCGGTCACGCGCAGTTGCGTGCGCAACGCGGACTTGAGTCTTTGCAATCGCAACGACCGGGCGTATTCGGCCGGACTCAATCCATAACGTTTGCGGAACGCGCGCTGCAGATGACTGGCGCTCAGGCCGACTTCGCGGGCAAGTTCGGCCAGCCGGGGCGGTACATCGTTCGCGGCATTGATCAGGGAGCGGGCGTTTTCCAGCGGATCAGTGTTCATTGCGCACCGTTGGCAGGGGGGAATTTCCTGACGCGCAGGTTAAGCCGCCCGACGCGGCATCGCCATCCGTTTTTTGCGATCGGGAACCCTTATCCGGAAACCGCGCCTGAGTCCTTGCGCCGGTTCAGCGCCGGCGGCATCGACGAGGCAGGTTACCCCAGCGGAAATTCGCGCGACGAATCTCGCGCAGAGGTACAACATGAATCGCACGCGAGCGGAATTTGTCCTCGCTGCTACGGATATCATCGCTGGCGATTTTCCCGATCCACAGATCGTGGCGATCAGCGTGCTGTGACACTGGATCCGCTACGACCGGACATGCGCCGGTCCGGGTGGCCGCGCCTCAATGCTTCAACGGCGAGGCGTCATGGTGCACGACCACGTATTCGCCTTCGATCACGCGGGCATCCGCCGCTCCAGCCGGCTTGCGCATGGTGTCCGTCGCCACGCGATGCTGGCGCGTGAACGCACGCACGAGCGCGACGATTCCACCGATGAACGCGAATGCCACCAGGGCGAAGAATCCGAGCATCAGCACGCCGACCAGCACGACGGCGCCGAGAACGGCGAGCAGCAGGCGCAGCAGTGGATGTCGCGGACGGTTGAACCAGCGCCAGTACAGCATGGCGTCTTCGCTCCTACGTGTCAGAATGGCCAGTGTAGTGCTTCACTGTATTTGGCCCATTCAGCGAGTCGCTGGACACTCGGCTGCAAGGCGCATTCGCACAAGGAAGGGTGGTTCCCTTTCCAGCAGATGCAACGCCGCAGACGAGTGCCCAGCGGCTCGCCCTTAAGGAGCCAATCGCACGGACCATGGCTGCGTCGCAGCATTTGCCAAGGGAGCAACCCTTGGCGGCGTACTGCGCCTTGCCATGACCCGTGTGCTTGGCTCTGAATGGGTCAAATACAGTGAAGCACTACACTAGGATGGGGTCGCGGCACGCCGACCGCAAGTGCCAAAAGGTTGTGATAGCGCGATGAGTGTTAGCAAAACGTTATGTCGACTCGATGCCATTCCGGATGGAGGTGCGATTTCGGTCGACGTTGAATCCAGCACCGGCGGATTTTCATTGATCCTGTTGCGCCAGGGCGCACAGGTTTTCGCGTATCACAACGAGTGCCCACATGCCGGAAGACGCCTCGACTGGGCGCCCGGCCAATTCCTGATCGACAGCGGCTTGCTGATCTGTGCCGCGCATGGCGCGAGTTTCTTCATCGAATCCGGACACTGTTACGCCGGCCCGTGTCGCGGTGCCGGCCTGGTTGCGCTGCACGTCGAAGTCGTCGACGGCGACGTGCACCTGCCATAGACGTTGCCTGCTCCCGAGGGCGGCAGACGGCGTCCCATCCGTCGCACTCGCGAACGGCTGGTTTTGCGTACGGGTTCGATAATGCAAAAGTTGGTGCGGACAAGGGTGGCGCTTCGGTTTGCTTGCAGCGTCAAGTGCCGCCCTCAACCGGGTCGCGGCGCGCCTGGACCCCGGTTCAAGTCCGGAACACGCTCGCTGGGGCGAGGTGGAGAGGCGAATCGCGAAACTGCGTCGCCTGGCAACCTCTGATTGAAACCTGCGCAGGCGATGACGAGGATGATTCCGGGCCCGATTGCAATTCTGGTCAGTCAATGAAACACAAGGTTGACCGCGACCAGCATCACCACCAGCATCAGCAAGGTCAACGGCAAACCCACACGCAGGAAATCGCGACTGGTATAGCCGCCCGGACCGGCGACGACGAGCAGCACCGGGCTGGCGCTGGGAATCAGGAACGTATTCGAGGTGGAAGCCGCCACGATCATGGCATACACGCCCGGATTGCCGCCGGATGCCAGCGCAATATTGATCGCCATTGGCACCATCATGACGGCCGCACCGACATTGGACATGATCTGCGAGAACATCAACGCCAGTAGCGCGACGCAGGCTTGCAATCCCCATTGCGGCAGATCGCCGAGATAGCGCATGGCTTCCTGGGCGATCCATGCCGCGGTGCCAGTTGTGTCCATCGCCCATCCCAGTGGAATCAGGCACGCCAGGGTGAATATCGTCTTCCAGTTGATTGCGTTGTAAGCCTCTTCCATGTTCAGCACGCCGGCCAGCAACATGCCCACTGCCCCGGTCAGCATCGCGACCGACAGCTTCATGGTCGTGAACAACCCCAGTCCCAGGGCGAGAGCGAAAAAGAACAATGCATGCCAGATCTTGCTCGGGCGATGCTCTTCTTTCGGATAGTCGGTAACGACGACAAAGTTGCGATCTTCGGTAGCCAGTGTCAGATCGCGCCACAAGCCGTGCAAAACGAGCGTATCACCGGCACGAACGCTGAGCTTGCGAACGTCTTCGCGAAACACTTCACCCCCGCGATATACGGCAAGCACGCTCACGCCGAAGCGTTTGCGCAGTCGCAACTCGCTCACTGTCTGCTTGATGAAACGGGAATTCGGCGGCACCACCGCCTCGGCGATGCCGGCGCGATTGGGATTGAACATATCGCGGAAGTTGCGCAGTCGGCTTTGCGCACGCAACAGATTCAGATTGGCGAATTCGTTGACTTGTTCGCGCTTGCCCAATGCGCCGAGTATCGTGCCGACCCAGATCATCGTATCGGCCGGCGGAGCGAGGCGGGTCTCGTCGCCATTCTTGATCGCCAGGATCAGTGGGGCGTCGTGCAAGGCTTCGGCTTCGACGACGCTCATGCCGACCAGCGGACTTTCCGAGGTGACAGTCAGCTCGAATACTTCGCCGGCGATGCCGTAAGTCTCTGCGAAATACGTCTCGGTGCGACCGGGGGTGACGTTCTGGCTTTCCTTGTCGGCCGGCAGCAGGCGGCTGGAAAACAACGCGAAGTACGCCAAACCTGCGAGCAGCAGCGGAATGCCGATCGGCATTACCGCAAACAACGAGAACGGTTCGATCGTCTGCGCACCTGGCGGCAGGTTGCGGTTGGCGCTCGCGATCAGGTCATTGAGCAGGATCAACGGCGAGTTCGAGATCATCGTCATGTTGGTGCCGGCGAGAATGCAGAACGCCATCGGCATCAACAAACGCGACAATGGCACGCCGGTGCGTGCACTGACGCGGCTGGCGATGGGCAGAAACAATGCTGCGAGCGCCTGCGACTGGATAATCGACGACAACGTGCCGACCATCGTGTTGATCAAATTTCCCAGGCGCGATTCGACGCCACCCGCCATGCGCAGGATAAATGCCGCGGCCTTGCCGAGCACTCCGGTGCGATCCAGACCTGCGCCCATGATCATCACCGCCAGCAGCGAGATTACGGCGTTGCCGGCGAAACCCTCGAACAACTGCTCCACCGGGATCAATTGGGTGATGCCGATGACGACGACCACAAGCAAGGCAATCAAGTCACCACGAATCCATTCCAGCACCAGCATGAGCACGGTAAAACACAACAGCCCAAGCACGAGCATCATGTCATGGGTGAGGGTCAGGTCGGCGTTCATCGTGGCGTGAACTTTCTATCCGTTGGATTCAGCGTTCAAGTGCGTTCGTAAAGCAGGTCGCGTACCTCATGGCCCAGCCGCAGGCCTCTATTCTCGAAATGAGTGCGAATGCGCCAATCGGGTTGGGGTGAAGACTGCCCGGCGCCGGCACGATTGCGCCAATCGGCTGCGGCATCGAGCACTTCCAGCATCTGTTGCGCGTATTCCACCCAGTCAGTGGCCAGATGCAACAGTCCGCCGGGTTTGACGCGACGCGCCAGCAAAGCGACGAATTCCGGCTGAATCAGCCGTCGCTTGTGCTGGCGCTTCTTCGGCCACGGGTCGGGAAAATAGATGCGCACTTCATCCAGCGTGTCGGGTGCGATGACTTGTTCGAGCAAATCGACTGCATCGTGATTGTACAAACGCACATTGTCCACATGGTGTGAAGCCAACGCATTCATCAATCGGCCGACGCCTGGTCGATGTACGTCGACGCCGAGAAAATTCTTGTCGGGTTCGTGTTGGCCCGACCACAACAACTGTTCGCCATTGCCGAAACCGATTTCAAGCACGAGTGGCGCGTCGCGACCAAATACCTGGCGCCAATGCGGCTGCCCGCTTGCCGGATCCAGGCCGAAGCGCGACCAATGTTGCGTGAACGCGCGTTGTTGCGCGGGGGTGAAGCGTCCCTGGCGCAGCACGAAGCTGCGGATATGGCGCGAGTGATTTGCAGGATTATCCATGCGACGAAAATTTCCGCGATTCGTAAGACGTGCGGTCAGGTATGGCCGCTTTGGGATTCTCGCGGGCGGGGATGACCGCACTAAATAAGCCCGTCGATCGGGCTCGATGCCGATGCGTAGCGCTTGCGCGGAATCCTGCCGGCGAGAAACGCGCCGCGCCCGGCTTCGACTGCTTGCTTCATGGCGGCGGCCATGCGCACCGGATCGCGGGCGCCTGCGATGGCGGTGTTCATCAGCACTCCGTCGCAGCCCAGTTCCATCGCGATGGCGGCGTCCGATGCGGTGCCCACACCGGCGTCGACGATGACCGGCACTTTGGCGTTCTCGACGATTTCCAGAATGTTCCAGCGATTCTGGATGCCCAGACCCGAGCCGATCGGTGCAGCAAGCGGCATCACCGCCACGCACCCGATTTCTTCCAGGCGACGCGCCAGAATCGGATCGTCGCTGGTATAGACCATCACTTCGAATTTTTCGGCGACCAGGCGTTCGGCAGCCTGCAGAGTCTGCACGACATCGGGGAACAGTGTCTTCTGGTCACCCAACACTTCCAGCTTCACCAGGTTGCGACCGTCGAGCAGCTCGCGTGCGAGACGGCAAGTGCGCACGGCGTCGTCGGCGCTGTAGCAACCAGCGGTGTTAGGCAGGATCGTGTACTTTTCCAACGGCAACACATCGAGCAGGCTCGGTGCATTCTTGTCCTGCCCGATATTGCTGCGTCGAATCGCCACGGTCACGATTTGCGCCCCGGCAGCTTCGGTGGCGCAGCGGGTTTCTTCGGCATCGGCGAATTTTCCGGTGCCAGTCAGCAGACGCGAGCGGTAACTGCGCCCGGCAATCACAAGCGAATCCGGCGACGTATCAGGTATGGATCGGGGCACGGCGTTCATCTGGGTTCAGTCCATTTATCAATTCTTGTCAGGGCGAGACGCATCGACTTCCGGTGGCTGCTCGCGCCGATTCGTCGGGTCGGCGCCAACGCTGAACATTTATGTTTCGTACCATTCATCGACGCGACATCAACCACCGCCGATCGCGTGCACCACTTCAACGCGGTCGCCATCGCACAACTGGCGCCGTCCGTGCTCGCTTTTCGGCACGATTTCGTGGTTGATCTCGACAGCAACGCGACGTTGTGCATAGCCGTTTTCAACAAGCAGCGCGGCTACGCTGATTGTTTTGGCCAGTTCCTGATGCACGCCGTTCAATGAAATCTTGAGCATGTTGGTAGTGTAGCCCGATGTGGGCCTGTGGCGAAGCCGCTGTAACCGATTGCAGTGAAATGGGGCGCTCAAAAAAAGCGCCCGGCGTAGCCGGGCGCGGAAAGTTTGGGTGGTTGTCGAACGTTCAATGACGATGATGTTTATCGTTGTCGTCTTTCGAGTTGTTCTTGCGCTCATTGTGCTGCTCGGTCTTGCGCGGTTGCTGGTGCACCGCTGGTGCGCGCATCACCGGTTGCGCACGCGACGGTTCCTGGCGATATTCGGGACGCGGCGCGGCACGCGGAGTTGCGTTCTGAGGGCGTACTGCCGGGTGGTACTCCTGGCGATATTCGGGACGCGGCGCGGCGCGCGGAGTTGCATTCTGAGGACGTACTGCCGGGTGGTACTCCTGGCGATACTCCGGACGCGATTGCGGTTTGGCGCTTTGCCGATATTCCGGACGCGTTTGCACCTGCGATCCACGATATGTCGGACGCGCCTGCTCGTTGGGCTGCACGGCGCGTGGCGTAGCCCGATTGATTTCGTTGCGCGGAGCGACGCGTTCCGGACGCGGGCGAATTGTGCCCCTGGCCTGCTCGGCGGATCCAGCCTGCGGGTGCGCGAATCGCGAGGAACTCAACGCACCAGAACGTGTAGGCGTTTCCGAAGCACGCGTTTGCGTTCGAACCGGCTGATGCGGCGTCGTGCGGCTACCAGCGCGTTCGATGGTCGTGTTGGCCCGCGGTGGCCGCGCGCGTACCGGCAAACGTGGCGCCGCAGTGTGTTCGGGAGCCCCGTGCTGGGTGACGATACGAAGATTCCGGTGTGCGGCAACGGCTCCTGATCTCGAACGGGTCACTGCGCTGGCCGATTGACGCAACTCGTGTACGGCCAGCGGGCGACCCGGGTTCTTCGCCAGTTCGGCGCGACGCGCGGAAAACGACGCAACCGGTGCAGGTGGTCGCGTCGCTGCCACGACGCGACGAGTCAACACGGCTGACCGCGGTCGTGCGCGGGCGCTCGCGGCCGTCGCCAGGCTTGCACGCGTCGGCGCCAGTCGCGCGAAGCCGTGTACCTGTTCCTTGGCGAACGTTGCCTCATTTACTCTGATCGCGGACCTGGAAACAGAGCGCGCATTGACGAACGCGTTTGCCGGTACGGCGGTTAGCGCGCCGGCGATGTGACGGTTGGTATAGCGGATTTTGGTGTAATCAAGCCGCCCTCTCGAATAGTTGCCGTAATAATTGTTGATCACCGTGTGATTGATCACCGTATTGCTCACGTTGATGCGGCTGAAGTAGCGTTCGCTGACGTGATAAGCGGGAAAATAGACATCGTGGCGCCCCAGTGGAAACCAGCCGATCGGTCCGCTGGAAACGCGCAGGCCTACGCCACGTCCGCCGATAAACGCGACAAGGGCGGGCGCATACACCGGCCGCACGGCGCGCGGACCGGGACACCAGCCCCAGCGGTGGCCGATATAGGCCCAACGGCCGTAGTGGAAGGGAGCAAAACCCCATGGGGCATCGTCGATCCAGGTCCAGCCATACAAGCCGACCCACGCCCAATGACCTTCGCGATACGGCGCCCAACCGACACTGACCGAGGTTGGATACCAGACATTGCCGTACTCGGGAACATCGCTCCATTGGCCGTAGTCGTCCAGGTCCTGATAACCGATCACGTCCTCGGACACATATTGGCGCGACGGCGACTCGTCCCAGCGGCGATCGCGCTGATAGCAGAAGTCATCGAAGTCATCCGGTTGCGGCAGATCGTTCACCGCGTAGTCCTGAAGTTGGGGGTCATTGAATCTGACCGATTGACCTTCTTCCACGTGAAAGCGCGCGTTATTTTCCCCATAGACGTCGCCGCCACCGCTTTTCACGGTGACGATGGTCGAATCGCCATTCGGCGCCACGTCGATGCGGAATTCACCGACGCGCGAGGCGACAAACGCCAGCGTCGGCGTATCAATCTCATAGCTTTGCCCGTCGTACAGACGGCGCACGCGCAGATTCAACGTGCCCTGGGTCAACTCGATCTGCGCGTTGTTGTCATCGAGATTGAGAAAGTCGAAGCTGCTGCCCTCGTCGATCCGCAACCCGGCGTCGCCGAGCTCCAGGGTCGCGCGTGAATCGCGATCGGTCCAGAGTTTGTCGCCGCTGATCAAGGGGCGATTCAACTGTGCCTCGACCCAGTCATTCTCGCCGGCGGGCACGAAGCTGACCGCGCCGTGCAGATAGGAAAGCCGGGCCACCCGAGTCGGTGGATCGCTCGCCTCGTTGTCGGTTTGTGCGAAGGCTGAAAATGCCATACCCGTGCACACCAGCAGCACGGCGAGGCGAAAAGATCTGAACATGGCAAGCTCCTTGGCTTGGCGATGGAATGGCCGGATTCTTCGCCCCCGAGGCGACGGTCGATTGCGGACGTCATGTCCAATTCAGGGATTCCAGATGGCAGAATCCGGGTCTAAACCCTGTTACGGCATCCATATAAGCGCACTCAAGCTGAATGAAGACTTTCCGCGAGCGATGAATCGCACAGGTTCGACGGCGCGCGTTCAGTTTTGCGAGAACGAGTCTCGCCACGGGCGCGAATTCGCCATTGCCCGGAACCGGGTGAACACGTAGAGTAGCGGCCACGCGCGGGCGTAGCTCAATGGCAGAGCTGTAGCTTCCCAAGCTACTGACGAGGGTTCGATTCCCTTCGCCCGCTCCATTCCGCACCACGGCGACGACATTCCGGTTGAACTCAACGTGAACGATCGTCCTGGTAACAGCCGGCGCGAATGGATGGGGTTGCCGCAGTTGGGCTTGCCGGGAATCGAGGCGAGCGCCCGGTTTTGTTGAATGTCGCTTCGTCGAAGGTCTGTCGAAGGTCTGTCGACGCGGTGGAAATGTACAGGTCGGGCACTACCATGAAGATTGGTATCTTGTCGCGCAATGCAAAACTGTACTCGACCCGGCGACTGGTCGAGGCGGCGCGTCTGCGCGGGCATCGCGTGCGTGTGCTCGATCCATTGCGCTGCTACATGCGCATCGCGCCGAGTGATTTCGCCGTGCACTACCAGGGTCGGGCGCTTTCGGATTTCGATGCGGTGATTCCGCGCATCGGCGCGTCGATCTCTTTTTACGGTACCGCAGTGCTGCGCCAGTTGGAGATGATGGGCGTATTCACGCCCAATAGTTCCGATTCAATTCTGCGCGCGCGCGACAAGCTGCGCAGTCTGCAACTGCTCGCGCGCGAGGGAATCGGTTTGCCGGCCACCGTATTCGGCGACAATCCGGACGACACAACTGATCTGCTGGCCATGCTCGGCGAACCGCCGCATGTGATCAAGCTCAATGAGGGCGCGCAGGGGCAGGGCGTGCTGCTGGCGGAAAAGCGATCCGCATCGCAGAGCGTGATCGAAGCTTTCCGGGGGTTGTACGCGAATTTTCTGGTGCAGGAATATATCGGCGAGGCAGAAGGTGCGGATATCCGTTGTTTCGTGGTGGGTGGGCGCGTCATCGCGGCCATGCGTCGACAGGCGCGGGAAGGCGAATTTCGTTCCAATCTGCATCGTGGCGGCAGTGCGCATCCGGTCGAGTTGAGCGTTGCCGAGACCGATACCGCCTTGCACGCCGCGCGATCGCTCGGTTTGAATCTGGCCGGCGTCGACTTGCTGCGTTCGCACCGTGGCCCGCTGATCCTCGAAGTGAACGCCTCGCCCGGACTGGAGGGGATCGAGGCGGCTACCGGAGTGGATGTCGCCGGCGATATCATTGAGTATCTCGTGCGGCGCATACGCAAACGTCGCGCAACGGGCCGCTGAAGACAGCCAATCGTCGCCTTGTCTGATCGGCCAAATCTTTCGTTGACTCACGATTGGGGCTCGTGTCCGATAATTCACGTGGGCCCTTCAACTCGCAATTTTCCGGGGATCGCTCCATGAACCGATCCGTCTTGACTGTCGCCGCGTCGTTCAATATGCAGGAAGAATTCGATGGCATTCTCAGCCACAACGACAACCATCGGCTGGTTTGCAAACGCGAGATGCCCGTCGGTTCGCATTTTGCCGCGACCACATGTCGTACCCCTGCCGAGATTGTGCAGCGGCGCCGCGAAACGCAACATTCCCTGGATACCAACGTCAGCTCAGACATCAACTCGGCGAACATGGCGGGCCGGCATTGAATTGCACTCGTCAAGCTTGAGAATATTCCCGTTTCCGTGCGTCGACCCATTCGATCATGACGGTGCAGCGTAAATCGAGCGGTAGCTGGCCAACTTCCGCAGAACTGGACATCCTCCGCGTGCTGTGGGAATGCGGCGATTGCACGGTGCGCGCGGTGCATGAAAAACTCTATGGCAATGACGGTGCGGGTTACACCGCGGCCTTGAAATTGCTGCAGATCATGCATGCGAAGGGCTTGGTCCAACGCGACGATTCGCAGCGCGCGCACCTATATCGCGCTGCGATCGATCGACAGCATGCGCAAAGCCGTTATTTGTCCGATATGGTGCAGCGACTGTTCAACGGGTCGACCTTGCAACTGGTTTTGCAGGCGTTGGGAGATCATCCCGAAACCTCGCGCGAAGATCTCGAGGAGATTCGCGCGCGGCTGTTGGAAATCGAGACCAAGGTCGGGTGACGATGGCCTTCAGCGGCGATTCCATGACGGCCGTCGACACGCTCGACACAGAGCTCTTGCGTCTTGTGTCTGGCCGGGCGCGCCAGCCTATGCAAGCGCAGGAATTAACATTCGTCCACGCCCGCTTTAACGCGAATTTAATCGTCCTGGTCCTAGCATCAATCCCGCTGTAAGTTCTGTCGACACTCCTAAGGTCAGGTCAGGTGACTGGCAGATTACGGTAATCGGGGCAGTAGCTTTCGGCCCAGGGCAGGTGTGTTCCCCCAACGACACCTCCTTGGGCCTTTTTATTGATTGCGCTCCCGCCGTGTGAACTTTGTCGCTATCTGAACAATCAAGGAATGATCGTCGTCGGCAGTCATCGCTTCCGACCGCATTCGCCCCCAATGCGAGTATTCTGCGCTCATGCGTATTCTGGTCATTGAAGACAATAGCGATATCGCCGCCAACATAGGCGATTACCTCGAAGAGAAGGGCCACGTGGTGGATTTTGCCGGCGACGGCGTCACCGGATTGCACCTGGCCGTCGTCCACGATTTCGATGCCATCGTGCTGGACCTCACGTTGCCGGGTATGGACGGTCTGGAACTGTGCAAGAAACTTCGCCAGGACGCACGCCGGCAAACGCCGGTATTGATGCTGACCGCGCGCGACGCGCTGGAACAGAAACTCACCGGTTTCGACTCCGGGGCCGACGACTACATGGTCAAGCCCTTCGCCTTGCAGGAACTCGAAGCACGACTGGCCGTGCTCGGGCGCCGCGGCAAGGGTATACAAAGCCGTGTACTGCAACTGGCCGATCTGAACTTCAACCTTGATACGCTGGTGGTTACCCGCGGCGGCAAATCCATTCAGCTTAATCCGATCGGGCTGAAACTGCTGCAACATCTGATGGAATCCAGTCCGTCGGTGGTCACCCGCCAGGATCTGGAAACCCGCGTGTGGGGCGAGGAATTGCCGGATAGCGATTCATTGCGCGTGCACATCCACGGCCTGCGCGCGGCAATTGACAAACCGTTCGACAAGCCGCTGATCCACACGCGTCACGGCATCGGCTACCGCATGGTCGATCCCGACGCGGCGATTGCCTGACTGCGGCTTCTGCGCAAGACAGATGGCCAGGGTCCAGTACCGACGCAGGCTACGCAGTCGAATCATTTTTTCGTTTGCCGTTTTCGGACTGGTATTGACTGCGCTGTTTGCGCTCAGTGCGATTTATCTGCGCGGATATCTGGAAGGCAAATTGATCGGTGAGACCCTGCAGCAAAACCTGCAGGGTTATGCAGACGCCTTTTACAAGGATCCGGCCACACCAGGTGTCCCCTTCGACAAGATCGTTGGCTACACCTATGGGGCCGACAAATTTGCCAATGTGCCTCTGGTGTGGCGCAACCTGCAAAACGGGGTTTACGATTTGACCGAACCCGATGGGCGCGGTGGCATGCTGGTGTACAAGTTGGCGGTGCGCAAGGACCCGAAATACTGGTTTTTTCTCAAATACGATACGGCCCAGGAGCGCCATAGCCAGCGCCTCCTGGAAGGAGCACTGATAGTCACCGTATTCGGGTTTTTCGTGTTGTCCCTGGTGCTCGGGTTCTGGCTGTCGGCCCGGGTCATGAGTCCGGTTACGCATCTGGCAGCGCGCGTGCAAAAAATGGGCAAAACCGGTAAAGCCGAACCATTGGGTGCGCATTTTGCCAAGGATGAGGTCGGCCAATTGGCCGCCGCGCTAGACGATTACGCCCGCAAGCTCACCGCTCTGGTCGAGCGCGATCGCGAATTCAATGCCGACGTCAGTCATGAATTGCGCACGCCGCTGGCGGTGATCGCCAGCACCACGGAATTGATGCTCGCGTCGAATCAGATTTCGGACAAGCTGCGCGAACGCCTCATGCGCATCGAGCGTGCTTCGCGTCAATCGACGGAACTGACCAACGCTCTGCTGCTGCTTTCGCGCAGCGAGCGTTCGGCGCCGATCGATGGCGAAACCACCGAAGTAGCCACTATCGTTCAGCAAGTCATCGATGTGTATCGCTCGCACCTGGGCAACAAGCCGGTCGAGGTCAAGCTGGTGATCCAGCAGCCACTCGAAGTCGTCGCACCGTCATCGGTTATAGCCGTGGCGCTGGGGAACCTGATCGGCAATGCATTCAAGTACACGCAGCACGGCGATGTGATCATCACTGTAGGTGCTGGCCGCGGCAAAGTGACGGTCGAGGATTCCGGTCCTGGCATCAAACCCGAGGATGCCGAAAAACTGTTCGAGCGCGGTGTGCGTGGCGAAGGGGCCGCGGGAAAGGGAGCAGGCTTGGGCCTGGCCATCGTGCGCCGTCTATGCGAGCTGTACGACTGGCGCGTGAGCCTCGCACCGCGCCCGCAGGGCGGTGCGACGGCGACGCTGGATTTTCGGTTGCGGGGGTAGCGGCCGGGAATCGGGACCGGCCGGGAATCGGGACCGGCCGGGAATCGGGACATCCAAAGCTAATCATTCCCGCCTGCGCTGGAATGACGAACGTTCCAGGTTTTTCGCGGCTCCGGCCTCTTTACACTATTTCCAGCCACCCGTATTTGTCCGGCGTCTTGCCCTCGAACAATCCGAAGAACAACTCCTGCACCCGCTTCGTCAGCGGGCCAGGTTTGCCGGTACCGACGGGTTTGCTGTCGACCGACCGAATCGGGGTGATTTCGGCAGCGGTGCCGCACATGAACAGTTCGTCGCACAGGTAAAGATATTCGCGAGGCAAGTCGCGCTCGACGACTTCGATGCCGGCTTCGCGTGCCAGCGTAATCAGGGTGTGGCGGGTGATGCCGTTGAGCAGCGCGGCACTGACTGGCGTGGTGTGCAATGTGCCGTCGAAAACGAGAAACAGATTTTCGCCAGCGCCTTCACTGAGCAATCCGGTCGAGGCCAATGCGATGCCTTCGCCGAAACCGAGCCGACGCGCTTCGCGCGCGATCAACTGCCCGGACAGATAGTTGCCGCCGGCCTTGGCGCCGGTGGGAATGGTGTTCGGTGCCATCCTTTGCCAACTCGACACGCAGGCGTCGATACCGGCTTCGAGCACGCCCGCACCGAGGTACGGACCCATCTGCCACGCCGCTACCGCGACATCGATCGGCGTTTCGGCCGACAGACCGAAACCGCCGAGGCCGCGAAATGCCACCGGACGCAGATAGGCGCGATCGAGCTGGTTGGCGCGGATCACGCCACGTGACGCCTGCGCCAGTTCGTCGATCGTGTACGGGATCGCCATGTCGTATATTTTTGCAGAATGATACAGACGCTTGAGGTGGTCGGTCAGTCGAAAAATAGCCTGACCCTTCGGAGTCGGGTAGCTGCGGATGCCTTCGAATACCGACGAGCCGTAGTGCAGTGCGTGCGCCATGACGTGCGTGGTAGCGTCCGCCCACGGTTTGATGGCGCCGTTTTGCCAGATGAACTGCGGATATTGCTGGGCCATCGGGGTTCCCCTGCGCGGCGCGCGTGATTCAGTCGGACAGAATATGGCATTCCCGGCATCTGTGTCGACTTGCCCATGCCGTCGATTCCAGGTACACGCCTCTCCCCAAATGCTTTTGCGGGAGAGGGTTGGCTGAGGGGGAAATGCTTCAGGCTACCGCGTTGTTGCAGCAAACCGACTCGCGTCCCCTCACCCGAAGCTTCTCCGCGAACGATGAAGACGTTGGAGCAGAGGCAGCAAACCGGTTACCCGCGAATCAGGATTTGAGCTGCTTGACCACCGCCATAGTGGCGCGCGCGCGGTTGAGTGTGTAAAAGTGGATTCCCGGTGCACCGCCGTCAATCAATCGCCGGCACAGGCGGGCAACAACGTCGGCGCCGAACTCGCGGATCGACTCCGCATCGTCGCGGTACGCTTCCAGGCGTTTGCCGATCCAGCGCGGAATCTCGGCGCCGCACATTTCCGAGAAGCGGCGCAATTGTGCGTACTGCGAAATCGGCATGATTCCCGGAACGATCGGAATGGTTACGCCGGCTGCACGGGCATCGTCGACGAAACGAAAGTACGCGTCCGCATTGAAGAAATATTGCGTGATGGCGCCATCGGCGCCGGCGTTGACCTTGGCCACGAAATTCTTCATGTCCGCGTGCGCATCGCCTGCCTGCGGATGCATTTCCGGGTAACACGCGACTTCGATATGGAAGAATCCGTCATGTTCGCGGCGAATGAATTCCACCAGTTCGCTGGCATAGCGAAAATCACCATGCGTTGCCATGCCCGAAGGCAGATCGCCACGCAGCGCGACGATGCGCTTGCAGCCCATCGCCTTGTATTGTTCGAGCAAGTGACGAATTTCCGCTCGCGATCCACCCATGCAGGATACGTGCGGTGCCGTTTCCAGGCCATGGTGCTCACGCAGGCGCCGCACTGTCTCGGGTGTGTAGCTCAATGTCGAGCCGCCGGCGCCGAAAGTGACGCTGGCGTATTCGGGCTTCAGCGTTTTCAATTTCGGCAGTGCCCCTTCGAGGGCAGCCTTCTGCTCGTCGGTCTTTGGCGGAAAAAACTCGAAGCTGAACGGGGTTGAGGATTCCATGCTCATACGCGTGCTCCGGATAAATGCATGGCAGCGAAAAAAGCGGCCAGCTTGGTTTCATCGAGATGTTCGCCGGTCCTTAGGCCCGAACACAGGTCGACCGCAAACGGCTGCACCATCGTCAATGCGGCACCGACATTTTCCGCACTCAGGCCGCCGGCCAGATAGACTGGCTTTCCGCACTCGCGCACGATGCGTCGACTCAACGCCCAATCGTGCGTTCGTCCGGTCCCGCCGAGTTCCTTGATTGGCAGCGTCGGATTGCCGGAATCGAGCAGCACGGCGTCTACGTGCGGCGCAATCGCGCAGGCACTGCGCACGGACTCCACATCGCGCACGTGAATCACCTGCACGATCGCTATGCCGGGCAAGGCCCGGCGCAACATCGCATAGGTATGCATCGGTACCGCATCGACGAGTTGCAACGTATTCGTGCCGCAACGGCGCTGTTGATCGATGATCGCTTCGGCGTCGCTCAGACGCGTGAGCAGGAACGTGGCGATTGGTGGCGGCACCGATGCGGCGATTTCAGCGATGGCTGCGTCGTCGATTACGCCGGGGCCGCTCGGCATGGCGGAGACCAGACCGAGCGCACTGGCACCATGGCGAATCGCCAGTCGGGCTTCGTCACGATTGCGAATGCAACAGATTTTGATTCGCGGCATCAGGTACATGCGGGTTGGCTATCCTGTGACGGGGGTGTGGCGCGCCCGTCGTCAGACGAAGTGCCGAATTTCAATAGCGATAGTGTTCCGGCTTGTACGGCCCATCCACGGGTACGCCGAGGTAATCGGCCTGTGCCTGGGTGAGTTTGGTAAGTTTGACGCCGATCTGGGCCAGATGCAGGCGCGCGACTTCCTCGTCGAGTTTTTTCGGCAGGCGGTAGACGTTTTTCTCGTAGACGTCCTTGTTCTTCCACAAGTCGATTTGCGCGAGGGTCTGGTTGGAGAAACTGTTCGACATGACGAACGCCGGATGACCGTGGGCACAGCCGAGATTGACCAGACGGCCTTCGGCGAGCAGATAGATGCTGCGACCGCTCGGAAACGTGTAGCGATCGACCTGCGGCTTGATGTTTTCGTGACGTACGCCGGCCAATGCCTTCATCGCATCGACCTGGATCTCGTTGTCGAAGTGACCGATGTTGCACACCAGCGCGTTGTCCTTCATTGCCTGCATGTGCGCGACGGTGATGATGTCGCGGTTGCCGGTCGTGGTGACGACGATGTCGACTTCGCTGACCACGTCTTCGACCGTCTTCACCTCGAAGCCTTCCATCGCTGCCTGCAACGCATTGATCGGATCGATCTCGGTGACGATGACGCGCGCGCCGAAACCGCGCAGCGAGTGTGCCGAACCCTTGCCCACATCGCCGTAACCGCATACCAGCGCGACCTTGCCGGCAATCATCAGGTCGGTCGCACGTTTGATGCCGTCGGCCAGCGATTCGCGGCAGCCATACAGGTTGTCGAACTTGGACTTGGTCACCGAATCGTTGACGTTGATCGCCGGCACCAGCAACTTGCCGGCTTCCATCATCTGGTACAGGCGATGCACGCCGGTGGTGGTCTCTTCGGACACGCCTTTCCAGTCGGCGGCGACGATTTTCCAGAAACCGGGCCGGTCCTTGCGCGTGCGCTTGAGCAGATCCTTGATGACTTGTTCTTCGTGATTGGCGCCGGGCTGGTCGACCCAGTCGTCGCCTTGTTCCATCTGCACGCCCTTGTGGATCAGCAGGGTCGCGTCGCCGCCGTCGTCGACGATCAGTTCGGGACCTTTCATTCCGGGATGGGTGAGCATGTCGAGCGTGCAGTCCCAGTATTCTTCCAGGGTTTCGCCCTTCCATGCGAACACCGGGATGCCCGACGCGGCAATTGCTGCGGCGGCATCGTCCTGGGTCGAGAAGATGTTGCACGAGGCCCAGCGCACCGATGCGCCGAGTGCTGCAAGCGTCTCGATGAGTACGGCGGTTTCCTTGGTCATGTGCAGCGAGCCGGACAGGCGCACGCCAGCGAGCGGTTGCAGCGGTGCGTACTGCGCGCGGATCGACATCAAACCCGGCATTTCCTGCTCCGCCATGCGAATGCGCTTGCGGCCCGGTTCGGCCAGGGAAATATCGCGGACCTTGAAATCGTGCGATGTGGAATCTTTGACGACAGCGTTCATCGGTTTACTCCGTAGTGGCGATCGCACCTGTATGCAGCAAGTGCGGCGCATCGATCAGCGCGCTTGGATCGTGCCGATTCCCGCCGAGCGTCTCCTGCGTTCGGGCCATACACCGGTCGTCATTGTCGGACGGATGTGGCTTTGAGCGAGGATGCAGCGCTCCTCGGCGGGGGCGAGGGACGCGTATTATATCGCCTATTCCGGATGAAGCGATATATGTGCGCGGTGATTCAGCGCCAGTCTCCGTAGAGCTGGAACCCGGCCCAGTAGTACGGGTGGGAAGTCAGCGCGGGCGATGCGGAAACATCGACGATGCGCAGGCCGCGTGCCGCTGCGTGAGGCTGCGTGGTGTCGGTGCCGCGCAGCAATGCGAGTTGTGCCGCTCGCAGCGCCTCGTCCTTGCTCGCGCCGGCAGCAAGCGCACGGTAAAAACGTTGCATCAGTGTGCTGGTGGAATCGTCAGACACGTTCCACAGCGAAGCCAGTACCGAATGCGCACCGGCGAATTCGAACGCGCGTGTCAGCCCGAGCAGACCCTCGCCATCGGCTTGTTCTCCCAGTGCCGTGTCGCAGGCCGAAAGCGTGACCAGATCAGCCGAAGTGCGCACGCTTTCGAGAATCTCCCAGGTTTGCAGATAGCCGTTGTCGTGTCCGGGTGTCATGGCTGCGGGGGCGGCGAACAGCAGACCTGAATCCAGCGGCACGTGCGGGTCGAAATATCCGTGTGTGGCCAGATGCAGGATGCTGGCACCGGAAGCCGCCGCCTTGACCGCGGATTCCGTGGCGTCGCCGCCAAGATACTCGCGCGTGTGCGGGTACAGTGCGGCCAGCGTTTCGACTTCGTGCCGCGTGGCCGGCAACGGGGATATCCCGCGCGCACCGAACGGGCGGGCACGATTGTCGGCCAGCAGGGCGGCGTCGGATGCCGCATAGTCCGGATCGCCGAACGCGACGACGCGCTCGTGCAGGTGCGCTGCATCATTCCGGCGCGCCTTGGCTTCGGCGAAAATGGTGATCGATGCAATCTGCGTAAACGGTTTCCAATCGATCAGATACGTGGTGTGCTGCGCCGAACTTCGACGCAGCGCGACGAACGGCAGCAGGTTCAACGGACCGTCCGCCGCGACAAGGACATGATCGGCACCGGACAGCTGCGCTTCGGCGGGCTGCAGCACGACTGCATAAAGCCGTGCGGCAAGCAATTGCAGGTCGTGCAATTGCTGCGGGTCGTGCGCGGCAATCAGCGTGCGCAACTGCTCCACCTGCGCGCGCAGTTGCTGCTCGCTGCGGTCGATCGGGTAGACGCGCAGCTTCGCCGGGTCGCCGGCGGGCACGACGAAAATCCACCCGTGGGTCGTGCCGATCAGGTAATCCACCAGCACGCTGCCCGGATCCAGCGCCGCGGCGCCGGAGCGGATGTCGAGCGGGCGTGGATCGGTCAGGGTCGCCAGTCGCGGCGAAACTTCGCGCAGGCGGCGGGTCAGGTCGGCACGGCGATCGCGCAGGCGGGCGAGACGTTCGACAAGCAGCTTGCGCTGCGCGGCGGCATCCGTGGTGTCGGGCAGATCGGCCAGGGCCGCTGCCGCTTCGTCATAGCTTGCATCGACGCGGGAACGTTGATCGCGCAGCTTGTTTCCATGCGCGTCGGCGAACTCCAGGCTGCGTTCGTTCATCAACTGCAGCAGGCCGCGTGCCCGACCGCGTTCGATGGTTTGAAATGCAGTGGCGAGGTCGCCGTCGCGAATCCGTGCGTCGGCACAGTCGAACACGATGGCGCGGCTGCGACTGACAAAGCGGCCGCGGTCGTCGCCGCCCCCGCCTATCCGACCGATCTGGTGTTCAAGGATTTCCGCCGCTGCACAAAGGGCGTTTCGACCCGCAACGGTTTCGTTTCTGGCGAGCAGTGCCAGCCCAACATCGTGTTGGATTTGCGCCAGGTAGACGCTGTCCGGAGAAAATTTCCGGCTCAATGACAATGCGCGACGCAAGCTTGTCTGCGCGCCTTCCAGATCACCCTGTGCCAGCCGCAGCATGCCGTCTGCGTGCGCCACAATGCCGTCTTCGCGGGTGTTTTGCGCGTGCGTTTCGACGACGATGTTGCGTGCGGCGTCGATCAGTTCACGCGCCTTCGCATAATGGGCCCGCCCGGTTTCCACTTCGGCCAACGACACCAACGGCTCCGCCGAATAGGCCTTGCCGCCGGCCAGGGCGCGCTGGATTTCCAGGGCCTGGCGGGCGTCGGTAACGGCGTTGTCGATCAGACCGATATCGCGTTCCACGCGGGCGCGAATCAGCAGTGACAGCGCGGTGTTCGAGCTGTGCGGCGCGTAGCGCATGTCGCTGACCACACAACGCTGACTCTGGCGCAAGGCTTCGTTGAGATCGCCTCGCGTGCGCAACAGTTCGGCCAGGTCGCACACCGCGGAATTGGGCAGACCATCGTTGCGCGGAAATCTGGCGCCGATATCGATGGCTTCGTAGAGGTGTTTTTCCGCCGCGGCGAAATCGCCGCGATCGCTTTCGATGGCGGCGAAGTTGCGCAGGATGCTCGGTTTCAACTGTCCGTCGGGCATGCTCGCGAGCAGCGGCGCAGCCTGCACCAGCAATGCGTGCGATCGCTTCAGGTTGCCGCGATGGTCCTCGACGATCGCAAGCGATGTCAGCGCATTGAGGACCCAGTGCCCGTGCGGATCGCCGGCACGGAAAACCGTGGCGGCGCGTTCGTAATAACCCACGGCTGCATCGCGATCGTGCATGGTATTGGCCAGTGCGCCTTGTTCGATCGCATTGACCGCGCGTTGCCAGTAGTCCGGTGCCAGCTCCGCGTACAGCGCCTCGGCGCGGGCCAGTCGGGGAAACGCCAGTTGCGCTTTGCCGCGGCGCGCGTACATCGCGCCGAGCAGGTAGTTCGCATCGGCAGCTTGCTGCGAATGTGCGGCGTGGGCGTGGGTCAATGCGTCAAGCGCCGCCTGACATTGTGCGAACGCGGCCGGCCACTGACCGTGGCGTGCATCCATCTTGGCGTAGTCCAGGTGAAACAAGGTGATCGCGTCGGTTGCCTGCACGGCAGCGGCGTCGTCAAAGCTGATCTGCCGGAAGTGTGCGATCGGGGCATCCGCGGCGGCAGCACCCGCCGCCAGGTTCGCCATCCACGCCGCCCAGGCATGGCCGGCCCGATCACGTGCCTTGTCGATGGCGGCATCCGCATCGTGGATCGTATGCGCCGGCGGATGGTCCCTGCCCAATTGGGTGAGCGCCTTGGCGAAGCGCGCGCGCCATGCCGCAGGCAACGGCAGTTCAGCGGAAAAAAACCAGCGCGTGTCCGGTTGTGCGTGGATGTGCCAGCGTCTGGCCTGCGCCCCGCGATGCCCGATCAGATCGACGGGACCCAGAGCCATGCGGAAGACCTGCACTGTGGCCAGGCCCAGTGGATCGTCGATGGCTCCCGCACGTTGATGACCATCGACGGTCTGTTCGTAGCGTTCGATCTGATCGCCGGCCCGCAGCCCGGCGATCTGCAGATAACTGCCGGGCACAACTTCGGCGAGACGGATTTCCGCGTGTGCGGGGTGAACCAGAAAAGCCGCGCAGGTCAGCGCCAGCAGGTTCGCGCAACCGTGATGTCTGCGTTCAGCCGAGCGCATGATGCATTCCGAAGCCTGCGCGGGATTATGTGGTCGGCCAACTGTGCCTTTTGCGCGGCACTCCCGCAACCGTCGGCAACTTCGTGCGATGTCGAGCAGGGGGCACCGAAGGACATGTCGTATTCCGAATCGGTAGGGTTGTCGAACCCAAGAATTCCTGCAGCACGTGACCGACACGGCAATTCTGGCACCCACAAATGGTTCGATGCAGTGAATTGGCGACGATACGACATGCACCAACGCTCCCGTCAACCATGATTCGGTAGACTAGTCAGCATGGACAAACCTATGGAAGAGCTGCGTCAGGTCGAATTCCTGCCGCATGACGGGCCGTTGCGCGAGGACGTTCGGCGACTGGGCGCGATGGTGGGCGATTTGCTGATCGAGCAGGAAGGCCGGGCGCTGTTCGAGCGCGTGGAGGCATTGCGCCGCGCAGCGATACAGCGGCGCGAATCGTCGCAGCGTCTGGAGACGCTGTCGGGGCAGCTCGTCGGCCTGGATCCGCGACTCGCACATACGTTGACGCGCGCGTTTTCCACGTATTTCCAGGTCGTCAATCTGGCCGAGCGGGTGCATCGCATTCGTCGCCATCGCGAATACCAGATGGCCAAGGCGGGGCCGCAGCCCGATGGTCTGGAAAGCGCATTCGCCGCGTTGCGGGATGCCGGAGTCGATGCCGCGGAGTTGGCGCAGTGGCTTGCGCGACTCGATGTGGAGCCGGTTTTCACCGCCCACCCGACCGAGGCCGTGCGGCGTTCGCTGCTGGAAAAAGAACAGGAGATGACGCGCTGCCTGATCGCCGATTTCGATACCGCGCGTCCGCCCGTGGAACGCGCCGCGGATCTCGGCCGCCTGCGCATGGCATTGACTGCCGGCTGGCAAACCAGCGAAGCCAGCGCGGTCCGCCCGAGTGTGCAGGACGAACTCGAGCACGTCGGCTTCTATCTGACCGGTCCGCTGTATCGGGTGTTGCCGGTGTTTTACGAAAGCCTCCGGCAAGCCTGGCAGCAGGTCTACGGCGGACCGGCACCGTCCTCGCGCGTATTGCGTTTTGCGTCCTGGGTCGGCGGTGACATGGATGGCAATCCCAACGTCGGTGCCGACACGATCCGGGGCACGCTGACCGCTCAGCGCGCGCAGGTGCTTCAGCATTACGTCGTCGATCTGGGCAAGCTGGCGCGTCTGCTCAGCCAGACCGATTCGCGCGTCCAGGTCGCAACTGCGTTGCAAAGCCGCATCGACGACTATTCGCGTCTTTTGCCGGCGACCGCGGAAGCCATTCGCCCGCGGCACCGCGACATGCCGTATCGCTGCCTGCTCACGTTCATGCGTGCCAGGGTCGAGGCCACGCTGAACGACGCCAGCGCGGGCTATGTCGGTGTGGCCGAATTCGAGTCCGATTTGCGTCTGATCATCGACAGCCTGGATGGGCACAAGGGAGAACATGCCGGCGCATTCGCCGTGCAACGATTGCTGTGGCGCGTGCGCACCTTCGGTTTTCACCTGGCCCGACTCGACGTGCGCCAGGACGCGCGGGTTCACGACGACGCGCTCGCGCTGCTGCTCGGCGACGCGCAATGGGCGCAGCGCGATGCTTCGCAACGGGCCGGGCGTCTGCGCGGCTACGCTTCGGGCACGGAGAAATTCGCGCTCGGCGACGACGCCGGCGTGCAGGCATTGCGCGATGTATTCGCGGAATTGGCCGATGCGCGCGTGCGGTATGGCAGCGATGCGACCGGGCCGTACATCATCAGCATGGCGCGATCGGCTGCCGATGTGCTCGCCGTTCTCGCCCTGGCGCGGCTGGGCGGGCTCGTCGACGAACAGGACCGGGTGCCGCTGGATGTCGCGCCGCTGTTCGAAACCGTGGACGATCTCGAACACGCAGCCGACAGCTTGAATTCACTGCTCGCCGATCCGGCTTACCGCAAGCATCTGCATGCGCGCGGCGATCGCCAGTTGGTCATGCTGGGTTATTCCGACAGCAGCAAGGATGGCGGCATCGTCGCCTCGCGTTGGGTGCTGCAGCAGGCGCAAACCCGATTGCTCGATGTCGCGCGCGAAAGTGGCGTGGCATTGACCTTTTTTCACGGACGTGGCGGCAGCACCAGTCGCGGCGGTGGTTCGCTGGTGCGTGCATTGATGACGTCGCCGCAGGGCAGTGTGGCCGGTTGTTTGCGCCTGACCGAACAAGGCGAAGTCATCCATCGCAAATACGGCATTCGCGCGCTCGCGCTGCGCAGCCTGGAACAAATGGTCGGCGCGACGTTGCGCGCCAGCTTGCGCCCGCCGCGCGACGATGCGCGTGTTTCTGGCTGGCAGGAAATCATGCAGGCAATGGCCGCCGACAGCCGGCAGGCGTATCGCGAATTGGTCGGCACAAAAAATTTCGTGGCGTATTTCCGCACGGCGACGCCGATTGACGTGATCGAGCGCATGGCGCTGGGCTCACGTCCGGCGCGCCGTCGCGACATGCGCGGCGTGCAGGATCTGCGGGCGATTCCGTGGGTATTCGCCTGGACCCAGTGCCGCTGCATTCTCACCGGCTGGTATGGATTGGGCAGTGCCATCGAGCGCGGTATCGAGCGCTTCGGAGAAAATGCGCTTGCGGAAATGGCGCGCGACTGGCCATTCTTCCGCGCCCTGCTTGATGACGTGGAAATGGTTCTGGCCAAGACCGACATGGCAATCGCGGAGCGGTTTTCGCGTCTTTCCGGCGAATTTCATGCGCCGTTTTTCGAATTGCTGCAGCGCGAATTCAGGGCCAGCGTCGGCGGCGTGCTGCGGCTGAAAGGGCGTAATCGACTGCTTGCCGACGATCCGCGCCTGGCCCTGTCGATCCGCCTGCGCAATCCCTATGTCGATCCGATGAGCCTGATGCAGGTGGATCTGCTGCAACGCTGGCGCGACGGGGGTGGCGAAGACGATGCGTTGTTGCGCGCGCTGGTCGCCACCGTCAACGGCGTCGCGCGGGGGCTGCAGAACACCGGCTGACAGCCCGGCGCGCTCAGTCGTCGCCGCGCAGCAGCGAGCCGAAAGTCAGATACAGCGCATTGTGTCCGCCCTGCGCGTAACCGTAGCCGAGAAAGATCGGACCGAGGAACGTGTCCACGCCGAGAAACAGGCTGCCTGCTGCAATCGGGTCGCGTCCGATTTGGCGCCGCGTATCCCATATGCCGCCGGTTTCCAGGCTACCGCCGAGATACACCGGCACGCTGAACAAATGCTGCGCATCGGTCAGGCGACGGTAATAAATGCCGCGTGCCAGCGCAGTCTGCGTGGCGAACAGTTGATCCTGCGTATAGCCGGACAGATCGGCCAGTCCACCGAGCGGACTGAAGGCGGCAATCTGGATTTCGCCGTTGCCGCCGGTCGATGAATTCACATCCATGCCGAATAACCAGTGGTTGGCTCCGGATGACAATGCCGTGTCCCAGCGCACCCGCGTGATGCCGGCTGCGCTGGTCGAACCCAGTTGCGTGAGCAGCGATTCCTGCGATACATCCAGGCGCGAGCCGCGACTGGGAAATCCGGAGTCGTCCAGGCTGTCGTATATCGCGCGCACCACCACGCCGCCGAATGTCGATGAGAAGTCGGGAAACTCCGGTGTGCCGATACGCAGGTGCGCCGCGTCGCGGCCGTATTCGAGCGCCCCGGAAAATTGCCAGTTCGCATCCGGGGTCCAGCCCAGTTCGAAAGCGCCCAGTCCGCGATTGCGCCGGTATTCGGCGAAGTCCACATTCTCGCCGCCGTTGAGCGGAAAATTGTAGGCCTTGTATTGCAGATACGGAGCGGCGTAAAACTCGCCACGCGCGCCGAAAGGCTGCAGGAATTCGCTGTACAACTCCGTGACCTGGCCGAGCTGGACGCGGTTGCGGCTTTCGCCGCCGCGATCGTTCAGGCCGGTGAAATTCGCCTCGGTAAACAACTGGTAGCTGTTGCGTCCGGCGAAATTGTCCGACAGGCGCAGACCCAGACGCAGGAAGTTCGGCCCCCAGCCCTTGTCCACCGGCACTACCTGCAAACCGGTCTGGCCATCGCGATGTTGCAGATCGTAGGTGATGCGTTCATAGCTGCCCTCGCCGTAAGCCAGCCCGATCTGCTTGTCGAGCTGCTCGACATCGAGTGGCTTGCCGACGAGATCCGACAAACGCTGGGCGACATAGCCCGCAGTGCGGCTGCGGTTGCGCAGCACATCCAGAAACGAAATCAATGGCGGATCGAAACTGCGTCGGCGATGCTTGGCAGCGAATGTCGCATAGTCGGCGGCGTCGACCGCATCGTGACGCAATTGCGCAACGGCGGCGTCGGCTGTCGCCTCGCCAGTCGCCACCGCCTGCGGTGCGCGATCGAATGCGGCGCTGTCCAGATCGCCCAGGTCCGGTGTCAGCAGCACATCATTCGGCCCGAGACTGTCGAGCTGAAGATCGGTCTGTTTTTTCATCAGTGCCGTCAGCATCTGGTTGGCGATGCTGAACGGTGAATTCAATGATTTTTCGGCTGCCAGCGGCTGGCTCACATTGACCACGATCAGCCGCTGCGCGCCCATCGCGCGGGCCACGTCGATCGGTACGTTGTCGGAGATGCCGCCATCGACGAGCAGATGGCCTTGATAGTGGATCGGTGCGAACGCGGCCGGTACCGACATGCTGGCGCGTATCGCCATCGCCAGATCGCCGCTGGCGAAAACCACGCGATCGCCGCTGCCGATGTCGGTAGCGACCGAACGGAACGGAATCGGCAGCGCATCGAAGTCGCCCGTATCGATTGTGGAAAGCAGCAGTCGACGTAACAGCAGCTGCAGTTTCTGGCCCTGAATCGCGCCGCGCGGAAGTGCGATTTTTCCGTTGCGCAATCCCAGTTCAATGCCGCCCAGAAAGCGCAGCTCGTCCTGCTTGCGCCGCATCGGCAGTTCGACGCGCGGCGGGTCGTCGTTGAACATGTCCTTCCAGTCGATGCTCTTGAGCACGGATTCGATATCGTCCACGCCGTATCCGGCTGCATACAGACCGCCGACGATCGCACCCATCGAGGTACCGGCAATGCAGTCGATCGGCACGTGCTCGCGTTCGAGCACCTTGAGTACGCCGATATGAGCCGCGCCGCGGGCGCCGCCGCCGCCGAGCACAAGGCAGGTTTTCGGGCGTGGCGTGTTTGCCTGCGCCACGACGCCGACCAGCGCCAACGCGGCAATGAGTGCTCCGGAAACCAGGCGATTCATGACATCGATCCGCAGCAGATCCTGTGTGCCAGCCTCAAGCCTAACGGATTCGTTGCAGGTCAGGAACGATTCATCCGTCCAGTTCCTGCCAGCGTGCGTAGGCGCGATCCAGTTGCGTCTGCAGTTTCGCCAGTTCGCTGTTGGCAGCAACAATCGACGCATTGTCCTGCTTGTAGTACGCGGGATCGTTCATCGCCTGCGTACGCGCCGCGATGTCGTGTTCCAGCGCCTCGATGCGTGCGGGCAACTGCTCCAGTTCACGTGCGTCGTTGTAGCCGAGCTTGCGTCTGGGCGTGTGTGCCGTGTGTTCGGTGCGCTCCGCGGTCCGCGCTTCCGGCGCGGCATGCGACAGTGACGGCGATGGCGTCGATGCGCTGCCGCCGGCGTCCGGTCGCTGCAGCAGCCAGTCGCTGTAACCGCCGACGTATTCGCCGACACGACCCCCGCCTTCGAGCACCAGCGTGCTGGTCACCACATTGTCGAGAAATTCGCGATCGTGCGAAACCAGCAGCAGCGTGCCCTTGTAGGCGGCAAGTAATTCTTCGAGCAATTCCAGGGTTTCCACGTCCAGATCGTTGGTCGGCTCATCCATGACCAACAGGTTCGATGGCTGTGCGAAAAGTTTCGCCAACAACAGCCGGTTGCGTTCGCCACCGGACAATCGGGTGATCGGCGCGCGTGCGCGTTCCGGCGAGAACAGGAAATCCTGCAGATAGCCGAGCACGTGCTTGCGGCTGCCGTCGATCTCGATGTATTCCAAACCTTCGGCTACGTTTTCCATCGCGTTGAGATCGTCGCGCAGCGTAGTGCGATGCTGGTCGAAGTATGCAATCTGCAAACTCGTGCCGCGCACGATTTCGCCCTGCTGTGGCTCCAGCTCGCCAAGCAGCAGTTTCAAAAGTGTACTTTTTCCCGAGCCGTTGGGGCCGATGATGCCGACGCGGTCGCCGCGCAGGATCGTGGTGGAGAAATCGCGCAGCATGCTCCTGTCGCCGAACGCGAATTGCGCCGACTTCGCCTCGATCACCTTCTTCCCCGACGCCGGCCCGGTCGTCAGCGTCATCTTCGCATTGCCGGTCAATTCGCGGCGTCGTGCGCGTTCGCGGCGCAGCGCTTTCAGATCACGCACACGACCCTCGTTGCGCGTGCGTCGGGCCTTGATGCCCTGGCGAATCCATACTTCCTCGGCCGCCAGTTTCTTGTCGAACAGCGCGTTGGCCTGTCGCTCCGCGTGCAGACGTTCCTGGCGTCGACGCAGGTAATTGGCGTAATCGCCGGGCCACGAAGTCACTTCGCCGCGATCGATCTCGACGATGCGCGTGGCCAGGGCACGCAGGAAAGCGCGATCGTGGGTCACGAAGACGATGCTGCCGGCGAACCCGCGCAGGAATTCCTCCAGCCACGCGATCGCCTCGATGTCCAGGTGATTGGTCGGCTCGTCGAGCAAGAGCAGATCCGGCGCGTTCACCAGCGCCTGCGCCAGCAGCACGCGGCGTTTCATGCCGCCGGACAGTGCGGCGAAATCGGCGTCTGCGGGAAGATCCAGCCGTGTCAGCACCTGTTGCACGCGCTGATCCAGATCCCAGCCGTGTTGTGCCTCGATCTTCGCCTGCACCGCGCCCAGCGCAGCCATCGCGTCGGGTCCGGTCAGGTGACTGGCGATCAGATGATGGTATTGCGCCAGCAACGCGCCGAGTTCGCCCAGCCCCGTTGCGACCACATCGAACACGCTGCCGGACGTGTCCTGCGGCACTTCCTGCGCCAGTCGCGCGATACGCACGCCGCCGGCCACGCGCACCTCGCCATCGTCGGGCTTGATCTCGCCGGCAAGCAGGCGCAGCAAGGTCGACTTGCCCTCGCCGTTGCGTCCGACCACGCACACGCGCTCGTTCGCCTCGATCGCCAGATCGACATGTTCGAGCAGCAGCGGGCCGCCGACGCTGTAGTCGACGCGTTGGAGTTGGATCAGGGGCATGATGATTGACTGCTATTTCTGCATAGGAAATCGTAATTTTCTTTCTTAAGCAACGAATTCGCAGAAATTAAGAAAATTTAGTTGCCTTTCTTTTCTTAAGAAAATAAAATCGATGCGTTACGAAAGCGAGGAAAGACGTGGAGCGAGTTGTCGGCGACTATGTACCAGGCAGCGTAGCAGGTGGTCGTTATCAGGCTTACCTGCCGAAGCCATTGCCTCCGAATCCTCCGCTTGAATTCACACCTGCTCTCGTTGAGTCGCTGGAGCGTGCCAACCAGGCACTCGGACGGCTGGACGGTATTACCTTGATGTTGCCGGACCCTGACTTGTTCCTTTATCAGTATGTGCGAAAGGAAGCGCTTCTGTCATCGCAGATAGAGGGAACCCAATCGTCGCTATCCGACCTTTTGCTATTCGAGCTGGATGAAACTCCCGGTGTACCGATAGATGACGTAGAGGAAGTATCGAATTACGTCGCCGCGTTGAATCACGGTCTGCGTCGAATTCGTAATGATCATTTTCCTCTTTCGTTGCGCCTCATTCGGGAAATCCACGCTGTCCTTTTGCGGGGCGGCCGCGGTGCCAACAAGAATCCCGGTGAATTCCGCAAGACACAAAATTGGATTGGTGGTCGCAGTCCGGTGGTTGCGTCGTTTGTACCGCCGCCGCCGGAACGGCTCGACGAATGCCTGAACGCTTTTGAACGTTTCCTCCATGAGCCGAAAGAACATACTTCGCCCTTGATCAAGGCTGCCTTGGCACATCTCCAGTTTGAAACCATCCATCCGTTCAATGATGGCAACGGACGTGTCGGACGCTTGCTTATCGCACTGATTCTTTGCACCGAGGGCGTGTTGCGTGAGCCGACACTGTATTTGAGCCTGTATTTCAAGGCGCGCAAGCAACAATACTACGATCAACTTGATCATGTCCGCAGCACTGGCGACTGGGAAGCCTGGCTTGGGTTTTTTCTCGAGGGCGTTTCATCGACATCACAACAGGCCGTGGAGACCGCACAAAAAATACTTTCGTTGTTTACAGCCGATCGCGAAAAAGTGCGTGGATTGGGTAGGCGCGCGGGCAGTGCATTACAGGTCTTCGAGCAATTCACACAGCACCCGATCCTCGATGGTCCAACGCTGCGCAAGGCGTTGCAATTGACGCAACCGACGATTCTGGCAGCCGTCGATGCGCTGCACGCCATGGAACTCATCAACGAGATCACCGGACAGCGCCGCAATCGCGTCTGGGTCTATCAAGGCTATTACGATCTGCTTAGCGAAGGAGCCGCACCGTAATGACGATCGAAGAGACCATCTCATGTCTCGCCTGCTGATCCAGCACTATCTCGCCGAGTTGTCGCGGCTGCGCCAGGTTGGCGGCACACATCGCGAAAGCGTGGTACGCGAAGCGATCAAGGATCTGCTCAAAGGTTGGGTGCGCTCGCACGATCTGACCTTCGTGCCCAAATACGAAATCGAATCGCCAGCGAAGGAACGCCGCTACGTGGATGGCGCGCTGCTCTACGATTGCGAGGGTGACCATGATCAGTTGTTCGCGTTTCAGGTACGCCTGCGTGGTTAAGCAAACCACGATTGTTTGGTGTGACGAGAATCATCGGAAATTGAATTTGACATGACCGTTCTGCGCTGCACCGCCAAACTCCTCAAAGCCATGAAGGCCAAACCTGTCGCTGATCCGTCCCCGGTGACGAACCGCTTGGGCGAGTGGACGGCGAACCTCATTCGCGTAGGGCGCATCCAGTTGGTGCTGGCGGTCAGTGAGCCGACGCGGTTCGCTGTCGTCATCGACGCCGCACCCTATGCGACCGTTCCGTTTCGCCTGAGTCAGAACCTGTTCAAGGCATTGCTGTTCATCGGTGTGCCGCCCGATCTGGCGGCGGCGGAGGCGCATGCGATGGAAATGCCGCAGATTGCCGCGAGCAATTCGCGCTCGGTGCTGGGCACGCTCAATCAGTTCGCCTTCGAAGTCGAATGCGATGTGGATTACGGCAAGGCGCGATCCGCATTTGAGTTGACGCAGCGGCTTGCCAATACTGATCGTGTGCAACCCGAAACACATCGTCAGTCCCGCGGACTGCGTGCGCGAGCGCTTCGGTTTACCGAAGCTTCATCGACGTTGGCGAGCGGATCAGGCGTTGGCGGGTTCGCGGCTGCACTGACGAGTCTGTACGGACGAAACGCGCCACCAGCGATGCACCTTTCCCATTCGCAACGGCGTGCACTGCTACGAACGCGAGGTTTCTAGGCGGTTGCCGCCGCCGGCACGGCAACTACGCGCTGTCGCAACGCGCGCCGCACCAGCCACAGGCTGGTCAGCGCCTGCAGCGTCACCGTGGCCACCGAAAGAAACCACAGGTGATGCAGCTCGAATCCGGGCCATGTCGACAGCCAGATCGCGGGCAGCACGAACGTCACCAGCCGTGTCGCGCTGCTGGCCAGTGCGGGCAGGGTGTTGCCCAGCGCCTGGAACAGGCCGGAGCAGGTGAAGATGAGTCCGGATGCCACGAAGTTCCACGAAATGATGTGCAGGAACTGGCCGCCGATGGCGACGACGGCCGGATCCCTGGTAAACCCATGGACGAACCACTCCGGCCGCCATTGGCACATCAGCGTCAGCATCAGCATGATCGCGCTGCCGAGCAACGCCGCCGAGCGGAACGTATCGCGCACGCGCGGATGGTGGCCACCGCCGAAGTTCTGTCCGGCCAGTGGCGCGACGGCGAACGCGACGGCCATCGCCGGCAGGAAGATCGCCTGCATGACGCGCGATCCGATGCCGAAACCTGCTTGCGCCGCGGCGCCGAAATGGCGGATGACGGCGTAGATGACGGCCATGTACACGAACATCAGCGCGAACTCGCCGCCCGGCGGCAGACCGATCTTCAGGATTCGCTTCCACGTGGCCAGGCGCGGACGGAACAGGGCGGAATCGAAGCCGACGTACTTTTCCAGGCGCACGAAGTACAGCAGCATCAGCACGACACCGACGGCGATCGAGATGGAGCTGGCGAGTCCGGCGCCGGCCACACCGAGCGGGCGATGGGTGATCCAGCCGGCAATCAGGATCGGCGCAAGCAATGCGTTGAGCAGCACCGTGATCATCTGCACCAGCATCGTGGGCTTGACGATGCCGGTGCCGCGCAGGGCCGAGCCCATCGCGACGAGCGCGAACTGCAACGCGAGACCGGGCAGGAACCAGTGCAGGTACGATGTTCCCGCCGCCACGGTGTGCGCATCGGCGGCCAGACCGCTGATGTAGGTCGCGGTCAGTGCATAGCCGCCGAGCAGGGTCGCGATGGCGCAGAAAGCGGCGAGCAGCAGACTTTGGTTGAAGATCAGGTTCGCATCATCGCGATCCTTGCGCCCGCTTGCCTGAGCGATCAAAGCCATCGTGCCGACACCCAGCACTTGGGTCAGCGCCATGATCAGGAATTGGGCGTTGCCCGCGGCACCGACGCCGGCGATCGCGTAATCGCCGATGTGCGCGACGAAATACAGATCGATCAGGACGTACAGCGTCTGGAACAGCATGCCGATCGCAATCGGCATGGCCAGTCGTATCAGATGACGCAAGATCGAACCTTCGGTGAGGTCATGCATGCTGCGGGCTCCTTTCCGGCCTATATCATGGCATGGCGGAAGGCGACCGGCGCGCGCGCCAGGCGCGAACCGGCAATCGCGGTGCGAGCGCACGGCTCGCACAGACGATACCGTATCCGGGTCGCATCAATGCGCCATTGCAGGGAGCATGGGCGACCGGCTGTACGGTTGCCAGTGCGTGCATTCACGCCGTCATCGTGACAAATGTCAGGTCGGTGTCGGAGTCATGTGCCTGAATTCCGGTTTCGCCGGCGTTGCACGACTGTCGACCACGCACGGCGGCGAGGTTGGGCAACGTCTCGTGCTTCAGGGAGTCACGACACAGCAGTCCTTTCGTCACATGCGCCCGGGCTTGCCGGCACGCAAAATGACCCCATCTCGGACATTGCGAGACGGGAATAGGAACCGTGACATGCTGACCTTCATTCTGTGGCTGCTGTTGTTGGTGTTCTGCTGGCCGCTGGCGCTGCTTGCGCTGGTGCTGTATCCGTTCGTCTGGCTGATCCTGTTGCCGTTTCGGTTGCTCGGCGTCGCCGTGGACGGCGTGTTCTCGATCCTGCACGGGGTGCTGACATTGCCTGGCAGGGTTTTGCGCGGGAAGCCTTGAATTTCGTTGCCGCGAATGTGGCGGATTACATCTGCGTGAGAAAATCCGCAGGTGTGAGGATCGGCAACAAAAACCCATCGGCCAGGGCGAGTAGATCTTTGTCGCCGCTGACGAGAGCCTCGGCCTTGCCCGTCAATGCGAGTTGCAGAAACGGCAGGTCGAACGGGTCCCGGCAACTGGGCACTCTGGGCAGGCGAGCCGGCTTCCGAATGGTTGTGGCGTACGGCAAATAGTCTGCGAGCAAGTCTTCCTGCTCGTTCGCAGTCAGACGAAACTTCGGATAGGCCAACACGCGGATGAGCTCGTGCGCGGTCGCGGTGTTAACCAGTGGACGAAGTGAATTGCCTTGCCAGGCGCGACGCAATTGCGCAGTCGCTCCGGCGCCGAACAGCAACGCAGACAGCACGACGTTAGTGTCGAGCACGACGCGCAGCGAGCGCATCACGGCTTGCGTTTGGTAGCCTTGCGAGGCTTCGCTGAACGTTTGGTCGCGTAGCTTCCCGGCGGTTCAGCGACGCGGCGGCGCGCCCAATTGACAGCCTCATCCAGATCCTTTTGCGTCAGCTGGAGCTCGGCAAGTTTCGCGCGCAGCGCATCGCCACCTTGGATACGAACCGGCGTGAGCACGATTGCGCCGCCGTGTGTCTGCACGTCGAAATACGTGGCCGACCCGACGGCTTCGGTGGCAGCCTTGGGGAGCGTGAGCTGATTTTTCGCAGTGAGTTTGGCGAGCATCGTGCGCAAATCGCACAAGTAAGGAATCCTTACTTTGCGCCTTGTGTGTTAAAGAGTCCAGTTTCTGAAATGGCTGCCTGAAAAGCAACGGGCCGCACTCGGCGGCCCGTTGCATCATGCTCATTGGCGGACATGCCCTCATCCGCCTGCGGGCACCCTTCGCCTCGCAGGGGTTGGGACGGCTGCTTACTTCAGCTTTGCGTCGACGCGCAGCGCTTCGGCCTTGTCGGTCTTTTCCCATGAAAACGCGGTCGCGTGGCGCGTCTTGCCGTCGCCGTCCTTGTAGCTGATCGCCTGCGGCTGGCGGCCGAAATGGCCGTAGCTGGCGGTGCGCTGGTACATCGGATGGATCAGATCGAGCATTTGCAGGATGCCGTACGGACGCAGGTCGAAATGCTTGCGGATCAGCTTCTCGATCTTTTCGTCGGCGATCTTGCCGGTGCCGAACGTGGTGACGGAAATCGAGGTCGGAGGCGCCACGCCGATCGCGTAGCTAACCTGCACTTCGCAGCGGTCGGCGATGCCGGCGGCGACGATGTTCTTGGCCACATAGCGTGCGGCATAGGCGGCGGAACGATCCACTTTCGACGGATCCTTGCCGGAGAACGCGCCGCCGCCGTGGCGCGCCCAGCCGCCGTAGGTGTCGACGATGATCTTGCGTCCGGTCAGGCCGCAGTCGCCGACCGGACCGCCGATGACGAATTTGCCGGTGGGATTGATGTGGAACTTCGTGCCCTTGTGCAGCCATTTCTTCGGCAGCACGGGTTTGAGAATGTGCTCGCGCACGGCCTCGATCAGGTCTTTCTGCTTTACGTCCGGATCGTGCTGGGTGGAAAGCACGACCGCGTCGATAGCGGTCGCAACGCCATTCTCGTAGCGCAGCGTGACCTGCGACTTCGCATCCGGGCGCAGCCATTTGGAACTTGCCCGTCTTGCGCACCCTGGCCTGCTGCTCGACCAGGCGATGCGAGAAATGAATCGCCGCCGGCATGAAGGTCTTCGTTTCGTTGGTCGCATAACCGAACATCAGGCCCTGATCGCCGGCACCTTGTTCCTCGGGTTTCTTGCGATCCACGCCCTGATTGATGTCCGGCGACTGTTTGCCGATCAGATTGAGCACGCCGCAGGTGGCGCCGTCGAAGCCGACATCCGAGGAGTTGTAGCCGATGTCGAGAATGACCTTGCGCGTGAGCGCTTCCAGATCGATCCACGCCGATGTGGTGACTTCACCGGCAACGATGGCCACGCCGGTCTTGACCATGGTTTCGCAGGCCACGCGCGCGCGCTTGTCCTGCGCGAGGATCGCGTCAAGCACAGCATCGGATATCTGGTCGGCGATCTTGTCCGGATGGCCTTCGGAAACGGATTCGGAGGTGAACAGGTAGTTGCTCATCGAGCTGGGCTCCAACTTGGAACGAATGACGTGGATTCGTATGGACGGTTAAATGCGGCCGGGCATGATACACGACAAGGGCGCTTGCTGCAGGTCGCGCCGGCTGCCGTGGTCATGCGATTCGTGCCGTGGTCGGATCACGCAGCTTGACCACGCTTGGCCGTATAGACAGCCGAACGCGTCATGGTGGGGGCGTCTCGAAGCCGTTCGCGAAAATATCGTCGTCCCATACGTCGACGATCGCGCTGCGCGATGCCGCATTTCCCAGCGGCACCAGGGCGTACATATCCTCGATGGTACGCAATATCGAATAATGATCGATGTCCTCCGCATAGCTGCCCGGAATGAGTCGAGCCCCGGCGAACACCAGCGGAATCTGATTGCCGGGACTGCCATCGTTCTCGTCCCAGGTCAGGACAAGCAGACTGTTGTGGGTTTTCGCCCACTGCACGTAGCCATCCAGATTGTTCTGCAGCCAGGTGTCGCCGGTACTTGTCGAACAATCGTGCATGTCATCGCACATGTTCGGCACGACAAAAGCGACGTCGGGTAAGGCAGCGAAATCGCCCGGAAACGACGAGAACGGCTGATTGCTTTGCGCAGATACATCGTCGAAATCGACCCACGGATTGTGCTTGCGTTGATAGCTCAGGCTCGTGCCGTCGCTGGGTCCGCCGCTGCAGCCGGTGTAGCCGGCGCCTGGCATGCTCTCGGAATACCCGACGAACGTGAACCCGGCACCGATCAATTGCCCGCCAAGACTGGCGACCCCGGAGAAGCCGCTGAGGCATTGATCGTCGGTGACGCCTTGCGTATCTCCCGAAAACAGCGCGATGTAATTTGGCTGGCTCGGATGGGTCACGGCGTGCGCATTGGAGAAACTCACGCCTCGGTCGGTCACCAACGAGTTGATGTACGGCGCATCCGCAGTATTGCCGATGATCGCGCTTTCGCTGGTGTTTTCCATGATCACGATGACCACGTGATCGAATCGCGGGGGAACGGACAAATCCGCGCCCGCAGTATTTGAACTCGCCGCGATGCTAAAAAAGAGAGCGCAAACGATCCTGACAGTCATGGCAGTTTTTAAAGCTGGGCTCAGGCGGCTAGCGCCATGTCGGAACCTGGCGAGTCGAAGTGCTCCTGGGTAACGCGCAATTGCTCCTTGGCCGATTCGACGCGGTTGACATTACTCCGGAACACCTCGGCATGTGAATGGTTTTTTGCGTACCAACCCAGATGCTTGCGCGCGATGCGTACGCCCTGATGTTCGCCGTAGAACGCATACAGATCGTGCAGATGGCCGATCAGGATCGCACTGACTTCATCCAGGGTCGGTTCCGGCAATGGTTCGCCGGTTGCGAGATAATGGGCGATCTCGCGGAAAATCCAGGGGCGCCCCTGTGCGGCGCGACCGATCAACAGACCATCGCATTTCGTGTAGTCGAGCACGAAGCGCGCCTTCTGCGGCGTGTCGATGTCGCCATTGGCGAACACGGGGATCGCCACCGCCTGCTTGATCGCGGCGATGGTGTCGTATTCGGCCTGCCCGTTGTACAGATCGGCGCGGGTGCGACCGTGCACGGCGAGCGCCGCAATGCCGCTGTCCTGCGCGATATGCGCAATCTGCGGACCATTCATGTTCTCGCGATTCCAGCCGGTGCGGATTTTCAGTGTCACGGGAATATCCACCGCAGCGACCACGGCCGGCAGGATGCGCGCGACCAGTGCCTCGTCCTGCATCAGCGCGGAACCCGAATACACGTTGCAAACCTTCTTTGCCGGGCAGCCCATGTTGATGTCGATGATCTGCGCGCCCAGATCGGCGTTGTAGCGCGCCGCATCGGCAAGCATGGCCGGATCGTAGCCGGCAATCTGCACGCTCACCGGATCGGGCTCGCCGGCGTGATCCATGCGCTGCAAGGACTTGCGCGTGCCCCACAGACGCGGATCCGACGTCGTCATTTCGGTCGTCGCCAATCCCGCGCCAAGGCGCTTGCAAAGCTGCCTGAATGGTTTGTCGGTGACGCCGGCCATCGGCGCGAGGCCGATCGGCGGGTCGATCAAGTAGGAGCCGATGCGCATCCGGACATTTTAAAGGGCGAGTGCGTACGACCGCACCAATTACTTGCCGAAGCGCGTCATTACCGCATCGAATCGGGGCATGGCCGGTGCAGTGCCGACGATTTCCGTGGACATTGCGGCGACGCGATTGGCATGTTCGACGCTGCGGCGGAATGGCGCATCATGGAAAATCACCATCGCCGCGACAAGACCGCCGCTGAAGGCGTCGCCGGCGCCGGTGGTGTCGATGGCCTTCACTTTTTCCGGCGGCAGGCGGTAGTGACCGGCAGCGTCGCCGCGCAGATTGTCATCGTGCGAAACGAAGCAGCCCTGTGCGCCGAGGGTGATGACCACGGTCGACACGCCGAGTTTGCGCGCCAGCGTATGCAAATCGGCATCGTCGCGCTGCGCCAGCGTCGCCGGGTCTACGGATGTTGCGGCAAAGCGCTCGAGCAGCAGCGAGAACTCGGTTTCGTTCGGCGTGATGATATCCGCGCGCTGCAATAATTCGATGTCCAGTTCGGCGTGCACGGGTGCGGGATTGAGAACGCGAGTCAGGCCGTGATTCGCGCCCACTTCCAGTGCGGCGCTGATGGCATCGAGATTGTTTTCGAGCTGCACCAGCAGCGTGCTTGCGTGTGCGAACAGATTGCCCTGTGCGCGCACGAATGCGGCGTCGAGATGTTCGTTGGCGCCGAAGATCATCGAAATCTGGTTTTGCGCACTGGCATCGACGGTGATGCTCGAGGTTGCGGTGGGCTGGTCGTCGCGGATCTGCCAGTGGCAGGGCATGTTTTCGGCACGCGCGAATTCCTGGGCGAAACCGGCAAAGGTGTCGCGACCGATCGCGCCGATGAACGCGGTCGCCACGCCCTGGCGCGCGCTGGCCACGGCCTGATTGAACCCCTTGCCGCCGGGACCGGTGTTGTAGCGGTGGGCACGGATGGTTTCGCCGGGCCGCGGAAAGCGTTCGACGAACCAGGCCTGGTCCTGTACATAACTGCCGACGACGACGATCTGTGCTGCGTTTGTCATGGGTGGATTTCCGGATTCAGGGACCGACGACGGGTTCGGTGTGCACTGCGCGTGTCGTCGAACGAACGTGTTTGTGTTTGAACAGCGGCACGAACAGCACCGCCATGATCAGCGCATACAATGCGAACGTGATCCAGATGCCGTGCCAGTCCTTGCTGTGGTCCGGCATACGTGAAATAGCGGTCGATGATGATGCCGCTGAGCGAGCTGCCGAGCACCGCACCGATACCGTTGGTCATCAGCATGAACAGGCCCTGTGCGCTGGCGCGGATCTTCGCGTCGCATCTGCGTCTTCGACGAACAGCGAGCCGGAAATGTTGAAGAAATCGAAGGCCATGCCGTAGACGATGCAGGAAAGGACGATCATCCACAGGCCGCTACCCGGATCGCCGTAGGCGAACAGGCCGAAGCGCAGGAACCACGCCAGCATGCTGATCACCATTACCGTCTTGATGCCGAAGCGACGCAGGAAGAACGGAATCGCCAGGATGAACAGGGTTTCGGAAATCTGCGAAATCGACATGATGATGGCCGGATAACGCACCGCGATCAGACCCTGGTAGGCCGGCACGTTGGCGAAATCGTGCAGGAACGTGTCGCCGTACGCGTTGGTCAATTGCAGCGCGGCACCGAGCAGCATGGCGAAACAGCAGAAACACCGCCATGTTGCGGTCCTTGAACAGCGTGAACGAGGTCAGGCCAAGCGGTCGACCAGCGAGCGCGCTGTGCGCGCGATCGAGCTTCGGCGGGCAAGCCGGCAGCGTGAACGCATACAGACCGAGCACCAGCGAAGCGCCGGATGCAACGTAGAACTGCGCGGCCGACGTTTCCAGATGCAGCAGACTGACCGTCCACAGCGCGACGATGAAGCCGATCGTGCCCCACACGCGGATCGGCGGGTAGTCGCGCACGACATCCAGGCCCGTCGCCCTTCAACGCGTTATAGGCCACGGCGATCGCCAGCGCGATCGTCGGCATGTAGCAGATCATGTTCAGCAGCATCACCCAGAACATCGTGGTCGGGTTATCGACCATCGGCACCGCGAACAGCACGATCGCACCGAGCGATCTGCAGCAGCCCGTAGAGCCGTTCGGCATTGATCCACTTGTCGGCGACGATGCCCATCAGCGAGGGCATGAACAGCGAGGCGATGCCCATGGTCGAGAAGATCGCGCCGAAACTGGTGCCCGACCAGTGCTTGTCCTGGAACCAGTACGCGCCGATGGTCAGCAGCCACGCTCCCCAGATGAAGAACTGCAGGAAGTTCATCACGATCAGGCGAAGTTTCAGGTTCACGGACGCAATCCCCTCGACATGCGGCGGCCGTGTGCGGCCGCGGGAACGGCGAGGGTAGAGCAGCCGCGCACTTGTGCGCAACTCGCCGTGAATCCGGGTCCGGTAGCGCAAGCACAAGCCTGCTAAACTCGGACAAGCTCGTGAAACAAGGGGGTCGCGGTGCCTACGCTCGGCATCAAACACCGACTTTTGGTCAGCCATTTGTTCGCCGTGGTCGTTCTGGCCGGCGCGTTCGGCGCGTTCGTCTATGCGATGGCTGCACAGCAGGTGAAGTTGCGCCTGCAGGCTCAACTGACCGGGAGCGCGGCGCTGATCGCCGGTTCGCTCGATGACGGCGGCCTGGCGTTGGCCGAACACCAGGTATCGGCGCGGCAGGCATTGATCGCCCGCCTGCAAACCTCGGTCAAGAACTACAGCGACCTGGCGCGTGTGGATGTCGTGCGCCACGATGCGCTGGGCGATCATCTGATTGCAAGTTCCGCAGCGCAACCTGTTGCCACACCCGGCGCTGGCGATGCGGGGTATTTGACCACGCGTGCGCCGATTTCGGGAGGCGGGAATTATCTGGTCGTCGTCCACATGCGCAGCGACGATGTTGCCGGGAAGTTGTATATTTTGCGATTGAGCGCCGCATTGGCGTTTCTGGTCTGCGTGCTGGCCGCGCTGATTCTCAGCCGCGATCTGGCGCGGCGAATCCTGGTGCGTATTACCGATTTGGCCGCACGTTGCCGGGCCCTGGCCAACGGCGACCCGTTGCCGCCGCGACGCGCCGGCCCACGCGACGAGCTCGATGAGCTGACGCGCGAATTCGATGCCATGGCCGGGCGTCTGCGTCATGCCGCCGAAAGCGGCGAGCGTGCAAATGCGGCCTTGAGCGATGCCTACGGGCAACTCGAGTCGCGTGTGCGCGAACGTACCGCCGCGCTGGAAGACGCAAATTCCCAGCTCAAGAACGAAATCGAAAGCCGCGTGCATGTCGAGGCATTGCTCGCCGAGGCGGCGTTGACTGATCCGCTGACCGGTCTGCTCAATCGTCGCGCGATGATGGAGATGCTCGGTCAGGCTGCGGCGCTGCTGCAACCCGGCGAACCGGGAGTGAGCGTAATCGTTGCCGACATCGATCATTTCAAACGCGTCAACGATGTGCATGGGCATGGCTACGGCGATCAGGTTCTGGTTGCTACGGCAAAGGCCTTGCTGTCTCTGGCTGGTGATGCCCACCAGCACAATGTCGCGCGCTGGGGCGGCGAGGAATTCCTGATCCTGCTGCCCAACGTGCGTCTGGCCGCCGCGTGCAAGCATGCCGAGCAAATCCGCCGCAGCATCGCCGCTTTGCGTGTAGGCGACGAGGGCTTGCGAGTGACCTTGAGCCTCGGCGTTGCCGAGTTGATCGCCGACGAACATCTCGACGATTGCCTGCGTCGCTGCGATCAGGCGCTGTATCGCGCCAAGGATGCCGGGCGCAACACCGTGGTCGCCGCACAGGGGGCATTGTTTGCGACGATGTCGTGACAGCCTCGGGAATAGGAAATTCACGAGCCCGTCAAACAAGGCTCCTGGTACAACGGCAACACGGTAAAGTTGGAAGCGGATTCCCGCATTGGCAGGAATTGCGGGTCATTGGTGCGTTTACCGTTCTCCGCTCACCGCCGGCAGCCTGACCTGATGCTGGCTGGCCCCAAAAACACTAACGCAGCAGGATCCACGCCCCCAATGCTCCGAACAGCGCCGCCGCAAGAATACGCGTTGCTCGAATCGGCAGGCGCGCGGCGAAGCGTGCGCCGAACCACACTGCCGGTACATCGGCGATCAACATGCCGGTTGTGGTGCCGGTGACGACCAACCATAGCGGATGATATTCGGCGGCCAGCACGGCCGTGGCGATCTGCGTCTTGTCGCCGATCTCGGCGAGAAAGAAACTCAGCGTCGTCGCCAAAAGTACACCATGACCGGTGCCAAGCGCGGCACCGGTCTCATCGGCCCGATCGGGAATCAGCGTCCACGCAGCCACCGCGAGAAAACTCGATGCAACGATCCAGCGCAGTACCTGGGGGCTCAGCCAATGCGCGATCATTGTCCCGAATGCGCCGGCGAGAGAGTGATTGGCAAGCGTCGCCAGAAGTATCCCGGCACAGATGGGCCACGGCTGCCGGTACTTCGCGGCCAGTATCAGTGCCAGCAACTGGGTCTTGTCGCCGAGTTCGGCGACAGCAACAGCGAATGTCGAAATCAGGAAGGTTTGCATGCGAACCCGAGCATGAGGTGCTGCCGATGGTGTCGTCTCACGAACGGAATTGCGTCCATGGCGAGTGCGCAATCAACGACCGTTTTGCAAACAGTCGGGCAGGCTGCCTGGGCCTGAATCCGGGGCAGTGCTGTTGAAGTATTGCGAATAGGTCTGTTCAGCCCACGCGTTGGCATCAGCGATTTGCTGCGGCGTCAGATTCTGCGTTGCCGTCGCAATACGTTGGTCCAGGCGGGAGTCCGAGTCGCTGGTTGTCCCCAGTCGCTGCAGTTGCAGGTAGCGGTAGCTTTGCTCGGGGTCGGTACCGGTAAGTTGCCCGAGCAACGGCGTGTAATAACTGCCATGGTAGGCGGCTTGCAACAATCGCACGGCTGTCCAGTCGCCGTTTTGCAGTGCCGTATCCGCCAGTTCAAGGGCGTTTTGCTTGTAGTCCGTCAGCCATTCCGGATGATCCAGTACGCCGGGCATGCGGTTGAGGTTCGAGCCGAGATAACAGTCCAATGCCTGTTCGTCTCCGTGTTGCGCGGCTTGCAGGGTGGTCGGCGTCAGGTTCGCCAGTTGTTCATTGGTGACGCCGGCGCAAAAAGCCTGACTGTCGCTCACCAAATCCATGCGTCTCTGTACGTAATCCATCATGTGCTCTTGAAAGTTCAACTGACCGGACGTCGGATTGTCGCGCGGCGCGCGAGTCGCTATGCGTTCCAGAAACGGCAATCTGTTCTGGATATCACGCGCCTGCGCACAACGCTTCAGATCGCGATACAGCCGCGATGCCGCCTGCGCATCGCCGGCATCGGCAAGCGCCTTGAGTTGCGCGTAGGTCAGTGCCAGGGGCGTGTCGGGCGGCGGCAGCGGCGTTGGTGCAACCGTGTAATGCGATTTCAGATGCATTCGCATTGGTTTGTGCGTTGGCGAACTGCCGGCTTGCATCGTCGATTTGACATGTCCCGGCGAGATTTGTGTGGCGACATTCGACGGGTCGGTGGTTGCCGGATTCGTGCCGGCACGGGAACGACCGAAAAAATACCCCGCGCCGACCGCGAGCGCGACGACTGTCAATACTCCAACAAATTGGCGATTGCGCATCTTCGTTTCGATTCAATCGTGCAATTCGGCAAGTCTATCGGATACGCAAATCGGCTTGAATCGTCGAAGCGCGACAACAATCCGGAATTACTCGTGGGCAATCGGACAAACGTCAACGCCATCCGAATTCGTATTCGACAAACTGCCGTTGAAGTATCGCGTATAGGTATCCGATGCCCATGCGCCGGCATCGGATACCTGCACCGCCGCAAGCTGTCGGGTGGCAGCGACGCGTTGTCCGTCGAGTCTGGTTGCGAATTTGCCGCTCGCACCAAGGTGCTGCAATTGCAGATAGCGATAACTCTCGACCGCATCGATCGTGGTGAGTTGCCCGAGGAGCGATGACGCAAATACGTTGTCGCAGGCATATTGCAACACACCCGCTACGACGCAATCGCCGCAGCGTCCGCCCTGTTGGGTCGGCTCAAGCACATTTTGTCTGAATTGCGCGAGCCACTCCGGATGATCCGGTACATTTTGCTGCGGCCATTGATGCAGGAAAGGCGGCGCGACCGCTGCTTGTCGCGCTGCGTCGATCGGTCGGTTCGCACCCGCCCGGGAGCGCCCGAAAAATACCCCGCACCCAACGCGACTACGCCAAACAGGAAAGCGGTCACGCTGCGTTGGTGCCGCATCGACGGGATTTCTTTCTCGAACGATGCGGCAATTGTCATAAAGGTTGCCTACAGCATCTGCATACCGTCGTCGTCGGGTGGCGCGGGCGGAGCCGGTGGTGTTGCGGGAACGGGTGGAACCGGTGTCAACCCGGGCGCTGGCGGTGGCGGTGCATTTTCCGGGACCGGCGGTGCAGGAGGCGGCGGTGGGCGGTGGCGGCGGTGGCGGAACGAATATATTTTTTATGTCAGGGACCTTCACGTTGACGGTCAACGATTTGTGCTCGCGCATCACGCGCACTTTGACATCGCTTCCGGTCGGTCGTTCGCGCAGCGCGCGCAGCGCATCTTCAGGACGTTGGGTTTGCTGGCCGGCGACGGTGAGCAGCACGTCTCCGGATTTGAGTCCCTTGAACGCGTCGTCGTTCGCCGACAGCACCAGCACGCCTTTGTCGGTGCCGAAGTATCGGCCCAGATCCGGGTTGAGGCTGACCAGATTCAGCCCCCACCAAGGTGTGGAGAAGCGAAAATGTTCCAAGGCGTGACGGGCCTGATCTCCGGCGTGTCGGGCGATGCGGGCTTCATGCATGGCGTGTTCGACTTGCATGCGCACATCCTTGTCGAAATCCTTCGGTAGTGGATCGCCCCGACCGGCCCAGCGCAATTGCGCCATATCGCCGGAATTGCCGAGTGCATAGGCGAGGTTGAACGGCTCGCGGCGCTCGGCCTTGACGCGGATATTTCGTTCGGTCTTGCCGCCATCGCGGCGCAGCGTGAGCCTGACCGACTGGCCGATTTTCAGTTTCGCGATTTCTGGAATGCCGTCACTGTCGGATTTGGCATCGACCGGCTTGCCGTCGACGGCGACGATCAGATCGCCGTCGCGCACGCCGGCTTTCTCGGCCGGTCCGCCCGGTGTTACGGCGTCGACGTGCATGCCATGTTTGTCCGGCGTCATCACGATACCGAGCATGCCGCGATCCGGATCGCCCAGATAACGCCAGGCATAGGCGCGCGGCCCGACGTCGCCCATCTTTTGCGACAGGTCGGCCATCTTGCGAGAGAGCTCATGCATCTGTTCGCGCATCTGATCCAGTTCCTGACGCTGCGCGCGCATGTCTGCGGAATCGGTCGCGGCAGATGCGCGCGGTGCGGAAAGATCGGCCGCGATGCCGAGTGCGGGCATGGTCAGTGCGAATGCCAAAATCAGACTCTTACTGAATGTTGCATGCATGACGATGGTCCTCAGTCGAATCTGGCGTTTGCGGCGAGGCGATTGCCGCCGGCGGCCAGTTGGTAGTTGGAGTAACGCAATACGGCGAGGTCTTCGAGCAAGCCGACCCGTCGTTGCCACAATGCAGTGGTGTGCGCGGGCGTGGCAGCGGACAGTTCGACATCGACCAGACCGATGAGATTTTCGATCTCGGTTGCCGCCGCCAAATCCTGGCCTTGCAGCGGCGAACCGGCTTTCGCGGTCTGCCGCAGCCAGCGTTCCAGCGATTGCGAACGCGTGCGCAAGACGTTGAGCTGGATGGCATCGGATGGCGTCGAATGGCTCGCATCGTTTTCTTCTTCGTCGTTCGCGATCAATGATGCGCGGGCGGGGGAAATGGTCGCGCTGGTGTGCGGCGTCGACGTGCCGGGCGTGTGCAGCGTATGCATGGCAAATCCGCCAAGCACGCCAAGCACGATTGCCGCGGCAAGTGCGATAGGCCACGTCCTGCGAGAACGTCGCGGCGCATGCGCCGTTGCCAGTTGCGCGGCCAGGGTCGCCCAGACGTCGCGATCCGGCGATGCCGTCGGCAATGCACGTAGCGCTTGGCCCAGACTCAACCGGGTTGTGGTGTTTGGATCAGACATGACACGGACTCCGTCGATGGATCGAGCAGCGCTCGCATGCGGGCGGTGCCGCGCGCGAGTTGCGACTTGGAAAAACTCGTCGTCTTGCCCATGGCGACGGCAATTTCCGGGTGCGAGTAGCCTTCGACGTGATACAGCCACAACACGCTGCGCGTGACGGCCGGCAAACGGTCGAGGGCACGTTCAAGGGTCGTGGCGTCGGCGCGCACCCACGGTTCCGGGGTGTCGTCGACCAGCTTCTGAGCATCGGCATCCACCCATTCGTGACGCGATTGACGCAGGCGCATCAGGCCTTCGTTGAGCGCGATCTGGCGCAGCCACGCCCAGAACGGCGCGTCGCTGCGATACTGGCCGATGCGCTGGAACACCTTGAGCATGGCGTCGTGCAGCACATCGCGTGCGCCTTCGCGGTCGTTGAGCAGACGCAAGGCCAGCGTATAGACCGGACGTTCGAAGCGCCGGTAAATCTGCTCGAACGCCGTCATCTCGCCCGCGCAGGCGCGGTCGATCAAGGTTTTCGGGACATCCAGGTCGAAAGGCGATTGATTCACGGGATATTGGATGCACCGTGGCGGAAAACGGTCGCACGCTACCGACATCAAGCCGATGCTAGCATCCCCGGAACCGGGCGTGCCGATGACCAGCAGACCTTTCCACATCGAAGGTTACGTGGTTCTCGGGCCGCCCGGCAGTGGCGGCAGGTCCTCCGTTTGTCTGGGCGCTGAAGCGCTTGCTGGATCGCAAAATTGCCATCAAGGTAATGCGCCGCGACCGGAAGCCGGCGAAACTCCTGTTTCAGGATACGGCCACGCCGGTTCCGGACCGATTTCGGCATCGCCCGTTTTCCGGTCGCGCCCACGGCGCGAAGTCGGCAGAATGGGCCGGGCGCAGCACCATCCATCGCTTGTCGAACAAAAAGCAAATCGTCCACTCGGCGCAGGCGCGCGAGTGCTGTGCACGCCGAAGAAGCGCACCATATGGTCGACCCGCGAATGCGGTGGATGCGAGACGGCGTCCGCGAGCGCGGCGATGCTATCATCCCCACCGGGGTGTGTGTCGATGACCAATAAATCCATCAAGATTCCGGGCTACGACATCCTGCGGCCACTGGGCAGCGGCGGCATGTCGACCGTTTTCCTGGCCTTGCAACGCTCGCTGGATCGCAAGGTCGCGATCAAGGTGATGCGTCGCAGTGGTGGCAGTGGCGATGAAGCTTCCGGCGACAGCTTGCAGGCCGAAAAGCGCTTCCTGCTTGAAGGCCGCATGATGGCCAAACTGCCGCACCGCAATATCGTGGCGGTTTACGACATCGTCGGCAACGACGAAATCGACTACATCAGCATGGAGTACCTGGATGGTGGCACGCTGTCGGACCGGATGCGCCGCGGACTGGCGTTGTCGGAAGCCATCGCGGTGGTTGTGCAGATCGCTTCGGCGCTGGATTTCGCGCACCAAAAGGGCGTAGTCCATCGCGATCTGAAGCCGGCAAACATCATGTTTCGCGACACCCACACGCCGGTGTTGACGGATTTCGGCATTGCGCGCATGCGCGACGCGACCTCTACGCGCCTGACCCAGACCGGCATGCTGGTAGGCACGCCGACCTACATGAGTCCGGAACAGATCAATGGCGATGCGGTCGACGGGCGCGCCGACCAATACAGTCTGGGTGTGCTGTTCTATGAAATGCTGGCGGGCACGGCGCCATTTCGCGGTGAGACGCCGATTTCGGTGTTGATGGCGCACCTGACCCAGACGCCGCCGCCGTTGCCGGTCGAGTTTCACGCATTTCAGCCGGTGCTCGAACGCATGCTGGCGAAGAAACCCGATGATCGCTACGCGGACATGCATGCGTTCAGCGAGGATTTGAAATCGCGTCTGGTTCGAAGCGACACGTTGCTGATGCGCCTGCAGTTGGACCCGGACCAGAATTCTTCCGAACAATTGCGTGCGCTGGGTTTTTCCGTCAGCTCGCCCAGTGGCAGCGTTGGATTGCGCGATTCCATGCGCGGCAGGTTGAGCGCTGCCGCGCGCGCCAAATCGGCATCGGAATCCGGTTTGGTATCGCGCAGTCAGGCGGACCCGGCGTCGACGGCTTCGTTCTGGGCGCGATTGCCGCGCTGGCAGTGGATTACGCTCGGCGCCGGTTTGGTGTTGATCGCCATCGGAGCGTGGCTCAGTCTCGAAGGGCGAGGTGGTCTGACCAAGGAACAGCAGCAAGTCGTGGCCTTGTTGTTGCAACACGCGCAAGAGCTTGGAGACAAGGGCGATCTGGTTGCGCCGGCCGACGAGAATGCTTACGCCTACGCGCAAAAAGTGCTCGATCGCGATCCGGCAAATCGCGGTGCGCAGGAATTGGTCGACAGCATTGCAAAAACGCTGGCTGCACAGGCACAGCAGGCGCTGGCGGCGGGCAAGATCGATGTCGCCAGTCAACTCGGCAACCAGGCCTTGCTGGTACATCCGGATGATGCCGGTTTGCGCGAGTTGGCGGCAAATATCGACAAGGCGAAGAAGGCCGTACAAGTGCGGGTGCAGATTCGCAATTTGTTGCAACGGGCACAAGTGGCGCATGCGGCGGGTCGGGAATTCGGCGCCGATGGCAGTTACGCCCTGTTGATGCAGGCGCATTCGCTTGCGCCGGACGACACCGAAGTGAACAAGCGTCTGGACGCCGAGGTCGCAACTCTTCTGGATTCGCCGCGCAAGGCGCTCGCGGCGGGCAACCTCAATGCAGCGCTCGCGTCATTGAATGTGCTGCAGCCGCATCTGGCTGCGAATGCGGCCTTCGTTGCCTTGCGCGGGGAAGCCGATGCGATGTTGAAAAAGCAACAAGTGGAAAAATCTGTGCTGGCGCTACTGGCTACCGGCCGGGAGCAATTGCGCGCAGGGCATCTGGCCGAACCGGGCGGTGACAACGCGATCGAAACCCTGGGAGAACTGGGCAAGTTGAGCGTCGACGACAAACGCGTTTCCGCCTTCGCGATCGATCTCGCACAGGCACTGTTGGCCGACGCGCGGCGGCTGGATCGCAACGGCGAGGCGCAACATGCGCTCGAGCGCGCGGGACTCGCGTTGCAGGTCGCGCCTTCGCTGGCCGATGCGCAAACGCTGAAACAGCAGATCGAGCAACGCTTGGGTGCACGTGCGACCAAGGTCGCGCAAGCTTTGAGCAGCGCGCGCCAGGCCATCGCCGAACAGCGCTTCGTGGCGCCGGCAGCAGACGATGCATACGATGCATTGCGCACCGTGCTGGCGATTGATGCGGACAATGCCGACGCGAAACAATTGATGGCCGACCTGCCCAAACGCATCGCCGCCGCTGCCGCAGCGCGCGCACGCACGGATAGTGCCGCGGCCGTCATGATCGTAACTGCCGCTCGCAAAGTGTTCGCAGAAGATGCGCAATTGACGGCCTTGGCGGCAAAACTCGACCAACAGGTGGCCAGCGAACGGGCTGTCGCCGAAGCACAACGGCTTCGCGGGCAGGTCGAAAAAGTTCTCGCCGAGGCACTGCCTGATGTGGCGCAACTGCGCGCAGGGCTTGCCGATCTGGATGTCTTGCTGACGCAAGACGCAACCAACAAGGATACGCTGGCGTTGCGCGCGCGAATGATCGAAGCGATTGGTGCCGGACTGACGCGTGCGGACAGCACGACCGATTTCGATGCGCTGAGTGAATTGCTCAAGCAACAGTCCAAGGCGCTGGAAGGCGACGCTTCGTATGCCGTGCTGCTGGGACAGGCACCGCAGTTGCGGTCCAAATTGGTGGCGGCCGAGCAGGCACGCGCGGCAGCGCAACAAGGCGAACTCGTCCTCAACGCTTATCCGTGGGCCACCGTTGAATCGGTGGTGGATGCCGATCGCCATCCGGTGCCGTTGCCGGCCGATGCCACGACACCATTGATATTGACTCTGCCTGCAGGAAGCTACGCAGTGAGTTTCCGCCATCCGCAAGCGAGCAAACCGGTGCGCATCATCGCCAAGGTCGATGCACGCAAGCGCACCCAGGCCAGTGCCGCTTTCCCGTCGATCAGCACCAAGGAGTACTTCGCGCGTGCGGGCTGGTAATTCCCTGGGCGCGGCATTTTCAGCGCTCGCGCTGATGTTGGCCTGTACCAGCGCACACGCCGAGTACAAGTACGACTACAGCCACGGCCTGCAGGCGCTGGAAGATCACGACTATGCGAAAGCGCGCAAGCTGATCAAGCAGGCGCTGGACGATCATCCGGAGCCCGCGGTGCGCATACGTCTCTACGGCCAGGTTTGGCAGCCGTACCTGCCGCAATATTATCTTGGCCTTGTGGCTTTCCAACAGGGCGATTGTGCAACAGCATTGAGCCAGTGGAATGCGCCTGCCAGTCGCGATGTCGTGGCGCAGTTGCCGAACATCGCCGCCGTGCAAACGCGAGATAGCGAGATTTGCCGAAGCAAGATGGCAGCCACAGCGCCAAAGAAGTCGCCGGAATTGCCAGATGCGGCCAAAGCGCGGGCGAAAATAGCCGCACAACCGAAACCCGGAAAAGCGGTGACGGCCCGCAACGAGGGAACCAGTCGAAACGCCGTCGCGAAGGCCAGACCGGCGACACCCAGGGATCAGCCGCCACAACCATTGGTTGACGCATTTCGCGACTATCTTGCCGGACAATACGCCCAGGTCGCGCGCATCAATCCGGACAGCTACGCGCAACCGCGCGCGCGTTTCCACGCTTATCTGGTGCGCGCGGCGTCGAAATTCACGTTGGCGCGGATATCCGGCGATGCACGCATGCTCGACAGCGCGCGCAGCGACGTGCGTTCCGCTCGGGCACTGGATTCCGCGAAACCTGACGCGGAGTTTTTCTCGCCGATGTTCCGTGCGTTCTATCGCGACAGCAAATAGTTGCGAACGCATGAAAAAAACGCCCCATCGAGGGGCGCTTTTTTTCATGCGACAAGAAAGCGCAAATCAGAATCGATAGACAGCCGACACCGAGACTACGTCGGTCAAATCGGAAAAATCCGCAGCCGCGTCAATCTGGAATTTCTTGAATGCGAAGCCGGCGCCGACCGATGCGTGGGTTTGCGAACCCTTGCCGCCTGCGAACAAGGCAGCCAGCGCCGTCGGCTGAAGATCGGTGCCCGGATCGCCTTCGAACTGGATTGAATGACGCGGATCATGCCACACACCGGCGCGCAGGCTGAACGGGTGCTGGAATTGCACGAACGTGTATTCCGCCCCCAGGTGCAATTCCGTGCCGTTGTTGATCGACAGCTTCGACACCGTCGACACGTCGCTGCCGAACAGCGACTGGATGCCGCGGGTCAGTTGCGAATATTCAATGTAATCGGCGTCGAAATTGACCACCAACGCGTCGGACGGATGCCAGCTCAAGCCTGCACCGAACTGATCGGGAATCTTGAAGCGAACGTTGGTCAGGTCACTGGCAACCACCGTTTCATCGCCGCTGAACAGTGGTAACAGCACGCTTTGCGCCCGGTAGGTGAAACTCGGCCCGCGCCGGTATACGAGCCCGGCGCTGAGTTGGTCGTTGAAGATGATTCGAGCGCCGAGATTCAGACCGACATCGTTGTCGCTGCCTTTCTGTGATTGCTGGTTGAGCGGCGTGCCAGCCGCCACGCCGTCGATGGCACCTTCAAACGTGCGTCGCGTCACCAGTGTGTCGATGTTGAAATCGTAGTACGACAATCCGGCGCCAAGAGAAATATTGTCTCCGGCTTTCCAGGCTGCAGAGACGCCATAGTCCACGATTTTCAGATTTGCCCGTGCGCTGACCGGATAGGTCTCGAACAGGTCGCCGATCAATACACCGCCGCCGGCGCTGTCACCCGAGGAGAAATTGTCATTGAAGCGCACCAGTTCATCGCGATAGAACGCGAACGACCAGCGATCATGCGGAAGCACGGCCGACAGAAACGAAAGATTGTTGCGCGAACTGTCGGCGTTGGCGGTATTCAGGCCCGAACCATCGAACGGACTCAACGACACGCTGCCACTGTTCACATATGGAATGCTGTATTCGGTGTGGCGAGCCTCGACAGAGATCTCTGGCGACACCAACTGGGTCAGACCGGCCGGATTGCTGTAGGCTGCGGTCGCGTCGTCGGCCAGGCCGAGAAATGCGCCACCCATGCCCATGCTGCGCGCCCCCGGCGTGGCCAGATTGAATGGGATGCTGGCATTGGTTTCGGTATCCGTGAGCGCCAAAGCCGAGCAGCTGATGCCAAACAGGGCAACGCCAAGTGCAACTCCAAGCCGATGTCTCATATCGTTTCCCCAAGCTGACGAGTCAAAACTCCATCCCGACCTGCGGTGCGCGATGGTAGCGGAGCGATGGTATCACCGCCCAGTCGGGCTTTGTAGTCGTGGGGAACGTATATAATCGCCGTTCCAACAAAGGACTCTGGGGAGATCGACGATGGGCACGGGCGGATTTGTTGCATTGGTTCTTTTGATCGTTGCGGTGATTTTCATCGCCAAGACGGTGCGCTTCGTGCCGCAAGGCTACGAGTGGACCAAGGAAACGTTCGGGCGCTATACCAATACGATGTCGCCCGGGCTGCACATCCTGATTCCGATCTATCACACGGTCGGGCGCAAGCTGAACATGATGGAGCAGGTGCTCGATGTGCCTTCCCAGGACGTGATCACCAAGGACAATGCCGTGGTCAAGGTCGATGGCGTGGTGTTCTATCAGGTACTCGATGCGGCCAAAGCGGCGTATGAGGTATCCAACCTGACGCAGGCCATCCTGAATCTGGTCATGACGAATATCCGTACCGTGCTCGGATCGATGGATCTGGACGAGTCGCTGTCCAAGCGCGACGAGATCAATGCACGCCTGCTCAATGTAGTGGATCAGGCCACGCATCCCTGGGGAGTGAAGTGCAATCGCATCGAGATCAAGGACATCCAGCCGCCGCGCGACCTGGTCGATTCGATGGCGCGACAGATGAAGGCCGAGCGCGAGAAGCGGGCCAATATTCTCGAAGCCGAAGGATTTCGCCAGGCCGCAATCCTCAAGGCCGAAGGCGAGAAGCAGTCGGTGATTCTCGCCGCCGAGGGCGAACGCGAAGCGGCATTCCGCGCCGCCGAAGCGCGCGAGCGCCAGGCTGCCGCCGAAGCCAAGGCTACGGAGATGGTGTCGCAATCCATTCGCCAGGGCGATATCAACGCGATCAATTACTTTGTCGCAACGAAATACGTCGAGGCGCTCAAGGAAATGGTCGGCGCGCCGAACCAGAAGATCATGTTGTTGCCGATGGAGGCAACCGGCATTCTCGGTTCGCTGGCCGGGATCGCCGAGTTGGCCAAAGCCAGTCTGAAGGAGCAGCAGGTATCAACGACCGGTACCCGGCAGGTTGGCGGTCCGGCGTGAGTTGCTCGTGCGCCGCGGCGATCCATAAAAAAGGAACACAGCAATGACACTCGACTTCACCGCGCATTACGGATGGTGGCTGTTGGCATTGCTGCTTGTTGGCGCCGAGTTGCTGATACCGGGGTTTTTTCTGCTCTGGATCGGTATCGCCGCGGCCGCGCTCGGTGTCGTGCTCCTGTTTGTGCCACAAGTGTCGTTTGCCGTGCAGACGATCATGTTCGTCGTGTTCGCGCTCGTCAGTTGCTACGGGTACTGGCGATTCGTGCGTGGCATTGCCAACCGACCCAGTGATCAACCCCTGCTCAATCGACGCGCGGAACAGTACATCGGCCGGCGCTACACGCTGGAAACGGCCATCGTCAATGGCAGCGGCAAGGCACGCGTGGCCGATTCGCTGTGGCTGGTCGAAGGCCCCGAGTTGCCGGCGGGAGCGGCGGTTGAAGTGATTGGCGTGGACGGTTCGACCCTGAAGGTGCGCGGCGTGGCGTGAGGAACCTCGGATTGACCTCTGCGCAGGCGCGACGCGGACTTTCCGGACGTCGCCGAGCATTCAAAATCAGCCGGTTTGGATTCGTTGTGCCTGTCTGCACTACTGCATTGCATTGTCTTGACGGGCAACCGGCACTGCCCGCGGCAGTGCGCCATGTCTTGTCGACAGGCAAAATGGGTGGCGCCTGCGCGGGGGGCGGTCAGAGGTTCCCCGAACCGAGGTTGGTTTCGGCGCGCGCGAAAGCGATAATGCGCGCCCCATGTTTGCGGCCGCAATCGCCATGACCCAGCGCACTGTACTCAATGCCACGCACCGCGCACTCGGCGCGAAGATGGTGGATTTCGGCGGTTGGGACATGCCGCTGAACTACGGCTCGCAGATCGAGGAACATCACGCCGTGCGTCGCAGTGCCGGCATGTTCGACGTCTCGCACATGACCGTGGTCGATTTGCACGGCGCGCGCTCGCGCGAATTTCTGCGTTATCTGCTCGCCAACGATGTCGACAAACTCAAGCGCTGCGGCAAAGCCTTGTACACCTGCATGCTCAACGAGCAAGGTGGCGTGATCGACGACCTGATCGTGTATTACCTGGACGAGGGATTCTTTCGTGTCGTCGTCAACGCAGCGACCCACGACAAGGATCTGGCCTGGATCGAAAAGCAGGCGGCGGAATTTGAGGTGACAGTTACGGAGCGCGCGGACCTGGCCATGATCGCGGTGCAGGGCCCGAATGCGCGTGCCAACGTGCACACGCTACTCAGCGAATCGGTTCGCGAAAAGGCGCAGAAGCTCGGCAAGTTTGTTGCCGTCGAAGGTGATGGTTTGTTCATTGCCCGAACCGGATACACAGGAGAAGACGGCTACGAGATCATCGTGCCGCAGTCGCACGCCGTGTCTTTGTGGAACAGCCTGATCGCTGCCGGGGTCGCGCCAGCCGGGCTCGGTGCGCGCGATACGTTGCGCCTGGAAGCCGGCATGAATCTTTATGGTCAAGACATGGACGAGACGATAACGCCGTGGGAAGCCGGCTTGGCGTGGACGGTTGCGCTGGGCGAAGGTCGCGATTTCATCGGTCGCAGCGCCCTGGAAAAGCAGCGCGCCGGCGGCGTGGCTCGCGCCATGGTTGGTCTGGTGATGGACGAGAAGGGTGTGTTGCGCCACGGCCAGCGCGTTGTCACTGCGCGTGGCGATGGCGAAATCCTGTCGGGTACATTCTCCCCGACTTTGGGCAAGGCCATTGCCTTTGCACGCGTGCCGGTGGATGTCGCCGATGGCGTGAGCGTGGATATTCGCGGCAGACTGGTGCCGGTGCGTGTGGTCAAATATCCTTTCGTCCGCGACGGCGAAAGCCGGATCGCGGCAGTCTGAACGGCGCCGTACGCGAGCAAGGTTTGCAGGACTGGCGTCCAGTGTAGAATTGCTTCGGCTCGATCGAAACCAGGACCGAAACCAGGACAACCACCATGAACGAAATTCCCGGCGATCTGAAATTTCTGAAATCCCATGAATGGGTGCGCATCGAGGACGATGGCAGCGTGACGGTCGGCATTTCCGACCATGCCCAGAGCCTGCTTGGTGATTTGGTCTATGTCGAACTGCCCAGTGTTGGCGATGAGGTGCAGGCCGGCAATGCCAGCGCTGTGGTCGAATCGGTCAAGGCAGCTTCGGACGTCTATGCGCCCGTTTCCGGTGAAGTGGTTTCGGTCAACGATGCGCTGAGCGACAAACCCGAGACGATCAACGAAGACGCCTATGGTGAAGGCTGGATTTATGTCGTGAAGCCGCGCAATCTCACCGAAGATACCGAAGAACTGCTCGACCCGGACGCGTACGCCGAGTTGATCGAAGAAGACGAGCATTGATTGAAGGCCGGGAACCGAGAATCGGGATTGCGGATTCGGTGAGCGCGAGATCGGCCGCTCGTCATTCCAGTGCAAACCGGAATCCGGTTCCTGTCTTCGCGTCGACCGCGAATTGAGATTCGAAAGAACTGGATTCCGGGTTCCGGCGCGCGGCCCCGGAACGACGATTTTCTTGTACATTCCCCGCCCGCCGCTCAGCGCAACCTTCCACCCAACGCCATTGAGTAACCCATGCCCTTCATCCCACATTCCGCAGCCGACGTCCGGGCCATGCTCGCGACGATTGGCGTTGCGAGCATCGAGGATCTGTTCGACGAGATTCCGGCCGACCTGAAAATCGAACAGCTCAAAGGCGTGCCGCCGGGTCTGAACGAAATGGAAGTCACGCGACTGATGAAGCAGCGCGCCGCATGTGACGGAACGCCGCTGAACTTTGCCGGCGCCGGCGCCTACGAGCACCACATTCCGGCGGCGGTGTGGGCCATCGTTTCGCGCGGTGAGTTTTATTCGGCTTACACGCCTTACCAGGCCGAGGCCAGCCAGGGCACGCTACAGCTCATCTACGAATACCAGACGATGATGACGCGGCTGACGGGCATGGACGTGTCCAATGCCTCGTTGTACGACGGCGCTACTGCGCTTGCCGAAGCAGTGCTGATGGCCGAGCGTTGCCTGAAGAAGGGGCCGCGTCGCGTGCTGGTGCCACGATCGGTGCATCCGGCCTACCGCAAAACCCTGCATACCATCGTTGCATTGCAAAATATTGAAGTGGTCGAAGTCGACTTTTGCCATGATCGGGCAACCGCTGGCGGAATATCTCCTTCCTGGCTTGCGCAACAGGATTTCGGGTCGTTCACTGCGCTGGTCATTCCGCAGCCAAACTTCTTCGGCGTGCTCGAAGACGTCGACGCGTTGACCGACTGGGCGCACCAAAAAGGCGCGCTGGTCATCGGCGTAGTCAACCCGTTGTCGCTGGCGGTGCTCAAGCCGCCTGGACTTTGGGGAGGCGAGTCGTCGCCTGCTCGCGGGGCCGATATAGTCTGCGGCGACGGCCAACCTTTCGGCGTTCCCCTGTCTTCCGGTGGGCCGTATTTCGGGATACTCGCGTGCAAGCAGGAATTCGTGCGGCAGATGCCGGGACGCATCGTCGGCCGCACGACGGACATCGATGGCAAGCCGGGTTTTGCACTCACCTTGCAGGCACGCGAGCAACATATCCGTCGCGCCAAGGCGACCTCGAACATTTGCACGAACCAGGGACTACTGGTTAGTGCGGCCACGATCGCCATGGCGATGCTGGGTCCGCAAGGCGTTGAACGCGCCGCGAAAGCCAGCATGCGAAACACGCGCGCATTGCGCGATCGGCTTTGTGCCATCAAAGGTGTGGAGCAGCTGTTTCCGCGATCGTTTTTTCATGAAGTCGCGCTAAATCTTCCGCGACCTGCCCAGGAGGTTGCCGAGCAACTCGGTAACGAAAACATCGTCGCCGGTTTTGCATTGGGTGAAGACTATCCCGAGTTTGAAAATGCGCTGCTCGTTTGCGCGACGGAGACAAAAACCGATTCCGATCTTGCGCGTTTCGCCGATGGGTTGGCGCGCGTGCTGGGTTGATTGGGCACACAAGTCACGGTTCAACATTTGCGCAAATTTGCGCAAATCGCGCATGGAACGGGACGAACCGGCACTCCCGCGGGAAATTTTTTTTGACCCTCCGGCGGCAGGAAAGTCCGGTTCGGGAGCTGCACTCAGAATGATGCAATAGCGTGTTCATTCATATCATTGTCTTGACGTCAGTGCTTGAGTGAATGTGTCTTGCACGTTGCTTGCAACAACACGATAGCAAGCCGTTGTGCCTGCAAACCGCATATCTGCAGGGGTTTTTGATGATGCGATCCTGTCGGGATTTGTTGGTGCAATGGTTTGGCGTTATTGCCACATAGACGTATAAACGTATATTCAGCAATAACGAAAGTCATGGCCGGAACAGTTTCCGTGGGGGATCGCGTGAAAATCGACGCCCGAACGGGTGGTCGCTCGGCCTGGCCAAAGCGCACAAACCTGTTGACAGGCAATCGAACCGGGAATAATTTTTGCCCCGGCGTAACAAGCGCGTAATGGAATCCATGCAGGCATCGAAGTTCATCAAGCCCTACATTGAGCACGGTCGCAAAGCCGTCGCCGTAAAAAAAGTGACGGTGTCGATACCGCTGCACGTGCTCAGGCTTCTTTCCGATGAGCGCACCCGCCGACAAGTGAACAATCTCAGACATGCGACGAACAGCGATTTGCTGTGCGAAGCATTTCTGCATGCTTTTACTGGGCAGCAACTACCAACTGACGAGGAGCTAAGACGCGATATGGCTATGAAGAAAGCAACAAAGAAAGCTGCAAAGAAACCCGCCAAGAAGGCGGCCAAGAAAGCGGTGAAAAAGACCGCGAAGAAGGCTGCCAAGAAGACCGTGCGGGCCAAGGTCGCCAAGAAGACTGCGCGCAAGACGGCACGCAAGCCTGCCAAGAAGGCAGCGAAAAAGGCCGTGCGCAAGACGGCGAAGAAGTAACAAGGCTGTTTCAATACCAACGATGCTCGTTACCCGATCGACGGAACGGTCCGAGCAGCCCGGTTGAGATGTCATCGACCGGTTTTGATCGCAGGCAGGCATGATTCATTCGCCTGCCCTGCGGCGGGAACTACCCCAATAAGATTTTTTCCAAGTCGATTGACTCTCCCTGCGATTGCCCAGCGCAGGGAGAGACCTTACCCAGACTGAATCCCCCTCTCTCGATCGTATTTCCACTGCTGGCTGCGGCGCAACACGAAGCTGCGCCACTTCGCCCGGCTCTTGCCGTGCTATGTGACCGCGTACACGTCTGCGTTCGAATATCCAGCGTAACCTCGCCCCCAGTCTCGATGGCGGAGCGAGCCATGAAAGCGATCCTGATGTTTGTTGCCGCACTTGCGCCAGCGACGGGGTTGGCTGCGTCGATCGGGGTCAGCGTCGATATCGGTGCCAACGTGCATCCATTCAATCCGCTGATTTTTGGTGTCGCTTTCGGCGACGCCGCAGGCAATGCGCAGATTGGCTACAGCGTGGACCGATGGGGCGGCAATTCGACGACGCGCTACAACTGGCAAGTCGACGTGCATAACACGGCCAGCGACTACTTTTATGAAAATATCCCCGATTGCATGCCGCCAGTTGTACAGGTACCCCGCCTGCAGGTAACTCCGCGGACGAATTCGTTGCCGGGGCATTGGCCGGTGGCGCCCTGCCGCTGATGACCATTCCCACCATTGGTTGGACGCCGCGCAGCGACAGTCCGCGCAATCACCCGTATTTTGCCGGATTTTCCGTCACCAATACGGACCGGAGCAGGCGGTGGATCCGTACGACACCGACGCGGGCAACGGCTATTACAGCAACGGTACGGCATCACCGGCAACGACGCGAGCGATACATCGATGGCGGCCACGCCGGATTTCGAGCGTCAGTGGATTGCGCATCTGCAATCCATGTTCGGCACAGCGGCCGTCGGAGGCGTGAAGCTGTACACGCTGGACAACGAGGTGATGCTGTGGAACTCCACGCATCGCGACGTGCATCCATTGCCGCCTACCTACGATGAGATTTGGAACAAGACCGTCGCCTACGCAACGGCTATCAAGAGCAGGATGCCAATGCCCTGGTGACAGGGCCGGTTACCTGGGGCTATTGCGACCTGTTTACGTCGGCAACCGATGCGGCGGCAGGCAATTGCCTTGACGGCAACGATCGGCAAACCCATGCGGCCTGCCTTTTGTCGCCTGGTATTCCGGCAATTTATTTCATCCGGCACGGCATTAAATTAATAATTTGCTGGACACTGTGCCATTTCTTCCCGGGCGCGCAACCCGGCATTTGATCATATGAGCAGATAACATGAGCATTCGCCGCTTGCGCTATAATCTGGAAAGAAATCTCCGATTGAACTGGATATCAAAATAAAATCCGGCAATCGCTTGGCAACAGCAACACGATAACTCAACGCACCTGTAAACACATATAGCATGGATCGACAATTTATGTTGTCGGACAAAAGCTAATCACTCAAAACCCAACTGGGCAACAACAATAAGACCATGGCAACTGTGATGACTACAACTTGTTCTGGCAATATAGTCACAATGCCGTAATCCTCTCACACTGGCAACTGCTCACACACATGAGCAAGGTGAACGGCATCTCGATTTATAGGATCCTGACCAGATAACAGGGTCATGAGTAACCATGGCCCATGGTGCAATTCAACAGCACATGGGCTCACCTTCAGCTGGCAACTGGCAAATGGCTCTATGCTAGACAGACAACAAATAGTACAATGTAATCATTTTGCATTACTAGGCCGTGCGAACTGAAAGTGTTAGGGCTTGCCGATGAACAATAACCCCAGATGAGAGGGATATCATCGATGAGTCAGCACATTGACACATTACACAGATAGCAGGCGCGATAGCAGGAAGCTGTCCTCGTCATCCCGGACAATGACAATCTTCAAGACGGTTTTGAAGCAACATGACGCCAATGGCAAGGATGGTCTCGACCTCAGCAACAATTAGAACAGGTTGACGCAGAGGACGACGGCTGTGGCCAACTGATAGTGCAAAGAAAAAATCCCAACATTGACTGGCAGAAATGGCCTGCACCCCTAAACACATCAGGCATTATTGATCACTTGAATACAATGATATGCAACTGACCAGCAAAATTGTCATCAAGGAGTCAAACCTAAGCATTTTCCCAACGGCAGCAAACCATTTCGACCATGCAGATCACCAATCCAGTGGCCACTGGTTCCTGCAGCCCTGATCAAGATGATGCCAATTGATGGTGCCAGATGCCATAGCAGATCTGTTCTGCATCATTCGTCAGCAAACTCCTGTGACAGCCAGCAGCAGCAGCAGATCAATCACATCAGATCCTCCACTCCCAAATCCGCCATCAACTATCGCCCCATCGCAGCACACGCCCGTGCCGAATCGAGTCCTATGAGATAAGTTTTCCTCGAGAAGAACGGTATGCATTTCATGAGAAGCTGGTGGCCCCGCACAATGCACCATGGGAGGCCTAACTCACAACTGACAAGAATCCAAAATGACCAAGATGCATGCGAGATTTTCGCATTGACCACAGTGGCATCAAAACACAGGAAAATGAAGGCAGCAATGTGGACAAATGGGTAAAATGGATACCTGGCCAAGGCTTCATCAACAATCATTCTCGGCGTTGGTGCGCGGCAAAAGTGACAGCAAAGGAAGCAGGCGGAAAATGGTCAAAGCAGCAGACTGGCTCCACCTCCACAGCGGAAAGCTAGCAGGCCAAAGCAGAAGCCGAAGACGGCAGCCACAGCAAAGCCCAGCCCCAGGCCACGCCTCCCACTGGCCACCCACCACAAACCGACCCCAACCTCCCATTGCACACGCTGGCCCCGCCCAGCGCTCCTTGGCAAAACCGTTATAAGACAGAAACTCATCAAGCTTTAACCGGTTGTGGGGCTGGTGGCTTGCCAAAATAGTGAACAGTACGGTGGAAGTGATCCTCAGGTGGCCACGGGAAGGGCAAAGTGCGTGACACAAATCCGATCCCACCACCGACGACCGTTAAATCTGATGGCGCGCTTTGCCTCCAACTTCGCAAGTCAACTTCTGAAACCAAGGGGTGTGCCGACGATGTGGAGGAGAACAAGCATAATCATGAGGACTCCGACTTCGACAAGGTGGGGTTGGGGACATGGCAACACCTAAAATGGAAAACCAGTCTGGCCACGATCAGACATTGGCCAGATTAAGCAATTTCAGTGAGCTCATCGGCGGCGCAAGATCTGGCAATAGTGCATAGACTGAAAGCATGCTCCCAAGTATGCAACACTGGTGACCGGCCCTGTTCCGCAATCATCATCACATGGTAGCATGCTGCCCAGGATAAAATACTGACATGACAACACATTAAGAAACTGAGCATGAACCCAAATGCATGGTCAATTGGTCCTTTGCATGGCCAGAATAGAGCAAGTCCTTGAACCACACGTTATCTGGTGGACATAATAATCATTTCCAGATGCATGGCAGACAATCCACTCTATCGATATGAGCAGCAGCAGCACGACAAGTTTCATCCATCGTCATCCCATCGTGCAGCCCTAGCCAATAACGTAGAGCCACTTCATACACGATCACAACAATGGGGTATCAACATGTTCCAGATAACAGCAGCAGGTTTTGGATATGCAGTGTCCCGAATCGCATGAATACCGACAGTGAGGACTTGCTGGCAACGGCAAGTCAATGCTATGACAATGACTGATAGTGCCACAGGCGACCTGTTCGTGCACTGCGGCACGGTGCGGCGCCGAGCTCGTCAAGAAGATGACATAGCAAAGGTCCATGGATCTCACCAATCAGCATACCATCCCAAATGATGCCTTCCTCGTCCAATTAAAAAATCACTGAGGCCCGCGGCAAGGGCTCGGCTCGGATTCTGTTGACTTGGCATGGCAACTCACAGCACAAGTCAGATGTAGAAGAAGAGATGCTTGGTCACGACGTCGACAATTCCTCCAAACCACCAGCCCACGGCGACACGGGCAATCCACCAGTGCCGTCACAAGTCCCGCCCCAGGTATGAACAGGATCTGAGCCCCAAGATGACAATCCAAAGTGACGGGCATGGGCCCGGCTCCGGCAGCGCCATCCAGTCCCAGCCAGCACGCAAAACGATTCTTTATGGGAAAGAAGCAAATGGGTGCTCCACGATGCCTGCAAGCCACATGAATGATCAGAACTCGACCAAGCATAATGGCACCCACACGGTGCCTCTCTCGTGCGGCCAACGCGGCGGCGCGAGATCATCTCCAGTCCGGTGGAAGTTGTCGCCGGCGTGCCATATCAACAGCTTCGCGGGACTGGGAACTGCCATCTGCAATGACCACTTTGGTCATGTTCATCTTGATGCTGGTGGGCACGCATAAGGACGGTGAGGCGGCGGTGGGGATGACCCTGGGCCAAATCGGTGCCCGGGGATGCTCACAGACACCGTGCAACACGCCCAGCTCACTCACTCCAACGCGGCGTTGCCCATTGATGGCAGTTCGCATGTAAATGGAGGAAGATACACTTTCCACCACGGTGAATAAAATGCCACTGAGCAGGTGATGTGACAGGTATGAGGCAAATCATCATGTCGTGGCCCTTCAATAACATCACAGGTAGTGGAACATGGCAACCCCACCCCACAACTCCTATAGGCTCTGTGGTCTCCGAGCAACAATGGTGTGGCCGTGCGACGTGGCCTCCACTCAGGATATGGCACGTTGGACTTGCTGGCTCACACCTGCGTAATCCAGCTGGAGGCTGAAGCGGTGGCAGCTCCACCATGTATCCAGCTGGAACAGTGAGTGACTCACCCAACATGATAAAAACACACTGCAAAACATCATGGCTTTGAACAACGTCGGCAAAGACAACACGTATCGCATGATTATGGCTCACATAGTCAGCACATCACTGCACGTGCAGCAAAACTTTATTGGTCATAACGACGACAAGCCGGCCACCGGACTGCTCAACCTCATCAGCAAAACCATCAACTTCGTGCGCCAACTTGCCAATGGCGGTGTGCACCAATACAAGCCGGTCACATGCTCACATGCACACGCAAAACCACATGCAATCAATTGAGATAACCGCAATAGTGCATATGTAGCCCACACATCACAAACCCCATTTGTCAAGTCAATTATTCAATTCATTCAGCAACACCAAACTCGTGCTATATCTTCATCACCAATAGTGGCGGCATGAGACGGACTATAATTGTTTATGTGAATATGCTCATACATCTCAACCATAATTGGTGAAG
>CAVQCW010000001.1:0-150235 GCA_963711075.1 uncultured Pseudomonadota bacterium | reverse complement strand
CGATCCGTATGCCACGCCGTGCGGCCCAGGCCAGTAGCACACCGCTGATGTATTCCGGGCGATTGTCACAGCGAATTGCCCCAGGCTTGCCGCGCCACTCGATGATTTGGTCCAAGGCCCGGGTCACGCGAGCCGATGGCAGCGACAGGTCGACTTCGATTCCCAGTCCCTCACGATTGAAGTCGTCGATCACGTTGAACAACCGGAAGCTGCGCCCATCGCTGAGCTGGTCATGCATGAAATCCATCGACCACACCTGGTTGATCGCCTCGGGCACCGCCAACGGTTCGGGCCGCTCGCGCACGAGGCGTTTCTTCGGCTTGATCCGCAGGTTCAATTCCAGCTCCCGGTAGATGCGGTATACCCGCTTGTGGTTCCAGCCAAAGCCCTTGACGTTGCGCAGGTGCAGGAAGCACAAGCCAAAGCCCCAGTCGCGGTAGGTCGTGGTCAACCGGACCAGCCAGTCTGCAATCCGTGCGTTCTCCTCGCGCGCCTTGGCCTGATAGCGATAGCACGTCTGGCTCAGCACGAAGGTCTGGCAGGCGTGCCGGATGCTCGTTCGCCCGCTCTCCACTACCCATCGGGCCATCTCCCGGCGTTGAGATGGCCTCACCATTTTTTTGCCATCGCCTCCTTCAGCAGCTCTGCACTGAGCTGCGCGTCGGCGTACATCTTCTTCAGGCGTCGGTTCTCGTCCTGCAGTTGCTTGAGCTGAGCCATCAATGACGCGTCCATGCCGCCGAACTTGCTGCGCCATTTGTAGAACGTCGCCGAGCTGATGCCGTGCTCACGGCATAACTGTGACACTGGCGTGCCGGCTTCGCCTTGCTTGAGCACGGTCAGAATCTGACTGTCGGTAAATCGGGATTTTTTCATGGAACCTCCTCGGAAAAGATTACGAGAAAATTCCACTTCTGGCGCCAACTATTTGGTGGGGGGATTACCATCGAGCTCAGCGATCTCTTGGCGCGTTGACTCGCGCGTATTGACCGATCCATCAGAGGAAGCCTCTGCGGTAGCGCTTGCCGATAGCTCAGAGCTTCCGTGCTGCTCACACCCGAGCATAGATGCGCTGCAGCAGAAAATCGTCAGCCAGATTCCGAAATCCTTGGAAATCATTTGTTGAGCCCGCTAATGCTTGAGCTAAGTGGCGGCTGCCACGATGCGTTTGATGTTACCGCAACCGACACGCAGCCGTCCGCTTGAGCGAATAGTTAGGCTACATGCCCGGATGTGTCGCGACAAAGTTACCATTTGCATCGTACTCATCGTCCGTCCAACCGCCTGGTGGAGGAACACAATCGCCTGTAGCTTCGTTCTGGAGGAAAAAATCAGTATGAACCACGAAGCCCTCGCGTTCGTTTTTTGTGATCTTGTAAGCACACTGCATCGACGGCATTGCGCAGGCACTTCGGACCAATTTCATTGTGTTCAAGAGCGCCTTTTTCCCCGGGGCTTGTAGCTCTTGAAAATTCGGAACTGACGCACACGTTGGCCAGGCCCGTCGGGGCACAGTCTTTACGGTCGGAAGATTTGAGCGAAGAAGATCCGGAATAGCGAGCATAACTGCAGTCACTATACCCAGAGCCATAGCGAGTAAGACAACCCGACGCCAATTGAAATGGTGCAGCGGCAAGTACATGGAGCCTAACGCTTGAATTTAGCGGCGCCGGCACCGCCACGTTTGTAAGAGCGCAAGCGATGGACCGGCGTCCGCTGGAATCAGTAGTTAGGGCGCATTGGCAAAAAACTGCCAACCACGTTTTATGCTGACGGCGTGCCCACGTACAAACTCTACCGTGAACTGCACCCGCTCCGAAGTACTGAATTGAGTTTTGTTTTGAAACAGTAGCCTAATTTTGCTGTTGTCAGGATGCTGCCGTTGTGCCGCAAGAATTTGCCACGGGTCTGTGTCCTCGCTAGGCCAAACCTTGCGGTCGCGCTCAATGGCGAACACATGTGGGCCACCCGCAGCAGACGCTTCTTCGAGCGACATACCGTTGACTACCAAACCTTTTTGGATTGCCGCTTGGAAATTTGGCGACGTCGACGAGGCTGACTTATTTGCTGCGGCAGTGCCGCCTGAGCACGCAACGAAAAGCGCACACGCGACCACAACTAGAAGAGCACGAATCATCGTCACCTCTGTTGCGCCCTAACGTAGCTGTAGAAAAACCTTCCGCAGCTTATCATTGGCCATGGCCGCCACAAAGCGGCAAACGAGGCGAAGCGAGGATGGCACGATTCCGGCATTACGATCCGCAACAGACCAAAATGATCGCGGTGTCCTATGCGCGGCAGTTGCTGCCGGGGACGTTTGAGCATGCGCTGAGCTATCTGATCGACCACGAGATTGATCTTGATCGCTTTGCCACACGCTTCAACAACGATGAGACCGGTGCGCCGGCGTACGATCCGGCGGTGTTGCTCAAGGTGGTGCTGTTTGCGTACTCGCGCGGCATCACCTCGTCGCGCACGATGGCGCGTGCGTGCGAGGAGAACGTGCTGTTCATTGCATTGGCGTGCGACCAGCAGCCGCATTTCACGACTCTGGCGCATTTTGTGGCGACGCTGGGCAAGGAAGTCGAAGCGGTGTTTCGCGACGTGCTGATGGTGTGCAATGCGCAAGGGCTGATCGGCAAGACACCTGTTTGCCATCGACGGGTGCAAGTTGCCGTCGAACGCCTCCAAGGAATGGAGCGGCACGCGCGCGGACTTCGAGCGCAAGGCGGCAAAGATGCAGCGCGCCGTGGCGCATCTGGTCAAGACGCACGCCGAGCAGGATGCGCGCGAGGCGCTGGGTCCCAATCAGGACAACCAGCGCGAGCACGAGCTACGCACGATCGCCACGTTGCGCAAGAACGCCGACAAGTTGCGCAGCGCACTGGCCACCACGAGTGAACGCCGCGGTGCCAAAGGCCGACCGATCAAGCGCAACCTGACCGACGCCGAAAGTGCGACGCTCAAGAGCAGCCATGGCGTGGTGCAAGGCTATATCGGCGTGGCTGCCGTGGATGGCGCGCATCAGGTGATCGTCGAAGCACAAGCGCACGGCACGCCGCAGGAACACGATCTGCTCAAGCCGGTGATCGATGGCGTGCGTGCCCACTTCGCCGCCATCGGCGATGCAGCCAACAACGCGGCCTGGCTGGCCGATGCCGGCTACAACAGCGAGCGTGGCCTGGAAGCGTTGGCAGCCGACAACATCGACGCTTACATTGCGGACGGCCAAATGCGCAAGCGCGACCCGCGCTACGCCGACGCCAGCGCGCATAAACCGCCAAGCCAGGCCAAGACCTTCCAGCCGAAGGACTTTCATTTCGATCGCGCGCAAGGCACCTGCGTATGCCCGGCCAATCGGACGCTCAAACTCAACAGCGCCAACGCCATCATTCGCGGACGCCGTGCCACGGTGTTCAAAGGTACGTCAGCCACGTGTGAAGCCTGCCCGTTGCGCGACCAGTGTCTGCGCAAACCTGATGTGACCGCGGTGCGCCAGGTCGCTTTCTTCGAAGGCAGCGTCGACAGCAAATTACCCAATCCACACTGCCGCGCCATGCGCGAGAAAATCGATAGTCCCAAGGGCCGCGCCATCTACGCCCAGCGCATGGGCTTGATCGAACCGGTGTTCGGCCACACCCAGCAACGCGGCTTGCGACGATTCACCCTGCGTGGCCAAACCAAAGTCGACACGCAGTGGAAGCTGTACTGCATTGTTCACAACATCGCCAAACTGCAGGTTTACGGCAAGATGGCCGCGTAAGCGGAAAACTGCCCGCTAAACACGCCTCAATCAGCCCGTATCGACGCTAAAAATCCGCACATCGGCGATCTGCGAATCATGCGCGAATGACGAGCGACGTTGCTTGCCAACACCGCAACGAAAATCAGCCAGCGCGGCGGATGGGGTAGCGATCAAAAAACGGGTTTTTCTACAGCTTCAACGCTTGAGCTAAGCGGCCGCTGCCGCGATGAGCAACATTCTAGCCGCAACCGATCCGCAGCGGTCCGCTTGAGCGAATAGTTAGGCGCCTATGCGAGAAAGCGTTTGGCGACCAACCCCTTGCAACCAGAGATTAGCCACGCCAGCCACAAAATAGCTGCAAAGTAGAAGCGGACTTCCGGGTGCTCTTTGAACCATGCGTTAGACGTTTGGTTAAACCCGGACAGCGCGCCCCAAGCGATGAGCGCAAACAACAACGCTACGACGGATAGTGATAACCACAAGGTTGGGCGCGGCACTACGCGAGTAAATTGCCCTTTAGACCAGAATGGTAGCCACGCCATCGGCAAAACAATGGTGCCGAACATGGAAGGAGAGGAATATGCCATGTCAACACAGCCCAGAGTAACGACCGCGAACCAAACTAGGAATAGAGTGACCCGAGTAGTCTGTGTCATAGGCGCCTAACGCTTGAGTTCAGCCGGCGCCCACTGGCGCAGCCGGTGGGGCGGTCGGCTGGAACGAACAGTTAGGTTGCATGGCCGATGGCACTACGAAATAACAACAGCGACGACGAAGCCCGCAACAAGAACTGCACCAATGCAGATCATACTGACAAAGGCCTTGCTTCCCAAACAATCCTTGCAGTGCTTTTCAAAGAATCCCACGCCATCGACGAACAACCATGGCACAGCCATGTACCAGGGCAATCGATCAGTTGCTGGATTCTCGCGACATTGGGGGCAGAGTTCTACCATGAAGCCTAACGCTTGAGCTAAGCGGCCGCTGCCGCGAGTGAGCAAATAGTTAACCGCAACCCGTCGCAGCGGTCCGCTTGAGCGAATAGTTAGCGCGCACCTGGCCACCACTTTCTGAACTCAGGGTCACGGCCCAGCGCGAACTTATCTCGTGAGAGAGCGCGTTGGGATAGAACAGTTGGAACCGTGCCGTGGTGGGTTGAATAGAACTCGACCATGCGGGTGCGAACGCGATGCCAGAACCACCAATCACGCTTGAAGAGACGTTGCCGTTCTTGGTTTGCTGCTTTGATGATCGCGCCACGCAGCGTAATTGCTGGCCAACGTGACCAGTGATATCTCTGATACCAGTTGGGACGAGATAGCCGTAAGTTATGCAACCTGACGTGCAAGTGCGGGCTAACGCCTGAGTTAAGCGGCGGCTGCCGCTGTGCCTGACAGTTTAGCGTGACCGGCCCCCAGCCGTCCGCTTGAACGAATAGTTAGCACCGTGCTCGAACAAAGGAGTGTTGCGCTTTGCGAAAAAATGCGTACAGAGCGCGACCACGACGCCAAATAGCAAGAAGGCAAACGAAAACTCATGGTTTTGAAGTGCGAGCAAAATAAGCCCAGGCAGGATACCCAACAACGCTGCGGACCAATAGCTGGCGATGTGGAGCCGAACCAGAAGTGTGTAGGCCGGAACGCCGAGAAAAAGTACAACGAAGAAACCCAGCGGAACCGCAAACGTTGTGAGCAACAACCCGAGGCCCAGGCTGCCAAAGATTGAGTTGAGCGAGAGCGAACTGAAGAAGACAGAAAGCATGCCGAAGCCGAAGCCCGCAATAACAGCGCCGACAAGTAAACCAAGCAGCGCGCTCGGAAGGACATACATGGAAATTCGCCAGAAGCTCATTTGCAGGGTGCTAACGCTTGAGCTAAGTGGCGGCTGCCGCGATGTATAGCAGTCTACCGCAACCGCCACGCAGCCGTCCGCTTGAGCGAGTGGTTAGGCACCTGAAAGTGAAATGCCCTGCATCGGGCATTGAAACGCTATGAAAAATTAACCAATTTTGAAATGAAAGAACCCACCTGAAGTGAGAAATGCCGCGATGAGAAGAAGGCGAAACGCTACCCAAAACCGAAGTTCTTTGAGCCCAAAGACCTCGGGCATGGTGATGTTCCAGAGCCATTGGAATATAGCCGTGCCGATAAAGAAAAGAAGAAAAAAAAGTGCGAATGCGGTTAGAGATACCAAATTAAAAGCCATGCAGTTTTCCTTGTCGGTGCCCGAAAGGTGCCTAACGCTGGAGTTAAGCGGCGCGCGGCTTTTTCGCGCGTCCGCTTGGACGAGATGTTAGGCCTTACCACCGTTGGTTACGGTATTTGGCCAGTCTGGAAAGTACTTCCGGGTGGATCGTGCTGTCCCAGACACCGTTGAGCAAGTGTCGAAAATCTGGGCTGCGTCTTGCAAGCACCTCGACCTGATCGATAACGATATTCGCGTTCTTAGCAAGAAGATCTTCGAGCGGGCCAGCGGCCAGCACAGCAAGAAGTTTGGAAGATGGCGTCTCGATACGCCCCAGCACCGTGATGATTGATTCGAGGCAAAGCTGAGGGTGTTCTCGCGGCAGCTCCCAGTCCAACGCGGATGCGCCAACACTTGGTCCAATGGCTGGCGGCTCTATGCCGGACCATGCCTGAATCCATTCTTCGGCTATCTCTTCGGGTGATCGATTGTCCATGAGGCCTAACGCCTGAGTTAAGCGGCGGCTGCCGCTGTGCACAACATGCTACCGCAACCGACCCGCAGCCGTCCGCTTGAACGAATAGTTAGGCAGCATGCGCTAAGGACCGTCAGTGGCTGGGAAAAGGACGAACAGGCAACAGACATAAAAGACAAGCCAAACCAGCGAAAATAGAGATGAGGAGACAGGTGCGCGGTGACGGAAGACAAAATAGGCAGGCAGCGCTACGAGCGAAAAAACTACAACGTTTAGAACAGCGGCTAAGGGCCAAACAATGAAGTGGTGTTGATCCGCGAAAGTGCCTGAGGTTGCGGCCGCCACCAAAGCCCATGCACCCAGTACGACAACCTGGAACAGTTGCATACCGTAGCCCTCGACATACGGAAAAGCCACCGCGCTCAACGCTACGACGGCCAGGCAGGCCAGCAGCGTGCGAGTCGGTGCGATGGTTGACGTTGGAGAGTTACTGCTCATGCTGCCTAACGTAGCTGTAGAAAAACCTTCCGCAGCTTATCATTGGCCATGGCCGCCACAAAGCGGCAAACGAGGCGAAGCGAGGATGGCACGATTCCGGCATTACGATCCGCAACAGACCAAAATGATTGCGGTGTCCTATGCGCGGCAGTTGCTGCCGGGGACGTTTGAGCATGCGCTGAGCTATCTGATCGACCACGAGATTGATCTTGATCGCTTTGCCACACGCTTCAACAACGATGAGACCGGTGCGCCGGCGTACGATCCGGCGGTGTTGCTCAAGGTGGTGCTGTTTGCGTACTCGCGCGGCATCACCTCGTCGCGCACGATGGCGCGTGCGTGCGAGGAGAACGTGCTGTTCATTGCATTGGCGTGCGACCAGCAGCCGCATTTCACGACTCTGGCGCATTTTGTGGCGACGCTGGGCAAGGAAGTCGAAGCGGTGTTTCGCGACGTGCTGATGGTGTGCAATGCGCAAGGGCTGATCGGCAAGACCCTGTTTGCCATCGACGGGTGCAAGTTGCCGTCGAACGCGTCCAAGGAATGGAGCGGCACGCGCGCGGACTTCGAGCGCAAGGCGGCAAAGATGCAGCGCGCCGTGGCGCATCTGGTCAAGACGCACGCCGAGCAGGATGCGCGCGAGGCGCTGGGTCCCAATCAGGACAACCAGCGCGAGCACGAGCTACGCACGATCGCCACGTTGCGCAAGAACGCCGACAAGTTGCGCAGCGCACTGGCCACCACGAGTGAACGCCGCGGTGCCAAAGGCCGACCGATCAAGCGCAACCTGACCGACGCCGAAAGTGCGACGCTCAAGAGCAGCCATGGCGTGGTGCAAGGCTATATCGGCGTGGCTGCCGTGGATGGCGCGCATCAGGTGATCGTCGAAGCACAAGCGCACGGCACGCCGCAGGAACACGATCTGCTCAAGCCGGTGATCGATGGCGTGCGTGCCCACTTCGCCGCCATCGGCGATGCAGCCAACAACGCGGCCTGGCTGGCCGATGCCGGCTACAACAGCGAGCGTGGCCTGGAAGCGTTGGCAGCCGACAACATCGACGCTTACATTGCGGACGGCCAAATGCGCAAGCGCGACCCGCGCTACGCCGACGCCAGCGCGCATAAACCGCCAAGCCAGGCCAAGACCTTCCAGCCGAAGGACTTTCATTTCGATCGCGCGCAAGGCACCTGCGTATGCCCGGCCAATCGGACGCTCAAACTCAACAGCGCCAACGCCATCATTCGCGGACGCCGTGCCACGGTGTTCAAAGGTACGTCAGCCACGTGTGAAGCCTGCCCGTTGCGCGACCAGTGTCTGCGCAAACCTGATGTGACCGCGGTGCGCCAGGTCGCTTTCTTCGAAGGCAGCGTCGACAGCAAATTACCCAATCCACACTGCCGCGCCATGCGCGAGAAAATCGATAGTCCCAAGGGCCGCGCCATCTACGCCCAGCGCATGGGCTTGATCGAACCGGTGTTCGGCCACACCCAGCAACGCGGCTTGCGACGATTCACCCTGCGTGGCCAAACCAAAGTCGACACGCAGTGGAAGCTGTACTGCATTGTTCACAACATCGCCAAACTGCAGGTTTACGGCAAGATGGCCGCGTAAGCGGAAAACTGCCCGCTAAACACGCCTCAATCAGCCCGTATCGACGCTAAAAATCCGCACATCGGCGATCTGCGAATCATGCGCGAATGACGAGCGACGTTGCTTGCCAACACCGCAACGAAAATCAGCCAGCGCGGCGGATGGGGTAGCGATCAAAAAACGGGTTTTTCTACAGCTTCAACGCTTGAGTTAAGCGGCGGCTGCCGCGATGCGTATGATCTTAGCGCAACCGGCACGCAGCCGTCCGCTTGAGCGAATAGTTAGGGTTGCCCACGCCCTTGCCGTGTACGCTGCATAAAACGTGGCAGCCTGCCTGTAGCCGCCACAAAGCCGAACAGGATGGCGCCCCAAGCTGCCATGAGCAAAGGAAATGCATGTTTCTCGAGCGAAGTGCTCCCTTGAGGAAGCGCAAACAACTAGGTGCAAGATGTGCCGGATCCACAGAACCATACTCGCGATCGCGCCCGCATAGTTGCAGCCCAAGGCAACTAGACCTTGAAGCACTTGGTCTGCGGAGTTGCCAGCCGTGCGACAGGAGGCTCGAAGAAGACGCGGACAGTACGATTGCCGGATGCTTGAAGTGCGGACATGAAAGGTGGCAAAGCCCGCTTGCTTGTCGTAGAGGGCAAGCGATGATGGCTTGCCAGAAGCCCCGGATGCATAGATACGGCTGCATCGTCCAGCCAGGTTTGCGATTTTGCCGAGTGGACTGGCCCGATGCGTATCGACCGCGCGTCGCCAACGCGGAGCTGTGGTACGCGAGGAAGAATGTCAGGAAGCTGAGCAGCGCAGCATTCGGATTCGCAATTGCGTGCCAGATTGCATCCAGGTTCATCCGGAAAACCTAACGCTAAGTAGACCCCACATCCGGGGCATTACACGGCATGTTCATGGTTTGCTGGCGTTGCGTCAAGCCGATTTCCTACACGAAACGGCGATGCAGTCCGACATCTTCGTACCGGATTCCTTGCCAATCTGCGCATGGCACATCTTGGATGCGAGGGCGTATGACATACAGGGCCGAAAGTGAGGGCGTAAAAAGCCCGGCGCGAAGAGCGCCGCTCCGCGCCTGTTGGACGAAGTTCGGCGCAGGTTGCGGCTCAAACATTACAGTTTGCGCACAGAGCAGGCGTATCTCGGTTGGATACGCCGATTCATCTTGGCAAATGGCAAACGTCACCCGCGAGATATGGGTGTTGCCGAGGTCGAGGCATTCCTCAGCCGACTTGCCATAGAAGGCAAAGTTGCGGCGAGCACCCAGAGCCAGGCGTTGTCCGCTGTATTGTTTTTGTATCGCGATGTACTGCGGATCGAGCTTGCATGGATGGAAAATGTGGTGCGGGCAAAACGTCCGCAACGCGTGCCTGTGGTCTTGTCGCAGGACGAGGTTCGCCGGCTGCTGGCCGCCTTGGATGGTCGCGCATGGGTGTTGGCGAGCTTGTTGTACGGTACCGGAATGCGCCTGATGGAAGGCTTGCGTTTGCGCGTCAAGGACGTGGACTTTTCGCGCAACGAAATTACGGTGCGAGACGGGAAGGGCGGAAAGGATCGGCACACGGTGCTGCCGAGATCGTTGTTGGAGCCGCTGCAACGCGAAATCGACCGCGCTCGGCTTTTGCACGAAGAAGACATCGCGGCGGGCTTCGGAGAAGTGTGGCTTCCGCATGCGCTCGCGCGAAAATATACGCATGCAGCGCGTGACTTCGGCTGGCAGTACGTATTCCCCGCAATGAAGCGTTCGTGCGATCCGCGGGGTGGCAAAATTCGACGTCAACATGTTGATGATGCCGTATTGGCGCGTGCGCTGAAGTCGGCGCGGGCGCGCGTTGGTCTGGCGAAACCAGTGACGGCGCATACTCTGCGACACAGCTTTGCCACCCATCTAATTGAATCGGGTTACGACATCCGAACGGTGCAGGAATTACTCGGGCACAAGGATGTGGCTACGACGCAGATTTACACCCATGTGCTCAATCGCGGCGGCCACGGTGCCATTAGCCCGCTGGATCGGATGTGATCATTGGTTTGGGCCGTGGACGTTACACGCGGGTGTCCTTCAACTTCGTGTCGCTACGCTCAGGACGAACCGTAAGGGTCCGGCTTTATGGGGTTGATCAACAGGCCGCTCGATAGACTTTGATTACGCGGTATCGCTCGCACTTCGCTGGCTGAACAATCCGATTGCCTGACCGATGGCGAATGCCCACGGTGCGAAGACGATCCACAACCCGACGTTGCCCGAGCGGCTGATCAGCAGCAATACGCCGACGAGAACTGCCCAGGCTATTGCGGCGATTATGCCGCCGACCAGACTTCGCAGAACAAGATTGCCTTCGGGCCTGGTGCCATTGGGCGCATGGCGTTGTTGTTCCATGATCAGACTGAGCACGAGTAAGGCGCCTGCGGGTCCGAACCAGAACAGCATCATCAGTAGTGAAAGCGGCCAGAGCATGCGTGATATCCATGAACGACGAAGATGTTGATGAGCGGAAGGATTGAATCACGAATCGGATTGGGAGTGCGAGTTGGGCGGTTGGCGAAGGCGACCGTCTACCCACTTGAGAGCGCATGTTGCGTGGTTGGCGACATCGGCGGATTACCGAAATGTAGTCGTGGTGTTTAGCGGTGCCCCCTCACCCAACCCTCTCCCCCAAGCGGTGCTTGGGGGAGAGGGCTTGAGAGCGTGTTGCCGGCAATGATTCGACGCCTGGGTTAACGCCGGGATTTGGATTGCCGCTGCGCATGAGGCTTACCCGTTGCCGGCCAAAGCGCGCAACAATTGCTGCGCGGCACCGAGGCGTTCGGCAGCACCTGGCAGGTCGAGTTTGATTTTAAGTTTGTCCTGGCCGTCGAGCACGTAGGTTTTCGGTTGGGTCTGGATCAGCTTGATCACGTTCATCGGATCCAGGTTGGGTTGCGGCTTGAACAATACGCGACCGCCGTGTTCGCCGAGTTCGAGTTTGCGCATGCCCAGTGCGGTGGCGCCGAGTTTGATGGCGGCCACGGCGAACAGGTTTTTCACCGGCTCCGGAAGCAGCCCGAAACGATCGATCATTTCCACCTGCAGTTCGCGCAGCGCACCCGTGTCGCGCGCGCTGGCGATGCGCTTGTACAAGGTCAGGCGCGTGTGCACGTCGGGCAGGTAGTCGTCGGGAATCAGCGCAGGCAGGTGCAGCTCGACGTCGGCGTCGTGCTCGCTGACCAGTTCGAAATCCGGAACCTTGCCCGACTTGAGTGCGTGCACGGCGCGTTCGAGCAGATCGTTGTACAGCGAGAAGCCGATCTGCTGGATCTGCCCGCTCTGTTCGTCGCCGAGCAATTCGCCGGCACCGCGAATTTCCAGATCGTGCGTGGCCAGGGTGAACCCGGCGCCGAGTTCTTCCATCGAGGCGATGGCGTCGAGTCGTTTTTCCGCGTCGGCGCTCAGCGCGCGTCGATCCGGCACGATCAGATACGCGTAGGCGCGATGCTGCGAACGACCGACGCGACCGCGCAACTGGTGCAGTTGGGCCAGGCCGAAACGGTCGGCCCGATTGATGATGATGGTATTCGCGCTGGGCACGTCGATGCCCGATTCGATGATCGTGGTGCACACCAGTACGTTGAAGCGCTGGCGGTAGAAATCGAGCATGACCTGCTCGAGTTCGCGCTCGGGCATCTGCCCGTGTGCCACGCGCAGGCGCGCGTCCGGAATCAATTCCGCGAGTTCGCGCGCGGTCTTTTCGATCGACTCGACTTCGTTGTGCAAGAAGTATACCTGGCCGCCGCGCGCGAGTTCGCGCTGGAACGCTTCGCGCAGCATCGCCGGATCGTAGGGCGAGATGAACGTCTTGACGGCAAGGCGGTGCTCGGGCGGCGTCGCGATGATGGAAAGATCGCGCAAGCCCGACATCGCCATGTTCAGCGTGCGCGGGATCGGTGTGGCGGTCAGCGTGAGCAGGTCGACTTCGGCGCGCAATTTCTTCAACTGTTCCTTCTGGCGCACACCGAAGCGCTGCTCCTCGTCGACGATGGCCAGGCCGAGCTGCCTGAACTTCACGTCGGGCTGCAGCAGACGGTGCGTGCCGATCATCACGTCGATCTGACCGTTGCGCAGTTTTTCCAGCGCCGCTTCGTTTTCCTTCTTCGTCTTGAAGCGCGAAATCACTTCCACGCGCACCGGCCAGTCGGCGAAACGATCGCTGAAGTTGGTGTAGTGCTGCTGGGCGAGCAGGGTAGTGGGTACCAGCACGGCCACCTGCTTGCCGACCGTGGCGGCAACGAATGCGGCGCGCAATGCGACTTCGGTCTTGCCGAAGCCGACATCGCCGCAGACCACGCGATCCATGGCCTTGCCGGCGGCCAGGTCGGCGATGACCGATTCTATCGCCTGCAACTGATCGGGGGTCTCCTCGAACGGAAACGCGGCAGCGAATTGATCGTACAGCGCGCGATCGTAGACGAACGCGTGACCGTGACGCGCTTCGCGCTGGGCGTAGAGTGCAAGCAGTTCCGCGGCGACATCGCGCACTTTCTGTGCGGCGCGGCGTTTGGCGCGTTCCCAGGCTTCGCCGCCCAGCGAGTGCAGCGGGGCCAGTTCAGGTGCCGCGCCGGAGTAGCGCGAAACCAGATGCAGTTGTGCTACCGGGACATAGAGCTTGTCGCCCTTGGCGTATTCGATTGAAAGAAATTCACCACCATCGCCGATATCGAGTTTGACCAACCCCTGATAGCGACCCACGCCATGATCGGCATGCACGATCGGTGCGCCGATGGCCAGTTCCGACAGGTCACGCAGTACCGCCTCTGGATCGCGCACGGCGACCTTGCGGCGTCGCGTCTGTTGTGCGCGTTCGCCGAACAGTTGGCGCTCGGTCAGCACCGTCAGTGCGGGTTGCGTCAGCGCGAATCCGTCATCGAGCTGGGCGACGCTGATGCACAAGCTGTGTGCGGACACCGCGTGCGCCGGTTCGGCGCCTTCTCCCACGGGTGGACTCGGGGGAGGGGGCTTCAGAAATTCCTGCCACGAGGTCACCACTTGTGGCTTGATATCGACAGCAGACAGTTGTTCGATCAACGCCTCGCGCCGCCCGGCGGAATCCGCGGCAATCAGCACGCGTCCGGGGTATGCGTGCAGAAAGCGCTTCAACTCTTCGGCCGGTGCGTCGCCGCGGCGGTTGATGGGCAGGGACGGTGCCGGTTGCGTTCCAAGATCGACAGCGTGCGGGTTTGCGCCTTTCGCGACGATATCCACGCGCAACCGCTGATTGAGCAGCTCGCGCAGTCGATCCGGTGGAAGATACAGTTCGCTCGCAGGCAGGATCGGGCGTTCGATGTCATGGGCACGGCTTTCGTAACGCGTCCGTGCCTGTTGCCAGAATGTATCGGCGGCTTCGCCGGCCTGATCGGCAAGCACGAACAGGGTTCGTTCATCCAGATAGTCGAACAGGGTTTCAGTATGTTCGAAGAACAACGGCAGGTAATATTCGATGCCGGCCGGTGCGACGCCATGTTTCAGGTCCTGGTATACAGGACAATGGCGCGGGTCGATCGGGAAGCGTTCACGCAGGATGTTGCGAAAAGCCTTCACGGAATCGTCGGTCAACGGGAATTCGCGTGCGGGCAGCAGGTTGACGTTGTCAACCTTGTGCAGCGAACGCTGCGTTTCCGGATCGAAGCTGCGGATCGAATCGATTTCACGGTCGAACAATTCGATGCGGTACGGCTCGGTGCTGCCCATCGGAAACACGTCGAGCAGCGCACCGCGCACCGCGAAATCGCCGGGTTCGGCCACCTGCGGCACGGCCCGGTAGCCGAAAGTCTGCAAGCGTTGCTGTTCGGCATGCAGATCGAGCTGCTGGTGCAGTTGCAGCATCAGGCTGGATCCACCGATGAAGCTGCGCGGTGCCAGACGTTGCATCAGCGTGGCGATCGGCACGACAAGCACGCCATGCGTCACGCTGGGCAGGCGGTACAGTGTGGCAATGCGTTGCGAGACGATTTGCGGATGCGGCGGAAACAGGTCGTAGGGCAGGGTCTCCCAGTCGGGGAAATGCAATACCTCCACATCGCTACCGGCAAACTCTCGCAAATCCGACTCGAGTTGATGCGCGGCATGGGTATCGCGTGCGACGGCCACCACGATGCCCGCATGCGCGCGTGCGGCATCGGCAATGGCCAATGCCAGCGCGCTGCCTTGCGGCGTTTCCCAAAACCTTCGCTGTTTGGGATCACGCGGAAGCGGTGGATGCAACAAAGTGGTCACGGCCATGGACACAAAGCACTTGCAACGAAGATGGTCGAACGAACGCGGCGCCGAAATGCTCGTCGCAGTCGGCGCGGGGTGCGCAGTGTAACGCGAGTCGACGCGAGCGAAGGTGGACGTGACTTATGGCCTACGTCCGGTTCACAAGTCTTTACGCTGCGCGGCGGAGAGTTCGGCGATAATGCGCAGCTCGCCGCTTTGGTTGCTGTTGCAGGAGTCCCATGACGTTTTCGGTTCGCAATTCGTTGTCTCACGTTTCGGCAATGCTGCTCGGTGCGGTTGTCTTGTCGGCGTGTACCGGAAAGCCGCCCGCGGAGATGAACCTGTCCGTTCCGGTCGACGTCGTCAAGGTTGAAAAGAAATCGTTGCCGGAAGTCGTGGCGGCGGTCGGCAGTGTCGAAGCGATCAACAGCGTGGCAGTGAAGTCGTTGGTGGATGGTCAATTGCTGCGCAGCGCGGTTGCCGACGGCCAGCGGGTCGAAAAGGGACAGTTGCTGTTCACGATCGATCCGCGCCCGCTGCAAGCTGCACTGGCACAGGCGCAGGCAGCGTTGGCGCGCGATGTTTCCGCGCGCGATCTTGCCGCAGCGCAGGTCAAGCGTTATCGGCCAGTGTCTGAAAAGGGCTTCATATCGGCCGACCAGATGCAGCAGTACGTCGCTACGCTGGAAAGTGCGGTCGCCAGCGTCAAGGTCGATCAGGCCAATGTCGATGCGGCGCGACTGAAGCTGGCGTATACCGAAATCGACGCGCCGATTTCGGGTCTTGCCGGACGCATCCTTGTACAACCCGGCAATCTGGTGAAGGCGAACGATACCCAGGCGTTGCTGACGATCAATCAGATCGCGCCGATTTACGTGAACTTCGCCGTGCCCGGCCGCGAGGTCGATCGCGTGCGTGCGGCACAAAGCGGCAATGTGCTCGGGGTCGCGGTATACGGCGACGGCATCGACGGAAAAATAATTGGAAAACTCGCCTTTGTGGACAATGCGATCGATCCGGCGACGAATACGGTGAAATTGCGCGCGATCTTCGCCAACGACGACAAGCGGTTGTGGCCGGGACAATTCGTCAATGTCGATTTGACGCTTGGTCATGACGCCGATGCGCTGGTGGTTCCGGACTCTGCCGTCAAGGACGGACCAAAAGGCAGTTACGTGTTCGTCGTGAAGCCGGACGGAACCGCCGAGCAGCGCGATGTCAAGGTCGCGCGCAGCCTCAATGGGCTATCGATGATTTCTGCGGGCCTTCATGACGGTGAAACCGTGGTCACCGACGGGCAATCGCGCCTGACCCAGGGCGCGCGCGTGCAGATTGCGCCGGCGACGCGCTGAGTCCGGTGCGGAGCAGGACGTTTCCATGAGCATTTCCGCGCGTTTTGTTCAGCGACCGATCATGACGACGTTGATCATGGTCGGCATTCTCGCGTTCGGCGTCGCCGCGTACCGCCTGCTGCCGGTTTCGGATTTGCCCAACGTCGATTTCCCCACGATCCAGGTCACCGCGAGCTTGCCGGGTGCGTCGCCGGAAACCATGGCTGCGGCGGTCGCCACGCCGCTGGAAAAGCAGTTCTCATCGATCCCGGCATTGGATTCGATGACGTCGGACAGCGGCTTGGGGCAGACCCAGATCACGCTGCAATTCGCGCTCGACCGCAACATCGACGCGGCGGCGCTCGACGTGCAATCGGCGATTTCGCTCGCCTCAAGGCAATTGCCGCCGACGATGACCACGCCGCCGTCGTTTCGCAAGGTCAATCCCGCGGATGCGGCGATTTTCTATGTCGGCATGACCTCGACCACGCTGCCGCTGTCGAAGGTCGACGAATATGCGGAATCGCTGTTGGCCCAGCGCTTGTCGATGGTCGATGGCGTGGCCCTCGTCAATGTGTATGGCTCGGCAAAATATGCGGTGCGCATCGATCTCGATCCCGGCGCCATGGCCAGTCGCGGCATCGGCATCGATCAGGTCGAAAAGGCGGTAGCCAGCGGCAATGTCGACCTGCCGACCGGTACGTTGTACGGCAGCAAGCGCACCTACAATGTGATGGTCGATGGCCAGTTCGCGGCGGCCAAACCCTTCGCCGATCTGATCGTGAGTTACCGCAACGGTGCGCCGGTTCGGCTGCGCGATATCGGCCGCGTCTACGATGGCGTGCAAAACGACAAGCATCTGGCCTGGTTCAACGGCCGGCGCAGTGTGTTGCTGGCGGTGCAGAAGCAGCCGGGCGTGAACACCATCGATGTGGTCAAGCGCATCCGTGCGGTGCTGCCGGGTTTCAGGAAGCAATTGCCTGCCGGCGCTACGCTGAAAATATTCTACGACCGCACCGAAAGCATTCGCGATTCGGTGAACGAAGTGCAGTTCAGCCTTTTCCTCGCGCTGATGCTGGTCGTGATGGTGATCTTCATTTTCCTGCGCAATCTGTCTGCCACGATCATTCCGTCGCTGGCGCTGCCGATGTCGATCATCGGTACCTTCGCGATCATGTATCCGTTCGGCTACAGTCTGGACAATCTTTCGTTGATGGCACTCACCTTGTGCGTGGGTTTCGTCGTCGACGACGCGATCGTCATGCTGGAAAACATTTCGCGTCACATGGAGATGGGCAAGTCGCCGATGCAGGCAACGCTCGACGGCGCGCGCGAGATCGGTTTCACGATCGTGTCGATGACCTTGTCGCTGGCTGCGGTATTCATCCCCGTGCTGTTCATGGGCGGCATCATCGGACGCCTGTTGCACGAATTTGCGGTGACGATCGTCAGTGCGGTGCTCGTATCCGGATTCGTTTCGCTGACGCTCACGCCGATGTTGTGCAGCCGCATGTTGAAATCCCATCGCGGCGAAAGGCACGGCCGCACCTATCGCCTGTTCGAGCGCGGTTTCGACGCGATGCAAAATTTCTATCGGCGCACCTTGCGTGCCGGCATGACGCATCAGCGGTTGGTACTGCTCGGTTTCGCGGCGATTCTGGTTGCCACGGTGGCGTTGTTCATCTTCATTCCGAAGGGCTTTCTTCCCAGTGACGACACCGGGCGCCTGTTCGTGTTCACGGAAGCCGACCAGGACATCGGCTTCGACGCCATGGCGAAAAAGCACAGCGAAATCGCGCGCCTGATCAAGGCCGATCCGAACGTGACCGGCGTGCTTGCCTTCATCGGCGTTTCCGGCAGCAGCGGTACGTTGAATCTTGGCCGCATGATCGTGACGTTGAAGCCACGCAGCCAACGCTTGTCGGCCGAGGGCGTGATTCAGGAACTGCGCCCCAAACTCCAGGGCATTCCCGGGTTCAAGGTGTATCTGCAAAATATTCCCGCGATCCGTATTGGCGGACACCTGACCAAGACCGAATATCAGTACACCTTGCAGGACATCGATACCAGGCAGTTGTTCGCGTTCGTGCCGAAGTTGGTGGATGCCATCACCGCATTGCCGGGATTTCAGGATGTCACCAGCGATCTGCAGATCGCCACGCCGCAGGTCGATGTCAAGATCGATCGCGATGCTGCGGCCGCCACGGGCGTGACGGCCGAGCAGATCGAAAGCGCGTTGTACACGGCCTTCGGTCCGCAACAGGTTTCGACGATCTACACCTCGATCGATCAATACTGGGTGCTGATGCAGGTCGATCCGAAGCGCCAGGACGATCCATCCGTACTCAGCCAGTTGTATATCCACGGCGACAACGGGCATCTCGTGCCGCTGTCCGCGGTCGCGCATTTCGGCAAATCCGTCGGCCCGGCGACGATCAGCCATCTGGGCCAGGTGCCGGCGGCAACCATTTCATTCAATCTGGCGCCCGGCGTTTCGCTGAGCCAGGCTGTGAATCGTATCGAGTCGGCCGTCGCGAAAATCCACGTTCCGGATTCGATCACCAGCGAGTTCCAGGGCACGGCGCAGGCGTTTCAGTCCTCGATTTCCGGCATGGGCGTACTGCTACTGGTGGCGGTGTTCGTAATCTATCTGGTGTTGGGAATCCTGTACGAGAGTTTCATCCATCCGTTGACCATCCTTTCCGGATTGCCGACTGCCGCATTCGGCGCGTTGCTCACGCTGATGATTTTTCACATCGACCTGGATCTGTATTCGGCGGTGGGCCTGATCATGCTGATCGGCATCGTCAAGAAGAACGCAATCATGATGATCGACTTCGCCATCGAGGCGCAGCGCAACGGCAAGGCCGCGCGAGAGGCGATATTCGAGGCGTGCATGGTGCGGTTCCGTCCGATCATGATGACCAGTTTCGCGGCCTTGATGGGCACATTGCCGATTGCGCTGGGACTGGGTGCCGGCGCCGAATCGCGGCGCCCGCTCGGCTTGACCGTGGTCGGCGGCCTGATCACGTCGCAGGCGCTGACGCTGTACCTGACTCCAGTCATCTATCTCTACTTCGATCGTTTCCAGGAATGGACGCAACGGCGCAACACCAGGCAGGCAAAACCTGCGTTGAATTGACGGTGTCGCCGGGTTGGGGCGGCGCGCCGGCCGACGTGGGCCGTTTGCGGATCGCAAGGTAGAATGTCCGTTCATGAATTCCGACGAGCTCAAAGCGCTGTGTAATTCCTGGCCCGGCGTAAGCAGCCGCATCAAGGGCGAGGATGAACTGGAGTTTTCCGTCAAGGGCAAACTCTTCGCCGTACTGTGCCTGCGTGGTCCGGATCGCGATCGCCTGTCGTTCAAGGTTGATCCGGGTCGTTTCGTCGAAATGAGCGAGCGCCCCGGCATGGTGCCCGCGCATTATTCCGCACGTGCGTTCTGGGTGACGATGGTCGAACCCGAACGCTTTTCGGTCGAGGAAGCTCGTGCATGCATTCGTCGGTCCTACGAACTGGTTTGTGCAGGCCTGGGCAAGAAGCAGCAAGATTCGCTCGGCAATGCGCAAGCAAGCCGCATCGACGAACCCGGCAAACCAAACTGACATGTCGAGCAAACCCGATTCGTTGAAGACGATACTTTTTGCGCTGGCCGCGAACTTTTCCATCTTTGTCGCCAAGCTGGCCAGTGCGTTGGCGACCGGATCCGGCTCGCTGATGGCCGAAGCCGTTCACTCGCTTGCCGACTGCGCCAACCAGGGACTGTTGCTGGTCGGGATGCGGCAATCACGTCGTGCGGCTTCTCCGGATCATCCGCTCGGCTACGGTTTGGTTGTGTACTTTTGGTCGTTTCTGGTCGCCTTGCTGTTGTTCAGCGTGGGCGGGGCATTTTCGATTTACGAGGGCATCCACAAGCTGCATGCGACGGAACCGTTGCGCTGGCCGTGGCTTGCGATCGGCGTGCTGTTTTTCAGCATGATTGCCGAATCGTTTTCGATGTGGGGCTGCCTGCGCGAGGTCAACAAGGCGCGCGGCGAGAAGAATTTGTGGCGCTGGTTTCGCGAGAGTCGCCAAAGCGAATTGATCGTGGTGTTCGGCGAAGACCTCGCGGCGCTGCTTGGTCTTTCCCTCGCTCTTGCCGCGGTGCTTGCAACGTGGATCAGCGGCGATCCGATTTACGATGCGTGCGGCTCGATTGCCATCGGCTTGTTGTTGTGCGTGATTGCCGTGTTCGTCGCGCGTGAAGTGGCTTCGTTGCTGATCGGGCAAAGCGCGGAACCGGCGATGCGCGCAGCGATCGGCGATTTCGTCGGTGCGCGGGAAGAAGTCGAATGCGTATTCAACCTGATCACCTTGCAGCTCGGCCCGGATTTGATGGTGGCGGTCAAGGCCAAAATGCACGGACCGTTGTCCGGCGATGAATTGATCGACGCCATCAATCGGGTGGAGGCGGCGATGAAATCGGAATTTCCCGAAATCCGCTGGTCGTTCTTCGAACCCGACGTCGTCAATTGATCGGCATTGCCTGGGGCGCCGTTCGTGACGTTCGGGGCAGGTTCGCCGGGCGCTTGTTCGACTAGAATGCCGATGTTCGCGGAAAGGGTAATGCATATGGATCCGAATCTCCTCGCTCCGGTCGTAATGACGGCATTCATCGCGTGGATGCTGTATCGCCGTGTACGGCGCAATATCGGGCGCCAGCGCATCACCCCGAAACGCATGCTGGTCCGCATCGGCATTTTCAGCGTCATCGGCGTGATGTTCCTGGTGACATCGATGCGCGATGCACAACTCGCCGAGGCGATGATCGCCGGACTCGCCGCAGGTGCATTTTTGGCGTGGTTTGGCCTGCGGCACACCAAATTCGAGATCACGCCGCAGGGAAGTTTCTACACGCCGCACACCTACATCGGGTTGTTTGTATCTGCGCTGTTGCTGGGCCGTATCGCCTACCGCTTCCTGATGGTTTATCCGGCGATGCACGCGGCGGCGCAGTCAAATGCCGATCCGTTTGCCGCGTATCAGAAAAGCCCGCTGACACTTGCGATATTCGGCCTGCTGGTCGGTTACTACGTTGCCTACTACGCGGGCGTGCTTGGCAAGAGCCGTGCACAGCAGGCTGCCGCTCCAAGCCGGACCGGTGAAGCGCAGGATTCAATTCAATGATCGGCTGCAGCCGTTGCCATCAACTCGTCGTGAGCCAGTCGATGCGCTGCTGGCTGAAGCGGCCCTGGCTCAGGTAGCGCCGAAGCACTGGCAGCAATTCGACCAATTGGCGATCGAATTTCCATGGTGGATTGACGATGATCATGCCGCAGCCGTTCAGGCGCAGCGCTGAGTTGTCGGGGTGCAACAGCAATTCGGCGCACAGCACCTTGGGAATCTTTGCCCGCGCAAACCAGCGTTGCAGGGACATGGTCGGCTCACGCAGCTTGATCGGGTACCAGATCGCGTAGATTCCGGTTGGCCAGCGTGCGTACGCCGTGGACATCGCGCTTTCGATGATTCGGAATTCCTCGCCTTGGGATTCGTACGGTGGATCGATCAGCACGAGGCCGCGACGTTCCTTCGGCGGCAGCAACGCGCCGAGTGCTGCATAGCCGTCGCGTTCATGCACGCCGATGCGTGCGTCGCGGGCGCACAACTGCTTCAAGAGTTGCGCTTCTTCGTGTTGTGCTTCGCACAGCACGGCACGATCGTCATCCCGCAACAGCGAGCTTGCGATCAACGGAGACCCGGGATAAACGGACAAGTCGTTGCCGGCATTGTCCGAATTCATCGCACGCACAAGGTTGAGGTAAACGTGCAGTATGGCCGGCAACGTCGTGGCACCGAGCAGTCGCGAGACGCCATCCTCGAATTCGCGCGTCTTGCTTGCCGCTTCGCCACGCAGATCGTAGCGACCGGAACCGGCATGGGTATCGAAATAACACAATGGGGTCTGCTTGGCCTTCAGCGACTCGATCAGCCCGACCAGAATCGTGTGTTTGAACACGTCGGCAAAATTGCCGGCGTGAAACGCATGACGATAATTCATGGTCGATTCCTTGCACGACACCGATAGCACGTTCGGCTTGCAGTGTAGCAAAGCCGGCGAGTTCGACGAGCGTCAATCATTTCTCGCGTGGCGTGGATGCAAGCAGGTGACGTGCGCGGCGCGCACGAATTGGCGTTCGACCGAAGTGCGGGCTACCGAACCGCTCAGGCGTTGCCGAACGGCTTGCGCAAGCGCGAAAGGATGGCGCCGCGTCCCGTATCGCGAGTGCCCGAATCGGCATCGACGTCGGCATCCGTTTCAAGATAGCCGATCGCGTTGTAGGCATTGGCAAAATCGATCACGTCCGGCAGTGGGGCGCCGCTTTGTTCGGCAACTTCGCTCAAAGTGGCAGGTTGCTTCATCATCACGGTTGCGATGCGAAAATGCTTGGGAAATTCCCGCTCGATCTGCGGCCATCGCGCAAGTTTGTATCGGGCATTGATGTCCATGCCAGGCGAGGGATGACCATGCGATGCCAAAACGTGGCATAGCCACAGCAACCGCGCGATGGGTTGTGCCTTGCCCGCCGATTGCGCGGCAGAGAAGGCAGCAGGGGTCAGGCGTTGCCAGTCTTCCGGCTTGATCTTGCGCTTGCAGTGCGCTTCGAGCGCGCGCAGGCTGCCATCGGTGTAGAACGTCTTGTCCGTGTTGTCGACGACAAGATCCGGCGCGCCGGCGTGATGCAGACGCAACTGTCCGGACAGGGAATTGCCGCTGAGCCATTGCTCCAGCGACTGTTCGCGTGGAGGTTCGGAAACCGTTGCTACCGGTGCCGGAACAGATTCGGTAATCGGCGACGCTGCAGCTTCGCTGCTGCTTGCGGCGGACTTTTTCCTGGCGACTGTCGCCTGCTGCGGTTTTGGAGCCTCATCGTCAACCTCGGCAGATTCCGCACGGTCGGGGACCTGTTCGGCAGCAAGCGCCAGAACTTCGGCAAAATTTTCCATGCTGACTGGCTTGTGCAGGATCATGTCGCTGTCTTCGAACTTGGTATGTTCGGTGAGAACCGCGACCGGTTTGCCAAGGCTGTGGGCACGCAGCCAGTCCATGTGACCGTACACAGTATCCACGTCGACGACCAGCAGATCGGTATCGTCGCCGGAATAGAATCGCCAACCGGATCGAATTTCCGGTTGCGATTTGCCAAGCAGGTTTTTCAAATGTGCCGCATCGTGCTCATTGGCACCTTGCAGCGTCAGACGTCTGGCCATGTTCCCCCCGAGCTCGCCGAATCGGCAAAGACCACCACCCGGTTGCAGGTACGAATATCCAAACGCGCGGTGCGATCAGGTGAATTGTCGCTGATTTTGCCGCGCGGTCAAGCTCAGGTTGCGTATCGGGTACTGCGGTTTGCCGCAAGGACCCGGCTGCAGTCGTCACTTCTTGCGAAAGACGTCGCCCAGGCGAGCCAGAAATCCTTTCGGTTCCGCTTCTGCGTGACGCGCCGTGCGCGGCTCGACTTTGATCAAGCCGATCGCATCATAGGCGTTGACCAGGTCAAACACTTCGGCCATGGGAACGCCGGTAGCGTTGGCGATTTCGTTGAGCTTGGCCGGTTTGGACAAGGCCGTGGCCACACGGTGATGATGGGGAAATTCGTGGGTGGTGTCCGGCCAGTGCTTGAGGCTGTAGCGGCCGCCGGGGTCCAGATGCGACGCGAGGCGCCCTCCGGAATGGGTGAGCACGTCCAGCCAGACCAGCAACGAATAGGGCCGTGCCGGCTGTTGTTCGCGAATCTGCACGAGTTCGCTGCTCGTGACTTTGCGCCAATTCGAACGCGCCAACTTCTGCTTGCAGTAGGGAACCAGCGCAGCCATGCCCGCAGAGCTGTGAAATGTCTGCGTCTTCGGATCCAGGGTCAGCTCGGGTGCGTCTCCAAGCTTGATGCTCGAAGGTCCGCCAAGCGCGCGTTCGCGCAGAAATTCGCGCAGGCTCAGCGCACTGGCAGTCGATTCGGATTCATCGACGCTGCTCGCGCTGATGTTGATGCCTTCGGGCTTTTCTTTGTGCTTGCGCAATCCGTCGATCGAATCGGCCACACGTTGTTCGCTGCGTTGCGAGCGCGCCGGCGTACTCTGGATTCGTGTTTCCGGACCGAGGTTCACATTGACGGCGAATTGCGGTTTGCGACTTTCGCTGTCGGGTTTGAATAGTTCGTCCAGGCCCGGAGCGGGGGTGGCATCAGGACGACGCGAGCGCGCATCCGCGGCTTCGCCTTCCTCGAGCTCGAATTCCGGGTTGAACGCATCCGGATCGTAAAAATCGGCTTTTTGCTGCAGTACGGGCGCATTCAATCCGACGGCGCTGGATGTCGTTGCTGCCAGCACCTCAACCAGATTTTCGACTTTCAGCGGCTTGCCCAATCGCAGTTCGCCGTCGCGCAGTTGCTCGTCGACACTGAATACCGCGCAGCGCCGCCCGCTGCTGAACGAGCGATTGCGCGCAATCTGGCCTTGCAATTGATCCGGGCTGACAATGACCAGATCGGCGTTTTCCTCGCTGCCCCAACGCCAGCGGTACTCGAGTTTTGGCTGCGCCATGCGCAACAACAGGCGCAAATGCGCTGTATCTTCTTCGTCGATGCCGATGACAGCCAGAAATTTTTCGCTTGCCACAAACGGCTCCTTGATGCCGCGATACAGACTGCTGCGGTCGCGCGGCCCGTGGGAAGTATACGGAAAATGGCCGCTGTGTGTACGCTGTATTTTTCGCTTCGCCAAGGCCCCCCGGGGTGATGCGCTGCAGCTTAGAATCGGCCCGCGGGGGCTTGATCGTGACCCGGATTCCGCCCCGGCGCCGACTGCAGCGCTTTTGCCGGACTTTGAGTTCCGGGAACGACGATGGCAGTACCCGAGTCGAACGATTGTACGAAAGGCGTATGATTCGTACATCGCAACGGCAAGGAGAAATTTCCATGCGTAATCTGGCAATCATCACCATTGGTCTGTTCCTGTCTGGCGGCATCGCATCTGCGCAGGACGCGGTCAAGGCCTCTGCGGTCACGCAACCCAAGGCACCGCACGGCGCCAGGGTTTTCATCGTTTCCCCGAAGAATGGCGCAACCGTGGGCGAGGATGTGCACGTCAAATTCGGCGTCAAGGGAATCAAACTCGCGCCGGCAACGGATACGGCCGCGAACACCGGTCACCACCATTTGTTGATCGACGCAACCAGCTTGCCGCCAATGGACGCGCCGATTCCCAATGACGCCACGCACAGGCATTTCGGCAAGGCCCAGACCGAAACCACGATTCATCTGAGTCCGGGCGACCACACCCTGCAACTGGATTTCGGCAATTTCGCGCACATGCAATTCAACCCGCCGATCGTGTCCAAGAAAATCACGATCCACGTAAAGTAGCGCGCCACCAGCGTCGCGAAAAATCACGGTTGCGCGTGCGGCCTCGCTGTTGCACCGCAACGGCGGTCGGAATCTAAAGGGGTGATAACGCCGCTGGCGTGCGCCGGCGGCGTTGTCTGCGTTCGCGTTTTGGGTCCGAATGTGCATTTGCCTTCGCCGCCGTCTCAAAAGGACGATCGCGGCGTTTCGTCGTGCATGGGCTTGACTCGAATTGTCGTCTGCATCGCATTCGATGCGCCGCTACCCCGGTCTCGTTCGGTTTTTCTGCTCGGGTCCGTTTGAATTGAGTATTCCCGGGACGGAAAGTGAGCCATGCGCACTTCGCGGTTTGTTCGCTGCATGAGTCCGATTTTCGCTTCGCTGTGCGCATTGGTGGTTGCCACTAGTGCGCCGGCCGCCATTTTTTGTGTTTCCACCAGCGGGAAACTCGATGATGCATTGGCGATTGCGGCTGCCAACGGCGAAGACGACGTCATGAATGTTTCTGTGGGCAATAACAATAACTTCTGGAACAACAATGGCGCGGATTTGTACGTCTTCGCGGCGGCTGGCGACGATCACGATTACGTCCTGCGCAGCAAAAGCCTGACTAGGCGCATTGGCGATACACACACAAGTTCCAGTGACAATATCAGCGTTGAATCGGTATACGAGTCCGGGCTGCTGAACTTTGCGCCGGTGCGCAGTTCGCCCTTGTGGACGCCGGCATTTTTGCGCCACCGCCGAGTTAATCGCTGTGGTATCTGGCCTCATACGATTTGCGCGGCAAGGATCGCGTGGTTGGTCCAAATGTAGATATCGGCACTTACGAAAACGAGCGTATTTTCACCAATGGTTTCGAAGTGAATGTGTTGTTGCAGTCAAGAGGAGAATGCCATGAAGCGTTGCATTTCAGTGTTACTTCCACTCGTCACCGTGTTTTTGAGTCTTTCGACAAGTTCTGCGAACGCGGGCGACGCAATGAAGGACGCGCAATCCATCGGATTTTTGCGCACGACCGCCGGCAACGGCATACTGCATGTCGAAATGGCTACGCTGGGATCGCCGTTCATCAAGATCGCCGGCGAAGATGCGGTGGTCACTGGCAAAGTACTGACGTTGGCGGTCGATACCGACAACGACCCGAAGACCGGGAGCAAGTTGCCGTTCGCGCACGATGTGAAGGGAGTCGAGCGTACGCTCGAGTTCGAGAATTGCGCATTGGAAAACGTTTCCGGCGGTGCCCCGAAATCGCATTGCGTCAATGGCTTCTGGGGCAAGAATCTGGCCGGTGCCAGCGTCGAAGTAAAGCTGTCGGATCCCGCCAGGCAAGACGAGTCGGCACACAAGGTTGCCAGTGCGCCGATCGCAAAGGATAACAAGACCACGAAAACCCAGATTCTGGACATTCCCTACGCCGCGTTGGGTGTGCATGCCGGAGACACGGTACTCATCCATACCTTGGGCTGGAAGGCGAACCAGTTTCAAGCGATGCGTTCGTTCGAAGTGAAAATGAACTAGGAGCGTGGGCGCAGAACGCTTGGGGGCCCTCTGATTAACCCTGCGCAGGTGGAATGACACCCAGAGAGTTCGCAACTCGTGCTGCGTGGCGCAGTGCAGGCTGGTTGCCCGGACAAGCCGCGCGGCGCGGGGTTCGGGCTTTCCGGGCATCACCCTCATATCCAAAATCAAATGGTTTGGCCCGTTCTGGCTGTCCGCAATTCTGCGTTACCCTGTCCTGACAGGCAACCAGCCTGTCTGCGCCAGAGCGCATTGTCTTGCGAACGGACACAGCGAGTGACACCCGCGCAGGGTTAATCAGAGGACCCTTGGGACTGCAATCGTGTTCTCTTCGATAGGCTGCGCCTATCGGCGGGCTCACATAGAACCACGATGCGCGCCTTGCGAAAGACGCAGCCAGTCGCGATAGTGCAATTTTTCTACCCAAAGATTCGACCGCCCACGCTCCTGGGAGCCTGGAAGGTCGAATCTTCGGTGTTTGAATGTACCTTCAAGGACCTGGGCTCTACGCGCGGACTTGCCTGGTACGACCATCCGCGCCTTGCGCGAAAAAATGGCTAGTCGTAATGGCAAAATGTCGCCACTCGAAGTTTCCTGTGCACACGCTTCCGGGCGGCGCTTGAGGCAGTTTCATCGCTGGCCATTCGATCCGGATGCAGCCAGCGCGTCGTGCCAACGTGCAAGCTCGTTGGTCTCGCGCAGTTCGCCGTAGCCTGCAGCACGCATGACTCGCAGCGCGCCGTCAATTGCCCGGCGCGCCGGCGTCGCGTTGCCGCCAGCGCGATAGTCGAGCCAGGCTGACAGCGCAGGCAGATAAGCAGCGCGCGGATCGTGGGCGCGCTGCATCTGCGCCTGCAGCGGCAATGTCGCTGCGCGTGCGTCGTCGTAGCGGCTGTTGTCGATCAAGGCGTGCACAAGGCTCAGGCGCGCGTTGATCGTGTCGAAGATCTTGTCCGGCAAGGCGCGCAGCATGCGCAATGCTTCCTGCGCATGACCGGAGCGGCGCTCAATCTCGGCCAGTTGTACACTGACATTCAATACGGTCCTGTGGCCGGGCGGGTAGTGATGCAGATAGCCTTGACGGATATCCAGAAACATTTTGCGTGCACGTTCGAGGCGGCCCAGGTCCAGTTCGCACCCGGCCAGACCTTGTTGTACGAACAGGGCATGCACGCTGGGTGCGGCGCTATCCGTTGCGGTCACCAGCTTGGCAGCGCGACTGTAGGCCGCATAGGCTTCGGCGGTGCGATTCAGTCTTCGCAGCACATGCGCCAGATTGTAGTAGTCGACGGCAAGTGCCGGTGAGTCGTTGCCGAGCAACTGGGCACGATCGATCAGGATCTGGCGGTGCGCTGCCACTGCCTTGTGCCATTGCCCGGATTCGGTGAGCAGGTTTCCGAGCAGTGTGCGTACCCGGATGATCTCAAGGGATCGGTCGCGTGATGGTGGGCGGCTCTGGATCAATGCGATTGACGCGCGCGCATCGGCTTCGGCCGCGGCGAAGTCGTCAACGTGTTTGTGCAAAGTGGCCAATTGCGACAGTGCGCCGGCCCGGTCTTCGATCGCATCCGGATCGACTTTCGCCAACAATTCCAGTCCGCGTTGGGCGATCGCCAAGCCTCGGGCCGGCTGACCAAATTCGGATATCCCTTGACCGATCACCAGCCACATCCGGGCCAGCGCTTTCGGATAATTCGCCAGCCGAGCCTTGGCATTTTTGGCCATGTAGTCGAACAAAGCGGCCAGTGTGGCCGGACCGCGCTGTTTCTCGGGCTGCACATTGTGGACACTGTCGACCAGAAATGCAGTGACCGCTTCGGATCGGCGTTGCGCATCGCGTACGCGGTGCAATCCGATCAGGCTTGCCAGCAGGCCGACCGCGAGACTGACTATGACCGTTGCCAGCAGGGCGCGCCGGCGCCGGCGTGCAGGCAGACTCTGAATGCGGCGCAATTCATGCTCAAGCGCATTCGCATCGGGCCGCAGCGACCGTTGTGGCAACAACATGGAGCGAATCAGTGCTGCCATGGGAGCGCTCATGACCCGCTTGAGCTTGCGCGTCGATTTGCGTGTCCGTTCGGCTTGCTTTGCCGGCTCATCGTCCATGGGTTGCGGCAGTTCGCCAAGCGCCGCCTGGTACAGCATTGCGCCCAGGGAATATACGTCCGAGCGCGGTGTGGCCGGAGCACCACCGAACAGCTCCGGCGCCATGGTGGCCGGCGATCCGTATCGCGGTCGCGTGCCGATTTCGCCGCCAGCGCCGAAGTCCATGAGTACCGCCCGCTCGCCGCACATCATTACATTGCCGGCTTTGATATCTCCATGCACGAGACCGGCCTCGTGTACAGCCGAAAGCGCAGCAGACAACTGCCGCGCGATAGCGAGAATTGCAGCCGCGTTCAGACGGCCACGTTGGCGCAGTATTTGCTCCAGCGTTTCGCCGTCGAGAAGATCCGACCACAGCCCCACGCAGCCATCGTTGACATCGGCACCGTGTATGGCGAGCACGCTCGGGTGACGCACGCGCGCAAGTCTGCGCGCTTCTTCGATGTAGCTGGCGGCAGCGTTCGTCGATTCATTTCGCTGCGCGCGTAATTTGAGCGCAACCTCTCGTTGCAGCACCGGATCGAAGGCGCGATAGACCACGCCGAAGCTGCCGCGTCCGATTTGCGCGACGACGCGCAGGTGCCCCCACTGCGACGGCATTGGCGCGTTGTCGCTGGCATTCGCGCCACCCCGGTCGTTGCCGACTCTGGCAAACGCGTTCTTGAGCGCGGCAAGACGACCCAGATTTTCCAGTACGCGCTGTTGCTCGGTGTCCAGCTTGCGACCGTCGAATTCGGCATGCCCGTCGGACGCCGCCAATGCAGCATCGAGCAACGGATCGCCGGACGGATGCACGGGCATGGTCACGCCATCGTTTCGGCCAGACGTTTGAGTCCGCGTGCGACCAGCATACGCGCGGCATCCGCCGATGCACTGTCCATCTCGACAGCGATTTCCGGGTAGCTCATGTCGAACTCGAAGCGCATGATGATCGCGGCGCGCTGGCTTTCACCGAGTTTGGCCAGGGCTTGTTCGTAGGCGGCCAGCGTTGTCGTATCGACGATGCCTGCAATCGCCGGTACCTCGGAAAAATCTGCAGTATGTTCCGGGCGGCTGCCGCGTTTGCGGATTTCGTCGCGGATGACGTTCAACGTGATCTGGCGCAGATACGCGAAGAATGCGCCACGCCCGCGCGAATCAAATCCATGCACACGCTTGAGTGCGCGCAACAAGGCGGATTGCACCAAGTCGTCGGTTTCGCCAAGATCGCGGCACGAAGCAGGCAGGCGCCCATGCGCGAATCGGCGCAACAAAGGCAGGCAGCGTTGAAACAACTCGTCGCGCGCGGCATCCTGGCCGTGCTGGATTTTTTCGATCAGACGCGATGTGGACTGCTCGTCGATGGTCTGTGTCATCTCAGTCGACTTCATTGCGCTCGAAGATATTCTAGCAAAGCGTTTTGCGATATTGCGTTGGAGTCAATGCGACAAATTGATCGCGTAAACCGCGAGGCCGTTGTCTTTGTCGCGCACCAGCGTGACGTTGCGCAAACCGTCAGCGCGGGCGACGGGAAGTTTGCCGGCTGCTGAGGTGAATACAACCGGCCCGGCCGTTTTCACTGCCACAAATCGCCAGTTTCGATCGTTGTCGTATTGCGCGCGTGTGAGCGTGCCAGCGGCCTGCACGTACTTGACGACGATCGAACGATTGGTATCCGGCGCGGAAAAAACGATGCTGCTGCCATTGAGTCCGGGAAAGCGGCCGCCGCCGTTGGCACGGTAGTTGTTCGTGGCGACGATGAAGGCTTGATCCGCGCGTACCGGTTTGCCCTTGTAGCGCAGGTCGACGATGCGTTGGCCGCGTGGTTTGGTGATGTCGATGGCATACCTCAAGTCGCCCTGCAGAACATCGAAGTTGTAGCTCGGGAAACGCGAGCTGATCAGTTCCTGTGGTTTGCTATTGTCGGGATCGATGCGATTGAACCAGTTGGCGGATTGTTCCAGCCACGCGCGGACTCCGGCGCCATCGGTTTTCACCGCTGCCAGCGTGTTCGCATACAGGTAGAGGTCTGCCGCATTGCGGATTGCCAATGGCCCGACGGGAATATCGGTGAAATCGTTGACACCGCCAAAGCCGGCCTTGAACGGGGAGGCACCGGAGATCACCGGAATATTGGCGTACTGCGGCAGGTTGGCGGCGATGTATTTTTGTACGTAATCGCGCTGCGCCATGTTGACTATCTGCAACGCGGATACGTCGCCGGCGGCGGCGAAATAGGTGCTCATGGCGAAATCGCTGCGCCCGATCGGCGTGTCGACATAGGCGATCGTGGCTTCGTGCTCGGGTTTTACGAGCGCTGCAATTGCCAGGTCGGGAGCAACGTAGGAGCCATCGGGATTACGTATGCGACGTACTTGCGCACGCGTGGCACCACGATCCACATGCCAGTGGCCATCGTGCCATGCCAGTGCCAGATCGATAACGCCAAGCGCCTTGCCGTAGAAGTCGCCCATCACCGTGGGGACGCCGTGCACGAAGCCGCGAACGTTGTCGACATCGCGCATGTGCGCGTAGTGGGATTTCGGGTTGTTTGGGTCGGGGAATATCTGATGCGAATGTCCGAGCAGCACGACGTCGATGCCGGGTACCTGAGCAAGATACCAGCCGGCGTTTTCCATCTCGGGTGTATATGGCGCCGTGTTCATGCCGCCGTGCGAGATGGCGATAACGATGTCGGCGCCGGCCTTTCTGACTTCCGGGAGGTATTTCCTCGCCGCTTCTACCACGCCCATCGCGCGCACTTTTCCCTGCAAATGCATCCGGTCCCAATCCATGATCGGAGGCGGCGTGAAACCGAGTAGCCCGATGCGCACCGTGGCCTGGCGCGTTTCGCCATCCGGCGTATGCACGGCGATGGTGCGCTTGAGCACTCGCCACGGCGCATAAAGCGGTTTGCCGGTCTTCAGGCTGAACACGTTTGACAGCACGAACGGGTAATTCGGGCCTTTGCATTTTTCCACCGGTACGCCGGCGACGTCGAACGGCGTTCCCGTGACCCGGCTGAGAAAGTCCAGGCCGTAGTTGAATTCATGATTACCGATCGTTCCGGCGTCATATCCCAAGGTATCCATGGCCTTGTAGATAGCCAATTCCTGGTCGCATTGCGGCGGCGCAACCAAGGCCTGGTAATCGGCAAGCGGCGTGCCCTGGATCGTATCGCCGTCGTCGAACAGCAAGCTGTTGGTGAAGTCGCTGCGCGCCGCATGAATCAGCGTGGCTGTGCGCTCGAGACCGACGCCGGGATCCGGCACCAGTTTGTAGTAGTCGTAACTCATCACGTTCGAATGCAGGTCGGTGGTTTCCAAAATGCCGATTTGTGCCCGTGTACCATCCGACAATGCGACCGATGCGGTATTCGGTGTCGTGGCGCACGCGGCCAGCAGCACAATGGCAGCTGCCGCAATGAGAAGGCTGCGATGGATCGAACGGATCATGATTGCTCTCTGCCAGTGCTGAATCGCCACGATTATCGCGCATCTGATAATCTAATGGGCCGATTCCGCAAGTCTTGCATCGATGACAGTCCGTACCCGTTTTGCCCCCAGCCCAACCGGATTTCTGCATATCGGTGGTGCCCGCACCGCGCTCTACTGCTGGCTTGATGCGCGCCATCGCGGCGGTGAATTCATTTTGCGCATCGAGGACACCGATAGCGAGCGCTCGACCGACGAGGCCGTCAAGGCGATCATCGATGGCATGAACTGGCTGGGCCTGGACCACGACGAAGGTCCCTTTTATCAAACCCTGCGCATGGATCGTTATCGCAAGGTGGCCGACGACCTGGTGCGTGCCGGCAAGGCCTACTACGCCTACGAGAGCAAGGACGAGCTCGACGTCATGCGTGCGCAACAAATGAAACAGGGCCTCAAGCCACGCTATGCCGGCATCTATCGTGAAAACGTCGCGCCACTTCGCGACGACCCGAATCGGGTGATTCGCTTTCGCAATCCGGCAACCGGATCGGTTGTGTTCAACGATGCGATCAAGGGCCGCATCGAATGGAACAACGAGGAACTCGACGATCTGGTGATCGTACGTTCCGACGGATTTCCAACCTACAATTTCGCCGTGGTCGTCGATGATATCGATATGCGCATCAGCGAAGTGATTCGCGGTGACGATCACGTCAACAATACGCCTCGCCAGATCAACATCTACCATGCGCTGGAAGCGTCCATTCCGGAATTCGCGCACCTGCCGATGATTCTCGGCGCCGACGGACAGAAGCTGTCGAAACGGCATGGTGCGGTAAGCGTCATGCAGTATCGCGACGACGGTTTCCTGCCGCATGCACTGCTCAACTATCTGGTTCGTCTGGGTTGGTCGCACAAGGATCAGGAGATTTTTTCGCGCGAGGAAATGATTGCGTTGTTCGATGTTTCCGACGTCCACAAATCCGCAGCGCGTTTCGATCTGGAAAAGCTGAGCTGGTTGAATCAGCAATACCTGAAGACCGACGATCCTGCGACGATCGCGCCGCAGCTCGAATGGCATTTGCGCCAGCACGGATTCGACCCCGCGCATGGCCCTGCCTGTGCGGACGTGGTGATCGCCTTGCGCGACCGTGTCCACACGCTCGCGGAAATGGCCGACAAAGCGAGCATATGGTATGGACCGATCACGCAATGGGACGATGCTGCCGTGACCAGGCACCTGCGAGTGCCGACAGCCGCTGCGGCGCTCACAGCTGCGCATGAGCATCTGGCGGTCGTGCCGGAATGGAGCGTCGAAAACGTGCACAAGGCGATAGAAGCAGCCGCTGCCGAGATCGGCGAGAAAATGGGCAAGGTGGCGCAACCGTTGCGAGTGGCCTTGACCGGAACCCAGGTTTCCCCGTCGATCGATCAAACCGTGTTTCTGGCAGGCCGCACGCGTGCGCTCGAACGTATCGAGCATGCTTTGGCGAAGATCGGGACGTAGCGCTGCTGCGATGGCATGCGATTTTTCTTCATTGTCGAATCTCGATCCGGCCGATCCGGAACAAACGCAGGCGTTGTTGCGCCAGTGCACGGCAACGTTGACCGATCCGAAATTATGGATTTGGACGATCGTCATCACGATCGTCTGCGCAGCGATTGGTGCATGGATCGGAAAACGCAGGAATTCGGTCGTGCGCGATGCGATATTGGGTGCAGCGCTGGGTCCGATTGGCTGGATTATTTCGTTGTGTCTGGCGCCGACGAAACCCGGGCGCATGTGTCCGGCATGCAAGCGTCAGGTCGATGTGCGGGACCAGCACTGCCGGCAATGCGGCACCAGGCTGACGCCCTGAAAACATCCCGGCGGTGGATCTCAGGTCGGTTTCCGGCGTGAGGCAGGGGGCTTTTGATAGCCAACACCCGCCCCAATGTTTCCGGGGGTGTTATTCTGGCAACACCATGACAGCTTCGGACATGAGCGCAAAAATCTCCCACGCCGAGCCTCATCATCACAGGCACGATGCGCGTGCGTTCGTGCGCGAGGTGTCGGCTGCGTGCGAGAGGCGCGGGTTGCGCCTGACCGAAATCCGCCGTCAGGTTCTGGAACTGATCGGCGATTCGCAAAAGCCGGTCAAGGCTTACGATTTGCTTGATCGACTCAAAGACGAGCGCAGCAATGCGGCGCCGCCGACTGTCTACCGGGCCCTGGATTTTTTGCTGGACAACGGCTTCATCCACAAGCTGCAGTCGATCAACGCGTATGTGAGTTGCCATCATCCCAGCGTCGTACATCAGGTTCCGTTTCTGATTTGCGACGAATGCGAATCGGCGACGGAAATCTGCGATGAACGCGTCGCCGTTTTGCTCAACGACCAGGCCAGGGAATTGGGCTTCCGTCCACGCGCGCAAACGCTGGAAGTGCATGGTGTTTGCAAAGGCTGCGCGCCGACAAAGCAGACCTGAGTCTCGGCTGACGGCCATACCGGACGGACGGGCAGTCCGGCGTGGCCATCGTTTTCGCATCAAGATTGATTCTACGATCTCACCTGCGATAGGCGCTTAACGCGTTCCGCTTGCCGGCGCGGGTTCGGGCGCCGGCGACTCTGCGGTTTTTTCCTGGCGATTTTCCGACGACATGTCCTTCGCATAGTCGCTGACGAACCACGGCTTGCCGTCCTTGTCGAGGTAGAGCTTTTGCATTTCCTCGAGATTGAACGGCCGCGAGCCGATGCGTCCGAAGATGGCGATCTGGTGTCCGGTTTCGTCGACCGCGCGGTCGCGTTCCAGACCGCGTGACAATGACAGGGCGGGATGCATGGTCGGATACCAGGCGATCAATTGCGGTTTCGGATCGGGACTGAAGCCATAGAATTTGGGCTGTGACGCTGGACTGGTGAGCTGAATCACCTTGAGGCCGTTCTTGCCATCGGCGACATAGGCGAACAGCGACGCATTGGTGGTGCCGACCACGACGTCGCGCGCATCGTTGATCTTTCCTCCGGCATTGAACATCTGGTAGATGAACGGGTGCTCGGGTTTGGTCACGTCGATGATGGCCAGGCCGTCAGCACCGTCGGCAACGTAGGCGTAGGTGCGTGCGACGTGCAGCTTGTGTGCGTCGCGCAGCGGAACGAACGCACTGGCGACTTCCTGCGGCCGGTCTGGATGGGTCACGTCCACGACATGGAAGCCGTCCTTTGCGGTGACAAACAGATAACGGAACTGGACTTGCGCGGCGCGCGCATCGGCGATCGGGATCGTCGCCACATAGCGCGGCGTCAACGGCTTGTCCATGTCGAGTACGACTACGCCGCGTGGAGTGGATACGTAGAACCAGGTACCGGCGATCGCCAGGTGCCGGGCGCCATCGAGCACGCCGTTGGCGTTCCAGGTGAGCTGACGCTCCAGGAAATTGTTGCGCGGCTCCTGATCGGTCAAGGTCTCGATATCGGTGGCGATCAGGCCTTCCTGGGCATCGGTAATGAAGGCGTATTTGTAGATCGGATGCATCGGCTGTTCGCGATTGACCTTGCGCATCAGATCGCCGACATCGCGGTTGGGCGCTACCGGCTGAGTCGTGGCGAGCACCACGCAGGTGGCGTCCTTGCTCGGGATATGCGTGTTCTGGCCGATCGGGGAGAACGGAGCACTGATGACCTTTTCGGAAAAGCCCTTGTTGCCGACGCTGGCCACATCGTACACGCGCATGCCGTCGCTGCCATCAGCGACGTACAGATACTCGCCGCGCAATTGCACACAGCCCGCGGTCCTGGCCGAATGCTCGACCGCATGCTGCAGGCGCTGGCCGCGCTGCTGATGCTGCTTGTACCAGTCCGGATAAGCATACTTTTGCAGATAACTGCCGATGACCGCCTGCGGCTCGTCCCATTCGGTGACGCGCACGGCACCGACGCCACCGTCCTCGCCGATCCAGGCGTGATAGCCGATGAAATCGACGAATTTCGTGCCGAGCAGGAGCAACTGCGCCATGATCGCGTTGTTGTCGTTGTCCCTGGACAAATGGCAATCGTCGCACTGCTTGGTTTCGGTCTTGCGTTCGGTATGCGGATAGTGCGGCGCGAACGCCTGGGAACTGTAACCGGCAGCCGAAATTGGCGGTTGCTGCACGTAGATTTTTTCCCGATTCACGTTCGTTGACGAAAGGATAAGTGCCGACGACGAGCGTACCGGTGCGATTTCGTTGTGCTTGATGTCGCCGTGAATGCCGAGCTGGAACATCTGGTCGCGCGCGACCTGCGGATTGTACGTGGCGAAATTGCGGGTAAAGCCGCCTTCGTACTTGTGCCGCTCGGTTTTCCAGTTGGCCTGGATGGGCAGGTGGCAGCCACCGCAGCTGGTCGTCCATGACGTGTGGCAGGCATAGCAGGCCATCTTGTCGACGGGATGCGCGCGATCCTTTTCCGCGACGTCCGTGCCCCAGCGCTCGTTGTCCGGATCGTTGGACATGGTGTGCGCACGCGTGGATTTGGCGTCGTAGTTCGGCGAGGCCGGATTGGCCGTGTCCTTCAGCAAGGTCATGGTCCACTGCAGCCCGGGCGTCACGGCCGAGCGCTGGATGAGCTTGCCGGCAACCCATTCAAAGCGCTTCTTGCCGTCGGGATTGCGTATCAGCAAGAGATTCTTTCCATAGGGACTCGCGGCCGGACCGGACGTCTTCAACGTCGGGTAGGCATCGGGTGTGCCGTGGCAGTCGCGGCAGCGGATTTCCACGGCACCCATGACTTCGGCCTTGATATAGCCGTCGCCGTGATTGTCCTGCGCGTAATGGCAGTCCACACATTGCATGCCGACGTCGACATGGATCGACTGCAGATGCACGGCCTTTTTCCATTTGTCCGGATCGTTGTCTGCCACGATCTTGCGGTTCTTGTCGAGCAGATCGCCTTTGCGGTCGCGTGCGTAGACGCCGCGGAAATTCCAGCCGTGGCCGTGGTAATCGGCGAACTGGGTATCGTGCAGTTTGGGATTGAGCAGGCTGTCGTTCTTGACGAAGTCCAGGTCGCCCCATTTACCGCGGATCGCGGCACCTTCGGGATTGCGGTCCAGGATCTTGCGCGATTCGTCCGCGGTCGGATATTTCTGCTTCTTCGGCCACATGAACGGCGCGTCGGACTCGTAATCCCACATCGTGTAGCCGAGCATGGTATTGATGAACATGTTCGGCTGATGCATGTGACAGATCATGCATTGGCTGGTCGGAATCTCACGCGTGAATTCGTGCTTGAGCGGATGTCCTGACTCGTTGTGCGGAATCGTGGGATCGGCTTCCTGGGACATGCCCATGTTGCCGTACTTCGCGTAGCCGGCTGAATGGTACGGGTCGCGGTCGTTGGCGTATACGACATGGCACGCGGAGCAGCCGGACGAGCGGAAATCGCCGGGGTTGTCGTTGGTGCCGAGCATCCATGTGAACGGATCGTTCAAGCGCGTCTTGGTGATGTTCAGTACCGGGATGGCGACGCGCAGACCGGTGCCGAGACCGCGATTGGACTGGCGCAGGTCCGGGCGTCCGGGCTCTTCCAGGCGCTGAATCTGCCCGGTTTCGTCGGGCAGGCCGATTTCGGCAAAGGTGCTGACGATATTGCGGCCACCGCGCTCGAAAACGCGGAACACGTCGGCGGGCGGGGTGATTTCCCAGGCCGGCAACGGGTAGATTTTCGGCAGAATGCCGTGGGCCTGCATGTTCTCGTCGGGTTTGAGCGGGCTGACCGTTTCCGTGCCGATGCCGTCATCGCTGTAGGACTCACCGAGTACCGAATGTTTGTACGGCAGAATGCCGTTGTTGTAGGCGCCAGCGCCCCAGAACATGGCGGCGTTGGCCATCAGGCTTTTCTTGTTGGCCTGGATGATCGGCAGATGGCAGGCGCCGCAGGCCTTGTCGGCGACGCGGAAATCGCCGGGATTGACGAAACGCACGAACTGCTGCGATTCCTTCAACCACCACGTATAACTGCGTGTCGGATTGGCGCTGGATTTCCAGTGGTCCGGATATCTGGGCAGCACGTGCGCCTGATCCATTGCGGTCTGGTAGGCGGGCGACCAATCACGCTTGTTGTGGTGTGCGTCGGCGGAGTAGGTTTCGCCGGCCGGTGCGTTGATGCCGGCGTTGCCGCCATGACAGTCGGTGCAGCCCAGCACCACCGCTTCGGTTCGATGCATCGTCTTGCGATCCGAATCGGTGTGGCATGAAATACAGCCGGCGGACTTCTTGTCGGCTTCCTCGTGGGTCTGGAATGCGGGTGCCGCGGGGGTATCGACGTAGGTGCGCTCGACGGCTTCTTCCTCGTGTGCGATCGACACGCGCGACGTGCTCGCGAAAAGCGTGCACAGGGCGACCGCCGAAACGGCGACCATGGCGATGCGACGAATTCGTCGCGACGATGGTGACGGCGAATGCGTGATGTTCGCGTCGCTGCGGGTCTGATTCGCCTGTTTGCGTAACTTCATGGCGCGGCCCTCAAAATGTCAGAATCACGTCCGCCAGTACCGAGTAGTACAGCGAGTGGTTGTTGCTGAACAGACTCTTGAACCCGGAACCGGGCAACAGCGCCGCGCCGGACACACGCACGACCACATTCTGGGTAAAGAACGGACGATAAATCCAGGCGACCGAGGCATCCGTGCCTATGCTTCGGTTGATATGCGGTTGCTGGCGCAAGGTCTCCAAAACGGCTGTGTTGTCGAACCACAACTCGTTGAGGTTGCCGGATACGCGCGAGGTTGGAGTCAGATCGAAATCGGCACCGACGCCAATGAGACGCAGGCCCGGGTTGTCGAAATTGGATTGCCCGAGCGCGTTGCTGCTGCGCAGATCCGGCAGCATCGCGTTGGGCTGGGTCAGTGCCACGCCACCACCGGCGATGAACGGGACGACCTGGCTCGTCCAGAAGTTCGTGTCGGCGCCCGCGAAGATCGGGTTTTCGAGGATCGCGTCGAATCCGGTCGAACGGTCGTCGAAGGGATTCTTGTCGCCACTGGCGTACGCGGCAGACACGCGGGTCCGAATCCAGTCGAAATCCATCGAGGCTTCCGCGGCGAGGAATCCCGCGCGGATATCGGTCGCCTCGGGCACGAATACGCCGTGAGACTGGTGGCCGATGGCGTAATAGGCGGACCCGGTCAGATTGATGCGACCGAAATGGCCATCGCCGTTGTAGCCGAGATAGGTGACATCGTAATTGCGCGGAATTTGCAGACCCAAGTCGGCAGGACGTTCGATGAACCCGTTGGAATTGAAGATACTGCTGTCGGAATTGTGGTTGAAGACGATAGTCGCCTGCGAAGTGAATCCGAGAACAGGCCAGTCCTGGCGATACAGGTTGGCGAGGAAGATGTCGTCGTGGCGCAAGCCTTTGGTTACATCGTTCAAATTCGAGTTCAGATCTTTTTCGAGACGACGAAAATAGGCGATGTTGTATTGCCAGCGGTTGTTGTCGCGGTTGCCGAACAGACGGATGCCGGGTTGACTGTCCTGAAACAGGAATCCGCGGAAATCCGTGGAAAACGGCTGGATGCCTACGCGCAGTGAATCGAAGTCGTAACGCGAGTCGATGTCGCGCAGATGTTTGTCGACCCATAATTCCTGCACGCCGACGAAGCCGTCGTCGCGATTCGTACCCAGGCTCGGGTCGATCTGCAGAAAACGCGCCTCATCGGTGTTGACTCGGTTGTAGTTGAACGCAAGCGTGACCTTGTATTCGAGATCGGGTGGTTTGAACGTTGTGTCGCCATGGTAGTAGTCGGCGCTGGCGATCAGATTTTGCTTGAATATCAGTTGGTTGATATGGCCGAACACGTCCAGTTCGCCCGGCCGCCCGGTCGCCTGCGGGCCTACGGGTGTGGGGATGCTGCGTGGCTCGATAATGGTTTCTGAGATTCCGGTCAAGACCAGGAAATGATCCTTGCCGTCGATCGGCTTGTCGCCCTTGAGGATGTTCTGGTGGTATGGGTCGTACCACGGAAACTTGAAGCCCAGCGTTTCCATGATGCGCCAGCGATCCGGCACCGGAATGAACGCACCGGCCTGATCGACCGGAGCCGGTTCCACGCCATCCGGATTGACGATGTTGATTTCCGGCGGCGGCACGAACGGATGCCCGGGGCGACGGCGCGGAATCTGGGATTTGTCCGGGTCGTATGTGGGCGCTGGCAGAATGCCGAGCAACTCCAGTACATGTGGCGCGACGTTTGCCGTTTGTTGCGCGGCAACCGGCGATACCGAAGAAAACATGGCGGCCGCAGCAATGGCGATGCTGGCGGGAAGAGTGAGGTAGCGCGGGGTCGGTTGCATGTTACTTGCCCTCGCAAACATTGTCGGCGTTGCTGTCGAGGAACGGTGCCTGTGGGCACTCGACGTAGCGCAAATGCGCGCCCAGTGGTGCAAGATTGTCGGCACGCATGCCCGGCGGCGCATTGCCGATCGCTCCACCCAAGGCGACCCCGGCATTGTGCACGCCGAGGAAACTGACCATGTCGTCCTGGTCAACACCGTCACCCGATACACCGACGCCGCCGACCAGCGTGCTTCCGCGATAAATCGGCACGCTGCCCGGGAAGACCTGAATGCCGTTGCCCAGACGCAGGCTCGAACTGCAGTACGGCGTTTCCGCGGGAGGATTGTCGACGCTGATGGTAAGGCCCTCCGCGATCAGGTACTTGACCAGATTCAGGGCCACTGCGTTGTATACCAGATCCAGTTGCAGGCCGTCCTGGAACGGACTCCACTGCGCGAATGGATAACTGAACGGCCCGTTGGGATTGCCGTCGACCCCATCCGGATAGAACGGCCGCGACATATTGCCGCCGGCACGGTCGGTGAACGCCACGGCACCGTCCGCCAAAGCCGTGGGAACGCCAAGGAAGTTGCGCACACGTGTCACGTAATCGCCGATGTTGCTTTGACCGACCGTGGTGATCGTGACTTTGCCGTTGGCGATATCGACATCGTCGGCAAAGTAATTCACCGGTGCCAGCGACTGCAGCACTCCTGCCGCGTAGGCGCCGGAGTTGAACGCGGCAGTGCGCGCTTTCTGCAGGGACACGTCGGTGCCGAAAATTGGCGCGTCGCGCGTGCGTGCCACTGCAAGCGGTACGCCATTCGTGTCGACCACCGACACGGACACGCGCGCCTGGCTGCCGAGCGGGTTGCGGATTTGCGCTCGCGCATGATTGGCGACCATCAAAGCCTGTTGCACAACCATGCGCACTTCATCTGCGCTCAGTGCGTTGTCGCCATCGGTTCCGGCGATCGGCGGGAAGCGGTTGTGGCCATTGCCGTCGGTCAGCACGAATGCATCGAGTCCCGGGTATTCTGTGCTGTCGGGTTCGATACCTGAATCGGGTTGGCCGAACGCAGTGCCGGCGAGAATGACAGGATCTGCATAGCCCGGCACTTTCATCAATGCACCGTCCGCCAGCGACGAATAGGACGGCGCATTGGCAGGCGACGAGGCCAGATCGGAATACTCGACATCGCTGTAGCGGAAGACCAGGCCGATAACGGTAATCGTGTCGCCGCGGCGATCGGTTGGTGCGCCGTAACCGTAGGTGCCGGCCAGCGCGATCATCTCGTCCATGTTGCGATCGCGATCGCGCACGTTCGGGTCGAGCCCATACACGCCATCGGCTGCAACGCCAACGCCTCCGACGGGCGTTCCATTTTTATACAAAGGGAAACCGCCGGGATCGGCGGACAGTCCCAGCGGTGAATTGTGTGGCCCGACGCCCGTACCGCTGGAGAAATGCGTACTCAGATCCGAGCACGGCAATTGTGAGAACTGCACGCCGAACAATGGACCACCCGGCGTGCCAAGACTGCCAGGATTGAAGTGTTCCTGCACGATCTGGCTGGCAGTGCGCGTTGTGAACCCATTGCCCTCTGACGACAGGTACGCGCCGGTGATTGCCTTGGCGATGGCGGCCAGTTCGCTTGGCACCTTCAAACCTTCCAGGCCGCCGACCACGCCTCGATTTGACGTGATCGTCATGGTATCCGGCGCGCCATTCATCTTGTAAACGGCCAGTACGTTGCCGACCCGGTCGACCACGGCGATATCCGCCGGCTTGCCCTGTGCATGCGCTTCGGCAACCGCCTGCGCGATTACTTTGCGCACATCGTCCTGGGTCAAAAACGAGTCCGCAGTGGCGCACGAACCGGTGCAGCCGGAATCCGGCGTTGACTGCGGCGGTGGAGGCGAGGTGCCGTCGGGATTTCCGGAATTGCTACCGCCACCGCAACCCGCAAGGGTCAACGCCGCGACCAGTGCCAGCGTGCGGAAATGTACTTTCGCCATCGCATCTTCTCCCCAAGTGCGCCGCTTCGGTCCAGTCTTGAATCCCGGACTTTCCTGCGCCGACATGATAGCGCAGGGCGGCCCTCATAATGTACCCATCTTCAAAGTCGGCGATTGATGATAATCGTGGCAGGCGATACAGGTGGTTGCGACCTTGTCGCGCGCCCTGGCGCCGGCGTGGCAGGCACGGCAGTTGGCAATGCCGGGGATCAGCAGATCGCTCGCGCTTGCGGACGTGCGCGCGGCATGGCAATCCTCGCATTTGACGGTGGTGTGCCGGGCATGGGTGAATTTCGCATCGGCATACCACACGCCGGAAACGCGGACCGGCGCTATATGCCAGGTGTCATCGGTCGTGCGCGGCGGCGTGACATTGTGGCAGGTCGAACAGGCTTTGCCGGTGAACAGGCTCTCGGTCACGTTGCGCGACTGCTCGCGTGCCCAGGCCAGGGCCTCCTGGGTCTGCTGTTGCGACAGGGGAGGTGAGCCCGGACGGCGACGTTCCTGCACGATAGCCGGCGATTTCGCGTCCTTGTAACCGCCTTCCAGTGCGACCTTGGCGTAGTACTCGTTGAGCGTGTAGATGACTTCGCTGACCTTGCCGTGCGGCACTTCGCGAGTCGGCGCGAGCGGGTCGAATCCGAGCTTGTGGCAATCGTGGCACATCGTCGCGAACGCCACAGGTCGCATGTTCGCGCCGCCGGCGTCGGGCTTGTGGCAACTCTCGCAATTGAGCACGCGATGGCCGCTGGGCGTATTCAGGCCGTCGGGGTTCAGGTGCTTGAGGTGGTTGAATTTGAGGCCGGAATTCTCTTTCAAGTCGGCCGTCCACGTCACCCGACGCGGGGAGAATCGGCCATCCGTATCCCAGTCGGGCAACAGGACTTTGAATTCCGGATGAGCGGTGCCGAAATCGCTGACGTCGGCGAATGCGCTGGCACCCTTGGTTCGCGCCTTCAAATTCGCGTGGCAGCTCGAGCACAGCGACTGATCGGTGCGAATCAGCCCATTGAGTCCCTGATGATCCTGATGGCAAGAGCGGCATTGCGCGTTGCCCAATTGCGGCAGGTTGAATTTGGCCGGGTCGGCATGCGCTGCCGTGTTGACGTGACAACTCAGGCAGGCGCTGTCGCGTACCGTCAGGAAGGCATGTTGATGGCACTTCGTGCAATTCGATCCGAAATAACGGTGGGATGCCGCCAGTGGGCCGGGATTCCAGCTTTGCGTACTCGGCAACGGACTGTGCGCCAGGAATGCTCCAACGCGCGGCACGAAATGCCCGATCATCGGCAACACGAGACCGAAAATCAGCACCCCGAAAAACAGGATCCATGCCGGACGGCGTTTGCTCAGGCCGGTTTGACTGAGTCGGGTCGGTTTCGCCCGCCGGTCTTTTTCGGCTTGTTGCTCGCGTTTGTCCAGCGTGCTGACTTCGACGCCGCCCTCGAAATCCTGCGGTGGCTGCAGCAAGGCCAGGCGGGTGTCGCCGACTTCGACGACGGCCCCGGGGCCGGCCGTGGTCGCATACGTGATATCGCCGTTGACCCGGATGCCGGCCAGGATCAGCGATTCGATCTTGTACTGACCGTCGGACAATAACGTGATGCGCGCATGATTCAGCGCTGCGCGCATGTCCGGCAGGAAGATCGCCTGATCGGCAGCCCTGCCGATCGTCAATACGTCGCCGTAATGGACGTCTTCCTCATAACTGACGGAGCCTTTGCCCTTTTTGAGTACGCGACGGATCAGCCAGCGCATGACGCGCTCCCGCGATTTTGTTTGGCAATTTCGGGTGTCGCGCCGTCTCGACTTGGGTTCAGATCGAGATCTCGGATCGAAGCAAAGCTTCCACTCGACTGTGTCGGGCGGGTTATTTCCAGCGGGCAGGATGGGTTGAGCACAGCGATACCCATCACTCGTTGATCAAAACAGCAGGGCTTCCACTCGACTGCATCGAGCGGGTGACTTCGAAGCCGACGTGCAGAGCTGAATTCAAGGTTGCGCGCGCGAAAACATCCTTGGCCTTGGCCGCGATGCGAAAAAGCAATTTGGTGGGCGCTCAACGTCATATCGTCATCACCAATAAAAGAACGACGAAACGATGTGCCCGATCAGAGCCGCGAGCAACGCGAACGATAACGGCACGTGGATATACAGCCAGATTTCCATCATGGCCTGGAACTGCATGTCGCGCGCGACCTTCGTGGCCAGGCCCTTCTTGCGCGAGATCAGGTCGATCAACTTGCGCATGGCCTCGCCCTGCTTGTCGGTGGCGCGACCAGCGAGAAAATCGACCATGGCAAACATGGTCGGCATTTCCGTAGTTTTCGTTTCCTTGCGGTTTTCGCGATCGGCGATCGCCCTGTGCAGCGAATCCAGAGCCAGGTCCGAACCATCGCGCGCGCGCAATTGGGTCCATACGCCGCCGCCGAGTTTCGTGTTCTCTATCGAGCGCAGTACCACAGCGTGGATTTTTGGATCAACGCCATCAGCAAGGGACAAGGCGTTCTGATCGATCTCGATGATCTCCGCAAGCATGGCGTCTCGCGTCGCGCTTTCGCGATTGCGCGTCATCAGGTTCGGGTAGCGAAGATAGACGAACACGCCGAAGAATCCCGAAAAGATCACGATCAGCATCAACACGAAAGTCAGCGTGTGCAGATTCCAGCCGAACTGGAAACCCGAATGCAACAGCACGATCAGGATCAGTGCGGTGCCGAGATAAATGTGCGCCGAAAGCCAGCCGCGCAGTGTACCGATATTGTGCACATAGCTGCGCTTGCGGATACCAAACAGCATCAACCAAACGATCAGCAACGCGCCGATCGTGCCAAGTGTGTAGCCCAGCCAGGTCCCGCCGTTTTGTGGACCGCCCGGGTCGTACATCAGATAGGCGATCAGCGATGCGGCGCTCAGCGCGACGGCGGCCCACAGATAGCGCGATTTTGCGTAGGTCAGTATGGAATCATGCATGATCGGCCGTTACCGCCTGGATTGCGCGTACGCGGGGAATTCTTCCGGCGAAATGCGAATGGCGGCGCCGGTCGGACACGAACGCACGCAAGCCGGACCGCCTGCAACGGACTTGCACATGTCGCACTTGACCGCCTTCTTGGTCGAAGGATCATGGTGCTCGTCCGGGTCATGTGGCACTTCGCCCGGGCCGGTACCGCGACCGAACATCAGCCATTGCAGCAAGCCAGGTTTTTTCGGCGGCTTGTAGGCCATGTGGATGACGCCGTAGGGACAGTTGCGCTCGCAGTTGCCGCAGCCGATACAATTGTCGGCGATGAAGACCTCGCCATTCGGAGCGCGATGGATTGCATCGGGTGGGCAATCCTTCATGCAATGCGGATGTTCGCAGTGACGGCATGAGGTGGGTACGTGCACGTTGGCGAAGGTCGGACCGGCTTCGCGGTCCAGGCGCGACGTGCCCGCGTGGGTTTCGGCGCAGGCTTTTTCGCAGTTGTCGCAGCGCACGCACAACGATTCGTCGATGAGCAGGATATCGGTAGCCTCGCCGGCCCCTTGGGAAAGCAGGAACGAGATGATGTCGCCGCCGCCCGGCATCGCCTGCATCGCCAGATTCGCCGCGGTGCGTTGACGATATTCGGACTGCAGTCGCAGGCGCAGTACAGGAATCTTGTTGACCAGCTTCTTGAATGCGTCGCCGTCCAGGCGCACGGTTTCCGTCGCGATTGCCGCACGCGCGGTGGCCGAACGGCGCGATTCGCCCATCAATGCCATCTCGCCGACGTAATTGCCGGCGGCAACATAGCTGAGCACGACATCCTTGCCGCCGATGTTGCGCGAGATCGTCAGCGATCCGAGGCGCACCAGATGCAGGCTATCGCCGACTTCGCCTTCGCTGAACAGCACGTCGCCGGCCTTGAATCGTTCGAGTTTGGATGCGGATACCACTTCGGCCAACTGGTCGGCGGACGCCTCCGGTGCAAACCGCGACTGGATCGCGCGCAGGATGAACACTTCGTCGATTTCACGCTTGACCGCCTCGACCGAGTTGATCAGCTTGTTCATCGACCGCCGCGGCGTTTCGATCAGCACGCAATTCGGCCCTGCGAGGATGGTGGCGGAGCGCCGGCGGCCGGAGATCAGACTCATCTCGCCGAAAAACTCTCCGCGCTTGAGACTGATGCGCTGATTGGTTTCCTCGTTGACGATAACCTGGACCTCGCCATCGACAATCGAGAAAAACGTATTGGTGTAGTCGTTGCGCGCGAAGATCGTTTCGCCCGGCTGCGGCACGCGGATGTCGGAATCGAGCATGAACTCGCGCAATTGCAACGGAGTGATGTGGGCGAGCAGACGCACGTTTTTCTGTACCCGCGCGAGCGCTTCTTCAACGCTGCGAAAACCGGGCATGGGAGCGAATTTGGCCTTGAGCAGCGGCTCGTCCGCAGGCTCGACTTTTTCTCCGAGGATGTACTCGATGACCTCATAGCCCTGGTTCATTGCCTGCTTGATCAGCGGATAGCCGCCGAGCGCGCCGACGATGTACAGGCCCTTCACATTGGATTCGTATTGCGAGCTGATCGCCGGAACCGAAGCCGGATCCTTGTTCGGAAATTCCACGCCGCAGGCCTCGACGAATCCGCGCGGGGCAGTGGCGCCGAGTCGGGCGATGATTCTGTCCAGCAATATCTGCGCCTTGCCATTGGCGGTGTTGAGGATCAGCCGGCCGGGTTTGCGCCCGACGCTTAGCGCATCCACGCGTTCGGGCGTGGACTCGTAATAGCACTCGATCGTGCTGTCCTCGATTGCCTTTAGGATTGCCTGCTCGTTGCCCTTCTTGGCGCGCGCGAATTCGTCCTTGCGGTTGACGATGATGACGTTGTTCTGTTTGGCCAGCGCGACTGCATTCTCGATGGCGGCATCGCCGGCACCGATCACGGCGATTGTTTCGCCTTCGTATTCGCCGGGATCGTCGAGCTGGTACTGCACGAACGGCAAATCTTCGCCGGGCGCGCCAAGCTTGCGGATATTTCCCTGCAGGCCGATACCCATCACCACGAAGTCGGCGGTGACGGTCTTGCCGTTCTTGCACGTGAGCGTAAAGCCGTTGCCGGCCTGCTTGATGGCAGTGACCTCGTGTTTGTAGGCAACGTTGATCTTGAGCTGCTTGGCCGATTCGTCCCAGGCATCGAGAATCGTCTCGCGCAAACCCGCTTTGAAAGGCACCGGTGCGCGCAGCGGCAGTATCCCGGGCTCGTCCATGACGAACTTGCCCTTCTGATACATGTATATCGTGTTGGAGAGGTGATCTTCTGCTTCAAGCAGAACGTGCTGCACGCCGCGCTCGGCAGCACGGGCCGCGGCAGACAGGCCGCCAGGGCCGGAGCCGACGATTGCGATCTTGAAATGTTCGGACATTCGCTGCCCCTCCCGGTGGCGATCATACCGAAGTCGTGGGGTCGATGTACAAATGTGATTGCACAATGGATGCAACGCAAATCGAATGCGTCACGCCATATGCAAGGCAGTGTCGACGGAATTCATTCTGAACGCCGCGATCTGCGATGATGTGCGCAGCCTTGGAGTCTTCGATGAGCGAAATTCTTGCCGATGTCGAACATGCGTAGAGCGGATTCTTGCCCATGCAAACGGTGACCTGCGTCTGGCAACGCCATTGGGGTTGGGCAAACCCAACGTGTTGTTGAACGCAATCTATGCGCGGGCGGATCGCGACACCACACTCAAACTGGACATCTACACTGCATTGTCGCTTGCGCGCCCGCGACCCAGGAGCGAATTGGAGCGGCGCTTTCTCGAACCGTTTCTGGCCCGGCACTTCGGCGAGAACTACCCGGATCTCGCCTGGATCGCAGCACAACATGGGTCCGCGCTGCCGAAGAATATCCGCATTCACGAGTTCTACCTGCAGTCCGGAGCGTTGCTCAACGTAGCCCAGTCGCAACGCGACTACACAAGCCTGAACTACACGCATGTCGCGCGCGATCTGGTCGGCGTTGGCATCAACGTCGTCGTGCAACTCATTGCACAAAGGCAAACGCCCGATGGCATGCGCTATAGCCTGGCGAGCAATCCCGATGTTTCGCTGGATCTGCTCGATCGCATGCAAGCGGCCGGAAAAACCAGGCCGCTGGTCGTCGGCGTGATTCATCCGCAACTCCCCTACGTCGCCAACGAAGCCGAGGTCGGCCCGGATCTGTTCGACATCCTGTTGCGCGATCCGCGATGTGATCAAACGCTGTTTGCATTGCCGCGCGCGCCGGTCGACATCGTCGAATACGCCCTTGGACTGCACGCGAGCACTTTGGTACGTGACGGCGGGGCGCTGCAGATCGGAATCGGCGCGCTCTCGGACGCCCTGGTCTACGCCCTGCAATTGCGTCACCGGCACAACGACGACTATCGATCCGCACTTGCAGCCGCTCAGGCCGATACGCAATCGTCGCCGGATCGAATTCGGGACATGGGGCCGTTCGAGCAGGGTCTGTATGGTGCCAGCGAAATGGTCATGGATGGCTTCATGCATCTGGCCCAGGCCGGCATTCTCAAACGCCGGGCTTTCGAAGACTACCCGCTGGAACGCGCACTCGCGGATGGTGCCATCGGCCCGGTACTTGGCGGCGACGCCGCGGATCGCCTGTTCGACTGCGGCGCGCTTCCTGCCACCATCGACGCGCGTGAAGTGGCGCGCTTGGTGCGCTTTGGGCTGCTGCCCGACGGCTCACGTTTGCATGATGGCCTGATTCGCCTGCCCGATGCCACCGAACTGCCGGCGAACCTGGACGCCGCGTCGTCGCGAAGCTTGTGGAATCGGGCGTTTGCCGGACGCGAACTGCGCGACGGGCGCTATCTGCGCGGTGCGTTCTACCTGGGATCGAAAGACTTCTACTCGTGGCTGCGTGGTCTGACAGGCGAAGCCTTTGATGGTCTTTCGATGACGCGCGTTTCGGATATCAATCAGTTGTACGGCGGGCGTGAAGCGCTGGACATGCTGCAACGACGTGGCGCGCGCTTTTTCAACACCTGCATGATGGCGACGGCACTCGGCGGCGCGGTATCGGACACGCTTGATACGGGGCAGGTTGTCAGCGGCGTGGGAGGTCAGTACAACTTCGTGGCAATGGCACACGCGCTCGACGATGGACGTTCGATCCTGATGCTGCGCAGTTGTCGGCTTCATCGTGGCGAAATGCAATCCAACATCCTCTGGAATTACGGTGAGCTGACCATCCCGCGGCATCTGCGCGACGTGTTTGTGACGGAATACGGCATTGCCGATGTGCGCGGCAAGTCGGACGAGGAATGCATCATGGCGATGCTTTCGATCAGCGATTCACGATTCCAGTCGTCGCTCGCCGCCAAAGCCAAGGCCAATGGCAAATTGCGACCGGATTTCGTCGTTCCGGACCCATGGCGTAAAAATACGCCGCAACGACTCGCGCAAAACCTTGGCCCGTTGCGCCAAAAAGGCTTGTTTCCGGACTTTCCGTTCGGCTGCGATTTCAGCGACGAAGAGCAGCAACTGTTGCCGGCGCTGACTCGGCTGCAACGGCTTTCGCAGCACAAAGGCAAGCTGGCGGGTTTCTTGCTTGCGTCCATGTGGACACGCGCATCGATCGACGGATTCACGCCACTGCTGCGTCGCATGGGTTTGGATCGGCCGCGCGGATTGCGCGAACGCCTGTGGCGGCGGCTCTTGTTGCGAGCCTTGCGCGCAGATTGAACGCGGTCGGGCAGGAGTTCGGCGGCGGAGTATACTTGGCCTCGTGCATTGAGGGGGTGGCCGTGAGCGGGTTGTTTCAGAGGCTGGCAAGCGATTTGCCCGAGCGTTACGTACCGACCAAGACGTCGTTTGCGTGCGATGGCAAATCCCTGCGCAGCTGGCTGGCCCAATTGCCGCTTGCCAATCCGGGTGCAACCGCACGTCTGTTGATCGGGGCATTGCGGGAAATGAACCAGTTGCGCGTGGACCCGCAGCAGCGACTCGAAGCGCTGGAATTGTTGCGCGCTCCCATCGATCAGATTGTCGTGACCTTGAGCCGCCAGGTGTTGGGAGACCGTTTCCCGTTGCCGCCGCAAAAGCTCAAGCTCGGGCAATTGGCGCAGGACTTCGAGCGTGAAATGGCGCAGGGTTATCGCAGCGTCGTTTGCGATTTGTGCGCTCCGGCCGGTGCAGTGCCGTTTATGCGCGGCAAGGCGGCAGCATTGGCGTTGACACGCGCCATCCAGCATTACGGCGCCTGTTTGTATCAAGTGTATCTGCGCTATCACGCGCCGCCTCCCGGCACCTGGCAGAGGTTGCATGACCTGTTCCGTTTTGCCCTCGCGGTGCAACTCGATGACAAGGCGACTGCTGATCCCCTGCGCGGTGATATTCCCCTCAGCGCGCGTCTGGCGTACATCCAGGCATTGCTGTTCGCACTGAGCAACCCTTATCGATTTACGCAGAAGGAAAATGGCGACATTCATATCCTGACCCGGATCTGGGCCGGCCACTGCGATTTGCGCGAAGGGCGGGCACCGGATGGGGCTATCGCGATTCGTACAGACCTCGATCGCAGCCTGGGTTATTTGCCGGAAGAACGCGAAGCCCCCGGCGAAGGATTGCTGGCGCTGGAAATCACCGCCCTGATCCGCCATCTTGAGGGGCAATTGGCGATGCTGCCGCCCGGAATGGGCACTATCCAATTCCGAATTGGTCGTGGTGAAGTCAACACCCGGACGGAACTGATCAGGCAATTGATGAGCACATGGGACAGCAGCAGCGAGCGCAACCAGTCGCGTCTGGCTGCCGGACACATGCTTGACAGCGTCATCGGGTTGCACGATTTGCATTACGTGCTGGCCGGAAACATGAGTTTCGAAGCGTTCTTGCGCAAGACGCGCGGGCTGGCCATAAATCTGCACGAAGGAGATCAGGTGGCTCCCTGGGCCAGCACGGCAGGCGATCCGGCAACGCAAGTCAGACGCCTGCCCGCCAAGGTACTCGACCAGAGTCTTGGCGGATATCGCCTGCTCTGGGAACAGATCGATGGCGTGCGCTTGCGGGTTGGAGAACTGGTGGGTCTGGCTCCGCCCGTCGATGACGATGAGTCCCAGGACTGGATGGTTGGATGCATTCGCTGGTTGCGTATCGATAGCGGCGGGTCGATGGATGCGGGAATCGAACTGATGGCGCGGCGCACGCTGCCTGTCGCAGTGCGACCCATCGACAACCAGGGTGTACCCCGCACGGTGATGCGCGGCATTTTGCTCGATCCGCTTGACGACGCCGAGGCGTGTGCATCCGCGATCATGGTTCCGCAGACATTCGATACGGCGACGCGTGAAATCGAGCTTACCCGTCCGGGCGATCCATTCGCATGGCCAAGCGAACCGTGCGTGGACAACCTGAGCGTCGTGGATGCGCGCGAAAATGGCGGGGGATACCTGCGCCTGGCGGTCGACATTCGCGCCAATCGGCACGACAATGACGCCGCCGATGCGCCGACAGCTGCCAATGACGATCCTCAGGCGGTTGCCGGGCATGCGTCGGATGCGCCGGATTCAAATCGGCCCGTGAACGATGCCGTTTCGAGGTAAGCAATGAAATCACCAGGCCGTGCGGCGTCGCCTTTGCAGCGACGCCAGTGTGTTGGCGTGCGCATCGGCAACGTATTGATCGGTGGCGGGGCACCGGTGGTCGTGCAATCGATGACCAATACCGATACCGCGGATTTCGTCGGTACTGCAGCCCAGGTAGCGCAACTGGCGCGCGCCGGTTCGGAACTCGTGCGGGTGACCGTCGACACACCTGCCGCCGCGGCTGCAGTTCCGCGGATTCGTGAGCGCCTGGACATGATGGGCGTGGATGTGCCGTTGATCGGCGATTTTCACTACAACGGCCATCGACTGCTCGAAGCCGAGCCGGCTTGTGCCGGCGCATTGGCGAAGTACCGCATCAATCCCGGCAACGTCGGCTTTGGCAAGAAGAAGGATGCCCAGTTCGCCGCGATCATAGAAATTGCCTTGAAGAACTCCAAACCGGTGCGGATTGGTGCGAACTGGGGCTCGCTCGATCAAGCGCTGGTGACCGCGCTGATGGATGAGAATCATATGCGGGCGCAGCCATGGGACGCAGCCCACGTCGCGCGCGAAGCCTTGATCCGATCTGCTCTGGATGCGGCCGCGCGCGCGGAAGAATTAGGTTTAACACATGATCGTATCTTGTTGTCTTGCAAGGTTTCTGGTGTCCAGGAATTGATTGCTGTGTATCGGGAACTCGGTGCGCGTTGCGATTATGCGCTGCACCTGGGCCTGACCGAGGCCGGCATGGGCAGCAAGGGCATTGTGGCTTCGACGGCGGCGCTGGCGGTGTTGCTGCAGGAAGGCATCGGCGACACCATCCGTATCTCGCTTACGCCCGAGCCTGGCGAATCGCGCACGCGCGAAGTCATCGTTGCACAGGAGTTGTTGCAGACCATGGGTCTGCGCGCGTTCACGCCGCTGGTGACTGCATGCCCGGGCTGCGGGCGTACCACGAGCTCACTGTTCCAGGAACTGGCCAAGACCGTGCAGGATCATGTGCGCGCGAAGATGCCGGAATGGCGGATCAAATACGATGGCGTCGAAAACCTCACGCTCGCCGTGATGGGTTGCGTCGTCAACGGACCCGGTGAATCCAAGCATGCCGATATCGGCATTTCGTTGCCGGGTACCGGCGAGTCTCCGGTTGCGCCGGTGTTCGTCGATGGCGTCAAAACCGCTACGCTGCGTGGCGAAAATATCGCTGCGGAGTTTGTCGGGCTGGTCGAACAGTACGTGCAACGCAACTATTCTTCGCGCCACGACAACTGAACTCCAGGCCATGACCGACGTTCCGGATTTCATCGTCGCCATCCCGGCGCGCTTTGCCTCCACGCGGCTGCCGGGCAAACCGCTGTTGCCGATCAATGGCGAGCCGATGGTGACGCATGTCGCGCGTCGCGCGTTGGCGGCCGGAGCACGTGAGGTCGTTGTTGCCATTGATGACGAACGCATCGCACAGGCGCTGCACGATATTCCCGTTCGCGTCATCATGACGCGCAGCGATCACGCCAGCGGCAGCGATCGCCTGGCCGAATGCGTTGAGCAATCGGGTTGGGCCGACGATGCGATTGTCGTCAATTTGCAAGGCGACGAACCGCAGGCGCCCGCCAGCGGTATCCGTGCCGTGGCGGGCGCATTGGCGCGAAGTGATGCGCCGATGGCGACGTTGGCGACTGCAATTTTGGGAGTGGACGAATTGCTCAGTCCGAATTGCGTGAAGGTGGTCATGGCCAACAACGGCAACGCGCTGTACTTCAGCCGTGCGCCGGTACCATGGCCGCGCGATGCATTCACCAAATCGCGCGAACGCTTGCCCGACGATCTTCCTTTTCTGCGACACATCGGCATCTATGCCTATCGCGCCGGATTCCTGCGCCGCTTTGCGAAATTGCCGCCGACACCGCTGGAGCGTGCCGAATCGCTGGAACAATTGCGTGCCCTGGAACATGGCTTTGCAATAGCGGTGCGGCTCGCACCGGAACCGTTTCCTGCCGGTATCGACACGCCTGAAGATCTGCAACGCGTTGCGCGTGAGTTATCCGGGCAATGACGACGCGGCGCATGCTGTTTGTCTGCCTCGGCAACATCTGCCGCTCGCCACTGGTGGAAGCGGTTGCACGCGCCGAGTTCGCGCGCGCAGGGATCGATGCTGAGTTCGCCTCCGCGGGTACAGGCGACTATCACGTCGGGCATGCCGCCGATCCGCGCACAATTTTGAGTGCGGCCGGGCGTGGATACGACCTGTCGGCGCATCGCGCGCGTCAGTTTGCAGGCGCGGATTTCGAGAACTACGACGTGATACTGGCAATGGATCGAGCCAACTTGCGCGACATTGAAGCCTTGTGTCCGGCGCACCGCGCCTCACGCGTGGGACTGTTTCTGGCATACGCGGGGATAGACGATTTCGACGAAGTTCCCGACCCGTATTTCGGCGGCGCCGAAGGTTTCGAACGCGTAATCGAACTGGCCCGCAGCGGTGTGAAGGGTCTGATTGCACGCTGCGCAAATGGCGCATAATCTGTGCGAATGTCGAAAATATTCCGAATCCAGTGAACGCCAGAATTTCCGCGCCCGAATTGCCCGCTCTGGAATGGGTCAATACGGATGAGCCGCCGGTTCTCGAGCAATTGCGCGGGCGCGTGACGCTGCTGTATTTCTGGACGTTTGATTGCGTGAATTGCATCAACGCGTTGCCGGACGTGCGCTACCTGGAAAACAAGTATCACGACGGTCTGAGCGTCATCGGCGTGCATACGCCGAAATATACGGCACAACGTTCGGCAGCCAGCGTGCTCAAGGCGGTCAACCGCAATCACATCCGTTACCCCGTTGCCAACGATCCGGCGTATTCGTTGTGGCAGGCCTATGGCGTGCAATCCTGGCCGACACTGGCGGTGATCGATGCGCAAGGTCAGTTGGCTGCCTTGTTGCCGGGTGAAGGCCGACGTCCGGAGGCAGATACCCTGATCGCGCAATTGCTCGACGAAGCGGCGGCCAGCGACCTGCGCCTCTACGAATCCGGGATCAGTGTCGCGCGGCCCGAGGCAAAATCGCCGCTGAGTTTCCCGGGCAAGTTGTTGGCCACCGATTCGGCGCTGTGGATCGCAGACAGCGGGCATAACCGCATCCTCGAATGCGATCACGAGGGTCGCGTGTTGCGCCAGATCGGCTCCGGCAACCCGGGTTATTGGGATGGTCGCGGTACCGACGCGGGATTCTCCAATCCCCAAGGCATGGCGCTGATCAAGGATGCATTGGTGGTGGCCGATACCGGCAATCATGCGGTGCGCCGGATTCGCCTGCTCAATGCCGAGGTTGAAACGCTGGCCGGGACTGGCGAATTGGGGCGCGGCACGCCGCACGACTATAGCGAACCGGAAAAAATTGCGATGTCGGCGCCGATGGATGTGGCCGCACTCGGAGATTTTCTCTACATCGCTGTCAGTGGACAGAACCAGATTTGGCAGCTGGATCTGAATGCCAAGCAGTTGAGTGTGCTCGCCGGCAACGGCCAACTTTCGCTTGGCGATGGCGACGGCATGCTCGCGAGCTTTGCCCAACCCAGCGGTTTGAGTGTAATCGGCCAGCAACTGGCGGTCGCCGATACCGCATCGTCCGCGATCCGCCTGGTGCGATTGCTCGACAAGCGCGTCACCACGCTGATTGGAGCGGGGCTTTACGATTTCGGCGACGTCAACGGCAAACGTGATGTGGCGCGCCTGCAGCATCCCCTGGCAGTTGCCGCCGATCCGCGCGGCCTGATTTTCGTTGCCGACACTTACAACGGCAAGATCAAGGCGCTGAATATGCGCAGTGGCGAGGTGCGCACTCTGAACATGCCGTACCGGTTCGAAGAGCCGGCAGGTTTGTCGCTTGCGGCCGGGGCGTTGTGGATCGCCAACACCAACGCGCATGAAGTCGTGCGTGTGGACCTGGGTACGGGCAAGATGAGACGTCTGACCATTGGCGAATAAGCGAAACGTCGCAACGGCGGATGCAGAACCGCACGCCGGTATTCCCGGAGCCGACGAGAACTCCGCGGCGTTCGATGGCAAGCAATTCGTCCGCACACTGACGACCTCGCCGGGCGTGTACCGGATGCTCGACAATGCCGGTGAGGTTCTCTATGTCGGCAAGGCGGGCAATCTCAAGAAGCGCGTCGGCAGTTATTTCCTGAAGCCCGCAATGCAACCGCGCATCGCGGCGATGGTTGCGCAAATCGCCCATATCGAAACCACGCTCACGCGCACCGAAGCCGAGGCCTTGCTGCTCGAAGCACAACTGATCAAGAGCCTGAAACCGCGCTACAACATCCTGCTGCGTGACGACAAGAGCTATCCATACATTTTTCTTTCGGCGAGCGAGTCACCAGCGCGCTCGAAGCAGGCCGGGCGCAGACATGCAATTACGGTTCGCGATGAAAAGCACAGCGACAAACCTGCAGTTGATCCAGCCGATTATCCGCGCATGGCATTCCACCGCGGAGCGAAACAAGCGCGCGGAGAATATTTCGGTCCTTACCCGAGTGCGTATGCGGTGCGCGAGAGTCTCGATTTGATGCAGAAACTTTTCCGCGTACGCCAATGCGACGACAATTTTTTTCGCAATCGTTCGCGCCCATGCCTGCAATATCAGATCAAGCGATGCAGTGCGCCTTGCGTAGGTTTCATTGACGCCGACGACTATGCCCAAAGCGTGCGCCACGCAGCGATGTTTCTGAGCGGACGCAGCAACGCCGTCCTCGATGAGCTCGCCGCTTTGATGGAACGCGCCAGCACCGCCCTGAATTTCGAGGATGCCGCGCGCCTGCGCGATCAGATCGCCACATTGAAGCGATTGCAGGCACAAAATCATGTGCAGGGCGCGAGCGCCGATCTGGACGCGCTGGCCTGCCATATCGAGGGCGGACTGGCTTGCGTGGCGGTCCTGTTTTTCCGCAATGGCGTGAGCCTGGGCTCGCGCGATTTCTTTCCGCGCGTTCCCGGTGAAGCGACGCCGGGTGCAGTTTTGTCATCTTTCATCTCCCAGTATTATCTGGACAAACCCATACCGCGCGAATTGCTGGTCAGCGATACGCCGGATGACGGCGAGACATTGGCGCAGATGCTTTCAGATCACGCGCAGCACGCCGTTGAAGTCAAGGCACATGTGCGCGGCGACCGCGCGCGCTTCGTCGATCTGGCACGAAAAAACGCGCAAGCGGCGCTGCTGGCGCGGTTGGCCAGCAATCAAACGAGCCACGAGCGATTCGAAGCGCTGCGCGACCTGCTTGACCTGGGTGAAATACCGCGGCGTTTGGAATGCTTCGATATCAGCCACACGATGGGTGAGTCTACCGTTGCCTCATGTGTGGTGTTCGGTCCCCAAGGCGCTGAGAAGTCGCTGTACAGACGTTTCAATATCGCCGGTATCGAAGCAGGCGACGATTATGCAGCAATGCATCAGGCCCTTGAACGGCGCTATCGTCGCGTACAAGCGGGCGAGGGTACGTTGCCGGACATCTTGCTGATCGACGGTGGGAAAGGCCAGGTTGCGCAGGCGCTGGATGTGCTCGCCGACCTGGGTATTGGCAATGTGCTGGTCGTTGGCGTCGCCAAGGGGCCGAGTCGTCGCGCCGGGCATGAATCGCTGATTCGCGGCGACAATGGCAAAACGCTGTGGCCCGGTCCCGAATCCGCCGCACTGCATCTGATCCAAAACGTGCGCGACGAGGCGCATCGCTTTGCCATTGCCGGTCATCGCCAGCGCCGCGAAAAAGCGCGCGAGCGCAGCCGCCTCGAGGAAATCGCCGGTGTCGGCGCGCGCCGTCGCACTGCCTTGCTAAAGCATTTCGGCGGCATGGCCGGCGTCGCTTCCGCCGGCGCAGAGGAACTGGCGCAAGTCAAGGGAGTCAGTCGGGAATTGGCGGACAGAATTTACGCCGCGTTCCATGGCTGATGTCCAACGTGTCACACTGTGCCGTCGCCAATTGGTCGCTGTCGAATGCGTCTGACTATTCCAACCATGCTCACCCTGTTTCGCATCGCGCTGTTGCCGGTGATGGTGATCGTGTTCTACGCCCCGTTTCGCGGAGCCAATATCGCCGCGGCCACCGTCTTTCTGGCCGCGGCGTTGACCGATTGGCTCGATGGCTACATCGCACGCCGCTACGACATGGGCTCGCCGTTCGGCGCATTCCTGGATCCTGTAGCAGACAAATTGATGGTCGCGGTCACGCTGTTCCTGATCGTGCAGGAAAATCCGACGCCTCTGATGGCCATCGTCAGCGCGGTAATCGTCGGCCGCGAGATCACCATTTCCGCCTTGCGCGAATGGATGGCAGAGCTTGGTCAGCGCACCCGCGTCAACGTTGCGGTACTGGGCAAGGTCAAGACTGTCATGCAGATCATCGCCATCGAGGTGCTGCTGTATCAGCACGATCTGGAAGGTTTGCGCCTGTTTCATGTCGGTGAAGGCGTGCTGCTGGTGGCCGCAGTCCTGACGATCTGGTCGGGAATCGAATATCTGCGCGCGGCCTGGCCGGCCATGCGATCAAACGGCTGACATGCGGAATATGTTGACAATATTTGCGCAATTCGTATGATGGCCGGCCTCGCGCGGGAATAGCTCAGTTGGTAGAGCACGACCTTGCCAAGGTCGGGGTCGCGAGTTCGAGTCTCGTTTCCCGCTCCATTGTTTGTGCGCTCTTGCTTGAGCGCAAAGAATATCGCGGCCTTCCGGGCCGCACTTTTCAATATTGTTTCTTCGTTCCTTTGTGAATGCGGGAATATGAAACCTCGGGCAATCCGGGGTTTTGTTTTTTGGGCACGGCGCGGCTAAGCTTGGCGCGGTTTCACTTCGGATGGCCAGGTGGCAGAGTGGTCATGCAGCGGCCTGCAAAGCCGTGTACGCCGGTTCGATTCCGACCCTGGCCTCCATCCGTTGCTGGTCGCGCTGCGCAATCATGCGTTCCATGATTTGATATTGATGCCCGGGTGGCGAAATCGGTAGACGCAAGGGACTTAAAATCCCTCGGCCTTGCGGCCATGCCGGTTCGAGTCCGGCCCCGGGCACCATCGCGCACTCCGCTACATCGCTGAAAAGCGAAACATCAGCCCGTGACGCTCGGCGTCAATTTGAGATGCCGAAACGAAAATCCGTCAGCGCAGCGGATGCGGTGACGACAAAAAAGCGGGTTCTTCTACCGCTCCATCATCCCGTCACCAGCATCCGGCCGGTTTTCACGACGAAAGCCCGAGCACTACAACGCGGTGCGTGCATGCCTGCCGTGGCATGGAATCTGCGGCGAGCGGCATCGTAGATTTCTGAGGAGGCGAGGCAGGACTGGCCATCCGAGCCTCCAACGATCAACACGTTCCCGTCTGGCAGGACTGCGCTGACGGCGCCTACGCGCGGTGAGCGCATTGCAGACAACGGCTGGAAGCGGTGGACAGCCGGATCGTATGGCTCGGTGCTGGATTCGATGATTCCATTTGCCTGCATGCCCCCAGCTACAAGCACCATGCCGTCGCCAGGACGCCGGGCAATCTGATGAAATCGGGGCATTACCGGATTGGCGCCCAGCGCGACGATTTGCGCTGCGCATTCGCCGGGGTGTAACGAAGTGCCACCACGGCCGCGCATGCAACGATTGCCAGAACGGACAGAACGGAAACAGCCTTCATGACGGAACCTCCGCGATAAACTGCAACCAGTCCCGTGCCTGCTGCCTTGGGACGCAAAAACCGCACATCCGGGTTGAAGCCTTCCTGCGGCCTACCACTTGAGTCAGGCGGCGGCTACCGCCGTGAACAACACTCTACTGCAACCTGTCAGCCGCCGTTCGCTTGAGTGAGTCGTTCAACCGCGCCTGCTCGTGCGGCAGATGCTGCTTGCACGAAGAAATGATCGTCCCGAAAAGCGGTCGTCCCGAAAAGTGAACGGCTTGAAGACTATTGGGTTGCGAGGAGACGCTCGACGATCTCCGGCAGCATCGGGTCGACGGCGAGCGTGTAGTGGGTGCTGTTCGGCACGATGGCGAGCTGGTTTGCGGGCCGCAGGGAGCCTTCGATCCCGGCATCGCGGCGGCCGCCTCCCAACGCCTGCCAGAACTCGACCATGTGTTCGGGCCGGATCGCGTCAGCGTCGGCAAAGACCAGCAGTGTGCGTGCCTGAAGCCTGGCGATTTCGGCTCTCCAGTCATAGGGGCGTTTGGTCATGTCACCGACCTTCCTGAAAAGATTTGTCCAATCGACATCGGGGTAGGCCTGCCCCAACGGCGATGTCTTGACGCCAGGGCCGATCGTGGCAGCGTTGGCCTGCAACTGTTTGAAGGCCGCCACCACCTCCGGATAAAAGCCGTCCTGCCGCATAGCGGCGGACACGACCACGAGCCGGTCGACCATGTGCGGATGGCGGATGGCGGTCTGCAGCGCGACGCCCGCGCCCAGCGAGTAGCCCATGACGTCGGCCTTGCCGAGGTTCAGATGACCGATAAGGGCCGCAATGTCGTCGCCCATCGTTTCGCTGCGCAGTGGCCTGTCGGTGTCCGGCGTGCGCCCATGTGCCTGGAGATGGGGAGCGATTACCTGCCGGTGCCTGGCCAGCTCGGCAAGATTTCTCCCGAAGCTGTCCGGATCGATGCCGCCGTGGAGAACGACGAGCGGCTTGCCGATGCCATGCACGCTGTAAAAGATATGCTGATCATTGACGTCGGCAAATTTCGCGCTCGACATGGCGGGGGACTCCTGGGCTTGAACGGGAAGGGTCGCAGTCAGCACTGCGGTGGCTATGGCAGTCTTGAGGAAATCGCGTTTGAGCATATCGTCCTCACGTCGCGTCTAACTGGCCGGCGCGTCGATGATCGTGTGTGTCCCTGTCACCTCTTGCATGCACTGGTGGCCAAGGTGTGGTCACGACCTTCCTGCGAGCAACTCGTCAAGCTGCGAGAACTGTTCCGGCAGGCCTTCAGCCGAACCGGCGAGGGCCTCTTCGAGGGCTGCATTCGTCGGGTAGATTTCGTGCAGGGTGAGCAGCGTCTTGCCGCCGGCTTCCTCGAACGTCACCGTGGTCACGGCGCCCTGATCGCTTTCTTCGTTCGTCCACACGATGCGCTTGTTCGGCGTCACTTCCCTGTACGTGCCGAAGAACGCCATCGGCTGATCGGCCATCGGATGGCGGAACACGAGGCGATACGTGCCTCCGGTGCGCACAGCCATGTCGCACGAGACCAGCGTCATGCCCACCGACTTCGGAACCCACCAACGCTGGAACAACTCGGGTTTGCTCCACGCTTCGAAGACGATGTGCGGCGGGGCATCGAACGTTCGCGTCACGACGAGTTCGCGGTCGCCCTTGCGTTCCACGGTGGTGCGGTTCATGGCGGCGGGATTACCTTCTTTTTCGTTGGGCATTTGCCTTCTCCTTGCGGTTCAAGTCTTTGACGATCTCGTCCAGCGCGTCGAAACGCGCGCTCCAGAGTTGGCGCTGCCGCTCAATCCAGGCGGCCTCTTCTTCCAACCGGCGCAGTCCGAGCTTGCAGGTTCGTACGCGCCCGACCTTGTGCGTGATCACGAGCCCGGCCTGCTCCAAAACGCTGACGTGCTTCTTCATGCCCGTGAGGGTCATGTGGAACCGTTGGGCAAGCTCGCTGATCGAGGCGTCTGAACCCCCGAGCTGTTCCAGAACACCGCGTCGGGTGACATCCGAGAGCGCAGCGAATGTTGCGTCGAGGCGAGTCTGATAGTGAACCATATGGTTCACTGTAGAGCGCACAGGAGTGATCTGCAAGTCGATGTTGCGCGGGTCGGCATCGTCATTGCGCGTGGATCAGCCAGGGTCCGCCCCGCCGTGCCTACGGCACCGGAAGTTGCCGATAACGACTTGCCCATGACCTTGCACGAGGCTCCGGTCCGAACGCTCGACACGATCGCCGACGCCGCCAGTTGCTTTGACTTCACCATCTGCTCTTTCGGCAAGACGACGGGCAATGCAAAAACAGGCGTCAGAGCGCACGTCAACAACGGTCACGCAATGAAAATTCGACTCTGGCCCTTGCTTCTCGCGCAATTCTCAGCGGTGCCTGGACAGAATGGCTTGAATCGGAGCGGCCTGCCACCGCGGTAGCAACGTGGGTCATGCACCACGGGCGCGCACAGCCCACCGTTGGCATGTTGCCAGCAACGCGAATTCACGCAGGCAGGCCATGAGCAAGACTTTCACTGTATTTGCCGGATCGGACCGGCATGCTGGCAAGTACCCCCGAATCTGCAAAATCGCGTTTGCAACGGGGGCGGAATCTGGCTCGATTTCGCCCCGGAATGGTTCAGGCCGCCTTCGCCTCGCTGCTCCCTGCCAACTGCCTGAGTACATACGGCAAAATCCCGCCGTGGCGGTAGAAGGCAATTTCCTTGGGCGTGAGCAGCATCACCTTGGCTTTGAACTTCTTTTCGCCGTCGGCGTTGCGGGCGGTGATATCGACTTGCTTGGCCTGCGCGTCGTCGAGGCCTTCGATGTCGAAGACTTCGTCGCCTTTGAGGCCGAGGCTCTTGGCGTTTTCGCCGTCATTGAAACACAGCGGCAATACGCCCATGCCGACGAGGTTGGAGCGGTGGATGCGCTCGAAGCTCTCGGCGATGACGGCTTTGACGCCGAGCAGCAGAGTGCCTTTGGCGGCCCAGTCGCGCGATGAACCGGTGCCATATTCCTTGCCGGCAATCACGACGAGTGGCACTTCGTCTTTCTTGTACTTCATTGCGGCATCGTAGATCGGCAGCTTTTCCCCGGCGCCCTTGCCGGAGAAGTAGAGCGTGTTGCCGCCTTCTTCGCCGCCCATCATCTGGTTCTTGATGCGGATGTTGGCGAAAGTGCCGCGCACCATCACGTCGTCGTTGCCGCGGCGCGATCCGTACGAGTTGAAATCGCTTTGAGTCACGCCGCGCGCCTGCAGGAATTGTCCTGCAGGGGAGGTGGCCTTGATGTTGCCGGCCGGCGAGATGTGGTCGGTGGTGATCGAGTCGCCAAACAAGCCCAGGCAGCGCGCACCACGAATGTTGGCGGCCTTGCCGACTTGCATGGTCATGCCGTCGAAGTAGGGTGGGTTCTTGATATAGGTGGATTTCTCGTCCCAGGCGTAACGTTCGCCATCCGGGGATTGGATCTTGTTCCAGCGGGAATCGCCCTTGAACACGTCGGCGTAGCTCTTGGAAAACATTTCTGCAGTGACGGAACTGGCGATGAGGTCGGAGATTTCCTTGTTGGACGGCCAGATGTCTTTCAGGAAGACGTCGTTGCCGTCTTTGTCTTTTCCGAGCGAATCCTTGCTCAGATCGATGTCGAGCGTGCCGGCCAGCGCATACGCCACGACCAGCGGCGGCGATGCGAGATAATTCATTTTCACTTCCGGATGCACGCGGCCTTCGAAGTTGCGGTTGCCGGAAAGCACCGATGCGACGCACAAATCGCCGGCATTGATGGCTTTGCTGATTTCCGCCGGTAACGGACCGGAGTTGCCGATACATGTAGTGCAGCCGTAGCCAACCAGGAAGAAGCCGAGCTTGTCGAGTTCTTCGAGCAGTCCTGTCTTTTCGAGATAATCGGTGACGACTTTGGAACCGGGTGCGAGCGAGGTCTTGACCCAGGGTTTGGATTTCAGGCCTTTCGCGACTGCTTTCTTCGCGACCAGACCGGACGCGATCATCACGGCGGGATTGGAGGTGTTGGTACACGACGTAATCGCGGCGATGACGACCGCACCATCGTTGATGTGGAAGTCTTTGCCGTTCATCGAAACCGATTGGCCGGCTGCCATCGCACTCTTGTCATGGCCGACAGCAGTACCACCGCCTTCGTTGGCGAAGCGGTCTTCGCTGCTGGTCTTGCGATTGGCCGTGAGCGGACCGACGTTGTCGCGGTAGTTTTTTTGAACGTCGGTCAACAGCACGCGATCCTGTGGACGCTTGGGGCCGGCCAGCGAAGGCTTCACGTCGGCCATGTTCAGTTCGAGCGTTGCGGTGAATTCGGCGTGTGGCGTATTCGCGTCGTGCCACAGTCCTTGCGCTTTCGCGTAGGCTTCGACCAACGCCACCTGCTCGTCGCCGCGACCGGACAGGCGCAGATAATTCAGCGCCTCGGCATCGATCGGGAAGATGCCGCAGGTCGCGCCATATTCCGGTGCCATATTGCCGATGGTCGCGCGATCGGCAAGCGGAAGATGCTGCAGACCATCGCCGAAGAATTCGACAAACTTGCCGACCACGCCGTGCTTGCGCAGCATTTGCGTGACGGTTAGCACGAGATCGGTGGCGGTCGCGCCTTCCGGCAGCCTGCCGGTGAGTTTGAATCCGACGACCTGGGGAATCAGCATCGACGACGGCTGGCCGAGCATGGCCGCTTCCGCTTCGATGCCGCCGACGCCCCAACCGAGCACGCCCAGACCGTTGATCATCGTGGTGTGCGAATCGGTACCGAACACGGTGTCCGGATACGCCCATTGCTCGCCGTTGATCGTGTTGGCCATGACGACACGGCCGAGGTATTCCAGATTGACTTGATGCACGATGCCGGTCGAGGGCGGCACTACCTTGAAATTGGCCAGGGCTTTCTGGCCCCAGCGCAGGAAGCTGTAGCGTTCCTGGTTGCGCTGGAATTCGATCTTCGCGTTCAAGTCGAGCGCATCGGCTTCGCCGAAAACATCGACCTGTACGGAATGATCGATCACCAGTTCCGACGGAATCTGCGGATTGATTTTTGTCGCATCGCCGCCGAGACGCACGATCGCATCGCGCATCGCGGCCAGATCGACCACGCAGGGAACGCCAGTGAAATCCTGCAGTACCACTCGCGCGGGCATGAAGGCGATTTCGGTATCCGGTTCGGCTTTCGGATTCCACTTCGCAACCGCTTCGATTTCTTTCGCGCCGACGTCGATATCGTTTTCATGGCGCAGCAGGTTCTCAAGCAGGATCTTCATCGAGTAAGGCAGGCGCTTGAGATCGAAGCGCTCGCCAAGCTTGGCCAAGCTGGCGATCGCATACTGCTTGCCGTTGACCTTGAGAATATCGCGAGTCCCGAATGAGTCTTTCATGGCTGCTCCTGCGGCTGACGGTTGACGCGCGCAGGGCCTGATGAATTCCCTGCGACCAGACCGGCATTATCGCTCAACTGGGTGCTGCGGCGCGAATGCGCAGAGAATTTTTTGGTGTCGATCGCAAGTTGGAAACGGCTTTTTGATCCGACCCGAGGCCGCGTCGTTCGCCCGACCTGACAGCCCGAAGAGGCGGAGCCGGATCGAAGCTTGCGGTCAAGCGACTGCGGTCGCGGATTTGCGCATGTTCAGCCGCGAGTCCAGATCTGCGAGGACATTCATGTAGTTGATGTACGCGTCGTACGGCGAATCGAAGGGGCTGAAGTACTGGTGCACGTCGCCGTCGGACCAGTGTTTGGTCGACATGTAATAGGCGTGGTCGCTTGCCGACAGTCGGCGCCAGTCTTCAAGCAAGCGCGCGCCTGGTGCGGCAGGCAACTGGCGGCAGCATTCGCGAACTCGAGGTTGCATCGCGAATACGGTATTCAAACTATCGCGTTGGATGCGATTTCCTTCCCAGGCCGAGGTGTCGCGTTCCAGGTCCGCCCACGAAACAAGTCTTGGCAAATCGAGCTGCGTGGCATTGTCGGGCACATGCGCGACGGCTTGCGAGGCGGTAACGAAGCGCAGGTTGCGGCGTGCCAGCAGGACCGCGGGCAGGGCACGCATGAAGTCAAAGATTCCGGTGTCGGCCCACTGGTGTTCGCCGAAGGTTTCGTAATCCATGAACAGACCGAGAAAGCCGGATTCATTGGTACCCGCCGGCAAGTGATCGGACACGTGTTCAACCCATTCGGCGTAGTCCTCCACGCTCAGCGGCCACGATGCCCAGTTGCGATCGGAGAATCGAAACGCAATGTCGTCGCTCAATCGATATTGGCGCGGCAAGGCGGCCAACGCAGGCGCGGCGGCAAATCGGTAGGGCAGGCAGACATTGCGCCAGCCGAACAACCTGTCGGCACCTTCAATGCATAACCCGCGATATCCCATCGCAGCGACCTGGCTGGCCACTGCGTCGTCCACGATCAACTCGGTATTGCGGAATACCTTTCCCGGCGCGCCCAACAGTTGTGTGCACACCGCGCGATGGTGCCGAACCTGTGCGGCGAATTCGTCCGGGCAATACACGGCAGCCAGACTGTGATGCGAGGTTTCGGACAACAACTCGACGGCACCGGTGGCAAGCAAGCCACGGAACGACGCAAGCACATCCGGCGCAAACGCCTGCATCTGTTGCAGTGCCGAAGCACTGATGGAAAAGCTCACGCGAAAATGCGGCCAATGCGCGCGAATCGCATCCAGCAGCAGCGCATTCATCGGCAGGTAGCACTTTTGCGCCACGCGGCGCAGGATTTCGGCGTTGATCCGATCATCGAAATAGTCGTGTCGATGGCCGACGTCGCTGTACGGATAGCGACGCAGGCGCCAGGGTTGGTGCACCTGGAAGTAGAAGCAGATATCAAGCGCCATCGCAGATGCCTGCTTTGTCTTCTACCACCCAATCGACCGCGCAATCGACGCCGGCGCGGGTGTACGCATCGACGATGTGGCGGGCCGAATCGTCCCACGACAACATCGCCAACTGGGCGCGACCTTCGGCTACCAATTGTTCGGCCAGCACCGGCAGCCGCAGAACGGCGAGCATCTGATCGGCGAGTTTTTCGTGATCCCAGAAGTCCACCTGCAAACTGCGGCCGATCACTTCGCGCACGCCGGATTGGCGCGAGAGAATTACCGGCGTGCCTGCGCGCAGCGCTTCCAGAGCAACCAGGCCGAAGGGTTCCGACACGCTCGGCATCACCAGCAGGCTGGATCGGCCAAGCAGGCGATCGACTTTGCGCGGGGCAAGGAATCCGCGGAATTCCACGCGATCGGCAATGCCAAACGCGTGCGCCTGGGCTTGCAGCGCCTCGCGCATGTCGCCATCACCGCAAATCAGGAATCGTGAGTGGTGGTTGTATTGGGCTACCACCGCCGCGGCGCGCAGGAAATGATCCGGGCCTTTCTGAAAAGTAAGGCGACCGACGAACACGATCCACGGTTGGCGTGCTTGCTGCGGCGACACCGGTGTGGCGGCGATTGGACCTTCCGGCGCGTTGTGGACCACCCTAATCTTCTCCGCGTCGATGCCATAACGCGAGATGAGAATGTTGCGCGTGTAATCGCTCACCGCAAAAACTCCGGTAGCACGCTCGCAGGCGATGCGCTCGATGGCGACGATGCCGGGATTGGCGCCATCGCCTGCACGATCGTATTCGCTCGAATGCACATGCACGAACATCGGCAGGCGATAGTGCTGCGCAGCGCCCATTGCCGCGGGAAACGTCATCCAGTCGTGCGCGTGAATGACATTTGCACCGGCGTTAGCGGCAATCGCATCGACATGTGCTGCGAAGTGCGACACTTCCCGGCCCAGGTCGCTGCCGTACAGCGCATCGGCGACGCCGGAAAGGTTATTGATATCGCCTTTCGTGCCGGGATCGTTCTTCCGCGGCTGCGCATAAGGATTCAAGTTGGCGTATACGCCGATCCGGCGCTGCACGCCCGCCGATGCCGGCGAATTTGCGCCGTGTTGCAGTAACCAATCGCGTGCGCCGGCCACGTGCAAATGCGCATTGCCGTCGCGGGAGTCGAATTTCGGCAGCACGAACAGTACGTCCAGCCCCAGGTCGGCCAGACCACGCGCAATGCCCTGGCTGGCCTTGCCCAGGCCGCCAACGAAGCGTGGCGGGTATTCCCAACCGAGCATCAACACGCGGGTAACGCTACGTTTCAATTGCCTCTCCGTGACAATGCAAGCGCTTCCTGGCAACACGCCATGCGTGTGTCGCAACAGGCTGTGGCACGGCCTGCGCTATCAGTGTGCGTCCGTGCGCAACGGGCTTTGGGCAGTTGGAGTCAGCATCAACTTGCCTGCGGTTTCGGTTCCGCCCGCGACGCTGCGGCCGGCTTCCCCGATTTGGGCCTCGCTGTGGCGGGCGGCGCGGCGACCAAAGGAAGCAACAGTACGCGCCAGTCACGGCCTTCCCAGCCGCGCGCATCGTGAAGGTGCCGGGTGAATTCCAGCGATTGCTGCGCGCCGCTTGCGGCAACGTCCAGGCGCACGCCGTGCAGGCCGAAGCCGATGGGCGCGCTATCCAGATCGCGCACCTGCTTCCAGCCATCGACGCCCAGATGAAGCGTGAATGGTGCATCGCCCTCAACCAACAGCGTTTGCGCGCGATTGACCGCGCGGCACGGTGCCGGTTCGCGCCAATGCGCGGTCTTGACGACACGCGGCTTGTGGTAACGCCGATGCACGCAGGCCAGACGTTCGACTGGCTCGCGATCGCGCATAACGCCGACCAGCTTGATCAGTTCGCCATGCGCCCAGGCCAGCGGCATCGCGCTGTCGCTGGGGCGCCCGGGATACAGTCCGAGGTCGGGAATCGGACCGACATCCCAGACCTGTTCGGGGATCATGCCGCCCTTGCTGGCCGATGCCAGCATGGCATCCAGATACGGTTGCGCGTCTTCGCCGGCAAGCGCGGCGAAATGGCCGCGTTCCCCGCTGAGCAACGGCCACGCACGACCGATTCCGACGCCGTCGAACGCGCTGCCATCGGCGTGTTCGCCATAGCCATCGTCGTTGTAGCGATGGTAAAACGGCCCGCTCGGCGTATCCACGCGCAATAGCTTGTCGATCAGGCGCGTGGTGTCGCGGATGCGCGGGTCGTCGGCATGGCGCAATCCCAAACGCACCAGGTACAGATATTCCAGGCCCAACAAGTCGCACGCGCGAATGCGCCGTCCGCCACGATTGCGCAATGGAACTTCGCCGCGCTGCGCGCTGTGCCCGGGTGGCGACAGGCGAACGTAATGACCTTGGGTACCGTGCTCGCGGTCGAGCCCCGTGTCTTGCACGTACAGCCAAGATTCGGCGCGGGCATTCCAGTCGTCGGCGAGGGAAAGCGCGTGCGCGCGGTCGGTGGCGTCGAGAAAATCGTGTGCGGCACCCGCTACCAGCGCAGCGATGCACATGCCCAGCGTGAACGGATTGATTCCTGCGTTTTCTTCCCAGCGATCCTGCTGGCTGGAGGGTCCGTTGCGTGCGACGAAGGTGAGGGCGCGACGCACCATGGTTGTCGCTTCGCGGCGCAAATCGCCCAATTCACCGAGTTCGTCCAGTTTCGCGGCGAGCAACACCGGCATGGCGACTTCGTCGAGTTGCACACCGGTCCAGTAGGCGCGGCCGTCGGCAAAAAAGTTTTGTACCCAGTGTCCATCGGGTTGCTGGGTGGCGATCAGGTAGGCGAGCAGATTGCGCGCCTCGCGATGGTGGGCGCAGGCGATCAATGCCAGGCCGGACTGCACCGCGTCGCGCGACCACACCAGATGATAGCCGCCGGGTTCGTCGCGCGTGTGCCCCCATGGCGTGCTCAGACTGGCGACGACTGCGCCGGGAAATGCGCGGTCGTCATGGACTTTGAGCACCATCGCCGCGCGGCGCAGTGCGGCCTCGATCTTGCTGTTGGCATGCGCGCAATCGAGATGATCGGACCATTGCCGCCAGCCGGCGACGAACGCTTCACGCGCGGCACCGAAGCCGGTGGCAAGCGACGACCACGCCAACGTGCGCGCGCCTTCAATCGTATTGGCAAAACTCAATGCGAGCACGCCATGCGCGCTGGTCAGCTCGCCAAGAAGGGCAACGTTGCCATTCGGTGCGCTGGCGTACTCCCAGGTCATCGCACCGTTGCGCTTGAAGTCCTGCCAGCCATCGGATTGGCCGACGTAGCCGGCACTGGCGCGATCGAATCCGTGATCGGCTGCGAGCATCAGCGCGGTCGTGCCTTTGATTGCGCCGAGCCCGGCAGGCAGTACCAAGGCCGTGTTGTCGTGACCGGAACCTTCAAGATGCGGCGCGAGCAGCGCGTACAGCTTCATTCCCTCGCCAGCGAGACGATAGCGAATCAGCACCACGTCGCGGCTCGGGTCGGCGAGGATTTCCAGTTCCAGGCTGTAGCGTGCATGGCGATGTTCGACATGCAACATCGGCACGTCTGGCGCGAGCGACGACACTTCGTAGCCGGATTCGCGTTTGACTTCGTTCCAGCAATCGTCGCCCGCGACTATGAACCCCAGATCGCGGATCTGCGGCGTGGAGCAACTCGGCCAATAGACTTCGTTGAGGATGCCGCGCCCGAGCGTGTACCAGACGCGACTGGCGCCCAACGCCGTACCGACCGCGTCCTTGGCGCTACGCGACCAAGTCGGCGGCAAACCTGGCGAACCCGGTGCATTCACCCATCTTCTCCGGCGGCGAGTCGGACGGGTCTCCAGCGGTGGTCGCCATGCATCAGCCGATCTTGCGTTTTCGGACCTTCGGAGCCGGCCGGGTAGAAGTCCGGGGTGCCATGTTTCCAGGCGTTGAGTACCGGATCGAGCAAACGCCAGGCCCATTCGACCTCATCGAAGCGCAGGAAGTGGCTGCGATCACCTTCGATGGCGTCCATGAGCAGCTGTTCGTAGGCCGAAAAACCGACCTCGTCGACGCCGATGTAAGGCGCGGTCAGCGAGACCTGGTGGCCATCGAGTTGCAGACCCGGCAGTTTGGCGTTTGCCAGCAGGTTCATTGTCTGGTTCGGCTTGATGCGGAAAATCATCCAGTTGTGCGCTGCGGCGACGGCGCCGGGCAGTGCGCCGGGCGTGCGTTTGAATTGCACCGCGATTTCCGAACAATTGCTGGCCATGCGCTTGCCGCTGCGCAGATAGAACGGCACGCCTTGCCAGCGCCAGTTGTCGACTTCGAAGCGCAGTGCCGCAAACGTTTCTGTATTCGAGCGCGCAGGGATGCCGGCTTCCCTGCGATACGCCATCATCTTCTTGCGATTCAACGTGCCGGCGCGATATTGGCCGCGTACTGCATGCTGTTCGATATTGCGAGCATTGATCGGTTTCACGCTGCGCAACACTTCGACTTTGTGATCGCGCAGCACGTCCGCGTTCCACGTCGACAATGGCTCGATGGCAGCGAGACTGAACAATTGCATCAAATGGTTTTGCAGCATGTCACGCAGTGCGCCGGCATGGTCGTAGTAACCTGCGCGCTTTTCCACGCCGAGCGTTTCGGCGTAGGTGATCTGCACCTGTTCGACGTGCTGCGAATTCCACACCGGCTCGAGGAAGCGATTTGCAAAACGGAACACCATCAGGTTCTGTGTCGTTTCCTTGCCGAGGAAATGGTCGATGCGCAGGATTTGCTGTTCTTCCCAGCTCGCATGCATCTGGGTGCGCAATTTCCGCGCCGAAGCCAGATCGGTACCGAACGGCTTTTCCACGATGAGTCGACGCCAACCGCCGTGCGGGGCCTTGGCAAAACCCGCATCCCCCAACGCCTGCGCCGCAGTTCCGAACAGCGAGGGTGGCAGAGCGAGGTAGAACAGGGTGCCCGCGGTTATTTGTTTTCTGATCGCAGACAGATCTTCCCGATTCAACTCACCATGCACGTAGTCGAGTTTGTTGCTGAAGCCATTCCATTTTTCGGCATTGAAGTTCTCGGCGAAACTTTGCAATGCCTTGTGCACATTCCTGCGCAGACGCTCGGTACTACCGGCTTCACGGGCATATCCGAGGATACGCAGATTGGGAATAAGGCCTTGGCAATGCAGGCGAAAAAGCGCAGGCATCAGCAGGCGCCGGGTCAAATCGCCATTGGCGCCGAGAATCACCAGTGTCGTCTTGGCCATCGTTCAATCCTTGGCGGAAGCGGTCTTTTCTTGATGCCCGCCGAACGCGTGACGCATCGCGGACATCACCTTGTCGGCATACATATCGTTGCCGCGCGAGGCGAAGCGTCCGAACAAGGCCGCGGTCAGCACCGGTACCGGGACGCCTTCGTCGATTGCCGCCTGCGCAGTCCAGCGGCCTTCGCCGGAATCCGAAACGCGGCCTTCGTACTTTTCGAGGGTATCGTCCTTGCCCATCTCGATGGCGGTCAAATCGAGCAACCAGGATCCGATCACGCTGCCGCGGCGCCACACTTCGACAACATCGCCTAGAGGAATCTCGTACTGATAGCGATCCGGATGTTCCAGCGGCGAGGTCTCGGCATCGGCTGTGCGCGCCTGTTTGCCGATATTGGCTTTGTGCAGAACGTTCAGGCCTTCGGCGTAGGCGGCCATCAGACCGTACTCGATGCCGTTGTGCACCATCTTGACGAAATGGCCGGCACCGTTCGGGCCGCAATGCAGATAACCCTGTTCGGCGGGGGCGGGCGGTCCCATTCGACCTGGTGTGCGCGGCGCCATATCCACGCCGGGCGCGAGCGCGGCGAACGCCGGTTCCAAATACTCGATGGCTTCATTCGGGCCGCCGATCATCTGGCAATAGCCGCGTTCGCGACCCCAGACGCCGCCACTAACGCCGACGTCGACATACATGACCTTGTGTTCGGCAAGCATCTTTGCACGGCGCAAGTCGTCGACATAATGCGAGTTGCCGCCATCCACGACCATATCGCCCGGCGCCAGCAACGGCGCGAGTTCGTCGAGCACGCCGTCGACGATCGCAGTCGGCAACATCATCCAGATTGCGCGTGGTGCTTGCAGCTCGTCGACCAGGTCCTTGAGGCCGGCGGCGACCTGTGCACCAGCTTGTACAGCCGCATCGCGCGCTTTCGCATTCGTGTCGCTGCCGACGCAATTGATGCCGGCTTCGTGCATGCGTCGCAGCATGTTCAGCCCCATGCGGCCGAGGCCGATCATGCCAAGTTGCAGCGTCGCTCTTTTCTTGTCCATCACTCGTTCTCCCATAGCCGGAATCCGCCGCTGAAGGCGTTGAGGTTGTCGCCGCGACGCACGCCCTCGGGAAGCTGGTCCAGGTGTTCGACGTTGCCACCGCCGAGGACCACGTAATCCGGCGCAAGCGCGGAACGCAGCACACGGATTTCCTCAAGCACGTTTTTCTTCCATTTTTTCTTGTCGCGCTGGCGCGCCTGTTCGCTGACGTAATGCTCATACGTATGCTTTCGATACGGCATGTGCGCCAGTTCCATCGGTTCGACCTGGGCGTCGACGATCATGGCCGAGCCCAGGCCTGTGCCCAGGCCAAGAAACAGCATGCGGCCGCCCTGATAACTGCCCAGCGCCTGCATGGCGGCATCGTTGATCAGCCGTACGGGGCATCCGAATGCCTTGGCGAAATCGAAACCAACCCAGCCGCTGCCAAGGTTGTGCGGGTCGTGCGCGATGCGCCCGTGGACGACTTGAGCAGGTACGCCGATGCTGACAGCATCGTATTGCCAGCCGCGCAGCATCTTGTGCAACTGGTCCATCAGTTCCTGCGGCGTCAATTGCGCCGATGAGACGATGCGCTTCTCGTTTTTGCGCCCGCTGCATTTCGCCTTGACGTGGCTGCCACCGATATCCAGCACCAGCACGCGCCGATCGGGTTTCCGGTAAGCGGCCGCCTTGAGCCGTGCACTGCGATACCAGCGTATCGCGGAGTTGGTGGAACTGTCGTGCTTGAGCTGCCGCGGAGGCGATGCGATTTCTTTCGCCACGTTCTGCGCCAGCTGCTTTCCCAGTTCCACGCCCCACTGATCGAACGGGTCGATGTTCCAGATCGTGGCCTGCGTGAACACGCTGTGCTCGTAGAGTGCAACCAGGCTGCCCAGCGCGGCTGGAGTGAGGCGTTCGGCGAGCAAGAGATTGGAGGGGCGATTTCCTTCAAATACCTTGTGCGGTGCCAGCGCCGCGGTTGTACGCTCCGCGCGAACTTGCTTGAGGGTTTTTCCGAACGCAAGCGCCTGGGTCTGCGCGATCACATTGGCCAGCAGCAGGTCGTGATGGTCGCCGCGTGGATTCAGTGCAGTGCCAAAACCGATGAAATCGCAGGGAATCAGGCGCGTACCTTGATGGATCAACTGGTAGAACGAATGCTGTCCGTTGGTACCGGGCTCGCCCCAATAGACCGGACCGGTTTCATAGTCGACCTGTTTGCCGTCCAGATCGACATGCTTGCCGTTGGACTCCATCGTCAATTGCTGCAGATATGCAGGAAAGCGCTTCAGGTACTGTTCGTAGGGCAGTACCGCGAGCGTGGATGCATTGAGAAAATTGGTATTCCAGACGGCCAGCAATCCCATTATCGCCGGCATGTTTCGATGCAATGGGGCGCGCCGGAAATGCGCATCCATGGCATGGAAGCCGGCCAGCATTTCGTTGAAGGCATCCGGGCCGATCGCGATCATCGTCGAAAGCCCGATCGCCGAATCCATCGAGTAACGTCCGCCCACCCAGTCCCAGAATCCGAACATGTGTTCCGTGTCGATGCCGAATTCGGTCACGCCTTTGGCGTTGGTCGACAGCGCAACGAAATGTTTGGCGATCGACGCCTTGTTTTCCGTTCCAGCGGCTCGCAGAAACCAATCGCGCGCGCTGTGTGCATTGGTCATGGTCTCGAGCGTGGTGAATGTCTTCGAGGCGATGATGAAAAGCGTTTCGTCCGGGCGCATGCCGCGCACGGCCTCGGCGAAATCGGTATAGTCGACATTCGACACGAAGCGCATCCGCAAGCCGCGATCGCTGTAATGCCGTAACGCCTCGTAGGCCATGACCGGGCCCAGATCCGAGCCGCCGATGCCAATGTTGACAACGTTGCGAATCGGTCGACCACTGTAGCCTTTCCATTCGCGCGAGCGAATCGCGTCGGCGAATTTCGCCATGCGTTTGAGCGTGGCGCGTACTTCCGGCACGACATTGACGCCGTCGCAGAGAATCACGCTTCCCGCCGGTGCGCGCAACGCGATATGCAGCGCCGCGCGCTTTTCCGTGGTGTTCACCTTTTCGCCGGAGAACATTGCATCACGACGTGCTTCGAGTCTGCGGTCGCGAGCCAGCGCGAGCAGGCGTTTCATGATCTGCGCGTCGATGCGCTGTTTCGAATAATCCAGCAACCAACCGGCCGCGTCGACGCTGAAGCGAGCCGCGCGTCCCGAATCGGCAGAAAACAAGTCGCCGAGATGGGTGCGTTGGGCATCTTGCGCGCATACGCTCAGTTCTTTCCAGATCTTGCTGTCAGTCAACTGACTCATTTCGGCGACTCCATGGTTTTCTTGACTGTAGCAAGCAATTCTTTCCAGGATTTGCTGAACGCGCCCGCACCTTCATTCTGCAGTTGCGCGCCGAGTTCATCCACGTGCAAACCCATTTTGGCGAAGCGCTCCAATTCGGCGCGCGCATTCTTGTCGTCCGCATTCATCGAGACCTTGAGCGTGCCGTGATCGGCATAGGCCAGCAAGGTTTCGCCGGGCATCGTGTTGATGGTCAACGGTGCGATCAGGTTTTCCACGTACATGACATCGCTTGCCTCGGGATCCTTGGTGCCGGTGCTCGCCCACAACAGGCGTTGCGGCCGCGCGCCGGCATTGAGCAATCTCTGCATGCGTGCACTTGCCAACGTCCGGCAATATCGCGCGTACGTGCTGCCGGCCACGGCAAGGCCCATGCGGTTGTGCATTTCCACGGAAGTTTCCGGCGCAACCTTGACGTCCCAGCGACTGATGAAGATCGACGCGACGCTGGCCACGTCGGGATTCAGGTTTTCTTCGATGCGACGTTCGATCCCGCGCATCCATGCTTCGGCCGCGGCCTGATACTGGGTGGGGGAGAACAACAACGTGACGTTGACCGGAACGCCGCGATAGATCAATTCCTCGATCGCGCCAGTGCCGGCAGATGTACCCGGAACCTTGATGAACAGGTTCTCCGCGCCAGCGCGCGCGTGCAATTCGATGGCCTGTGCGATCGTGCCATCCGTGTCGTCGGCGAGCAACGGGGATACTTCAAGCGACACCCAGCCATCGACACCGGCGGTTCGCTGATATACGGGCTCGAAAATCGCTGCGGCGCGACGCAGGTCCTCGATTGCCAGATCGAAGAAAACCTGTTCCGGCCCGGTTTCGTCGGAAGACCTGATCGCGTCGTTGTAATCGTCGCTGGAGCTGATCGCCTTGTCGAAGATACTTGGGTTCGAGGTCAGTCCGGTTACTGACAGTCGATCGCGATAATCGACCAGTGTGCCGTTGTCGAGAAGCTTGCGGGTGATATTGTCCAGCCACAGACTCTGGCCGGTCTGATGCAACTGCTGCGTTGGATTTGCCATGCATTCTCCTTGGCTTGCCGAACCGGGATGTTCGGTAGACGCGGTCCGTGCGACTCACGCGCCATGTCTATTCATGACACAACGCGCGTTAACGCTTACGGAACCGGTTTTCAGGATAGCCGGCCGGCTGGGGATGTGCGAATAGCGCGGATACGGTTCTGTCGGACAGCATGCCGCGATCGAGGTTCACTTCGGCGCGTTCAAACGATCGTGCGGACGCACGCCCGTTTCGCGCCGCGTGGATTCGGCGGTTCAGCTTGCCCGCGACGGCATCGAGTGGAAATCGTTGCGCCTTCGAGCAACTCTATCGTGAAGTCACGATGCGGACATCGCAGCGCTCAAGCCGCCGTGCCCGAGCATGCAGGCGAATCGCCCGACATTGACGAAGCAATCCATGTGCCGGAAATCAAGCACCAGGTATTCCCCGGACAAAGGCTGCCCCGGACCAAATCCGGGGTAGCTTCATCCGAATCGAGGGTCGGGCCTCGCGGCAAAGGGTCAGGCGTATGCTTCCGTCCGCTTGCGCCGGAACCAGATGGACCCCGCAATCATCGCGATCCCGACGATGGCACCAACCCACAAATCCGCCGAACTCAACAGATTCTTGAGACTGTCGATCGACAGCATTGAACTGAGCGGATCGACGCCTTCGCCGTGATAGTGGACAAGTTGGCGGAAGATCGAGCCATTGACCCAGCTTCCCGGGAAAACGCTGAACAAGGCGCGGCCGGCAACGTGCTCCCAGAACCAGGTGCGCGGCAGCGACAGTTGCGACATCAGGTCGATCCACCATACGACGACGCCGGCAATCACGGGCACGGCAATCGCCCACAGAAATGGTTTGGAGCGAGCGTAGCTCGAAACCAGCAACAGCCAGCCGATGCAAGGCAGCGCCCAAATCGCATTCACTGGAATCAGGGCGATCAGCGCGAACCATATTTTCAGCAGTTGAAGTGGGGACCACAACAACGGGAACGGGTTGATGCCGTGAATCAGCGCGTACAGGCTGAGCAGGATCAGGAAGCCCAAATGCAGGGCAATCATCGCCGCGACCGAGAGCACGGGCGCGACAAACATTGCTGCTACAACTTTCGACAGGACTGTCTGGGCATCCGACAGCGGCAGCGATTTCCAGAACAGGACGCTGCGATCACGACGATCGTCATACAGCGCGCCGAGCAGGTAGAAGAACACAACGAAGAAAAGCACGATGCCGATTGGTGCGCCGAGACCGAGCAAGCCGACGTCGATTCCGGCATTGACCTTGGCAATATCGTTTTCACTGATCTGCTGCGCCAGTTGCTGGATATGCATGTTGTTGAAGTCGAGATTGAACCGATGTGCGGTTATCTCGGCGGTAATCAGCGCCATCAGCGTAAGCGCGAGGAAGATTGCTGCGGTGATCATCGGCGCGCGCAGGAAACCGCCCCGATGCTCCCAGTATTCACGTTTGAGCAGCCATGTAAACGTGGTCATTGCCGTAGCAGCCCGTGTGTTTGTAGCAGTTGCGGGCAGCGGACCCGGATCGCCGGAGTTGGCTGCGATCGGCTCGTTGCCCGAGTTCAATGCGTTCGTATTCATGCGTAGGTTCCTTTCATGGTCGCGACGAACAAATCCGCGACGCTGGGTTTGTGCAACTCGCCCAGTCCGGCCAATCGAGCGCGGTCCACGCCATCGAACAGAAATATGGATTTACCGAAAACCTGGCGTTCGTACATCGGATTCAACGCACGTGCGGCGTCGGCTTTGTCCGGGTTGACCATTACCTCGGCGAAACGCTCACCAACCTGGTCCATGGTTGCGTCGAGCACGATGCGGCCGTCGCGGATAAACAGAAGGTCGCTGAGAATGTGTTCGACTTCCTCGATCTGATGGGTGGTGATCAGGATCGTCTTTTGCTCGTCGAAATAGTCGTTGAGCAGGCTCTGATAGAAATCCTTGCGATAGAGGATATCCAGGCCCAGTGTGGGTTCGTCGAGCACAAGGAGTTTTGCGTCGATCGCCATGACCACGGCCAGGTGCAGTTGCGCGATCATGCCTTTGGACATTTCACGCACGAGCTGTTTGGGTTTCAGCTTCGTCCGCTCCAGAAAGGTCTGACATTTTTCGCGGGAGAATCGGGGATGCACGCCAGCGACGAAGTCGACGACTTCCGAAACGCGGATCCAGCGCGGCAATACGGCAACATCGGCGATGAAGCAGACATCGAGCATCAATTGGTCGCGATCGTGGCGTGGGTCCATGCCGAGAACCGTCAACTCGCCATCGAATTCGGTCAGACCCAGAATCGCCTTGAGCGCGGTGGTCTTGCCAGCTCCATTGGGACCGACCAGACCGACGATGCGCCCGGGCTGTATGTTCAGGTCCACATGGTCGAGCGCAAGCGTGGTCGAGTAGCGTTTGCTCAGGCCTTTCGCCTGGATCACGGCGCTCATGATGATTCTCCAACGGAGTTTTTGTCCGCTCGCTCAAGCAACGTTTGCAAATCGAGATTCATGCGTTTCAATCGTGCGTACAACATCGGCCACTCTTCGTTCAGAAAATGCTCGCGTTCCGAATTCATCAGCGCCGCACGGGCTCCCTCAGTGACGTACATGCCTAGTCCTCGCCGTTTCTCCACCAGATTGTCGTCCACCAGTTCCTGATATGCCTTGGACACGGTGATCGGATTGAGCTGAAAATCCGCAGCTACCTGACGCACCGAAGGCAGCGCGTCGCCTTGCTTGAGGACGCCGTCCAGGATCATCGCCACGACGCGATCGCGAAGTTGGCGATAGATCGGGGCGTTGTCGTTCCAGCTTATGGTCATGTTGGTTATTCCTTGCTTGCGCGGGGCATGGCCCTGCCAAATGAATAGTAGGGCATGTCCAGCCGCAGTTTGGGCAGGGACGGCGTGAGCGTTTCGTACAGTCCGCGTGACTCGTTGTCGACGACGCGACTCGATCGGGAAACGGCGTCGCGTGCGTTTTCGGCGCCGGCCCGTTGATCGATGCTGGCGCGTACATGAATCGCAGGCAGCATGATCAGATCGGCGGCGACGCTTTTTGCCTGGACGACGCCGGTTCGGGCGATGGGATGGGAGTATGCGTGTGGCACTTCGACTGGGTGTTTATTCGCGTGTGAATGGATCAGGGCCAATGACAGGCCAATAACCAGCATGGCCATGAAGGTGGCGCGGATCAACAAGGCTTGCATGCTCATCGGATTCCTCTCGGTGCTCTGTAGTTCTAGTGTTGTATGTAACTATAACACCTAAACAGCACATGTCAAGAAATTTCTTTGGCAATCAAACACAGGGTTATCCGGCGACTTGCTGCCGCCGGAGGAATGCAGTACAACGACTTGAAAAACAGCGTGTTACGTGTTTTTCTTAAAAGAAACCAATGTTGCCATGGCTTGCCGCTTTAGCCGCGAGGCCGAATCAATCCGAGCGCCTCAAGCTTCAACACGATGCGTTGTACGGCTTCGTCGGGGCTGATGTCGCTGGTGTCGATGTGCATTTCGGCGTCATCGGGTATTTCGTAGGGATCGCTGACGCCGGTGAACTCCTTGAGTTTGCCGGCGCGCGCCAGCGCGTACAGACCCTTGCGATCTCGAGATTCGCAAACGGCAATCGGAGTCGAAACATGGATTTCCACGAACAGGCCGTAGTGTTCGATCATCTCGCGCACGGATTTTCGCGTTTGCGCATACGGCGCGATCGGCGCACACAGCGCCACGCCGCCGTTCTTGGTGATCTCGCTGGCAACGTAGCCGATGCGCTGCACGTTCAGATCCCGATGCTCCTTGGAAAACCCCAACTCGCTTGACAGGTGCTTGCGCACGACGTCGCCATCGAGGAGTGTGACGGGTCGCGACCCGTGTTCGAGCAGCCGCACCAGCAATGCGTTGGCGAGCGTCGACTTGCCGGCACCGGACAGACCCGTGAAGAATACGGTGAAACCCTGTTTGTGGCGTGGCGGATGGGTACGGCGCAATTCTTCAATGACTTCCGGATAGGTAAACCAGTCGGGGATCTCCAGACCTTCGTGGAGCCGCCGGCGCAATTCGGTGCCTGAAATGTTCAGCACCGTTTCGCCGGGTTGCACTTCGTCGGCCGGCATGTACTGGGCGCGTTCCTGGACGAATACCATTTCCTGGAAGGGAACCATGCTGATACCCAGTTCGTCATGATGCTTCTTGACCAGTTCCTGCGCATCGTAGGGGCCGTAGAACGGCTTGCCTGACGCATCCTTGCCCGGGCCGGCATGATCGCGGCCGACGATGAAATGGGTGCAGCCGTAATTCTTGCGGATGATGGCATGCCACAACGCTTCGCGCGGGCCGCCCATGCGCATTGCCAGCGGCAACAGACTCAACGTGCTGGTTTGTTCGGGGTAGTGCGCGATAAGTTTTTCGTAGCAGCGCACGCGCGTGTAGTGATCGATATCGCCCGGTTTGGTCATGCCGACGCTGGGATGGATGAGCAGGTTCGCCTCCGCGATTTGCGCGGCGCGGAAGGTCAGCTCCAGATGCGCGCGATGCATCGGATTGCGTGTCTGGAACGCGACAATACGCTGCCAGCCGAGTTTTTCGCTCTGGTCGCGCAATTCTCGCGGGCTAAGGCGCAGATGGCGAAAGTCATAGTGGCGCGGTGCCTCCAGCCCGTGGATGCGCCCGCCCAGGTAGATTGGATTGGCATTGTTGAGCAGGTATTTGACGCCGGCATGCAACGGATCGGTCGTGCCGAACACTTGTTGCGCTTCGCTTCCGTGATCGGGCTCCCAGCGGTCTTCGACATCCAGCACGGCCAGCGTGACGCCTTCCGGATCGCGCAGCGCAATCTGCCTGGCGTCACCGAGCTTTTCGTCGAATGCACGCGTCACATCGAGCGTGATCGGCATCGGCCAGAGCAAACCACTGGCAAGATGCATGTCGCGACACACCGGCGCGTAATCGGTGCGCGTCATGAAACCTTCGAGCGGAGAGAACGCTCCATTGAGAAGCAGTTCCAGATCGCAAAGTTGTCGCGCGGTCAGGTCCCATGCCGGCATCTGTGCGGCTTGGCGCTTGAGGGCTACACGATCGGCGGCAGGCACGATTTGCAGATTGACGAGACGGCCGCCATGCGGCGCGATCAGTTCGGACATCGGGGGTTCCACGCTAGCTGAGAGGAAGGGTTGGGATGAAGCCAACCGCCAATTATACGGTAACGCAAGCACCGAATACGCCGTCATCATGGCGTGTGGTGATAACGATAGTCACGCGGCGCGGATGTTTTCCATTTCCTCCTGCGTGTGCAGCCACTGTGTTTCCAGCTCTTCGAGCTGCGCGGCCAGACGTGCCGAGCGTTGCGACAACTCGCGCAATCGCCCCGCCTGGCTGGCATCGTCGTACAGCGACTGATCGGACAATGCGGTATCGGCTTCGCGTTTTGACGCATCGAGTCTGGCCATCTCCTTTTCCACTTGTTGCAGTCGTTCGCGCAAGGGCGTCAATCGCGCCCGTTGCTCAGCGCGCTCGCGGCGTTGGTCGCGACGCGAAGATGCGCTTGAACCGCGCGACGCAGCGGTGTTGGAATCGCTGGCCGACAACAGGCGCGCGTAGTCGTCAAGATCGCCGTCGTAGGGGTGCACATGTCCATTTCCCACATGCATCAAGGTGTCGCAGCACGCGCGGATCAGGGCGCGATCATGCGACACCAGCACGACCGCTCCGGTGAAATCGTTCAGCGCTTCGGTCAATGCCTCGCGCATATCCAGATCCAGATGGTTCGTGGGTTCGTCGAGCAGGAGGAGATTCGGGCGCTGAAACACCGTCAGCGCCAGGCACAGGCGGGCTTTTTCGCCACCGGAAAAAGGTGCTACCTGCGTCAATGCGCGCTCCCCCGCGAAGCCGAAGCCGCCCAGAAAATCACGCGCCGCGCGTTCTCCCAGGTTCGGGTCCAGATGCAACAGGTGCGCGACCGGAGTCGCGCTGGAATCGAGTTGTTCGAGCTGGTGCTGGGCGAAGTACCCGATGGCCAGATCGCGGGCGCCCAGACGCTCCCCGGAAAACGGTGGAAGCACGCCGGCGAGCAATTTCATCAAGGTGGATTTTCCGGCTCCGTTGGCACCGAGTAAGGCGATGCGATCACCGGGCACCAGATTGAAGGTGACGTTTTCGAGGACCCGGCGGTTGCCGTAACCGGCCTGCGCCTCATCGAGCTTGAGCAATGGCGACGGTAGTGCCGCCGGATCGCGAAAACAGAATTGAATCGTCGATGCCGCGCGTATCGGCGCGATGTCGACCATGCGTTCGAGTGCCTTGATCCGGCTCTGGGCCTGGCGGGCCTTGGTTGCCTTGGCACGAAAACGATCGACGAAATGTTGCAAATGCGCGCGTTCGCGTTGCTGTTTTTCGAACATCGACTGCTGCTGGATCAGCCGCTCGGCACGTTTTCGTTCGTAGCCGCTGAGGTTGCCCGCGAACAGTTCGGCGCGTTGCTCGGCGATGGCGAGCACGTGCGTGGCAATCGCATCGATGAATTCGCGGTCGTGCGAGATCAACAACAGCGTCCCGGCATAGCGTTTCAGCCAGCCTTCGAGCCACATGACAGCGTCGAGATCGAGGTGATTTGTCGGCTCGTCGAGCAGCAAGAGATCCGAACGGCACATCAGGGCCTGGCCCAGGTTCAGACGCATGCGCCAGCCGCCGGAAAACTCGCTCACTTTTCGACCTTCGTCACCGTTGGCGAAGCCCAAACCATGGAGCAATTCGCCCGCGCGCGCCGGGGCGGCATAGCCGTCGATGGCGTACATGCGCTCATGCAATGCGGCCAACGCGGCAGCATCATGGCCGGATTCGGCTTTTGCCAGCGCGTGTTCGATGTCGCGAAACTCGGAATCTCCATCAAGCAGATAGTCCAGCGCCGTCAGTTCCAGCGCCGGCACTTCCTGCCGCACGTAGGCGAGTGTCCAGTTGCGCGGCCGCTCGAAATGACCGGCGTCGGGGCTCAATTCGCCAGCAACGAGCGCAAGCAGACTGGTTTTTCCGGCGCCGTTGCGCCCGCAAATGCCCACACGCCAGCCGGCATGCAGGCCAATATCCATGTGTTCGAGCAGCAGCAATGGACCGCGCCGCAGCGCGAGATCGTCGAATTTCAGCATGGTGGCATTTTAACAGGCCGACGCAGGTTGGATTTCCCCCGGACACAAACCTGAATTGGGTTATGACCAATGATTGCCGTCACGGAACCCGGTTCACTGAACACAGTCCAACCTGCGCCCGTTTGCGTTCGGCGTGCCGGCACCGCACAATACGCGGCCGAATTGCCTGTTCTGTTATGGAATCCGGCGATGTCGCTGCATGCCGCATGGTTGGCAACCAATTCAATATCTCAGGAGTACACATGACTCAGTTTCTGCGCAAGACCTTGACCGCAGGCGCCATTGCGGTGGCACTGGCCGCCGGTACCGCCGGCGCAGCGGAAAATCCGCATCACGGCACCCCGGTAATGCATCCGGCGCACCCGGCTGCGGCCGCACCGAAAGTGGACCAAGCTGCGATCGATGCCAAGTTCAAGGGCAACAAGAAAGCCGAATTCAGCTACATGGTCGGCATGGACATTGGCGAACGTCTCGAATCGATCAAGGATGAGATCGATGTAAAGATCGTCGCTCAGGCGCTGGAAGCCAGCATCAGCGGCGGCAAGACCAAGTTGACCAAGGAAGAATCGCTGGCGGTGCGCCAGCAGTTCGTGCAGGAATTGCGCGCCAAGCAGGAAGCCAAGATGAAGAGTGAGGCAGAGAAGAACCAGAAGGAAGGCGATGCGTTCCTGGCCAAGAACAAGACCAAGAAAGGCGTGAAGGTTACGGCTTCAGGCTTGCAGTATGAGGTTGTCAAGCAGGGTAATGGCGCGAAACCTGCAAAGACCGATACGGTTACGGTGGATTACACCGGCACCAAGATCGACGGCACGGTATTCGACAGCTCGATCAAGCGTGGTCAACCGGCGAAATTCCCGCTGGCCAACGTGATCCCGGGTTGGACCGAAGGTCTGCAACTGATGCCGGTTGGTTCCGAATACAAATTCTTCATTCCGGCCAAGTTGGCTTACGGCGAACGTGGTCCGGCCACGATCGGTCCGGACGCAACACTGATCTTCGACGTCAAGCTGATCAGCATCGACAAGCCGGAAGCGAGCGCCAAGCCAAAAATCGTACCGGCCAAGAAATAGGATTCAATTTTGACGATCCCGGGGCGCGGTCCGATCCGCGCCCTTTTTTTTTGAAGACGGCCCTCACTACAATGCGCGTTCGGCGCGCTGTCGAAATGCCGGGCGCGCGCAACTGGAATGGCAATGCGGATTACGCTGTTTGGTACGGGTTATGTCGGCCTGGTGACTGGAACTTGCCTGGCCGAGGTCGGCAACGACGTGATCTGCGTGGATATCGACGCAGGCAAGGTCGCGGCGCTGGATCGCGGTGAGGTTCCGATCTTCGAACCGGGATTGGCGGAACTGGTCAAGTCCAATCGTGACACGGGCCGTTTGCGCTTTACGACCGATGCGTCGCAGGCTATTGACCACGGCGAATTGCTTTTTATTGCAGTCGGGACTCCTCCCGACGAAGACGGCAGCGCCGATCTTTCCCACGTACTTACAGTGGCGCGCACGATTGGCCGACATATCGAACGGCGTTGCGTTGTCGTCAACAAGTCCACTGTTCCGGTCGGCACTGCCGACCTCGTCAGCAAGACAATATCCGCCGAACTTGCGGTGCGCAAAATCGAGATTGAATTCGACGTAGTGTCCAATCCGGAATTCCTCAAGGAAGGCGATGCGGTAAAAGACTGCATGCGCCCGGATCGCATCATCATCGGTTCGCATAGCCCGCGCGCGATCGACGCGTTGAAAGCCCTGTATGCGCCGTTCAACCGCAACCACGAGCGCCTGGTACTGATGGACGTGCGCTCGGCGGAGCTGACCAAGTACGCGGCCAATGCGATGCTCGCAACCAAGATCAGCTTCATGAACGAAATGGCGAACATCGCCGAGCGCGTCGGTGCGGACATCGAACTGGTGCGGCATGGCATCGGCTCGGATCCGCGCATCGGCTATTCGTTCATCTATCCGGGCGCCGGTTACGGCGGATCGTGTTTTCCGAAAGACGTACAGGCGCTGGAGCGAATCGCGCGCGGCCATGGTTACGAAGCGCGACTGCTCGACGCCGTCGAGGCGGTCAATCGCGATCAGAAGGAAAAACTCTTCGAACTCATGCAGCGTCATTTTGCCGCCGGATTGTCGGGCAAGACGATTGCCTTGTGGGGCCTTGCGTTCAAGCCCAATACTGACGACATGCGCGAAGCGCCGAGTCGCCGGCTGCTGGAACAACTGTGGACGGCCGGAGCAAACGTCCGCGCCTACGATCCGGAGGCACATGCCGAAGTGCAGCGACTGTACGGCGAGCGTGCAGACCTGACTCTTTGCGACAGCGCATACGCTGCGCTCAATGGTGCCGATGCGCTCGTCATCGCCACCGAATGGAAGGTTTTCTGGAGTCCGGATTTCGCGCGCATTCGCACGGCGCTTGCGACCCCGGTGATTTTCGACGGCCGCAATATCTACGAACCTGGCACGGTCGAAGCAGCTGGTATCGCCTATTACGGTATCGGCCGTGGCCGCAGCATTCGTCAAGGCGACACGCCGGCATGAGCTTCGACTTGAAATTGAGCGATGCGCGCATCGCCGTCGTTGGCATGGGCTACGTAGGCTTGCCGTTGGCGGTCGCGCTGGGAAATCATTTCGAGACACTGGGGTTCGATCGCAACGCCGCGCGCCTGGACGAGTTAAGGGCAGGGCGCGATTCCACCGGCGAGATCGATGCGCACACATTGTCGGCTGCATCGCGACTGCGTTTCAGCCCGGACGTCGAATCGCTCAGCGATTGCAATGTCGTCATTGTTGCCGTGCCGACGCCGGTAACCGCACACAAGTGGCCTGATCTGGCGCCTCTGCTCGCGGCCAGCCAAACCATCGGCAAGACGTTGCGTCGTGGCGACCTGGTGATCTTCGAATCCACGGTATATCCGGGTGCCACCGAAGAAGTCTGCGTGCCGGAACTCGAACGCGCCTCCGGGCTGCAGTTCAACGTCGATTTTTTTGTGGGTTACAGCCCTGAGCGCATCAATCCGGGTGACAAAACACGGCGCCTTGCAGATATCGTGAAGGTAACCTCGGGTTCCAGTCCCGCCGCGGCCGATTTCGTCGATGCCTTGTATCGGCGCATCATTCCGGCCGGGACTCATCGCGCTTCGAGCCTGCGCGTCGCGGAAGCCGCGAAGGCCATCGAGAACATCCAGCGCGACGTGAATATTGCGTTGGTCAACGAGTTGGCGCTGATTTTTTCGCGCCTGGGTATCGATACCGAAGAAGTGCTGAAAGCAGCCGGTTCGAAATGGAATTTCCTGCATTTTCGCCCCGGTCTGGTCGGCGGCCACTGTGTGGGTGTCGACCCGTACTATCTGATCCACAAGGCATCCGAGCTACGGATGTATCCGGAGCTGATCAGCGCCGCGCGTCGCATCAACGAAGGCATGAGTGCTCACGTAAGCGCACAAGTACTGCGCTTGATGGCGCTCAAGCAAATCAATGTCGTGGGCAGCCGCGTGCTCGTTATGGGAATCACGTTCAAGGAGGATTGTCCTGACTTGCGCAACACCCGAGTCCGTGAAATCGTCGATGAGTTGCGGGCCTGTCATGCGCACGTCGACGTCTGGGATCCGAACGCCGACAAGGAAGAATGCGAACGCGAATGTGGAATCCGTCCGGTCGACAAGCCGGAAAAAGGCGTCTACGACGCGATCGTGCTGGCGGTAGCGCACCATCAATTCCGCGAACTTGGTGTTGCGGGTGTGCGTGTCCTGGCAAAGAAAAATGCCGTGATTTACGATGTGAAATACGTATTGCCGGCCGTCGCCGTGGATGGACGACTGTGAGCCTTGCGCGATGAACACGACTCTGGAAGGACGACTCGACGAACTCGAAGCGCGGTTTGCATTTCTCGAACAGATCCTGCAGACATTGGATGCGACGGTTACGGAGCACGATCGCCTTTTGACCGACATGCGTGAGGCGTTCGCGCGCGTACGCGGCGAACTGTCCCAAGTCAAGGTCGCGTTGGCGCACGATGCGCACGACGAACCTGCGCCGCCTCACTACTGATGTGCTCATCCATGATCGCCAGGATCAAAAAGCGGTCAAATTTGGCCGCACCAATTCAAATTGATGCGATCATCCGCGATTGCAAAGGTCAACAAGCGGCCGTGCGTGGTCGCACTTTTCAGTAAAATCGCTGCATGTCCGAATCGTTACGTGACCAGTTGTTGAAAAGCGGCTTGGCTTCGACGTTGAAGAAGTCGTCGCCGCGGAACGCGCAGCCAAGCACGGAGGCGCGGCCGGGCAAACCGTCGGCGCCGCGCGGAAAGCCGGCGAAATCCCCGTCGCGCAGGCATCCGCCAAAACGGAATTCCGAAGAGGTCGATCTGGCGCGCGCCTATGCGCTGCGAGCGCGTCAGGAAAATGACGAACGCAAACGATTGCAGCGAGAAGCCGAACGGATCGCACGGGAAAAGAAGGAACGCAAACAGAAGCTCACTGCGCTGCTGAGCGGCAAGGCCCTGAACGTGGCCGATGCCGAGGTGGCACGGCATTTTCCGCACGGCAACAAGATCCGGCGGATCTATTGCACTACACAACAACTGGCGCAGCTCAATGCCGGGGAGTTGGCCGTGGTGCAACTGGCCGGTCGTTATTTGCTGGTAGCTCGCGATCTGGCTTTGCAGACGCAGACGATACAGCCCGAAGCGCTGGTACTGTTGTGTGATCCGAATGCTCCTGGCGAGGATGATGTGCCTGCCGATATAGTGTGGTGAGGCAAATCTGGGACCTGCATCATCCTTCTGCCGCTGCCGCTGGGTAAGATGGAAGAACTATCCGTCTGGAGCGCTGCCATGCTGCGCCTTTCAATTCGACTGATGTACTCGCTGCTTGCGTTCGCCGGTGGTGGATTGCAGGCCGCCGTCCTGCCGGAATTCATTCAGCCCAATGCTGTGTGGAACCGCGACGTCAGCAACGCCGCCACGCGGTCGAATTCGACCCAGATGATGCAGCATCTGGAAACCCTTGCAATGACCGAGCATCCCGGCGAGACCGGCAAGTACTGGGGCGATCAAAACCATAACCAGGATTTCCAGATCGACTTTTCGTTCTATGTCCTGCACGCCACCAACGCCACGCCGACCAAGCCGGTCGTGGCCTGGCCGAATTCAGCCGGGTACTACAGTGGTGACTGCGAAAATCCCGGTTTTGCGTTTCCGGTTCCCGCCGGAGGCGGCATCGAAGGGACCGCACCGCCGGCCTACAGTTGCAGTGCTTCCAGCGACGACTGCCATCTGCTGGTGGTGAACGACACGACGCATACGCTGTATGAGGCGTACAACACAAATTCGGTCGATGCCGGCGGTGTGCACGCACGCTGCGGACTTTTCTGGCACCTGGATCGCGTCTACCCGCCGTACGGCCGCGGCGAACACTGCACCAGTGCCGACGGCGCCGGATTCCCGATCGCACCGCTGCTGTTCAATGCGGACGAGGTTTGGGCCGCCGCACAGGCACACGGCGATCTCGGCCATGCAATCCGCTGGATCATCGGCAACGAACGCATGCAGCAGAACATGCACGTGCATCCGTCCTCGCATGGCACTTCGGCAACATCGGATACCAATGCCAATGCGGTGCCCTACGGTTCGCGTCTGCGTTTGAAATCGTCGTTCGACGTCAATAATTTCAGCAACAACGAGGCGGTACGTGCGGTGCTGCGGACACTGCAGAAATACGGCATGTTTCTGTCCGACGGCGGGGGCATACCGCTGACTGCCGAAGCCGACGATTTCACCACGCACAAGTGGGACGATGCCGATGTCAACATCGACTCGCATTCGTTCTTCGGCATTCGACCGACGGACTTCGACGTGATCGACGACGGCGATCCGATCGCGAACGACGGTCCGCCGAACAACGGCGACTGCACACTCACGCCCGCCGACTTCATCTTCATCGACGGGTACGATTTCTGAGCGCGGCGCTCAGTAATCCATGAAGTAGCCGCCATTTACGGGGATATTGGCGCCCGTGATGAAGCCCGATTCTTCGGCACAGAGAAAATCGACGACGCGGGCGATTTCCGATGGCTCGCCGAGGCGACCGACCGGGATGCCGGCGATGATCTGGCTGCGCACGTTCTCCGGAATAGCGGCGACCATGGCGGTGCGGCAATAGCCTGGCGATACGCTGTTCACAGTCACGCCCTTGCGTGCGACTTCGCGTGCCAACGCCATGCTGAATCCGTGCATGCCGGCCTTGGCGGCGGAGTAATTGGTCTGACCGAATTGCCCGGTTTGGCCGTTCACCGAGGAAATGTTGACGATGCGTCCGAAGCAGCGCTCGCTCATGCCTTCGACGACATTGCGGCAGGTGTTGTAGACGCCTCCGAGGTTGATGGCGATGACATCGGCCCACTGCTGTGGATTCATTTTGCGCAGTGTGGTGTCGCGAGTAATTCCTGCCGCGTTGACGAGGATATCCACGCTGCCATACGCCGCTTCGATTTGTTTTATCGCCGCGGCACAGGATTCGAAATTGCCGACATCGATGGCATGGAAGTGCACGTCTGAAACGTCGGCCATTTCCGCGTTGAATTCCGCGATGCGTTCGGTGCGTGCGCCAAGATCGCCGGCAACGACCGTGTGCCCGGACCTCGCCAAATGCTTGCAGATTTCGGTTCCGAGTCCACCGATGCCGCCGGTGACAAGCGCGATTCGTTTGGTCATTGATCCACCTGTGCTTTTTTCGATCGTCGGTGAGCGGGCCACTCGCGCAGCCGATGTCTGTCCGCATTTTTTCAATGCGCACCCGCTATGCCGCGGCGCAGCAAGCGCGCGATGGTAGGCAGTGACGGATGGGCTGTCAAACCCGATACGAGATCAGGATTTGGAATCCTTGGTGGCGGTGCCGGCCTTGGCGGAGCCGGCGGCGGCGGTAAGGAAACCTTCCTGCACCGATTTCCAGAGATCCATATTGCGCTCGGTCATGTCGTTGAGCATCGACCATGGAGTCTGGCCAAGGATATTGTTGAGCTGACTGCGGAACTGGCCTTGCTGGTCGAGAAAAATCTGCAGGCTCTTTTCCAGGTAACTGCCCATGAATCCCTGCATCGAATCACCGTAGAAGCGGATGATCTGGGTCAGCAACCGGGTGGTGAACATGGGCTGCCCGGTTTCTTCGTGTTCGGCAATGATTTGCAGCAACACCGAGCGCGTCAGGTCTTCGCCGCTCTTGGCGTCGCGAACCTCGAATTCCTCGCCGTCCACGACCAATTGCCGCACCTCTTCGAGCGTGATGTAGCTCGAGATCTCGGTGTCGTAAAGACGGCGGTTCGGATACTTCTTGATGATGCGTATTTGTGCCATGCCGCAAAGTTAGCAGATTGTGCGGCGGCGCACTACCACCCCATGTATTGGCCGCCATTGATGGCCAGATTCGCTCCGGTGATCCAACGTGCCTCGTCGTTGACGAAAAACGCCAATGCGTAGGCGATTTCATCCGGATCGCCAAGACGCCCCAGCGGAATCTGCGCGGCGATCTTGTTGCGCACTTCTTCCGGGACTGCCATGACCATTTCCGTGGCCACGTAGCCCGGAGATATCGTGTTCACGGTGATGCCGAACTTGGCGTTTTCCTGGGCCAGCGAGATCGTGAAACCGTGCATGCCGGCTTTGGATGCGGCGTAGTTGGCCTGCCCGTACTGGCCTTTCTGGCCATTGATCGAGCTTATCTGGACGATGCGACCCCACTTGCGTGCACGCATGCCTTCGATCACCGGACGCGTCATGTTGAAGCAGGAATTGAGGTTGGTATTGATGACCTCCTGCCATTGCAGGGCGGACATCTTGTGGAACGTCGTATCCCGCGTGATGCCGGCGTTATTGACCAGAATGTCGATCGGCCCGAGTTGCTTTTCCACACCCTGGACAATTTGCTCGCCGGATTCCGGGGTCGAGACATCGCCGGCAACGATTGCAACGTCGATCCCTTGCGCCTTCATCTTGTCTGCCCACGCCCGCGCCCTGGTTTCGTCGCGATAGTTGGTGGCGACCTTGTGACCGAGCGAGGCCAGGCGTTTGACGATGGCCGTGCCGATGCCGCCGGTACCGCCGGTAACCAATGCGATGCGTGCTGTCATGTCCGTCTCCGTGCGATTCAAATCTCGGTGATCGATTGTACACAGGCGCGACCGAGTCCGTTTGCTGCACTGCGCAGTGCAGCAATATCGAAATTTTCCACCGCGGCCGACAACAAGCCTTCGACATTGTTTTGAGCGGCATCCGCATGCAATCCGAGAAACTCCAGTGCGGCGCGCATGACCGGCTTGGGATCAGTGCGATCCACGAGTCGGTCGCGATCCTGTTTGGACAACTTTCGACCGTTCGTGTCCAACACAAGCGGTAGATGCAGGTAGGCAGGCATCGAATAGCCGAGCAGGCGCTGCAAATGGATCTGGCGCGGCGTGGAATCGAGCAAATCCGCGCCACGCACGACTTCCGTAATACCCTGCTCGGCATCGTCGACGACGACTGCCAGCTGATAGGCATACCAGCCCTCGACACGTCTGATGACGAAATCGCCAACGTCGCGTCGCAGATTCTGCGATTGCTGACCAAGCAGAGCATCGTTGAATCCGACGGATGCATCAGGGACAAGCAAGCGCCAGCACGATTGGCGCGATCGGTCATCGGGCGCGACGCAAACGCCTCGATGCCTTCCGGCCTGCTTTTCGAGATCGCTTCGACTGCACCTGCACTCAAACGCAGAACCGGCCGCTTGCAGGCGCCGGAAAGCATCGCGATAAGCATCTTCGCGCCGACTTTGATACAGAACCGGCTCGTCTGATTGCATGCCGAAGGCCGCCAGCGTTTGCAGGATGTCCGCCGCCGCGCCCCTCATTTCCCGCGGCGGATCAATGTCCTCCATGCGCACCAACCAGGCGCCGCTCTCTGCGCGCGCCCGCACCCAACTGCCGACAGCGGCAACGAGCGATCCGAAGTGCAGGGGGCCGCTGGGTGAGGGCGCGAAGCGGCCGCGGTAGGGCCGGGTCGGCAACTGGGTTTGGGGCGGACTCGACGGCTTCTTGATGGCAGTGGCCCCGGCATTTCCGAACACGCAGACGTGACCCATGAGGCGCAAAAAAACCGATGGCCCGTCATTCCGGCTGGTGCGGGAATGACGGGCATTTCACGCATTTCCCTGATTCGCGATTCCCGATTCCCGGAAACATCACGCGGTCTCGAACGACATCACCTTTTCGGGTTCCTGCAGGAAGTTGCCTTGCACGAAGTTCACGCCGCAGGAAAACAGGATCGACATGCTCGCGGCGTCTTCGACGAATTCGGCGACTGTCAGCTTGCCGGCGTGATGGGCCTGATCGCAGAGTTCCTTGATCTTGTCCTGGTTTTCCTTGTTCTTGGGCAATTCGGCCATGAAATTGCGGTCGAGCTTGAGGAAGTTCGCGTCGACGTGTTTCAGCAACTGGAACGAATTCAGGCCCGAGCCGAATTGTTCCAGCGCAAAGCCGCAATGAATCTGTTTGAGTCCGTTGACGAAGCTGCGCGCCGGTTTGAGGCTGGTGACGACTTTGCTTTCCGGCATCTCGAACACCAGAGCGTCGCCACGCAGGCGCGCGTTTTTCAATTGTTGCGCAATCCAGGGCAGCAGGGTCTGGTCGTCGAGCGACTGCGGCGTGAGCTTGACGAAAAATGTGGTCTTGTGGCCGGCGGTCTCGCGTTCGACCAATGCCTTGATGGCATGGGAAATGACCCACCGGTCGATCGCCGGCATCAGACCATGCTGCTCGGCGATCGGCATGAAGTAATTCGGCGTGATGTCACCCTTGGGGCCTTGCATGCGCAGCAGGATTTCGTAGAACTCGCCTTCGGCGCCGTGCAGACTGATGATCGGTTGATAGAACAGCACGAAACCGTTGTTGGCCAACGCATCCTTCACCAGGGTCAGCCAGTGCCTGTTTTTCTCTTCGTTCGCCTTGTCCTGCGCAGCAGGGTCGAACAACACAAGGCGATTTCCGCCTTCGGCTTGCGCCGTGCGCAGGGCATTGCTTGCCTGGGTCAGGACGTTTTGCGCATTGGCGTTCTTTTCGCCGATCAATGCGCCACCGATGCTGACGTTGGCGTTCACGGATTGTTTGCCGACTTCAAAAATGCGCTCGTCGAACGACTTGCGCAGCACATCCGCCAGTTGGCGGACTTCATCGGCGCTTTGGCCTTCGATGAGAATACCGAACGTGTGTTCGCCGAAGCGCCCGGCGATATCGGTCTCCTTCAAGTGTCTGCGCATCAGGTTGGCCATGTCGCCGAGCAGCAGGTCCGCATTGCCAAGGCCGACGGTGTCGAGAAGTTGCTTGAAGTTGTCCGGTTCCAGCAGCAGCAACGCCTGGTCGTTGCGTCCCTTGGCCGCTTCGCCAATCACGCGGTCGAGTTCGGTCAGGCAATATTGTCGATTGAACAGGTCCGTGACCAGGTCCTTGGAGCGCAACACGTCGAGTTCCTTGGCCAGTTCCGCACTCATGGTCTGCTGGCGAAGGATGATTTGCTGGCAGGGTTCGCCTTCGTAGCTGGCCTCGGCGAATTCCATGATCGCGTCGAACGCTGTGCCGTCGCTGCGTTGTGCCTTCAGGTTGACTTTTTGCGGCGGCTTTTCGCCTTTCGACAACTGTTTGAGCAGCGTCTTGAAGTCGTCGGCGTCGTCGGGGGCGACCATGTCCAGTATCGACATGCCCTCGATGTCCTCGAATTCCTCGAAGCCGAAGATTTCCAGGTATGCCTTGTTCGCGCGTACGTGCATGCCTTCGTGCACGTAGGCGATGGGATCGCGCGATGAGTCCAGCAGCGCATCGCAGCGCCGTTCGGTTTCGCGCAGGGCGCTTTCCAGGCGGCGCACGCCACGACGCATGTTCAGGCTGTCGAATTCCCTGCGCACGATCGATTGCACGTGCTCGGCACGGTTGCGCAAAGCCAGCGCTCGCGCTCCGTCATTGAATGCATTGACAACTACGTCTTCGTTTACGTTGCCGACGACGGCGACGATGGCGATATCCTTGCCGCCTTTACCCGCAGCGACGGCGATATCGGCAAGCTTCAGATTCTTCGCGCCTGGATTGGTGAGAATGAGGTCCGGTGTTTGGCCGGCCAGGCATTTGTCGAGCTCCTCGGCAGTGGCGGCGCGAGCCGGACGCAGCGCGATCCCGCCGTTGCGCAGCATGCTGATGATTTGCTCGGCTTCTTCGACCGAATCCTCGATCAACAGCAATTTGATGACTTGGTCTTGTTTGCTCATTAGCGGGATTTTGCGGGGATAAGAACAGCTTGTACTAGATTCTGAGAGCCATTTCCAGCAGTCGAACGGTGCCGAACAGCGCGTTGATGGCAGGTGAACGCGATCATAGCGGAGTCTTGGCCGCTTCACCGGCAATTTCGCGTACCAGTTGCGGCACGAGAAAGCCGGACAGGCGCTTGCGCAAGCCGTCCACCAGCGCACGTGCGCGATCATCGTCCACCGCGAAATGCGCGGCACCGGCGACGCAGTCGAGCTGATGCAGGTAATACGGAATTACCCCGACTGCGAACAGACGTCTGGACAATGCGGCCAGAACCTCGACGCTGTCGTTTATTCCCCGCAACAATACCGACTGGTTGAGCAGGGTAACGGCGTTCGCACGCAAGGTCGCGCAACAGTCGGCAACCCCCGCGTCGATCTCGTTGGCGTGATTGGCGTGCAGGACCAGTGCGACCGGCCAGGGCAGATCGCGCAGCCAGGCGCACAGTGCCGAATCGACGCGCTCGGGCAGGACGATGGGCAGCCGCGTATGAATGCGCAGGCGCTGCAGGTGCGGTATCGACGCCAACGCGTCGGTCAGCTCGGCCAGCTTGGGCGTAGACAACGACAACGGATCGCCGCCGGAGAGTATGACTTCCTCAATCGAGGCGTCTTCGCGAATGTACTCGACGGCCTCATGCCAATGATTGGCCGCTGCAGTTTGTTGGGCGTAGGGAAAATGCCTGCGGAAGCAATAACGGCAATTCACGGCGCACGAACCGGTGGCGATCAGCAAAGCGCGTCCGGCGTACTTGTGCAACACGCCGTTGGCTGCGCGCGCCACAAGATCGCCGACTGCATCTTGGACAAAGCCGGGTACATCGATCAGCTCACGGGCCCGTGGCAGGACCTGCAAAAGCAAAGGGTCTTGGGGGTCGCCGTAGCGCATGCGCGCCAGAAAGCCACGCGGTACGCGCAACGCGAAGCCGGTATCCTTCCCCGGCAACAGCGTCGACGCGACGTGGCTCAAGCCCAGCAGTGACAGCAATTCATGCGGGTCCGTGATGGCATCGCGCCAAATTTTCTGCCACGTCAAAAGCTGCGCGGGACGGGGGCTTGCGGTTATCATTGGCGTTCCAGTGTACTGTTTCGCTCGTGCCGGCAAGTCTGGCATTCGCAACTTCTCATTTTAGCCGCATTCCCAAACCGCATTGTCGGCGCGGTTCAATGCAACGGAGCATGTATGGCCGGTTATGGCATGAACGATGTTAAGAATGGCATGAAGATCATCGTGGACGGGCAGCCGTGCACGATCATCGACACCGAATATGTAAAACCAGGTAAAGGCCAGGCTTTTACCCGGGTCAAGTACCGTAATCTGAAGAGCGGTCGCGTAGTCGAGTTGACGATGAAATCGACCGATTCGATGGAAGCGGCCGATGTGCTCGACCAGGATATGGAATACCTGTACAGCGATGGCGAATTCTGGCATTTCATGCATCCGGATACGCATGAGCAGATCGCGGCGGACAAGGCGGCGATGGCCGATGCGGCGCAATGGCTGAAGGGCAATGAGACCTGCATCGTCACGCTCTGGAACGGCGCGCCGTTGACCGTCAGTCCGCCGAATTTCGTCGAGCTGGCCATCACCGAAACCGATCCTGGCGTGAAAGGCGATACCGCCGGCACCGGCGGCAAGCCGGCCACGCTTGAGACCGGTGCCGTGGTCCGCGTTCCGTTGTTTGTCGGCACGGAGGAAGTCATCAAGGTGGACACCCGCAGCGGTGCCTATGTAGGACGCGTGAAGTGACGCTTCGACCCACCGGCGCCAACGCGAACGGCTTTGCCGATGCGTCAACCCGCCAAGCATCGCCAGGATCCGGAAGCTCTGGATGGCAGGTTGTCGCCGCGAGCGCCACTGGAAACCGTGAAAAATGAGCGCGGCGGATTGCGTTCTCGAAGCGCGCTGGGTAATCCCGGTCGAGCCGTCAGGCATGATCCTGGATGACCATGCCGTTGTCGTGGCGGGCGATGCCATATCCGACGTGCTGCCGATCGCGGCAGCGCGCGAGAAATACGCGAACGTGGATCGTGTCGATTTGTCGTCGCACGCGTTGATCCCGGGTTTGATCAACGCACACACCCATAATCCGATGACGCTTATGCGTGGGCTGGCGGACGATCTGCCGTTGATGGAATGGCTTCACGATCATATCTGGCCCACGGAAGCGCGATTCATGGGCGCCGAATTCGTACGCGATGGCGTCGCATTGGCGATTGCCGAGATGTTGCGTGGTGGCACAACCTGCTGCAATGAGAGCTATTTCTTTCCGGATGTTCAAGCCGCGACTTACCTGCAACACGGATTTCGCGCCAGCATCGGTTTGCCGATTATCGAGTTTCCAAGTCCGTGGGCGGCGAGCCGCGACGAATACTTCGACAAGGGACTGGCGACGTACGACGAGTTCAAAAGCGAAAAGTTGATTACGCTGACCATCGCACCTCACGCGCCGTATACGGTCGACGATGAAAGTTTCGAACGCATTCGCGTGTTGTCCGACCAGCTCGACATACCCGTGCATATTCATGTGCACGAAACCGCGCAGGAAATTGAGGACTCCAAAAGGCAGCGCGGCGTGAGGCCCTTCTCGCGGCTGCAGGCGCTGGGTCTGGTCAACGATCATCTGATCGCGGTGCACATGACCCGGCTCATCGATGCGGAGATTGCCGCTTGCGCTGATGCCGGCGCGTCCGTGGCGCATTGCCCGGAATCGAATCTCAAGCTGGCCAGCGGCTTCTGCCCCGCGGAAAAATTGCGCGGCGCAGGGGTCAATGTTGCGATCGGCACCGACGGTTGCGCCAGCAACAACGATCTGGACATGTTCGGTGAAATGCGAACGGCTGCGTTATTGGCAAAAGGCGTTGCCGAAGACGCCAGCGCCTTCGACGCGACTTATGCGTTGCAGGCTGCGACGTTGAATGGTGCGCGTGCGTTGGGGCTGGGCGAGCGCATTGGTTCGATAGTGCCCGGCAAGCAAGCCGATCTGACCGCCGTGCGCATGGATGCGCTGGAAATGCAGCCGATATTCAATGTTGTATCGCAACTCGTTTATGCCTGCGACAGACAGCAGGTCAGCGATGTCTGGATCGCCGGAGTGCGCAAGCTTCGTAGCGGCGTGCTGTCAGCAATGGATGTCGATGCGTTAGTCGACAACGCGCAATCATGGCGCGCTCGTTTGGCGAGCTGAGCCAGGCCGATGGCAGTCGAAAACGTTCATCTTGCCGAGACCGCGAAGTTCGACAGGCTCGCCTCCCGATGGTGGGACGAGAATGGCGAATCACGCGCCTTGCACGACTTGAATCCGCTGCGCCTGGACTACGTCGCGCAGCACGTTGCACTCAAAGGTGCTCGAGTCCTTGACGTTGGCTGCGGCGGAGGAATTCTCAGCGAAGCCCTGGCCGCAGCAGGTGCGGATGTCGTCGCGATTGATCTGGCGCCGCGCGTGCTCGAAGTGGCACGTTTGCACCTGTTGGAATCCGGACGACACGTGGACTATCGGCAGATCAGTGTCGAAGCGTTGGCGACAGGCATGCCCGGCGCCTTCGATGCGATCACATGCATGGAGATGCTCGAACATGTTCCAGATCCCGGCAGCATCGTCGCGGCCTGTGCATCGCTGCTCAAGCCTGGAGGGCGATTGTTTGCATCGACGTTGAATCGCACCCCGCTGGCGTTTTGCGCGGCGATCATCGGTGCGGAATACGCATTGAATCTGTTGCCGCGCGGGACGCACCATTACGCCCGGTTCATTCGTCCGTCGGAACTGGTCACGGCAATGCGCGGCAACGGTCTGGAATTGGAAGATGTCGCCGGCCTGGCCTACAACCCGCTGACACGGCGTGCCTGGATGGTTCAAAGTACACAAGTGAACTATATCGCCTGCGCGCGCAAACGCGGATGATCCTTCGCGGCGACGAAATCCGGATGGTGCTTTTCGATCTCGACGGAACGTTGGTCGATTCCGCACCGGATCTGATCGTGGCGATGCAGCGCCTGCGCGCGGAGCTCGGCGAACCCGTCATTGATTGCAGTGCCGCGGGTTCGGTTGTTTCGAAAGGCGGACGCGCCATGCTGCGGCGAGGTTTTCCGGATGCCGGGGAGGCGCGCATCGAAGCCCTGCTGCCGCGTTTTCTCGAATTGTATTCGACATCGATCGCCGCGCATTCGACATTGTTCCCGGGCATTGAAGAAGTCCTTTCGGGGCTCGAAGAGGCGAAACTGCCCTGGGGCATCGTCACCAACAAGCCCGGCTGGCTGGCGAAGTCGTTGCTGTCGGCGCTCGCACTCGATCAGCGCTGCGCCGCCCTGGTTGCCGGCGACTGCCTGCCGCAACGAAAACCCGATCCGGAACCGATCCTGTACGCGTGCAAGTTGGCGCAACGCGACCCGCGCCATTGCGTCTATGTCGGCGACGATATGCGCGACGTCGAGGCCGGTCGCAATGCCCGGGCCATGACGGTTGCTGCAGCCTGGGGCTATCTGAATGGCGAAGATGCGCAGGCCTGGGGTGCGGATCTCGTGATCCCGACGCCGGCAGCGCTGTTGCCAACACTCGGCTTGGGCTGAATGCCGGATTCCGCCTTCGCCAGTTTCGAGCAGAAGTGGCTCGGGGAATTTCCCGAAAACGTCATGATTTCCGTGTTCCTGCCGAAGCTGCAACGTTCGCGCGCGAACGCGTTTGGCAGCCTGATTCATGAACTGACGCAGACGGCGCTTTATCGCAGCGACGCACAAATCGCTTTGACCAAACTTGCCTGGTGGCGCCAGGAATTGATCGATGCGCATGCCGGCCATCCAAGGCATCCGATCACCAGGATATTGTTTGCCGATGCGCAGATGCGGGCGAGCGAGGCTTCATTGTGGTCCGGCTTGGTGAATGCCGCGCTCGCCCAATGCGATTACCAGGTCCAATCTGATTTAGCGACCGTACTCGGAAGATTTCGGCCCTGGCATGCCGCAGTCGCACGCGCCGAAGCAACTGTTTTTTCGATTGAGCCTGCTGATTTCGATCACAACGCGGCAGTGTGGACAATTTCTTTTCTGCTGCGGGATCTGGCCCGGATTCCAGCGCGCGCCGAAGCAGGAAAACTGGAGCACGCCGTATTGCCGCTGGATTTGTTGGCGCGACATGGCCTCTCGCGTGCAAGCTTGTACAGCCCTGGAACAAGCCGCAACGCGTTCGTTGGCGATTATCTGGGCGCACTGTTGGACAAACTCGATGAATGCCTCGATGCGGCCGCGGCACTCAGCTTGCCGCGCCGCGTGCGCACGGCGCTCGACCGCAGACTCATCCTGCGGGCGCGCCGCGCATTCGATCCGCTGGCCTGGCTTGCGACGCACCAGCAACCCGATTATGGACGCAGTCTTTGGATCTGCTGGCGTGAGGCGCGGCACAGTCGCGTGGGTTGACGAATCTTTTGCGTGCCCCAAGCTATGCTGTTGGTCTGGGGCGACATATGCCTGAGCCGGCTTGCGACACCGATAGACCGAGTCGCAATTCGGTTGAATGGCGCGCAATTTCTGCGTCCCAGAGTACGAGGAGACTTCATGCAGCACGAAGACAATAGTGCACGCGCCATGCCTGACATCGCCAATGAAGGCGCCGTTCTTGCAGCCGCCACGCTGGATTGGGTCGGGATGGACGAGATCGATGTACCCGTTCGACTGTCCGGCGAAGACGGCGTTGCGGTTCAGTCCGCGGCGCGAGTTGCCGCGTTCGTGAACCTGAAACGCCCTGAAGTGCGCGGCATCCACATGTCGCGACTGTACCTGCATGTTGACGCCGTACTTTCGGCCGAGCCGCTGACGCCTTGTTCGATGCGTCGCCTGTTGCGTGAATTCCTCGATTCGCACGCCGAGCTTTCGGATCGGGCGATGGTGCGCATTGCCTTCGATCATCTGATTCGTCGACCGGCGCTGAAAAGCGGGAACAGCGGCTGGAAGGCGTATCCGGTGGTTATCTGCGGAACCCTGGACAAAGGGCATTTTGTACTGGAACTGGCATGCGAGGTTGTTTATTCGAGCACGTGTCCGTGTTCCGCAGCGCTGGCGCGACAATCGATACAGCAACGTTTTGTCGTCGATTTCTCTCGCGATGCGCCGCTCGATCACGACGCCGTCATGGCATGGCTCGGCAGCGAGCAAGGTATATGCGCAACCCCGCACAGCCAGCGCAGCGTAGCCAGCGTCCGCGTGAAATTGGCGCCGAGTTTCGGGTTTCCCATCGAGGAGCTGATCGATGCGATCGAAGGATCGTTGCAGACGCCGGTGCAAACGGCGGTAAAGCGGGAAGACGAACAGGCATTCGCGTTGCTGAACGGCGCAAACCTGATGTTCTGCGAGGACGCCGCGCGGCGTATTCAGCGAACGCTTGGCGACGACGAACGCATCAGCGATTTCTGGATCCGCGCCGCGCATCACGAAAGCCTGCATCCACACGACGCAGTCGCCATCGCGACCAAGGGAATCGAAGGCGGTTACACCGCGCAGCAGCAAATTTGATCGGACATGGTGAAAGCTTGCGGCATGGTCCGCAAACGACGTCGAGCGAGATCAACATCAAAGAACGCAATGCTGCGCATTGGTCTGCGATACGCAATTTTGCGTACTTCGCTCTGAATGCGTCAAACACAGTGAAGCACTACACTAGATGCCGGATCTATTTGGATCCTTCGGCAAGCAATCCCGGAGTGGCATTTCCGGCAATGGCTTTCACCATCGCGGCGGTGATGTAATGGTTGCCGGCGACGAGGTTGCCGCTGGCCGGAATGCCGTCGCGCCCGGCAAAATCGCAGTAGGTGCCGCCGGCTTCGCGTACCAGCAGGCAGCCGGCCGTCATGTCCCAGGGTTTGAGTCCGATTTCGAAATAGCCATCGATGCGGCCGGCGGCGACATAGGCCAGATCCAATGCGGCCGAGCCGGTACGGCGGATGTCTTCGGCTTGCGTCAGCATGCTGCGGGTCATGGCGATCTGTGCATCGAGATGTTCGCGCTGGCGGAACGGGAAACCCGTGCACAGCATCGCGCCGTTCAGGCTTTCTCGTTTGCTCACGCGCATGCGCCGATCGTTGCAGAATGCTCCGTCGCCCTTGCTCGCCGTGAACAATTCGTCGCGCAATGGATCGTAAACCACACCATGCACCGGATCGCCATGATCGAGAAATCCGATGGAAACGCAGAAGTGCGGAAATCCGCGCAGATAGTTGTGCGTGCCATCGAGCGGATCGACGACCCACAGTTTGTTGGACTTGCCGGTTTGTCCGGACTCCTCGCCGAGAATGGCGTGATCCGGATAGGCGCGCCGCAGTTCCTTGACGATCTCGGCTTCGGCCAGCCGGTCGACTTCGCTGACGAAATCCATCCGCGACTTTTCCTCGATCGTCAGACTGTCCACACGATTCAGATAGCGCAGGATGATGGAACCGGCGGCACGCGCGGCGCGCGCCGCGATTGTCACAGCGGGTCTGGGCATGAATACTCCGGTCAAGTCGGGCTTAAAAAGAACGCGCGCATGGGCTGCCAGGCGCGGCGGCAGGGTAACAGAAGCGCGACGGAGGGCCTAGGGACCCTCTGATTAACCCTGTGCAGGTGGCATGACACCCGGAAAGTTCGCAACTCGTGCTGCGCCAGTGTGCCTTGTCTTGCAAACAGACAGAGCCGGTGACACCCGCGCAGGGCTAATCAGAGGGTCCCTAGGGCCGGAAAGCCGGGATCGGGAACCGGCAAATGAGCGCCGGGACTCGGGACTAGTGAAAATCTAGGGCCGTCATTCTGGACGTCATGCTACATACGTCGGGGTTGATCATTGGTTCCTTGGATTGAGGGCAGCAACCGGATGCGTGCCTGCGCAGGAATGACAAGTAACGAAGTCTTGCGCATTTTGGGTCTCTGTCGCTTCTACCGGCCACCAGCCTCATCGGCGATAATGCACAGGTGAACGATCTCGCAAACAGTGACGGACCTTGCATAAGCCCTGCATTTTCCTGCGCCAACATTCGCTTCGTCCTCGTACGAACGTCGCATCCGGGTAACATCGGGGCATCGGCGCGGGCCATCCGGACCATGGGCTTTGATCGCCTGAGTCTGGTTGCGCCGCATCAGTTTCCGCACGATCAGGCAACGGCAATGGCCGTCGGTGCCGATGCGGTGCTGGAACGCGCGCAGGTCGCATCCACTCTGGTGGAGGCCGTCGCGGATTGCACTCTGGTGCTGGGATGCACGGCGCGCCACCGCGGGATTTCACTCGAAGAACTGGCGCCAGCGCAAGCCGCGCAGCGTGCGTTGGATGCCAGTGCGCACGGCAACGTCGCGATCGTATTCGGCAACGAACGCACAGGGCTGGAAAACGCCGAGCTGATGTCCTGCCATGGCGCGGTGACGATTCCGAGCGTCGCGGATTTTTCGTCGTTGAATCTGGCTCAGGCGGTGCAAGTGCTTGCCTACGAAATGCGCCTGGCAAAGTTGCGGCAACAGCCCGAATCGGCAGCAATGGCGAAAACCGAATCGTTGGCGACCGTGGAGCAGCTCGACTATTTTTTTGGTCACCTCGAACAAGTGCTCGACGATATCGATTTCCACAAAGGCCGTTCGCCGCGCACGATCATGAACCGTCTGCGCAGATTGTTCCTGCGCGCGAATCTGGAACAGCGTGAAGTGCGCATATTGCGCGGCATATTCGACGACGCGCAGCGCATGGCGAGAATGGCGGGCAGGGCAGTTGATGAGCACAGGTGAAACGTCGCAGCTCAGACGCCGGTCCGCGGCTTTCGTTCCCGCCTGAGCGGGAATGACGAACATTTGATTGCTCTTCCCGATTCCCGCACTCAGCTTTGCTTCTCTACCCGCTGCACCAGAATCTTGTCTATGCGCGCGCCGTCGAGATCGACGACCTCGAAGCGCAGTCCGCGCCAGGTGAAATGCTCGCCGGTTTCGGGGATGCGTCCGAAATGGGCGACGACCATGCCCGAGGCCGTGTGGAAATCGTGCTCGTCCTGTTGAGGAAGTTCGCCGAGACCGAGCAATTCGCTCAGGTCTTCGGTACCCAGTGAACCGTCGATCAACCAACTGCCGTCTTCGCGCTGCACGATCGGAGTTTCGTGCATGGTTGGACCGGGTGCCGCGCTTTTGCCGACTACCGCACCCAGCAGGTCGTTCAAGGTGACCAGCCCTTCGATATCTCCGTATTCGTCGACCACAAGCGCCATGCGCGTTTCGGCGTCGCGAAATTCCTCAAACAAATCCAGCGCGCGCGCAGTCCCCGGTACATACAGTGGTTTGGCGAGTTTGGCGAACAGATCGACTTGGGTTTTGCCGAGCATTGCCGGCAGGCGTTTGAGCGAAAGGATACCGAGCACGTCCTTGTCGCTGCCGCGATACACCGGATAACGCGAGTAGGGCGTGTCGCGCATGCGGTCAAGGTTTTCCGTGGTCGTGGCGGCAACGTCGAGCCAGACGATGCGTGTGCGCGGCGTCATCAGACTGTCGACGCTGCGATCCCCCAGACGCAATACCCGATTCACCATGTTGCGTTCGTCACGGTCGATCACTCCCTGTTCGGCGCTTTCCGACACGAGTAGGCGAATTTCCTCTTCGCTGACTTTTTCCGCACTCGCGCGATTCATCCGCAAAATGCGCAACAGGGCTCGCGTGATGCCGATGAGAACAACCGCAAACGGTGCGGCAATCCAGGTAAGGATGCGCATCGGAATGGCAGTAGCGATGGCAAAACGCTCCGGATTGACCAGCGCGATGCGCTTGGGCAGCAATTCGCCGAGCAGCATGTTGGCAAATGTGATTCCGGAAACGCTGATGACCACACCGATGGCGGGGGCGTAGCGAGTCAGCACTTGGAGATGTGTACCAATCAGGTGTCTGGACAACTCCTCACCAAGACGTGCGCCGAGCGCCGTACCGGTGCCGATGCTGATCAGGGTGATGAACACCTGGACCGTGGACAGAAACTGCTCCGGATTCTGGGCCAGTTTGAGCGCAATCTGGGCGCGGCGGCTGTTGCGCGACAATTGCTTGAGGCGACTCTTGCGCGCAGCGATCAGGGCCATTTCGCTGAGTGCGAAAAACCCGTTGAGCAAGGCCAGTACGACGACCAGAGCGACTTCGACGATCATCCGTTTCTATGCAGGGAATCCCTGCGCGGAGTGTAGCAGACGGCGCCGCTCGATCCGTGATCCAGCACCCGCGCAAGAGTCGCGGACGCGTCGATCCTCATGATGTTTGGCGGATGGCTGTCACAAAACGGTAAACTCCACCGGCGCATTGGGCTTGCACCGCGCGCAGACCTTTCGAGTGAGGCGATCGTCATGTTTTCCCTGCAAACCATTTTCGGCAAAGGCGACAAGTTTTACGGACTGCTTGAAGCCAGTGCGGATGCGGCGCTTACAAGCACGCGGGCGCTGATCGCACTGCTCGAGCAGAAGTCTCCGACGCCATCGCTGGACGAATTTCGATTGGCGCGGCGACGTGAAAAAGAGGTCATGGCGCAGATCAGTCAGGAACTGGTCAATACATTCGTTACCGCGCTTGAACGCGAAGACATCGAAGCGTTGTCCGGCGCGCTGTACAAGATACCGAAAACGGTGGAGAAGTTCGCGGAGCGCTATACCCTGTTCGCCGGCCAGCTCATGGACGTCGACTACGCGTCGCGCGCCGGCATGCTGGAGAAAGCGACCGAAATCATCGTCGAAATGGTCAAGCAATTACGACGCGGCATGAAGATTGAGGAGATGAAGGCGCTCAACGACAGCATGCAGGCGATCGAGAGCGAAGCGGATCGCCTGATTCTGGTCATGTACAAGGAACTTTTCTCCAATACCAATGATGCCTCGCGCCTGATCCTGCGCAAGGACCTGTTCGAATTGCTCGAAAAAGCCATCGATCGATGTCGCGATGCCGGCAACGTGATTTACACGATTGTGCTCAAGAATTCGTGAGCGTGTCATGAGTTTGAGTCTCGTTGTGGTCGTGGTGCTGGTGGCGCTCGTGTTCGAGTACATCAATGGATTCCACGACACGGCAAACTCGATCGCCACGGTAGTCGCGACGAAGGTACTGCGCCCCGGTCAAGCGGTGTTGCTGGCGGCTGCAACGAACTTGCTCGGCGCGATGTGGGGTACCGCGGTGGCCAAGACCATTGCATCCGGGCTGATCGACATCGGCGTGATTTCGATGACCCCCGAACTGCTTATTTGTGCCTTGTTGGGGGCAACGATCTGGGATCTCATCACTTGGTGGTTGGGATTGCCCTCGAGTTCTTCGCATGCCCTGGTCGGCGGCTTGTGCGGCGCTGCGCTGGCTGCGGCCGGTGACAACTGGCACGCGATCATCTGGTCGACTCCGGCCGCGCACTGGTGGTTGGGTCATGGGATGCTCAACAAGGTGATCCTGCCGATGGTGGTATCACCCGCGATCGGTTTCACGCTGGGTTTCATCATCATGGGCTCGCTGTTCGCGCTGCTTTCGTTTCTCAATGGCCTCGGCGGCGCCGCGCAACGCGCGTCGCGTCCGCGCGTCGTCAATGCGATCTTCGCGAAGATGCAGATATTGTCGTCGGGTTTCATGGGCTTGTCGCACGGCATGAACGACGCGCAGAAAACCATGGGAATTATCGCCCTGGCACTGGCTGGAGCGACGGCAGCCGGGTCGCTGGATCGTCTGCCGCATTGGCTCGAATTCCTGCGCGTCCAAACCGACGCGCATGGCAACTTCGGCATTGCCATCTGGATCAAGGTCTTGTGTGCAGCAGTGATGGCCACGGGTACCATGGTCGGTGGCTGGCGCATCATCCGCACGCTCGGACACAAGATGGTGAAGTTGCACCCCATCAACGGCGTGGCGGCGGATATTTCATCATCCAGCGTGATCATCACTTCATCGGTGCTGGGCATCCCGGTATCGACCACGCATAACGTCTCGGCCGCGATCATGGGTGTAGGTGCGGCCAAGCGCTTCAATGCAATTCGATGGACCGTGGTCGAACGCATGGTCTGGGCCTGGATACTGACGATTCCGATTGCCGGCGGCCTGGCTTATCTGTTGGTGCGTGGTTTGCAATTACTGAAGTTTGTGCCCTGAACGCCGCTTGAAGACGCGCACGTTGCGGTTGCAATAAACCCGGCCACTCCGCTAAACTTCGCGTTCGGCTGATGCGGGGTGGAGCAGTCTGGCAGCTCGTCGGGCTCATAACCCGAAGGTCGTAGGTTCAAATCCTACCCCCGCTACCAGAATTACAAGAAGCCTCCATCGGAGGCTTTTTTTTGGGACGCTTTTTGATCTTGGCGATCAGGACGATCGCATGAGTGGATCGTTTTTTGAGCTTCGCGATCAGGAACATCGCACCACGCTTTGGCTTTTCAGTCGCGCAGGATGCGCATTGCCGGTGTCTGGATACGAAACAACGGCGGACTATGGAATGGGCTTAGTGCCCATTTTTTGTTTGCAAGATTTACAAATCATGCGAAACGAAGAATTGACCCAATTGCTGATTCCGGTTGTCGCCGCCATGGGACTCGAATGTCTCGGCGTCGAGTACAGCCCGTCGCAGGGTAATGGGCTGGTTCGCGTATACATCGATGCCGTGCAGCGCGCGGTGACGGTGGACGATTGCGAGGCAGTAAGCCGCCAGGTATCGGCAACGCTTGATGTGCACGATCCAATACAAGGCCGATACACCCTGGAAGTGTCGTCTCCAGGACTGGATCGCCCGTTGTACACGCCGGAACAGTTCACCCGGTTCATCGGCGAGTCGACGAAGCTTGAGGTGAACCTGGCAATCGATGGCCGTCGCAGATTTCAGGGACCAATCATCGCGGTCAACGGTGACGATATCGTGATCGAACAGGACGGCCAGGCGGTGACGATCGCCGGCGGGAACATTCACAAGGCGCGTCTGGTACCGGATTTTGGCGATCAGGCGAAGGCGCCGAACCAACACAACAAGAAACCGAAAGACGCAAAAAAACAGGCAAACCGTCCGTCAAACCGGACGCAGGAGCAACTCGAATGAGCAAAGAACTACTGCTGGTCGTCGATGCCGTCGCCAATGAAAAAGGCGTCGATACGGAAGTGATCATGGAAGCGATGGAAGCGGCGTTGGCGTCTGCGGCGAAAAAGCGCTATGCCGACGAAGACGTCGCCACGCGTGTCAGCATCGATGGCGAAACCGGCGAATACGAGACGTTCCGGCGTTGGGAAGTCGTGGCCGACGATGTCGTCATGGAATCGCCGGATCGACAGATCCGTTTGATGGACGCGGTGGAAACGCATCCGGATATCCAGGTCGGCGAGTTCATCGAGGAACAGATCGAAAATCCCGAATTCGGGCGCATCGCCGCACAAGCCGCCAAGCAGGTGATTGTGCAGCGCGTGCGCGAAGCCGAACGGGCGCAAGTCGTCGAAGCCTACAAGGATCGCGTCGGCGAATTGATTACCGGTGTGGTCAAACGCGTTGAACGCGGCAGCGTCTATCTTGACCTGGGCGGCAACGCCGAGGCCTATATTCCGCGCGATCGTTCGATTCCGCGCGAAGCCGTGCGCGCCGGTGATCGCGTGCGCGGGTATCTCTATGAAGTGCGTCCCGAGCCGCGCGGACCGCAATTATTCGTGTCTCGCAGCGCACCGGAGTTCATGATCGAGTTGTTCAAGCTCGAAGTGCCTGAAGTCGGTCAGGGGCTCGTCGAAATCAAGGGCGCTGCGCGTGACGCCGGCGACCGTGCAAAAATCGCCGTGCTCGCGCACGACAACCGCACCGATCCGATCGGCGCCTGTATCGGCATGCGCGGTTCGCGCGTGCAGGCGGTCTCCAACGAGCTCAATGGCGAGCGCATCGATATCGTGCTGTGGAACGAGAACTCGGCTCAGTTCGTGATCAATGCGATGGCTCCAGCCGAAGTGCAATCGATCATCATGGATGAAGAAAAGCATTCGATGGATATCGCCGTGGCCGAAGACAAACTGTCGCAGGCGATCGGGCGCGGCGGCCAGAACGTGCGCCTGGCGAGCAAGCTCAGTGGCTGGCAACTCAACGTCATGACGCAGGATCAGGTGGCGGCGAAGTCCGACGCCGAGCAGGAAGCGGCAAGCAAGCTGTTTCAGGACAAGCTCGAAGTGGACGCAGAAATCGCCACGATCCTGGTGCAGGAAGGCTTCAGCTCGGTCGAGGAAATCGCCTATGTGCCGACAGCCGAGTTGCTCGCGATCGAGGGCTTCGACGAAAACATCGTGGAAGAACTGCGCGCACGCGCGCGCGATGCATTGTTGACCCAGGCACTCGCGGTCGAAGAGGACATCGAAGAGAACAAACCCGACGAGGATTTGCTCGCCCTGCCGGGAATGGACGAAACCACGGCCTATGCGTTGGCCGAACACAAGATCGTCACTCGCCAGGATCTTGCGGATCTGGCCACCGACGAGCTGGTGGAATTGGCGATCGATGGTGTCGATGAAGCGCGTGCCGGCGAGTTGATCATGGCGGCGCGTGCGGACAAGGCGGCCTGAACGCGGATCGATTGACGAACCCGCGCCCGCAACCGCCCACGGAGGACCAGAATCATCATGTCGAACGTAACCATCAAGCAACTCGCCGATGTACTTGGCATGAGCGTCGACAAGCTGCTGACGCAGCTCGAAGGCGCCGGCATGGAATTTACCGACCCGGATCAGGTCGTTTCCAGCCGCGAAAAGGTCAAGCTGCTCGGCTTCCTTCGGCGCACGCACGGCAAGGCAGACAAGGATGAAGCCGGTGACAATGCGCCACGCCAGATTACGCTCAAGCGCAAGACCGTCAGCGAGCTGACCGTCAATCAAGGTGCGGCGCGCGGCAAGACCGTCAATGTGGAAGTGCGGCAGAAGCGCACCTATGTCAAACGCAGCGCCGTGGCCGCCAATGGCGAAGCTGATTTCGAACGTGAAGATGCGCTGAAAAAACTGCAGGAATCGCAGCTCAAGCGCGAGGCCGAGGAAGCGGCACGTCAGGAACAGGAGCGGCGCCGTCAGGAAGCCGATTCCAAGCTGCGTGAGGCGGAAGACGCGCGTCGCGCCGCCGAAGAAGCGCGAGTGCTCGCTGAAGCGCAGGCCAAGCAGGCCGAGGAACAATCAAGCGCCGCGGCGCCCGCCACGGATGTGCCGACCGATGAGGATCGCAAGGTTGCCGCGCGCAAGTCGCCACCCGCAGAAGTGCGTCGTGGACGGCCACCGCCGACGAACGATGCTGCGCCCCCCAAACACGCCAAGCAAAAACACGGTTCGCACCGGATGCGCGACGACGGCGAAGATGCGTCGCGTTTTTTCGCCGGCGAATTGCATCTGTCCGATGCCGGGCATGCACGTCGTGGTGCCGTCAAACGCAAACCGCGACGCCAGGTCGAGCCCGCTCGGGCCGCTACGTCCGCTCACGCATTCTCCAAACCTGTCGCGCCGATGGTGCGAGATGTCGCCGTCGGGGAAACGATCATCGTGTCAGACCTGGCCCAGAAGATGGCAGTCAAGGGTGCCGATGTGGTCAAGACGTTGTTCAAGATGGGCGTGATGGCGACCATCAATCAGGTGATTGATCACGATACGGCTGTGCTGGTGGTCGAAGAACTCGGTCACAAAGCCGTAGCGGCCGAGGAAAAGAACGCAGAGACTGAATTGTCGCGCGTAGAAGTGCAGGGTGAAAAATTGCCACGCCCGCCGGTGGTCACGATCATGGGCCATGTCGATCACGGCAAGACCTCGTTGCTCGACTATATTCGCCGTACCAAAGTTGCGGCAGGCGAGGCGGGTGGCATTACCCAGCATATCGGCGCCTACCATGTCGAAACGGACAAGGGTGTCATCTCTTTCCTGGATACACCCGGCCACGCCGCGTTTACCTCCATGCGCGCGCGCGGCGCGAAACTCACTGACATTGTCGTGATCGTGGTTGCCGCCGATGATGGCGTGATGCCACAAACCGCCGAGGCGGTACAGCATGCGCGCGCCGGCAAGGTGCCGTTGATCATTGCGATGAACAAGATGGACAAGCCCGAAGCCAACCCGGAGCACGTCAAACAAGGATTGGTGCAGATCGAAGTCGTGCCCGAGGAATGGGGTGGCGATGTGCCGTTCGTTCCCGTGTCGGCCAAGACCGGCGAAGGCGTAGACGCGTTGCTCGATGCGATCCTGTTGCAGTCCGAAGTGATGGAACTGCAGGCTGTTTACGATGGTACGGCGACGGGAGTCGTGGTCGAATCGAGCCTGGACAAGGGAAGGGGTCCGGTTGCAACCATATTGGTTCAGCAAGGCACGTTGAAGAAGGGCGACTTTATCGTTTGCGGCATCGAATATGGTCGCGCGCGCGCGCTGTTCGATGAAAACGGCAAGCAGGTGGAAAGTGCCGGGCCGTCGATTCCCGTGCAGATGCTGGGTCTTTCCGGCGTGCCGGAGGCCGGCGACGATTTCGTTGTGGTGCAGGACGAGCGGCTGGCCAAGCAGGTCGCGGCCGAGCGCCAGCACAAGCGCCGCGAAACGCGCTTGACCAAACAAGCCGTGCGTCTGGAAGACGTGATTTCGCAGATGGGTCAGGGCGAGGGCCCGGAGGTGTTGAACCTGCTTATCAAGGCCGACGTGCAAGGTTCCGTAGAAGCGCTGCGCGATTCTCTAACCGCGATCAGCACAGATCTGATCAAGATCAACGTCATTGCTGCCGGCGTCGGCGGCATCACCGAATCCGATGCCACGCTCGCTGCGGCGTCGAAGGCGATCATGATCGGTTTCAACGTGCGTGCCGATGCGTCGGCGCGCAAGATCATTGCCGATACCGGTGTGGATTTGCGCTACTTCTCTATCATTTACGACGTCATCGATCAGGTGAAGCAAGCCGCCACGGGTTTGCTTGGCAACGAGATTCGCGAAGAGATCATCGGTACCGCACAAGTGCGAGACGTGTTCCGTTCGTCCAAGTTCGGCGCCATTGCCGGTTGCATGGTGATCGAAGGCGTGGTCAAGCGCAGCAAGCCGATACGCGTATTGCGCGACAACACCGTGATCTTCCAGGGTGAACTGGAATCGCTGCGCCGCTTCAAGGAAAACGTGGACGAAGTGCGCAACGGCACCGAATGCGGAATCGGCGTCAAACAATACAACGACATCAAGCCCGGTGATCAGATCGAGTGCTTCGAACGCATCGAGGTGGCGCGTACGTTATAGCGCTGCGCGCGATTGCGGTGGCAATGGGGAATCGCGAGTCGGAATCGAAAGTGTGGCGTATTCCGGCTTGCCTGATTCCCTGTACTTGTCCGCATTTCTGCCTGCTTGCGCATTGGACAAACAATTTCTTTCGCACGTCATCGTTATATTACGCTGACACGCTGTAACCAATCCCGATTCCCCACTCCCGGCTCCCCATGCCCTCACGAGACTTCAAACGCGCCGACCGCATTGCTGCCGAACTGCGCCGCCTGATCGGCGTCATGGTGCATGAGGCGGTGCGCGAACATGCGTTGCCGTCGGTCAGCGTATCGGATGTCGAAGTGAACAGGGACTTCGAGATGGCCACGGTTTATGTGATCGCGTTGTTGCCGGAAACAGCGACCGACGCGGTCAAGGCGCTCAATGCGATGGCCAGGGATTTTCGCCGCACCGTGGCCCACCAGATGCGCATGCGCCGCGTTCCCGAGCTGCGATTTCGCTACGACGACTCGGTCGATCGTGGCGCTCGCATCGACGAATTGCTGCGGGAAAAGCCGGGAATGGGTGGTGAATCAGGGAACGGGGAATAGCGAATCGACTCGACTCGACCTTGATTGCTGCGCCACTGACTGATTTCGACGTGGCCGAAGCGCAGTCGGTCGAGTATTGCCAATTCAGTTTGCCGATGAGTTCTTCCGAATCCCGAATCCTGAATCCTGAATCCCGGCGCCTCACCGGAATTCTGTTGCTCGACAAGCCGCGAGGCTTGAGTTCAAACCAGGCGTTGCAGAAGGCGAAACGCATTTTTTCGGCGAGCAAGGCTGGCCATACCGGGAGTCTCGATCCACTGGCAACGGGCCTGCTTCCCGTTTGTTTCGGCGAAGCGACGAAAATTGCCGGTTATCTACTCGGTGCGCGCAAGGCCTACGCGGCACAAATCAGGCTTGGCGTCACCACCGAAACAGACGATGCCGAGGGCACGGTTGTGATGACCCGGCCGGTACCGCAACTTACCGCGGCAACCATTGAATCGGCATTGGCCGGGTTGCGTGGGCGTATCGTGCAGACACCGCCGGTGTACTCGGCGTTGAAGCAGGGCGGAGTGCCACTTTACAAGCGCGCGCGTCGTGGCGAACAGGTGCAGGTAGAGCCGCGCGAAGTTGAAGTGCACCGGTTGGAGCTCGAACAATTCGAAGCCGATCACCTTGCAGTGCAAGTGGAGTGTGGTTCCGGAACGTATGTGCGCAGCCTCGCTCGGGATCTCGGCGAGCGCCTGGGCTGTGGCGCGCACCTCACTTCTTTGCGCCGGTTGTGGGTGGAACCGTTCGTCGCGCCGATGATGTTTGACCTGGAGACTTTGAAGGGTCTTCAGGAGCAAGGCGGCAACGCGGCAGTCGATGCATTGTTGCTGCCGATCGAGGCCGGACTTGCCGGGCTACCGGCGCTGCATTTGGATTCCGCGCAGAGTGCACAAATGCGCCATGGGCAAAGGCTTCAGGTCGTGGAGCCGTCGAGTCCGGGACTGCATCGGGCTCTGAATCCCCAGGGACAACTCGTCGCCTTGGTCGATATTGGCGAGGAAGGTTTCGTCACAGTGACGAGGGGTTTCAATCCGGATCAAACGCAAGTTGACGCTATCGCGTCGAAATAGGCTAAAATAGAGAGCTTCCCAAGAATTTCATTCACTTTGCGAGGCTTGTGAACCGTCATCCGTGCGGGTGGTCGTCCACAAGTCTCGCCTAATCGTTCAAGGCCATCATTTATGTCACTTACAGTCGAACAAACCAGCAAAGTCATCACGGATTATCGCCGCGCCGCCAACGACACCGGATCGCCGGAAGTTCAGGTTGCATTGCTGTCCGCACGCATCGACCATCTGTCCAAGCATTTCGCCGATCACGGCAAGGACCACCATTCCCGTCGTGGCCTGCTCAAAATGGTCAACCAGCGTCGTCGCTTGCTCAATTACCTCAAGAATTCCGATAACGATCGCTACAAATCGCTGATCGAACGGCTCGGCTTGCGTCGGTAATTGTTGATCTGGTCTCTCAAATGGGTGTTCGTGCATGAGCGCTCGTTCGTTCGTCGTTGAACGCGAGCATGACAAAGCGACCGTCCGTGGCGGCACATCGGGTATTCATGCGTTCACACCGGAACGCGACGATCAAGCAGTTGCCATTCCTGGCCGCACTTTTGGAATTCCTGCATTCATCCGTGAATGCGAAGAACAAGAAGCGGGCATCCTTGGCCGCACTGTTGGAATTCCTGCATTCATCCGTGAATGCGAAGAACAAAAAGCGGCCATTCCTGGCCGCACTTTCCAATTAACAGGAGCCCCATCGTGGTGAAAGTAACCAAGTCGTTCCAGTACGGGAAACACCAGGTCACGCTCGAAACCGGCGAAATTGCTCGTCAGGCGTCCGGCTCGGTCATAGTGAGCATGGGCGGGACCGTTGTGCTGGTCGCGGCGGTCGCTGCAGCCAAGCCTCGCGAAGGGCAGGACTTTTTTCCGCTCACCGTCGACTACGTCGAGAAGTTCTATTCGGCCGGCCGCATTCCCGGCGGATTTTTCAAGCGTGAAGGCCGTCTGACCGAAAAGGAAACGTTGACTTCGCGCCTTATCGATCGTCCGCTGCGTCCGCTGTTCCCGGAAGGCTTCAAGAATGAAGTACAGATCGTCGCCACCGTCATCTCGATGGATCCGGAGATCGATGGCGATATTCCGGCACTCATCGGCGCGTCTGCCGCGCTTACGCTTTCCGGTGCGCCGTTCAATGGTCCCATCGGCGCTGCGCGGGTCGGCTATGTCGATGGCAAGTATCTGCTCAATCCCAGCGCCACCGAGTTGAAAACCTCGCAACTGGATCTGGTCGTGGCCGGCACCGCCAAGGCGGTGTTGATGGTCGAATCCGAAGCGCAACTGCTCAGTGAAGACGTGATGCTGGGTGCTGTGGTGTTCGGGCACCAGCAGATGCAAGCGGCGATCAACGCAATCAACGAGCTGGCCGACGAAGCCGGGCGCAAGGATTTTCACTGGGAGGCCACCGCCGAAGATACTGCGCTGCGCACCGCAGTCGAAGGTGTCATCGGTAATCGTTTCAGCGAAGTCTTCCAGATTCGCGACAAGCTCGCGCGCCGCGATGCCGTGTCGGCGCTCAAATCCGAGGTCAAGAAAGCGCTCGCCGAGCAGGCCGAATCCAGCGGCTGGACGGACGCCGCCATCGGCAACGCATTCGGCGATGTCGAATACCGCACCTTGCGCAATGGCGTACTCACAACCAAGCAACGCATCGATGGTCGCAAGCTCGACGACGTGCGCGCTATCACCGTGCGTACCGGCGTATTGCCGCGCGCCCATGGCTCAGCGCTGTTTACCCGTGGGGAAACCCAGGCGCTGGTCGCGATAACTCTGGGGACCAAGCGCGACGCGCAAATCATAGATGCCCCCGGCGGCGAATCGAAAGACACGTTCCTGTTCCACTACAACTTTCCTCCGTACTCGGTCGGTGAGGCAGGGCGCATGATGGGACCGAAGCGCCGCGAGATCGGTCACGGTCGCCTGGCCAAGCGCGGCGTGCAGGCGGTCAAACCGGACATGGAAAGCTTCCCCTATGTGATCCGCGTGGTTTCTGAAATTACCGAGTCGAATGGGTCTTCGTCGATGGCATCTGTGTGCGGTTCCTCACTGGCAATGATGGATGCCGGCGTGCCGTTGACCGCGCCGGTGGCCGGCATCGCCATGGGACTGGTCAAGGAAGGCGATGATTTCGTCGTGCTGTCCGACATTCTTGGTGACGAAGACCATCTAGGCGACATGGATTTCAAGGTTGCCGGTACGTCCACCGGCGTGTCCGCATTGCAAATGGACATCAAGATCGACGGAATCACCGAAGAAATCATGCGCACGGCGCTGGACCAGGCCAAGCGCGGCCGTCTGCATATCCTCGGCGAGATGGCCAAGGCGCTGGATAAACCGCGCGCGGAAATGAGCGAGTACGCGCCGCGTCTGCTCACGATCAAGATTCATCCGGACAAGATTCGTGAAGTCATCGGCAAGGGCGGTGCAACCATCCGTTCGATTACTGAAGAGACCGGCGCCACGATCGACATCAGCGACGATGGCACCGTGGTCATTGCATCCGTCAACCGCGAAGCGGCTGAAACTGCGAAAGGCCGCATCGAACAGATCGTCGCCGACGTCGAGCCGGGTCGCATTTATGAAGGCAAGGTCGCCAAACTGATGGACTTCGGTGCATTCGTCACGATCCTTCCCGGCAAGGACGGACTCGTGCATGTCTCGCAGATTTCCAACGAGCGCGTCGAGAAGGTTTCCGACAAACTCAAGGAAGGCGACATCGTCAAGGTCAAGGTGCTTGAAGTCGACAAGCAGGGCCGCATCCGCCTGTCGATGAAAGCGATCGAGGAAGAAAGTCCTGCGGCGTAACCTCGATAATCGCCAAGTTACAAGAACCGTGCGGCCAAGGATGACCGCTTCGGTCTGCGGTCGGGATGATCGCAACGGAATATGAAAACGGGCGTCAGCCCGTTTTTTTACGCCGAGAGAAGGCCCAGGCGCTCGGGTTTGTCGACGTTTATTGCGCCCTCATGCCACGCGTCGTGCGCGCATCAACCGCATACCCCCTGGCAATTTTGACAGGGTGTCGAGACAGGAATTGCTTTGCCTGTTTTGAATGCGCGGGTGTAAGCTAGCCGCGCAGTTGCATCCGGTTCCGGGGGAAAGCATGAACGTCTGGGTTGCGCGTTTTTCCGCGTTGTCTCTTTTGCTCGCCTCCGGCTTCGCCGCAGGACAGAATACCTATTCTGCCTATATCAATTCCGATGGCGATACCGCGACGGGTTGCGTAATCACGCTGCCCGGCGGCACGTTTGCCGGTGCCGAATGGCGCGTGCAGGCAACCGCAACGACCGGCAGCAGCCCGCAAGTCACCAGCGTCACCCTGGCGCAGTGCGGTGGCGGAGTGTTCGGTGCAGGTACGCCGATCGGCGGCAACTATCCGGTCGGACTCAATGACGGCACATCCGGTTCGGATGTGGTGGAATTTTCGGCGCCCAAGGGCAGCATCCTGGGCAATGGATCGTACGCGGCGCCGCTGGGTTTCGTTGCCGAGAATGCCAGCGGTTCGGACGTCTTGTTCGCTGCCGATGGCGGCGGTGGCGGTGGCATCGTGCTCGGCATGGTCGCACCCACGCCCGCATTGGGTGCGGTCGCGCTGATATTGCTGGCGCTGCTGCTTCTGCTGATTGCACGGCGTACCGGCCGAGGACGGTTGTACAGGCGCGTACTCGGTTTGAGCCTGTTCGCGATATGCGGCATCGCGATTGCAGCAACTTTCTTCGACGATGGGCAGGTCGGCGACTGGAACGGCATTTCACCGATAGCGACCGATCCGGCGGGCGATCCGAGCAATGCCTCGCCCGATATCGATTTGCGCGCGGCGTTCGTTGCGGTAGATGGCGGACAAATCCATTTCCGTCTCGATGTGACGGACATGCAAACCCAGTCGCCGGCGATCACCAGTGCCAATGCGACGACGTTCTACGTCGGCACGCCGGGCACGTTCACCGTGACCGCGACCGGGGTCCCGACCCCGGCGCTGACCAGCACCTGCGTGCCAGCGTTGCCGGCTGGAGTGACATTTGTCGACAATGGCAACGGCACGGCGACGCTGGCCGGTACGCCGCCGTTGGGATCGACCAATACTTATGCCTGCACGCTGACCGCATCCAACGCCATTCCACCGGATGCAACACAGAACTTCACATTCACCATTGCCAATGCACCGAGCACGACCGCGCTGGTGGTCGATACCAATCCGTCGGTATTCGGTCAGTCGGTCACGTTCACCGCCACCGTGACGGCGACCCCGCCGGGTTCGGGCACGCCAACCGGCACGGTAACTTTTCTCGATGGCGCGACCAGCATCGGCACCGGCACGCTCGATGGCAGCGGCGTCGCCACCCTGGCGACCGGCGCGCTCAGCGTCGCCACGCATTCGATCACCGCACAATACGCCGGTGACGCGAACTTTGGTCCAAGCACGAGTACCGCGGTCAGCCAGGTCGTCAACCAGGCCGCCACGACGACGGCGCTGACTTCCGGCGCCAATCCGTCGGTGTTCGGCCAGAACGTGACCTTCACTGCCACCGTCACCCCCACCGCACCCGGTGCGGGCACGCCGACCGGTACCGTGACATTCAAGGACGGCGCGACCACGCTCGGCACCGGCACGCTGGCCGGCGGCGTGGCGACGTTCTCCACAAGTACACTCAGCGTCACGACGCATCCGGTTACGGCGGTGTATGCCGGCGACACGAGCTTCCAGACCAGTACCAGCAGCACAGTCAGTCAGGTCGTCAACCAGGCCAGCCAGACCATCACCTATACGTCGACCGCGCCTGCTGCGGCATCGGTGGGCGGCGCGAGCTACAGCGTGACCGCAACCGGCGGAGCCTCGGGCAACCCGGTCGTATTCACGATCGATGCGTCCGCATCTGCTGTGTGTTCCATTGCCGGCACCACTGTCTCGTTCACGGCCGTTGGCACCTGTGTCATCGACGCGAATCAGGCCGGCAACACCAATTACCTTGCGGCGCCACAGGTACAGCAGTCGTTCGCGGTCGGCCAGGGTAGCCAGACGATCACTTTCACGTCGACCGCGCCAGCGAATGCCGTCGTGGGCGGCGCAACCTATAATGTGACGGCAACCGGTGGCGCCTCGGGCAATCCGGTTATCTTCTCCATCGACGCAACAGCGGCGGGCATCTGCAGCATCGCCGGCTCGACGGTCTCGTTCGCAGCCGCAGGCACGTGCGTCATCGATGCGAACCAGGCGGGGAATGCGAACTACACTGCCGCACCGCAGGCGCAGCAGTCATTCGCCGTCGGCAAGAACAACCAGACGATCACGTTCACCTCGACCGCACCGGCTGGCGCGGTTGTCGCCGGGCCGACGTACCTGGTAACCGCGACGGCGACGTCCGGGTTGACGGTGGCGTTCACGATCGACGCGTCAGCGGGCACGGTGTGTTCGATTGCCGGATCGACCGTGTCGTTCATCGGCGCAGGCACCTGTGTGATCGATGCGAACCAGGCCGGCGATGCAAACTACAACGCAGCGCCGCAGGTGCAGCAAAGCTTTGCGGTGGGCAAGGGCAACCAGACCATCACGTACACCTCGACCGCGCCGGCGGCCGCTCAGGTTGGCGGCCCGACGTACAACGTGACGGCGACGGCGACCTCGGCTCTGCCGGTGACGTTCACGATTGACGCGACGGCCAGTTCCGTGTGCTCGATCGCCGGCTCGGCGGTATCGTTCATCGGCGCCGGTACCTGCGTGATCGACGCGAACCAGGCCGGTGATGCGAACTGGAACCCGGCGCCGCAAGCGCAGCAGTCGTTTGCCGTGGCGAAGGGCAACCAGACGATCTCCTTCACGTCGACCGCACCGGCCGGCGCGCAGTTCAACGGCCCGACCTACACGGTGACGGCGACGGCAACGTCGGGTCTTGCTGTGACGTTCACGATCGATGCGAGCGCGACGAGCGTGTGCTCGATCGCAGGATCGACCGTGTCGTTCATCGGTGTCGGCACCTGCGTGATCGATGCCAATCAGGCGGGCGATGCGAACTACAACGCCGCACCACAGGCGCAGCAGTCCTTCGCTGTGGGCAAAGCCGACCAGACCATCAGCTTCACGTCCACGGCGCCGGGCGGCGCGGTGGTGAACGGGCCGACGTATACCGTGAGCGCGACGGCGACGTCGGGTCTGGCGGTGGCGTTTACAATTGACGCGTCGGCCAGTGCAGTGTGCTCGATTGCCGGATCGACAGTGTCGTTCAACGCATCCGGCACCTGCATCATCGATGCGAATCAGGCCGGCAACGCCAACTATAATGCGGCGCCGCAGTTGCAGCAGTCGTTCCTGGTCAACAAGGCCGATCAGATGATCACGTTCACCTCGACCGCGCCGGTGTCGGCAAAGAACGGTGGCGCGACGTACACTGTCACGGCAACCGCCACGTCCGGATTGGCTGTGACGTTCTCGAGTGGCGCAGCCACTATCTGCAGCGTAGCGGGTTCCACCGTATCGTTCATCGGCGCGGGTACGTGCATCATCAACGCCGATCAGGCCGGCAATGCTGCGTACAACCCGGCACCCCAGGTGCAGCAGAGCTTCCTGGTGGCCAAGGGCGATCAGACGATCACGTTCACCAGCGTATTGGCCGCGTTCAGCGCGACGGGGACAACGTACACGGCGACCGCAACGGCGACCTCCGGTCTGGCGGTGACGTTCAGCATTGACGGCACCTCTACATCCGGCTGCACGATCGCCGGATCGACGGTGACGTTCACCGCGCCGATAGGCAGCTGCGTCATCGACGCGAATCAGCCGGGCGATGCGAATTGGAACCCGGCGACGCAGGTGCAGCAGTCGACCACGGTCGAGGTGCCTGTCAGTGCGACCGATGACAGCCATGCCGTGACCGGCAATGTTGCCATCAGTGTCCCGTTGAGCGGCGTGTTGGGCAATGACACCGGCAACCCGATTGCGATCAGTAGCTACGGCGCGACGACGGGCGCTGAGCAGACCAGTATCGGCACCGCGACCGCGACGGCACAAGGCGGTTCGGTGACGCTGAATGCAGACGGTAGCTACACGTTTACGCCGAAGGCAAACTTCAATGGCACCGATACGTTCAAATACGTGATCGGCAACGACGTCAGCACCTCGACCGGTACAGTCACGCTGACCGTGAGCGACCGCATCATGGTGGTGACAACCGGCGGTGGCGGCTCATGCGTCCCGGCGTCGCCATGCACGCTCGCGGTCGCCGACGCGGCGGCATCGGTCAGTCCGAACATTGATCTGGTTTACGTCGAAAGCGGTACCTACGCCTCGGCCGCGTTTTCGATGACCAACAAGCAGAAGCTGGTCGGACAGGCGGTTGATCTGGCGCAGGCGATCAGCGACGCCGGCATCACGCTGGCACTCGACAGCGTGGGACCGACGAATATCGCAGCGACCGTACGGCCGGTGTTCAACAATAGCGCCAACGTGATCAGCCTGGCCGGCAACAACCTGGTCGAATACTTCAACATCAACCCATCGGGCGGTGCGGCGATCGTCAGCAATGCGGTAACGACCGGCGCGACAGTGCACGACATCACCGTGGCCGGCACTGGTGCCGGGGCTGGCGTGAATATCACCGGCAACAGCACGGGCAGCACGTTCAACTTCAACAACCTTGTCGTCGGCACCGCGGCGGGCAACGCGTTCAGCGCCGTGGGGTCGGGGCCCGGGGCTGCCACCGGGGGTACGCTGAACATCACCACCGGTAGCATCCCGAATACGCTGACCACGACGACCGGCACAGCCCTCAATGTCATCAACACGAGCATAGCTGCGAGTGGACTGACGTTCCAGAGCATCAACGTGAATGGCGCTTCAAAAGGCATCATTCTCAACACCACGGGCACCGCGGCGGGCAACGGCGGTCTGACCGTGACAGGTGTCTCCACTACGGCGGGTTCGGGCGGCACAATCCAGAACATCAGCGTTCGCGGGGCCGAGTTCACCACTACCAAGGCCCTGTCGCTGAAGAACATGAACTTCACCAACGCCAATACGACGGATGCGGGAGGCGTCGGCGTCTGCGATGACCTGACGACAACGGGTTGCAACGCGGCGATCTATCTGAGCGGTGTTTCCGGCGCCGCATTCGACCGCATCAACATCACCGGGACCACGGTCGAAGAAGGGATCAACGGCAACAACGTCAGCAACTTCTCGCTGAGCAACAGCACGTTGACGAATTGCGGAACGAACGGCGGCGGGGCGGACCTTCCGGGCGAAGAAAGCTGCATCAAGATGCGCGAGCTGACCGGAACCAGCTCGATCACGAACTCCGATCTCTCCTTCCCCAGCGCGGACGTGGTCGAAATCGTGAACACGGCCGGACCGCTGCTGACGTTGAATGTGAACAGTTCGATTTTCCGTGACAGCCAGTCGTCCGCCAGCGGCAATACCGGTTTGCAGGCGCGCAGCCAGGGCACGGCGAGCATGGCGCTGAACGTAACGAACAGCTCGTTCGTGCAAATTCGCACCGTGGGCCTTCAGGCGACCGCCATCAACAGCGCGAGCAACGATGTCGACGTGTCGAACAGCACGTTCGACACCGGAACCGGCACGATGATCGGTTTGGACCTGGACGCGGACAACACCGGAACCTTGGTCTTCAACGTTCAGAACAATCCGCGCATCTGGTCCAGCAACGGCCCCGCGATCAACGTGTTTGGCGACACGAACGCGACCATTAACGGGCGCATCAACAACAATCCGGATGTGCGCGTCCTCACCCACGTCGGCTCCAACGTCGGTTCGGGCATTCGCGCGAACATCAACAAGGATGCCAATGCGCGACTCGAGGTGAAGAACAACGTCGTCAACGTCGGTTCCGACGATGCGGGAATCGACCTGTCGGCAATTGGCAAGACGACGGCAAATCCCGGCGGCACCACGAATACGCTGGATGCGACGGTGACCGGCAACACCGTGACGATCGGCTCCACTTCCACTTACGGGGTCGTCATCCTGGATGCGACGAACGCTGGCGACACGAACGCGCTGTGTGCGAACGTCAGCACCAACACGATCACGCGCGATCCGTCGTCGATCACCTCCTTCCGTGCACGTGTTCCGAGCGCGAACGGGTTCTTCCGAATGCAGAATTTCGTCACCGATGCGGAAGCGACCTGGAACGGCAACAGCAACATGCCGACCAGTGCCGCCGGCAGCGAGGTAAGTTTCGGCGGCAGCGGAACGTTTGCCACGTGCACGGTGGCGTTACCAACCAATCCCATGCTCACTCGATGGAGCGGCAACATGGCCGAACCATTTTTGTCCGAGATTCGAATGGCGAGTTTCAATTTCGCGCCGAAAGGGTGGGCGCTCTGTGACGGGCAACTGCTGCCGATCAATCAGAACCAGGCGTTGTTTTCATTGCTCGGCACCACCTACGGTGGCGATGGCCGCGTGAATTTCGCCTTGCCGGACCTGCGCGGGCGTACGCCCATCCACGTGAGTCGGGGCATAACCTGGGCGAGCGTGGCGGAGAGCAGGCCCATACGCTGTCCATAGCCGAAATTCCGCAACATGTGCACACGGAGACGGCGACGCGGCGACTTCGAATTCCGCCGAGCGCCGTCCAATACCCGCTTGCTCGCCACGAGCCAGGGTGCAGCTCTTTACGCCGGCGCCAAATCCGGTGCCGTTTGGCCGCCGGTGCGATCGGCAATGTCGGTGGCTCGCAGGCGCATCTGAACATGCAACCCTTTCTCGTTCTCAGTTTCTGCATTGCATTGCAGGGCATTTTTCCATCGCAAACCTAGGAGCCGGTACTCATGGCACAACCATACGTCGGCGAGATTCGGATGTTCGCCGGTAATTTCGCCCCGGCAGGATGGATGTTCTGCGAGGGCCAGTTACTGCCGATTTCGGAATACGAAACGCTGTTCAATCTGATCGGCACTACCTACGGGGGCGATGGACAATCCACGTTCGCGTTGCCTGACTTGCGCGGACGAATTCCCTTGCACCAGGGCAACGGATTCATCATGGCTGAAACCGGAGGTGCGGAAGAAGTCACGCTTACCGTGTCGCAAATCCCTTCGCATTCCCATCCGCTGCTGGGGTCCGGCAGTGCGGCCACGGCAAACCAGCCGGCAAACAACGCGTTGCCCGCGGCGACATCCGCCGCCACCATCACGCCATACGGGACGGATGCGCCACTCGTCTCGTTGGCCCCCAACGCCGTAAGTTCCACCGGTGGATCGCAGCCCCACAACAATTTCCAGCCGTACTTGTGCGTGGACTTCATCATTTCGATGTTCGGCATTTTCCCGTCGCCAACGTGATCAGGAGACAAGAAGATGGACCCGTTTGTAGCCGAAATCCGCATCTTTCCGTTCAATTTTGCACCGAAGGGCTGGGCATTCTGCGATGGCCAGATATTGCCGCTCTCGCAAAATACGGCGTTGTTTTCCCTGCTCGGCACGACCTACGGAGGTGATGGCAAGTCGAACTTTGCACTGCCCAACTTGCAGGGTAGCGCGCCAATGCACCCCGGTCAGGGGCCCGGGCTCTCGCTGCATGATTTGGGCGAAATCGGTGGTTCCGAAACGGTGACGCTGCTGGAATCGGAAATGCCGACGCACTCGCACGCTTCAACGGCATCCAACTCGGATGGCACGGATCAAAGTCCCGCGAACTCGTTATACGCAGGCGGCATAGGCGGAATAGCGCAATATGCCACGCCAGGTGCTACGACAATGCTGTCGCCCCAGGCGATCCAGCCGTCCGGCGGCGACCAGCCGCACAACAACATGCAGCCGTACCTGACCTTGAGCTTCTGCATCGCCCTGCAGGGCGTCTATCCGCCGCGTACCTGAACGAAAAATAGTGCTAATCTATGCCGCGCTGAAGTTGCGGCGCCTTGCTGTTTCCATTCCGCATGGTTTCAGGTTGGTTATTTGCCTACAGGGGGCATGGGTCATGAATACTCCGACGTCGCATGGCGGCACTGGCCGGCCGACATCGATTGCACGCCGTCAAATGCTCAAGGCGGCCGGCATCGGCACGGGCCTGGTGCTGCTTCCGGGCGCGAGTGCTTTTGCCTTGATCCGGGGCGGACCACCGGTGAAAACCATGGCGCCGTCCGTGGCCATCGGGTATTTGCCGCAGTTGCCCGAACCGGCGTCCGCTTTCATCGATGACACGATTGTGGACGGGTTGTTCGTTGCGGCTTCGCCCGCCACCTACGAATTGCGCGTACTTGGCGTGATCACCGATGTTCCATTATCCGTCGATGCGCAGTATGCCGGCGACGCCCAGCATCGGTTCTGGCAGGCGTGGACCGTGCAGGGGATGCTGCAGCGGTCGCCTCCCATCACCATTCGCTGGTGGGCCAACAAGCGTAACCCGCTCCCGCTTGCGGTCGAGATCGGTGGCGGGGTCGCGATGACCCAGGTGACAGCGCGTGCCGGCATTTACGTACTGGCCCTGGGGCCGAATGCACGGGCCCTTCCGGCGTGGAACACGCTGGCGCTGCGTCTTGCGGAACCCGACGGTACGACTTACCAGTTGGTATCGCGATCAAACGGAAATCCGGTGACTTTTCCGCATGCGCTGTTTTCGGTGCAACCGATAGCCGCTTCCGACGCGCGTCGGGTCTGACAAGGTGCAGCGGGCATTTGCCGGCGAATACGCCGGCAGACCGGCCGGAATAGCTTTTCGCCTGGTAGTGGATACCGATCACGATTTCCTGCGTGACCTGTACGCAAGCGTGCGTGAGGCGGAACTGGCGCCAGTGCCCTGGAGCGATGAAGCCAAGCGCGATTTCCTGTCGCAACAGTTCATCCTGCAGCACCAACACTACGTACAAAACTACAAAAACGCGGACCTTCTGCTGATTGAATGCGGCGGCACGCCGATTGGCCGGATTTATGTCTATCGCTCAGCCGGCGAAATCCGCCTGATGGAAATTGCGTTGCTGCCCGAATGGCGCGGACAAGGCATCGGCAGCGCACTGCTCCACGAACTGATGGAAGAGGCACGTCTTCACGGCTCGCAACTGACCCTGCACGTCGAGCCGGACAATCCGGCACAACGTCTTTACCGGCGCATGGGTTTCACCCTGATCGAACACCGCGGCGTTTACGATTTTCTCGGTTGGCGTGCAGGAACTACTAGTTGAAGATGATTTCGTAGCACAGACCCTGGCCATCCGGCCCGATCGGTACGGCAAACAGGTCGAGTTGGCCATGCGCGGGATGCTGTAGCCGAAACATGCCCTGCGGCAGACGCCAACCGGATGCCGAACGCAATATCACGTGAAATGCCGGTGTGGCGCGCGGCGACGGACTGTGAATGATTGCCGCTTCCTTGACTTCGAGTTCCCCGCTGAGTGCATGGGCCTGCACGCTCACGTTCCGACCCAGCAGCGGCAGGAAATCCTCGACGCTCAGTTGTTCCAGCATGGTGGTGCTCTTGTCGTTGGTTTGCGACAGTGTAACGTGCTGCACAGCCCGCTGTATTTTTTTTTGCGACGCAACATGGCGCATGCTAGCATTTGCGCATCGTTGGAGACCCATGATGAGTGAACCGAAATCGCCCCAGGACTGGACGCAAGACTGGCAGGCCTTGCAAAGCCAGTACTGGAATGCGTGGTCGGATGCCACGCGCGGTGCGATGGGCGAAGCACCGCCGGCGCAGACGCCCTGGCACCAGGGTATCGAACAATGGGCGCAGCTGTTCGGCAATTCCGGCAAGCAGAGCGAGTCGGTCGACCGCGTGCTCGGCAGTGCCAGGGCCTATGTCGCGCTGATGCAATCGATGTTCGCCGCGGTCAACGGCAAGGCGGCCGATGGCGACAGCCTGCAGGGCTGGATTCAATCATTGCGCAACGGCCTGAATCTGCCCGGCATGGATGCAGCCATGCAGGACAATCCGCTGGCCGCCATGTTGAGTGCCATCAGTGGCCCGGGCGCACATGGATTCGATCAGCTTGCCGCGAGTTTTGCACCGATGCTCAATCAGGCACGCGAAGAGGGGTTGTCCTGGTTGCGTACGCCGACGTTCGGTTACTCGCGCGAACAGCAGGAACAGCAACAGCAGGCGCTTATTGCGTTTTCGGATTACCAGAAGGCACTGCGCCAGTACAACGCACTGATCCTGAAATCCAGCCAGCGAAGTTTCGAGATACTCGAAACCAAATTGGCCGAACGTGCCGAACCCGGGCGCCAGATCGAGTCGATGCGTGCGCTCTATGATCTGTGGGTGGATGCCGCCGAAGAAGCGTACGCGCAGATTGCATCATCCGAGGAATTCCGCAAGGCCTATGGCGAACTGGTTGATGCACAGACGCGCGTGCGTGCGAAGTTGCAGAGCCAGGTCGAACGCGTCTGCACCGATCTGGGAATGCCCACGCGCACGGAACTGAACAGCGTGCATCGGCGCCTGCATGATTTGCGGCGCGGCCGCAATGATGGTGGGGCAACCAATTCCGGCGAAAAAGATGCTGGCGAAGTGAAAAAATTGCGTGCCGAGGTCGAGGCGTTGAAGCAGGCTTTGGGCAATCTCGAATACGGCACGGAGACGAAAGTTCAACGGTCTGCATCTGCCGGCGCATCGCGCAAGACCGCATCGAAAAGATCTTCGGCTGTGGCAGCGCCCGCGGACAAGGCCGATTTCCATCAGGCAATCAAAAGCATGCGCAGCCGCGTGAAAGGCGAGTCTGCACTGGCGGCCGGATCAGCGCCGAAGGCGGCATCGGTAAAGGCGGCCGGCAAGCCCGCCGGCAAGACGAGTGGCAAGTCGGCCAGCAAGCCCGTCGGCAAAACGGCAGGCAAAACCGCGAGCAAGCCTGCCGGTAAGACAGCCAGCAAGGCCGTCGGCAAGCGCGGAGGCAAACGATGAATCCGGTACGCATCGATCCGCTCACGGCGCTGGCCGAAGCGCAAAAGTTCAATCGCAAATTGGTGGCTGGTCTGACGACATTGCGCTCGCTGGATGATGTCGAATATGGCGCGACCGACAAGGAAGAGATCTACCGCGAAGACAAACTGGTTCTGTACCGCTTCAAGGGCACCGGCAAACCCACGGCAAAAACGCCACTGTTGATCGTTTATGCGCTGGTCAACCGACCGTACATGGTCGACTTGCAAGAAGACCGTTCGCTGGTCAGGAATTTGCTGGCAAAGGGTGAGGATGTCTATCTGATCGATTGGGGCTATCCGGATCAATCCGATCGCTATCTGAGCCTGGATGATTACATCAACGGATACATCCAGCGTTGCGTGGATGTCGTGGCAAAGCGTCACAAAGTGGACAAGATCAATCTGCTCGGCATCTGCCAGGGCGGCGCGTTCAGTCTGTGTTTTGCATCGATCTACCCGCACAAGATCCGCAACCTGATCACCATGGTTACGCCGGTGGATTTCCATACGCCGGACAACATGCTGTCGAACTGGACGCGCAGCATGGACGTGGATCTGTTCGTCGATACGCTGGGCAATGTTCCGGCCGACATGATGAACTGGTGTTATCTCACGCTCAAACCCGTGCGTTTGTTCCAGCAGAAATACATCGGTCTGGTCGATATTCTCGACGACAAGGTGGAACTCGAAAACTTCCTGCGCATGGAAAAGTGGATTTTCGACAGCCCCGATCAGGCTGGCGAAGCATTTCGCCAGTTCGTCAAGGACTTCTACCAGGGCAACAAACTGGTCAAAGGTGGCCTGAAGATCGGAGACAGGGACGTGAGCCTGAAGAACATCACCATGCCGGTTCTCAACATTTTTGCCGAACAGGATCACCTGGTGCCGCCATCGGCGTCACGTCCGCTGGGCGAATATATCGGCACCAGGGACTACACCCAGCTCGCGTTCAAGGGCGGTCATATCGGCATCTACGTTTCCGGCCGCGCCCAGCGCGAAGTGCCCGGCGCGATTCACGAGTGGTTGAGCGCGCGGGCTTGATCTGAATTCCGCGCCAACGAAATCATGCCCGCCCCGGTGTCGCCGGGGCGCGTTTTCCGGAGTTACACGATCACGCAGACGCCTGGGTGCATCCCGACAATCAGCAGAAGTCAGGCCATGAACGAAGTCATTTTCCAATTTCACCACGTGACGATCACGCCGTGGAAGCTGATCGGTTACCTCGGTTTGTTTCTGTTCACCAGCCGCTGGTTCGTGCAGATGTACGCCACCAGGAAAATGCGTCGTGTGCACATGCCGCAGGCGTTCTGGTGGTTGTCGTTGTGCGGCAGCGTTTTGCTGGTGAGCTATTTCACTTTCGGCAAGAACGATTCGGTCGGTATCTTCGCCAACCTGTTTCCAGCCACGGTGTCGATTTATAACCTCATCGTCGATTTCCGGCATCGGCGGGAAGCCAGAGCATCGGTCTGATATCGCGTTTCCTGGCGGCTATTCCGGGTCGTAATCCAGGTTTGGTGCCAGCCAGCGTTCGGCTTCGGCCAGTGTCCAGTTCTTGCGGCCGGCATAGTCGGCGACCTGATCGCGGGTCAGGTGGCCGACGACGAAATACTGACTGTCCGGGTGGCTGAAATACCAGCCGGATACGGCTGCGGCAGGGTACATCGAAAAACCGTCGGTCAGTTCGATACCGGCATTTTTCGTGGCATCGAGCAAATCGAACAGGATGGTTTTCTCGGTGTGATCGGGGCACGCCGGGTATCCGGGGGCGGGGCGGATGCCGCGATATTTTTCGGCGATCAGCGCGTCATTGTCCAGCGCTTCGTCGGGCGCATAACCCCAGAATTCGCGACGCACTCGCTGGTGCATGTATTCCGCCAGCGCCTCGGCGAGACGGTCGGCCAGTGCCTTGAGAATGATCGAGGAATAATCATCATTGTCGGCGCGGTAGCGTTCGAGATGTTCTTCGATGCCCAGGCCCGTAGTGACGGCGAAGCCGCCGACCCAGTCGCTTACGCCACTATCCTTCGGCGCAATGAAGTCCGCAAGGCACAGGTTCGGGCGTTCGACCGGTTTGTCGGCCTGCTGGCGCAAGTGGTGCAGAACAAGACCTTTCCCCCGGGCTTGCTCGGGGGAGAGGGTTGGGTGAGCGGGATGCGAATCGGGTTGCGGCAACGTCTCGGTTGAGTCCAGTGTGGTCCCCTCGCTCCGGTCCTCTCCCCCTTGCTGCGCATGGGGCAGAGGGAGAATTTCGATATCGTCACCGACACGGCTTGCGGGCCAGAATCCGATCACGGCTTTGGCGCGCAGCCATTTCTCGTCGACGACGCGCTTCAGTATCGCTTGTGCATCGACGAACAGCTCACGTGCCTGCGCACCGACGACGTCGTCATCGAGAATGGCCGGATAGCGACCGGACAATTCCCAGGTCTGGAAGAACGGGGTCCAGTCGATGAACGGCAGCAGTTCGCGCAGTTCGATGTCGTCGAATACCGTGATGCCCGGTTTGACCGGGGCAGGCGGTGTGTAGTTTCTCCAGTCGCGGTGGAAACCATTCGCGCGCGCACTTTCCAGCGATACCAGGCGTTTGCCTGTTCCACGACTGCGATAGCGTTCGCGCACGTCGGCATAGTCGGCGCGCACCTTGGCGAGGAAGTCGTCGACAAGTTCCTTCGTCACCAGCGACTGGGCCACGCCGACGGCACGCGAAGCGTCCTTGACCCAGACGCATGCGGTCTTGTAATGCGGTTCGATTTTCAGTGCGGTATGCGCGCGCGATGTCGTGGCACCGCCGATCAGCAGCGGGATGTGGAAGTTCTGTCGCTGCATTTCTTTGGCGACGTGTCCCATTTCTTCCAGCGACGGGGTGATCAGGCCGGATAGACCGATCATGTCCGCTTTTTCGGCTATGGCGGTGTCGAGGATCTTCTGCGCCGGCACCATGACGCCCAGGTCGATGACTTCGAAATTATTGCAGCGCAGGACGACGCCGACGATATTCTTACCGATGTCGTGCACATCGCCTTTGACCGTGGCCATCACGATCTTGCCGTTGTTCTTGCCCGCGTCGCCGGTGCGCAGCTTCTCGGCTTCGATGTAAGGCAGCAGATGTGCAACGGCCTTCTTCATCACGCGCGCGGACTTGACCACCTGCGGCAGGAACATCTTGCCGGCGCCGAACAGATCGCCGACGACGTTCATGCCATCCATCAGCGGGCCTTCGATGACGTCGAGCGGGCGGCTGGACAGCTGGCGTGCCTGCTCGGTGTCTTCAACCACGAATTGATCGATGCCATGCACCAGCGCGTGGGCCAGACGTTTGGCAATCGGCAGTTCCCGCCAGGCATTCGCGTTGACGTCTTCCTGCGCGCCATGTTTGCCACCCTGGAAACGCGCGGCGATTTCCATCAGGCGTTCGGTGGCATCGGCGCGCCGATTCAGTACGACGTCTTCGACGCGCTCACGCAACTGCGCATCCAGATCGTCGTAGATCGCCAGCGCACCGGCGTTGACGATGCCCATGTCCATGCCTGCGGCGATCGCGTGATACAGGAATACCGAATGAATCGCCTCGCGCACCGGATTGTTGCCGCGGAACGAAAACGACACGTTGGATACCCCACCGGATACATGGGAATCGGGGAACCGTTTTTTCAGCTCGCGTGCCGCCTCGATGAAATCCACGGCATAGTTGTTGTGTTCCTCTATGCCTGTGGCAATGGCGAAAATATTCGGGTCGAAGATGATGTCTTCTGGCGGGAATCCCAGGGTTCCGGTCAGCAATTCGTATGAGCGCGTACTGATGTCGATCTTGCGTTGCAGGGTATCGGCCTGGCCGCGTTCGTCGAATGCCATCACCACGGTGGCAGCGCCATAGCGCAGGATTTTTCTCGCTTGCTCCAGGAACGCGCCTTCGCCTTCCTTGAGTGAGATGGAATTGACCACGCCCTTGCCTTGCAGGCATTTCAGGCCGGCCTCGATCACGCTCCACCTGGACGAATCGACCATCACCGGAATACGCGCGATGTCCGGCTCGGCAGCGATCAGACGCAGGAACTTGACCATCGCCGCTTCCGAATCGAGCAGGCCCTCGTCCATGTTGACGTCGAGAATCTGCGCTCCGCTGGCAACCTGCTGGCGGGCGACTTCCACTGCTTCGTCGTAACGGTCTTCCTTGATCAGTTTGCGGAACCGGGCTGAGCCGGTGACGTTGGTGCGTTCGCCGATGTTGATGAAGTTCAATTGCGGCGTGATGACCAGCGCTTCCAGACCGGACAGGCGCGTGTAGCGGTGCTGCTCACTCATGCTGCAATCCGCGCCTGCGTCGGCAATGCCCGTGGCTTGAAGTTTCCGACTGCCGCTGCGATCGCGCTGATGTGCGCAGGCGTCGTGCCGCAGCAGCCGCCGACAAGATTGAGCAAGCCGGATTGCGCGAATTCGCCCAGCGTCCTGGCCATGTCTTCCGGGCTTTCGTCGTAACCACCGAAGGCATTGGGAAGTCCCGCATTCGGATGCGCGCTGAGTCGGCAGTCCGCGACCTGGGCAAGGCTTTCGATGTGCTCGCGCAGGTCTTTGGCGCCGAGCGCGCAGTTCAGGCCGATCGACAATGGCTGTGCGTGACGCAAGGAATACCAAAACGCTTCGGCCGTTTGTCCGGATAGCGTGCGCCCCGAACGATCGGTGATAGTGCCCGATATCATCACCGGCAGGCGCCCGCCGACTTCATCGAATACGCGCGCGATACCGATCAATGCGGCTTTGGCGTTCAGGGTATCGAAGATGGTCTCCACCATGATCGTATCGGCACCGCCTTCGATGAGACCGCGAGTCGCTTCGTCATAAGCATCGGCCAGTTCGTCGAAATCGATGTTGCGAAAGCCCGGATTGTTGACGTCCGGACTCAGGCTTGCGGTACGGCTGGTCGGCCCGAGCACGCCGATGACGAAACGCGGGCGATCCGGAGTTTCCGCCTCGATTTGCGCGCATGCCGCGTGTGCCAGCTTCGCTCCTTCGCGATTCAGTTCGCGCACGAGATGCTGCAATCCGTAATCGGCCTGGCTGATCGAAGTCGAATTGAACGTGTTGGTTTCGATCAGGTCTGCGCCAGCGTACAGGTACTCCAGATGTACGTTGCGGATCAAATCCGGTTGCGAAAGGCTGAGCAAATCGTTGTTGCCTTTCAGATCGTGAGAGCAGCCGGTTGCGTGAGCATGCGCATGCTGGCTGTCGTGCCCGTCCGCGAATCGATTTCCGCGATAGGCGTGCTCGTCGAGTTCATGCGCCTGCAGCATGGTTCCCATGGCGCCATCGATGATGAGGATGCGCTGCGCCAACGCCTCATGCAGTTGCGCGACGCGAACGGGATGCAGCCAGGGGAGGGAGTTGTTCATGGACAAGTCGCCGTTGTTATCTTCCGTTGGGCTTGCGCGCAAGCAGACTCAGTACCTCGAAATGCGGCGATCGGCGTTCCCGCGTGACGCACTCGCAGTTGAGTACCTCCAGTCCGGCCTTGAGCGCGAAGCCGCGCAGCTGCGGTTCGCGAAATCCGAGATTGAGATGGTCGAAGGGTTCCACGACCGCGCGGTGGGCATGTTTGCCCAACGTCGTCGCGAGCAGACGACCATTCGGCTTCAATACGTTCGCCGCCTGCTCGATGACCAGGCCCGGCGTCTTGCTGTACGTCAACGCATGCATCAGCAAGATCAGATCGAAGCGGCGCTTGCCCAATTTTAGCGCATGCATATCGCCGTGCCGGACTTCGACATTATCGAAGCGTTTAAGTCGGGTTCGTGCTGCGGCGACGACGCGTTCGCTCGTGTCCATACAAAGGATCGAACGCGCATGCGGTGCCAGCAATTCCGCAAGCACGCCGTCGCCGGAGGCAATGTCGAGCACGTCGCCGCAGTCGACCAGTGCGGTCAGCGCGCGTGCCAATGCCTCCCAGGTGCGGCCCGGCGAATAATGGCGTTCCATGTCGCCGGCCACCGTGTCTGCCCAGCCCTCGCTGCGCGCTCGGTTCGCGAGTATCGACGGAAGCCGGTGCAGATCCTCGGCGATCAATGCGTCGGTGACATTTGCCCGCAATGCTTCGAGCAGCGCCGCAGATTTCGCGTCGAGTTCCGAATTGCGACGATAGTATGCCGAGACGCCGGAGCGACGATCGCGCACCAGGCCCGCTTCCTTGAGTTTGGCCAGATGCGTCGAAACCCGCGGTTGAGCCAGGCGCAAGACGCTGGACAACTCGGCTACGGTGAGTTCCTCGCGCTCAAGCAACGCCAGCAAGCGAACCCGGGTCGAGTCGGAGAGTAGGCGCAGCAATGCGGATGTCGCAGCCAGATCCACGAATATCCTTTTATCTTGATTAAAAGATAGATGGCTAGATTAGTCGGCTACCGTAGCGGCGTCAACGATGCGCACGTGCCGGATTTTCGCAATCGCTGGCGGATGCCGGAAAATATCTGCATTGCGGATGCAGGTGGATACGACTGGGGCGGTACCCGGTTATACTTTGCCGGGTGGGGACATACCTGGTCGTCACGAGTGAATTCATTCAAGGGAGCTGGAGATGCCATGTTTCGGGCGGATTTTCCGTGCGGTTGCTGTCGCCGCGATTTTGACTGCTTCGAGTTCCGCGGCTCTGGCTGGCGTGTACAAATGGCGCGATGCTGCCGGCAATATGCATTTTTCCGACACGCCGCCGCCGGCCGCGGATGCGGCGAAGGCCCAGGGCGGGGTCAAAAAAGTCACGCTGAGCGCGGATTTTGCCGATGCCAAGGTCGAAAACAAGCTGCCGATCGCCAATCCGACGCCAGATTCAGGCGCTACCGTCGCCCTGGAAAATTTCAAGCTTCGTCTTGACGCTGCCAATGGAAACAACGTCACGATCGGTCGTATTTTCGGTGGCAGGAACTGCGCGCTGATTTCGGATATGCAGTGGAACGAAGGCGTGCTCGATCTGAAAGACAAGGTTGCCGCCGAGATGGTCGCCGAACGGTTCGAGAATTCCGGTTACCGTTTCGCAGCCGTTGGTACCGATGGCACGTCGGCTTATGGCGACGTGCGCCTGGATGCGGAACTTCTCGCCATAAAATTCGACGTGTGCAACGACATTTCGGCCAACGGAGTATTCGGACCCGGATCGCGCGCTTATGTGAAAGTGCGCTGGACGCTGCGTCCTGAAAAGGGCGACGAAGTGCTATACCACGGTATCAGTGCGGGTACCTTCGATGCCTGGCAACCAGGTGGTGGAACCAAAGGCACGGTGCTCAAGGCGCTGCGAGCGGCAACGGACAACCTGCTTGGCGACAAGGCTTTTGTCGACAACCTCACGGGCTGGCGCGGCGCCGGTGGCGGCGGTGCGATCGCTACGAACAGCGATGTCAAACTCGACGTCGTGTACGGCAACGGCAATGGAAGCTTTCGCGGCCACTCCGACGCGGCGTTGGGAAGTGCGGTGACCGTGAAGACCCTGCGCGGGCATGGCAGCGGAGTGTTGGTCGATGCTTCGGGTCTGGCCCTGACCGATGCTCATGTTGTCGGCAAGGAAACCCAGGTTCAGGTGATCCTCGACGATGAACTGGTCGACGCGCGGGTGATCCGAATTGACCGACGCAACGATGTTGCCCTGCTCAAGTTCGATCCGAAAGGCCATCATGCAGCACTGATTGCACGGGGCGAACCTCATCCCGGTGACGTCTTGTATGTGGTAGGAACGCCGCTGGACCTGAAACTCAGCAAGACGGTGACCCAGGGCATCCTGTCCGCGGTGCGCCAGGTCAACGGTCTGGAACTGTTCCAGACCGATGCGGCAGTCAATCCCGGCAATTCCGGTGGCCCCGTTTTCAACGACGCCGGAGAATTGGTGGCGTTGAGCGTATCCGGGCTGGTCAATGCAGACGGCGCTTCGCTGAATGTGAACTATCTGATTCCCGTGGCGCGTGCGCTGGCCGCCGTTGGCGCGCACGACGACTGATGTCCTGCGTCGTCATTCCTTTTTCGCATTGCAGAGTTGAGACCGATTGTTGCCGACCATGTTGATTTCAGGTTTGGCGATTTTTTCGCGGCGCAATCGCGCGCGCCTTGCAGGTCTTGTTTGTGGCATCGCCGCGCTGTGGATGCCGGCATTCGTTGCCGCCGTTGAAGATGCGCAGCTGAGCAAGCATTGGACGGCGGACGCATTGAAAGTGCCGTACCGCGCCATTGAAACACCGGGACGAATCGACAACGAACGCGTGCCCTTGATCGTATTCCTGCACGGCGACTGGCAGGACGGCACGGACAACGAATCGCAACTGGAAGGCTACGCCAACGGTTCGCTGGAACTGGTCGATAGCGCCATCCATGATGCGATTCCAATGGTATACATCGCGCCGCAGACCACCAATGCTTATTGGCCGCCGCGGCGCGTGGCGGCGGTCGTGCGCGATGTGCTGAAACGTTTTCCCATCGATCCGCGCCGCATCTATCTGACCGGTATTTCCGATGGCGGAACGGGAGTTTGGGATACGCTCAAAACGTGGCCTGCGTGCTTCGCGGCCGGCGTGCCGATGTCGGGGATGACCGAAGTATCCGGTTTGGCGTCGATCGTCGATGTGCCGCAATGGGTCTTCCACGGCGGCAAGGACAACGACACTGATGTCGAAACCGGTTACGGCGGTGCCATGGTCGGGTCGCGCGCGGTGGTGCGCGCGCTGCGAGCGTTGGGCGGAAAACCACGTTACACCGAATATCCGGACGAAATGCATGTGATCTGGCAGCAAGCCTACGCCACGCCCGGGTTGTTGCCATGGATGCTCGATCAACATCTGCCGCATGGGCCCTGCGATTTTGATGATTTGCCGGCCGCTGGATCACTCGCTACGGCAGGTGAGCGCCGAAAACAGTAAAATGCAGGCTTGCCTGATCGGTATCGATCCGCCACGGTTTTTTCCGGCTTCACACTGGAACGGCGGCGCGACGCGCTGGATGAGGACCGGTCTGCACGAGAACTTGCACCGTGTCATTGACCGACGGTTGAGTTGAATGCCGGGCCTCACCGCAACCCCTTTCCAGACGGGCGAGGGGCAACAACAACGGAGCGAAACATGGATTTCAACTTCAGCGAAGAACAGTTGCAGATACAGGCGGTCGCGCGCGATTTCGCGCAAAAGCGCATTGCACCGGTGGCGGCTGATTTCGACAAGTCGGGGGAATTCCCACTGGACAACATCCGCGAGATGGGGCAACTCGGTCTCATGGGCATCGAAGTGCCGGCCGAATACGGCGGCGCGGGCATGGACTCGATCGCCTATGTACTGGCGATGATCGAGATCGCCGCGGCGGATTGTGCACACTCCACGATCATGTCGGTGAACAACACCTTGTACTGCAACGGTCTGCTGAAATTCGGCAACGAAGCACAAAAGCACAAGTACGTTACGCCGATCGCGGCCGGTGAGGCGATTGGGGCATTCGCGCTGACGGAGCCGCAATCCGGTTCCGATGCCACGGCCATGCGCTGTCGCGCCGTCAAGCAGGCTGACGGCGGTTTTGTCATCAACGGCAAGAAAAGCTGGATCACGTCCGGTCCGGTGGCCAAGTACATCCTGCTGTTCGCGATGAGCGACCCGGACAAGCACGCGCGCGGCATAACCGCGTTCATGATCGACACCGCGCGCGAAGGTTTTCGCTGCGGCAAGACCGAACCCAAGCTTGGAATTCGCGCATCGGCGACTTGCGAGATCGAGTTCGAGGATTATCGTGCCACGGCCGAGGACGTGATCGGCCAGGAAGGTCATGGCTTCAAGATCGCCATGGGGGTGCTCGATGCCGGGCGCATCGGCATCGCCTCGCAGGCCGTGGGTCTGAGTCGCGCGGCATATGAAGCCACGCTTGCCTACGCGCACGATCGCAAGGCGTTCGGCCAGTCGATCGGGTCGTTCCAGATGATCCAGCAGAAAATCGCCGATATGAAGTGCAAACTCGACGCCGCCCAGCTGCTGACCCTGCGCGCCGCCTGGGCCAAGCAGCAGGCACAGATCAATGGCGGGCGTTTTTCCACCGAGGCCGCGGTTGCCAAGCTCACCGCATCGGAAGCCGCCATGTGGATCACCCATCAGGCCGTGCAGATTCACGGCGGCATGGGCTACTCCAAGGAAATGCCGCTGGAACGATATTTCCGCGATGCCAAGATCACCGAAATCTACGAAGGCACCAGCGAAATCCAGCGCCTTGTGATTGCGCGCAACGAAACCGGATTGCGTTGAACGCGCGGTAGCCGACTCGGTACATATGCTTCGTCCGAAGATGATCGATTTGTACGCTGGCGCGTGCGGGCCGCGTTCGTGAGGCGCGACACGGAATTCCGGCACGGTATCCGAAGCGATATGTCACTCGTGCGACGGCTTCGGGACGATATCCTTGGAGCCTGATGCGGTCTTGTCGTCGTCGACTGTCATGATCCGGTTGCGGCCGGCACGCTTGGCGCGGTAAAGCGCAGCATCAGCGTTTCGCAGCAAGTCGATACCGTTGCGCGCGTCGTCGGGAAATATCGCCAGGCCAATGGAAACGCTGATGCGTTCGAGCGGTTGTTCCCGAAGCTTGACGATCATCTCGGCAGTCGCGTTGCGGATTCGTTCGGCGCGCTTGCGTGCGCTGTCTGCATCTACTTCAGGCAACAGGATGGTGAATTCTTCGCCGCCATAGCGACAAGCGATGTCTTCGGAGCGGGTATTGCGTTTCAGCACGTCGGCGAATTGAACCAGCAGCGTGTCGCCAGCATCGTGCCCGTGACTGTCGTTGAAGCGCTTGAAGTGGTCCAGGTCGAGCATCAATACCGCCATCGGGTGGTTGCGGCGCGCGGCACGCGCGAGTTCGCGTTCAAGCGAGACTTCCAGATAGCGACGATTGAACAGGCCGGTCAACGGGTCGCGGATCGATTGCGTCCGCAAGGTTTCCTGCAGGCGCAGGTTTGCCAGGGCCAGGGCCAGTTGCTCCGCGGCGGCGATCGCCAGGCGACGTGAATTGGCGTCGATCGACCGGTTCGCATCAACCGTCATCACGCCGATGACTTCGCCTTGCGCGGTCAGCGGTATGCACAGATAGCCGGCATCCGGCAGATCGGGATTCGGCCAGTGCACGTGCTGGCATACGAAGCCGCCGCTGGTCCCGGCCAGCGGATACGCCTGACCGCGGCGCAGCGCCCAGCAGTCTTCCGGCGCGAATATGGATTCGGCAATCACGCCGTGATCGCCCCAGTGCGCGCCGACACTGAGCAGGTTCTGCGAGGGGTTGAGCAGGGCCACGCGGCCTCCGATACCGGGCAGCAATTCCTGCATCGCATCCGGAATACCCGCGCGCACTTCATCCAGGGTGTGGCAGGCTTGCAGCATTTCTCCGAACTGGTTCAGGTGCTGCAGATCGCTGCTGCTTCGGCGGGTCTCGTTCAACGCGTCGGCCAATTGCGTGTTGGCGGCACGCAGCTCATGCGCGCTGATGGCAGTGCGCCGATGGGCATTGCGAATCAGCCAGAACATGAGTGCCAGAAAGCCAATGCTGAGCAGCACCGCCGATGCCGTCAGCGTACGCGTGAGCCTGGCCGTGTTGCGGGCCTGCTCGCGGCGCAACGAGAGCAAAGCGTCTTCCGCGGCGATGATGCTCGCGGCAACCCGATGCGCATCGGTCGGTGCATTTTCCGGCAATCGCGGCAACTTGCCGGTCTGCCTGCGCGCCGCAACGGCCTCGGCGAGCAAGTCCTGGCGAACCTGCACCGCCGTACTGAACGCAATGACGCGCTGTTTCTGTTCGGGGTTTTCCTGAACCAGTTTCGCCAGCGCGGCCAGATCAGTGTCCAGTTGCGGCGACTCGACCGTGAATTCCGCGGCACGCAATGGTGCTCCGGTTGCGGCATAGACGGTAGCCGCGGCCTGGATGCCGCCAAGGCGCGCCAGCACAGTCTGCGTGGCGTTCTTGACTTCAAGGGTGTGCGCGACCCAGGTGTCTTCGGCGACGAACCGATTGCTCGTCTGCCAGACGCGAATTCCGATCATCGCCAGGATCAGAACCAGTAACGCAAACAACGCCGACAGTCGGCCCATGTAGCGTCCGAATTCCACGTTTGCGGTCACTGTCATTCTGGATGTTCTGAGGCATGGCTGGTGTCGACCCGAATTGCGTAGGCCGCGCGTGAATTAGCAAGTTGCGGGCCAATATCCTGTTCGATGCCGCGGCTGGCTAAGACGGCGGCCGTGGCAGTATCCTAAGCGCCCCGCAATACTACCCCCATACCGGATTCTCATGAACGCCCATGTCGATGCCCCGACGTCCGTCGTCGATCTTGTACTGCAGCAGCTGAAACAGCGTCTTGGCAGTGCGCAAAGCGCGCAGGCACAGGGCTTTGCCACTCATTTCTTCCGCCGGGTCAGTGCCGATGATCTTGCCGCGCGACCGGTCGAGGACTGGGTTGCGTTGCTGATGAGCCTGCTGGAGTTCGTGCGCGTGCGCAAGCCTGGTGTTCCGGCTGTGCGCGTGTTCAATCCCACGCATGAACACGACGGCTGGGATTCGGGCCACACCGTTGTCGACATCGTCACCGATGACATGCCGTTTCTGGTCGACTCGGTCGGCATCGCGATCGCCCAGGCGCAGCTGCTGGTGTACAGCGCCGTGCATCCGGTCTACAGCGTCGAGCGCGATCCCGGGCGGTCATATCCTGGCCCTGTCCGCCGAAGGCGTCGGCAAGGGCGGAATCGAATCGTTGATGCATTTCGAGGTCGACCGCGTCGGCGAGCCGGCCGAGCGCGTGCGTCTGGAGCAGTCGCGTGCGCGCAGCGTTGGCTGACGTCGCAGCATGCTACAGCGACTGGAGGGCGATGCGCGACAAGATGCTTGAAATTGCCGCCGATCTGAACCAGCGAAATGCACCGATAGACGCTGAAGGCGTCGCCGAGGCTCAGGAGTTCCTGCGCTGGGTCGCCGGCGACCATTTCACCTTCCTTGGCTATCGCGAATACCGCGTCGCCACTGTCGGTGGCGAGGAAGTGCTGCAGGCGGTGGAAGGTTCCGGTCTCGGCATCCTGCGCGAGTCCGAATGCTCGGTGGCGCAGCGCTCGTTGAAATCCCTGGCGGCCAGGGACCTGCCGCAATCCGGTTCGCTGGATGCGATCATCTTGACCAAGACCAACGCGCGCGCAAGCGTGCATCGTCCAGGACACATGGACTACATCGGCGTGCTTCGGTTCGACGACAACGGCGTGCCGATCGGCGAACAGCGCTTCCTCGGCTTGTACACCTCGGGTGCCTACGCACGGCGACCGTGGGAAATTCCGCTGATTCGGCGCAAGCACGATGCGGTGTTGACGCGGTCGGGACTGCGCCGGGATTCGCATTCCGGCAAGGACCTTCGTCACATCCTGGAAACGCTGCCTCGCGACGAACTGTTCCAGTCCAGCGAGGACGAACTGTTCGCCACCGCGACCGGGATCCTGCAGCTGCAGGGCAAGGCGCGCTCGCGCCTGTTCGTGCGTCGTGACAAGTACGGTCGCTTCTTCTCCTGCCTGGTGTTCATTCCGCGCGATCGTTTCAACACCAATGTGCGCGAGCGCATCGAGGCCCTGCTCAAGCGCGCGTTTCACGGCGAGCGCGTCGATTCGACGATCCAGCTTGGCGAATCCTCGCTGGCGCGTCTGCACCTGGTGATCCGCCCCAAGCTCGGCGACAAGCCGCGCCACGACATCGCGGAACTTGAAACGAAAATCGCGCAGATCGTGCGCAACTGGCACGACGAACTTCGCGATCTGCTGGTAAACAAGCACGGCGAGGAAAAGGGCATCAAGCTCGCCAATCGCTTCGGCCGTGCGCTGCCGGGCGGCTACATCGAGGAGGTCAGCGCCCACATTGCGGCCGCCGACGTGGAAGCTGCGGCCAGCCTCAAGGACGCCGACGACATCCGCCTGTCGCTGTACCGCTCGCGAAAAAAGGGTGACAGTCTGCGCTTCAAGCTGTTCCGCTACGGCGCGCCGATCACGCTTTCCGACGCGTTGCCGATGCTGGAAAACATGGGGCTGAAGATACTGTCCGAGCATCCGTACGAGATGGATCTCGGTGCGTCGACCATCGTCATCCAGGATTTCGAGGTGCAGCCTGCGCGTGCCCTGCAGTTTCGACATCGAGCAGATCAAGGACGCGTTCCAGATCAGCTTCGAACGCATCTGGCGTGGCCAGACCGAGAACGACGGCTTCAACAAGCTGATTCTCGGCGCGCTGATGGAATGGCGCCAGATCGCCGTGTTGCGCGGCCTCTGCAAGTACCTGCTGCAGACCGGCGTGCCTTTTTCGCAGGCGTACATGGAAGAGACGCTCAACCGCTACCCGCTCATCGCCGGCCTGCTGATCGAGTTGTTCGAGGCAAAGTTCGATCCGCAGCGCGAGACGGCGGGCAAGACCGTTCTGGAAGGCGCGAAAAAGCGCCTGCGCCGTGAACTCAACGCGCTGGTCCCGGAAGACGTCGTGAAATCGCATCCTGGATTCATCGACAGCCTGGTCAACGTGCGCGGCGAACCGCGCGAAGCGCAGATGCAGACGATCGTCGCCGCCTTGCGCATCCTGCTCGATCGCGTTGCCAGCCTGGACGAGGACCGCATCCTGCGCGCCTGGCTGGGCGTGATCGGGGCCATGCTGCGTACCAGCTATTTCCAGACACCGGGTGGCAAGGCGCGCGAATACATCAGTTTCAAGTTCGATCCGGCCAAGGTGCCGGATCTGCCGAAGCCGAAACCCTATCGCGAAATCTTCGTCTATGCGCCGCGCGTGGAAGGCGTGCATCTGCGCTTCGGGCCGGTCGCCCGCGGCGGCCTGCGCTGGTCGGACCGGCGCGAGGATTTCCGCACCGAAGTGCTGGGTCTGGTCAAGGCACAGATGGTCAAGAACACGGTCATCGTGCCGGTCGGCTCCAAAGGCGGATTTTTCGTCAAGCGGCCGCCGGCCAGCGGCGAGCGCGACGCCGTGCTGGCCGAAGGCGTGGCCTGCTACCGCCTGTTCATCAACGGCCTGCTCGACATCACCGACAACCTGGTCGAGGGCGACGTGGTGCATCCGCAGGACTGCGTGCGCCACGACGACGACGATCCGTATCTGGTCGTCGCCGCCGACAAGGGCACGGCGACGTTCTCCGATATCGCCAACGCGGTCAGTGCCGAGCACGGCTACTGGCTTGGCGACGCGTTTGCCTCCGGCGGTTCGGTCGGTTACGACCACAAGGCCATGGGCATCACCGCCAAGGGCGCGATGGGAGTCGGTCAAGCGCCATTTCCGTGCGCTGGGACGTGACTGCCAGAGTCGAGGACTTCACCTGCGTCGGCATCGGCGACATGTCCGGCGACGTGTTCGGCAACGGCATGCTGTTGTCGAAGCACACGCGCATCGTCGCCGCGTTCGATCACCGGCATATTTTCCTCGATCCGAATCCCGACGCAGCCAGCTCTTTCGTCGAGCGCGAACGCCTGTTCAAGCTGCCGCGCTCCTCGTGGGCCGATTACGACGCCAGGCTGATAAGCCGCGGCGGTGGCGTGTTCCCGCGCAACGCCAAGACCATTCCGCTGTCGCCCGAATTGCGCCAGGCGCTGGGCATCGACGAAGGCGTCGATACATTGCCGCCGAACGAACTGATGCGCGCCATCCTCAAGGCACCGGTGGACCTGCTGTGGAACGGCGGTATCGGCACCTATGTGAAGGCCGAATCCGAATCCAACGCCGATGCCGGCGACCGCGCCAACAACCCGATCCGCATCAATGGCAACGAGTTGCGCTGCCGGATGGTGGGCGAGGGCGGCAATCTCGGTCTGACCCAGCGCGGCCGCATCGAAGCGGCGCTCAATGGCGTGCTGCTCAACACCGATTTCATCGACAACTCCGCTGGCGTGGATACGTCCGATCACGAGGTCAACATCAAGATTCTGCTCAACGATGCGGTACAGCGTGGGGAGCTCGATTACGACGCGCGCAATACCCAGCTTGCGGCGATGACCGATGAAGTCGAACGCCTGGTGCTGCTCGACAACTATCGCCAGAACCAGGCGATCAGCCTGATGGAGCGCATGTCGGTATCCCGACTCGGCTCGAAGCAGCATTTCATTCGCACGCTTGAAAATCAGGGGCTGCTCGATCGCCAGATCGAGTTTCTGCCGACCGACGCGGAGTTCGCCGAGCGCAAGGCGCGCGGCGTGGGCCTGACCCGTCCCGAACTTTCCATTCTTTTATCGTATTCCAAAATTGTACTTTTCCAGCAATTGCTGGAATCCGATGTGCCCGAAGATGCCTATCTGTCCAAGGAGCTGCGCCGCTATTTCCCCAAGCCACTGCACGAGAAGTATGCCGAGCACATGCAGCGGCACCGGCTGAAACGCGAAATCATCGCCACGGCAGTGACCAATTCGATGGTCAATCGCATGGGCGCCACTTTCGTGCTGCGCATGGGCGAAGACACCGGCAAGACGCCCGCCCAAGTCGCGCGCGCCTACAACATCGCGCGCGAAGTACTCGATGGCCGCGCGATGTGGGGCCAGATCGAGGCGCTGGACGGCAAGGTCGACGGCAATGCCCAGATCGACGCGTTGCTGGTGATCTGGAACACCTTGCGCAACATGACCCGCTGGCTGCTCAATCATTCCGAATCCACACTCGACATCGCCGCGGCGGTGGATCGCTACTATCCCGGCATGCGCGATCTGCTCAAATGCATTGAAGCCGTCATTACGCCGCACGAACGCGGACGTTACGACGCAGGCAAGCAGCATTGGACTAGCGCAGGCTTTGGCGAATCGATCAGCGGCACCCTTGCCGCGCTTCCTACTCCCGGTTCCGCGCTTGACATCATCCATGTCGCGGCGGAACACCAGCTTCCGATCGAGCGCACCGCGGAAGTCTACTTCGCGCTCGGCGAGGCCTTGCATCTGAGCTGGTTGATGGGAAAGATCGAGGAACTGCCGGTCGAATCGCGCTGGCACGCCCACGCCCGCGGCAGCCTGCGCGACGAACTGTACAGCCAGCATCGTGCCCTCACCGCCCAAGTGATCGAGCAGACCGGCAAGGGTCGCGGTGCCGAACTCGTCGATGCATGGCTCAACCGCGACGATCCCGCACTGCAATTCACGCTCGGCATGTTCGCCGACATGCGCTCGCAGGTCGTGACCGATTACCCGATTGTGTCCGTTGCGGTACGGCGGTTGGCGCAGTTGCTGCAGACCGGCGGGGCAGTCTAGGGCCCCTCTGATTAACCCTGCGCGGGTGTCACCCGCTCTGTCTGTTCGCAAGACAGTGCAACGCAGAATGGCGCACAGACAGAACGGGCCCAACCTGTTGATTTTAGGCATGAGGGTGACGCCAAGAAAGCCCGCACCCCGCGCCGCGCGGGCTTGTCCAGGCAACCAGCGTGCACTGCGCCACGCAGCACGAGTTGCGGACTTTCCGAGTGTCATGCCACCTGCACAGGGTTAATCAGAGGGTCCCCAGGAGCGGAAATCTTCTGAACGCAGCCTGTCGCGATAGCGCAATCTCGCTACCCAATCTGTGTTAGTGAGGTGCATGGGAGACGCAGATAACCAATCGGTCGAGTATTCGCGTCATTCTAAAGATGGTGCCGGAAAACTGGACGGTAGGTTAAGCGGAATTTCTGCGTCCTCGGAGCGAAGATGCCTTGTGCAGACTATCGCACCTGCGCCCTTCAGTTGGTCGGGAGTTGTACTCCCGAATTGAATCCACCAACGACCGCTCGCCCGGGTTGGGTTGCGCACAGCCAAATCTATTCAGACCTGTCATTTCTGACAGTTACTCGATCTAGTTTCATTGATTACGATCAAAAGCGGTGCCTGTCGGCCTTCCGAAAGTTCAGACGCGCCAATTCGTCGCGCGACGATTCTCGCTTGGGGTTGATCCATTGTCCAAATGACTCGATAGCTCGGAATGCGGCTTTCTACTCACCTGAACAGAGGTCCTGATTGGTCCACCGGTCCGTGCGCGGGTCGGTGGGCTAGTCAGGACAGAAATTGAATAGAGCAAGGAGATCGACACTTATGAAACGAATTTCTGGCCATAGTCCGATGAAGCGCGCCTGCTTTTTCTTGAGTGTAATTTTCTTTTTGTTGGGGTTGTCTTCTGCTTTTGCGCAAGAGAATTGCCAGCCACCCTGGGCATGGACGTACGCCGGTCAATGCTATTCGCAGCTGCCAGATGCTGAAGCGGCAATGCGTCTTGAGCCGACACCAGCCACCGGCAGACAATTCCTGGAGCTCAAGAGTGCGGACTACTCGAACTTCCCTTTTGTTCGTCTGAACTACGCGGTTCGAAATCGCGATGTTGGGGGCGAATTGCAAGATGGGTATGGCTTGACGTTTCCACAGGGAAACACTGGAATTAGTTGCAAACCATCGCTGCCCGACAGGTTGCCCGGGATGGCTGAAACATGCCCATCCGAAGATTATCTTCTCCAAAAGTTAAGTGACGGATTTCCCGACAACTTTGCTTGCAATCTTACTATTACGGTTTCCGGCGAATACGCACTACCGTATTCACAGATCAGTGGGAATTCGGCTTTCGACGGGTATGCTGTCAATCAAGTAGGCACATTTGATGACAATGCCAATACAGACGGAAGCTATGACTATTATAAACACGTGAATGTGTCCTACAATATTTGTAATTTTCCAGATACGCAATACAACGAAACGTGGTATATGAGCCGACGCCATCTCGCTCCTTGTCCAGATTTATTTACAATATCGCCTGGATTTAATAAGGCATATAACCCAAATACAATTCTGCCTGTTTACCCACCGCTTTGTTACAACAGTCAAACCGGCGTCATAATCGGCTATCCCATTCAGTTCAATACGTGCGCAAGCAATACCCCTCATCCGTGTTCCCCGGTGACAGGAGAAAAGACGCGTAACGAGACGGACTGGGACGGCGATGGTCTGCGTTTCGAACGCCACTATCACTCGATTGTCCAATTGCCGACTCAGGCAGGTATGGGCGCAAACTGGACGCACAACTATGCGAGCCAGATTCTTACGCCATCGCCCAACGGCACATCACCCGTTTTCGTCGAGGATGAAAATGGTGATTTTGATGACTTTCAGTATGTCGATGCAGGGCTTTATCGTTCTACGAACGTGCCTGGTCAGGTACTGCGGCGGGTTGGTGATGATTGGCGGCTAACATTGCGCGGAAATCGGGTGTACGTATACGATGCGAACGGTCGTCTCGTACAAATTGTCGATCGCGATTCGCCGGCAAAAACGTTGACGATGACATACGATACGTACGGTGCCGGCAGACTGGCGTCGGTAACGACCGGCAAGGGTCGCGCACTAACGTTCTTGTACGAAGGGTGGTCGCTGGTGTCCGTGGTATTGCCGGACCAGACATCGCTCGGCTTCAGCTACGATGGATTCAATAACCTACAGAGTGTTAGTTATCCGGATGGGAGCGTGCGTACCTTTCAATATGATGATTCGCGTTATCCCAATTATTTGACCGGCATCATTGATGAGAATACGAAACCTTACGCTACGTTCACCTACGACGCGTTAGGGCGTGCTTCGTCCAGCGTATTGAATACCGGGGATGTCTCGGCTCCGACAGCGGATGCTGTCGCTCTGGAATATAGTACTGACGGTACTTCAACTACGGTTGTCCACGCGCTCGGAGAACAAGACGTTTTTGTTTTCAACGCTGATCCGTTCCGCAAACCATCGACGGTAACGACAAACTCGCCAGTTTCAGGTAGCTCAGTTTCGCGCTCCTACGTTTATCGAAGCGATTCGCGCCCCGACTATACGATTGATGCAAATGGCACGCAAACCTCTTATGGATACGACAGTCTCCATCAGACCACGCAGATCGATGCAGTTGGTACCGCTGAACAACGTTCCAGGACGTCAACATGGGATCAGAATCTTGATCTTCCACTTACCCGCGAGGTTGTAAATGCAAATGGAGTTACCGAATCTCTGACGCACTGGTCATACAATACGAACGGCCAACCGCTGGCCCGCTGCGAAATCGATCCCTCGGTCAGCGGTGCATCGAGTTACGTCTGCGGGTCGCAAGCCAATGCACCGCTCGGTGTGCGTCAATCGACCTATTCGTACTGCGAACAGTCTGATGTCGATGCGCAGACGTGTCCGTTGGCTGGGTTGTTACGCAGTGTCGACGGCCCGCGGACAGACGTCAGCGACGTCACCACCTACAGCTATTACCAGACGACCGACGAAACCGAAACCGGCTGCGCAACGCTTGGCGGCACCTGCCATCACCTCGGCGACATCCACAGCGTGACGAATGCGCTCGGCCAAATCACGACCTACGTCAGCTACGACAAGAACGGCCGCGTCACACGCATGCAGGATGCGAACGGTACCTACACCGACATGACCTATCACCCGCGCGGCTGGCTGCTCACACGCACCGTACGGGCGAATGCGGATGGCACAGCCAATGCGACGTTGGATGCGACGACGACATTCGATTACGACAACGTGGGCAACGTCACGCAGGTCACCCAGCCAGATGGCACGTATTTGCATTACGTCTATGACGATGCGCATCGTTTGACCGATATTTACGACAGCGCAACGCCATCGAACTATCTTCTGGGCGATCATATTCACTACACGCTGGACGCGGCAGGCAATCGCACCGCAGAGAATACGTACGATCCCGGCAACGCGATCACACGCGCACTGTCGCGCCAGTACGACCAGCTCAATCACCTGGTTACGACGCTGAACGCATCCAGCGCCACCGTGCAGCACTACCAAAACCCGGCCGACACGCCACCCACCTATACCGACGGCTACGACGGCAACGGCAACGCCATCTATTCCGTCGACGGCCTGGGTGCGGGTACCGAGCAGCAATACGATCCGCTCAATCGTCTGATCAAGACCCTGCAGGATCACACAGGCCAGAGCGCGCAGACGCTGGACACGACCACGCAATACACCTACGACGCGCGCGACAACCTGCGCAGCGTGACCGATCCGGACAATCTGACCACGAACTACACGTATGATGGTCTGAACAATCTCACCGATCTGGACAGCCCGGATACCGGCCATACCGGCTACACCTACGACGCTGCCGGGAATCGCGTTACGCAAACCGATGCGCGCGGCGTTACATCAACGTATGCCTATGACGCGCTGAACCGCCTGACTGGAATCGGCTATCCCGACTCCAGCCTGGATGTCGCTTATGCGTACGATCAGCCGGACGCAACGACCGGATGCAGCGGTTCCCATCCGACGGGCCGGTTGACGACGATGACCGATAGTTCGGGAAGCACAGTTTATTGCTATGACCGACGCGGCAACGTCACCCGCAAGACGCAGAACGTCGGCGGAACCTCCTACGGGATCGGATACACCTATACCGTCGCCGACCGATTGCAAAGCGTCACCTATCCGGACGGAGACGTAGTCACGTATGGCCGCGACGCGGTCGGACGCATCGCCTCGGTGACATATCAACCCTTCGGCGGCACGCCGACGACGGTAGTGAGCGACATAACCTACTTTCCGTTCGGCCCGGTGAACAAGCTCACGTTCGGCAATAACCGGATCCTGACCAAAACCTACGATCAGGACTACGCCATTGACAAGATCGCCAGTTCCGATCCCAACGGTCTGGTAATCGATGCGACGGTCGACGTGCTCGGCAACTTGCTAAATGCCAGCAGTAGCATTGGCGCCATTCCGCCGACGCGATCGTACAGCTATGATCCCTTGTACAGGCTGACTGGCGTGACTGATGCCGGAGGCGATGTACTCGAAGCTTATGCATACGGATCGACAGGCGACCGGCTGAGCAAGACGCTCGTTGGACAGACAGATAGCTACACCTACGACTTTGTCAACAGTGGACACCGGTTGCAGGAGCTCAATGGCTCCGGCATCGACTACGATCAAAATGGCAACGCGCTTGATTTGGCGCAGCAATATCCCTCATTCACTTTCGATGATCGCAACCGCGTCTCGAAGGCGCTGCTGAGCTACAAACCGTCGCCAGTGTGCAGGCGGCCTCCTTGTCCTCCTCCTAGCCCTCCCACCTCGGTCAATATGTACTATCAGTACAACGGCAAGGGTGAGCGCATACAAAAAGATGAGCTGCTGACCGGTCCCGTCTTCAAGAATCAATTCGACGGCGCCTACATCTACGATGAAGGCGGCAAGACCTTGGCGGAGTACACCAGACCAACGGGAGCAGACACAACCACCACTGTCAACTACGTGTACTTGGGGCCACTCCCGATTGCCGCCATCTCAAATGGCCAGTTGTACTATATCGAAACCGACCAGCTCGGTACGCCGCGCGACGTGGTGCGGCCGGGTGCCACGACGGCGGGCGACGTAGTGGTTTGGAAGTGGGACTATTTCGGCAACAGCTTCGGCGAGGATTATCCGGACGAAGATCCGGATGGGGACGGGAACGACTTTTCGTTCAATTTGCGGTTTCCCGGCCAGTACTACGATGCCGAGACGGGGCTCAATT